>CAVRRV010000013.1:0-318198 GCA_963723615.1 uncultured Actinomycetota bacterium | reverse complement strand
CGCGTTACATTAAGCAACAAAATTTGTCTTGTGACACTTTGAAGCGCAAGCGGGAAATTTATCCCCGACACGTGGACGGCAGCCCCACCCGAATCGCCGAGCAAGATCGTTTCCGGCGGGCGTGGGCGCGAGAACGGGTTGTGTCATCCCGTGTCACTGAGCCCCGCGTTCGAGCACAGCGGAAGGCGTTGCCGCAGGTAGACGTGGAGCCGATGACGGGAATCGAACGCGCGTATTCAGTTTGGGAAGCTATTTCCATTCCCGAACGGGTGAGCGATAACGGCCGGTCAGGCGGGACTGCAAGCTAGCCAGCCGCAGCACCGCACCACAGCACTCACCCCTAGGGGCGACCTTCACGCGTTGGTCCACCGCCGGGATGCTCTCTCGGATCGCGTTGAGCCCGATGAATTTTCGGTGCGCTGGTCGGTGATTGCTGCCCGGGACGCTGGGGCGGTGGGGCGAGATTGCCTTGCCCGGAGTCGTCGGATCGGAAGATCTGGGGCGCCCGGGTTGATAGCTGTTGTGTCGCGTCCTCACGCCCGGAGCCGACGTTTATCCGGCGCGTCGGCTGCTCCGTTGGACGATGGATCCGCGGCGGGGGAGTTGGCTGTTGCCGTGGTGGGGCGGGCGATTCCGCTCCGCCGCGGGCGCGAAGTCGAGTTGTCTCGCCGTCCCAGCCGGCGGGAGTCGGCGATTCAGACCGGATCCGCTTGTCACCCTTGTCTCCAGTGTGCGGGCGACGTTGTACGGAGCGCGCGGTGATGATGGCCACGACGAGGATGCCCAGGGCTAGCCCACTGAGCACGACATCGAACGTGCTGGTGATCTGCTGGGCGAGATTGTTTCCGTACACCGGGTTGCCGGCCTCGGCCGGCGTACCTGCAATTCGGGGGGATAACGCGATGCCCAGCACGATGCGGGAAACACTGAGCACGAGGAGAACTCCGCACAGAGATGAGATCACGGCGACCGGAAGAGACCGGTTGACAATGTTGATGCGAAGCCAAATCGCAAGCGCCGCGGTCACTACATCGAACGCGGCCATCGCCGCGCTGTCGTACGGCGGGCGTGACAGATGCAAAACGGCTGTTACGACGACGTCGGTACTTCTCATCAGCACGGAAGCGAGGCACCAAAGAGCGATCAGTAGCAAGCCTTTTCGTGCGGCTACTCGCCAGACACCTCGGTCGATCTGGTGGTTGGTTACGACCCTGAACAGGGTCAGCGGCGCGAATATCGCTGCCGCCGCCACCCATGCCACATAGCCCTCGAATCCCACCCCGGCCGTTGACGTGTTTTGCGCGATGCCGTGGAATCCGTCGATCTCGCGGCCAACGGGAAGAACCCAGACGACGACCCCGGCTGCCAGTGTGGACGCTCCGAGCGCTGTGGTCGCCAGCCGAGACGACCTGCTGCTGCCCTGAAGAATCCACTTGGATGCGACGACGACGGCGGCCAGCGCCACGACGCCGTACACCACCGCCGTCGCGATGATCGCCACATTCTGAGTGCCGAAGCCAGATGAGCTGGTCGAGCCTGGCAGGGCAGCTTTTGTCCGCCAAAATAGGTTGAACAGAACACTCAGCGCCGCAACGGCTATGGACGCATAACCCACGATTCGAGCCGACAGCAGCCACTTTCGAAACCTGTCGTCGTCGGCGGCCGTGCCACTGATCGCTGGCTGCGCGCTCAACAATGCGCCGCTGATCCCGAGCCACGCGCCTGGGCCCACGCCGCCCGGCACGTCGGCGCTGCCGCCGTATCGCACAGTCTGGACGACGTCGAACCCGACGAAACCCACTACCAGCAGCGCGTATGGGGCGTTGAGTGCTACCCGGAGTCGGCCCGCGAGGGTATGGCCCGGGCGTGAGCCGCTCGCATAGGTCACGGCGATAGCTGCCAGGGAAAGCACTGTCGCCGCAGCCAGCAGCGCAAACACTGCACCGCTGCTGTTCGGAATGCCGACGCCGAAATACAGATTCCATGGGAAGAGGGGCGCAATGAGCAACAGGACACCGGCGACGACGTCGCGACCGACGTTCCACCGCTTCGTCGAGGCTGCGGTAGGAACGGGGTGCTTCCCGGACGGCGATGCGTTCTGGCCGGCTGAGAGACGTTGGGTGGCGAAGTCTTGGGTTGCTCGCCGTGGGTCGCCCGCAGATGCCTGTGGAGCATCAACACGGCCTGTTTCCGGTCTGCGTCTGAGGCGGTCGGTCGGCGGGTTATCGCGCCCTTGGCTCACGAGATCTCCCTGGAATTTGAAAATTACGGTTCGGCACCCTTTAGTTGTGCGCCGAGTTAACGCCCCGCTCGGCAATTGCGCTGCTCGTCTGTGACGATATCCGCTGTGAGACCATCCGGCACGAGGTTGTGCTGGCTAATTCGGCACGCCACTCGTCGGGGGCACAATCTGACGAATACGCCGGCATTGTCTCGCGAATGACTGATAATGCCCGAGGTATAGCCATGCGATGACGCTCGGGCATTCCTGGCTTCGGGCTTGCCCGTGATTCAGCGTAAGCGACCGGCGAACATGCCGATGCGGCACGCAGTTTGAGAGGGGGCCGCGGTGGACCTAGCTTTAGGTGTCGCAGTCGCCGGTCCGGTTGCCCGCTTGGCCCTCATCGAATCGGGTACCGGTGGCCATGGCGTGATCGACGAGTCGGTCGTCGACCTCGCGGAGGATCCGATCGCGAGACTGACGGAGACGGTGGTCGGTACAAATCGGTCGCTGGCAGACCAGTATCACCGGCTGGTCTCTACCCGGCTGTGCTGGTCGGATCAGCGCCGAGCCGATCAGCTGCGGCAGGCGTTGGACGACTCCGGCGTTCAGAACGTCGTGGTGGTGTCCGAGTCTCAGGCAGCAACGGCATTGGTGCGCACCCTTTCTGGCGGCCAACGAGAGCGCGCTTCGGCTGTGCTGCTTGTCGACGATGAAACGGCGATGCTGTCGATTGTGGACGGCGGTGATCCGACCGCGAAGCACGTTGCCACCGAACGGCTCGAGGGCTCCGACGCAATTACCGCTGCCGGCAGATTGCTGGGTCGTCTGCGCGAGCAACCCGGGGCGGCAGAGGATGTTTACCTGATAGGCAAGTTGGCGGACGTCAGCGGCATTGCGCAAGAGCTCCAGGCAACGTCTTCTGTGCGGCTTGCGGTGCCGGACGATCCTGACTTCGCGATCGCCCAAGGCGCGGCGATGGCAGCGGAGGCGGCGGCGGGAGGGCTTTCCTACCCTGCCTGGGACGCGACGACGGCGGCACCTGTGGTGCCGATGACCGGGGCGTTCACGGGGGCTGAGGACGCGACGAGGGACGCGGCTGCAGAATCGGGTCCGCAGTTGGCGTACTCGATGGAGGACTCCGACTCCCAACTGCTTCCGATGGAATACGGCGGCGATGATGAGGACGGGGAGTTAGATGCTGCCGCTCCGCCGGTAGGCCGGGCCTTGCTGGTCGGCAGCGCGGCCGGCGGAATGCTGATCGCTGGCATTGCAGCGCTCGCTGTCGCTGTGACGATCGGCGTCCGCCCTACTGCCGCGACCCGCCCACAACCGCCGGCGCCGGCGCAGCAGAAGTCGGTTCCCGGAAACTTCGTACCTGCCTTGCCGGCGCCGAACACGGTGCCTGCACCGGAAGTGCAGCCACCACCAGCGCCAGCTCCGGATGCCGTTGTCCCCCAGGGTGGTCCGGGTCCTGTGGTCGGAGGTGGTGGTCCAGGTCAAGCGCCACCGCCAGCGCCCGCACCACCCCCGGACGTCGGCCCTGGTGTCGCGCCGCCACCGGCGCCCGGGCTGATCCCCATTCCGATCCCCATTCCGGTCCCGTTTCCGCACCCGCACCCGCACCCGAACACGACTGGCGGCACCACAACCGGAGGTACGACCACGACGGGAGGTACCACCGGGGGTACGACGGGCGGCACGACTGGTGGTACCACGACTGGGGCTACGACGGGTGGCACCACCGGTGGTACCACGACGGGAGCTACCACGGGTGGTACCACGACCGGAGGTACAACGACCGGCGGCACCACGGGTGGGACGACCGGGGGTACGACGGGTGGGACGACCGGGGCTACGACGGGTGGGACGACCGGGGCTACGACGGGTGGGACGACCGGGGGTACGACGGGTGGGACGACCGGGGGGACCGGTACGGCCACGACCGGGGGCCTCACGGGTACGGCCACGACGGGCGGAACGACCGGCGGTGCGACCACTGGTGGGGGAACGACCGGCGGTGGGACGACGGGCGGCGGAACGAGCCATGGGTTGACCAGCGGTGCGACCACCGGTGGGGGAACGACCGGCGGTGGGACGACGGGTGGCGGAACGAGCCATGGGTTGACCACCGGTGGGGGTCACCCGTAGCCCAGCCAACCGGTCCACCGCGTCGGCTCTCACCTAGTCTTCAGTAGTAGTCCTTGCGCCACTTGGGCTTTCGGCGCGGGTTTCGGCGACGACTCCCTCGCTTTCTGTCGAGTCCGAATTCTCCGCCTGCTTACTGGATTTCGGTCTGCCTCGGGGAAACGCCGCCACCAGCTTCCTCGCCATGTCTTTGACGCTGCGCGGAAGACGCTCCACGATTTCGGGCGGGATGAACGCGAGGTAGAGGACGAACACGGCCAGGGTGAAAAATCCAACGGCAATGGTGATCATGATCATGGTGTGCATCACCACGCCCGCGGCCAGGACCCATGGCCGTAATCGCCTGTTCCACACCAGAATCCCAACTGACAGCTCGACGGCGAGCGCGCCCCACGTGACGGCGTTCATCAGGAGCGCGCTGGTCGTAAACCAGTGCGGGGTGGGCAGCAGCAGCATGTCGGGCAGTCGCAGAGCATAGGACACGGCGGTGCCCTGCGGCCACGCGTTGCCATTCAGCTTGGCCTGCGCCGACGCGAGATAGATCAACGACAGCTGCAATTGCATCAACCGCACCGGCCATTGCGGGCGCTGCTGCGCCGACCAGAACTTGCCGGTGCTGCGTACTTGGTCGAGCGAAAGCGCCGCGCCGCACGGCGAGATCGCAAGAAACAAGGCCTCGATGCGCACAGCGAGATCGCCGGAATTGAACACCCACACGTCGCGGTGCTCGAACGACAAGATCAGCACGAACACCGCCAGAGCGGCCAGTCGGCTGTGCCAGCCAATCGTCAGCGCGACCGAAGACACCAGCAGCAAGATCCATCCGATAAGCAGCGCATGGTCGCTGGTCCAGATCGCGAAGACACCCCACTGATAGGCACTCTCAGGCTGCTGCGGCTCGACCCCGTGTGGCCCAAACAGCTCATACAGATCAGGGAGCAGAGAGACCGTCCAGCCGATCGCCACCGCGCCGAACGCCATCCTGACTAGGCCGAGGGTGTATGTCGGCTGCGGTCGAAACCAAAACGTTCGCCAGGTCTCCACCGCGGTCGCCGGCCAACGCCGGCGGCTTTTTGGCTTGGTCATTGCCCGCCAGTCAAGATTTCGTCGTACAGGATTTCCTCCCCGACCGCGCGGGGGCTGTCGGTGCCCGGGGCCGGCAGTGACTCGGTGCGCAGAATCATTTGCACCCGTGCGGCGCGCTCAGAACGTCCGGTGAGCCGATGAACAACCCAGTGCGCCATCCCAACTCGGATCGTCGGCTCCCGTACGAGATTCTCCTTCAACTTTTGCCAGTGATACCAGGCGAACGCTCCCACCACTCGGTCACCGCGCGGAGTGGTCCACACCCGCTGGACGTCATTGGTCATGGTGACACGCACCTCGACGAACTCCAGTCGCCCTAGCGGTTCCGGGGCGTACATCCGCCAGTCCTGCTCCAGCCCAGTCGCCAAAGCGACCGGCTGCAGCACCGGTGTGAGCCGCCGTTTGAATTCGGCATCAGGCAGGCTCCACACCACGCCGATCGTCAGCACCAGCACGACCACGACGCTGATAGCGAACTCGCCGACTCGCGAGCACTCCAATCGCTGTCCGATAGTCGACAGCTTCCTGCGGTCCAGTGCAAGCTCCCTTCAGTCCGGTCGCCCGTCAACCAAAGAATCGTAGAAGCCGAGACCCAAATAAAGAGTGCGTTCAGCTGCCGAACCGGCGGGCCGGCTCTTGGCGATCCACCTTGCCGATGCGGTGTTCGGCGGCTACCCGCTCAACGCGATCAAGCGCGAGTCCATCTCCGCGTGGGTGCAGTGTCTCGTCGCGGCTGGGAAGAAACCGTCCACTGTCCGCCATGCTTACTTCCTGGTGCGGATGGTGCTCGCGCAGGCTGTCGCGGATGGCCGGCTCGCCTCCAACCCAGCTGATTATGTGAAGCTGCCCAGCGAGTCGAGTGCGGGTTTAAGCGCGCCTGGCGTCGTCGATGACCCGACGCAATTCCTCACCGCCGCGCAGGTATCGGCTCTTGTGGCTGCAACGCCCTGGCCGTACAACGTCTATGTCCATGTCGTCGCGTGGACCGGTCTTCGCGCGGCAGAGCTCGCTGGGCTGCAAGTCGGTGACGTTGCGCTGCCGGGGCGGTCCTTGAACCCGAACGCACCCGCGAAGCCGGGTGTCCTCTACGTAGAGCGGACAGCGCGTGTCATCGGTGCAACGATGACCTACCTGTCGCCCAAGACCAAGAGCAGTCGTCGCCGGGTGCCGCTAACGGCAGCGACGAACGAGCTGCTGCGGGACTACCTCGCGGAGCACCCGCGGGCCGACGAACCTTCGGCGCCGCTGTTTCCGGGCATGGCCTCAGCGACCGCAAGGCCGACCGGGGTACGGGCGGCCGACGGAGCGACCAGCCGCAAAGCTATCGTTGTCCGCCAAGCAACCGCCCTGGCCGGGCTATCTGTGCCCGCGGCTGAGGCGCGGTTGGACCTCAATTGGGCCGAATCGATAAGGCGCGGAACGTTCTATAAGGCCGTTTATCGGCCCGCCGTGCTGCGGGCAAACCGGCTAACCCCGAGCGCGACGCTGTCCCCGGACCTGAAATTCCATAGCCTCCGCCACACGTATGCGAGCCTGTGCGTAGCGGCTGGGATTCCACCGCTGGAGATCAGCAGATTCATGGGCCACGCGAAGGTCACGACGACACTGACCGTATACGCCCACCTGATCAACACCGACGACCACGCGAGCAACATGGCCGCGCTGGGTGCGTTGGCGACTGGACTAAGTGCGGGGCGACAACGTGATAGCGCTACGGCGTTAGGCCGCTCGTTGGTGTCGTGACCCGGTAGACATCGACCTCTTCGGGCAGGCCCTTGAGCCTGCGTGGCCCAAGGCTTTCGAAGCGCAAACCGGAGCCAGCCGAGAGATCGCGCACCGTCCGACTTGTCAGCACTTCGTCGGCCCCGGCCATCGCGCCTATCCGTGCTCCGATATGGACGGCCATGCCACTCCATTCGTCTCCGCGTTTTTCGCACTCCCCGACGTGGATCCCCGCTCGTATCCGGATGCCCCGCGTCGCCAGGGCTGGCACGAGCTCGAGCCCGCACCGGGCCGCCTTCGTCGGACCGTCGAAAAGAGCGAATACGCCGTCGCCGGTGTGCTTGGCGCGGCGGCCGCCGTATTTCGACAGCAGGCTGTCGACCACCCTGTCGTGGGCGTCGAGCTCATGGCGCCAATGCGCGTCGCCGTGGGCGCTGAGCAGTTGGGTCGAGCTGACAATATCGGTGAAGAAGACCGTCGAGAGCACACGTTCGTTCGCCCCGACGTCGTGCTCGCCGCATACGAAATCGAGGATGGCCTCGGCCATCGCTTCGTCCAGGAGCCCATGCGGTCCCGGCGGAAGCTCGTGAAACTGCGCGTTGGGTATGCCGTCCGCCAACGCCTTGGCGGCTTCAAGGGGTGCGATGAGATCGCCCCGTCTTCCCAACACCAGCGTCGGCACGCGGACGCTGTTCAGTATGGGTCGCACGTCAATGGTTGACAGCGCCTTCCAGAGCATCAGGGCCATCGTGGGGCTCGCTGAAGCCCGTTGAACTCTTCCGTAGAGATCGAGGAAGCCTGGCACCTCGACGAGTGGCCCGAAGAACCATTCGGCCATTGCCCCATCGCCCCACCGTGTTTCGATCTCGTCCCGTACTGCGGCAGTCTGTTCGGCGGTGAAGCCCCAGGGGTAATCCGGCGGCTCGGGCGAAAACCGCGGCAGCGTGCCATACAGGACAAGTGACTGCACCCGCTCCGGATAGGTCGCCGCGAAGAGGATACTCATGGGCCCGCCTTCGGAGATGCCGAAGATTGCTGGGCACTCAGCTTCGGCAGCGTCCAGCACCGCGTGCAGGTCGTCCATCCGCTCGTCGAGTGGAGGGACGCGAGTCACGGGGTCCGACAGCCCGGTCCCGCGCTTGTCCCAGGCGATGAACCGGGTTTGTTCGCCAAGCAGTTCGGGGAAGCTTGCGAACGGACTCTCGGGAAGGTCCCACACGTCGACGTTGCTGATCCAGCCAGGAACCCAGACGAGTGTCGGGTCTCCGTCGCCCCAAATGCGGTAGGCGAGGCGAACGGACCCGTTTCGTGCGTAATGTACGCGCCCGCCGCTCACGCCGAATATCTTTGCACCGCCGAGGTCAGAGGGTCCTCAAATTGGGCTTATGCGCTCGCGCAGCCGCGTCGGCAAGTCGGGGTACGGGCGGGGTACCGGGCCGCGAACCGAAACGACGTTCGACAGTGTTCGCGCTGGTAGATGTGGAGCCGATGACGGGAATCGAACCCGCGTATTCAGCTTGGGAAGTCGATTCGCTGGGTCCGGGTGCGTCCCTGGCGGTCCGCTGAGTTAGGCCATCAGCGAAAATATCGCAGCCAGGGCCTACGGGGTTCGGCGTTGGGATGCGCGACACGCGCAGATGCGCTGGCCGAGCAATGCGGCGGCGCCAGCACTCCGGCGCTTCGTCGGGCCACTGAGCCCTTGCCGCTGACCGACCGCGAACGAGAGATCGTGATGATGATCGGTGAGGGGTTGTCTAACCGCGCGGTCGCTGAGCGACTGACTCTTTCGGTGCGCACCGTCGAGAGCCACATCTACCGGGCGATGGCAAAGACCGGAACCACCAGCCGCGACGAACTCGCCGCCCTGTTACCCGGCCACAGTGCGCGAGCGGAGTGATGTAGCTTCTGACGGGCCTCTGACGGCGTGCGCTCGGCGCCGGCGATGATTTCAGTATCGCCATACTGACTCGGCACGATCACCGCATATGCATGCTGCTCATATGGGCGATGAACTCAGCCAACGCGAGCGGGCGCTACGCCGGCTGCCGTTACCGTATTCGCTGGCATTGAGACTGCGCGACGCCGGCGTCGCCGCCGACGTGATCTGCCAGTACGTCGACGTCGAGCGGGTCGCCCTGGATGGCCTGTACCGCGTGGCCGAAGCGAAACTTGTTGCGGCGCAAAACGTAACAGACGATCGCTACCGCGGATGCCGGTGAGGCAGCCGAGCGCACCACGTTGAGGTCGCGGGGTCGGCAAAATCGGCGCCGCCCATCGGTCTAATTGCGGATGACCTCAGACCCCCTTCGTCTGGGCGGGCAATAAGCCGGCGCCCAAGACCGCGATTCGGTAGTACCGGGCCGAAGCCGGGCGAGATTGCAGTAGCGCGCTACTGCGCTCGTCGCACCGCACTCGAGTGACGATTCCTATCGCGGAGCGCGACACCCGGACGCCGTTGGCCGTCGTTGCGCGGGACACAGATAGGGGAACGACGATGACTACCGCAAAATTCGTCCGTCGCGGCGGCGTGATGACGAGGATTGCTCCACAGGCGAGCGGCCACGAATGGGCCGGGGACGGCACGCTGGTGCGGGTCGACTGCAAACGCGGCGTCGGCTGGGTCGCCACGCACTACGACCTGAGTCTGCGCGTCAGTCAGCAGGTCAGGGGTTCAGATGAGGAAGTGCACCGCGTAGCGGCCTGCTGGGCGCAGGTTCTGGAGAAGCCATGAGGATCCACGTTGCGGAGAAGTCTGTGACCTCGACCTGCCAGCTGCGTGACCGCCGTAGTCCCTCACCTCGTAGGCGACATCGGCACTTCGAGAAGTCCGTGCCGATCGCCGGAGATGCGATGGTAGCGGCGCGCCTCAATCCGACACTACCGTGCACGACGGACGAAAGCAAAATTGGCAACTCGCGAGTCGGCGCATGCGAGCTCGCCTTGGCTTTCCTGTGACCGCAACGATGAGGCGCGACGTTCAGCTGGCGCGGGCGCGCGCGCCCATGCTGGCAGAAGTACTCGCACTCACCGCCGCCCGGAAGGCCCGGTCGAGACTGGTCGGCAACCATGACCCAAAGCATGTGCAAATCACCGACTTTGACCCGTCCAACCTCGCGATAGCCCGCGACCCATACCCGCATTACCGGGAGCTTTTGGCGGGCGAGCGGGTGCAGTACAACCCCAAGCGCGACATCTACATCTTGAGCAGATACTCCGACGTCCGCGAGGCTGCGCGTAACCACGACGTGTTGTCCAGCGCCCGTGGTGTCACCATTTCACGGTTGTGGCTGCCTTTCCTCCCCACGTCCGATCCGCCGGCGCACACCCGCATGCGCAAGCAACTGGCGCCGGGTATGGCGCGCGGCGCGTTGGAGTCCTGGCGTCCGATGGTCGACCAACTTGCCCGCGAGTTAGTCGGCGAGCTACTGACACAGACACCCGCGGACGTCGTCTCCACCGTGGCCGCACCGATGCCGATGCGCACCATCACCAATGTTCTCGGCGTAGCGGGACCGGACGAGGCCACTTTCCGCCGCTTGTCCAACCAGGTGGCTCGGTTCACCAATGTCAATCTGTCCGTGTCGGGGCTGGTTTCGCTGGTGAAGAGTTTCACCGGATTTTGGCGATTGCGTGCGCTGTGCACTCACAGGCTCGACAACGGGCAACTGGGGGAGTGCACCGTTCTCGGGCAGCTTGCCGCGCACGCCGAGCACGGTCGGCTCAGCGATGACGAATTGTTCTTGTTCACGGTGTTGTTGCTGGTTGCGGGCTATGAGACCACGGCGAATATGATCAGCACCTTGTTTCTCACGCTCGCCGACTATCCAGACCAGCTCAGGCTCCTTGCGCAGCGACCAGATCTGATCCCGTCGGCGATCGAGGAGCAACTTCGCTTGATGTCTCCCGTCCAAAACATCTGCCGTACAACGCGCGTCGACTATCCCGTCGGGAAGGCCGTCATCCCCGCAGGCTCCTGCGTGCTGCTGGCGTGGGGTGCAGCGAATCGTGACCCGCGTCAATACGAGGACCCGGATGTCTTTCGCGCCGACCGTAATCCGACCGGGCATCTCGCGTTCGGCTCCGGCATCCACTCGTGTCCCGGGACCCGGCTGGCGCGGATGGAGGGCCAAGCGGTGCTGCGCGAGATCGTCACCAACATCGACCGGATAGAGGTGGTCGAGCCGCCGACGTGGACGACAAACGCCAATCTTCTCGGCCTCACCCGGTTACGGGTCTCCGTTACGCCCCGCGCAACCGCACAGAGCTTGTCCCACGTGCCATGAAGACCCCACGTTCGACGTCTCGATTTTCCTGGTGGCATGAGTGGGCGGCGCCGCTGTGGCTCGGTTGCAGTTTCTCGGCCTGGGCGCGCCTGCTGATCCGGAACCGTTTCGCCGTACACTGGAGCCGCTGGCACTTCGCCGTCCTCTACACGTTTCTCTCTGTCGTGAATTCCTATCTGGGGTTGTGGCAGAAGATCTTGTTCGGCAAGCGAGTGGCCAACACGGTGATCGCCGATCCGCCAATCTTCATCGTTGGGCACTGGCGTACCGGCACCACTTTGCTGCACGAACTGTTGGACCTGGACGATCGCCACACTGGTCCCTACGGGTTACGAATGTCTTGCGCCGCAACACTTTCTACTGACCGAGCGGTTTGCGTGGTGTGCAGAATTTCTGGTGTCGAAGCATCGGGCCATGGACAACATGGGTTTGAGCTTGCATCACCCGCAGGAAGACGAGTTCGTGTGGTGCATGCAGGGGCAGCCGTCGCCGTACCTGACCCTCGCTTTCCCGAACCGGCCGCCTCAGCATGAGCGGTATCTGGATTTGGAGCAGTTGACATCGCGAGAACTAGAAGCATGGAAACGGACCCTCTTCCGGTTCGTTCAGCAGGTGTACTTCCGCCGTCGCAGGACAGTGATCCTCAAAAGCCCGACGCATAGTTTCCGAATCAAGGTGCTGTTGGACATATTTCCGCAGGCGAAGTTCATCCACATCGTCCGAGATCCTTATGTCGTTTATCCATCGACCATTCATCTTCTTAAAGCGTTGTCCCGCGTACACGGCCTGCAACGACCGACGTTCGAGAGATTGGACGAGAACGTTCTGTCTACCTACCTCGACCTCTATCGAAAGTTAGACGAAGGGCGCAAAACTCGTTGATCCATCACGCTTCTACGAATTGCGCTATGAGGATCTGATCGCCGATCCCGAGGGGCAGCTGCGCCGCCTGTATGAGCATCTGGGACTGGGCGGTTTCGAGCAGTATCGGCCGCGCCTGCGACGGTACCTTGCCGACCACGTGGACTACGAAACGAACACCTATGAACTGACGGCTGAACAGCGCGCGATCGTTACTGAGCGGTGGGGAGAAGTCATTCACCGCTATCGCTATTGTCAAGCTTCTGCGGCGTCGCGGCTAAGCTCGGCGTGTCGTCGCGATCATCATCCACTGGGCCTTCATGCCGATAGCGATGGCATTAGCGATCGCCGAAGCCGTGTCTAGCATGCAACGCGCACACGCCCCAACAAACCGCGGCCGGAAGAGGCGAACCCTGAGCGAATTTCGTGTAGGTGTGGTGGACCCGATTATCGCCGCGCGCCCGGCCGCCGACACCTATATCCGGATCAACTATCTGAGTGCAGTCGCCAGGGGGGTCGATTCGTTTTGGGTTCCTGATCACCTCAACCAGTTGTTGCCGCGATCGTTGTGGGAGCAGAAGTATTGCGGCCTAGCGAAATTCATACCCAGGAATGACGCCGCACTGGAGCCGTGGACCATGCTCGGGCACCTCGCCGCCCGCAACCGGATCGGCCGGCTGCGCCTCGGCATCGGAGTGACCGACAGCGGTCGACGCAACCCAGCCGTGACAGCCCAGGCCGCCGCAACCCTGCACTTGCTCTCCCGCGGCAGGGCGATCTTGGGGATCGGTCCTGGCGAGCGCGAAGGAAACGAGCCGTATGGGGTCGACTGGTCCAAGCCGGTCGCACGATTCGAGGAGGCGATGGCAACCATCCGCGCTCTTTGGAATTCGGGTGGCGAACTCGTCACCCGGGACTCGCCCTACTTCCCGCTGCGCGATGCCCTATTCGATCTGCCGCCCTATCGCGGCAAGTGGCCCGAGATATGGATCGCGGCACACGGTCCGCGCATGCTGCGCGCCGCGGGGCGTTACGGCGACGCCTTCTATCCTGCCTTCCCGCACCGGCCGGAGGGCTACAAACAACGTCTCGACGCCGTCCGGTCCGCTGCGTCCGACGCCGGACGCGATCCGGAATCGATCATCCCGGCCGTCCAGTTGTTCGTCATCACGGGTCGCGCCCACGAAGATGTCGCTGAGGCGCTCGATTCTGAATTAATCCGGGCATTCGCCCTCAATGCGCCCGATGAGCTCTTCAGCCGCCACGGCGCACAGCACCCGATGGGAACAGGCTTCTCGGGCGCACAGGATTTTCTCCCGTACGGCATCGACGAACAGACAGCTCTGTCCTATGTGGCTGACATCCCGTCCGCGGTGATTAAGGACGCGGCGCTCTGCGGGACACCCGACGAAGTCCTCGAGCAGGCCGCGGAGTGGCACGATTGCGGGGTGCGCTACCTGACGGTGGCCAACATGAGCTTACTGCAGCGAAGCGCGCGAAAAGCGGTGACGTCGGCCCTGTCGTTCGGCCGGATTGTTCACGGGCTCAAGAAGTTCTAGTGGCCCGCTCAGCCCCGCCTACCCGCTTGTGCGCGGCAGCCGGCCTTCGGAGTCAAAGCCGGCCGCGCAGCACCAAAGCAGGCAGCACGCAGAATTGTGCGCGATATATCACGCATTGCCGCGGCCGAAGTGGCTGGACTACGCCGTGCCATCAAAGACCTGTGTCGACTGCGGGCGTACGGTTACTAAGGTCTCCGAACGAACCCCTGACGGCACTTACCGATGCAAAGCACATAGGGCTGCTGGTGACACTTCGAATCGAGTTGTGACATCTCGTGACACCGGGGTCGGGTAATCGAACACTTCGAACAGTGTTTGCGCTGCTAGGCGTGGAGCCGATGACGGGAATCGAACCCGCGTATTCAGCTTGGGAAGCTGATGTTCTGCCATTGAACTACATCGGCGCGGTTGCTTCGGAAGGCTAGCACCCGGCGTCGCGTCGATCATCGACATCGCGAGCGGCGGGCGAGCGGCTACGCTCGTCGCGTGCTGCTCTCCGATCGTGACCTCAGAGCCGAAATCGCCGCCGGCCGGTTGGGAATTGATCCGTTCGACGATGCCTTGGTCCAGCCGTCCAGCGTGGACGTTCGCCTCGACAGCTTGTTCCGGGTGTTCAACAACACCCGATACACCCACATCGACCCCGCGAAGCAACAAGACGAGTTGACCAGCTTGGTAGAACCGGTCAACGGAGAACCCTTCGTGCTGCATCCCGGAGAGTTCGTGCTTGGCTCGACGCTGGAGCTGTGCACGCTTCCGGAGGACTTGGCGGGCCGGCTGGAGGGCAAGTCGTCGCTGGGACGCCTGGGGCTGCTGACCCATTCGACCGCCGGCTTCATCGATCCCGGCTTCAGCGGGCACATCACCCTGGAGCTTTCCAACGTCGCCAACCTGCCGATCACGCTCTGGCCGGGTATGAAGATCGGTCAGCTGTGCATCCTGCGGCTGACCAGCCCGGCCGAACATCCCTACGGCAGCGCGCGCGCAGGGTCGAAGTATCAGGGACAGCGCGGACCGACGCCGTCGCGCTCGTACCAGAATTTCATAAGGTCTACTTAACTTCGGCTGTAACGCTGCACAGCCTCTACGGCGACCATCTAATCTAGATGTAGCGCCGGTCCGCGGTGTTCTCCTCCGCCTAAAACCGTGGCGCGCTGCGATGGACTTTGGAGGCGCGGTGGATATCGTGCTCGGGGTTTCGATGGCACCCACATCGGTCCGCATGCTGCTGGTGGAAGGCGAAAACGCCGACGGGCTCACCGTCGAAGACAACAACTTCGACATCGCCACCGACGACGACGCAGCTACCTTGAGCGCGTCCGATCAGGTGATCTCGGCGATCCTGGGCACCCAGGAGGGAGCCACCCAAGCCGGCCACGCGCTGACATCGACCGGCATCACCTGGACCGACCCGGTGGACGCCGCCGCCCTGCGCCACGCTCTGGCTACCCGCAAGATCGAAAACGTCATGCTGGTGTCGGCGTTCATGGCCGCGGCCGCCCTAACGCAGATGGTCGGCAGCACTGTCGGCAACGCGCACACTGCCTTGCTGTTTCTCGAGCCCGACACCGCGACATTGGCCGTCGTCGACTCCGCCGACGGTTCCATCACCGAGGTCCACAAGGAGCTGATTTCTGGCGCCAACACTGTTGCGGAGCTGGCCGGGATGGTTGCCGGCCTGGACACGCTGGAGACGCGCCCGCAGAGCGTGTTCGTCGTCGGCTCCGGTGTGGACATCGCCGCGCTCAAGCCGCAGTTGGAGGCCGTGACGTCGATCCCGGTCACTGCGGCCGACGAACCGGAGACCGCGTTGGCCTGGGGCGCGGCGCTGGCGTCGGCCAACGCGCCGCTATTTGCGTCGTCGACCGCCGCCCTCGCGTACGCCCAAGATCCCGGCACCGGCGAGATCGATCCCTACGCGGTCGCCCCGGGATACCTTGCGGTACCGGATGTTCCGCTCGGTACTGAGCTGAGTGAAGAGGATCTCGCCTACAGCGCCGTTCCGGATGAGGAAGCCGAAGCCAACACCGCTGTGCTGGACGAGCCCACCGACGAGCATCTCGACAGCAGCTCTGAGCGCAGGCCGCTTTTGCTCGTCGGGAGCGTGTTGGCGGTCGTTGTGGTCGCCGCTGCTCTGGCGCTCGAGGTCTCGCTAGCACTCGGTATCCGTCCGAGCGTCGCCTTGCTGCCCCGACCGCTGCAAAACCTCTTCGTCCCGACCCAGCAGGCCCCCGCGCCTGCCCCGGCCCCGGCAAGCGCCCCGATACCGCAGGTCAATCACGTACCTGCACCGGTGGTGGGGCCTCCGCCCGTACACGCAGCGATTCCGGCTCCGCCGGCTGCGGCTCCGTTACCCGCGCCAGTTCCGGCCGCGCCGGTGGCGCCAGTCGCCGCGCCTGCACCGGTGGTTGCGCCCCCGGCGCCGGTGCTGATTCCGCTGCCTCTGCCGATTCCCGTCCGTCCGCCAATGCCGGTCCAGGTCGCTCCGCTGCACGCGCCGGCTCCCGCGCCGGTGCACCTGCCCGCGCCGCAGCCACCGGTGTACCTGCCACCTCCGGTCCGCCTGCCTGCGCCGCAACCCCCGGTCAGCCTTCCGGCGCAGCCTCCGGTCAACGTTCCGGAGCGGCCGTGGCCGGTTCATCTGCCGGCCCCTCAATCTCCGGTGCACCTGCCGGCATCGCAACCCCCGGTGCACTTCCCGGCACCGCAGGACCCGGTTCAGGTGGGCGTGCCCCAGCTTCCGGTGCAACTCCCCGCGCCCGAGCCTCCGGTGCACATGCCGGCTCCGGTGATGCCAGCTCCCGAAGCTCCGGCGTTTCCGGCATTGCCGGTCCCGATGGCACCGGGGATTCCGGGTATGCGGGCTCCCGAAGCGCCACCGGTCATGCCGGCACCTGCAGCTCCGCCGAACAGCCCGCACGTGCCGGAAGTCGGCGCTCCCCCTGCGCAAGGCCCGTCGCCTTCTTCGCCTGGCGGCTTCGGCGGCGGTGACCGCGGTTTTGGCGGCCCTGGCGGCTTCGGCGGCGGTGACCGCGGTTTTGGCGGCCCTGGCGGCTTCGGCGGCGGTGACCGCGGATTTGGCGGCCCTGGCGGCTTCGGCGGCGGTGACCGCGGTTTTGGCGGCCCTGGCGGCTTTGGCGGCTTCGGCGGCGGCGGTTTCGGCGGTGGCTTCGGCGGAGGCGGCGGCGGCTTTGGCGGAGGCGGCGGGCACGGAGGTGGCGGGCACCGGTGATGTGGACGGCCCCGCGGACGGAGGGGTAATGTCGACCTGCGAAGGGTCAGCCGGGGGGCTTCGACCGTCTGCTCCTGGCCAGAACTTCATATAGTCCAGCTAATTTTGTGGCGGTAACGCCGCGCTCCGGTGCGGCGATAATTTGTGTGGTTGGCGACCCGGGATGGTGTGCTAACTCCAGGGTCCGCGGACGGATAGCAAACAAGTTGGAGGAGTGGTGGACACCGTACTTGGCGTGTCGATGGCACCCACCACGGTCCGCATGGTGCTGGTTGAGGGGGAAAACGCCGACGGGGCAACCGTCGATGAGGAAAACTTCGCCGTCACCAATGGCGAAGACCCGGCAACCTTCAGTGCGCCGGATCAAGTGGTTGCGGCAATTCTGGGCACCCGGGAAGGGGCTAACGAGGCTGGTTATCAGCTGTTATCGACCGGCGTGACATGGAGTGACCAGCTAGAAGCCACGGAGCTGCGTGACGCATTGGCGGCCCGCAAGGTTGAGAATGTGATGCTGGTATCGGCGTTTTTGGCCGCGGCGGCATTGGCTCAGTCGATGGGCAGCGCGACCGGTTATGCGCGTGCCGCACTGCTGTATATCGAGCCCGACTCCGCGACGTTGGCTGTGGTGGATACCGCCGACGGTTCGATTACTGACGTCCACCGCGAGCTGCTGCCCGACGACGACGATCAAGCCGTAGCCACGCTGCTCGGGCTGGTTTCTGCTGCCGAGGCGCTCGAAGAGCAGCCGGAGGGTTTGTTGGTGCTGGGCTCGGGGGTCGACATCCCGTTGATCAAGCCGGCGCTCGAGGGCGCGACGTCGCTTCCGCTGAGCGTGCCCGAGCAGCCCGACGCGGCGCTGGCCCGAGGTGCGGCGCTGGCCTCGGCGAATGCGCCTTTGTTCGCCTCGTCGACCGATGCGCTGGCCTATGCGCTAGACCCGGGCACCGGTTCGGTGAGCCAGCATGTGGTCGAGCCGGGATATCTGGCCGTAGCTGAGGCAGCCGCCGGGTCCCAGCCGGGTGCGGAGGCGTTGGCCTATAGCGCGGTTGCCGACGACTCGGCCGCGGTTTACACCCAAGAGGGTCCCGACGCTTACGCCGACGTCGACGAGGGAGAAGACTTCACTACCGGCATGTACCCCGACTTCGGTCGGTTAGAGGCCGAGCACCCAAGTCGCACACCGTTTTTGGCGACGATGGGTGTGTTGATCATTTTTGTTGTCGGCGTTATGGCACTGGTGATTTCGCTGGCGTTCAGCATCCGACCGTCGGCCAGTTCGCGGCCCAGCCTTAGCCACAACGTGGTGGCCCCGGCCAGGCCGGTGCCAGCGCCGCTGCCTCGGGCGCAGGTGCTGGCGCCACCCGCACCCGTGCAGGCTCCGGCCCCGGTGGCCGCTCCGGTTCGGGTGCCGGCTCCCGCTCCAGTGCCCGCGCCAATGCCAATTCCCATCCCCGCGCCAGCTCCCGCGGCGCCACCGTTCATTCCGCCGATCATTCCGCGGCTCCTGGCGCCCCCGCAGCTGGGCCCGCCGCAAAGTCCGTGGGGCGGCGATCATGGCGGTGGCGGATGGGGACACGGCCCGGGTTTCGGTGGCGGGGGCCACGGCCCGGGTTTCGGTGGCGGTCACGGCGGCTTCGGCGGTGGCCACGGAGGCTTCGGCGGTCACGGCCGCGGGTGAGTGTGGGCAATCGTGTGGTCAACGCATGGCCGCCGGGTCCAGCCATCGGTAAGGTCGAAGTAGCAAAGACCGGGGAGTTATCCGTCTCGCCCTGCCAGAACTTGTGGAAACTCGGCAATCCGCAATGCACTGGCCCGTCGTGGTGATGTTCTTAATAGACCCGGTGAGCAAGCGAACAGCTTTGGAGGAGTAGTGGACACCGTTCTTGGGGTGTCGATGGCACCCACTGCGGTCCGCATGGTTCTAGTCGAGGGCGAAAACGCCGACGGCGTCACGGTCGACGAAGAGGGCTTCGCGGTCAACACGGCCGATGCACCCACCGTCAGCGCAGCCGACCAGGTGGTCTCAGCGATCCTGGGCACCCAAGAAGGCGCCGCCGAGAGTGGCTACCAATTGCGGTCGACGGGTGTGACCTGGACGGATCCGATCGAGGCCGCTGCGCTGCGTGACGCACTGGCGGCGCGCAAGGTCGAGAACGTGATGTTGGTGTCGTCGTTCTTGGCCGCCGCGGCGCTGGCCCAGGTCGTCGGCAACTCCGTCGGCTATGCCCAGACCGGACTGTTGTTTGTCGAGCCCGACACCGCGACGCTGGCCGTGGTCAATACCGCCGACGGTTCCATCACCGACGTGCACCGCCAGCCGCTGACCGCCGGCGGTGACCCTATTGTCGAGCTGTCCGCGCTGGCTTCCGGGGCCGAGGCGTTGGAGACGCGTCCCGATGGCCTCTTCCTCGTCGGCTCCGGCGTTGACATTGCCCCGATAAAAGCGCATTTGGAGGCGGCAACCGCGCTGACGGTGAGTGCGGCCGAGGAGCCGGAGACAGCGCTGGCTCGAGGCGCGGCGCTGGCCTCGGCCAATGCGCCGTTGTTCTCCTCGTCGACAGCTGCGCTGGCCTATGCCCAAGATCCCGGCACCGGCTCGATAGACCCATACGCCGTCGCTCCCGGGTACTTCGACGTTGCCGTCGACGGCGCGTCCGGCGAGCAGGCTCTGGCCTACAGTGCGGTTACGGACGAGGACGCCGACGCCTACACCGCACTCGCAGGCGAGGAACCATTCCCGACCGGCACCTATACCGGCATCACCACTGCTGTTCCACAGGACGGTGGCCGCAGGCCGCTGGTGCTGGTGGTCAGCGCGGTCGCGGCGATCTTCGTAGTAGCCGCTGCGGCGCTGGTGGTCGCGCTGGCGATCAGTATGCGGCCGACGGCCGCTGTGCGGCCCGAACCGGGCCACCAAGCCGTCGCTCCCGCGAAGCCGGCACCGTCCGCGCCCGCGGCTCCGGCTCCGGCTGCCCCGGCCCCCGAAGCTCCGGCGCCGGCTCCTGCTGCTCCGGCGCCCGAAGCTCCGGCTCCCGAACCTGCTGCCCCGGCGCCCGAAGCTCCGGCTCCCGAACCGGCTGCGCCCGCTCCGGCTCCCGTACCGGTTGCGCCCGTTCCGGCTCCGGTACCGGTTGCGCCCGCTCCGGCTCCAGTTGCGCCGGCTCCCGTCCCGATTCCAATTCCGATTCCCGTGGGCCCGCCGCTCGGGCCCTGGGGTCACGGCGGGTGGGGCCCTGGTGGCGGTGGCCCCGGCGGCGGCTTCGGTGGCGGTCACGGCGGCTTCGGCGGTGGCCACGGCGGCTTCGGCGGCGGCCACGGCGGCCACGGCTTCTAAGGCCCCGATAGCAAACCGTCACCTGACGTTTGCCCGCCGCTCACAAGAGCGATGCAATTAGCTCATCGCGGCGACATACACACGGGTGTATGAGATGCACCGTCTTTGGTACGGGCTATCTTGGTGCCACCCACGCCGCCGGAATGGCGGAACTGGGGCACGAGGTCGTCGGCGTCGACATTGATCCCGGTAAGGTTGCCAAGCTAGCTGCCGGTGACGTTCCGTTCTACGAGCCCGGTCTGCGAAAGATGTTGAGCGACAACATCGCAGCCGGCCGACTTCGGTTCACCACCGACTATGACCTGGCTGCCGAATTCGCCGATGTGCATTTCCTCGGTGTCGGCACCCCTCAGAAGAAGGGCGAATACGGCGCCGACCTGAGCCATGTAAACGCCGTAATCGACAGGCTTGTACCGCGACTGACTCGCGCGTCGGTGATCGTGGGAAAGTCCACGGTGCCCGTCGGGACCGCGGCCGAGCTCGTTCATCGGGCCCGCGCGGCCGCGCGGCCAGGTGTCGACGTGGAAGTGGCGTGGAATCCGGAGTTCCTCCGGGAAGGTTTCGCGGTGCAAGACACTTTGCGGCCCGACCGCATTGTGCTTGGTATCCAAGATGGTTCGACGCGTTCTGAGGCGGCGATCCGTGAGCTATACGCACCGATGCTGGATCTGGGCGTACCGTTCCTGGTGACCGATCTGCAGACCGCGGAGTTGGTGAAGGTCTCCGCGAACGCCTTTCTGGCGACCAAGATCTCGTTCATCAACGCGATCTCCGAAGTATGCGAAGCCGCAGGCGCCGACGTCGTTCTGTTAGCCGATGCGCTCGGGCATGACCCGCGGATCGGGCGCCGATTCCTGAACGCGGGCTTGGGTTTCGGTGGTGGCTGCCTGCCGAAGGACATCCGGGCGTTCATGGCCCGCGCCGGTGAACTGGGCGCCGACCAGGCGCTGACCTTTCTGCGCGAGGTGGACAGCATCAACATGCGTCGCCGCCACCGGATGGTCGAATTGGCCACCACCGCCTGCGGCGGTTCGCTGTTGGGCGCCAACATCGCTGTGCTCGGCGCCGCGTTCAAGCCGGAATCCGACGACGTGCGTGACTCACCGGCGCTCAATGTCGCCGGCCAGCTACAGCTCAACGGCGCGGCGGTCAACGTCTACGACCCCAAAGCCCTGGAGAACGCCCAGCGGCTGTTTCCCACACTGAATTACGCGGTCTCGGTGGAGGAAGCCTGCGACCGCGCCGACGCGGTGCTAGTGCTCACCGAGTGGAAAGAGTTCGTCGACCTCGACCCCGACTTGCTTGCCGATCGGGTGCGAGCACGCGTCGTCGTCGACGGCCGCAACTGCCTTGACGTGCAGCAGTGGCAGCAAGCCGGTTGGCGCGTGCACTGCTTGGGACGGCGCGTAGCCTGACCGCGTGGACTACGCGGCAGCACTGCTGGAGCAAAATCGCGCCTTCGGCGAGGTGGTCCGCATCGGCGACCCGTCCACCCCGGTGCCGACGTGTCCCGGTTGGAGCCTTTCCCAGTTATTCCGTCATGTCGGTCGCGGTGACCGCTGGGCCGCGCAGATCGTGGCCGACCGGGTCGACCACTATCTCGACCCACGTGCAGTCGACGGCGGCAAGCCACCGCCCGATCCCGACGAGGCGATCGCCTGGCTGCACGGCGGGGCGCAGCGGCTGGTCGACGCCGTCGAACACGTCGGTGTGGAAACCCCGGTATGGACGTTTCTGGGCTCGCGGCCGGCGTACTGGTGGGTTCGGCGCCGACTGCACGAGGCGACGGTGCACCGAGCCGACGCCGCGCTGGCGCTCAGGCTCGACTACGCGCTGACACCCGAGCTGGCGGCCGACGGCATTGGCGAATGGCTTGAGCGGGTCGCGAGCGAGGCCGGCCGCGACAACGCACCGCTCCCGCTGGAAAACGGCCAAACTGTGCACTTGCGCGCCACCGATCCCGGGCTGGGGGTCGGCGGCCAGTGGACCATCCGCGCCGACGCGGGCCGCATTTCGTGGTCACACGGCGAGGGAGATGGGGCTGTGGCGCTGCGG
This sequence comes from uncultured Actinomycetota bacterium, assembly GCA_963723615.1. GTDB lineage: Bacteria > Actinomycetota > Actinomycetes > Mycobacteriales > Mycobacteriaceae > Mycobacterium. Next base: position 295,697 of record CAVRRV010000013.1, on the reverse strand, counting down.
GGCGGCGCCGTCGACCTGCTGCTGGCGGTCGTACGGCGAGTTCCGGTCGCCGACACCGATATCGCGCTGCTCGGCGACGCGTCGGTGTGGCAGAACTGGCTCGACTACACGCCGTTCTAGACGCACGCGGTACGTTTCACACCATGACCACATCGGAGATCGCCACCGTGCTGGCTTGGCATGACGCCTTGAATGCGTCCGACGTCGACACCTTGATCGCCCTGTCCAGTGATGACATCGAAGTCGGCGACGCGCACGGCGCCGGGCAGGGGCATGCCGCGTTGCGTGATTGGGCGACCGCCCGCCCGCGAAAGGCCGAAGTGGGCCGGATATACGTACACGACGGCGTCGTCGTCGTCGAACAGAAGATCGGCAGTGCAGACGATTCCGGTGCCAACGTCGCTGTTGCGTCGGCCTTTCGAGTGGTCCACGACAAGGTCACCTCGGTGTTCCGGCACGACGACCTAGCCTCGGCGCTGGCCGCGACCGAGTTGACCGACGCCGATCTCGTCGACTGAGGGGTGGGGCATGCGGGGGATCATTCTGGCCGGCGGTTCGGGCACGCGTCTGTATCCGATCACCATGGGCGTCAGCAAGCAGTTGCTACCGGTTTATGACAAACCGATGATCTACTACCCGCTGTCCACACTGATGATGGCCGGCATTCGCGACATCCAGGTGATCACCACCGCCCACGACGCGCCCGCATTCGAACGGGTGCTCGGTGACGGCAGCGCATTCGGCATCAACCTCAGCTATGCGGTACAAGACCAGCCCGAGGGTCTGGCCCAGGCGTTCGTGATCGGCGCTGATCACATCGGCAGCGATTCGGTGGCATTAGCGTTGGGCGACAACATCTTCTACGGCCCTGGCCTGGGTACCAACCTTCGACGCTTCCGGTCAATCAGTGGCGGAGCCATTTTCGCCTATTGGGTTGCCAACCCATCGGCGTATGGTGTCGTCGAATTCAGCGCGGACGGCCTTGCGTTGTCGATCGAAGAGAAACCGGCTACACCGAAATCGCAATATGCGGTGCCGGGCCTGTACTTCTACGACAACGACGTGATCGAGATCGCCCGGGGCCTGCGACCTTCGGCACGCGGTGAATACGAGATCACCGACATCAACCGGACCTACCTCGATCAGGGTCGGCTAACCGTCGAGGTGCTCGCCCGTGGGACGGCCTGGCTGGACACCGGGACGTTCGACTCACTGGCGGACGCCAGCGATTACGTCCGCACCCTGGAACGTCGGCAGGGCCTGAAGGTCAGCATCCCCGAAGAAATCGCGTGGCGGATGGGCTTCATTGATGACGACCAGCTGGCCCACCGCGCCGAAGCCCTGCTGAAATCCGGCTACGGGGCCTACCTGCTGCAACTGCTGGAACGACGCTAGTGCTCAGCCACCCGACAGCGGGCGCCCCATGACGGTCAGGCGATTTCCGTAGCGTGGTCCGTGACCGAAACCACCGGATCTGCTGCCGGCCGCGCCCGGCATACCGGGCATACCGGCCGAGGCGGCTGCCGGACCGCCGCCGGTCGGACCCACCGCGTTGGTCCAGCCGCCACCGGCAAATGTGACACCGCTGTGGTTGGCGACCTGTGCTGCCGCCGTCCACGTCGGTGGTACGGACAGCTTGCCGACCAGTGTGCTGCCACCGGTGTTCACCGATACGCCCACGCTCGGCACGCTCACCGGCGCCGGAGTGAGCGGCTTGATCATGCTGGTAACACCTTCGCCCCCAGGTGCCGCCAAGCCGCCCGGCCCCAACGAGTTGATATCGGCCAAACCGCTCGTGACTGCCGACGTGATGATCGAGGGGTTGGGGTACCCGGCTGATGTGACACCGTTGACCAATTGAGAGTTCAAGAAGGTTCCGAGCGGGTCGCCGTACGAGCCGGACAACAAATAGAGGAGTTGGCCGATTGGACCCGTTGGCAGGGTGGCCGTAGCCGCATTCGTCGCAGACGACACCGGCGAGGTGAGTTGTTGCAACGTCGAAGGGACCGTGGAGATCAGCTGTGACAGCTGCGTCTGTGCCCCGGACCCAGTGTTGGTGCCGGCAGCGTTCGCCAGCGTTGAGGACTGCAGCGCCTCGGCGTCTGAATTTGTCATTTGCGGCGGCTGGGCGAATGGCTTTACGACGGTGGCCGCAGCCGAATTGCCGGCATACCCGTACATGGCCGCGGCGTCCTGCGCCCACATCTCACCGTATTGGGCCTCGGTGGCCGCGATAGCCGGCAGGTTCTGACCCAGGACGTTCGAGGCGATCAACGCCATCAGCAGCGCGCGGTTGGCCGCGACCTCGGCCGGCGGCACCGTCATCGCGAACGCGGCCTCGTAAGCACTTGCGGCCGAAGAAGCTTGGACGGCGGTTTGCTCAGCTTGCGCCCCGGTGGTGTTCATCCAGGTGACGTAAGGGTCGACAGCGGCGACCATCGATGTAGACGTCGGCCCGCGCCACTCGTCGTCGGCCAGCGTGTCGATGGTGGACTGATACAAGGACGCCGCCGACTCCAGCTCCGCGGCGAGCAGATTCCACGCCGCCGACGCGGCACGCATTGGCGCTGAGCCGGGCCCGGAATACATTCTCGCAGAGTTAATCTCCGGAGGTAACGCTCCAAAATCCATGGTCAACAGTCCAAACGAGCCGCGCTGGCGTTGACCGCTCGGGAAATGCCAAAGGAGTACCCGGTGGTCCTCGCCGCTGTGGACGCTCGGCGCTCGGCTAAGGTGCCGGCGCCCGGGTATGGATAGATGTGCACGCCCGGTACGTTGGAAATCGTCGGTGCCGATGTACACCGGTACAAGCGATCGGCCGCTGCTGCTGGCGACTGCGTTTGTGTCGCAACAGAAGACATCGCACTTCTCCTTTCGGTATGCTCCGATTCATCCATCCGCTGGCGCAGTATTTGTTTGGATCATGTGTTGATTGCAGGTTGCACCACCGCACTTGTGCGCGTCCGTTTCACCACTTCGTTCGAGTGGCAAAACGGGCTGGCGCCTCGACCTGATCGGAGCGGCGTTCATTTCTCGATTGGGCATCAACAGTTAATCGGTACGCCCCACCTCCTGTGATCCGAACTGGTGCACTACAAAGCAACTCGTGCGGCCACGGCTGTGTGGGAAAGCCAATGACTCGAAAATATGGGCCCGAAGAATCCATCGTGTCCCGAGTTCTGTCGTTGCGCTCACCCAGCAGCCAGACTCATAGAGACCTCAAAGAATTAGCTAAACTTGGATTCGGGTGATAACGATCGGCGGTGGCAGTGCAACCCCTCGAAGCCGAACGCCGCCGGTTGCCGATGTTCAGCTTGAGGATGCGGTGCCCTGCGGCCTCCAGCCACGCCGGACCTAGGGACGCGCCGTGACACCAGTCCACCGCGATCACGGGATGGGTGCCTGGCTTCCCGGAAGCTAACAGTAAATTTGCGGGAAATGCTCAGCTAACGGTGCGCCAAGACCCCAATAACGGGACATACGCTGGGTTTGTTGACATGACAGCGACATCGCCACAGAACCCGCAGCCGATTTTTGCCCTAGCCATGGTGGCGGCGCTGGTATTCGTCGTCGCCGCCATTGCCGCAGTGGTGGTTTATGAGCGCAAACCCGAACTATTCCGATCGCAGGAGACCACCTCAGCCTGGCAGCATGGGTCAGGATCGGCGGCCGACCCGCCGCCTGACCACATGGACAGGGACGGCCAATTCCTGTGGCGGCTGTCGACGGAGGGGCTTCGGCTGCGGCGATCGAAGGACGCTGCGATCAACGATGCGCGTCGCATCTGTGCGCGGTACGCGGGCGGCGAGAGTGAACAGCAGATCATCCAGGACATGCTTCAGGGATCGCCGGGCATGTCGCTGGATACCGCATCCGGTTTCGCCGACACTGCGATCAGCGTGTACTGCCCGGGCGGCTATATCGACAACCCGTGATCGTTGCGTGCGCTACTGACGGTAGCTGGCCAGGAAGTTACCCAACCGCTCGATGGCGTGGGCAAGGTCGCGCGACCACGGCAGAGTCACGATCCGCAGGTGATCCGGTGCGGGCCAATTGAATCCGGTGCCCTGTGTGACCAAGATCTTCTCCGACAGCAGCAGATCCAGGACAAGCTGCTCGTCGTCGACGATCTCGTGCACCTCGGGATCCAGCCGCGGGAACGTGTAGAGCGCACCGGCGGGTTTGACGCAGGACACCCCGGGAATCTCGTTGAGCTTGGACCAGGCCACGTCACGCTGCTCGAGCAATCGCCCGCCCGGCAGCACCAGGTCCTCGATGCTTTGGTGACCGCCCAGGGCAACCTGGATCGCGTGCTGGGCCGGAACATTCGGGCACAACCGCATATTCGCCAGCAGATGGATGCCCTCGATGAAACTACTGGCGTGCTCCTTGGGCCCGGTGATTGCCAGCCAGCCGGCCCGGTACCCGGCCACCCGGTAGGCCTTCGACAGCCCGTTGAACGTCAGACACAACATGTCGGGTGCGACCGAGGCCATGCTGATGTGCTGAGCGTCGTCGTAGAGGATCTTGTCGTAGATCTCGTCGGCGAGTAGCAGCAGCTGATGTTTGCGCGCCAGATCGGCCATCTGCGTGAGGATTTCGCGGCCATAGACAGCGCCGGTCGGGTTGTTCGGGTTGATCACCACCAGCGCCTTGGTGCGCTCGGTGATCTTCGCCTCGATGTCGGCGATATCCGGCTGCCAGCCCTGGGTTTCGTCGCACAGGTAATGCACCGGGGTGCCGCCGGCCAGTGAGGTCGACGCCGTCCACAGCGGATAGTCGGGCGCCGGGATCAACACCTGATCACCGTTGTCCAGCAACGCCTGCAGGGTCAGCGTGATCAGCTCGGAGACCCCATTGCCCAGATGCACGTCGTCGACGTCGAAACGCGGGAAGCCGTCGACGAGTTCGTAGCGGGTGACCACCGCACGGCGCGCCGACAAGATGCCCTTGGAGTCCGAATAGCCCTGCGCGTACGGCAGCGCCTGGATCATGTCGCGCATGATCACGTCCGGTGCATCGAAGCCGAACGGTGCCGGGTTGCCGATGTTGAGCTTGAGGATGCGGTGCCCTTCGGCCTCCAGCCGCGCGGCGTGATCGTGCACCGGTCCGCGGATTTCATACAGCACATCCTGCAGCTTCGATGACTGCGCGAACGTGCGCTGCCGCGGCTGATGACCCGTACTGTGCCAGGGCAGCTGATGAGTAGTCACGTCAACCATGGTGCCATGGCTGTCTATCTAATTAATAATTCGGGAATCCACTTGATCAGCGTTTACCCGGTGGACGGGCACCCCGGGCGATACCCAGCCCCTTGACAGGCGTCGACGGCGAAGCCTGGTCGCCGTCGCTGTCCGCAGGCTCGGACTCCGGTTCTTGCTTAGCTTGCGGCTCTGGCTTTGCCTCAGGCGCTGGCTGCGGGGTAGCGGGTTGTGCGGGGGCAGCGGCCTTTTTGGCGCCGGGTCGTTTCGCCCCGGCGGCGATGCCCAGCCCTTTAACCGGTGCGGCCGGCGCCTTGGCCTCCGGGGCGGCTGCGGGCTCGGTCTGTGCTTCGGGTTGTTGTGCCGGCGCGGATTGTGTTGAGGCCTCTGGTTTTCCGGCAGCTTTTTTCGCGCCCGGTCGTTTGGCTCCGGCGGCGATGCCCAACCCCTTAGCCGGCGCTGCCGGCGCGGCCGGCGCCTTCGCTTCGGTGGCTTGCTCGTCGGACGTCGACGGAGCCTGCGTGGCTTCAGCTTTCGGCGCTGCCTTCTTGGCCCCGGGCCGCTTGGCGCCACCGGCGATACCCAGTCCGGTGACGGCTTTGGTGGCCTTCTCCTCGGTGGGCGCGGCGGCTTCGGTTTCGGTGGTTGCCTCGGCCGGTTCGGTCGCGGCGGGTGCAGCCTCCGCTTTAGGAGCGGTCTTGGGAGCAGCCTTTTCCGCGTGTTCAGCGGCTTGTTTTGCAGCGGCGCCCTTCTCCGGCAACGTGATCGTGGTGCGGTCGAGTGACTCAAGCAGCAGCTGCGCCACGTCGCGGACGTCGACGCCTTCGCGCCCGGCGGCTTCCTGCCGGTCGTTGACACCGTCGGTGACCATCACCCGGCAGAACGGGCATGCGGTGGCTACCGTGGTGGCACCGGTGGCCAGCGCCTCGTCGACGCGCTCGTGATTGATCCGCTTGCCGATGTGCTCTTCCATCCACATCCGCGCACCCCCGGCGCCGCAGCAGAAGCTGCGGTCGGCGTGACGCGGCATTTCGGTCAGCTTCGCACCGGCGGCCCCGATCAGCTCGCGCGGCGCCTCGTAGACCTTGTTGTGCCGGCCCAGATAGCACGGGTCGTGGTAGGTGATGTCTTCTGAGACGGGGCTCACCGGGACCAGCTTCTTGTCGCGCACCAGGCGGTTGAGCAGCTGGGTGTGGTGCAGCACGGTGTAATTGGCGCTCAGCTGGCGGTATTCGCGGCCAAGGGTGTTGAAGCAGTGCGGGCAGGTGACCACGATCTTGCGGTCGACGGTCTCCACTCCTTCGAACAGTCCGTCGAGGGTTTCGACGGCCTGTTGGGCGAGCTGCTGGAACAAGAACTCGTTGCCGGAGCGGCGGGCCGAGTCGCCGTTGCAGGTTTCGCCGGTGCCCAGCACCACATACTTCACCCCGGCTCGGGCCAACAGCTCGGCGACCGCCTTGGTGGTTTTCTTGGCCTTGTCGTCGTAGGCGCCCGCGCAGCCCACCCAGAACAGGTATTCGTAACCGTCGAAGCTGTCGACGTCTTCGCCGTAGACCGGAACGTCGAAGTCGACCTCGCTGATCCAGTTGGTCCGGTCGGAGGCGTTCTGGCCCCACGGGTTGCTCTTGGTCTCAAGGTTTTTGAACAGCACCGAGAGCTCGGAGGGGAACTCGGACTCCATCATGACCTGGTAGCGGCGCATGTCGATGATGTGGTCGATGTGTTCGATGTCCACCGGGCACTGCTCGACGCAAGCGCCACAGCTCACGCAGGACCACAGCACGTCGGGGTCGATCACCCCGCCTTGTTCGGCTGTGCCGACCAGGGGGCGGTTCGCCTGCTCCGGCCCGTGCCCGGGCACCCGGCCGAACCCGGACTCGGGCACGTGGTGGCCCTCTTCGTGGACCGTTTCCAGGTCGAGGCCCTCGAGCGGCTCCGCGCTCTTCTCTCCAAGTAGGTAGGGGGCCTTGGCCATCCAGTGATCGCGCAGGTCCATGATGACGAGCTTGGGCGAGAGCGGCTTGCCGGTGTTCCAGGCCGGACACTGCGATTGGCAGCGCCCGCATTCGGTGCAGGTGGCGAAGTCGAGCATCCCTTTCCAGGTGAAGTCCTCGATCTTGCCGCGGCCGAATTCCGCGTCGTCGGGCGGGTTTTCGAAGTCGATCGGCTTGCCGCCGGACTCGATCGGCAGCAGCGGACCCAGGCCGTCGGGCAGTCGCTTGAAGGTGACGTTGATCGGCGCCAGGAAGATGTGCAGGTGCTTGGAGTGCAGCACGATGATCAGGAAGGACAGCATGACGCCGATGTGCAACAGCAGGGCCACGGTTTCCAGAACTTCGTTGCCAGTGTGGCCAAGCGGGCGCAGGATCGTGCCGAATATCTGTGAGAGGAATGCGCCCTTGCCGTAGGGGAGCGTGCCGTTGTTGACCGCGGACCCGCGGACCAGCACGTAGGTCCAGATGACGTTGAAGATCATGAACAGGATCAACCAGGCGCCGCCGGCATGGGAGCCGTAGAACCGCGACGTCCGGCCGATCTCGCGCGGGCTGCGCAGAATACGGATGACCGCGAAGGTGGCGATACCGAGGAAGACCGCGGTGGCGAAGAAGTCCTGCAGGAAGCCCAGCGCGTCCCATCGCCCGATGATCGGGATGTGGAAGTTCGGCTGGAACAGCAACCCGTAGGCCTCGATGTAGACCGTGAGCAGGATGATGAAGCCCCACATGGTGAAGAAGTGCGCCAGCCCGGGGATGGACCATTTCAACAGCTTGCGCTGCCCGAGCACTTCGGAGATCTGCGTCCAGATGCGAGTGCCGATCTCATCGGTGCGACCGCTGACCGGCTGACCGGAAAGCGTGAGTTTGACCAGCCAACCCACCCGGCGGAGGGCGAACCAAGCGACGATCGCCGTCATGCCTAGGCCCACTACCAGTCTGATCAGCATCTGCGTGTGCACGGACCGTCTCCCAAATTCCGTGTTACTGGCCAGTAACTAAAGCAATATTACTAGCCGGTAACTTAACTACTGCACCTGCTCAAGCCGTGTAAGCCTGCTCATAGTGACATCTTCACGGTGGTTACCGCGACGAAGGATGCCCTAACTTGGCCGCCGCTACGCGTGGCATTCGGCCCTTGATCCCGCGTATTGCGGCGCCCGGCCCGTTAAGGGTTGAAGTCTGGGAAATGCGGTATCGCCGGGAGCGGGGGCAGGTTGCTCCTCCACCAATGGCGATGGGGATGTTGCTGCGCCCACGTCTGGGTGGTCGTGGGCGGCGCAGGTTCCGTCGTCTCAGGCGGAGGGGTCGTCGTGGTCGGGACGATTGACGACGGTGTCGGCGAGAAGCTGGTTGTCTGCGACGGTGCGGTTGTCGACGGCCGCGTGGTGGCTGGCGTGCTGCCCCCACTGCCCCTGGCCAGGATGACCAGACCGTAGATGATCGTCGCGATCAGGATCACCACCGCCAGGCCCCACAGGGCCAGGACCCACCGTTTGAGGTACCACGGTGACGGGTTTTCCGCAGCGCCGAACCGTTCGTCAACGGTGTTGCCGATGCTCAAGTCGTGCTTTGAGCAACCATCGACGTCGTACGGTGGTCGGCTGCCCCCCACGAGAAGAAATCGTATCGGCACTCACCGGCAGAGCGCCACCGCGACCGATGGTCCCGGCTACGGCATACCGCCGTAGTGGTGGTGATGATGGTGACCATCGTCGATGCTCGTGCTCGCCGGCGGTGTGGTCGTCGGTGCCGTGGTGGTCGGCTCCGCGGTCGTCGGCGGGTAGGTCGGGGTGGTCGTCGGAGCCGGAGCGACCGGCTCAGTGGTCGTCGCGCTGCTGGTGGGCGGCGGGGTGGTTGCGGTCGTCGTGACCCCGGTTGATGTCGTCTGCGACGTGGAGGTGGGCGTCGAGCCGCCACCGCCTTTGGTCCGGTCGGCGATCACATAAATCGCCAGCGCGACCAGGATCCCGGCAAGCAAGCCCAAACCGAGCAGAACGGCGGGCTTGCGGTACCACGGCGACCCGGGCTCTGGTTCCTGTTGCCCGTAGCCGCCGGAGTCGCCGTAGTCGATATAACCGGTCGGCGCCTCACTTCGGTCATCTGGAGGTTCGTAGCCCGTCACGGGCGCTGATCCTAGCGCCGGATCCTGTCGCGCTTGCCGCCGAGGCTTGAGTGACTGTGCCTTAAAAACCGGGCGGCAGCGTAATCACGGTGTGCGGCAACGTGACCGTGGATGGGATATGCGGCATATGGTGGTGATGGCGCGGCGGCTCGGCGGGGGCGGGGGCGGGGGAGTAGCCACCCGATGGCGGCACCTCTTCGGGCGTCGTGGGCGGTGGTGGTGGCGGCGTGGTGGTCGTCGACGGGTTAGTCGTGGTGGTCGTCGGGGAGGTTGTCGACGACCGCGTGGGCGTCGTTGACGGCGTGGTCGTGGACGGGCCACCACCCTCGCCGCCGGGGGAGAGCTGGACCAGGCCGTAGATGATCAACACGATCAGGGTGGCGACCAGCAGGCCCCACAAGGCCAGCAACACGCGGTTGCGATACCACGGGTTTGGCGCGGACTCGGGTTCAGCGGAACCGGAGTCATCCGCGGCGTAGTCCGGCTCGTCGTCGAAACCGGGCGGCCGCGGACCGTCCGCACCGTAATTGGCCATCCGCGTCGGCCGCTCGCTCGGGTCATCGGGAGGACCCTGAGAACCGTAGCCAGTCATGCCACGATGCTACTGACATGCAGCGGAAGCTTGGCCCGCGACGCGGGCGTCAGAGCTGCCGCTGCACCTCATCGGCGAAAAGTCGCAGGTGCTCTAGGTCGGACAGGTCCAGCAGTTGCAGATACACCCGCTGCAGGCCAATCTCGGTGAACGGTCCGAGCTGCTCGACGATCTCGTTCGGCGTGCCCACCAGCGGAGAATTGGACCGCAGCTCGTCGAGCTCCCGTCCGATGGCGGCAGCCCGTCTGGCGATCTGGGCGTCGTCACGTCCGGCGCACACGACGAAGGCCGCGGAATACACCATCGAGTCGGCGGGCCGGCCGACCGAATCGACCGCTTCGCGGACCCGGTCGAACTGCGTTGTGATCGTGTCCAACGGCGCGAACGGCACGTTGAACTCGTCAGCGAATGTCGCGGCCAACCCCGGCGTCCGCTTTGCGCCCGTCCCGCCGATGATGATCGGTGGATGCGGCCGCTGCACCGGCTTGGGCAGCGCAGGCGAGTTGTTGACCGCGTAATGAGCTCCGGCGTAGTCGAACGTCTCGCCGACCGGGGAGGTCCACAGGCCCGTGATCATCTCGAGCTGCTCGGTGAGCCGGGCGAATCGCTCACGTAGCGGTGGAAAGGGGATCGCGTAGGCCAGATGTTCCGTTTCGAACCAACCGGTGCCGATCCCGAATTCGACTCGCCCGTTGCTCATCTCGTCGACCTGGGCGACCGAGACGGCCAGCGGGCCGGGATGGCGGAACGTCGCCGACGTGACCAGCGTGCCCAGCCGGATCGACGAAGTCTCCCGGGCGATCCCGCCTAACGTCACCCAGGAGTCGGTCGGGCCGGGCCGTCCATCGCCGCTCATCGCCAGATAATGGTCGGACCGGAAGAACGCTGAAAACCCCAATGCTTCCGCCGTCTGCGCGACCGCAAGCTGGTCGGAGTAACTGGCGCCCTGCTGCGGTTCAACGAATACCCGAAAGTCCACGAGCGCCAGACTATGCCTCGCGGCAGCACGATGAGATCGTGCGTGCCCCCGCTGATCGATGACAGCGGACGCCAAGGCCCGCCATGCTAATGATCAACGTCTCCGGTATGTAACCCGCAGTTAGGAAAACAGTTCGGGATGCTCGGCGACGTAGCGGCCCACTGTCGAAGGCGGCTGTCCGGTAACCTTTTCGACGTCATCGGTGGCCCTGTCATAGCGTCCAGCACGGTGTAACTGGGCCATTGTCGCCAGGTGCTGTTCGACGTGTGCGGGCAAACCTAGTGGCTTGAGGACTTCCTGGACCCACGTTTCATACGGAATGTCGGTGCCGTGTATCGGCCTTTGCAGTCCAAGTGCGTATTCGGCGGCGAGTCCATCGATGTCCAGGCTCGCCGGACCCGTCAATTCGTAAATATCACCGATACGGTTTGCGGGATCGACCAGCGCTGCGGCAACTGTGCGGGCCACGTCGCTGGTCGCGATCGGTGAGGTTCGACCTGTCCCAAAGGGCAGCGCCAACACGTTTCGCTCTCGCAGCGACGGTGCCACAAGCCAGGTGAATATCGGGTTGTCCAGAAACACCGTAGGCCTGATGTGTACGACTGGCACACCCGACCAGTTGATGACGTGCTCGGCAAGGTAATGCAGCCGATGCTGATGAGATTCACCCACGCTGGTCAATGTCATCTGTGAAACGGTCATCTGAGACATGTTGACGAGCACCTCGAGGTGGCCGTATTCCAGTGCGGCGTCGCAGATTACGACCGTTGCTTTGAGGTAATCCGGCGAAACGCTCATCGAAAAGAACATGCGATCGACGCCGTTCATCGCATCGACCACGTCTTGCGGCTCGGTCAAGTCTCCGACGACAACTTCCGCGCCAAGTTTGCGCAGCGGGTCGGCTCGGGCGTCGTCGTGGTGAACCAAAGCGCGAACGCGCTCCCCGCGTTCGCGCAGATCTTCGATCACCTGCCGGCTCACGCCACCAGTGCCACCACCCGCTCCGGTGATGAGGTACAGAGGCGCATTCATGCTCGCTCCTTGCCTGCGCGCCGACGCGAGCTGGTCTGACCTAGAAGGTTGATCGCTAAAACGTGTCCACTTTTTCGATGCTGACGAACATGCCGTGCCCGGTGTGCTCATTGGTGAACCGGGTGCCGCTTTCGCTGGCCGCGATCGTCCAGCCTTCTGCGTCGTAGGTGAGGTAGTCGATGGTCACCGTGGGAATGTCGCCGAGATTGCCCAGCACCCATTCCACCGAACCGCTCGCGGTCACGTTGACGCCGTTGGCGCGTTCGCCGTCCTGCATCGGGGAGTTGGTGAACTGCGCCTCGCAACCGACGCTGGCGCTGTGGATCTGGCAGCGGGTCTGGCCGGATTTGGTTTCGATGAACACGTAGCCGTTCTGGTCGGGCGGCAGCGGGATGGCGCCGGCCGGCGGGTTAGCGCTCGGCGGCGCGGACTGCGACGGGATCGACGGCTTGGCTTTGGGGAACGACGGTTCGGTTGCTCCCGCGCCCGGGGAGGCCACCGGCTTGCCGTGAATGAGGGAGCTGCACCCGCCCACCAGCGCGGCAATCAGCACGAGACCTGCCAGCAGCATCCGGCCGCCGGCCATTGTGGTCTTGACTCTATGCGGAAACATCGCAAAAACCAGCGTACGCAACAGGTAACGCAAGTGACCGTAGTGACGCGCCCGCGTTGTGCGGTTAACCAGCCATCGCGGCATAGCCGTCGGCCACCTGTAGGACCGTCCGCCGAGTGCTCGCAGCCATACCTCAATCTATAGTCGATCGCGGATGCAGATCCGCTGTGAGCGTGCGGTTTAGGCTGCCCCACTGGCTCTTACATCTGCGCCCAGACGATCTTGGTTTGCAGGTAGGCCTCGATGCCCGCCTTGCCCGACTCGTGACCCCAGCCGGACTGCTTGTAACCCCCGAAGGGCATGGAGTGGTCGTACTGCATCTGACAGTTCAGCCCCACGGTTCCGGCCTTGAGCCGCTTGGCCAGCCGGTGCGCGCGACCGAGGTCGTTGGTCCAGGCGGTGGCGGCCAGCCCATAGGTGCTGTTGTTGGCCAACGCGACGGCCTCGTCGTCGTCGTCGAAGGGCAGGACCGTGACGACGGGCCCGAAGATCTCCTCCTGGAACAGCCTGCTTGAGTCGGGGTCGACATTGGTGACAACCGTGGGGTGGACGAAGTAGCCCTTGCGGTCGAGCCGGTGGCCGCCGGTAACGATCTCGGCGCCATCGGACTTGCCCTTGTCTAGGTAGCCCAGCACGCGGTTGAGCTGCTTCTGGCTGATCAGCGGGCCCGTCATCGAGCCTTCTTCCTTCGGGCCGCCGAGCTTCAAGGTGTTGGCAATGGACGCAATACCTTCGACAACCCGCTCGTAGACGCCGCGCTGCGCGAAGACGCGCGACCCGCACACGCATGCCTGACCGGAGTGCACGAAGGCGCCGAATGCCGCCAGGGTGATGGCTTTCTTCAGGCGGGCGTCGTCGAAGATCAGCACCGGCGACTTGCCGCCGAGTTCCAGCGTGACCTTGTTGAGGTTGCTGTTCGCCGAGGAGTGCACAATTTCCCGGCCGACCTCGGTCGAACCGGTGAAGGCGACCTTCTCGATGTCGAGGTGCGCGGTGATCGCCGCGCCAACGGTGTGGCCGTAGCCGTTGACCAGGTTGGCCACCCCGTCAGGCACTCCCGCCTCGGCCAGGATCCGCATCAGCACCAGCGCCGAAAGTGGTGTCTCCTCCGCGGGTTTGACCACGCTGTTGCAGCCCGCGGCCAGTGACGGTGCCAGTTTGGCGCAGAAATTGAAGACCGGCCCGTTCCAGGGGAAGATCAACCCGACCACGCCGTAAGGCTCCCGCAGCGTGTAGGCGTGCATGTGTGAGTCGACGCCGGTCAATCCGCCGGTGTTCACGTCGCGCGCGATCCCGTCGATCTTCGTGCACCAGCCGGCGTAGTACCGGAACCACTCCGCACCAACTTTTACCTGCATCTCCGCTTGCGCGGGATACATGCCGCCGTTGAGCATCTCGAGTTCGGCGAGCAGCCCGGCGTTCTCGTCTATCAGGTCGGCGACGCGCCACAGCACCTTGGCCCGCTCGTAGTCGGGCAGGCCGGACCAGACACCGGACTCGGCGGACGCTTTCGCGCGGGCGACCGCGGCGTTGACGGCGTCGGGACCGCCGTCTTTGAACTCGGCGATCTGATCTTCGGTGGATGGATCGAAGACGCTGATCACGTCACCGGTGCCAGGCCGTTCACGGATCTCGTCTAGTACCTCCTGCACCGTCATCGACTTCCCTTTCTAGCGTCTTGCGTTTGTGGCTATGCGCCGTCGGCGGTCAGCGCACGCGCCGCGTCGCCGAACATGGTTTGTTTGATCGCGCCCAGCGTGCCCGGGTCCTTGCCGTCGAGGGGTCGAAGGAGGTCGACCGCCGCGGCCGTCACCGCGTCCTCGGCCGCGACGGCGTCGACAAGGCCGAGGCTTACGGCGTCGTCGCCGCCGAAGCGGCGTCCGGTCGTCATCGAGGCGACCGCCGCCTGCGGGGTCAGTTTGGCCTGGATCAAAGCCGCCATTCCGGGTGTGAAGGGGATCCGGATGTCCACTTCGGGAAAGCAGAAGTAGCCGCGGTCAGCGCGCATCACCCGAAAGTCGTGCGCCAGCGCCAGCATCGCTCCTGCGCCGAACGCGTGGCCGACCACAGCTGCTGCGGTGGGAACGGGCACGGTGAGTATCCGGGCCAGCATGCCCTGCACGCGTCCGACATACCAATGCGTCTGCTCCCCGTGCGCTGTCAGCCAATCCAGATCCAGACCGTTGGAGTAGAACTTGGCGCCGCCGGTGGTAACCAGGCCTCGGGCGCCGGTGCCGACGAGCTCATCTAGGTGTGCGTCAATCTCGTCGAGAAACTCAGGCGAGAAACGGTTTTCGTCGTCGCCAAGGTCGAGGATCGCAATGTTCTCTTCGTAGGTCAGGCTTATTCCCACGATTTCTTACCTTAGATCGACGATGTTTATCCCACCGCGGGATTGGCCGGCGCGCTTGGTCGGTCGTCCGGATCCGGCGCCGAGGCGAGCGGGATGTCCCCGCCCTGGCCGCTGACTTCGGCGGCCGCGGCGTCCACGCGCTTGCGGACCAGAAACCAGCCGCCGATAAGAGCGGGTGTCCCGATCACCATCGCGGCGATGATCCAGGGACCCCGCTCGGTGTCGAGCGCCATCAGCACCACCACGCCCGCCAGGAACGCCAGGGTGACATAGCCGCTGTACGGCGCGAGCGGCATCCGGAAATTCGGCCGCTGCGCGGTCCCGGCTTTGGCCATCCGGTACAGCCGCAGTTGGCACGCCACGATGGTCGCCCAGGCCGCCAGGACACCCAAAGCCGCGATGTTGAGCACGATTTCGAAGGCCTGGCTCGGTGTGATCGCGTTGAGCACCACACCGAACAATCCGATCAGGCTGGTCAACAGGATTCCGCCATAGGGGACGCCGTTTTTCGACATCCGTGCGGTGAACTTCGGGGCGCTGCCGTTCACCGCCATCGATCGCAGGATGCGGCCCGTGGAATACAGTCCGGCGTTCAGGCTGGAGAATGCGGCGGTGAGCACCACCGCGTTCATCAGGCTGCCGGCGCCGCCGAAACCGATTTTCGAGAAGAAGGTGACGAACGGGCTCTCGTTGTGTTTGTAGGCCGTGTACGGCAGCAGCAACGCGAGGACCGCGACAGACCCGACGTAGAAGACCGCAATACGGGCCACC
The DNA here is from genome assembly GCA_963723615.1 of uncultured Actinomycetota bacterium. Classification (GTDB taxonomy): domain Bacteria; phylum Actinomycetota; class Actinomycetes; order Mycobacteriales; family Mycobacteriaceae; genus Mycobacterium. The sequence continues at coordinate 280,037 of CAVRRV010000013.1, read as the reverse complement.
ACCGAGTTGATCGCCCGCGGCATGATTTTCTCCGGCTCCGCCGTCTCGCCGGCAGCGGTTCCGATTAGCTCGACCGCGGCGTACGCGAACACCACCCCCGAGGTGACGAGCACCACCGGCAGCAGGCCGGTCGGAAAGAACCCGCCGTGCTGGGCCCACAGGCTCGGCCCGGTGGTGTGACCGTCGACTTTGAAACGTCCGACCAGAAAGACGGTTCCGACGACCAGGAACGTCGTCAACGCAACCACTTTGATCATTGCGGCCCAGAACTCCAGCTCGCCGAAGGCCTTCACCGAGATCATGTTCACTGACACCACGGCCACCAGTGCGACCAGCGCGATAGTCCACTGCGGTATCGCTTGCAGCGGTGTCCAGTAATGGAAGTAATTCGCGATCGCGGTGGAATCCACGATGCTGGCCATTGCCCAGTTCAGGAAATACAACCAACCCGCGACGAAAGCCACTTTCTCCCCGAAGAACTCGCGGGCATACGACACGAACGAGCCCGACGACGGGCGACGCAGCACCAGTTCGCCGAGCGCGCGCAGGATCAGGAACACGAAACCGCCGCAGATCGCGTAGACCAGGAACAACCCGGGTCCCGCCGACGCCAGCCGTCCGCCAGCGCCGAGGAACAAGCCGGTCCCGATGGCGCCACCGATGGCGATCATCTGCAGTTGCCGGGGTCGCAGATCGTGGTGATAGCCCGCGTCCTCGCGGGCGAGTAAAGCGCTCTCTCCGGCCGCCGGGCCGGGCGTGCTGGGCAGCGGTGGCATCGAGTTCCTATCGTCGTGGTGCAACGCTGCGGCGCCGGGCACGTCCGTTTGAGTGACTGGTTGCGAAACTATCCCACGGCGTGATGTACGCCTCAACCGTTCGGGAACAAACTCTCGGAGACTATCGTTGACCCCTTCGACAACCTTGAGTGAGCTAGACTCAACATTGGCTTGACAGCGGCACGCCGTCGGGTGCAGTCTTGAGCGCGGTTCACTCAGCAGCGTAGTGCATACGAAGCTCGATTTATCAGGGAGGATCCACTATGGCTCGTGCGGTCGGTATCGACCTCGGGACCACCAACTCCGTCGTCGCAGTTCTCGAAGGTGGCGACCCCGTCGTCGTCGCCAACTCCGAGGGCTCGCGGACGACTCCGTCCGTCGTCGCGTTCGCGCGCAACGGCGAAGTGCTCGTCGGCCAGCCCGCCAAAAACCAGGCGGTGACCAACGTCGACCGCACCATTCGCTCGGTCAAGCGCCACATGGGCACCGACTGGTCTGTGGAGATCGACGGCAAGAAATACACCGCGCAGGAGATCAGCGCTCGCATTCTGATGAAGCTGAAGCGCGACGCCGAGGCCTACCTCGGTGAGGACATCACCGACGCGGTCATCACCACGCCTGCGTACTTCAACGACGCCCAGCGCCAGGCCACCAAGGAGGCCGGCCAGATCGCCGGCCTGAACGTGCTGCGGATCGTCAACGAGCCGACCGCGGCCGCGCTGGCCTACGGCTTGGACAAGGGCGAGAAGGAGCAGCGGATCCTGGTGTTCGACCTCGGTGGCGGCACCTTCGACGTGTCGTTGCTGGAGATCGGTGACGGCGTCGTAGAAGTCCGCGCCACCTCGGGTGACAACCACCTCGGCGGTGACGACTGGGACGACCGCATCGTCAGCTGGCTGGTTGACAAGTTCAAGGGCACGTCGGGCATCGACCTGACCAAGGACAAGATGGCCATGCAGCGGCTGCGGGAAGCGGCCGAGAAGGCCAAGATTGAGCTGTCCAGCTCGCAGAGCACGTCGATCAACCTGCCCTACATCACCGTTGACTCCGACAAGAACCCGCTGTTCCTCGACGAGCAGCTCACCCGTGCGGAGTTCCAGAAGATCACCCAAGATCTGCTGGACCGCACCCGTCAGCCGTTCCAGTCGGTGATCAAAGACGCCGGTATCGCGGTGTCGGAGATCGACCACGTGGTGCTGGTGGGTGGTTCCACCCGTATGCCCGCGGTGTCCGATCTGGTCAAGGAGATGACCGGCGGCCAGGAGCCCAACAAGGGCGTCAACCCCGACGAGGTGGTGGCCGTTGGTGCTGCCCTGCAGGCCGGTGTGTTGAAGGGCGAAGTGAAAGACGTTCTCCTGCTTGACGTTACGCCGCTGAGCCTGGGCATCGAGACCAAGGGTGGCGTGATGACCAAGCTCATCGAGCGCAACACCACGATCCCGACCAAGCGGTCGGAGACCTTCACCACCGCCGACGACAACCAGCCGTCGGTGCAGATCCAGGTCTACCAGGGTGAGCGCGAAATCGCCTCGCACAACAAGCTGCTCGGCTCCTTCGAGCTGACCGGTATCCCGCCGGCGTCGCGCGGCGTCCCGCAGATCGAGGTCACCTTCGACATCGACGCCAACGGCATCGTGCACGTCACGGCCAAGGACAAGGGCACCGGCAAGGAGAACACGATCAAAATCCAGGAAGGCTCCGGCCTGTCCAAGGAGGAGATCGACCGGATGATCAAGGACGCCGAGGCGCACGCCGAGGAGGACCGCCAGCGTCGCGAAGAGGCCGACGTCCGCAACCAGGCCGAGACGCTGGTCTACCAGACGGAGAAGTTCGTCAAGGAACAGCGCGAAGCCGAGGGCGGTTCGAACGTCCCCGAGGACACGCTGAACAAGGTGGACGCCGCTGTGGCGGAGGCCAAGACGGCGTTGGGCGGCACCGACATCGGCGCCATCAAGTCCGCGATGGAGAAGCTGGGCCAGGAGTCGCAGGCCCTCGGCCAGGCGATCTACGAGGCCACCCAGGCCGAGCATGCGGCCGACGGCGGTAGTGCGGGCGGTCCGGGCGGTGCCGATGACGTCGTTGACGCGGAGGTGGTCGATGATGACCAGGAGGCCAAGTGAGCGAAGCCAATCCACGCGAACAGGTAACCGTCACCGACAAACGGCGGATTGATCCCGAGACCGGCGAAGTACGCCACGTTGCTTCCGGTGCCGCTCCCACTGGGGCGGCGCCGGACGCGGCAGCCGGCAAAGGCTCAGCCACCGATGAGAAGGTGGCTGAGCTGACTGCCGATCTGCAGCGCGTGCAAGCCGACTACGCCAACTACCGCAAGCGGGCGCTGCGCGATCAGGAAGCGGTCGCCGAGCGTGCGAAGGCTGCGGTGGTCAGCCAATTGCTGGGCGTGCTCGACGATTTCGAGCGTGCGCGCAGTCATGGCGACCTGGACTCCGGGCCGCTGAAGTCGGTCGCCGACAAGTTGTTCGGCGCGCTGACCGGCCTTGGGTTGGCGGCGTTCGGTGCTGAGGGCGACGACTTCGACCCGGTGCTGCACGAGGCTGTGCAACACGAGGGCGATGGTGCGGAGGGCTCCAAGCCGGTAATCGGGAATGTCATGCGGCAGGGCTACAAACTCGGTGACCAGGTGCTGCGGCACGCGCTGGTCGGGGTGGTCGACACCGTCGCGGATGACTCCGGGATCGAGGCAGCTGCCACGGGAACTACGGCAACCGACGCCACCGAGACAGTCGATAACGACGCGAACGAGGGTGAGCAGAACGCAGAATCAGAACCGTCGGGGAAGTAACGACCGGTTCGGACAAGACATGACAACTCCAGGAAGGCGGGAGGGGGTGACGCGATATGGCTCAACGCGAGTGGGTCGAAAAGGACTTCTACAAGGAGCTGGGCGTCTCTCCTGACGCCAGCCAGGACGACATCAAGCGGGTGGCCCGCAAGCTACTCGCAGAGAATCACCCTGACCGCAACCCGGACAACAAGACGGCCGAAGATCGGTACAAGGCCGTCTCGGAAGCCAAAGAAGTCCTGACGGATCCAGCCAAGCGCAAGGAGTACGACGAAACCCGTCGGCTCTTCGCCGGCGGCGGATTCGGTCGCCGATTCAACGGTGGCGACTTCACCGGCGGCTTCGGCGTGGGCGGGGACGGCGCCGAATTCAACCTCAACGATTTGTTCGATGCCGCCGGACGCACCGGCGGCACCAACATCGGTGACTTGTTCGGCGGCCTGTTCGGGCGTGGCGCACCGCCGCGTCCCAGCCGTCCGCGACGCGGCAATGACCTGGAAACTGAAGCCGAGCTGAGCTTCTTGGAGGCCACCAAGGGCGTCGCGATGCCGCTGCGGCTTACCAGTCCGGCGCCGTGCACCAACTGTCACGGCAGCGGAGCCAGGCCGGGCACCAGCCCGAAGGTTTGCCCGACGTGTAACGGGACAGGTGTAATCAACCGCAACCAAGGCGCTTTCGGCTTCTCGGAGCCATGCACCGACTGCCGCGGCAGCGGATCGATCATCGAGCACCCCTGCGACGAATGCAAGGGAACCGGTGTCACCACCCGCACCCGCACCATCAACGTGCGGATTCCGCCGGGTGTCGAGGACGGACAACGGATCCGGCTGGCCGGGCAGGGCGAGGCCGGATTGCGCGGCGCCCCGTCGGGTGACCTGTATGTCACCGTGCACGTCCGGCCGGACAAGGTCTTTGGCCGCGACGGCGATGACCTCACCGTCACCGTCCCGGTCAGCTTTACCGAATTAGCGCTGGGTACAACGCTTTCAGTGCCGACATTGGACGGCAAGGTCGGTGTCCGGGTGCCCAAGGGCACGACCGACGGCCGTATCCTGCGGGTGCGTGGCCGCGGGGTGCCCAAGCGCTCCGGCGGTCAGGGCGATCTGCTGGTCACCGTCAAAGTCGCGGTCCCGCCGAACCTGGACGGCGCCGCTAAAGAGGCGTTGGAGGCCTACGCCGTCGCCGAGCGGTCCAGTGGCTTCGACCCCCGTGCCGGATGGGCAGGGAATCGCTGATGGCCAAGAAAGACGATGCCAGGACGTTCCTGATTTCAGTGGCCGCCGACCTGGCCGGTATGCACGCGCAGACGTTGCGTACCTACGACCGGCTCGGGCTGGTCAGCCCTCGCCGCAGTTCCGGTGGTGGACGCCGCTATTCACAGCATGACGTGGACCTGCTCCGCGAAGTCCAGCGGCTGTCCCAGGACGAGGGCGTCAATCTGGCTGGTATCAAACGCATTATCGAGTTGACCAACCAGGTCCAGGCGCTGCAGTCACGGCTGAAGGAGATGGCCGTCGAGATCGAGGCGCTGCGGGCCAACCAGCGACGCGACGTCGCGGTGGTGCCGAAAAGCACCGCGGTGGTGGTCTGGCAGCCGCGGCGATAACTCCGTCAGCGCGGCTCGGCGAGTGCTGACGGTGCTTTCTCGGCGGCGTGATCGTCGGCGATATTTCCGGCGGTCTCCCGAGTTGCTTCCCGCAAGCCGGGAACGCAGCGCGTCGCCCGGACCGAGGTACCTGCACGACGTTGCGTAGAACTCAGGTAGTCCGTTACTCATGCTGTCGGGCGACCAGGGGCCTTACGTCGTTCGCGAAAGTTCTCACATCGTTAGGAGAACATCCCGAAATGTTCGATCTCTCGAACCACCGCGACTATCGCAACCACGACAGATGGCCAAATACTTTCACCGAAGCGTCTGCACGCCTTGACGCCCTACAAACAGTCGTAACCGACCTCCGCCACCTCCTGCGCCACAGCGAGGGCGTCCGCAGCGCTGAGATCCTCGAAGTGATTGAACAGCACGGCGTATAACCATTCGGCATTGATCAGCCAGGACGATGTCATGCCGACGGTTGAAGCGCGGTTTCGCGGGAGCTAATCAAGTACTGGCGGCGTCCCGCGGTGATGCCGCGGCATGGCGGACTTGACGGGTCGCTACCGCGACACGGCGAGAGCGCTCGGCTTGGAGGGGCATATCAACTGGGCCGAGGCGATGCCATGACGATGACACCGTAGATCCAAGACACGACCCATGAGTAGTAGCTGAATTCGCGCCGTTAATTCGACACAAGGGTTATAGTCGGCCGGTGATCAGCGGCGACCCGCTGACGGGGCGCGAGAATGAACTAGATGCTATTCGCCGCGCGCTTAGCACAGTTGGGCATTACTCCGGCGCCGTCATCGTCGGACCAGCGGGAGTGGGTAAGACCCGCCTCGCGCGTGAAGTGCTGGCCCGCGCTGAAGCGTCAGGCGAGCGAACATATTGGATTGTCGGCACCCAGTCCGCTCGACAGCTCCCGCTGGGCGCATTCACCGCATCGATATGCGACGACATAGGCGACCCGATATCTGATGTGCGACGTGTCATCAGTTCTTTTGTTACCCAACAACGCAAGGGCCGTATCTTGATCGGGGTCGATGACGCGCATCTTCTCGACGGATTGTCGGCTCACGTCGTGCACCAGCTGGCCCAGGCCCATGGGACACGGCTGGTGGTCACGGTGCGCACGGGCGGCGAAGAGCCCGATGCAATTACGGCGCTGTGGAAAGATGACCTGCTGACCCGCCTGGACCTCCAACCGCTGTCGGCTCCGGAGACCCACCGCATGATCGAGACCACGCTTGGTGGCGTGGTCGATAGTCGCAGCGCCAAACGGTTCTGGAAACTGACCGGAGGCAACGCGCTGTTTCTGCGGCAATTGCTCAAGGACCAGATCGCCGCCGGCGCGATACGGCAGGTCGCCGGGGTGTGGATGTGGGACGAGCGCGTCGCAGTGTCGGACAGCATCGGCGACATGGTCGGTCGGCAATTGAGCCGGCTCGCCCCCGATGTGGGGCTGGTCGTCGATACGTTGTCGCAGTACGAGCCGCTGCCGGTCGACCTGCTCTGCGACTTGGTGCACCGCCGCGATCTCGAGGCGGCCGAACAGATGAACCTGGTCACCGTGGAACGCAGCGGCTCCAAGCTCATGGCCCGACTGGCCCATCCGTTGTTCGGTGAGCTTCGGCGGGCCGCGGCCAGCGAGATATATCTGTCGCGAATCCGCGGCAAGCTGGCACAACGGCTGGCCAAGGACGCCGACGCCGACGTGCACGCGACGGTGCGCCGGGCGTTGCTCGCCCTCGAATCAGACCTTCCCCCTGACGCGCATCTGTTCCTGGAGGCGGCGCGGTTCGCGATGACGCTGCTCGACCTCGACCTGTCCGACCGATTCGCCATCGCCGCTGCCGATGCGGGGGCCAGCGAGGCCGTCGGCCTGCGCGCGATAAGCCTGGCCGGGCGCGGGCATGGCGACCAGGCCGAGGTGATCCTGGCCGGAATCGGTCGGGATGATCCCGACGGACATCACTGGGCGACCGTGCGGGCGGCGAACCTGATCTGGAATCTCGGCCGACCCCGGGAGGCGTCGGCCATTCTCGACGGTCTGGCATCGACGCCGGAATCCGCGGCGGAGCGGGCCGAGCGCGCCGCGATCGAATCGTGCGTGGATTCGGTGATGGCCCGCTGCGAAACCGCGGCGGAAAAGGCACGGGCGGCGCTGCGTTCGCCGACACTGCCCGACTTTCACGCCATGTTGGCGTCCATCGCGTTGACGATGGCGGCTGGCGCGTTGGGCAGACTCGACGAGGTCTCCAACGTCGGGGCCGAGGCCATCGACCGCGCGATCATGTCGTTTCAGGCGTCGCCGTTGAGGTTCTGGTATGGCGGCGTCTATGCGCGCGCCTGCCGGTTGACCGGGCGGATCGACGAATGCGTGCGCTCGGCCAAGCAGCTATCCGAGTCGGTACGCGACGTTCCCGGTCTTGCCTATGCGAACCTTGCTTTCCTGCTGGGCCACGCCGAGCTGGCGCGCGGCGAGATTCCCGCCGCGCTGAAACTCCTGCATGAGGCGCTGGCTGGGGCGGAAAAGCACAGCGTCAAAACCGGTTTACAACCGGCGAGTTGCTTCGCGCTGGCGGAAGCGCACGCCAAGCTGGGCCAGCTCGATGCCGCCAACGACGCGATCACCGAAGCGCGCCGATGCGTGCCGGCCGATTACCTGTTCATGCAGACCGGTCTGGCGGTGGCCGGCGGCTGGGTGCTGGCGACCAGCGGGTACTTGACCGATGCGATCTCAAAAGTCCGTGCTGCCGGCGAGGATGCGCGCAAGCGCAATCAACCAACGCATGAACTGGCCTGCGTGCAAGTGGCGGCTCAATGGGGCGACACATCGGGCGCGACACGCGCGGGTGAACTGGCCAGTGAATTATCGCTTCCCCTTGCTGACGCCGTTGCGCGCCATACGGAATCGTTGCGGGCCGACGAGGGGGAAGGTCTGCTCGCGGCATCAGCCGACTACCGGGCGCTCGGCGATCGGGCCACCGCCGCTGACGTCGCCGCGCAGGCGGCCGTGGCGTTGAGCCGCAACCAGCAGCGTAAGCGCAGCCTGTATGCCGCGGCGTTGGCGCAGCAGCTGGCCGCCGAGTGCGGCGGGCTATGCACGCCGGCGCTGCGGAACCCGATAGGCCAACCGTTGACCGGCCGTCAACGCGAGATCATCGAATTGGTCGCCGCTGGGTTGTCCAATAAAGAGATCGCCGAACGTCTCGTCACGTCGGTGCGCACCGTTGAGGGCCACGTGTATCGCGCATACCAGCGGCTGGGCGCCCAGTCGCGCGAGGAGCTGGTCGAGATGTTGCGCGCCGGCCAGGGCAGCTCATAACCTGTCCATTTCTCGTGACATGGCGGCGCGCTCGAGGTACGCGGCGCGACGAGCGTAGTGGGGCTGCGGCGGCGGCGGCCGCAACGCGGCGCGAAGCACGCCGATCATTCGGCGGGTGGTCGGGATGGACTGCGGCCGTACCGCTGCCGCGGTGCCAAACACGACTTCTTGTTCGGTAATAAGAACCGGCGGCTGCGCCTCGGTTTCCAGAGCCTGCGGCCGGGGTAAGTCGTCAGTACTTACGGCCGCGCTGGCGATGGCATTCTGCGTTGCTTCGATGGACAGGCTTAAATTCGACATTCCCGACCGCCTCCACGCTATGGGTTGTGATGATGTGTGGAACGTACGACTGGCCACGATCACGAAGCACGCGTAGTCGACTACCCGTGTTACGGCTGATCACTACTCGACCGATAGGTCAGCCCTAGCGAAGAGCGCAAGGGCTGACAGGCTTTGTGCATGGCGGGCGCAAACGGAAGCCCCAGATGGACTGACGCGCTGCTCGATCGCATGCGCGAGCTGGGCGATCCGGTGGCCGACAAGCCGGTCGCGGCCGTGCTCGAGCGGGGCGGCGTCGATGCGGTCAATGCGATGATGCGGACGCTGGTCCGCGTCGACCAGCCGGTGCCGGAGGCGTTACCCGACGAGATCCGGGATTATCTGGTCCAGACCCTGCCCCTGCCCGAGTGGGCCGACATGGGCAAGATCAAGCGCGGACAGCAGCTCTTCGAGACATGGGGTCTCGAGATCGCATGCTGCCTGTTCTGCGCGTCGCTCCCGTCGGCGTACGCGGCGGCCCAGGGCGTGAAGGTGCTGTACCTGACCGCCCGGCTCGATACCGACGCGCGCCGGCGGGTGATGGAGACCGGCCAGTTCCTGATCGATGTGGCAACCGTCGGCGGGCTCGACGAACACGGCAAGGGGCGGCGCGCCATTCAGCGCGTCCGATTGATGCACGCCGCTGTGCGGCACTTGATCAAGGCCCGCAACGAGCTGACGCCCGGCATGTGGCACCCCGACTGGGGCACACCGATCAACCAGGAGGACCTCGCCGGGACACGCATGTCTTTCTCGTATGTCTTTTCCGATCCGATGCGTCGCCTTGGCGTGCGGGTGCCCGCCGAGGACGTCGAGGCATACCTGCACCTGTGGAATGTCATCGGGCACCTGCTCGGTCTGCGCGACGAGCTGCTCGTGCGCGACATCGACGATGCAAACGCGCTGGTTGACACCATCCGGCGCAGGCAGTTCGAGGCTTCGCCGGAGGGGCAGGAACTCACCCGTGCGCTGCTGGATCTGATGGACGAGCTGACACCGGTGCAGCGGTTCGACGATACGATCCCGCCGTTGATTCGCCATTTGATCGGCGACGAGACCGCCGACCTGTTGCTCGTTCCGAAGTCGGATCGCACCGACGACCTCGGGCCGCTCGCGCGCATCGCCAAGTGGTTTTTTGTGCACGTATTGGGCCAGGTCGAGCGCGACTTGCCGCGCTACCAACTGGCGTCGCGAATGGCTGCTCCATTCGGGCGCGACCTGCTGGACGCAGGGTTCAAGTTGGAGCGGGGTGGCGAGCGGGCGCCGTTCGACATACCCGATCGCCTTGCCCGGAACTGGGACATGGTGGCCTGACAGCTGGAGTACTCTCGCGGAGAATATGAAGTAGTCGTCTACGCGTGACTGCGCCACCTCAGCCGGCCCACGCTGGCGGGCATGACGGCCACGATCACAGCCCCAGACCTCACCGCGTTACCGCTGGCGCCGCAGAACCCGTTGCCGTACTGGCGCCGGCTGACGGCGGCAAGGCAGTTCGACACCGGTCTCGAGCTGATGCGGGACTCGGGCGGATCGGTGACCCGAAATGTGCTGGGGCCCCGGTGGGCCATGCCGCCGCTGGTGTTTGTCTCATCCCCGCAGGGTGCCCGCGATGTCCTCGCGCGCACGGACGCATTCGCCGAGCGCGGGGCGACGCCCATCGCATCAGAGATCCGTCGGTTGCTGGGCGACAACCTGCTGGTGGTGCCTCATCACGAATGGCTGCCGCGCCGCCGCGCGCTGCAGCCTATCTTCACCAAACACCATGTTCCCCGATTCGCCGGGCACATGGCCGAGGTCGCCGAACAGCTTGCCGACCGCTGGGCAGGTGGGGCCACGGTCGACCTGGACGCCGAATGCCACGCGCTGACGTTGCGGGCGCTGGGCCTTTCGATACTCGGAACCGATCTGGGCGACCGAGCGCGGGTGGTCGGAGCCGCGCTTCACACCGGAGCCAAGTGGGCGGCCGACCGGGCACTGCGTCCAGTAAACCCGCCACGCTGGTGGCCCACCCGTGGGCAGCGGAGAGCCCGCGCGGCCAGCGCTGCCCTACACGCGTTGGCGGCCGAGATCCTGTGCGCGTGCCGAGCCGACCCGACCCGTGATGCGCCGCTGGTACATGCCCTGATGCAGACCACCGACCCGCAGACCGGCCAGCCGCTGTCTGATCGCGCGATCTGCGACGAGTTGGTTTTGTTTCTGCTCGCCGGCCATGACACCACCTCGACCGCGTTGACCTATGCGCTGTGGGCCTTGGGTCACCGGCCCGACTTGCAGCAGCGGGTAGCCGCAGAAGCCGGCGCGCTCGGTGACCGCCCGCTCACCCACGAGGACATGCCGCGGCTGCGTTACACGGTGCAGGTCCTGCACGAGGCACTGCGGCTCTGCCCGCCCGCTCCGGCTGTGGGGCGGATGGTGATGGCCGACATCGAAGTCGACGGATACCGCTTGCCCGCAGGTACCTTCGCCGTGGTCGCGATCTACGCCCTGCATCGCGACCCTGCCCTGTGGGACGATCCGCTGCGCTTCGACCCGGACCGGTTCAGCCCGGAGCGCTCCAAGGCCCGTGATCGCTGGCAGTACCTGCCGTTCGGTGGCGGCCCACGAGCATGCATAGGCGATCATTTCGCGATGCTCGAGGCGACCCTCGCCCTGGCGACGATCCTTCGGCGGGCCAAAATCCAATCACTGGACGGCGATTTTCCTACCATCACCCCACTGACGATGATCCCCGCCGCACCTATCCGAGCCTGGGTTGGGCTGCACGTGGATCGGTTGAACCGGAGGTTCCCCTGAAATGTCTACTCCTGTGACTCCTCGCCCGTCACTCCTGCTGGATCGCCTTGAAGAGGCTAAGAACATCGACGATGTTCTGCGCAACGTAGATCAGATCATCGGCTGGTCCATCAACGCAGAGAGCCACCTCGGGTACTTCGCTGTCGTATACAAGCGCGTCACACTCGCCATTCGTAAGGCCATCAACGAGGGCGTGTTTGACGACAGGCGCCGCGTCGAGGAGCTCGACGTCGTCTTTGCCCAACGCTACTTCAACGCGTTGAATGCGTACTTCTACCCGGACGAGCACCAGGGTCCGACGCTTCCCTGGGACGTCGCGTTCGTCGGCGACCAGGAACGCCAAGCGATCATCCTGCAGCACCTGATGAGCGCATTTAATGCACACATCACTTTCGATCTAGGCATGGCGTGCTTGACGATTGCGCCTCACTCGCTTAACACGCTGGAGAACGATTTCAACCGGGTCAACGCCGTACTCTGCTCCCAGATCCCCGGCGTGGTTGACGTGATGCAGCGGCTGTCGCCGGAGTTGCGCTGGACCCGTCGGCTGATACCGGATGAGCTCGGCGTGCTCGATCGGGTGCTGATGAAACTACGTAAAGGGGCTTGGTTATTCGCCATCTACATGGCTCTGCATCCGGAGAATGCGCGGCAGAAGCGGGTGAACCAGGCGGCTTGGACGGCGGCGCTGGGTGCCTGGTACCTGCAACCGCCCGCGCGTTTGACACCGTTCCCTGTGCTCGTTCGCGCCATCGCCAAGCATGAGAGCGACGACGTTGCCAGCAACATTCAGCAGCTCGAAGGAATCTCGAACCGCCCCGACAAGCTCAATCGGGCTTACCTCTGATCTATTCGTGACCGCAGGTCACGAGAGAATCCCTTGCGCCCGTGCTAATTCCGGCCAACGAGCGTCACCGGGGAAGCGGCGGGCAGCGTCGGCGAGCTCGGACCGATCCCCGTCGCCAAGAAGGTCGAAAGAATCAAGGAGGCAACGCAATTCGAACAGAGTCGCGCCTTGGCGGCGTGCTAACTCAAGCGCGGCGGCCAGGGCCGCGTGGCGCGCATCGAGCTCGGTAAACGTGTGAGCTCGCACGCGCATCAGCTCGGCGTCATGGAAGTGCATTCCCGTCTCTTCCGCGTGGCGCAGCGCCCACTCCAACCGCTCGCGCGCCTTCTCCGGCTGGCCCGCGGCAATCAAGAGGCGACCGATAACTGCGTCGTGAAAAGTCAGGTAGACGTTGAGGTGCATGAGTCGCGAGCCGTCCACCCACGCCGCTATTTTCTCAGCCTTCGCGATCAGGGTGGCCGCGTCGGCACTAGCAGTCAGTGCGGCTAGCCCCTTGACGGTGGCGTGTTGGGTCGCGCCAACCGCGCGCCACAAATCGAGGCCCGACTGCTCGCTCAGCCGGCGAAGCTCAGCGGCCAGGGTGGCGGCCTCCGAGATTTGGCCGCTCTCCAGCCGGACCCAGATTTCGATGAAGTACGTATGTGCCCTGTTGTAGGCATTCCGTGGAAACCCCAAGTCATCGCAGCGCCGGACTGATCCGGCCAGCTCCGCGTTGGCGCGATCAAGGTCGCCGCATACCGCATGCGTCAGCGCCGAGAAGACGTGCGCCACCGCGATCGGGTCGTCGACGATCCACCACGCCGCCTCCAATTCCTGCGGATCGGCAGCGGAGCGGTCCGCCAGGGCGCGTAGTAGATGCTCGCGAGCGGCCGCGAAGTCGCCCTCCAGCCAGGTGATCGCTCCCAGCGAGGACGCGATCGCCGGATAGCTCCAAAGCCAGCCGCGCGGGATCCGGTTAGACAGCGAATCGAGCAGTTCATGTAGCCGGCGCAGCTCGGCCCGCCCGTAGTAGTAGCTGATCATCGCGGTCAATGTGAGCAACAGCTCGTCCTCGTGTATCCCGCTGCTCGCCAATTCCAAGCACCGTTCGAGCTCGGCAGGTGCCTCGCCGCTCGTGCTGCCCTGCACGGCGATCGCCAAGACGCCGCGCTCCAGCCGGATCGCGATTTCTCTGCGGTCGCGCTCCGGACCTGCTGCGCAACGGGCGAGAAGATTGACGGCGTTGGTCAGGTATGCACGTGCCTCCGCGATGGCGCCGCGGCGCCGGGCGTCTGCGGATGCCTTCTGGTAGGCCTCGACGGCCTTGTCGTACTGTTGAGCCTGCTCGAAGTGGCTTGCGACCACCCGCCAGTCCGGTTCAACGGCGGCCGCTGCGTCGACCAGCGCACGGGCCGCACGCGCGTGCAGGTCTCGGTGTAGCGACGGCGGGGCCAGCTCGGAGGCCACTTCCCGGAGTAGCTCATGGCGAAACCGCCAGCCGTCGGTCCCGCGTCGCTCGAGCACCCGCGCCCGCACGAGTTCGGTGACGACGTCGTCGACGTCTTCGGCGTCGTGTCCGACCACCGAGCGCAGCAAGGCGAGGTCACCACCGCGACCGATGACAGCGGCCGCCTCAGCCACCGGCACAACATTGGCGTGGGGGTGTTGTTGCAGCGCGGCGAACAGCGGCTCATAGAGCGCCTCGGGTACCAGTGCCTCGGGTACACCAGACTCGGCTCCGGCGGCGTCAAGTTCGCTGACGACGTGTTCAATGTAGAACGGCACCCCGTCACATCGGCTGCGTATCGCGGCCCGCTGGGCGTCGGTCACCGACGGGTCCAACGCATTGATCAGCGCGTCGGACTGCTCGTCGGTCAGCGGCGAAAGTTCGAAAAGCGTTACCGGCCAATCGGTTCGCAGCCAGTCACCCTCGCGTCCGGTCAATACCACCAGCAGCCGCCCGTCCGCGGCCGCGAGCAACGAGTTGAGCAGCTCCAGGGTGGACGGGTCGAACCAGTGCACATCCTCTGCGACCACTAATCCGGCTTGATCACCGATGCAGGCCAGCACGTATTGGCGGACGGTGGCGCCGATCAACTCGTAAAGGGTTCGGCCTTCCACAGCAGCCGGTTGATAGCCGTGCTCGGGACTGACGCCGATTACCGGCGCGAGCAACGGCGCGGCGCTGGCGGGATCCAGCCCGCAGGCACGCAATTCGGCTTGAAGTAAGCGCAGCCGCTCCTGGCCGTCGGTGAGCCGCGTGATCCCGCATCGCCGCTCGACGAGTCTGCGTACCGGATGCAGGCCGGTGTCGGTATGCAGCGGCGAACCCCTGAGCTCGAGGACGGCCCCGCCTGAGTCCTCGACCAGCTCGGCCGCCTCAGTCGCGAGCCGGGTCTTACCAATTCCCGGCTCACCGCGAAATGCGACACCCGGGCTGGTCAGCACCCTGTCGCGCGCCCGTTGCCAGCTCTGCTGTAGCCAGCTGCGCTCACGGTCACGCCCGATCAAGGGCTGCGCCCGCAGCGGCGCCGCCGCCGGCCGCTCAGCAAGCACCCGGTGAGGGCTGATCAACCCGTCGACGCCCTTCACCGAAACCGGCGGACGTGTGTCGAGTTCGAACGAGTCACCCACCAGGGGTGCGACCGCGTCAGACACCGCCACCGTGCCCGGCTCGGCCACACCGCAAAGCCGGGCGGTCAGGTTGGCGGCAAACCCGTACACATCGTCCTGGTCGGTGTCGAGATAGACCAGGCCGCGGTGGATGCCGACCCGCACGTTGATGGCCACGCCGAACTTGCGTTCGGCCTGCTCGCTGAGCTGCGCTACGGCGCGGGTGATATCCAGCCCCGCTGCGATGGCACGTCGCACGTCGTTCTCGTGCGCCTTGGGGTGGCCGAACACCACCAACAATCCGTCACCCTTAATCGAGCTGATGTGGCCCTCATATCGATCGACGACCCGGCGCACCTCATCCCGGTAGCGCCCGACCAAGGTGTGATAGGTCTCTGGTTCCAAGCGGGTGGACAGCGCCGTCGAGTTGACGAGGTCGGCGAACATGATTGTCAGTCGGCGGATTTCACCGTATCGAGCCGGCGGGGTGAGCAGGTCCTCGGCCTCTGGGTTGCCTTGGTCGACCGAAAGAACCTGCCCGGCCAAGGTGGTCGCGGTCGCCCGGTCGCCTTCGTTGATGGCCCGCACCGCGCGGTCCAGCAATTCATCGATCGATGCACCGCTCTCGCCAGGGCTCACCTGCTCCTCCTGCCCGGGATGGGCTAAGGGTACCGGTCAGCCGCGCCGATTTCAGCACATGTCAAATAGCTCCGGCTGCTCCGGCAAGCCGGGAACTCGCGCAACTCAGGCGACGCGGATCGAAAACTGGGCGACCGCCGACTCGCCGGGGCGCGCTGAGGGGTAGCCGCCACGGCGCAGCGCATCGGTGGGCGCCGTCATCGGCTCGAAGCACACCACATCTTCAGCTGGCGGCGCGAAGATCTGCGCCGCCGGATACCCCTGTTCGAAGTGCACCTCGATACGGCGGCCGCCGCCGGACACCGCGAACACTGCGCCATCGGCGACCTCGTCATAGCCGTCGTCAAAAGCCTTGTCGCCCAACCGTTCAGTGACGGCCGGTTGCGGCGTCGTCTCGCCGGTGGGCAATCCCTGTCCGTCGAGGCGCAGCCGCCGCAGCTGCGGGGTCTCGATGATCCACTGGTCGCGCGACACACCGGGCAGCTGCAGATACGGGTGGAAGCCGAAACACAGCGGCACCGTCTGGTCACCGGTCGGGGTAACCGCCGTGCGCACCATCAAGGTCTGCGCGGAAACCCGGACCGTCAGCGCCAGCAAATGCGGAAACGGAAAGCTGGCCAATAAGTCCGGATCGGCGCCGAAGTCCACCTCGGCGGTCAGCTCGTTCGCCGACTCGGCCGTTACCCGCCAGCGCGGATAGGCGGCCAGCACACCGTGGATCGGCAGTCCGTTGGGATCGGCTCGCACCCCATTCCGCCCGGGGGTGAGCGTGACCGTCGTGCCCTCCGCCATATAAGTGTTGGCGCCCAGGCGATTTGCCCACGGGTACAGGATCGGGACACCCATCGTCTTGCCGTCGGCCACATAGGCGTCCAGCCCGCGGCGCTGGCCGAGCAGCTGGGTGCCCGAGTCGGTCAGTGAGACGCCGATCATGCCGGCCTCCGGCACGAACTGGGCCTCCAGGCTTGACGACGGGTCGCGCAGCGTCACGGTGTGCACACCGAAGAGACTAGCCCAGGTCAGCTGTACAGCGGGTCGTGCTGGATGCGTTCCGGCGGTGCCCCTTTGGCGATTAGCGCGGCTTTAGTGGCACGCACCATTTCCGGGCCGCCGCAGATCAGGATCTGGCGATCCCCCCAGCCGCCGTATTTGGTGACGACGTCCATCAGCTTCCCGGTCTGGCGCAGATGCAGTCCCCGCGGCGGCGTCACGTCGGGATAGTCGGCGGCCCATGCGGGGTCGCCGTTGCGCTCGGAGACCGGCGTGACCGACAGCCACGGATTGTGCGCCGCGATGTGCCACAAGGTGGGCAAGTCGTAGAGCTCGCACGGGTAGCGGCCGCCGAAGAACATGTGCACGCGCGGGTTCACGCCCCAGCGGGCGAGGTCCATGACGATCGAGCGCAGCGGCGCGAGCCCGGTGCTGCCCGCCACCATCAGCACGTCACCGCCTTCGCGGTCGACCTGCAAGCTGCCGTGTGGGCTGGACAGCCGCCACCGGTCGCCGGGCTGGGTCTCGTTGACGATGGCATTGCTGACCAGCCCGCCCGAAACCGCACGGACATGGAACTCGATGGCGCCGCTGTCATCCGGCGGGATGGCCGGTGTCAGGTATCGCCACCGACGCGGGCACTGCGGCACCGCGACGTTGACGTACTGGCCGGCGTGGTAGGACATCGGGCGGTCCAGCTGCAGCCGGATCACGGCCAAATCGCGGGATACCCGCAGGTGCTCGATCACGGTGCCGTCCCACCAGGCCGGCCCTTGGTCGGCGTCCGCGGCGCCGCCCATCACGCCGGTGATCAGATTCAGCGACTGCTGGGCGGCGGCGTCGACGGCGTCGGTCCAGTCCTCGGCCAACTCCTCTCGCAGGGTCGCATACAGCGCCTGCCGTAGCGTCTCGTAGTGCTCGGGGAGCACCCCGTACTTGCGGTGGTCGCGTCCCAGCTGAGCCAAAAACGTCACCGGCTCTTCGGCGCGTTGGGCGACCAGTTCGCCGTACACCCAGTTCAGCGCGTGCGCGAAGGCGGCCCGCTGGGCGGCCATGTCGGGCGGGAACAGGTCGCGCACCGATACGTCCAGGGAAAACCAGCGGGTGTAAAACCTGCCTATGAGCCCGTTTTCGTCGTCCGGGTCGATGGCGGCATGCAATACCGCCAGCGCATCCCGGTCGTTGAGGCTCACTGGCGACGATTTTATGCGCGGTCGGACAACCCCTGCTAGAGCGCGTGAACGCCGTTGTAGAGCACCATCAAACCGATCACCACCAGGATCGCTGCGAGCAGCGCGGCGTTGTTTCGCTCCATCCAGTCTTTGAGCCGCGCCATCGGATCGTCGAGGCGGTGACCGGCGCCCGCGTAGGCCAACACCGGGATCGCAACCGTGGATGCGGCGACGGCGACGAAGATTGCGGCAGTTATCCACTCGGCCGCGACGCCGAGCCCGCTGCTGCCGATGGCCAAACCGGCTAGCGCGCACATGATCAGCACCTCAAGCCTGACCACCACCAGCACCGCCCCGGTTACCCCCGCGCGCACCGGGCTGAGCTTCGCAAACGATTGCATCCACCTCGGCGATTCGGTGTGGCTGTGGCGGGTCAGCCACTCGTAGATGCCGAACGCGATCAGCGCCAATCCGAGGGCAATTCGCAGCCAGGATACCCAGGCCGGGGGGCTTTTGTGCAGACCGCCGAGCAGGTCGGAGGCGGCGACAAAGGTCGCGGTCAGCGTGACCAGGCCCAGCAGCCAGCCGCCGAGGAAGGCGAGGCTGGTTGGCCGCGGCCGTGGCGCCTGCAACACCAGCACCGCCGGGATGATCGTCAGCGGTGAGAGCGCAACGACCAGCGCGAGCGGAATGAGCGTGGCCAGCACGGAGCCCCAACTTCCTGTCACGGGCTGCATCTTCGCATCGCCTGGTGATGTGCGCTGCGCGAGCGCCGACAGTTCAGTTAGCGTTTCCGGCGCAGGGTCAATTGCGCCGCGCCTCAGCGGGCTCGTTTCGCGCCCGCATCGTTGCGGCGCAGCGTCCAGGCCGGCACCCAGTGCGTCACGGTTTTGTGCTTGGACCCATAGGCAATCGGGTAGGTCACCAGCCCCCACCAGTCGCCCTGCTCGCATATGCCCCAGCAGGTCAGCCGCCCCTCCACGACCTTGTGCAGCTGCAGACCGTTGGGGTGATACCGCCCTGAGCGGTGCGGCTCGCGCGGAAAGAGCACCGTCAGGTCAACTAATACGGTGATCGGCGGGCGCACCACCCGAAACGGGCTGCGGACCGGCTGCCCGTTGTACCCGATCGACGCGAGGTCACCCACTAATCGATCATACGTTCGAATCAAACAGCGGTGGCCGGGCTGGCGGAACGGGCTACGCTGTCACAGCGGCGGCCTAAGATAAGCCCGCGCAACGCCTCGATCACGCTTCCGGGGGGAAGTCGACGGGATAGGGCTCGGCGAAATCGGCCGATCGTCCAACCGTGGCCCACTTGCGATCCTCGGCGAGGAGGAATTCGTCCTGGCGTATCGAGCCTTCGACGGCGTTCACGCCGAGCGGTAGGTGATAGGGCAGGTCGGTACGCCGCGCCATGCGCACCAGGATCTCGGCCGCCCGAGCCGGATCGCCCGCGGTGATGGCGTCGCTGTCGCGAACCGAATTCATTGCTCCGACGGTGTCGACGTAATGGTCCGGGATGTCGGCAACCTCCATCGATGACCCAGCCCAGTCGGTGGCGAACCCGCTGGGTTCGACGACGAGAACCTTGATGCCGAACGGTGCCGTTTCAGTCTGCAGAACACGGGAGAACCCGTCGATCGCGAACTTTGCGGCCTGGTACGACGCGATACCGGCCGACCCGCCGACCCGGCCACCCATGGACGAGAACTGAATGATCAAGCCACCGCCTTGTTCACGCAGCGCCGGTATCGCAGCCTTAGACACGTTGTAGACGCCCCAGAAATTCGTCTCGAACTGGGCGCGGAAGTCCTCGTCATCGCCGGTTTCGATGGGCGCCACGTTGGCGTACCCGGCGTTGTTGACCACGATGTCGAGGCGCCCGAACCGTTCCCGGGCAGCCGCGATCGACACCGCCGCGGCGGCTGCGTCGGTGACATCGAGCGGCAGCGGAAGGATGCGATCCCCGTAGGTGGTCGCCAGATCGGCCAGTTGCTCGGGGCGGCGAGCGGTCGCAGCAACCGAGTCACCTGTGTCGAGCGCAGCTCGGACCAGTTCGCGGCCGAACCCTCGCGACGACCCTGTGATGAACCAAACCTTACTCATGATCTCCTCCAGTTCAGTTCGCGACGGTGCGGGCGTGCGCAGCGGTGTAGCGCTCTCCCACGATCCGCCCGGGCGCGAATATGTCACTCAGATAAGCAACTTCGTCGGTGCTGATTGCGACCGAGGTGGCCGCGAGATTCTCCCGGACGTACGCAACGCGCTTGGTTCCCGGAATCGGTACCACGTCCAACGGTTGTGCCAACAGCCAGGCCAAGGCCAGCTGTCCCGGCCGGCATCCCTTGTCGGCGGCCAGCTCGGCGAGGGCCGCGACTGGTTCGAGGTTGGTTGCGAGGTTGTCGGCCGAGAACCGCGGATTGCTTGCCCGGAAGTCGTTGGAGTCAAACGTGTCACCGGGTTTCAGCCCACCGGTCAGCGCCGATCGGCCCAATGGGCTGAACGGCACCAACGTGATGCCGAGTTCGCGGCACGTTGCGGTGATTCCGCCCTCGACGCGCCGCTCCCACAGCGAGTACTCGCTCTGTAGCGCAGTGATGGGGTGAACGGCGTGTGCCCGGCGGATGAGCTCAGGCCCTACCTCACTGAGTCCCAGCGCACGGACCTTGCCGGCGGCGACCAGTTCGGCCATCGCCCCGACAGTGTCTTCGATAGGGACACTCGGATCGAGCCGGTGGCAGTAGTACAGGTCGATGACGTCGGTGCCTAGTCGACGAAGGCTCGCCTCGCACGCCGCGGCGACATAGTCGGGACGCCCGTCCAGCACGATCCCGTTGCGGGCATCGTTGACCTTCACGCCGAACTTCGTTGCCAGGACCACCTTGTCGCGGAGGCCATGTATCGCGGCACCGATCAGCTGCTCATTGTGGCCAAAGCCGCGGACGTTCGTCGCCGTGGCGATGAGAGCAGCACCGTACACATCGGAGGTGTCCAGGAAGTCGACTCCGAGATCGATCGCCGATCGGATCGTCCCTGCGGACTCACTGTCATCGGCGGCTCCGTAGAACTGAGACATTCCCATGCAGCCCAAGCCGACGGGGCGCACCGTCAGCTCGGAATGCCCGAGCCGCACACGAGCTGAACCCTTGGCCTCTTCGACGGTCATGACCACCTCCCGCGTATCTGATAGTAGAGCTATCACATATGCTGAACGCCACCGCGTGGGATTCATTCCCGAGTCGACACGTTCCGCAGGAGCAGGAAGGGATTCGGTGCGCCGCGACGCCGCCATCAACCGCGAACGGCTCGTCAGAGCCGCGGAGGACGTCTTCGCCGAGCGGGGACCGGCCGCCACCCTCGGCGATGTCGCCAATGCCGCCGCGGTGGGTCCGGCGACGCTGTATCGCCGGTTCGCCAACAAGGACGCTCTGGTCCAGGAGGTGCTCAGCGGATTCTTTCGACGTCTGATCGACGTAGCCGTCATCGCCGAGCAGTCACCTCCGGAGGCTGGCCTCGACGTCTTTCTGCGGACCGTGGGCGTCGAGCTTGCCGCCAAGGCGGGACTCTCCGCGCCAGTGTGGGGAGAACTCGCGCCCGAAGCTCTCGTCGAGGAACTGCGCCGGCGTTCGACCGAGTTACTCCGACGCGCACAACGGGCAGGTGCAGCCCGCGCGGACGTCACACCCGACGACATCACCGCTGCCGTCTGGGCGCTGCGCGGCGTCATCCAATCCGAGCGCACCGACCCGGCTCACCATGGCCATGAGCTATGGCGGCGCCATCTGGAGACGATCCTGCGGGGTTTCCGGAGTGCGCCGGGTTGACGACTATTCGGCGCAGCTGTGCTCGACGAAGCCGGAGGTGTCTGGGCTGAATCTGCGTCGTTTGTACCGTCTAACATCGTGGGCCGACCTCGCATGAAAATCCGCTAGAGTTGAGTGGAACAGACTCAACCTTGACGGCGTTGAACAACACGACAAGCATTTTTATCGGGCCCCTTTAGGCCCTTTCTGACCCCGAACGGAGGTGTCGTGGACTCTTTCAACCCGACAACCAAGTCGCAGGCGGCCCTGACATCGGCCTTACAGGCGGCGACAGCCGCCGGCAACCCCGAGATCAGGCCGGCTCATCTGCTGTTGGCGCTGCTGACGCAGAACGACGGGATCGCCGCGCCGTTGCTGGAAGCTGTCGGCGTCGAGCCCGCCACCATCCGCGCTGAAGCTGAGCGTCTGCTGGACCGGTTGCCGCAGATTAGCGGGGCCAGCTCACAACCGCAGCTGTCCCGCGAATCGCTGGCCGCCATCACCACCGCGCAGCAACTGGCCACCGAGCTGGACGACGAGTACGTCTCCACCGAGCACCTGATGGTGGGGCTGGCCACCGGCGACTCCGACGTCGCCAAGCTGCTGACCGGACACGGTGCCTCGCCGCAGGCGTTGCGCGACGCGTTCGTCAATGTGCGCGGCAGCGCCCGCGTCACCAGCCCCGACCCGGAGTCGACGTATCAGGCGCTGGAAAAGTACTCCACCGACCTGACCGCCCGCGCCCGTGAGGGTGAACTCGACCCAGTCATCGGGCGGGACAACGAGATTCGCCGCGTCGTGCAGGTGCTGAGCCGTCGCACCAAGAACAACCCGGTGCTCATCGGCGAGCCGGGCGTCGGCAAGACCGCCATCGTTGAAGGTCTGGCCCAGCGCATCGTCGCCGGCGACGTACCCGAGAGCCTGCGCGACAAGACCGTCGTCAGCCTGGACCTGGGCTCGATGGTGGCCGGTGCCAAGTATCGCGGCGAGTTCGAGGAACGGCTCAAGGCCGTGCTCGACGACATCAAGAACTCTGCCGGTCAGATCATCACCTTCATCGATGAGCTGCACACCATCGTCGGGGCCGGCGCGACCGGCGAGTCGGCGATGGACGCCGGCAACATGATCAAGCCGATGCTGGCCCGCGGCGAGCTGCGCCTGGTCGGCGCCACCACGCTTGACGAATACCGCAAGTACATCGAAAAAGACGCTGCGCTGGAGCGGCGCTTTCAACAGGTGTTCGTCGGTGAGCCGTCGGTGGACGACACCGTCGGCATCCTGCGCGGGTTGAAAGACCGTTACGAGGTGCACCACGGTGTGCGGATCACCGACTCCGCCCTGGTGGCCGCTGCTACGCTGTCGGACCGCTACATCACCGCCCGCTTCCTGCCGGACAAGGCCATCGACCTGGTCGACGAGGCGGCGTCGCGCCTAAGGATGGAGATCGACTCACGGCCCGTCGAGATCGACGAGGTTGAACGGCTGGTGCGCCGACTCGAGATCGAGGAGATGGCGCTGGCCAAAGAGGAAGACGAGGCGTCCAAGGAGCGGCTGGAGAAGCTGCGCTCCGAGCTGGCCGACCTGAAGGAAAAACTGGCCGAGCTCACTACCAGGTGGCAGAACGAGAAGAACGCCATCGACGTCGTCCGCGAGCTCAAGGAACAGCTGGAGACGTTGCGCGGCGAATCCGAGCGCGCTGAGCGCGACGGTGACCTGGCCAAGGCCGCCGAGCTGCGCTACGGCCGCATCCCGGAGGTGGAAAAGAAACTCGACGCGGCGCTGCCCGGCGCGCAGGCCCGCGAGGACGTCATGCTCAAAGAAGAGGTCGGTCCCGACGACATCGCCGACGTGGTGTCGGCATGGACGGGCATCCCGGCCGGGCGGCTGCTGGAAGGCGAAACCGCCAAGCTGCTGCGGATGGAAGACGAGCTGGGCAAGCGCGTCGTCGGGCAGCGCAAGGCCGTGCAGGCGGTTTCTGACGCCGTGCGGCGTTCTCGGGCCGGGGTCGCTGACCCCAACCGGCCCACGGGTTCGTTCCTGTTCCTCGGCCCCACCGGCGTCGGCAAAACCGAGCTCGCCAAGGCGCTGGCCGACTTCCTGTTCGACGACGAGCGGGCGATGGTCCGCATCGACATGAGCGAGTACGGCGAGAAGCACTCGGTGGCCCGCCTGGTCGGCGCGCCGCCCGGCTACATCGGCTACGACCAAGGTGGTCAGCTGACCGAGGCAGTGCGGCGCCGGCCCTACACCGTCGTCTTGTTCGACGAGGTCGAAAAGGCCCACCCGGACGTGTTCGACGTGCTGCTGCAGGTACTCGACGAGGGCCGGCTCACCGACGGGCAGGGCCGCACGGTCGACTTCCGCAACACCATCCTGATCCTGACGTCCAACCTTGGGTCGGGCGGCACGGAGGAGCAGGTGATGGCAGCGGTGCGCTCGGCGTTCAAACCGGAATTCATCAACCGGCTCGACGACGTGCTGATCTTCGACGGCCTCAACCCCGAAGAACTGGTGCGGATCGTCGACATCCAGCTGGCCCAGCTGGACAAGCGGCTCGCGCAACGGCGGCTACAACTGGAGGTGTCGCTGCCGGCCAAGAAATGGCTATCCCAGCGCGGTTTCGACCCGGTCTACGGCGCCCGTCCGCTGCGGCGGCTGGTGCAGCACGCCATTGGTGACCAGCTGGCGAAGATGCTGCTGGCCGGTGACGTCCACGACGGCGACACCGTGTCGGTCAACGTCAGCGCCGACGGCGACTCGCTGGTCCTGGGCTGATACTTGCTACCGCTTCGGCCTACCGGGGCCGAAGCGGTAGCAAACTTTAATTCGGTTGTGACCTGCTGGCATTCCCGGTTGGGGGTCAACAGCAGCTAGGCTACGTGGCGATGGTTCCGCTCTGGTTTACGCTCTCCGCGCTGTGCTTCGTCGGCGCGGCGGTGTTGCTGTACGTCGACATCGACCGCCGCCGCGGACGGGGCCGTCGTCGCAAGTCGTGGGCACGGTCGCACGGATTCGACTACGAGCAGGAATCAACTGAAATCCTCAAGCGCTGGAAGCGCGGCGTGATGTCGACCGTGGGTAGCAACATCCCGGCGCGCAACGTCGTGTTAGGCCAGATCCGCGGCGAGGCGGTGTTCATCTTCGATCTCGAAGAAGTCGCCACCGTGATCGCGTTGCACCGCAAGGTCGGCACCAACGTCGTGGTCGACGTGCGGCTCAAAGGTCTCAAAGAGCCTCGCGAGAACGACATTTGGCTGCTCGGCGCGATCGGGCCCCGGATGGTGTACTCCACCAACCTGGACGCCGCCCGACGGGCCTGCGATCGCCGCATGGTCACCTTTGCGCACACCGCACCCGACTGCGCCGAGATCATGTGGAACGAGCAGAACTGGACGCTGGTCAGCATGCCGATCGGCAGTACTCGTGCCCAGTGGGACGAGGGCCTGCGCACGGTCCGCCAATTCAACGATCTGCTGCGGGTGTTGCCGCCGGTGCCACAGTCGACCGGAGCTGCCGGGGCGCCGCAATCGGCCGAACGCCGGAAAGCGGCGCCCAGCCGTCCGCTGGCTCCGGCCGGCCGGGGCGAGGCGCCACCGCGCCACCCAGAAGCCCTTCCCCGCGAGGGCGGGGCAGCGCCCCGCGTCGCCGGGAGTTCGCCCCCGGTGCGGCCGGAGCCAATGCGCCGCGCACCGGCCGAGCCCGTCCGCCGCGAGAATGCCGGTGATGGATCAATGCGGCGTCCGCCGCCTGGCCGAAACGGCCACCAGGCCACCCACTACCAGCGCTGATCCCCGGCAATACCGGCCCGGTGGCCGCTCGCTACGCTGTCGGTCATGCCACGTCGCGTCGCCCTGATCACCGGGCCCACATCGGGGATCGGCGAGGGTTTCGCGCGGCGCTACGCCGCCGACGGCTACGACTTGGTGCTGGTGTCCCGCGACGCTGACCGTCTTAAGCGGCTGGCAGCCGAGCTGCACAACGAGGGCGGGCGGGCCGTCGAGGTGCTGCCGGCCGATCTGGCCGAGTCCGCCGACCGGGGCAAGGTCGCCGAGCGGTTGGCCGCCGGTGTCGACGTGTTGGTGAACAACGCCGGTTTCGGCACGTCCGGTGAATTCTGGACCGCTGATCCCGCCGTGTTGCAGGCCCAGCTGGACGTCAACGTCACCGCGGTGATGCAGCTGACCCGGGCCGCTTTGCCGGCGATGACCGTGGCCGGTGCCGGCACCGTCGTCAACGTCGCCAGCGTTGCGGGGCTGCTGTCCGGGCGGGGCTCAACCTATTCGGCCTCCAAAGCGTGGGTGGTGTCGTTCACCGAAGGCCTGGCCGTTGGGCTGAGCGGCACCGGCGTCGGGATACACGTGGTGTGCCCGGGATACGTGCACACCGAATTTCATGACCGGGCCGGGATCGACATGACCTCCCTGCCGTCGTTCATGTGGCTCGAGGTCGACGACGTGGTCCGGGAAAGCCTCGCCGATGTCGCCCGCGGCAAGGTGGTCATCATTCCCGGCGTGCAGTACAAGGCGATCACCAGCGCCAGCCGGATGGTGCCGCGAACTCTGGCGCGCGTCGCCACGAGGGTCTTCGGCCGGGGCCGTGGCCGTACCTGAGCGCCATGAGTTGGCCGACCTGGTGCGCCGACTGGCGGTGGTGCACGGCCGCGTCACGTTGTCGTCGGGCAAGGAAGCCGACTACTACGTCGACCTGCGCCGGGCCACCCTGCACCACCGGGCGGCCCCGCTGATCGGGCGGCTGATCCGCGAACTCACCGACGACTGGGAGTACGCCTCCGTCGGCGGCCTGACCCTGGGTGCCGATCCGGTCGCCACCGCCGTCATGCATGCACCAGGTCGCTCGATCGACGCTTTCGTGGTGCGAAAGTCAGTGAAAACCCATGGCATGCAACGTCTTATCGAAGGGCCCGACATAACCGGGCGACGGGTTCTGGTGGTCGAGGACACCAGTACCACCGGCGCATCGGCCCTGACCGCGGTGCGCGCCGTGCAGGACGCCGGCGGGCAGGTGGTCGGCGTGGCGACCGTGGTCGACCGCGCTACCGGTGCGGCCGAAGCCATCGAAGCCGAGGGCCTGCCGTATCGCAGCGTGCTGGGACTAACGGATCTGGGGTTGGGTGGTGGCTAAGCCGGCCGTCCCGCGCAAGCCGCGTTAGTCACCGTGCGGACTCTCATCGCGATGGTGGCGACGTTGGCGCTGGCGTGTTCTGCGGCCTGCTCGGGCGCCGGTCACCGTGACCTGGTCTACGGCGCGCGGACCGCTCGGCTGGGCGACTCGCTGGCGGTGCTGGGGTGGAACGCGTCGGTGTCGAACCTGCGCTGGCAAGACGACTACGTGCTGGTCGACGTCGATGCGGCTCCGACCGACCCGGGCAAAGCCCACGCCGATCCCCGCGATGTCCGCTTCGGCCTTTACGGCGCGCCGGCGCATCCCATGGAAGCTGTCGGAATCGGCAGCTGCGACAACGTGAAAAACATTGTCATCCAAGCGCTTTCCGCACCCGGTGGCACGCGGCTGACCGGCACTGTGTGCCTGGGCCCGCTAAAGGACCGCAGCGCCGTCCGGGGGGTGTACCTGTACTCGCCCCGCGACCGGATCGCCGACACCGCGGCGGCCTACCCGGCGGCGTTCCCGGTCGGGGTACTGCCGACGAAGGAGAACGACACCGGCCTGGTGGTCAAGACCATCAGCGTGGACGCGTGGCGGGCCGACGGCACCCAGGTGACCCGGGCCTCGCTCGGCGACCCGGCTGCCTTCACCGGCAGCGGCTACATGCTGCTCGGCTTGGACGCCGACACCATCGCGGCCAAGTACCGCGATGACTCCGCGGCTCGCGGCGGGCCGATGATGTTGCTGGCCTCTCCGACGCTGCCTGCCCCCGGGCTGAGCGCGGCCTGCTCGGCGTACGGGTCGTCGGTGCTGATCCTGCCCGAGGCATCGCTGGATGCCGTTCACGTCAGCGCCTCGCTGTGTACCCAGGGCGACATCAGTGAGGCGCTGCTGTATGCGACCGTTGCGATTGTGGGCACCCACGCGGCGGTCTGGACCACGCAGTGACGGAATCGCCCCGCTCTCCCCCGCAAGCGGGAGGTACCCCCACCTCGGGCCGTTCCGGCCCGCATCGTCGCGACGCAGTGAGCGAGCCCGGTCCCACCGAATGGGGCGTTCCGGCAGGCGGAGTCGGCCATGGGGTAGGGCCTTGGCAAGGAGATCCGCCCGACGACCCGCGGTACGACCCGGCGCTGCTGCGCGACGGCGACACCCGCAATGTCGTCGACGCCTACCGGTACTGGACGCGTGAGGCGATCGTCGCCGACATCGACACGCGCAGACACCCGTTGCATGTGGCGATCGAGAATTTCGGCCACGACGCCAACATCGGTGGAGTGGTGCGCGCCGCCAACGCGTTCGCCGTGGACACCGTCCACATCGTGGGCCGCCGCCGGTGGAATCGCCGCGGCGCCATGGTCACCGACCGCTACCAACGGCTGCGTCACCACGACTCCACCGCCGAGCTGCTGAGCTTCGCGGCCGGAGCAGGCCTGACGGTGGTCGCCGTCGACATCGTGCCCGGTGCGGCGCGGCTCGAACAGACGACGCTGCCGCGGGACTGTCTGCTGCTGTTCGGCCAAGAAGGCCCCGGCATCAGCGACGACGCCCGGGCGGGCGCATCGCTGACCGTGTCGATCGCCCAGTTCGGGTCGACGCGCAGCATCAATGTCGCGGTCGCGGCGGGGATCGCCATGCATACCTGGATCAGCCAACACGGGAATATTTCGAGGGCTTGGTAAGGGCGAGTAGGGCAGGATCTGCAGACATGGATCAGGTATGGGTCAACCGGGCGGTCAGCGCGGAAGCCGCTGTCACCGGGCGGCATCTGAAACGGCTGTGGGCGCTGCCCGGCACCCAGCTCGGTGTGGTGGCCTGGCCGCCGGCCCGGCGCGACCGATGGTTCGGCGGCTGGCATTACTGGTGGCAGGCGCACCTGCTGGACTGCCTGGTCGATGCGGAGCAGCGCGACCCGCAGCCGGAGCGGCGCACCAAGATCCACCGGCAGATCCGCTCACACCGACTGCGTAACAACGGATCCTGGGTCAACAGCTACTACGACGACATGGCCTGGCTGGCGCTGGCGCTGGAGCGGGCGTCCCGGTTCGCCGGCGCGGACCGCGAACGCGCGCTGCACAAGCTGAACGACCAACTGATCAAAGCGTGGGTGCCCGAGGACGGCGGCGGCATCCCGTGGCGCAAGCAGGACCAATTCTTCAACGCCCCGGCCAACGGTCCGGCCGGAATCTTCTTGACGCGCTACGGCGACCGGTTGCGCCGCGCCCAACAGATGGCGGACTGGATCGACGCCACGCTGATCGACCCCGAGACGCACCTGGTGTTCGACGGTATCAAGGCGGGTTCACTGGTCCGCGCGCAGTACACCTACTGCCAGGGGGCGGTGCTGGGGCTCGAGACCGAGTTGGCCGCCCGCACCGACGACGACCGGCACGCGCCGCGGGTGCATCGCCTGGTCGCCGCCGTCGACGAGCACATGGCGCCGGCCGGGGTGCTGCGGGGCTCCGGCGGAGGCGACGGTGGGCTGTTCGCCGGAATCACCGCGCGCTACCTGGCTTTGGTCGCCACCACGCTGCCGGGGGAGTCAGCCGCCGATGTCGCAGCTCGGGAAACCGCCCGCGAAATCGTACTGTCCTCGGCACAATCGGCGTGGGACAACCGGCAATCGGTGCAGGGGCTGCCGTTGTTCGGGCCGTTCTGGGATCGCCCCGCCGAGCTACCCACCGCGACCGGACAGCAGGCCCAGTTCGTCGGGGGTGCGGTCACGGGTTCGGAGATCCCCGAGCGGGATCTGTCGGTGCAACTGTCCGGTTGGATGCTGATGGAGGCCGCCTACGCCGTGACCGTCAATGAAGGGACCAGCCATGAGTAAAGTCCACCCCGATGCCGAGTCGGCTTTGCAAGGCCTGCTGAAGGACGGCATGACCATCGCCGCCGGCGGGTTCGGCCTGTGTGGCATTCCGGAGAACCTGATCCAGGCCCTGGTGGACAGCGGCGTCAAGGACCTCACCATCGTCGGAAACAATGCCGGCGTAGACGATTTCGGCATGGGCTTGCTGCTCAAGGCGCGGCAGGTGAAGAAGGTGATCGCCTCCTACGTCGGCGAGAACAAGGAGTTCGAGCGCCAGGTGCTGGCCGGAGAGCTGGACCTCGTCCTGACACCCCAGGGAACGCTCGCGGAGAAGTTACGTGCAGGCGGCGCAGGCATTCCCGGCTTTTACACCCGCACCGCCTACGGCACAAATCTCGCCGAAGGCAAAGACACCCGGGTCTTCGACGGCACCGAATACGTTCTGGAAGAAGGCATCCGCGCCGACGTGGCCATCGTCAAGGCGTGGAAAGGGGACAAGGCAGGCAACCTGGTCTATCGGAAGACGGCGCGCAACTTCAACCCGATGATCGCCACCTGCGGCACGGCGACGGTGGCAGAGGTGGAAGAACTGGTCGACGTCGGCGACTTGGACCCTGACCTGGTTCATACCCCCGGCATTTATGTGGACCGCATCATCGAAGGCGCCAACTACGAGAAGCGCATCGAGTTTCGCACCACCAGCGGCGGCGCCGCGCAGAAGAACGACAGCCCGATTCGCCAGCGGATGGCTCAGCGCGCCGCGCAGGAATTGCGCGACGGCTACTACGTCAACCTCGGCATCGGCATTCCGACGTTGGTGGCCAATTTCATCCCCGACAACATCAACGTCACGCTGCAGTCCGAGAACGGCCTGCTCGGCATCGGTTCCTATCCGGCCGAGGACGCGGTCGACCCCGATCTCGTCAACGCCGGCAAACAGACTGTCACCAGCCTGCCCGGGTCGAGCTTTTTCAGCAGCGCCGACTCCTTCGCGATGATCCGCGGTGGCCACATCGACCTTTCCATCCTGGGCGGCCTGGAGGTTGCCGAGAACGGCGACCTGGCCAACTGGATGGTGCCCGGCAAGATGGTCAAAGGGCCTGGCGGCGCAATGGATTTGGTATCGGGCGTTAAACGGGTGATCGTCGTGATGGATCACACCGCGAAAGACGGCAGCCCGAAGATCCTCACGCAATGCACACTGCCCATCACCGGTAAGAGCGTGGTGGACATGATCATCACCGACCTGTGTGTCTTCGACGTCGAGCCGGAACACGGTCTCACGCTTATCGAATTGCATCCCGGGGTGACGGTCGCCGACGTGCGCGCCAAGACTGGTTGCGACTTCAAGGTCGCCGTCTGACGTAGAAAGCTGCGAACTAGGCCAAGGCTCGAAGGACGTCGCGGCGGGTTTCGCCGCGGCGGCTCCGGAGGTGTGGGTTTAGGAACCGGACAACGATGCCGAGCAGGTTTGAAATCCGTGAGTTGGGATATGCCCTATGGCCTATGGGTAGCCAAACAGCGGGCTACCACTTCTAGATCACAGGAACATAGCGGAAGGAGTTCGACGTGATGTTCTCGAAGATCGCCATGAAGACGATGGCAGCTGCTGCTGGCATCGCGACGGCAGGAATCCTGACGGCGACACCGGCGTTGGCGGACCCGGAAGTCCTGGCGCTTGGCCAATCGGCAGAGATTCCCAGCCCAGGTGGCGCCATCAACTACACCGTAAGCAACTTGCAGCCCAGCGGCCACAATGACGGCGCGTGGTATTCGGATGTAACGGCCAGAGGTGTTAGCGGCTCCCCGACCCCGAACATCGCCGACTTCAACGCGCGGGCCGTTAACAGCTCGACCTACGCGGTCATGAAGGGGAACGAGGTGGACGGCCTTCCTAACCAACCGATCGCACCGGGCACCCAAACAAGCGGGAGGCTGTACTTCGACGTGAGATCGGGGACAGCGCCCGACAGCGTTGTCTACCGGGATGCAGGCGGCACCGATAAGGTCGTCTGGCATCGCTAACTGTCTCACTCCGTGTCTCACCGAGCGTCCGTCCACAGCGGGGTTGATGGCATTGGTGCGCTCCGTCCGCAGCCCAGGGCACTTTTCCGCGTCGCATTCCGCCACCCAGCGATCCATAATGCGGAATCCGACAGCTTAGGAGAATCCTCGACCGACACGGTACTGAGCACGTCGAGGTCGGGACGGTCGAGTCCCGACACGTTCACTGAGTTCACCGGCGACGGGCAGGCTATCGAGGTATGCGAGGACAGGAACCGGGTTGCCTGGCCGCCCGCCAGCGCAGAGTAACGAGTACCTACTCGGGTACCGGCAGGCGCTGCTTGGCTTTCTGACGTTCGCGGCGACGGTTCAGGTAGACCCGCCCCACCGAGACGAAGGCAGGGATCATCGACACGAACAAGATGGCCAGGATGATCTTTTCCAGGTTGTTGTGCACGAACTCGTTGTTGCCGAGGAAGTAGCCCAACAGCGTCGCACCCGCACCCCAAGCGATGCCGCCGACGATGTCGAACCCGAGGAATATCGGATAGCGCATGTAGGACACCCCGGCCACCACGGGGGTGAACGTCCGCACGAACGGCATGAACCGGGCCATGATGATGGCCATCGGCCCGTATTTCTCGAAGAACGCGTGCGACTCCGTTACATGGTGCTGCTTGAAGAAGCGCGAGTCTTCCTTTTTGAACAGCGCCGGGCCGATGCGCCGCCCGATGAAATACCCGGTCTGATCGCCGAGCACCGCGACCACCGCGACACAGCTGGCCAACACTTCGATGCTGACCGGCGGGTGCGTGCTCGCGGCCAGCAGGCCGCCGGTGAACAGCAGCGACTCACCGGGCAGCAGCGGGAATAGCAGGCCGGTCTCGACGAAGACGATGAGCAGGATGCCGGGCAGCACTGCATGCCCGAACACGCCGTCGGCGCCCAACCAGTACATCGGGTCGAGCAGGTTGGGCATGGCCACTACCGTGGTGTTCACGGTGTTCCAAGATACCGGCGAAATAGCGGCAAAATTTAAAGGGGCTGCACCCGGCGCAGCTTGCGGGGGCGGTCGGGCTGCCGACCAGAATCTGTGTTGCGATACTGATCGCACACGTCAGGAAGGAAGCGTCATGCCCATCGCAACGCCAGAGGTCTACGCCGAGATGCTGCGACGTGCCAAGGAGAAGTCGTACGCCTTCCCGGCGATCAACTGCACATCCTCGGAGACCATCAACGCCGCCATCAAGGGCTTCGCCGACGCGGGCAGCGACGGCATCATCCAGTTCTCCACCGGCGGTGCGGAGTTCGGCTCCGGGCTGGGGGTGAAGAACATGGTCACCGGCGCGGTGGCGCTGGCCAAGTTCGCCCGCGTCATCGCCGACAAATACCCGATCAACGTCGCCCTGCACACCGACCACTGCCCCAAGGACAAGCTGGACAGCTACGTGCGCCCGCTGCTGGCGATCTCGGCCAGGCGGGTCGCGGCCGGCAAGAACCCGCTGTTCCAGTCGCACATGTGGGACGGGTCGGCGGTGCCGATCGACGAGAACCTGGTCATCGCGCAGGAGCTGCTCAAGGAGGCGGCCGCGGCCAAGATCATCCTGGAGATCGAGATCGGCGTGGTGGGCGGTGAAGAGGACGGCGTCGAGGCCGAGATCAACGAGAAGCTGTACACCTCCCCGGAGGACTTCGAGAAGACCATCGAGGCGCTGGGCCACGGCGAGCACGGCAAGTATCTGCTGGCTGCGACGTTCGGCAATGTGCATGGCGTGTACAAGCCCGGCAACGTCAAGCTGCGCCCGGACATCCTCGCTCAGGGGCAAAAGGTGGCGTCGGCGAAGCTGGGCCTGCCCGACGGCTCCAAACCGTTCGACTTCGTGTTCCACGGGGGTTCGGGCTCGTTGAAGTCCGAGATCGAGGAAGCACTGGGCTACGGCGTGGTGAAGATGAACGTCGACACCGACGCCCAGTACGCCTTCACCCGGCCGATCGCCGCTCACATGTTCACCAACTACGACGGCGTGCTGAAGGTCGACGGCGAGGTGGGCAACAAGAAGGTCTACGACCCGCGCAGCTACCTGAAGAAGGCCGAGGCGTCGATGACCGAGCGGGTTATCGAGGCCTGCAACGACTTACATTGCGCAGGCAAGTCGGTCTCCGCCGGCTGAACCGGCGTCAGCCAGAGTTGGACTCGCAGATCTTCCAGTGGTCGTCGCGGTATTGCAGGTCGAAGCTGCGGTTTGAGCGGATCTGCGGCGCATAGGCCATGAACGCGGTGACGTTGGCCTCGGCGTGATTTCCGTTGACGACCACCTGGTCGATGTTGGCGACGACCGGATACTGCTTGGCCGCGGCGACCCGGCGGTAGGTGTCGTTCCATTCCCGCTGGTTGTAGTTGACGTAGTCGTCGCGCATGGTCCCGCAGGTGAGGCTGCGCAGCGTGGTCAGGTCGCCGGTCTGGATCGCGACATCGAAGCTCTGGATGGTGCTGCGGACCTGGTCTTCCTGTGAGGCCTTCGGTTTTCTGTCGTTGCGGGTCAGTAGCACGGTGCCCAGCACCGCGACTGCGGCCAACGCCAGGATGATCAGTATCAACGCCAGCACCCAGCCCCAGCTCCGCTGAGTCGACGGGCGCAGCTTGGCGCTCAGCCGAGGCGGAATCAGCTGCGGCATCGCGGTTCTCGGCCGGGTGTCGTTCGGTCCGGGCGGCTGGCCCTTCTCGAAGACCTCGGTGGCGGGTTCTGTGGCGGCGTTGATGACCGCTGTCTCCTTGGCGTCGAAACCCGGGGCGGTAAAGCGACGTTCACCTAGCGCACGCTGAGGTTTGGGCGCCTGCTGCTCGCGCTGAGCCATCACCTCGGTCGCCGGCTCGGAGGCGTTCGGCGCAGCGTGGTAGCTCTCGGTCGCGTCTTCGTCGGCACCGACGGCCTGTTCGGCAGCGGTATCAGCGTCGGATTCCACCGGGTCGGTCGCGGAACCTCGGTCGACGGCGTCTGGATCGAATCCCGCCGCATTCGACTTGTGGTCGTGGTCAGGCCCTGATGGATTGGGCATAGGCGCTGCTGTCCTCTTCGGTGTCGAAATACGTATTGGAGCTTAGCGACCCGACACCAGGTTTGGTGTGGCGGCGTCGGCGTCGCACGGCACAATAGCGCCATGCCGATGCATGATCTGCTGGGACCGGATCCGATCTTGTTGCCCAGCGACACCGACGCCGAAGCTCAACTGCAGGCCAACGAGAACCCGGCCGTCGTCGCCGCCGCGCACCCCGCGGCGTCGGTTGCCTGGGCGGCGTTGGCCGAAGATGCCCTGGCCGACGATAAGGCGGTCACCGCCTACGCCTATGCCCGTACCGGCTACCACCGGGGCCTGGATCAGTTGCGCCGCAATGGCTGGAAGGGCTTTGGCCCAGTGCCGTATTCGCATGAGCCCAATCGGGGTTTTCTGCGGTGTGTGGCCGCGTTGGCGCGGGCGGCCGACGCTATCGGTGAGACCGACGAGCAGACCCGGTGTCTGGACCTGCTCGACGATTGCGACCCGGCTGCCCGCGCCGCGCTAGGCCTGAGCTGAGCGGGCTTTAGAAGCCGGACAAGCAGTCGGCGATACCGTCCGGCGGCTCCACCTGGATGGTGGCGTGGCTCAATCCGTGCGCAGCAAGGATCCCTCGAGCCTCGTTCAGTACTCGCGCCGAGTCACCTTGGCTGGCCAGGTGCGCGGTCACCATGTCCTTGCCGGGCACCAGCGTCCAGACGTGCAGGTCGTGCACGTCGGTCACGCCGTCGACGGCGCCCAGCGCCGAACGCAACTCCTCGACGTCGACGTGGCTGGGGGACGATTCGGACAGGATGCGCAGCGCCCCGGCGGCCAGCGACAACGCTCGGGGCAGCACCCACATTGCGACGAGGACGGCGACCACCACGTCGGCGTAGGGCCAGTGCGTGGTGATCGTGACCACACCGGCGATGAGCACACCGACGCTGCCAACCGAGTCGGCGATCACCTCCATGTAAGCGCCCTTGACGGCCAGGCTCTTCTGCGAGTCCGACCGCAGCAGCAGCGCCACCGCCGCATTGGTGGCCAACCCGGCCAGCGCCACGACGATCATCGGTACTCCCGGTACCTGCGGTGCATGGCGGAGCCGCTCGATCGCTTCGCGGAGAATGATCGCCGCCACCGCGATCAACAGGACGGCGTTGGCCACCGCGGTAAACACCTCGGCGCGGTGCCAGCCGTAGGTGCGGCTCGGAGAAGAGCTACCGCGCTGGGCCAGCACCACGGCGCACAGCCCCATGAATGTGGCCGCCACGTCGGTGAGGATGTGGCCGGCGTCGGCCAGCAGAGCGATCGAGCCGGTTACCAGCGCGGTGGTCAGTTCCACGACGAAGAACGCGGTCAGCATCGCGGTGGCAGCGGTCATCTTCGAGACCATCCGGCCATCGCGTGCACCGGTGTTGGTGTGATTGTGGCCAGCACCCATGATGCCAATATATGCGTACTTATGCATATATTGCAAGCCTGGGTGTTCGGCGCCACTGTCAGCGTCGCGTCAGAACCAGGCGTGCCAGAACTGGGTCAGTCGCATGCCGGCAAGCGCCCAGGTGCTGGGCACCCCGGACAACTCGTAGAACCAGAAGACCATCCCGAAGAACCACCGGTTCAGCGGTGGCGCGATCAGGATCAACAGCAGAAGCATCCAACCGTACTGCTTGAACGGCTCCAGTGCTCGCTGGGTCTCCGGGCTCAGATGCGGTTCCAGCGCGCTGTAGCCGTCCAGGCCGGGGATCGGCAGCAGGTTCAGCAGTACCGCGGTGACCTGCAGGAAACCCAGGAAGGCCACTCCGGCCCACAGCACCGGGTGCAGCGGGTCGAAAAACAACCGGGTCGCCGCCAGCAGCAGCACCGCCAGCAGCAGGTTGGCCGCCGGCCCGGCCAGGCTCACCAGCGTGCGCTGCGCGGCCGTCATGAACGACGTCCGCACATAGACGGCGGCGCCGGGCAAGCCGATGCCGCCCAGCGCGATAAACAGCATCGGCAGACCCAGCGACAGTATCGGGTGGCTGTAGCGCCGCGGATCCAGGCTCAGATAGCCGCGCACGGCGATGTCACGATCGCCGAATCGCCACGCCGTGACCGCGTGACCGAATTCGTGCAGACACAGCGACACGACCCAGCCGGCGATCACGAAGATGAACACTCCGGCATAGGCCAGCGCGCCCAGGTCGGCGCCGTCCCACCAAGCCAGCACGCCGCCGAACACTGTCAGGCCGACGATGGCCAAGAAGATCGGGCTGGGCCGCACCGATTGGTGCAAGTCACGGGCGCTCACGTGACGAAACTACCGGACCAACAACCATCCCTCGGTGTTGCGATAGATCGTCGACCGGCGGGTCGGCCTGGGCACCGGCACGCCGTCGCGGTCCACGGCTGCACCAGTGGTGCCCAGCTGCGCCGCTCGCCCGGCCAGCCAGCGGCGCGACCGGCCGCCCCACACCCGCGCCCGCAGACCCGGCAGTGCCGCCGTCGGCTCGACCCGCACCCCGGCGACAGCGCCGTCGAACAGCACGGCGTCGTCGACGACGGCCTCGCCATGCAGCAGTTGCGCGTTGGCGGTTGGCCGCCAGTGAGCTGCTCCCACGATCGCCGTTCCGGTCTCGTCGCGGATCAACGGCACCCGCCGAGCCGATCCGCGCCGCGCCCGGCGGGCCGCCCGGCGACCCGCCGGCACCCGGTAAACCCGGGTGGCGGCGGTGCGCCGCCGCGGCGCGTAGCCGACCTCGACATCGAGCCGGCCAGCCCGCAGTAGCAGGGTCAGCACCGTGGCGAGGTCGGCGTCGGCGCCGACCACCACCACCCGTCGGACTCCGGCGATCGCGGCCTCCAAGACTTCACCGTCCGCGCGATCGCCGATGCGTACCGCCGGCAGCCCGGTCAGCGGCCGCGGCACGGTTGCGTCGCCGAACGTCAAAACGGCGATGTCGGCGTTGCGGTTCAACGGCCTCCTTGCAAACGGCTGGGCTAGTGTGGGTCACCGGCTGGACCACAATAAGCGGCAGATACCAGTGGGAGAAACGCCATGCCGGCAATCGTCCTGATCGGCGCCCAATGGGGCGACGAGGGCAAAGGCAAGGCCACCGACCTACTCGGCGGCCGCGCCAAGTGGGTGGTGCGCTATCAGGGCGGCAACAACGCCGGGCACACCGTGGTGCTGCCTACCGGCGAGAACTTCGCCCTGCACCTCATCCCGTCGGGCGTGCTGACGCCCGGCGTCACCAACGTCATTGGCAACGGCGTGGTGGTCGATCCCGGCGTGCTGCTCGACGAGCTGAAGGGCCTCGAGGACCGCGGCGTCGACACCTCGAAGCTGCTGATCTCCGCCGACGCGCATCTGCTGATGCCTTACCACGTGGCCATCGACAAGGTGACCGAGCGCTATATGGGCAGCAAGAAGATCGGCACCACCGGCCGCGGCATCGGGCCGTGCTACCAGGACAAGATCGCCCGCATCGGGATCCGGGTCGCCGACGTGCTCGACCCGGAGCTGCTGACCCACAAGATCGAAGCCGCACTGGAATTCAAAAACCAGGTGCTGGTCAAGATCTACAACCGCAAGGCGCTGGACCCGGTCCACGTCGTTGACGCCTTGCTGCAGCAGGCGGAGAGTTTCAAGCACCGCATTGCCGACACCCGGCTGCTGCTCAACAACGCCCTCGAGGCCGGCGAGACCGTCTTGCTGGAAGGCTCGCAGGGCACTCTGCTCGACGTCGACCACGGGACGTATCCCTATGTGACGTCGTCGAATCCGACCGCCGGCGGCGCGGCCGTGGGCTCCGGCATCGGGCCGACCCGGATCACCACCGTGCTGGGAATCCTCAAGGCCTACACCACCCGGGTTGGCTCTGGCCCGTTCCCCACCGAATTGTTCGACGCGAACGGCGAATACCTGTCCAAGACCGGGGGTGAGTTCGGCGTGACCACCGGCCGGCGCCGACGCTGCGGCTGGTTCGATGCCGTCATCGCGCGCTACGCCACTCGCGTCAACGGGATCACCGACTACTTCCTGACCAAGCTGGACGTGCTGTCCAGCCTGGAAACCGTTCCGGTGTGCGTCGGCTACAGCATCGACGGCAAAAGCACCCACGAGATGCCGATGACCCAAAGCGATCTCCACCGCGCCCAACCCATCTACGAGGAGCTGCCGGGCTGGTGGGAAGACATCTCAGCTGCACGGGAGTTCGACGACCTGCCCGCCAAGGCGCGTGACTACGTGTTGCGGCTGGAAGAGCTTGGCGGAGCGCAGATTTCGTGCATCGGTGTCGGGCCGGGGCGAGACCAGACCATCGTGCGCCGCGACGTGCTGGCGGCCCGCCCGTGACGGATTCCTCGCAGAGCCCAGAACAACTCGATCCCGATTACGACCATCACGGCGGCTTTCCCGAATACGGCGCCGCCAGCCCAGGGCCGGGTTTCGGCCGGTTCGTCACTGCCATGCGACGGTTGCAGGATCTGGCGGTGTCCGCCGACCCCAGTGACGACGTCTGGGACGACGCCGCCGGACACGCCGAAGCCCTGGCCGCGCAGCTCGCGTCGTTTCAGGCCCCCGAAGGCCAGGGTCCGGCGGGCCGATCGCCGCAATTGCCCGGGATGGGCAGCCTGCTGCTGCCGCCCTGGACGATGAGCAGGTTCGATCCCGACGGTGTGGAGATGCGGGGCCACTTCACTCGGTTCCACGTGGGCGGCAATGGTGCGGTGCACGGCGGTGTGCTGCCGCTGCTGTTCGATCATGTCTTCGGGATGGTGGTGCACGCCGCGGCTCGGCCGATCAGCCGGACCGGCTTCCTGCACGTCGATTACCGCAAGATCACCCCGATCGACACCCCGCTGGTGGTCCGCGGACACGTCGCTGCCACCGAGGGCCGCAAGGCGTTCGTGCTCGGCGAACTGCTCAACGGCGACACGCTGCTGGCCGAAGCCAATGGCTTGATGGTGCGGTTGTTGCCCGGCCAGCCGTAGGGCGCTACACCGGCGTTGTCACCTCGGCCCCTGCGGTGGCGACTTCCTCCCGTTCTGTCAGCGCACCTATCCTTGAACAGCGTGACTGAGGGAGAGGGTGAACGGGTGGCTGAGGGCCTGCCGCGCGACGAGTCGACTGACGGAAAGCACGAGCGACCGCCGGCCGAGCACGCCGCCAGCGGGCAGTCCCACCGTGCCGACGATGCCCATCGGACCAAGGTCATGTTGTTGGGCTCGGGAGAGTTCAGCCGGGAGCTGGCGATCGCTCTTCAGCGGCTCGGCGCCGAAGTGATCGCGGTCGAGCGGTATGCCGATGCGCCGGCGCACGGGGTCGCCGACCAGTCACTGGTGGTCAACATGACCGACGCCGACGAGCTGGGCGCCGTGATCGGGCGGCTACAGCCACATTTCGTGGTGACGGCCTCAGACGTGGTCGCCGCCGACGCGTTGACGACCGTGGCCGAAACCGGTTCCGCCGAGGTTTTCCCCACCGCCCGCTGCGCCCGGCTCACCGCCGACCGGGAGGGCCTGCGCCGGCTGGCCGCCGACGAACTCGGCCTGCCCACCGCCCCGTTCTGGTTCGCGGGATCGCTCGAGGAGCTGGGGGCAGTGGCCAACCACGCCGGTTGCCCACTGCGGGTGCAACCGGTGGCCGCGGTCGGCGGCGAGGGGCAGTCGGTGATCCTGCTGCCGGCTGACGTCGAGCCGGCCTGGCAGCGCGCGGTGTCCGCGGGTCGCCGACTGGCCCACAGCCGGGTGTTGGTCGAGACCCTTGTCGAGATCGACTTCCACGTCACGCTGCTCACCGTGCGCAGCGACGGCCCTGCGGGCCCAACGACCGAGTTCTGCGCGCCGATCGGCCATGGCGAAGCCATCGGTGACGTGCAGGAGTCCTGGCAGCCACAGGACCTGAGCGTTGCCGCGCTGGGCGCCGCCAAGTCGATCGCCGCCCGTGTCGTCAAGGCGCTGGGCGGACGTGGCGTGTTCGGGGTGGAATTGATGGTCCGCGGCGACGAGGTGTACTTCAACGATGTCACCGCCCGACCGTTTGAGAGCGGCCTGGTCACCGTGCGCACCCAACGGCTTTCGGAATTCGAGCTGCAAGCCCGAGCCATCCTGGGACTGCCGACCGACACCATCATGATTTCGCCGGGTGCCGCGGAAGTGATCTACGCCGGCAACGACGGGCTCGGCGGCGCGGTCCAGGGCTCGAAATCCGGGGGCGTGCTAACCGATGCGCTGCGCGCGCCCGAGAGTGACGTGTGGGTGTTCGCCCGCCACGAGTCCGAAGCGCGGCGCCCGTTGGGAGTCGCGGTCGTCACTGCCTCGGACGTGACCAGCGCGCGAAGCCGCGCCCGGGAGGTCTCCGGCGCACTGCGAAGGCTCTGGTAGTTGCCCGCGAAGTCCTTGCCCGCCAACGGCCATCCCAACTAGGTGTGGGAGACTCACGCGGGTGAGCTACGCAGGAGATATCACACCCGAGCAGGCTTGGAAGCTGCTCAGCGAGAACCCCGAGGCGGTTCTGGTCGACGTGCGCACCGACGCCGAATGGCGCTTCGTCGGTGCGCCGGACCTAACCAGCCTGGGCCGCGAGGTCGTGTACATCGAGTGGAACAGCGTCGACGGTAAGCGCAACGAGAACTTCGTGGCCGAACTGTCGGAGCGGGTCCCGGCTCACACCGATCGGCCGGTGGTGTTCCTGTGTCGCTCGGGTAACCGCTCGATCGGCGCTGCCGAGGCCGCCACCGAGGCCGGGATTGCGCCGTCCTACAACATGCTCGACGGTTTTGAAGGGCATCTCGACGGCGACAGTCACCGCGGCGGCAGCGGCTGGCGGGCGATCGGGTTGCCCTGGAAGCAGACATGACTGACCAGCGCTCGGTCCGCACACCGGAACCGCTGCCCGACGGCGTCAGCCTGGCCACCATCGGAGTTCGCGGTGGCATCATGCGGTCGCAGTTCGAAGAGACCGCCGAAGCCATGTATTTGGCGTCGGGGTACGTCTACGACTCGGCCATCGCCGCGGAGAAGGCGTTCGCCGCTGAAACGGACCGCTATGTCTACTCGCGCTACGGCAACCCGACGATCACCATGTTCGAGGAACGGTTGCGTTTGATCGAGGGCGCGCCGGCGGTGTTCGCCACCGCAAGCGGGATGGCGGCGGTATTCACCTCGTTGGGCGCATTGCTGGCCGCCGGCGATCGGCTGGTCGCCTCACGCAGCTTGTTCGGGTCGTGTTTCGTTGTGTGCGGCGAGATCTTGCCGCGCTGGGGGGTCGAGACCGTTTTTGTCGACGGCGACGACCTATCCCAATGGGAGAAGGCACTGTCCGTCCCGACCCAGGCAGTGTTCTTCGAGACGCCGTCGAACCCGATGCAGTCGCTGGTCGACATCGCCGCGGTCACGGAGCTCTCACATGCCGCCGGGGCGAAAGTGGTGCTGGACAATGTCTTTGCCACCCCGTTGCTGCAGCAGGGTTTTCCGCTCGGCGTCGACGTGGTGGTCTACTCGGGCACCAAACACATCGACGGGCAAGGCCGGGTGCTGGGAGGGGCCATCCTCGGCGATAAGGAGTACATCGACGGCCCGGTGCAGAAACTGATGCGGCACACCGGACCGGCGATGAGCGCTTTCAACGCCTGGGTACTGCTCAAGGGCCTTGAGACGCTGGCGATTCGGGTTGAGTACCAGAATGCGTCCGCGCAGCGGATTGCCGAATACTTGGAGGGACACCCGGCGGTGAGGTGGGTGCGCTACCCGTTCCTGACGTCGCACCCGCAGTACGACCTGGCCAAGCGACAGATGTCCGGTGGCGGTACCGTCGTCACCTTTGAACTCGACGTCCCTGACAGCGGAGCCAAGCAACGGGCTTTTGACGTGCTGGACAAACTTCAGCTGATCAACATTTCCAACAACCTGGGTGACTCGAAATCCCTTGTCACCCATCCGGCGACGACCACCCACCGGGCCATGGGACCCGATGGGCGCGCCGCTATTGGCCTGGGCGATGGGGTGGTTCGTATCTCCGTCGGCCTGGAAGGCACCGACGATCTGATCACCGATCTCGATCAGGCGCTGGGCTGAGAGCTTCCCGTGCAGGTAATCGGCCTACCTCGCCACACCGGACAAAACGCAATGTCTCTAAGACCCTATCCAGCGATGATCTGGCGGGCTGTGACAGCTCGCCCATGGCCCTGATGGCGACACGCCGAGCGTGCGACGAACTGCTCTGAAGTCAGGCCGGTCTCAGCGGCTCGTAGCGGCCCGATCAGCACTATCGAGTCCGCTGAATGCCGCCGGGTGACGACGAGATAACAATTCCCACAACAAAGTAGCGCGACGCGCTGGGCGAATACCGGGAACAGCGCCTTGGGCAACTTATCGTCACTTCGTGTACCGCCGTACGGTTCTGAAGCTACCGCTGCTGCTGGCAGCAGGCGCGGCTCTGGCCCAATCGCCGCGCGCCTCTGCGGATCCGCTCCGCGCCTCCGCCGAACCCAGTCGGTGGTCACCTGACCGTGCCAACAGTTGGTATCAAGCGCAGGGTTGGCCCGTCGGCGCCAACTTCATCACCTCCAACGCCATCAATCAGCTGGAGATGTTTCAGCCCGGCACCTACGACCCTCGGCGCATCGATACCGAACTGGGCTGGGGCCAGTTTCACGGGATCAACACGGTGCGGGTCTTTCTCCACGATCAGCTCTGGGCCCAGGATTCCCGCGGCTTCCAGACACGTCTCGCGCAGTTTGTCGGCATCGCTGCGCGCCATCGCATCAAACCACTGTTCGTGTTGTTCGACTCCTGTTGGGACCCGCTACCCCGACTGGGTCGGCAGCACGCGCCGACGCCCGGCGTTCACAATTCCGGTTGGGTGCAGAGCCCCGGTGCTGAACGCATCGACGACCGCCGCTACACCCGCACTCTGCAAGACTATGTCACAGGCGTTTTGACTCAATTCCGCAATGATGATCGCGTTTTGGGTTGGGATCTGTGGAACGAACCCGATAATCCCGCGAACCAGTATCGCAACGTCGAGAGGGCCGACAAACTGGAACGGGTCGCAGACCTCCTTCCACAGGTGTTCGCGTGGGCACGTTCCGTCGATCCCCGTCAACCACTGACCAGTGGCGTGTGGGACGGAGAGTGGGGAGATCCCGCAAGCCGCAGCACAATCGCCGGCATCCAACTTGCCAACTCCGACGTGATCACTTTCCACTGCTACGCCGAGCCGGCGACCTTTGAGTCGCGGATCGCTGAGCTTGCCCCGCAAGGGCGCCCGATCCTGTGCACTGAATATATGGCTCGGCCGATGGGCAGCACCATCGATGGGGTCCTGCCAGTTGCCAAGCGGCACAACGTTGGTGCGATCAACTGGGGCCTGGTCGCTGGGAAGACCCAGACTTACTTTCCGTGGGACTCGTGGGATCAGCCGTATACGGCGATCCCGAAAGTGTGGTTTCACGACCTGCTGCGGCCGGACGGAAGGCCCTTCCAGAACAGCGAATCTCACACGATTCAAACGCTGAGCGCCTCGACGGCCGGTTAAGGCTATCCAGCAGTCTCTTGTTCGATGTGCTCGGCTTGCTCGGCCGCCGCCAGCGCCCCCTGCGTCTGTGCTTGCAGCTGGCTCATCGCCAGCCTGGCGTAGATCATCTGGCTGGTGATGGTCATCTGACCGCGACCGCGGCCCAGAAAGGTAACCGCCCAGTGGACCAGAGTGGTGAAGCGGTTCTTGAAGCCGACCAGGTAGAACAGGTGTAATACCAGCCAGGCCAGCCAGGCGATGAAGCCACCGAATTCCAGCTTGCCGACCTGCGCGACGGCGCTGAACCGGGAGACCGTGGCCATGCTGCCCTTGTCGAAGTACTTGAACGGCGTACGGTTGGCCGGATCGTCGTGGCCCTTGAGCGAGCGTTTGATCACCTTGGTCGCGTAGGTGGCGCCCTGGATCGCGCCCTGCGCCATCCCGGGCACACCGGGCACCGACATCAGGTCACCAACGACGAACACCTGCGGGTGCCCCTTGACGGTGAGGTCGGGTTGCACGACCACCCTTCCGGCGCGATCGACTTCGGTGCCGTCGGACTGCTC
Source organism: uncultured Actinomycetota bacterium (assembly GCA_963723615.1). Classification (GTDB taxonomy): domain Bacteria; phylum Actinomycetota; class Actinomycetes; order Mycobacteriales; family Mycobacteriaceae; genus Mycobacterium. Next base: position 235,339 of record CAVRRV010000013.1, on the reverse strand, counting down.
GGCGATCATCTTGCCGAGCGGGCTGGCCTGGACGCCGGCCGCCCACATCTTGCACGCGCATGGGATACGACGCTGGGTGCCGTCTTTGTCCTTGACGGTGATGCCGTGGTAGTCGACGGCGGTCACCATCGCATTGAGCTGGATCTTGACGTCCATTTTCTCCAGCCGGCGTTGCGCCTTCAGCCCCAGTTTCTCGCCCATCGGCGGCAACACCGCGGGGGCGGCGTCCAGCAGGATGACTCGGCACTCGCTGGGCTTGATGGTCCGGAACGCTCCGGCCAAGGTGCGATCGGCGAGCTCGGCGATCTCCCCGGCCAGCTCGACGCCTGTCGGCCCGGCACCGACCACGACGAAGGTCAGCCGCCGTTCCCGCTCGGCCGGGTCGGTGGTGACCTCGGCTGCCTCGAAGGCGCCCAGGATCCGGCCGCGCAGCTCCAGGGCGTCGTCGATGGTTTTCATGCCCGGCGCGAACGTGGCGAAATGGTCATTTCCGAAGTAGGACTGCTGCGCACCGGCGGCGACGATGAGGCTGTCGAACTGGGTCACCGTGTGCATGTCCATCAGCCTCGACGTCACCGTCTGCGCCTTCAGGTCGATCGCTTCGACATCGCCGAGCAACACCCGGACGTTGCGCTGCTTGCGCAGGATCAGTCTGGTGGTCGGGGCGATCTCGCCTTCGGACAAGATCCCAGTGGCCACCTGATAGAGCAGCGGCTGGAACAGGTGGTTGGTGGTTTTCGAGATCAGAGTGACGTCGACGTCGGCTCGCTTCAACGACTTGGCCGCGGTCAGGCCACCGAATCCCGACCCGATGATGACGACGCGATGCCGTGTCCCGGCAGCCGGCATGCTCATAGACTTCCCTGGTTACGACTTCGCTTGGGCCGCAAGGCCTCCGTTGCCCGCTGGCGCGGCGGGTTGATTGCTGTCACCCAGGCGGCTCCACGGGCGTGCGTGGGCCTCGACCATCTCCAGAGCCTTCGGGGTATACACGCGATAGCCGAGATTTGGCCGATACCCGTGGATCTCGTGCCCGGGAATGCCCAGTAGCGTTCGAACGGCCGCAGCTGAGACAGCAGCCCCTCGACCAAGTCGACCAACTCGGAGAGATCATTTCCCCGCACCGCGGCGGTCGACAGCCGCCTGCCCGCCTCTTCCAGCCGACACCAGCCATCCGCACGGAATTGCCATGCCGTGTTGTAGGCATGCGGATTGACGTCGGTTGTCACCTCAGCCTCCCAGCGACGTGGTGATCGCTTTGTCACCAGGTTAGGCCGATGCCACACCTCAAGGGGGATTTTGTCGGATCCGCGGCCACCGGGCCGCGGGCCGCATCGATACCCGTGAACTGATAGGACAATAAGCGGGGCTGATCGGTGACAAATGCGGAGGTGCTGTGGTGAGTGTCGCCAGATCGGTCCTGCTGTTTGCGGTGGCTGCGCTGTTCGAGATCGGCGGCGCCTGGCTCGTTTGGCAGAGTGTCCGCGAGCATCGCGGATGGATCTGGGCCGGCCTCGGCGTGATCGCTTTAGGTGCCTACGGCTTCGTCGCCACCTTTCAATCCGATTCACAGTTCGGTCGCGTGCTGGCTGCCTACGGTGGCGTGTTCGTCGCCGGGTCTTTGGCCTGGGGCATGGCGCTGGACGGGTTTCGACCAGACCGGTGGGACATCATCGGCGCGGCGGTATGCCTGGCCGGAGTCGGCGTGATCATGTACGCGCCGCGCGGGCGCTAATCAGTCCTTGTGCTCGACGACGCCCCTCGCGTGCTGGGCGCGGTCTTCATAGGTCCGGCGCGCGGTGGTGTCCAACTTGAGGAAGACGGTGTCGTTGCCCATCTTCTTATTGAGCCAGCGGCGGCGTCGGTCCGACAACAGCGTGGCCACGACGGCGAACAACCGACCCCAACCGGGGACCGACACCCGGGTCTTCGGCTTGTCGAGTACCTTGACGATCGCCGCGGCGATCTCCGCCGGCTCCACCGGCTTCTGCGCAGCGGACGGCGACGTTCCCGAAATCAGTTCGGTGTTGGTGAACGTCGGCAGCACTACGGTGACCTTGACGTCATGCGGGGCGAACTCGTCTGCCATCGCGGTGGATAGGCCCACCACCGCGAATTTGGTTCCTGCGTAAACGATTTGGCCAGGCACCGCCACCATGCCGGATAGCGATGCGATGTTGATGATGTGCCCGCTGCGGCGTTTCACCATTTCCGGCAACACCAATCGGCAACCGGTGAGCACGCCGTAGAAATTGACCTCGATCGACGAGCGGATGGCCTCCGCCGACTGTTCGAGGAATGGGCCCACCGGCATGACGCCGGCGTTGTTGATCAACACGTCGATGTGGCCGCCGCCGTCGGCGCGGGCCTTGTCGAGGAAGGCCGCGAATGATTCCTTATCGGTGACGTCGAGGGGATGGCCGGACACCGAGCCCAGGCTGCTGACGCCGGCGACCGCGTTTTCGAGCACATCGACGTCTCGGTCGCCAATGACCACTCGCGCACCGCGCGCCAGCAACGCTTTGGCGGTCGCGTACCCGATGCCGCGGGCAGCGCCGGTGATGACGATGGTTTTACCCCTGATGTTGTCCATGTCGACGGACTTTACAGGTGTCAAGTCCGGTGGGGAACCAAGCTTCAACGCCACCCCGCCCGGAATTGGCGGGATGTCGATAGCCGTCGTCGAGAGCACCTGACCCGCATCGGCCACGCGGTGCCTCGCCGGCATTACCTGTCACGTAATTGACCGCGGGAGCGGTGCCGCGCACGCTCAAGAAATGACGACAAACATCGGATCGCCAACGCGCGGTCACAAGCTGACATGGTCCGTGGAAAGCTTCCAGGCATTCTGGAGCAACCCCAACCCGGAGCTGGTACCGGGCGTGCTCACCGATGACGTGGTCGGCTACTGGGCAGGCCGCGATGAGCCGGTGCGGGGACGCGACGACTACACCGCCTGCATCGCGGCGTTGATCGCCGCTCTGCCAGATGTCCGCCTCGATGTGGCCGAGCACGCCCACGACGGCGAGTTCACCTTCGTGCGGTGGATCATGCACGCAACGGGACGGTCCGGTCCTTTCGAAATGACCGGCATCGACCGTATACGACTACGAAATGGCCAAGTCGCTGAGAACGTAATCGTTTTCGACACCAATGCCTTTGAGCGCCGCGCCGGCATCGCCGTTCCGTGGCTGGTCGGCTAAGCGAGGAGCATGATGTCGAAGACCATCATGTCCACGTCCACGCCGGCGTGCGGAGACGTCTAGATGGCTTCGGCGCCGCGCTCGCCGGTTCGCACGCGCACCACTGCGTCGACGGCGGTTACCCAGACCTTGCCGTCACCGATCTTGCCGGTGCGGGCTGCGTTGATGATGCCGTCGACCACCTGGTCCACGGATCCGTCGTTGACCAGTACCTCGACCTTTACCCGGGGGATGAAGTCAACGTGGTATTCGGCACCCCGGTAGACCTCGGTGTGGCCTTTTTGCCGACCGTAGCCGCGCACCTCGGTGACGGTCAGACCAACCACGCCCGCGTGTTCGACGGCGGATTTGATGTCATCGATCGCGAAGGGCTTCACGATCGCGGTGATCAGCTTCATTGCGGCGTCAGCTCTCCCCAGGCTCGGCATCTTTTGCCGCGTGGCGGCTGGCGGGATTCGCGGGGACGAAGGTCTGATCGAGGCGGCCCGTGACCATGGTCTCGTCGGGGTAGGCCTCTTCCTGGTGTACCCCGATGTCGCCGAGTTCCAAGACCTCATCGGCTGCACGCAGCTTCATGAACAGGCCAAGGATTCGCAGGATGGCGAAAGTAACGAAGCCGTCCCAGACGATGATGGTGAGCGCGGCGCCGAGTTGGATCAGGATTTGTGCGGGGTGGTGGCCCCACAGCCAGCCCGCGGCGGTGACGTCGGGGACATCCTTGCCGTTGCCGAGGTAGAAAACAACGTGTGGGTCGGCCAGCACGCCGACCAGCAGTCCGCCGATCAGGCCGGCCACACCGTGGGTGTGCACCACACCGAGGGTGTCGTCGACCTTCTTGAAGGGCCGGGTGCGGCCCAGCCAGTTCCATGACATCCACACGAGTGAGGAGGCCACCACGCCGATGATCATGGCTCCGAAGCTGTTGACGAAGCCGGCGGCGGGGGTGATCGCCACCAGCCCCACGATCATCCCGTTGATTCCACCCAGGAACGTGGGTTTGCGGTCGCGGCTGGCGAAGATGTCCCAGATCACCCAGGTCAGCAGCGCCACTGCGGTGGCCAGGTTGGTGTTGAGCACCGCCAGGGAGGCATTGGTGCCGGCGAAGTAGGGGTCACCGCCGTTGAACCCGTTCCAGCCGAGCCAGAGGATGCCCGCCCCCACTGCTGCCAGCGGCAGGTTGTTGGGCACCGCGTGTTGGCGGTCGCGGGCCAGCCGCGGCCCGATCACCGCAGCGGCGACAAACCCGCTGGTGCCGGCGGCTAGGTGAATCACGTACCCACCAGAGAAGTCGAGTGCCCCGGTGGTCCAAGCGCTGTTGGCGCCGGGGTGTGGCTGCGCCCAAAAGCCCCCACCCCACACCAGGAAGGCATTGATGGAGTAGGCAAACGTCGACCACAGCGGCACAAAGATCAGCCACACCTTGAAGTTCATCCGGCCCACCACGCTGCCCAAGAACAGCAGCGGGGTGATGCCGGCGAATACGAACTGGAAATAGGCCAGCGTGCTCTCGGAGAATCGGAACTTGGGCATGCCCGCGTCCAGCAGCGGAATGACCGCCTGATGCTGGTTGTCAGCACCCAAGATGGGGCGCGGCTTACCCACCGCGGACTGCAGGATGCCCGGGCCGAGCTTCAGGGGCTCCCCGAAGCCCATCTTGAATCCCCACAGCACCCACACCACCAACACCAGCGAAAACCCGGTGAAGGCCATCAACATCGTGTTGACCGCCCACTTCTTTTGGACGAGAGCCCCGTACAGCACCGCAATACCGGGGATGCTCATCAGCCCGACCAGAGTCGCGGCCACCAACTGCCAAGCGTTATCCCCAGCGTTGAGCCAATCGGGATAAGGGTTCATGGGCATACCCTCTCGGTCAGCTGTTAGTAGCGGCTCATCGGGCGGTCAAACTATCGCACCGGGGGGTTTCTGCCAGATAACCGATTGTTAAATTTGGTTTTCCGCTGAGGGGCTCGGAGGGGTCTCGGAGTTCGAGGCGATCCACGCCGTGGCGAGCAAAATCGGTGTTTCGGAGGAGTCGGTGCGCCGGTAGCGGCGTGAAGCTCACGTTGATGCCGACGAGCGCCCCTACGGCAGAATCCGCGCGACCCGGCACTGAGTCTGAACTGCCGTAGCGTGCGCGTCGTGCCTGGCGTCGGCGGCGCGACACCAATCTTGCGCGGCCGCACCGCAAGCGTGCTCGAGTCCACCACCCATCGTGCTCGGGAACGTGACCGTAACGCAGCCATCACCGGACCGGTCATATGTCGACGAGTGGCCGGCCAGCGCCCACGCAAGCGCGCCTGCCGCAACGACACCAACGACAGCGCCGGTCACTATCAGTGCGGCGCGGCGTTCGCCCGACGTGAGCGGTTCCCTCGGTGGGGTCTTGCCTCTGTTGACCGTCGGAGGCTCCTTCGTCTGGCGAACTCGATCCGCCCACAATATATGCATCTTTGCCGGCGGCGTCTGTGTCGCGGCCGCCGGTGAGCAACTCCGATGTCGCCGGCCAGATCACCTCGAAAATGACCAACGCATCGGACCCCAACCACTATTCGGTGACCTGCTTGTACGATCTGGAGCGCCAGTGGTGGCTGCGGTCAGTGACATCGTTCAACTGCTCGACGGGGTCGTCGCCGGCGGCTTGCATCACTGGGGACAGTTGATCGCGGAAGGCGTCCTGGATCGGCAGGATCGTCGCCAGCAGCAGGTCTTGCCTCTAGATACCGAGATCCTTGGCGACGATGGTCTTCATGATCTCCGTCGTTCCGCCGTAGATCGTCTGGATGCGGGCGTCGACGAACGCGCGTGACACCGGGTACTCCCGCATATAGCCATACCCGCCGTACAACTGCAGGCAGCGATCGGCGGTGCGCACCTGCAGTTCGGTGGTCCACCATTTCAGCCGGGCCGCACGGGCCGCGGTCAATTCACCGATCAGGTGCTCGGCGATGCAGTCGTCGAGATAGGTACGTGCGATGTCGAGTTCGGTGGCCACTTCGGCGAGCACGAACTGAGTGTTCTGTAAGGCGGAGATGGGTGAGCCAAAAGCGTTCCGCTGCTTGACGTAGTCGAGGGTTTCGGCCAGTACACCCTCAGCGGCGGCGACCGCGCCGACGGCCAGCGAAAGCCGCTCCTGCGGGAGGTTGTTCATCAGTTGATAGAAGCCCCTGCCTTCCTCCCCAAGCAGGTTGTCGATTGGGACCCGCATATCGGTGAAGCTCAGCTCGCTGGTGTCCTGGGCGTGTAAGCCGATTTTCTCGAGGTTGCGACCGCGGCTGAAGCCCGGCGTGCTCGGGTCGACGACCAGGAGTGATAGTCCCTTGTGTCGATCGGGTGCGGTGCGTACCACGATGACGAACAGGTCCCCGGTCTGCCCGTTGGAGATAAAGGTTTTCGCGCCGTTGACGACGTAATGATCGCCGTCACGCACGGCCGTCGTGCGGATCCCGGCCAGGTCGCTACCCGCGCCCGGTTCGGTCATCGCGATGCCGATGATCGTCTCGCCGGTCACCACGCCCGGCAGCCAGCGTTGTCGTTGTTCGGGCGTCGTCAGATCGGTGAGGTAGGGCAGCACGATGTCGTTTTGCAGCGACAAGGTGACAGCCTCGGCCGCCGCGCCGACCCGCTGAAGTTCTTCGACGACGATCGCGTTGTAGCGAAAGTCGTCGACACCCGGCCCGCCAAACTCCTCAGGTACCGAAAACCCGAGCAGCCCAAGCTTTCCTGCCTCGGTGAACAGGGAGCGATCCACGCATCCGGCCTTCTCCCACTGCTCGTGGGCCGGAACCACCGTCTGTTGCACGAAATCGTGGACCAGCTCGCGGAACTGATGATGCTCGGACGTGTATTCCAGGCGTGCGCTCATTCGGATACTCCTATCAGCGGAAAGCGTCCAGACCGGTGATCGCCTGGCCCAGGATCAGCTGATGCATCTCTGGGGTGCCCTCATAGGTGAGCACCGATTCCAGGTTGACCATGTGCCGTATCACTGGGTACTCGAGCGATATCCCGTTGCCGCCCAGAATGGTTCGTGCGGTCCGGCAAATCTCGATCGCTTCGCGGGTGTTGTTGAGCTTGCCGAAGCTGACCTGCTCGGGACGCAGGCCGACGCTGTCCTTGAGTCGTCCGAGGTGTAGGGCCAACAACTGACCTTTGTGCAGCTCGACCGCCATGTCGACGAGTTTGGCCTGGGTCAACTGGAATCCGGCGATCGGACGGTCGAATTGGGTGCGCTGTTTCGCGTAGTCCAGCGCGGCCTGCCACGCCGAGCGCGCGGCGCCCATCGAACCCCAGATGATGCCGTAGCGTGCCTCCGACAGGCAGGAGAGCGGGCCTTTGAGCCCCTTCGCCTCGGGCAGCAGAGCGTCATCTGGCAGCCGCACGTCGTCGAGCACCAGCTCGCTGGTTATCGACGCCCGCAGCGAGAGCTTGTGGTGGATGGTGTTGGCGGAAAAACCCGGGCTATTGGTGGGGACGATGAAGCCGCGGACGCCGTCGTCGGTGACGGCCCAGACGATCGCGACGTCGGCGACCGAGCCGTTGGTGATCCACATCTTGCGTCCGTTGAGGATCCAGTCCGACCCGTCGCGTCGCGCCCGGGTTGTCATCGACGCCGGGTCGGATCCGGCGTCGGGCTCGGTCAGCCCGAAGCAGCCGAGCAGTTCGCCTGCGGCCAAGCCCGGCAGCCACTGTTGCTTCTGCTCTTCGGAGCCGAATCTCCAGATCGCGAACATCGCCAGCGAACCCTGCACCGACACCATCGACCGGATACCGGAATCTGCGGCCTCCAGCTCGGTACACGCCAGTCCGTAGTGAACGGCCGACGCGCCGCCGCAGCCGTAGCCCTCCAAATGCATGCCGAGCAGACCAAGCTGGCCGAAGTGCTTAGCGAGTTGGCGGACCGGGAGGTCCCCGATTTCGAACCATTCCGCGATATGCGGCATGACATGTTCGGCGCAGAATTGTCGGACCGTGTCGCGCACCGCGATTTCGTCGTCAGAGAGCGAGGCGTCCAGGCCAAGCGGATCGTGCGGGTCGAATGCCGGAGGTTTGTCAGTGCTCATTGGCTCATCCTGCCATCGTCAGACCGCCACTGACACTGATCACCTGACCGGTGATGAACGAGGCGGCATCGGAGGCGAAGAACAGCACCGGAGCGGCGACTTCCTCAGGTCGGGCCAGTCGGCGAAACGGGATCGCTTTGACCAGAGCCTCTTTCAGCTTCTCGGGCTGAGCGGCGAAAAGCGGCGTGTCAGTCGGGCCGGGGCACACACAGTTGACGGTGATCGCATGCCGTGCCATTTCCCGGGCCAGCGACTTGGTTAGCGCGATGACGCCGCCCTTGGCGCCTGCGTAGATGGTTTCCCCCGCGCTGCCGACCGGGCCGGCGTCGCTGGCCAGGTTGACCACACGTCAGCCGTCCCCGGCTTCGATCATTCTCGGCAGGAAGGCGCTGCACACGTCCACCGGTCCGAGGTAGTTGATGGCCACCACCTTTTCAGCGAATTCCGTTGTTGCGTTGAGGAATTGATCGGTACGGTCCCAGCCGGCGGCGTTCACCACAACATCCGGCACGCCCACCTCGGCGTGGGTCCGGTCGCGAAGGGAGTCGACTTGACCGCGGTCGGCAATGTCGACCGGCAGCGCGGTGATCAGGTCGGGATCCTGTTTGGCGGTGTCTTAGGCAGCCGCTTCGTCGAGGTCGGCGGCAATGACTCGGTCGCCTTGGGCGGAAGCCCAGCGCGATCGCCTTGCCGATGCCCGATCCGGCGCCGGTGACGACTGCGAGTTTGTTGGTCATCTGCGACTTCCTATGAGGTGGTGAACGTAGCGGCGTCAAAGCCCTATATCAAGCCTCTGTTCGATGGGTTGGAATAGGCAGACACTTCGTTCTTACGCGGGTCGCGAATGGCCTATTCGTCGGCAGCCGCGGGAGTATTCGCGACGGTCACTAGTGCGGAACGCCGTTTTGTCGGCACGGTGGTTCGTGCTGGGCGGAGAGTTGAAGACGCTAGTGTCGCAGCTTATTAAGCTGTTCGTCGACTTGCAGGGCGCTAGCGGCAGTCTTGTAGCTTTCGACGACACCCTGAAGCCGTGCACGGGAGCCCTCGAAGCAAGCCCAGTCAAAAACGGCCTGACATACGTGGTCGGCCAGACTGCGCAAGATGCCATCCCGAGGAGGGTTGTCGATGACCCTGATCGCGGCCGTGCAAAGCATTCCCTTGCCGACATTATCGCCCTGCAGTGCCCGCTGAGCCATTGTCAGGAGGTCCCGGGTGTGTCCGCCCTCGAAATCCATCTATTCCTCTTGCTTCGTAATAGGGGTTCCAGTGCCTCCTCCTCCAAACGCCGCGCACAAATCCTCTCGTCATGTCCGAGTGCAAGGAAGCAGTAGATCAGCCGAGTCGTAAATCTAGCCGAAAAATGAGTACGCGTCGGCCACGTTCTGATAACAGAGATACATCGGTCTGAACCGAAACCGTACGGTTCTAGGATCCGCCACGAAATGAGAAAAATTCGTCCGCCATTTGATGAGAATTCTGCGAATCAGCAGTCAACGGGCGTAAATACTTGTTGGTGAAGGTGGCGGCGATGAAGAACTCGACGTGGCGGAGGCAGATGTCGGGGCCAGTTGGCGGTTTTCCGGCGCGGCGTCCGCGTGCATCCACACGATGCGAGCCTGAATGATCGGGGTCATCAGCGCTTAGGCGAGCGTGACCGGATCACCGAGGTTGCCATCGATGAGTCCCGCGGACATCCAGCTTCGAATGGTTTCGCTCATCTTGACCATGCCGGTATAGATCCCCAAGGCGACCGCCTGATCGTGGATGAGACCGTCGCGGCACACCTAAGCCATCGGCAGCAGCCCGCAGCGAACTCCGCTTCTAATACCGCGAACTGTGGCGAAGGCCGGGTCCGGTTGGTTTGAATGCTCGTATGGTCGGTGCGTGGATCGGCTTCGCCGTTGGGCTGATGGTCGTGATGAGCACGTTGATGAGTGTCGCGGGCACGCTGGTCGTTCCGCGGGCGGTCAACTCCCCGGTCTCGCGCGCGGTCGACTGGTGCCTCGACATCACCTTCTTGCTAGTGACGAGGCGGGTCCGCTCGTTTGAGCGCCGGGATCGGATCCTGGCGTGGCAAGCGCCCTTGTCGTTGCTCATCCGGCTTGTTGTGTGGCTGGGTCTGCTCCTTGTCGGCTTTGCGCTTCTGCTGCTGCCGAGTCTGAAGGGTCATCTGGGACAAGCCTTTTCCGAAGCCGGATCGTCGATGTTCACCCTTGGGTACGCTGCGCCGTCCAGCGGTGACAGCACAACACTGGAATACCTGGCGGCGTTCACCGGGCTGGTCGTGATCGGATTGCAGGTGGGCTACCTGCCCACGCTCTACGCTGCGTTCAACAAGCGCGAAACCGAAGTCACCTTGCTCGGGTCGCGTGCCGGTGTACCGGCATGGGGTCCAGAAATTCTGGCCCGCAGCCGATGGGGCATCCTGGAAGGCGACATAGGACCCGTTCTTGAAACGTTGTTTCTCTCTTGGGAGCGGTGGGCCGCCGAGGTGGCAGAATCTCACACCACCTATCTCACGCTGGTCCGGTTCCGCTCGCCTCGGCCGTTGGCGCACTGGCTGACCTCGCTGATCGCGGTGATGGACGCCGCCGCTCTGCATCTGGCGCTGGCCCCGTCGCGCGAACCCAAACTGGCGGCGCGGTTGGCTCTTCGGATGGGTTTCGTCGCCATGGGACAGATCGCTCGAACAATGTGGCATGCGTTACCCGATGAACCGCAACCGGATCCCGATGCGCCAGTCTCGTTGTCGTACGACGACTTTCGAGTTGCGACAGCGATGCTGCGCGAGGTCGGCTACCCGATCGACCGCTCGGACGAAGAGGCGTGGCCCCATTTTCGAGGATGGCGGGCCAACTACGATGCGACGGCGCTGCTGCTCGCCAAGCAAGTCGACGCACCTCCGGCGTTGTGGACGGGAACGCGGCGCTGGCCGTCGAGCCCGATAGCGCCGCGTCGCCCCCCGGCGATGATGTCGCGAGACGCCCGACGAGGACGGGCCTAGAGGATCCCGCCAACCCGGTAGCCTCACCGCATGAGGCGTCCGCGACGCGGTATGGGGTGGCTGGGCATCGATGTTGCCTGCGTGCTGGTGTTTTGTGCCGTCGGGCGACGCAGTCACGACGAGGGGATCAACGTCGCGGGCATTGCCACGACGGCGTGGCCCTTCCTGAGCGGGACCGCGCTGGGATGGCTGGCCTCTCAGGCGTGGCGGCGCCCGACGGCCGTGATTCCCACCGGGGTCGTGGTGTGGTTGTGCACGGTCGCAGTCGGGATGCTGCTGCGGAAGGCCACCTCTGCCGGCGTGGCCGGCAGTTTCGTGGTGGTGGCGTCATCGGTCACCGCGCTGCTGTTGTTGGGCTGGCGAGCGGCTTTGACCTGGTCGACGCGGCGCGGCGTAGGGTCGGCGTGATTATGGCGCGAACCGACAACGACACCTGGGATCCGGCCACCAGCGTCGGAACCACCGCCACTTTGGTGGCGACCGCGAGGGCACTGGGTAACAGGGCGGGGTTGATCAACGACCCGTTCGCCGAGCCATTGGTGCGCGCCGCGGGAATGGACTTTTTCACCCAGGTCGCCAGCGGCGAGCTGGCCATCAGCGATCTCGGTGACAATAACGGATTCGCGCTGCTGACCGACCTTTTCGCGGTCCGCACACGATTCTTCGACAACTTCCTCACCGATGCCGGCAGAGCCGGCATTCGGCAGGCGGTGATCTTAGCGTCGGGGCTGGATGCCCGGCCGTATCGGCTGTGGTGGCCGGCCGGGACCACTGTTTACGAAATCGATCAACCGCAGGTGATCGACTTCAAAACCCAGACGCTGCGGGGCCTGGACGCCCCTCCGAACACCAACCGGCGCGCGGTGGGCATCGATCTTCGGCGCGACTGGCCGGACGCACTGCGGCGGGTCGGTTTCGACGCCACCCAGCCCACCGTGTGGATTGCCGAAGGGCTATTCATCGGATTTCTACCGCAGGCCACGCAGGACCGGTTGCTGGACAACGTCACCGCGTTGAGCGCCGCCGGCAGCCGCGCCGCGGCGGATTACCTGCCGGACTGGAGACGGCCATTGGTGAGCCAGGAGCACGCTCTGGCGGATCGCTGGCGACAGTTCGGTTTCGATGGCGATATGGCCGAGCTCACTTATCCAGACGAGCACCACGATGCCGCTGAGTCGCTGGCTGCGCGTGGCTGGAAGACCGTGGTGACTGGACTCAGGGAGCTGTTCACCGCTACCGGGCTACCGGGTTTGCGTCGTCAGGATCTTTCGGCTGTGCCGGTCGCGGGCCGCTATGTCACCGCAGCATTGACATAGCAGCGCCGGAATGCTGCCGATTACGAGACGTTAGAAATGTAAGTGATGCCGCGACCCAGCCAACCGACTGCGCCGGGCCAGCTGCGTTTCATGCCGGCGGCCCTGGACGACGAGCTTGCCCAGCCGCTGCTGACGGAGCTGGCGCAGGAGTATGCGCAGCGTTACGGCGGTACACCGGAGGTGCACCTGACATGGTTGTGCGGCTCTCCGGCTGCGGAGTTCGCGCCGCCCGACGGTGGACTGCTGATCGGTGTGTTGGACGGCGTCCCGGTCACCGGTGGCGCGTTCCGGCGGTTCGATGCCGAAACCGCTGAGCTGAAACGGATTTGGACCGACCGGGAAAACCGCCGCCGCGGGTTCGCGACGGCGCTGCTGGCCGAGCTCGAAGCGACGATCGCCGCCGGTGGCTATCGGCGCATCTACCTGATGACCGGTGACCGCCAGCCCGAGGCCGAGGCGTTGTATGACGCGTTGGGCTACACCCGGCTGGCCGAGCCGCTGCCCTCGTGGGGACCCGTCTACCCGATCGCTTTCGCAAAGAGCCTGCCGTGACCACCGATCAGCTGCACCTGGGCGTCGCGCTCGATGGCTACGGCTGGCACCCGCACGCCTGGCGCACCACGCTGGGCACCGACCCCGTGACGGAGTCGGTGCTCAGCGGCCGGTACTGGGCCGGCCTAGCGGCCACTGCTGAGCGCGGTCTGCTCGACTTCCTCACCATCGACGACACCCTGATGCCCCAACCCGGACGCCGCGAACCCATCAGCCCGCGGCGGCTGGCCGGCCGCGGCGACGCCGTACTGGTCGCCGCGCGGATTGCCCCGGTCACCCGCCACATCGGGCTGATTCCGGTGGCCACCGTCACCCACACCGAGCCTTTTCACGTCTCCAAGGCCATTGCCACCCTCGACTACGTGTCGCACGGCCGGGCAGGCTGGCAGCCGCGGGTGAGCTCGACTGCTCACGAGGCTGCGCTGTTCGGAAGGCGCCAGGCCTCGCAGGATGCCGGCGAGCTGTTCGACGAAGCCGCCGATGCCGTCGAGGTGGTGCGCCAGCTGTGGGACAGCTGGGAGGACGACGCGATAATCCGCGACGCTGCGACCGGGCGCTACATCGACCGGGACAAACTGCACTACATCGACTTTCGCGGGAAGTACTTTTCGGTGAAAGGCCCGTCGATCACTCCGCGTCCGCCTCAGGGCCAGCCGGTGGTGGCAGCGCTGGCCCACGCGCCGCGCATCTATGAATTCGCCGCCGCCAGTGCTGATCTCGTTTTCATCACGCCCACCGATGATGCGACGCTGGACACGATCCTCGACGAGGTCAAGGCGGCGGGCGGACAGCATCTGAAGGTCTATGCCGACGTGGTGGTGTCATTCGGCGGTGACGCCGACTTCGGGTCTGACGCCCTTATCTTCGACGGCAGCGCATCCGATGTGGTCGACCTGCTGCTGGGTTGGCAGCGATTGGGCATCGACGGTGCGCGGCTACGGCCGGCCGTCAACGCCACCGATCTGCCCGTGATCGTCGACGAGGTGGTACCACTGCTGCAGCGCGCCGCACAGTTTCGCCCCGCGTATCGACATGGCGAGACACTGCGTCAACGGCTCGGCCTGCCGACCGCACCCAACCGGTATGCGGAGGCGAACCGATGACCCGCGCCGGCGACGATGCAGAGCGAAGCGATGAGGTGGGGGCACCTCCCGCTTGCGGGGGAGAGTGGCGCACATGACCACCGTCCCGCTGTCGATCCTGGACTTGTCGCCGATCAGCGCCGGCAGCGACGCCGCAACGGCGTTGCACAACACCATCGACCTGGCCCAGCGCGCGGAACAATGGGGATATCGCCGGTTCTGGATCGCCGAACATCACTTTGTCGCCGTCGCCAGCTCGGCGCCTGCGGTGCTGATCGGCCAGATCGCGGCTGCTACCAACACAATTCGGGTGGGCTCGGGAGCTGTGCAGCTCGGTAACACCACCGCCGCGGCAGTGGTGGAAAGCTTTGGCATGCTCGCCGCCTTCTACCCTGGCCGCATCGAATTGGGTCTGGGGCGTTCGGGATTCAGGCGGCGCAAACCCGAGTCCGATGCGCCGCGGCCCGCCAAGCCGCCGAAATCCACACCGCGGTGGCGGGAGATCGACGGAGTCGTGGTGCCGCCGCCCTTCGACCTGCGCGCAGCGATAAACAAGGAGTGGTACCTGCTGACCCAGACCCTGCTTCAGCAGCCCGACGCCGTCAGCCCCGAGTTCGAGGAACACGTCGGCGACATCCTGGCGATGCTCAACGGCGACTACCGGCCCGCAGGCATCGAGGTGCATGCGGTGCCGGGGGAGCGAAGCGGCTTGACACCGTGGATCTTCGGCAGCAGCAAGGGTAAAAGCGCTGCTTTAGCCGGCGCGCTGGGGCTACCGTTTGTCGCCAGCTACCACATCACCCCAGCTACCGCGCTGGAGGCCGTCGACGCCTACCGCGAAGCGTTCGTACCGTCGGCCAGACTGACGCGGCCCTATGTAGCGGTGTCGGCCGACGTGGTAGTCGCCGAGGACAGCGCTACCGCCCGCCATCTGGCCACCGGCTACGGCCAATGGGTGTACTCGATCCGCGCCGGCGACGGTGCCATCCCCTATCCCCGTCCCGACGATTGCCCGCCACTGACCGACGAGCAGCTGGCGGTGGTGAACGACCGGCTGGCAACGCAATTCGTCGGCGACGCCGACGAGGTGGCCGAACGGCTGGCGGCTCTGCAGCGGGTCACCGGCGCCGACGAACTCGTCGTCACGTCGGTAACCCATGATCATCAAGACCGGCTCCGCTCGCATGAGCTGCTTGCCAAACGCTGGGGTCTGGGCGAATGAGCACCCGGGAAGGTAAGCTCCGCAAGCCTATTCACTTGGCCGCCCACTTCCCTGGGGTCAACAACACCACCGTGTGGACAGATCCGACTGCGGGCAGCCAGATCGAGTTCGACTCGTTCGCGCACATGGCCCGCACGGCCGAACGCGGGCTGTTCGACTTCTTTTTCCTGGCCGAGGGGCTGCGACTGCGTGAGCATCGTGGCCGGATCTACGACCTCGACGTGGTGGGCCGGCCGGACACCTTCACCGTGCTGGCGGCGCTGGCCGCCGTCACGGACCGGCTCGGCTTGACCGGAACCATCAACACCACTTTCAACGAACCCTTCGAGGTAGCAAGGCAATTCGCAACGCTCGACCATCTGACCGATGGACGCGCGGGCTGGAATATCGTCACCTCGTCGGACGCCTTTACCGGCGAGAACTTCCGGCGCGGCGGCTTTCTCGACCACATCGACCGTTACCACCGCGCCGCAGAATTCCTCAGCGTGACGCGGGAATTCTGGGACAGCTGGGCATCCGACGCCGTGCTGGCCGACGTCGAGGCCGGAACTTATATCGATCCGAGCCGGGTCGGGATGGTCGACCATCACGGCGCCCAGTTCGACGTGTGCGGAGTTGCGACGCTGCCCGCCGGACCACAGGGACACCCGATTCTGTTGCAGGCCGGAGACTCCGACGAGGGCCGAAACTTCGGCGCCCGCTACGCCGACGCCCTGTTCACCCTGCACTCGACGTTGGAAGACGGCCAGCGCTATTACGCCGACGTGAAAGGCCGCGCAGCTTCTTATGGCCGGAACCCCGACCAGCTCAAGGTCTTTCCGGCGGTCACTTTCGTGCTCGGCGACACTGCCGGGGAGGCCGCCGACAAAGCGTTGCACATTCGGCACCAGCAGGTCAGCGGCGCGACGGCGATCGCGATGCTCGAGCAGGTCTGGGGCCGTGACCTTTCCGGTTACGACCCCGACGGCCCACTGCCAGAAGACGATCCGACCGGCGACGCCGGCATCACCCAGGGTCGCGTCCGCCACGGCGACCCCGTCGAGGTTGCCCGCAACTACCGCGAACGAGCTAAAGCCGACAATCTGTCGATCCGCGAACTGGTCATCGCCGTCACCAGTCGGCAGCAGTTTGTCGGTACCGCCGGCCACATCGCCGCGGAGATCGACCGTTATGTGCAGGCCGACGCGTGCGACGGGTTCATCCTGGCGCCCCACCTGACGCCACACGGTCTGGACGACTTTGTCGACCAAGTGGTCCCGCTACTGCAGCAACGTGGCGCGTTCCGTACCGAATACCGCGGTCACACCCTGCGGGAGCATCTCGGGCTCACACCAGAGGTCTAGCCGGCCATGAATTCGGTGTAGGCCGACTGCAGATCGGGCGACAGCACCGTCGTGTTGCATTGGCGCTGAGTGTCACCGATGGGCGCCAGAATGCCCCGCAAGTCGACGTACTCCTGCGGGTGTGCGGTGAAGTAGCTACGTAGATCCGTCGCCGCTTGCGGGCGCGGCTCGTTCTTCGCTGCCGTCACGACGGCATTGGCGCCCGGGTGATTGCTGAGGTATTGGTTCGCCGATCCGGTCACCGAGCTGACCGTGTCGGCCACCCCGGCAGCACTGCAGTCGGGCGCCGCCCAGGCCGCCGGCGCCGCAATCGTGGTCACGGCCAGACCCCCGAGCAGGCAGATGCCGGCAGCTTGCCGGCGCACAGAGACACCACGGATTTTCATCACTGTTTGTTCCTTTGAGTCATGCATTGTTTGCAGATCCCCCGACCCGATACCCAAGGTACGCGGACGCAATCAGCCGAACGCGTTCGCTGGACGCAGCGAAACCCGTTGGCGGGCAGAGCTAGAGCTATAAACGTGAACTAGCTCTCAGTTGATCCTGATTTCCTGAAAGATCGACAAGAGCTGCACCTCGAATTCTTAGGATACGTGCGCGTCTCTTAATGAATCGTGACATGCGGCGTGATCGAATTGTGACCCGAGCTATTGCGCCAGAGCGGTCGCTTGGTTGGTGGCCTCGCGGATCGGGCCCCGCCACAAGTCACCGTGGCCGGGCACCAGAACCTGGGTGTCCAGCAGCGCCAGCGCCGCCAGGCTGCGGATGCAGCCGTCCTGGTCGTGGCTGAACACCGCCGGCAGCAGTTGCGGCCCGTGGTGCGCCAGCAGCGGATGCCCGGTAACCAGTGCGTCGCCGCTGGCCAGTACGCCGTCGATCAGATACGAGCAGTGACCGCCGGTGTGACCGGGAGTGGGGATGGCCATCGGGTGGCCGGGCAATTCCGCGGCCACCTCGGCGGTCAGCGGCTGTGCGGTCGCGATGCCCTCGCGGATCAGCCCGCCGTTGCGCAGGACGTGGGAGGCCCATAACGCCCACCGGGGCCGCCAGATGCGCAGCGCGACGTCCAGCGGCGATGCCTGCTCCAGATACTCCCGCCTGGCGTGGCCGACCTCGTCGGCGTGACAGTACACCGGGGTGCCATGGGTTTTGGCGAACCAGATCGCCGAACCCAGGTGGTCGATATGGGCGTGGGTGAGCAGGATCGCGCGCACATCGCCGGCCTCGAATCCCAGCTGCCGCAGCGAGGCGAGCACGTCGTCGCGGTCACCCGGATATCCGGCGTCGATCAGCATGACCCCGGTGTCGTCGGTGACCAGCAGCCAGTTCACCGCCCCACCCTGGGCGAGATGCACGGTCTCGGTGACGGCCTTCAGGACCGGTGCCATGTCCCAGAGTCTAGGCATTGGAGTAGAAACGACAGCGTGGCTGAACTCAAACTGGGATACAAAGCGTCGGCGGAACAATTCGCGCCGCGGGAACTCGTCGAGCTGGCGGTCGCCGCCGAAGCACACGGTATGGACAGCGCAACGGTCAGCGACCACTTCCAGCCGTGGCGCCATGAGGGCGGGCACGCTCCGTTCTCATTGGCCTGGATGACCGCCGTGGGCGAACGCACCAAGCGGATCACGCTGGGCACCTCGGTGCTCACCCCGACGTTCCGGTATAACCCCGCCGTCATCGCCCAGGCGTTTGCCACCATGAGTTGTCTGTATCCGGGTCGGATCTTCCTCGGGGTCGGCACCGGTGAGGCGCTCAACGAGATCGCCACCGGATACGAGGGCGACTGGCCCGAATTCAAAGAGCGGTTTGCCCGGTTGCGTGAATCGGTGCGGTTGATGCGCGAGCTGTGGCGCGGTGACCGCGTCGACTTCGACGGCGATTACTACCGGCTCAAAGGCGCCTCGATCTACGACGTCCCTGAGGGTGGGGTGCCGATCTACGTGGCCGCCGGGGGTCCGGCAGTGGCCAAGTACGCGGGACGGGCCGGCGACGGTTTCATCTGCACGTCCGGCAAGGGCGAAGAGCTCTACAAGGACAAGCTGATTCCGGCCGTCAAAGAGGGGGCGGCAGCCGCCGAACGCAACATCGACGACATCGACAAGATGATCGAGATCAAGATCTCCTACGATCCCGACCCGAAGCTGGCGTTGGAGAACACCCGATTCTGGGCGCCGCTGTCGCTGACCGCCGAGCAGAAGCACAGTATCGACGACCCGATCGAGATGGAGAAGGCCGCCGACGCGCTGCCGATCGAGCAAGTCGCCAAACGCTGGATCGTCGCATCAGACCCCGACGAAGCTGTCTCGAAGGTCAAGGACTACGTCGGCTGGGGCTTGAACCACCTGGTATTTCACGCGCCGGGTCACGACCAGCGCCGATTCCTGGAGCTTTTCCAGAAGGACCTCGAGCCCCGGTTGCGACGGCTGGGCTGACTCGAGATGCCCGACGTCGCCGGGACCTCTGGGCTGTACATCGCGGCGCCCGAGGCAGACACCGGCAAGTCGACGATCGCGCTGGGGATCTTGCATCGGCTGGCCGCCACGGTGGCCAGAGTCGGCGTATTCCGGCCGATCACGCGACTGGGCGAGGACCGCGACTACATCCTGGATCTGCTGCTGGCGCAGACCACCGCCGGTCTGCCCTACGAGCGCTGCATCGGTGTGACCTACCAGCAGCTGCACTCCGATCGTGACGCCGCCATCGACGACATCGTCGAGCGGTATCACGCGATGGCCGCCGAGTGCGATGTGGTCGTCATCGTCGGCAGCGACTACACGGACGTGGCCAGCCCGGCCGAGCTGAGTGTGAACGCCCGCATCGCAGTCAACCTCGGCGCGCCGGTCCTGTTGGCAGTGCGGGCCAAGGACCGCAGCGCCGAGCAAGTCGCCCACGCCGTCGAGGTGTGTCTGGCCGAACTGAATGCCCAGCACGCGCATACCGCCGCCGTGGTGGCCAACCGTTGCGAGCCATCGCAATTGACCGCGATCACCGAGGCGCTTCGCACGCTCGAGCCGAAAACCTATGTAGTGCCTGACGAACCGCTGCTGGTGGCGCCGACGGTGGCCGACCTGCAGACGGCGGTGAGCGGGACATTGGTCAGCGGTGACACCGCGCTGATGAGCCGCGAAGCAATGGGTGTGGTGGTCGCCGGGATGACGGCCGATCATGTGCTGGAGCGGCTGGGCGAGGGCTTCGCTGTGATCACGCCCGGCGACCGCTCGGACGTCGTGTTGGCTGTCGCCAGCGCCCATGCCGCCGAAGGGTTTCCGTCGTTGTCGTGCATCATACTCAACGGCGGGTTCGAGTTACATCGTTCGATTGGGGCGCTGGTGGCCGGCCTGCGGCTGCGGTTACCGATCATCGCCACCACACTGGGCACCTTCGACGCGGCCAGCGCGGTGGCGTCGACGCGCGGCCGAATCACCACGTCGTCGCAGCGCAAGATCGACACCGCGTTGCAGCTGATCGAGACCCATGTGGACCTCGGGGATTTATTGGTGCAGTTGGCGATCCCGATCCCGAAGGTGACCACGCCGCAGATGTTCACCTACCAACTGCGCGAGCGGGCCCGCTCGGATCGCAAGCGCATCGTGCTGCCTGAGGGTGACGACGACCGAATCCTCAAGTCTGCCGGGCGAGTGCTGCAGCGTGGTATCGCTGATTTGACCATCCTCGGCGACGAGAGCCAGATCCGCGCTCGCGCGGCTGAACTCGGTGTAAGCCTGGACGAGGCCACGGTGTTCGATCCCCGCACCAGCGATTTGTGCGACCAGTTCGCCGAGCAGTACGCGCAACTGCGCGCGAAGAAGGGCGTCACCGTCGAGCAGGCCCGGGAGATCATCCACGACGTGTCGTATTTCGGGACCATGCTGGTTTACAACGGCATGGTTGACGGCATGGTGTCGGGTGCGGCGCACACCACTGCGCACACCGTTCGTCCGGCCTTCGAGATCATCGGTACCGCGACGGGTATTTCGACGGTGTCCAGCGTCTTCCTGATGTGCCTGCCAGATCAGGTGCTGGCATACGGGGACTGTGCGATAGTCCGCGACCCGACGATCGACCAGCTCGCCGATATTGCGATCAGCTCCGCGCAGACCGCCGCACAGTTCGGCATCGAGCCGCGGGTGGCCATGCTGTCCTACTCCACCGGCGAATCCGGCACCGGCGCAGACGTCGACAAGGTCAGGGAAGCAACCGAATTGGTGCGCAGCCGGGCGCCACAGCTGCTGGTCGAGGGTCCGATCCAATACGACGCCGCGGTCGAGCCCTCGGTCGCGGCCGCCAAGATGCGTGATTCGCCGGTCGCCGGCCGGGCCACCGTGCTGATCTTCCCTGACCTCAACGCCGGAAACAACGCCTACAAGGCGGTGCAGCGTAGCGCCGGGGCCATCGCGATCGGTCCGGTGTTGCAAGGTTTGAACAAGCCGGTGAACGACCTTTCCCGCGGCGCCCTGGTCGACGACATCGTCAACACCGTCGCGATCACCGCGATCCAGGCCCAGGGCACCAATGGCCGCTGATCGCGTGGTGCTGGTGCTCAACTCCGGCTCGTCGTCGCTGAAATACCAATTGATCGAACCTGATTCGGCTAGGTCGCTGGCGGACGGCACCGTCGAGCAGATCGGCGAGCCGTCATCGCCGGTCACTGACCACGACGCGGCGCTGCGGTTGGCATTCGACCAGTTGTCGCAGGACGGTATTGATCTGAAAGCCTGCGGGCTGGCGGCAGTCGGGCACCGGGTAGTGCACGGCGGGGCAATCTTTTACCAACCGACTGTCATTGATGACGCGGTCATCGCCGAACTCAAGCAGTTGTCGACGCTGGCCCCATTACACAATCCGCCCGCCATACGGGGCATCGAGGTGGCCCGCAAGATGCTGCCGGATGTGCCGCATATCGCGGTGTTCGACACCGCTTTCTTTCACAATCTGCCTGCGGCCGCGGCGACCTACGCGATCGACCGTGAGCTGGCAGAGAAGTGGCGAATCCGACGCTACGGATTCCACGGCACCTCGCACCAGTACGTCAGCGAACAGGCCGCGGCTTTCCTGGGCCAGCCGTGGGAAAACCTGAATCAGATTGTGCTGCATTTGGGTAACGGTTCATCCGCGTCAGCGATCGCCGGCGGCAAGCCGGTCGACACCTCGATGGGGCTGACTCCGTTGGAGGGGCTTGTGATGGGCACCCGCAGCGGCGACATCGACCCGAGCATCGTCAGCTACCTGCACCGCGAGGCCAAAATGAGTGTCGACGACGTCGAGTCGATGCTCAACCACCGCTCCGGGATGCTGGGCCTGGCCGGCGAACTCGACTTCCGCCGGTTGGCGGAGATGATCGAATCCGGCGACAGTTCAGCGCAATTGGCCTATGACGTGTTCATCCACCGGCTGCGTAAATACATCGGTGCCTACCTGGCGGTGTTGGGCCGCACCGACGTAGTGAGCTTCACCGCGGGCATCGGCGAGAACGTCGCGGCGGTGCGCCGCGACGCGCTGAGCGGGCTGTCCGAGCTGGGCATCGAGATCGACGAGCATCGAAACTCGCAGTTCGCCAACGATGCCCGGCGGATTTCGGCCGGCACCTCACCGATCGCCGTGCTGGTGATCCCGACCGACGAGGAGCTGGCCATCGCCCGCGACTGCCTACGAGCGATCTAGCCTCCGGCGACGATGCGGGCCAATCTCAGGGAACCAAGCCGGCGAGCAGTTCGGCCGTGATACCTGTGAGGTCGACTGATAGGTCACCGCCGGTAATCGACACCGGCAGACCCAGGTCGGTCAGCGCACTGCTCAACAGGGATGTCACGTCGAGCGTCGGGTCGGTGCCCAACAGGGTGGGCAGATCCGACGACACCGGTGCGATGCTGCCGAACACCGCCAACGCGTCCTGGGCCAGGTCCACGTCGTAGGTGGGCACAGCACCCCCGGCAACTTCGGGGATGGTCAGGTCCAGGCTCAGGGTGCTGGGGAAAATCGACTCGAGCGTGCTGAGCGGGACGCTGACGTCCTCGCTGCCGGCGGTGCCGAGAAGCGACTCGAGCGTGGCGGTGGAGAGGGTGATGTCCTGGCTGCCGGAGGTGCCGAGAAGCGACTCGAGGGTGCTGGTGGAGAGGGTGATGTCCGGCTGCCGGAGGTGCCGAGAAGCGACTCGAGGGTGCTGGTGGACACGCTGATGTCCTGACTGCCGGCGGTGCCGAGAACCGACTCGAGGTCGCTGACGGGGACGGTGATGTCCTGGTTGCCGGAGCTGCCGAGAGCCGACTCGAGATCGCTGAGGACGGTGCTGTCGGGGATGCTGACGTTTATAGCGCTGGAGCTGTTGAGCCCGAGAGCCGACTCGATGGTGCTGAGGGGGACGCTGATGTGCTCGGTGCCAACGATCGGGAAGCTTTCGCTGATGCTGATGCCGTTGGGGGCGATGTCGCCGAGGATGCTTTCCTCGTTCAACGATACGGAGAGGCTGCCGCCGTTGCCGAGGGCGTCGCCGAGGACTTGGTCGGGGGTGATCGGAATGGTGATATCGCCGCTGGAGCCGGCGGCGTCGATGAGGAGGCCGTCGAGGCTGATCGGGAGGGTGACAGTGCCGCCAGGGGTGGCACTCGCGAGGAGTTGGTCGAGGGTGACCGGGAGGGTGACAGTGCCGTTGGGGGCGGCGTCGCTGAGGAGTTGGTCGAGGGTGACCGGGAGGGTGAGAGTGCCGCTGGGGGCGGCGTCGCTGAGCAGACTGTCCAGGCTGAACGGCAGGGTGACAGTGCCGCTGGGGGCAAGGTCGTTGAGGATTGTGCCGACGTTGACAGAAAGGTCCAAGGAGCCCGGGTCTAGCAAGGTCGGGGTCGTTGTTAAATCGCCTCCGCCGACCGCCGACACTTCGTCGGCCACGGTGTTGCTGACCTGCTGAAGGGCGTCGATCTCGCCGGTGGCCGCGCCGTCGGTGGTGTTGGTGAGCAGCCCGAACTCCGGGGAAATCAGCCCGGAGCCAACGGTTTCCGGGTAGCCGTTGAGGTAGGCGTCCAGGACCGTGGTGGGCCCGTTTTCCAGGTCGGTGAGCGCCGTCGAGTAGTCGCCGCTGCTCAGCGCCGATTCGACGTTGTCCGTGACGGCCGTTAGCGCGGTGGAGGCCGCGTTGGACGCGTCGCCGCTGCTGGTGAGCAGCAGCGCGCCCTCGGTCAGCAGGGCGATCGGGTTGGTCACCGGGTTCGAGGTGCCGGTCGACAGGTCAGTGAAAAGGGTGCTGAAACCTTGGGAGATATCGGGGTCGGTCAGCCAGTTACTGCTGCTGAGCGCCGTTTCCAACCCTGACCAGTTGGCCTCGGTGGTGGTCGTCAACTGGGACAGGTCGAACTCGTCGTAGTCGACGAGCCGGAACGCTCGGTGCTGCGCGTCAGGCAGCGGCGTAGCCACCGGAGTGACGGCTATCAGGCTGGCGCCCACGAGAACAACACCGGTGGTGACCCACGGACGAAGATTGCGCTGCATGAAGGGCCCCTAACACATAGGTTTCATAGCGTTCCGAACTAAAGGCGTTCGAGGTATGGCTGAGACAAAGCTGAGGGATGTCTGATGTGCATCTGAGAAATTTCACGTCAGATGTTGCACGTCCCGTTTGGCCCATGGCAACTGACAGGGGCGTACTCACAGCGAGACGTCTAGTAATTACCTTTGTACCAACGACGGGTAGGAAGCTGGAGCAATGACCCCAAATCGACCACGTGGCCGGCCGCGCAGCCAGGAACACCGCGACGCCGTCCTGAAAGCCGCCATGGAATTGATGCGGGAGGACGACCTGCGCAGGGCGTCGGTCGACCGGATCTCGGCACGCAGCGGGGTCAGCAAGGCGACCATCTACAAATGGTGGCCGAACAGAACCGCGGTGGCTATCGACGCGTTCCTGCAGCAAATGATGGCCGAGGCGCCCGTGCCCGACACCGGATCGGCGGCCGAAGACTTCCGCCTGACGTTGCGCGGCATGATGGGCTTCTACACCAGCCCACTTGGCGCGATCTACGCCCAACTCGTCGGCGAGTCGCAGTTCTACCCAACTGAACGCGAGCGGATACGAACACATCAGGTGAACGTGCGCCGAGCAGCCGTGAGGAAGATCTGGGACCGCGGAGTCGCCCGGGGTGAACTGGATCCGAACCTCGACCCCGAGGTGGCGCTGGATCTCATCTTCGGGCCGGCGATGTACCGGAGGGCGACCGGGCACGGAGGATTGACGCCGGCCGACGCCGACGCCATCGTGGCCACAGCCATGCGGGCACTGGCCAGCTGATCAGTTGGAGCGGGGCCGACCCTGAGCGCCGCCCAGACGCGCCGACCGCCCCGCTAGTGTCAATTACACGCGCCGGCATCGTCTTTCGTCGCCCGACAGCCCGGAAGTCGGTGGTGGGTTTGAGATCGCCGTCGTCCGGACGTTTGGGCAGCGCTCAGAGGAAGCCGAGACTGCGCCGACCGGCCCCGACCGACGGTGTGGGGTCGGTTTGAAGCGTCTGCGACAGCAGCTCGTAGTAGACGTCCCGGAAGTCGGTGGTGGGTTTGAGATCGCCGTGGTCGAGGTCGGTGAGGCTGGGTTCCTCGCCGTAGAAGCCGCCCTTGACCGGCGCGCCGGCGACGAACACCGGGCCGGCGGTGCCGTGGTCGGTGCCCTGCGAGGCGTTGGCCGCCACCCGTCGCCCGAATTCCGAGTACGCGAGCAGGACGACGTTCTTGCCGTACCGGTCACCGGCCATCTGCTGCAGGAACGGGGTCACGGCCTCGTCGAAGGTCTGCAGCAGTCGCTGCTGGGTCTCGCGTTCGTCGGCGTGGGTGTCGAATCCGCCCAGTTGCACCGCGTACACCCGAGTCGGCACCGCCGCCTGAACTGCCGCAGACACCATGCTCAGCTGGCCGGCCAGCGAATTGTGCTTCTCGCCGGACGGCTTGATCGCGCCGAAGGTCGTGTCGGTGGTCCGGGTTGCGCGGTACGCGTCACAGACCGCAGCCATCGCCGGCGTGTCGTTGGGGTCGTCGGTACCTAGCGCATCCATCGCCTCGGCGAACCTGTCCGCAGACTTCGGTTTTTCGGACGCGGTAAGTGCGGCCGCCGTGCACTTTTCACCAACGGCAAGCGGTGGCAGGACCGAGCCGATATTGACCGCACGCAACGGATCGTCGCCGGTGGCATCGAGCCAGCGGCCGATCCAACCGGTCGGGACGGGTTCGGACGGCGAGGCGGTCTGCCAGATGTCCATCGAACGGAAGTGACTGTGGTCGGGCTGGGGATAACTCGCGCCGCGCACAATCGCCAGCTTCCGGTTTTTCCATTGCTGAGCCAGGCCCTTGAGTGCAGGATTCAGTCCGAGCTGACCATCCAGGGCCACCACATCGCCTGGCGCATAAGCCAGTTCGGGCCGCGCGTCGTGATAAGCGTTGTCGGCGTAGGGAATCACGGTGTTGATGCCGTCGTTGCCGCCGTACAGCGTGAGAATCACCAGTATGCCGCTGCCCTCGGGCAGCGGTCGTTCTTTGGCCTCCCGCATCAGGTCGGGCCAGGTGATGCCCACAGCGCCCGACGCCAGACCGGCCGCCCCGAGGCCGGCGCTGGCGATCAAAAACTTGCGGCGACTCAAATCAATCATCGGCACTCCCGCTAAGCCGTCAGGTATTCGGGCGTGTTGACGGCCGCGGCGACCAGTTGGGCCGGCTTGCGCACCAACGGGTCAAGGGCCGCGACGGTCCGGTCCGACCACGCGCCGACCCCGATCAGATAGCCGACGGCGTCGATCCGGTCGTCGACAGCGGCGTCTTCGACGCTGGAAAGATCACCGGCGCGGGCCAATTGACTGGCGGCGCGCATCCGCACATCGGCGCTGGCGGTCGACATCCAGACCCGGCCGTGCGGCCATCCGCCGACGTCCGGTGGGTAAAACGGTCGCTGACCCAGCGCTCGCAGCGTGGTGTTGACCATCTTCAGCCGCGCCGGGCTGTCGACAGGAACCCGCAGTGTCCGGATCACCCCGACAAGCCACTCGACCGGTGTGTTGACGATCGCCGCCCGGCTATTGATGAATTCGTCGTCGGTGAGGATCGCCCGGGTCAGCGCCCGCAGGTCGCGGTGGCCGCCGTACGCGGTGACAAAGCGGTCGAGCGCCTGCGGCGACGGTTGGGTATCGGACGCCAACTGCTGCCACAGCCGTCCGGCGACGTATTGCGGCGACTTCGGCTGGGCCAGCACGGTGTCACAGAAGCCCGCCGCGTCGAAATTGCCCGTGACCCCGAATATCGTTTTGGCCGTGCGGTCGTGGCGCTTGGGCACCACCATCGTCTGGCCAGTGGGCCGAATGACCCACCCGGTCAGCGCGCGGGCACCTTGGCGCACATCGTCTTCCGTATACCCGTTGCCATGCCCGAGCGTGAAGAGCTCCATGAACTCCCGTGCCAGGTTTTCGTTGGGCGCCTTGGCGGTGTTGGTCTGAGCGTCCAGCCAGCGCAGCATGGCCGCGTCGGTCAACATGGCATAAGCGAGGGTGCGGAAATCGCCGAGCGACAGGCTGCGCAGCTTCTGGTTCTGCGCCGCCATGTATGCCGCAAACCGCACCTTCTGCGCTGAGGTGGCAAAGTGGTTGTGCCACAACAGCGTCAGCTTTTCGTGAATGGGCTGCTGGGCGGCTACCATTCGGCGCAACCACCATTGGGACAGCTCGGCCATCTGGCCGGACAGCTGGCGATTGAACTCTTTGCGGGCGGCCACACTGGCTCCCTTTCCGGGGCCGCGCGGGGCGGGCAACGTCGGCATCGGTGTCGCCCGTACGCCGCGGTCCGCCTCAGGGTCTGCACCTAGGGCGGCGTCGACGTATTTCGGCCAATTTTGAGCAGCCACGGCGTCAACCTGTGCACCGGTCACTCCGAACCCGGTCCGGCGCAGGACGCGAGCGGTCGTGATCCACCCATCTGACTGGCCGGCCATGGGTTAACTGTGCCTGACTTTTCTTGCGATTTGCTTGCGGCCCTGCTGACACAGTGATTTCGCTTGGCTGAGGAATTGATGAGACTTCCGGCGCCGTCAGCCCGTCAGAACGTGCTGGTGGGGCGCACTCGGTTGGCCATGTCGACCAGCGTGTAGCGGTGCGCCTGGGTGGGCGCTGCACGGGCCAGCCCGCGCAGCGACGCCTCGACGCCGAGCTGCAGCCCGTGTTTGGTGAACGGAAAGCCGAGGATGTGGTTGGTGCTGGCCTCGTGCTCACCCAGCCAGTCCAGCGCGCTACCCAACACCAGCGCGCGGATCTGCAGCACCCGCGGCTCGGTCGGCGGCAAAGCCTCCACCCGTCGCGCGGCATCGCGGATCTGCTCTTCGGTGATTTCGCTCGCCGACCGGCCGGACAGCAGCGTCACCGCACTGGTCAGGCGTGCGGTGGTGAAATGCCTTGAGGTGGCGGGTACTTCGTCGAGAGTTCGTACCGCGCCAGCCCGATCTCCTTCTACCGACTGGGCCCTGGCCAGTCCGAAGGCCGCCGAGATCACCCCGTCGTCGGTGTTCCACACCTCCTCGTAGTACTTGTGTTCGTCTGAGCTGCCGGCTAATTCGGCCGTCGCGGCCAGCGCCATCTTGGGCGCCAACTCGCCGGGGAAGGTGTCCAGCACCTCGCTGAAATGCTTACTCGCCGAGTCGTAATCGCCGGTGAGCAGTTCTGAGACCGCGCGGTACCAGACCAGCCGCCATCGCCAGCCGACCCGCTCGGCCAGGTCGTCGAGTTTGCGGTTGGCCTTGGCTACATCGCCAAGGTCCAGTAACGCCCGCACCTCCATGAGCGGCAGCTCGACAGACTCCGACAAGTCGATATCCTCGGAATCCATTGCGCCGTGGCGGAACGCGCGTAGCGAATCCAGCGTCTGCACCGGTTGAGACAGCACCGTCGCTCCCAGCAGCGGCGCGGCGACGTCAGCCGGATCGACCAGCGGTACCTGCAGCGCGGTGACGATCTCCCTGGCGGTCAGCTTCTCCGAATGCACATTGCCGTCCAGGTACACGTCGGTATGGGCGACCAGCAGGTCTTCGCCGAACGTCGAGCGGCTGCGGGAAAAGATCGTCGACAAGCCCGGCCGTCGCACACCGGTGTCCTGCGCGACCACCTCACGCAGGACACCGGACAGCTGCCCGGACATCTCCTCGGCGCTGGCGAACCGCCGCCGCGGATCGGGATCGATTGCGCGACGCAACAACCGGCCGAACGAGTCGTACTTGGCAAGCACCGGGTCGTCTTCGGGAAGTCCGTCGACGTAGCGGCCGCCGCGGGCGCGCAATCGCAATGTCAGAGCCGCGAGCGTGCGCCCGACCGTGTAGATGTCGCTGGCCACCGTCGGGCCGGTTCGCACGATCTCGGGCGCCTGGTAGCCCGGTGTGCCGTAAAGGTAGCCGAACGAGTTGAACCGCGATGCGGCTCCCAGGTCGATCAGCTTGAGCTGCTCTTCGGTGAGCATGATGTTTTCCGGTTTGAGGTCGTTGTAGGCCAAACCGATGGAATGCAGATAGCTCAGTGCCGGAAGGATTTCCAGCACGTAAGCGATGGCCTCGGCGACGGGTAGTCGCTCGCCCTTGCGGCGTTTGAGCGATTGCCCACCGACATATTCCATGACGATGTAACCGACGGGTTCGCCATGCCGGTCGCTGTGCTCGACGAAGTTGAAGATCTGCACGATCGACGGGTGCACCACCTCGGCGAGAAACCGCCGCTCAGCCATGGCGATCGCTTGGGCCTCGGCGTCGCCGGAATGCACCAAACCTTTGAGCACCACCGGACGATCATTGACGTTGCGGTCGAGCGCCAGGTACACCCAGCCCAGCCCGCCGTGCGCGATGCAGCCCCTGATTACGTACTGGCCGGCAACGATGTCACCTGGACTCAGTTGCGGCAGGAAAGAATACGGGCTTCCGCAATACGGGCACCAGCCCTCTGACAGCGCCTTGCCGTCGTTGCTGGATCGGCCCACCGGCCGGCCACAGTTCCAGCAGAACCGTTTGGATTCCGGCACAACGGGATTGGGCATCAATGCTTCGAGCGGATCGATGTCGGGCACCCGCGGAATCTCGACGAGCCCGCCGCCCAGCCGTCGGACCGGCGCCCGAGTTGCCGGTTTCACCCGTTCTTGCGGTTCGGTGTCGGCAGTGCGCAACGGCGTGTCTTCGTTGTCGTCATCGTCGAAGTCGGGCCGGAAGATCGCCTGGGTGGCCACCGGGCGGCTCTGTGCGGACGAGTCCACCATCGCATCGGCGGCCTGGTTGCCCGGACCGGCTTCGCTGTCCTGCAAGCCGTCGTCCGCGTCCTGGCTTTCCGAACCCACCGGTTGCTCGGCCATCAGTCCACATACCTCGGGCTCGGCGGGGCCGGCGCGGGACCGAGCACCGTTAACCACTTGCGGTACAAGGTGTTCCAGGTGCCGTCGCGGCGGATGCGTTCCAGGGTGCCGTTGACGAAACGAACCAGCCCGGTGTTGTCCAGCGTGACCCCGATGCCGTAGGGCTGGGTGCCCATGTTGGGTCCGACGATGTGCAGGTAGGGGTCCTGGGAAACCAGCCCGGCCAGGATGGAGTCATCGGTGCTGACCGCGTCGACTTGCCGCTGCTGCAGCGTCACCAGACAGTCAGCCCAGTTCACCACCTCAACCACGATCGGCGGCGGCGCGATCTCGCGGATCCGGTGCAGCGACGTGGTGCCCTTCGCCACGCAGACCCGTTTGCCGGAAAGGTCGGACGGCTTGGTGATCGGGGAGTCGCGCGACGCCAGGATGCGCTGGGCGGCGTCGAGGTAGACGGTGGAGAAGTTGACCTGCTTGCGCCGCTCACAGGTGATGGTCATCGTCTTGACGACGATGTCGACCTCCGATTTCTGCAGCGTGGTGACGCGCTCGTCGGACGACAGGATTCGATACTCAACTTGCGACGGGGTGCCGAAAATGTCGCGGGCGACCTCGCCGGCAATGTCGACGTCGAAGCCGACGATTTCACCGGTAATCGGATCGCGGAAGCTGAACAGGTTGCTTCCAATGTCCAGGCCGACGATCAGCCTGCCGCGGGCGCGGATGTTGGCCACCGCGGCGTCGGCGTCGGCCGGGTTATTGAACGGGCGCAGGCTCGCGGTGGGGTTGCAGTCGTCGGCGGTCTTGTCCGGCGGCAGCGGCGGCTGCGGCGGCATCTCCTGCATACCGGCCGGCGTTGGTGGCGGCAGCGTCGGCGCCGGCGTCGCGACCATGGCACCCGACTGGCCGCACCCGGCCAGTACCGTAGCCGCCGCCAGGGCGGCGCACAGGGTCCGTGTCGGCCGCGTCCTCATCGGTACTCGCTCAGCCGTGGCCACAACCCAAGAGTGACCGCTAGGGCCGCGCCCAAGCTGAGCACGATCGCACCCACCGTGGCGCCGGACAGCCCGCGGCGCGCGTCGAGGATGTCGTCGCGCAGTTCGTTGCGACTCTGGTCCATGGCCTTGACCAGCGCATTGTCGAGTTTGTCGAACGCGGGGGTGGAGTCGTTCTCGCCGCTGCCCAGCGCCACCTGGGTGGCGGCCCGATAATTGCCGACCGAGATGTAGGAGTTGATCCTGTCATCGGCGCGCCGCCATTGGGCCAGCAGTTGGTCGGCGCCCTGCAAGTCGCCTTTGTCGACGGCGTCGCGCCGAGATAGGTATTCGTCGAGCTGCTTGTGCATGGCGTCGATGCGTTCGTAGAAGGACTGCTTGCGGACCTCTTCGTCCCCGCGCCGGATCAGTGACAGCGTTTCGTCGGCACGGGCCTGCTGCGCACTGATGGACATGTCGGTGATGGTCTTCAGTGACTCTGCCGCAGTGTTTTTGGCGCTGCGGCTGCCGCTGGTGGAAATCGCGAGTGCTGTTCCCACCCATACCACCATAACGAGAATTCCCAGCGCGCCCACGACAAGACCAGGGTTGATCCGCCGTTTGGTGCGACGGGCCAGCCAACGGTGGGAGAACGCGCCGAAGATCGCCGTGGCGGCGACGACGAGGATCACCGGAGCCGGGATCTGGGTCGACGCCGTGGTTTCGACGTCCACCCGTTCCGACGTCTCGCGGTAAAGCTGCTGCGCGTCCGGCAGGATCGTCGACTGCATAAGCGAGGACGCCTCGGACAGATAAGACGACCCGACCGGGTTACCGGCCCGGTTGTTGGTCCGCGCGATCTCGATCAGCCCGGTGTACACCGCCAACTCGGCGTTGATCCGCCCTAGCAGCTGCACCAACGGCTCGTCGGTCAAACCGCTCGACGCCCTGGTCACCGCCACCGCCGCGTCGGTGATCGCCTGCTCGTAGCGCTGCCGGACGGCGCGCGGCTCAGCCTGCGCGATGAAGGCGGTCGCGGCGGCCGCGTCGGCCACCGACAGCGTGGTGTAAAGCCGTCCGGCCGCGAATGCCAGCGGCTCGGTGTGGCTCAACACGGTGGTCAGCGCATGCTGTCGCTGGTTGATCGTGGTCGAGGTGGCGAAAGCGCAGAGCCCGCCGAGGATTGCCAAGACGAGACCGATGGACAGGATGCGGCCGGGTGTCGTCGCAACAAACCACCAGCGGGGGTGGGCCGGTTCGGTCGGCGACCGCGAACCAAGCGGCTCGGTCGACGGATGCGCCAACTCAACGGTCACGTCTGTTCGGACCTCATCTTTCGGGCGTGCGTGCCACAAACTCTATAAGCGAATTCTAAGAGTTTGTTGCCGGGATGCGGGGATGTCGCGCTCTGGATTGCCCGACTTCTTCTCGGCCCGTGGACGGGCCGCATCGTCACCGGGCGTTGGTTGATTGCCCGCCTCTCCCCCGCAAGCGGGAGGTACCCCCACTTCGGGCCGCTCCGCGGCCCGCATCGTCACCGGGCCGCCTTATCCTGAACGCGTGCGCGGCGACGGTGACGGATGGGTGGTGTCCGACACCGGCAACCATTACTGGGGCCGGTACGGCGCGGCCGGCCTGTTGCTGAGAGCGCCGCGGCCCGATGGCACACCGGCGGTGTTGCTGCAGCACCGGGCGCCGTGGAGCCATCAGGGCGGGACGTGGGGTTTGCCGGGCGGCGCCCGTGACAGCCATGAGACCGCCGAACAGGCGGCCGTGCGGGAAGCGCACGAGGAGGCCGGCCTGCTCGACGAGCGGCTTTCCGTGCGGGCAACGGTGGTCACCGCCACCGCCAGCGGCACGCACTGGACCTACACCACCGTCGTCGCCGACGCGGGTGAACTGCTGCAGACCGTGCCCAATCGGGAAAGCGCCGAGCTGCGCTGGGTCGGCGAGGACGAGGTGGCCGAACTGCCGCTGCACCCCGGGTTTGCCGCGAGTTGGCAACGGCTGCGCACCGCGCCGGCGATCGTGCCGTTGAGCCCCGGCGACCAGCGGCGGCGCCACCTGCCACGCACGGTCGAGATCGACGAGGGTGTTTTCGTGTGGTGCGTCGCGGGCCAACCAGATCAGGCGCCGTCGCAGCTGAGCTCCCTCATCAGCTCGCTGCTGCAAGCGCCGAACTGAGCTTCTCGGCTGCCGCCCGCGGATCCTCCGCACCGGTGATGGCCCGGACCACCACGATGCGACGGGCGCCGGCGTCGAGCGCATCCGACAGCCGGGCCGCGTCGATGCCGCCGATGGCGAACCACGGTTTGTCGCAGGCCAGGTCGGCGGTGTTCCGCACCAGTGTTAGGCCCGGCGCCGGGCGTCCGGGTTTGGTGGGCGTCGGCCAGCACGGCCCGACGCAGAAGTAGTCGACGTCCTCGGCGATCGCCGCGTTGACCTGCTGGCGATCGTGCGCGGACCGGCCGATCAGCGTGTCCGGGCCGACGATGTCGCGCGCCACCCGCAGCGGCAGGTCATCCTGGCCCAGGTGCAGCACGGCGGCCCCGGCGGCGCGGGCGATGTCGGCACGGTCGTTGACGGCCACTAGGGCGTCATGCCGGCGCGCGGCATCGGCGAGGATCTCCAGCGCCGCCAGCTCGTCACGCGCCTCCAGCGGGCCCAGCTGTTGCTCACCCGTCGACCCCTTGTCGCGCAGCTGAATGATGTCCACCCCGCCGGCCAGGGCTGCATCGGCGAACTCGGCCAGATCGCCACGATCGCGACGCGCATCGGTGCACAAGTACAGCCGCGCGCTGGCGAGTCGGGCAATCGGTTGATGCACACCGCGACGCTAGCGGCTAGCGTGGGGAGTTGACACGGGAGTCCCGGGACATTGGAAGCGTGCGGGGCTGAGAGTGGACACACCGAACCTGTCCTTACCGTCACACCTGATCCGGATCATGCCGGCGAAGGGAGCGAAGATGCCACCGGACTCGGGATCGCTGGCCGTCATCGGCGGCGGCGTCATCGGGCTGTCGGTGGCGCGCCGCGCGGCACAGGCCGGCTGGTCGGTGCGCGTGCATCGCTCCGGGCAACCCGGCGCGTCCTGGGTGGCCGCCGGAATGCTGGCGCCGCACAGCGAAGGCTGGCCCGGCGAGGAGCGTTTGTTGCACCTGGGCCTGGAGTCACTGCGGCTGTGGCAGCAGGGCGGATTCACCGATGGCTTGCCCGGCCAGGTGATCACCGCAAGGGAGTCATTGGCGGTCGCCGTCGACCGCGCCGATGTGGCCGACCTGCGCAGGGTGGCCGATTGGCTGTCCGCGCAGGGCCACCCGGTGATCTGGGAGTCTGCTGCTCGTGACGTGGAACCGATGCTGGCACAAGGTATTCGGCATGGCTTCCGGGCGCCCACCGAACTGGCGGTGGATAACCGCGCCCTGCTCGACGAACTGTCGGCGGCATGCGAGCGGCTCGGTGTGGACTGGGACGGTCCGGTCAGCGACCTGAATTCTGTGCAGGCTGACGCCGTCGTGATCGCCAACGGTATCGACGCGCCGACTTTGTGGCCAGGTCTGCCGATTCGGCCGGTGAAGGGCGAAGTGCTGCGGCTGCGCTGGCGCAAGGGGTGTATGCCATTGCCGCAGCGGGTAATTCGCGCTCGGGTCCACGGGCGTCAGGTGTATGTGGTGCCCCGCGCCGACGGTGTGGTCGTGGGCGCCACCCAGTATGAGCATGGCCGCGACACCGCGCCGACGGTATCCGGTGTGCGGGACCTGCTCGACGATGCGTGCACGGTCATGCCGGCGCTCGGTGAGTACGAGTTGGCGGAGTGCGTCGCCGGCCTGCGTCCGATGACACCGGATAACCTGCCGCTGGTGGGACGCCTGGATGCGCGAACGCTGATCGCCGCCGGCCACGGCCGGTCCGGTTTCCTGCTTGCACCCTGGACTGCCGAACAGATTGTGTCCGAACTTATTCCGGTTGGAGCCCCCTCATGATCCGCGCCGCGACGATCCAGTGGGGGCACGCCCCCAGAGTTAGCTACCCCCGCCCGCTTGCGAGAGAGGGCGGCGCAAAATGATCCGCGGTGCGACGATGCAGTGGGGGCACGCCCCCTCGCCGCTACGCGGCTGGGGGGACCCCCACCCGCTTGCGGGGGACGAAGCGATGAGGAGGAGCGGCGCATGATGATCGTCGTCAACGCTGAACGACTCGAGGTCGACAACCAGACGACCGTTGCGGCGCTGCTGCAGTCGCTGGGCTACCCTGACCGCGGCATTGCGGTGGCGCTCGATCAAGCCCTTCTACCGCGATCCGGCTGGACGACAACTCTTTTCGACGGCGCACAAATCGAGGTGGTGACGGCGGTGCAGGGTGGCTGATTCCAAACTGACGATCGCGGGCCGCAGCTTCACGTCGCGGTTGATCATGGGCACCGGGGGCGCGGGCAACCTCGCAGTCCTTGAGGAGGCGCTGGTCGCTTCGGGCACCGAGCTGACCACCGTCGCGATGCGCCGGGTCGACGCCGTGGGCGGCACGGGCATCCTCGAGCTGTTGAGCGGACTGGGCATCACGCCGCTGCCCAACACCGCGGGCTGTCGCAGTTCAGCCGAGGCGGTGCTGACCGCGCAGCTCGCCCGCGAAGCGCTGGGCACCGAGTGGGTCAAGCTGGAAGTGATCGCCGACGAACGAACACTGCTGCCGGATGCGATCGAATTAGTACGGGCCGCAGAGCAATTGGTCGACGACGGGTTTGTGGTGCTGCCATACACCAACGACGACCCGGTGCTGGCCAAACGTTTGGAGGACACCGGGTGCGCGGCGGTCATGCCGCTCGGTTCACCGATTGGCACGGGTCTGGGAATCGCCAACCCGCACAATATCGAGATGATCGTCGCCGAGGCCGGCGTCCCCGTCGTCCTCGATGCCGGGATCGGCACCGCCAGTGACGCCGCGCTGGCGATGGAGTTGGGATGTGACGCGGTGCTGTTGGCCACCGCGGTGACCCGCGCCGCCGATCCGCCCGCGATGGCCGCGGCGATGGCCGCCGCCGTCACCGCCGGGTATCTGGCCCGCCGCGCCGGGCGGATCCCGAAGCGGTTCTGGGCTCAGGCGTCCAGCCCGCGCCCGGACCTATGACCGGGCGGTACGTGGCGCTTGGCAGTTCGATGGCGGCCGGCCCCGGTATCCGCCCGCCCGCGCCGGACGCACCGTTCCGGTCGGGTCGGTCCGCGCGCAACTATGCCCACCTGGTCGCCGAGCAAGCGAACCTCGACCTGGTCGACGTCACCTTTTCGGGCGCCACCACCGCCCACGTGCTGGCCGAGCGACAGCGCAGCGCACGGCCGCAAATCGAGGCGTTGGACGGTTCTGAAGAGCTGGTCACCATCACGATCGGCGGCAACGACGTGGGATACGTGCCGCTGCTGATGGCCGCTTCGCTGCCGGCGGTCGCCCGGCGCCTGCCGCTGCTTGGAGGTCGCCTGCGCGAACTGTTTGACCGCGACGCACGCGAGCAGGCGCTCGACGGCGTGGGTGGCTCGTTGCACGCGGTCGGGACCGCGGTCCGACAGCGCGCACCGCGGGCCAGGGTGGTGTTCGTCGACTACCTCACCCTGCTGCCGCCGGAAGGAGTACCTGCGGCTCCGCTGTCGGCGGAACACACCGACCTGGGGCGCTACGTCGGCGCGCGTCTGGAGGAAGCCACCGCGGTGGCCGCGCGGGCCACCGGCTGCGAGCTGGTGCCCGCCGGACAAGCCAGCCGGGACCACCACGGATGGTCGACGGAGCCGTGGGCGGCGGCTGCGGGCTTGCCGCTGCCGTGGCGCCCGGCGCCCTTTCACCCCAACGCCGCAGGTATGCGCGTCGTGGCCGACCTGATCCTGGAGCAGGCGGGCGGGAGCTGATTAGTTTCTTGCCGCCTGGGTAAATCTAACGAGGCGACCATGCTGGGAAGCACTGCTGAGGGACTAATCCGTCGACATGACACTCGGAGCACACGCACATATCCCCGCTTACGATCATTCGGCGCTCCTCTATCGGACGGAGCGCGAGTACGTCGATTGGCTGGTCCGGTTCATATCCGAAGCGTTGGAGCGGCTGCAGCCGGTGTTGATCGCGGTGCCGGGGGACAGGCTGGCATTGCTGCGCGGCGCGTTGGGGGATGCGGCAGCCGACGTGACAATGGCTGACATCACCGGATTCGGCCGTAATCCCGGCCGCATCCTCGCTGCGCAACTGGCCTTCGCCGAACGGCATCCAGACCAGCACGTCCGCGTCATCGCTGAACCGGTGTGGGTGGGCCGAACTGCGCCCGAACACCTCGCATGCATGCAGCATGAGGCACTGGCCAACATTGCGTTCGCGGGCACGGACATGACAAGTCTGTGCCCCTACGACGCATCCTGCCTGGATGACAGCGTCCTGGCCGATGTCCGCCTCACGCATCCGCGGATCTGGCTGGGCGGATCACGGAAACACAGTCCGGAGTACGCGGTCGATGCCGCACTCGCCCAGTGCAACCAACCGCTGGCGACCAGCCCCGCCGCTGTGACACACACCGTCGACGAGCCGGCCGATCTGGCCGGCGCCCGCAGGTGTGGTGAGCGCTATGGCCGGTTGCTTGGCATGTCCGCGGACAGAATCGCCGACCTCCTCCTGGTTGCCACCGAGCTGGCGACCAACAGCCTCGACCACGCCGGCGGCGGATGCCGACTGGCGTTCTGGTACGAGGCCGGACACGTGGTCTGCGAGGCGCGCGATATGGGCCATTGGGCAGATCCGCTCGCGGGACGCCGACCGCCCGCCGCGGGGGGCATAGGTCCGTATGGGCTCTTCGTGATCAACGCGATCGCAGACTTGTTGCGCACCCACACGACGCCGGCCGGCACCACGATCCATGCTTATCTTCGGCTCGACGACTCCTCCGAAGCTGCCAATTGACCGACCCACATGCTGCGTCCTGTTCGACGCGGGCGTCTAACCTGAGGCGCAATGGTTAACAAATCAACACTGATCCTGATCGCCGTCGCGGCGCTTACATTGGCTACCGGCGGGTGTGGGTCGTCCGACACCGTCAAACCGCTGAAGTCGATGTCCGCTCCGGATTTCGCCGCGTCCCTGCGCGGGCGGGTCACCACCGACGCGATGATGGCGCACCTGACGAAGCTGCAGGACATCGCCAACGCCAACGGCAATACCCGCGCGGTCGGCACTCCCGGCTATGACGCCAGCGTCGACTACGTGGTAGGCAAGTTGCGGGACAAGGGTTTTGACGTGCAAACCGTGCAGTTCGACGCGCGCGTGTTCCACTCGGACCCGGGCTCGGTGACCGTCGCTGACAAGAAGTTCGAGGCGCGGGCGTTGGAGTTCACCCTCGCCACCCCGCCCGTCGGGGTGACCGGTCCGCTGGTGGCGGTCCCGGTCGATGCAAGCCCGGGCTGCAATGCCTCCGACTACGACGACCTGCCGATCAACGGCGCGGTAGTGCTGGTGGACCGCGGCACTTGCCCGTTCGCCCAGAAGGAAAACGCCGCCGTGCAGCGCGGCGCCGTCGCGATGGTCATCGCGGACAACGTCGTCGAGGAGCATATGGGCGGCACACTGGGCGAGACCACCGACGTCAAGATCCCGGTGGTCAGCGTCACCAAGTCCGATGGCGCGCTGCTCCGCACCACCGTGGGGCCTGCGACGGTAAAACTCTCCGCGGAAACCAAGACCATGCAAGCCCGCAACGTTATCGCCCAAACCAAGACCGGGTTGACCAGCGACGTGGTGATGGCCGGGGCGCACCTCGACAGCGTTCCCGAGGGACCGGGCATCAACGACAACGGGTCCGGGGTGGCCGCGGTTCTGGAGACCGCTCTCCAGTTGGGCAGCTCCCCGCAGGTTCACAACGCGGTGCGATTCGGCTTCTGGGGCGCAGAGGAACTCGGGTTGATCGGATCGCGGAAGTACGTCGAGTCGTTGGATGTCGACGCGCTCAAAGACATTGCGCTGTATTTGAACTTTGACATGCTCGCGTCGCCGAACCCGGGCTACTTCACCTACGACGGGGATCAGTCGTTGCCGAACGACAAACGTGGTAGTCCGGTGGTGCCCGAAGGCTCGGCCGGTATCGAGCGTTCGCTGGCCGCCTACCTCAACTCGGCCGGCAAGAACCCGCAGGACACGTCGTTCGACGGCAGGTCCGACTACGACGGGTTCACCTTGGCCGGTATCCCGTCGGGCGGTTTGTTCTCCGGCGCCGAAAACAAGAAGACCCAGGAGCAGGCGAAGCTGTGGGGCGGTGCCGCGGACCAGCCGTTCGACCCCAACTACCACAAGAGCACCGACACGTTGGATCACATCGACCGCACCGAGCTTGGCATCAACGGCGGCGGAGTTGCGTATGCGACCGGTCTGTACGCCCAGGATCTGACCGGCCGCAACGGTATTCCGACTCGCGAGGACCGAACCCGCCACGAGCTGGCCAAGTAACGATTTAACGCTGGCGAAAACTGTCCAAACCCGCGTGCCGCGTTGGCGCGCGGAGTAGCGTGCCGCGTCATCCAGTGGGTCCCCGCTGAATCAACAACAGTGTGCGCACCCCACGGCATCGGCAATTTCGACCTCGCCGCGGTCTTCGCTGACATGTTTACCGCGACGGCTACTAACGGCAGTTTCTTGACCGAAATGCTGCCGTCGCTGTAAGGCGCTAAAGACCGCCGCTGTGACGCTAGAGCCCGGGCAAGCAGATGGGTGCCCCGTAGCAGGGGGACGGACCGTGCGGCGGTGGAGTAGCTCCACCCCAGACAAATTGGCCGACCGCCGTTTTTGTGCTGCGGCTCAACCGATCCCAGACACCATCGGCATCAGCTCGTCGCCGAAGCGCTTCACGAAGCCGACGGGATCGGGGGTGCCCGGCACCGGGCCGATGTTGATCATCTCGATGCCCAGTTCGGCGTAGCGCTCGAGCATCTGCAGGTATCCGTCGATGTCGCCGAATGGATCCGCGAACAGGCCCACTGTTTTGCGGATCTCGGCGACATCGCGGCCCACCTTGTCGCAGTGGCGCGTCAGCACGTCGATCTTGTGTTTGAGTACGTCGGGCTCGGAATCGGTGGTGTTCCAGACATCGGCGTACTGCGCGACCAGTCGCAGCGTCTTCTTCTCACCGCCACCGCCGATCAGGATCGGCGGCCGCCGAATCGGCTGGGGTTCACAGATTGTCTCGGCCAACCGGTAATGCGTGCCGTTGTAGGGTCCGTCGTTGTCACCCCACATCTGCAGACAGATCTGCAGCGTCTCTTCGAGCATCTCGAACCGCTCGCGCACCGGCGGATACGGGACTCCCAGGGCGAGGTGCTCGCGCTCGTACCAGGCGGCTCCGATACCGAACATCGAGCGGCCTTGCGAGAGCACGTCGAGCGTCGTGACTGTCTTGGCCAGCACCCCCGGATGGCGATAGGTGACTCCGGTAACCAGCAACGCCAGGGTGATGCTGGTTGTCTGACCCGCTAGGAAGCCCAGCGACGTGTAGCCCTCCAAGAACGGATCCTCAGCGCGCCCAACACCTTCCATCTGGAAGAAATGATCCGCCAAAGTGAACATCGTCGCGCCGATGTCTTCGGCGGCCGTGGCGGTCGCCAGCAGAGTCGGGGCTAAGTTCGTCGAGTCGCCCGGCAGAAAGTCGATGAAGTGTATGCCCAATTCCATTGGTAAATCCCTTCGCTAATCGGTCAAACGCTGAAGCAGGGACAACGCGTCGAGGATGACGCGGCGTTCCCGCTCGGAGTAGCGCTCCTGCATGGCGCGGGCCAGCCATTCCTCGCGGATCTGGCGGTCGCTTTCGGCGCGACGCCGGCCGACGGCGGTCAACGAGATGACTTGGCGCCGACCGTCGTCGGGGTCGGGCGCCCGCCGAATAAGGCCATGTTGGTCGAGGCCGGCCAGTATGGTCGCCATCGACTGCGGCCGCACTCGCTCGCCGGCGGCCAACGCGCTGGCCGACGACGCGCCTTCTTTCCAGAGCCGGGTCAGCACCGCGGTCTGCGACGGTGTCAGGCCGCCGCCGGTCGCGACGTCCTTCAGCTGGCGTCTTAGTCGGCTGAATATCACCCGAAGATCCCGGGCAGCAGCTCCTGCCGACTCGCTGATCCCGTCCACATCTCCACCATACAGTAGACAGTCCAGACTGAACAGTCTCAACTGTTGAAATTCGGTTGACCCAGAGACGCTCGCCTCGCCCAACCTGCTGCCCTGGATGCGCACCCGTCGTCGTCGGATTGGGCGGCGCGTTGACGTGCTAGGTGGCGTCACCGCCTGCTGACAGCAGCCCGCCCGGCGCTCACGCCGACGCAGGCGCGATTTCTGGTGCACGCGGCTATGGCGCTGGTGGTCGACGTGGGTCGGCTGGTGCACTATGAGGACCCGGCCGACAACTCCGCCTATCCGCAAGCATGTGTGCGGAAACTGATGGAGGTTAGGGTGTTTGGGCGTGGCGGATAGCGTTCCCGCTCAGATAAGCGAGGTATCCGATCAACCCGACGATGGCCGGGCTGCGGGTCTGCCTGCCGCTCAAGCCCAGTCCCAAGACGGTTTCGATACCGCCGTTGGTGTAGACGTGCTGACGGGTCTTGCGCGGGAATGCCGACTTGGTGATGGGCTCCCACAACCGCGGACTGGTGAAGTGGGCTAGTCCGGCCCCTGCCAGTGCCGGACCGGAAACGCGGGCGACACGGTTGCTTTTTCGAGGCATGGTCCTTCTCAGGCGATTGCGTAGTCGCTTAGCGGGAACCGAGAACCGTCCCGCACGGCGTCGCGCACCGACGTGGGTCGTAGCAGTGTCGCCTCGCCGCTGTGGTTGAAGTAATAGGACCGCGACGTGGCGCAGTCACCGGCGTAGAACACCGAGCTGTCCAGGTGCTTGGTCATCCGGTCCAGGAACCGGGCGTTGGCCTCTTCGGTCACCTCGAATGTGGTTGCCCCGCTGCGCTTCACTTCGCCCAACAACCGATCCATGTGCCGCATCTGGTATTCCATGGTGTTGAAGAAGCTCAGCCCGGCGAAGGCGTACGGGCTGGCCAGGCTCAGGTAATTGGGGAAGTGGGGAATCGACACGCCCTGGTAGGCCTGGAACCGATTCTCCCGCCACCACTTTCCAAGGTTTCTGCCCTCACGGCCGACCACCTCGATGGCCGGGAAGTTGGCGTCCCACAGATCGAATCCGGTGGCCAGCACCAAGGTGTCGATGACGGCCTTGTGCCCGTTGTTGGTGACGATGCCGTCGGGCTCGATCCGCTCTATACTGCCGGTCTCCAAGTGCACATGGGGCTTGGTGAAGCTGCGGTAGTAGTTGTTGGACCAGCTGGGCCGTTTGCAGCCGAGGTCGTAGTCGGGTGTCAGCTTGCGCCGCAGCTCCTTGTCCCGGATCGAGACAAACCGGTGAGTTTTGCAGAGGTCCATCGCCGCCATCGAAAGCCGGTGGAAATAGCGGTAATTCAGCACGCCGGTGAGGGTCATGAACTCGAGCAGGTTGTCGGTTACCCACCGCACCGCGCGTTGGGTGGGCGGGATGCGGGCGAAAAGCCGTTGCACCCCCGGGGCGATCCGGAAGTCCAGCTTGGGCGCCACCCAAATCGCGGTGCGCTGATACACCGTCAAGTCGGCAACGGTCTTGGCCAGTTCGGGGATGAGTTGGATCGCGGTGGCCCCGGTGCCGATCAAGCCGACCCGACGACCCGCGAAGTCGTAGCTGTCGTCCCATGCGGTGGTGTGCACGACCTTGCCGCCGAAGCTGGTGATGCCCGGGATGTCCGGTGTGTGCGGTTGGGACAGGAACCCAGTGGCGGTGATCAGGAAGCGGGTGGTCAGCGTATCGCCACCGGCGAGCGCCACCTGCCACAGCTGCGCCTCCTCGTCCCAGCGTGCGCTTTCCACTGCCGTGTTGAACCGCATGTGACGGTGTACGTCGTACTTGTCGGCGACATGATGGGCATACTGTTTGAGCTCTGGGCCGGTGGCGAACAGCCGTGACCAGTGCGGGTTGGGCTCGAACCAGTAGGAGTAGGTGGTCGATGGGATGTCGACGGCCAGACCCGGATAGCGGTTGACATGCCAGGTGCCGCCCAAGTCGGCCTCGCGGTCGAGGATGGCGATGTTGTCGTACCCGAGTCGCTTGAGCTGGATCGCCGCGCCGATGCCGCCGAAGCCAGCCCCCACGATGATGACCTCGAAGTGCTCCGAACTCATGGAAAGACCGTACCTTACTTCAGAGTAAGTTTGTAGATGGCGGGTGCCGGCTCGATCATATCGAGCCTGGCGGAGCCTAGCCGCGCCCGAGCAGCCGCAGTGCTGCAGCCACTGCTAGTCCGGGCACGTCGAGGGTCTTCGAGCCCAGGTCGTGTCGCGCGCCGGCGATCTCGACGATCTGGGTCGGTGCGGGAATCAAGGCGGCGGCGCTGCCCACCTCGTCGAGGGTGCCGAAGGGATCCGACGTGCCGTGGGTGAACACCGTAGGCACCGCGATGTCGGGCAGGTGTTCGGTGCGGGCGCGTTCGGGCTTGCCGGGCGGATGCACCGGGTAGGAGAACAGCGTCAGCACGTCCACCTGTGCTTCTTTCGCGGCGACGACCATCGACGTCTGCCGGCCGCCGTAGGAATGGCCGCCGGCAATCAGCGGGCCGTCGCACAGGCCGCGGCACAGCTCGATTGCCTCGACGATGCCGGCGCGATCAGTGACCGCCGAACCCGAAGGCGGGCCCTTGGGCCTTCGCCGCCGGTACGGCAGGTTGTACCGGATGGCAAGCCAGCCACGTCGGGCCCACTCGTCGCAAAGCTTTTGTAGCAGTACAGATTCCCTGCTACCGCCAGCACCGTGCGTTAGCACCACCACGCCGGCCGGCGTCTCGTCTGGTTCGTGGGCGACGCCCGCGATCTGCTCCAAGGTCATGAGCGCCGCGCGGTTCACGACAGCCTGAAAAGGGGAGACACCGGGCCGTGGCCGTGCCCGAGCGGATAGGCGGCACGCAGGCATTCGGTCACCCAGCCTTTTGCGAACGCGACGGCGTCGGGCACGGCGTAGCCATGGGCCAGTGCGCAGGCAGTCGCGGCGGCCAGCGTGTCACCGGCACCGTGGTCGTTGGTCGTGTCCACCCGCGGCGACTCGAACTCGTGAAAGTCGTTGCCGTCGAACAACAGGTCGGTGCTGCTGGTCGACCCGAGCAGATGCCCACCCTTCACCAGCGCCCATTTCGGCCCCAGCGCGTGCAAGGCGCGAGCGGCGTCGGCCTGCGATTTCGAGTCGACGACGTCGATTTCTACCAGAAGCCGCACCTCGTGCAGGTTGGGCGTCACCAAGGTCGCGAGCGGAAACATCTCGGCGCGAAGGGAATTCAACGCGGCGCTGTCGAGCAGTGGATCACCGTGCATCGAAGCGCAGACCGGATCGACCACCAGCGGCACGCCCGCGCCGTGGTCGCGCCAACTCTGAGCGACCGCTTCGAT
This sequence comes from uncultured Actinomycetota bacterium, assembly GCA_963723615.1. GTDB lineage: Bacteria > Actinomycetota > Actinomycetes > Mycobacteriales > Mycobacteriaceae > Mycobacterium. Next base: position 190,772 of record CAVRRV010000013.1, on the reverse strand, counting down.
GATCTCGATCGACGCGAGCATCCCGGTCTTGGCGGCCTGCAGCCCGATGTCGTGGCATACGACGTCGATCTGGGCGGCGATGACATCACCGGGCACCTTGTGAAAACCCTTCACGCCCAACGAGTTCTGCACTGTCACAGCGGTCACCGCGCACAGTGCGTGCACGCCTAACAGGGTGCAGGTGCGGACGTCGGCCTGAATACCGGCACCACCACCGGAGTCCGATCCGGCGATCGCCAGCATCCGCAGCGGCGTGGTGCCGCGTGGCGCCAGCGGAAGGTAGTTCACGGGGCGATCGGCAGATACACCCGGTTGCCGTGCTCGGCGAACTCGGCCGACTTCTCCGCCATCGCCGCCTCGATGGCTTCCTCGCTGTCGAGTCCGTGCTTGGCGGCGTAGTCCCGGACATCCTGCGTGATGCGCATCGAGCAGAACTTCGGGCCGCACATCGAGCAGAAGTGTGCGGTCTTGGCCGGGTCGGCCGGCAGGGTCTCGTCGTGGAATTCCCGTGCGGTGTCGGGGTCAAGCGACAACGCGAACTGGTCATTCCAGCGGAACTCGAACCGCGCCGTGGACAGCGCATTGTCGCGATCCTGGGCGTGCGGATGGCCCTTGGCCAGATCGGCGGAATGGGCGGCGATCTTGTAGGCGATCACGCCGTCTTTGACGTCTTTGCGGTCGGGCAGCCCCAGATGCTCCTTGGGCGTCACGTAGCACAGCATCGCCGTGCCGGCCTGCGCGATGATCGCCGCGCCGATCGCTGAGGTGATGTGGTCGTAGGCCGGCGCGATGTCGGTGGCCAGCGGGCCGAGCGTGTAGAACGGAGCCTCCTCGCACAGCTCCTCTTCCAGCCGCACGTTCTCGACGATCTTGTGCATCGGCACGTGTCCGGGGCCTTCGATCATCACCTGCGCGCCATGGGCTTTCGCGATCTTCGTCAGCTCGCCCAGGGTGCGTAGTTCGGCGAACTGCGCGGCGTCATTGGCGTCGGCGATCGATCCCGGCCGCAGCCCGTCGCCGAGCGAGAACGTCACGTCGTAGCGGGCGAAGATGTCGCAGAGCTCGTCGAAGTTGGTGTAGAGGAAGGATTCCTGATGATGGGCCAGGCACCAGGCCGCCATGATCGACCCGCCGCGGGACACGATGCCGGTAACCCGCTTGGCGGTCAGCGGGACATACCGCAGCAGCACGCCGGCGTGCACGGTCATGTAGTCCACGCCCTGCTCGCACTGCTCGATCACGGTGTCGCGGTACATCTCCCAGGTCAGCTCGGTCGGATCGCCCTTGACCTTCTCCAGCGCCTGATAGATCGGCACCGTGCCGACCGGCACCGGTGAGTTGCGCAGAATCCATTCGCGGGTGGCATGGATGTCCTTGCCCGTGGACAAGTCCATGATGGTGTCTGCACCCCAGCGGGTGGCCCACACCATCTTGTCGACCTCTTCGGCGATCGAGGACGTCACCGCCGAATTGCCGATGTTGGCGTTGACCTTGACCGCGAAGGCCTTGCCGATGATCATCGGCTCGCTCTCGGGATGGTTGTAGTTGGCCGGGATCACCGCGCGGCCACGGGCAACCTCGTCGCGAACCAGTTCGGCGGGCATCTGTTCGCGTGCGGCGATGAAGGCCATCTCGGCGGTGATCTCACCGGCGCGGGCCCGCTGCAGCTGCGTGCCGCGATCGCGGACCACGCCCGGGCGTGGCGGCAGTCCGGCCGTCACGTCGATCACCGCGTCTGGGTCCGAGTACGGGCCGGAGGTGTCGTAGAGGTCGAGGTGTTCGCCGTTGGACAGATTCACTCGTCGGAACGGCACTTTGGCGGCGGGTCCGCCGCCGGGAAGGATGTCGAGGTTTCGGTAGACCTTGCTACTGCCCGCGATGGGGCCGGTGGTCACGGATGGTTCGACTGCCAGATCGGTCATTTGTCATCTCCCTACGTCGGCATTACCCGGTCAGGTTCGTACGGTCGACGGCCCCGAGCCGTCCTCTCAGCGCACCGGGCGTGCGCTCCCGCGTCGTCGTGCGATGTTCGATCGCCCGGCTCCTTCTCGGACCGTTGCGCGGTCCGCATCGTCGCCGAGCAGTGTCCACGCTAGCGCAGTCGGACTGCGGTGTGCAGGCGTGACGAAATTTGCTCTCTAGTCTGTGCGGGCGTGCCCGATCAGGTCCTCCCGAATCGGTAGGCAAGCTGTGTCATCGGTGGAATTATCATCAAGGTGCGCGAGGCCGCCGAAACAAGCTCTGACACCGGTGGCTTGCCTGCTCGACTGGCGGCGGACGCCGATTTCGACAACGTCGGTGCTTTCCGGTTCTGGTTTGTCGGCCAACACTGGGAATGGTCCGACGAGGTAGCCCGGATGCACGGCTATGAACCCGGGACCGTGGTGCCGACGACCAAGCTGCTGCTATCGCACAAGCATCCCGACGACCGACGCCATGTTCAGGACCTGCTCGACCGGGCACTGCATTCCAAGAGCTCGTTTTCCAGCCGCCATCGCTTTATCGACACCGCCGGCAAAGTGCACGACGCGATCGTGGTGGCCGATCGGATGTCTGATGAGACGGGCGCAGTGGTGGGGACCGCCGGTCACTACATCGACCTGACCGCGACCTTCGGCGAAACCCGCCAGGTGGCCCTCGATGAGGCTCTGCCTGATCTGTTCGAGGCCCGCGCCGTGATCGAGCAAGCCAAAGGCCTGCTGATGGCCGTATACCGGGTCAGCCCCGAGCAAGCCTTCGGCGTGCTGCGGTGGCGATCACAGGAGACCAACACCAAACTGCGCGCGCTGGCCAAGCAGCTCATTGTCGAAATCGCCACGCTGCCACCGCCGTCGGCGGATGTGCAAAGCGCGTTCGACCATCTTTTGTTGTCGGCGCACGAGCGTATTCCGGGTGAACCCACCACGTAGGCGGGCGGGCGGTTAGGCTCGACAACACGGTGGACGGCAAAGCCGGCACGACATTGCATCCAGCGGCCTGGACCTGGACATTGGTCACAGTCTGAGGATGAGTGCATCGAGGCGGGTGAACGCGATGGAATTGTTGGTGGTCGACTCTGAGGTTCGACCGGAGGCTGTGCTGGTGCGCGCCAAGGGAGAGGTCGATTCCAGCACTGCCGGCGAGCTCAGTTCACAGCTGGAGGCCGCGCTGCAGCAGGCCGAAAGCCAAGGGTCTCGATTGCTCATCGTCGATCTACAGGGCGTGACGTACTTCGGCAGTGCGGGACTGAACGCCGTGCTCGATTGTCACAAGCAAGGGTTGCAAGCCGGCACATCCGTCCGGCTGGTTGCCGATAACGGACTGGTGGTTCGTCCGATCGAGGTGACGAACCTGGACAGCGTGCTCGAGCTCTACCCCACGCTGCCCGACGCACTGGAAGGCCGTAATTCCGAGCACGGGCCGTGAGCGGGCAGCAACGCCGCGGCTGGCCACCCGAGCCAAAGGCCCTGCCACCCGACCTTGCCGCAGCCGTTGCGCTGGGTGGGACTATGGGCCGCCTGTTCGCCGACTTCGACTGGATAGCCCATCCGCTGGGGCCGCCGCAGTCTTGGCCGGCGGAAGTGCGTTCGGCGGTCGCCGTCGTGTTGACGTCGCGCTTTCCGATCGTGTTGTGGCTGCGCGCCGATGACCTGTTCCTGATCTACAACGACGCCTACATCCAGATCCTGGGTGACAAGCATCCGGAGGCACTGGGCCAGCGCGGCCAGTACGCCTGGTGGGATATCTGGCAACCGATCAGCCCGATGCTCGCCAGTGTCATCGCCACCGGCGAAGCGACCTGGTCGCACGATTTGATGCTGCCGATGGTGACCGCGGGCCGACGGCAGGAGCGGTACTTCACCTTCACCTACAGTCCGCTGATCGGCGACGACGGCAAGATCTACGGGATATTCTGCCCGTCTTTCGAGACCACCGAACGGGTGCTGAGCGAGCGTCGGCTGCACCTGCTCAACGCGGTGGCCTCCGCCGTGATGGACACCAACACCATTGACGACGCAGTGACCGCAGCCCTTGCAGTGTGCGCCGAGCAGCCCGCTGACGTGCCGTTCGTCGCGGCTTACATCGGTGATCCCGGGACCGCCGGCGTCACCCTGCGCGGGGCGACGCCGTCGGTGCTGCCGTTGTTGCCGCCGACGCTGGCGAAGTTGATCAAGTCTGAGTCGGTGCCGCGGACGCGAGCGGAGATGCGCGTCATCGACGATGTCGCGTCGATGATCGCCGGTATCCACGAGGTACTGGCGGGCGATTGTCCCGATCAGGCGCTGCTATTGCCGCTGGGCGAGAGCCCGGCCGCCGGCGCGCTGCTGGTCGGAACGAATCCTCGCTGCCCGCTTGATGACCAGTACAGCGGCTTTTGCCAACTGCTTGCCGACCAGCTGTCCTCGGCGATGTCCTCCGCGGTGTCCTACGAGCAGCAGCGGCAGCGGGCGGACGCGCTCGCCGAACTGGACCGCGCGAAGACCGCGTTCCTGACCAACGTGAGCCACGAGTTCCGCACTCCGCTCACGCTGTTGCTGGGGCCGCTCGACGATGCGCTGTCTGATAGCGGCCCGGACAGCGCGCTGGCGAGTCGGCTGAGTACAGCGCGGCGTAATGCCGGGCGCCTGCAACGTCTGGTCGACTCGTTGCTCGACTTCTCCCGTATCGAAGCCGGTCGCGCCACCGCCAGTTTGGTATGCACCGATGTCGGCGCGCTGACGTCGGACATCGCGTCGTCGTTTTCCGAACTGTGCCAGCGGGCCGGGCTGGAGCTGGTGCTGGACTGCCGCTCGGCGGTGGCCGACGTCGATCCGGGCATGTGGGAAACCATCATGCTCAACCTGCTGTCCAACGCGGTGAAGTACACCCTGAAAGGCTCGATCACGGTTGCTGTGCACAGCGATTCGGCCAACTGCCGCATCGTGATTCGCGACACCGGTGTCGGCATCGCCGGGGCGGACCTGAAGCGGCTGGGCGAACGTTTCTTCCGCGCGGACAGCGCGCACGGCCGCAGCGTAGAAGGAACCGGAATCGGGTTGTCGCTGGTGCGCGGGCTCGTCGAACTGCAGCACGGGACCGTGGAGTTCACCAGTGAACTCGAGCGCGGCACCGCGGTCACCATCCGGTTGCCCCGGTCGGTGAACGGCAAGCCCGTCGACCATTTACCCGCGGGGCTGCTGGACAACCCCTACGTTGTCGAGGCGGACCAGTGGGTGACATCTCGGCCGACGTCACCCGAGGAGTCGGCGCCGCTGGCCGACGAGCGTGAGTTGGTGTTGATCGCCGACGACAACGCCGACATGCGAGCGCATTTGGAGCGGGTGCTGTCGGCTCATTGGCGAACGGTCCTTGTCGCCGACGGGCAGGAGGGCATCGAAACCACCCGCAAGCTTCGCCCGGCTGCCGTCGTGACCGATGTGATGATGCCCCGGCTGGACGGCCTCGACTTCGTCGCGGCCATTCGCGCCGACCCGGAGCTGGCGGCCACCCCGGTCCTGATGCTGTCCGCCAGGGCGGGCGCGGGCGCCGTCAGCGAGGGCTACTCCGGCGGGGCCGACGACTACCTGCCAAAGCCGTTCAGCTCACAAGACTTAATTGACCGCGTCGCCGCGCGGTTGTCGGCCGCCGCACGCGAACGCGCCAGTCGCCGATCCAGTGACGCCGAGGCGCGCCTTGCTCTCGATTTCGCGCAGCTCGATGCCGCGCTGCAGGCGGCTGATTCGGTCGCCGCAATCGCCGAGGCGCTGCAGGTTTCTTCGCTCGGCTTTGGCGACGTTCCGGTCATCTGCCTGGGTGTCCTCGACGCCGAAGGGAAAAACGTCCGATTCGAATACGGCAGTCCGGTACCCGCGGAACTGCGCGACCGCTACCACGTCGCCGCAATGGACACCCCAATCGTGCCAATCGACGTCATCAAGACCGGCCATCCCATGGTCATCACTGACACGCACAGCCTCACCGCGCACTATCGGCACATAGTGAACGAAACGGCGGAGATGGTCCGGGCGTGCATCAGTCAGCCGTTGCGCGGCCTCGACGGACGCGTCATCGGTTCGCTCGGGATGCTGTGGCCGGCGCCGCGAGAGTTCGATCCCGCTGAGCTGGACTGGGCCGCGCGGATTGCCGAGATGACCCAGTCGGCCGTTGAGCGCATCCGCAATGTGCAGCGCGAACATCGGATCGCCGTTGACTTCCAAGACCATCTGCTCGATCTCGACCGCAGCTCGACCGCCGCGGTCGTAGCGGCGGTCTACCAACCCGGCGGCGAGGCGATGCGGGTCGGTGGTGACTGGTATCTGGTGGTGCCGCTGGAGCAAGAGGGCCGGATCGCGATATCCGTCGGTGATGCGGTCGGACACGGCCTACCCGCCGCGATCGTGATGAGCAGGCTGCGGGCCGCAGTGGCCGCCAGCGCTCTGACCGACGCCGATCCGACCGCGGTGCTGGCCACGCTGGACCGGTACGCAGCGACGGTCCCCGGTGCGCGCTGCGCGACGGTCAGCTACGCGGTGATCGACACCGGCTCGGACGCGGGAACGCTCGACGGCGGCGCTCGCATCAGCTATTCCTGTGCGGGCCATCCCTATCCGCTGCTGGTGACGTCGGACCAACCGCCGGTGTTTCTGGCGGCCGGTCGGCGTCCCCCGGTGGCGGCCTGGGAGAGCCATCTCAAGCAGAACACGGCCGTACACGAGTTGCCGCCGGGCAGCTTGGTCCTGCTCTACACCGACGGACTGATCGAGCGGCCGGGGGAGACGCTCGATCACGGATTCGCCCGGCTGCAGGGTGCGGCCGCATACCGCGCGGATCTGCCCGTCGGGGACATCTGTGCCGAGTTGCTCGACCGGATGGCCCCACCCGGCGGTTACACCGACGACGTCGTGCTGTTGGCGTTACGTCCCTGCCACAGCTCGGCCCGTAGTTTCGCCACCGTGGTGCCCGCCGCGCTCAGCCATATCGCGGAGGCGCGGCACCGGCTGCGCGACTGGCTTGCCGGCGTCGCCGTCGATCCGCGGCGGGAAGCCGACATCCTGTTGGCCACCGGGGAGGCGGTGACCAATGCGATCGAGCACGGCAGCGGCGGCGATGCGCACAAGACGGTCTCCATCGAAGCCTTCGTGCGCGGCCACACCGTCACCGCGGCGGTCAGCGACACCGGTCGGTGGTCCGGCGATTCCTCGGCCAGTCAACGTAGCCTGCAGCGCGGACGAGGGCTCACCATGATCAACGGCCTTGCCGACCAGGTCAAGACCGCGCGTACCACGCATGGCACTCGAATCACCCTGAACTTCGAGCATGCCGTCCTTCAGGAGGCCGGTCTAGTGGAGGGCGTGAAAACGTGACCCGCGCCGTTTTCCAGCTGCAGACCCCGGACGGTAGAGGTGCGGCGACGCCCACCGAGGTGATAGTCACCGGCGAGGTCGATGCGTCCAATGTCCAGGAATTCACGCAATCGGTGCAGGAACTGCCGGGCGCGCGGCCAGTCATCCTGCAACTGAGCAGCGTTAAATACCTGGACAGCGCAGGGTTTGCGGCCTTGGATCGGCTACTCGAGGAGAACGCTATCGTCATCGTCCTGTCGCCGGATAGCTTCATGTACAGAGTGGCCGAACTGATGTGTCTGCCGATCCACCACGACGCCGAGACCGCACGCCGCGCACTGCGGGACACCGCGAGCTAAACCTCTTCGATGGCCTCACCAAGCTCCTCCAGGAGCTTGTTGTGGTGGTTACTGGCCAGGAGGTGACCCGCTGCGATGACCACCGCGACCGGCCAGTCGATGAGCTCGAATGCGGCCAGTGCCGCCAAACCGCCGTAATAGGCAAGCTGTTCGGGTCGCGGAATCTGCACCTGCCCGACCACCGGCAGGTTGACAGCGAACGTCTCACCCTCCCGGATATGAGCGACGGCTTCCCGCTGGGAAGTGCCGCGGCGCGTCTTCTTTTCGACCATCATTTGCCTCTCAGTCACTAAAGATTTGCCGTCCCGCCCGGTAGTACGGTCACCGTCGAATGTATGTCGACGAAAGATGCTCTCGCCGACCCACTAGGCGAAGCTGTGGCTGGCCTTCTGATCGTTCCTCTGATCGAGTTGTACGCGGTGCTGTGGCGCGTCGGCGCCGTGCAGGTCTTTCAGACCCGTCCGGTGCCCGATCGCCGACTTCCGGCTCCGGTGAACGCTCACCTGCGAGCACGCGGTTTGCGATGCCCACCGCGGCGGTCGCCGCCCCGGCTGAGCCCAGCGCCTGCGCCCAAGCGATCGGACCAAGGGGCGTACAGCCAAGCAGCTGGCTGACGCCCGGGATGCTGATCAGGGTTCCCATCACGGCCAGCGATCCGCCGGCGGTCAAAACGACCAGCGGAGTTCGCGATTCGAGCAGGGTTTGACCCAGCTGGGCGGACACCAGCGCGACAAGTGCCACCGTGGACGCCCGTTGCGGGCGTCCGGTGACCCCGGCCATCGCCCAGGCCGCGGTCGCGGCCGCCGCCGTGGTCGCCCCGCGGATGGCGACGGCCCGCCACAGCGCGTCCTGATCGGGGCCGCGTCCATCGGGCTGAATCGGGCCGCTCGGCTTGCTGACCGCGAGGGCCGCCGCAGGCAGCGCGTCGGTGAATATGTTCACCATCAGCAGCTGCCGGGTGTTTAGCGGCGAATTTCCAGTGATCGCGCTGCCGATGATCGCGAACGCGACCTCGCCGGCGTTACCGCCGAGCAGCACCGACACCGCTGCCTGAACCCGCCGCCACAGTTCGCGGCCTTCCTCGATCGCGTGCAGCAGCGCCTCGATGCGCGCGTCGACCAGCACCACGTCGGCGGCGACACTCGCCGGGTCGCTGCCGCGCCCGACGACGCCGATGCCGACGGTGGCCGCCCTGATGGCGGCGGCGTCGTTGGAGCCGTCACCAACCATGGCGCAGACCTTCCCGACGCGTTCGAGCGTCTGCACGATCTGCACCTTGTTCTCCGGTGACATCCGGGCGAAGATCACTCGCTCGGTGACCACCCGCTCCTGGTCTTTGCGTGACAGGGCGTCCCACTCGGCACCGCTGATGACTTGTTCTGCCGTTACCGGCATTCCCAGTTCCCGCGCGATCGCCGTGGCGGTGATCGGGTGGTCACCCGTGATCAGCCGGATGCCGACCTCGCGCTCGGACAAGGCCGCGAGCAGTCCGGCTGCTTCGGCTCGCGGAGTGTCGGAAAGCCCGAGGAACCCCGCCAGCGACAACCCGCTGTCGGCCAGGTCTGCGATGGCGTCTTCGTCCTCCGCGACGAACTTGGCCTGTTGCGGGCTCAGCCGGCGCCGCGCGACGGCGATCACCCGCAACCCTTCGGCCGCCAGTTGCCGCACAGTGTTGTCGATGTCCGGCCCGACGTCTTGGCAGGCGGCCAGCACCACTTCGGGCGCGCCCTTCACGGTCAGCTCATCGCCGGAAACCGACGCCGAGAACGACCTGCCAGACCGGAACGGCAGATGGGCGACGGCGTCAGTGGCTTCGGCCATCGGGCCCGAGCCGTTCACCGATAGCGCCGCCTCGATGATGGCCCGGTCGGTGGCGTGTACTTGCGGCCCGCCGTTGGCGTCCGGCGCTGCATGGGCCGCGTAGCGCAATACCTCTTCACGGGAGTAGCCCTCCGCGGGATGCACCTGAGAGACCCGCAGGCGATTTTCGGACAGCGTCCCCGTCTTGTCGAAGCAGACGACGTCGATACGGCCGAGCGCCTCCACCGATCGCGGGACACGCACCAGTGCGCCGTAGTTGGTCAGACGTCGGGCTGATGCCGCCTGCGCCAGGGTCGCCACGAGCGGCATCCCCTCCGGTACCGCGGCCACGGTGATGGCGATCGCACTGGCCACGGCTTGATGCAAACCCTTGCCGCGCAACACGCCGAGCGCGCCGACCAGCACACCGCCGGTCACGCTGACCGGGAATGCCCGGTTGGTGAGTTGGCTGAGCTGGTGTTCGAGCCCGATCGGCGGTAGCTCGCTGGATACCAGTTCAGCGGCGCGGCGCGCCTGGGTGTCGGCGCCGACGGCGGTCACCACCGCCACCGCGGTACCCGCCACGATGGTGGTTCCGCCGTACAGCATGCAGCGGCGCTCGGCGAGCTCTGCGCCCGGTGTGGGGTCGACCTGCTTCTCCACCGGCAGCGATTCACCGGTGAGCGAGGATTCGTCGACCTCGAGGTCGTCTTCCTCGATCATCCGGGCGTCGGCGGGGACCACCTCGTGGGTGCGCACCTCGATCACATCGCCGGGCCGCAGTTGCACCGCGACGACATCGGTGTAGACCGGCGCGCCATCGGGACCGATCGTCACTTTCCGGGCCGGTGGAATCTGTTGAGCCAGCAGTTCGTTCAACCGGCCTTCGGCGCGCAGGCGCTGGCTGGCCGCCAGCATGGAGTTTCCGGTGAGCACCGAACCGACCAACACCGCGTCGACCGGCGAACCCAGTATCGCACTGGCCGCCGAGCCGAGAGCCAGCACCGGGGTCAGCGGGTCGGACAACTCGGCGCGCACTGCCTTGAGGAAGTGCCAGACCGCTTGCCGCGGTCGTCCGGTCAGTTCGGCGCCGCGGTGGGCCGTCTCCATTGCCCGGGCGGCCAGCAGGCCGTGGCGGGGCTCTGCGGTCTCCTCGGCGTCCGGTGGCGGCAACATCTTGCGGACCTGCTCGACCGACATTGCGTGCCACTCGTGGATTGGCGCCGGCAGTGGAGCCGGTGCGCGGAGCACCTGGCGGGCCATCAGAAACCCGGACAGCAGACCGGCGCCCGCACCCGTCGTCACTGGACCGGGGCCTCGCCCGCGCACGCCGGGCACCATCAGCAGCGCGCCCAACGCTGTCGCGCCGGTCGATATCTCGATCCCACGCTGGCTTGCTGCTCTGGCTGCCGGGACCGCGTGTAGCAGTCGCCAGGCGCCGGCGAGGTCGCTCAGTATCAGGTCCGCCGTCCACGGCGGAGGTTCGGCGTCGGAGTTGGGCATCACGCCCAGCCCAACATCGGCCGACGAAAGTGCTTGTGCACCGGCCGATGACACCACCGCGACGGTGCGACCCGACTGCTGCAGATCGGTCAGCGCCGCGGCGAGTGCCTTGTCGATGGATGCCCTCTGCAACGGGCGCAGCTCATCGAACGCGGGCCGCAGCTCGCCGAGATCGTCGACGTCGACAGAGATCAGGTCCAGGCCGGCCCGGCGCGCCTCGGCCAGCACAGCCGCGGCCAGCGGATCGTGCGTGGGGCCAATTAGCGCTTCGACGGCGTTATCGGATCCGCGGGCCGACATCCCGGGAACCGGGTGCCAGCCCGCACGCAGGCCTCTTTTCTCCAGCAGCAGCTGGGCGCGGTTCCAGGCGGGGGAAAGCTCGTCTTCATCGGCTCCGCGGACTCGCACCACCCGCAGTGCGTCGGTGCACAACACCCGGGGATCGACCAGCAGTGCGTCGACGCGGTCCAGCCAACGCAGGCTTTCTGGGTGCAACGGCAACACCGCGTGCTGGTCGGCCAACCCTTGTCCGAGGGTCGCGGCGAACGACTCGCGCGTGGTGCGGGTGGCCTTCGGCGTGGTGACCAACGCCATCGTCGAGGCCATGCTGAGGTTACGGGTGGCGGCGCCGACGGCTGTGACCCCGATCGCCTGCACCAATGCGCTGCGCCGTGCGTGCCGCTCGACCGGTCCCTCCGGTGGCGGCACCGGGCGAGACGGCGGGTGGACCTCCAGATGCTCGGCATGGCGGGCCAACGCCGGTTCGTGGCGGCGCCACGCCCGTGCTTCCGCCTGGTATTCGGCGGCTTTCAAGGTCTCCATCGCGAGGTCGACGGCAAGCGACGCCGGCGAGAGCTCAAGGACGTGTGCGGTCGTCATCGCCACCGATAGCACCGCGTTCGTTGCCGAGTGGCCGATGCGGTCCTCGAGCAGGCGGCGAACCCGCGGCTGGTAGTCGACGGCCACCACCGCCGCCTCGACACCGTCGAACAGGCGCGGCCACCGCAGCACCCGACCGGCCACCGCGGCGCCGACGCCCACAGCGGTGGCGCCGACCCCCAACGCATTGGTGGCCAGCAGCAGCCCGTCGCCGGGCAATGGTTTTGGACGTGCGTCACTGCGCGGTTTCTTGACGTTACCGGCTGCGCGCCAGCGTTTTTCGGCCTCGTCTACATCTCGGCACAGCTCGCGCAGTGAAATGTGGTCGCCGTCGAGGGCGACGACGATCCGTGACAATGGGCGGTTCAGGCTGACCGACCTGACGCCGGGGCGCGCACGGACTGCGTCGATCACGACGCGCCCGATCTCGGCACCGTCTGGGCCATCGAGGCCGCGGACCTCAATCCACGCGCGTCCTTTGCCGCGCCAACTATGCCGAGTCAACGTGGGCGCGGGCAGCCCATCCGACAGCGCCCGGGCACCTTCTCGAACCGGGATCGCGACCATGGTCAGACCGGTCGATGCCACCGTGCCTAATGATCCCGCGGCGCTCGCCGCGGTTTGTACGCTGGCGCCAACCAGCGCCGACGTGGCCTGAAAGCCCAGCGTTACCGCGCGCAGCGGTAAGGATGCTCGCACCAATCCGAAGCTACCCACTCGAAAGAATCAGCGGCGGCCGCGCGACTGTGTGCCGCGCGACTGCCGTGCCGGTGCCCGCTTGGCCGGCGTTTTGCGTGGCCTGGCGGAACTGGTCGACTTGGCCGGAGCCGCCTTGACCGGAGCCGCCTTGGCCGGTGTGACCGACGCGAGATGCGAGCCGTCGTCGTGCGAGTTGTTCAGCCGTCGCAACAGCAGCGCGCCGCCGCCGATGGCCAACAGCAGCGGCCACTCGACGAGCCCGGTGACACCAAGCGCGCCTAACGTCAACGCAGCCGCCGGTGTCGAGTGGCTACCGCTGCCGATGCCTTTCTGCACACCGGCTGCCGCTCCGGTCACGGCGCCGACGACGCCGTTGACCGCCGCACCGCCCACTGCGCCCGCGGCGGCGGTGGTCGCCGCGGCGGCACGACTCACCGTTCTACTCACGTTGCGTACGGCGCCGTCAACGACACCCATGATGACTCCCTGATGCTTGGTTTTTGAGGCCGTGAACCTGATACCCGCTGCACACCACACTGGCGGCGGTTGTAAACGCGCAAACTCGCAAAGTTCATGAAACCAACACGATAGTGCGCAACATGCAGCAATCCTATGACGTTGTCTGGCAAATGAACAACAAATGAATACCCACCGCGCAGTTTTTACATGCGTCAATCTCGGCGCAGATCTACCAAGACAGGCGCGTGGTCGCTGGGTGCCTTGCCTTTACGCTCCTCCCGAACGATCTGCGCGCCGGCGACCTGGCCGGCGAGCGCGGGGGAGGCGAGAATGAAGTCAATGCGCATCCCTTGCCTCTTCGGGAACCGCAGCTGGGTGTAATCCCAATAGGTGTAGACGCCGGGCCCCGGGGTGAAAGGCCGTACCACATCGCAGAATTGAGCGTTGAGGATGGCGTCGAACGCGTTGCGTTCCGGTTCCGAGACATGTGTGGCACCCTGAAAGAATTCGACGCTCCAGACGTCATCGTCGGTCGGGGCGATGTTCCAGTCGCCCACCAGCGCAATCTGCGCCGATGGATCGTCGCGTAGCCAGCCTTCTGCTGTATCGCGCAGTGCAGCAAGCCAATTCAGCTTGTAGGTGTAATGCGGGTCACCCACGGCGCGGCCGTTGGGCACGTAGAGGCTCCACACTCGCACCCCTGCGCAGGTGGCAGTCAGCGCGCGGGCTTCGGCCGCAGCGGCCACATCCGGCTTGCTGCTCCAGCTGGGCTGTCCGTCGAAGCCGACTTTGACATTTTCCAGGCCGACCCGCGATGCGATCGCCACGCCGTTCCACTGGTTGAACCCGCAATGCGCGACCTCGTAGCCGAGCTCGAAGAAGGGCAACGTCGGGAACTGCTCGTCGGAGCACTTGGTTTCCTGCATGGCCAGCACGTCGACCTCGGCGCGCTCCAGCCAGTCGAGCACCCGGCCCAACCGGGTGCGAATCGAGTTCACGTTCCAGGTAGCCAGCCGCAGCATGCCGTCGGGCATGAGCCGACCCTACGTGAATTGTTCGGCTCGCCCCCGCAAGCGGGAGGTGCCCCCACCCCGGGCCGCTGCGCGGCTCGCATTGTCGCCGAACTACCGACGCTCGGCGAGCGCCGAGGTTGCCGTGACGTAGCGCGCGTGGTGGTGCAGCGCGAAGCCCAGCGACTGGGCCAGGCCGGCGGCGGCGTGATCGTCGTCGAGAATCCGGACGTAGCCGCGGGTCGCGCCACGAGCCGCCCCCCAGGCCAAGAGCGCCTCGCATACCGCGCGGCCCGCGTCAAGCCGCTGGTCGGCCACTCGGACCGCCGACAGGCCCACCCAGCGGGTGCCATCCGGGGCGTCGGTCACCGAGGCCCGCGCAGTCGCCCGGTCCGCATGCGTGCCGAAAACCAGCTCGCCCTCGACGACGGCGGTCAATACGTCGACGGGAACCTCGCGCTGGTAGAGCTGCAGCCATGCCTCGTCGGGGTGGGCCGACAGCCGGACCGACGGGTCGGGCTCGGCGGCGCGCACGTCGCGTACCAGCATCCGGTTGGCGTGCTCGCCCGCACCGGGAAGCCGCAGCAGCCGGTCGGCGATCGCCAATCGCGCGGTCAGGTCGCGCCGTCTGTACCAGTCGACGATCGCCGGTATCGCAGCCAGATCAGCAGTATTCTCCACTGGTACAGCGGAATTCGCGCGAAACGTGACACCGTGGCCGGCGCGCAAAAGCCAGCCGTCCAGCCAGTGTTGCTCCACACCCGGCCAGGCCAAGGCGGCGGCGTGTTCGAGCGCGCGGATCTGCGAAGTGCGTACTGGCGCATCGCTCAGCGTTCGCACCGCGACCACATCCGCTGGCGCGAACTGGATCACCGCGCCTGTCTTCGTCTGTACCCGGACGAGCGGTTTGATGTCGAGTAGATGGCCCACCACATCAGTCAGCGGCGGTACCGACCCGGTAGGGCGGCGGTAACGCACCGTCACCCTCGTTCCGAGCTGAGGCCACGAAACCATCAGTGACCGAACGGGTCCGGCCCCTCACCCGGTGTCCACGACAACCCGGGAACACCCCAGCCGTGCGATTTAACCGCGCGCTTTGCGGCGCGGGCATGTCGTCCGATCAAACGGTCGAGATACAGGAAGCCGTCCAGGTGTCCGGTCTCGTGCTGGAGCATCCGTGCAAATAACCCCGTGCCCTCGACCGTGATCGCGTTGCCATCGGCGTCGAGTCCGGTGACCCGGGCCCACTCGGCCCGGCCGGTCGGAAACGACTCACCCGGCACGGAGAGGCAACCCTCGTCGTCGTCGTTGTCGGGGTCGGGCATGGTTTCGGGCACTTCCGAGGTCTCCAGCGCCGGGTTGACGACCACACCGCGTCGCCGCGCCGACTGCCCACGCTCGTCGGCGCAGTCGTAGACGAATACCCGTAAGCCCACGCCGATCTGGTTGGCGGCCAGGCCAACCCCATAGGCGGCGTCCATCGTTTCGTACAGATTCGTGATCAGATCGGCGAGGTCCGTCGGCAGCGAACCGTCCGCGGAGACCGGCACCAGCTCGGTGGCGGTGTGCAGGACCGGATCTCCCACGATGCGAATGGGTACGACTGCCATGGTCGGCAAGCTTAAGCCCGTTGACGATGCGCTCCGCAAAGCGGAGTGAGGAGCAGGCGGGCAATGTGACCCAGCCCGTTGACGATGCGCTCCGCAAAGCGGAGTGAGGAGGAGGCGGGCAATGTGACCCAGCCCGTTGACGATGCGCTCCGGTTGCGGAGCGGGCCGCAGGCAGGCAATCTCACCTAGTCAGCCGACTCGCGGGCCTGGTTTCCGGGTCAACAGTTACCGGCGTGGTTGAATATTCGCCGGAGCAGCGAGCATTCGAGAATTCGCCGAAAGGGTCGAGGAAGCGATATGGACAGCGCTATGGCGCGGGCTAATCGATCGGGGGACGACTCTGAACTCGCCGATGGGCTAACCCGCCGCGAACATGACATTTTGGCGTTCGAGCGGCAATGGTGGAAATACGCCGGTGCTAAAGAAGAAGCCATCAAAGAGTTGTTTGACTTGTCGGCCACGCGTTACTACCAAGTGCTGAATGCGTTGGTCGACCGCCCCGAGGCATTGGCCGTCGACCCGATGCTGGTGAAGCGGCTACGACGGTTGCGGGCCAGTCGGCAGAAAGCGCGGGCTGCGCGACGGCTGGGCTTCGAGCTCACCTGAGGTTTTGCCGGCTCACTGAGCGTCGGTGTGGGTTTTGGCGCACTCCTAGATACAGTGACGTCAATGAATGACCGCGTTCCTGACTCGACCGGGCTGCCCCTGCGGGCCATGGTGATGGTGCTGCTGTTTCTCGGTGTCATTTTTTTGTTGGTCGGATTTCAGGCCATGGGATCAGACGGGAACAGCGACGACGACTCGTCGGTATCGAGCGTCACGACGAGCGCACCGGCACCTAAAAGCCCGGCAAAGGTCGCGGCAAAATCCGACGTACGGGTCTACAACGTTTCCAGTCAACGGGGTGTCGCGGGGCGCACCGCAGACCAGCTCAAGCAAGGCGGCTACAACGTCACTGAGGTCGGCAATCTGTCGATGCCCGATGTTTCGTCCACCACGGTGTATTTCGGGAGCGGACCCGGCGAGCGCGAAACCGCCGATGCGGTGGGCGAGCTGCTCAAAGCGCCCGTTGCGCCGCGGACTCCTAACATCGCCGACCAGCCGCCCGGTGTCATCGTGGTGGTTACGGGCTGAGGCCGTACCGGCCCGCATCGTCGTCGGGCTGAAGTTGATGATCCCGCTCCTCAGCGGGCCGTACCGGCCCGCATCGTCGTCGGGCTGAAGTTGATGATCCCGCTCCTCAGCGGGCCGTACCGGCCCGCATCGTCGTCGGGATAGGCTCTCCCCATGGTTAAGCCCGCCATCAGCCGCAAACTTGCCGCCGTCACTGCATTGGTTCCGCTCGTCGTCTCGGTCGCGCTGTTGAGCGCGTGCAAGCCGAATCAACCACCGGCGACGTCTCCCGGGACCACGCCGTCGATCTGGACTGGGTCACCTTCGCCCTCGGCTGCGCAGCCCAACACCGGGCAGGCGGCACCGGAGAGCCTGACCACGCAGCTGGTCGCGCCCGACGGCGCCAAGGTGGCTACTGCCAAGTTCGAGTTCAACGAGGGCTACGTGACGATCACCCTCCAGACGACGGGGGCGAGCCAGCTCACCCCCGGTTTTCACGGCGTGCACGTCCACTCGGTGGGCAAGTGTGAGGCCAACTCGGTTGCCCCGGCCGGCGGCGCGCCGGGCGACTTCTTGTCGGCCGGCGGGCACTTTCAGGCGCCGGGGCACACTGGCGATCCCGAAAGCGGCGACCTGACCTCCCTGGAAGTCCGCAAGGACGGTGCGGCGCTGCTAGTGACCACCACCGACGCGTTCACCAAGGACGACCTGCTGGCCGGCAAGGGGACCTCGATCGTCATTCACGCCGGCGCCGACAATTTCGGCAACATCCCGGCGGATCGCTACACCCAGGTCAACGGAGCACCAGGCCCCGACCACACGACGATGTCCACTGGTGACGCCGGCAAGCGGGTGGCGTGCGGTGTCATCGGTGCCGGCTAGCGCGCCGACCAACAGGGCAAGCGCCCACATCGACTTCGCCGGCTCACCCCGCCCGACGATCGGGGTGGAGTGGGAGTTCGCGCTCGTCGACGCCCAGACGCGCGACCTGAGCAACGAAGCCACCGCGGTCATTGCCGAGATTGGCGAAAACCCACGCGTGCACAAGGAATTGCTGCGCAACACGGTTGAGTTTGTCAGCGGCGTCTGCGACTGCACCGCACAAGCGATGGAGGATCTGCGCGACACACTGCGTCCCGCACGCCGAATTGTCCGCGACCGCGGCATGGAACTGTTCTGCGCCGGCACTCACCCGTTCGCCCAGTGGTCCACCCAGAACATCACCGACGCGCCGCGTTACGCCGAGTTGATCAAACGCACCCAATGGTGGGGCCGGCAGATGCTGATTTGGGGAGTGCACGTCCACGTCGGCATCTCGTCGGCCGCCAAGGTAATGCCGATCATGACGTCGCTACTGCAGTACTACCCCCATTTGCTGGCACTGTCGGCCTCGTCACCGTGGTGGGGTGGGCACGACACCGGCTACGCCAGCAATCGGGCGATGATGTTCCAGCAGCTGCCCACCGCCGGGTTGCCTTTCCACTTCCAGAAGTGGGCGCAGTTCGAAGGTTTCGTCTATGACCAGAAGAAGACCGGCATCATTGACCACATGTCCGAAATCCGTTGGGACATCAGGCCGTCGCCGCATCTCGGCACCCTTGAGGTGCGGGTTTCCGACGGTGTGTCCAACCTGCGGGAGCTGGGTGCGTTGGTGGCGTTGACGCACTGCATGGTCGTCGACCTCGACCGTCGCCTCGATGCCGGTGAGACGCTGCCGACCATGCCCCCCTGGCATGTTCAGGAGAACAAATGGCGCGCCGCCCGTTACGGGCTGGATGCGGTCATCATCCTCGACGCCGAAAGCAATGAGCGGCTGGTCACCGATGACCTGCCCGACCTGCTGAACCGCTTGGAGCCGGTTGCGAAGTCGCTGCACTGCGTCGACGAGCTGGCCTCAGTGGCCGATATCTGGCGGCTAGGCGCGTCCTATCAGCGGCAGCGGCGGGTCGCCGAGGAGCATGACGGGGATCTGCGCGCCGTCGTCGATGCGCTGGTCGGCGAGCTGGATATCTGATGGCGACCGCAGCCGGCTTCGGCCCGATGGCGATGTTTCCCCTGCAATCGGCGCTACTGCCCGACGAGGATCTGCCGCTGCAAATCTTCGAACCCCGCTATGCCGCGCTGGTGCGGGACTGCATACGCGACAAAGATCCCCGTTTCGGTGTTGTGCTGATCTCCCAGGGTCGCGAGGTCGGCGGCGGCGAAGTCCGCTGCGATGTCGGGACGGTGGCCAGGATCACCGAATGCGTGGACATCGCCGGCTCGGGCAGGTTCGTGCTGCGCTGTCGGACGGGCGAACGGATCAAGGTGTGCGAGTGGTTGCCTGACGATCCGTACCCGCGCGCGATCGTGCAAGCGTGGCCGGACGAGCCGGGAGAGCCGGTGAGCGCAGGCCACGTGCAGGAGCTCGAAGACCGGGTGATGGCCTTGTTCGAGCGGATCGCGGCCGCCCGCGATTTTCCGTTGCCGGAACGGGAGGTGGTACTCGGTGCCGACGCTGGCATCGTCGATCCCGGAGAACGGCTGTATGCGTTAGCTTCTCGCGTTCCTATCGGTCCGGCCGACCGCTACTCCGTGTTGGCCGCGCCGACCGCCGCCGAACGGCTGGCAGCGCTGAGCGAGGCGGTGGATTCCGTCGCCGCGGTGATCGAATTCCAGCTCTCCGAGTAGTCCGCTAGGCACAGCGGCGGCCCGTGTTCAGCCGGCCCTCGATGAAAACGCTGCGCGGTGCCGGATCAGTCGTTTGGCTATCACCGACGAATCCCAGCCACGTTTGATGGCGGCGTCAACGAATAGTTGCGCGTAACGGTCGGTGAACAGCGGACAGTCGCAATCGGATTCAGCGGCCCGGGCCATGGCCACACCGAGTGCGGTCGCGCCGACGCTTTCGGTGATGTCCCAGCTGTCGTCGTCAGACCGCGTCATAACCATCGTCCATCTCGCTTTCCGGGCAATGCGGAACAAGGTGACCACGCTGTCCGGCAAAACCAGGCGAGTTGAATTCGGAAACCATCCGCTGAGCCCAAGGTGGCGTGGTGTACTTCGACCCGTGCATCATGTGCCGAAGTGCGCGAGGATGACGACCCTGCGATGAGTACCGATGTGGCAGTCGACGTCAACGCGGGTGTGGCGGTGCTCACGCTCAACAGGCCCGAGCATCTGAACGCCTATACCGCCGAGATGGGCGCGCTGCTCAGCCGCGCGTACCGGGAGTGCGACGACGACGACCACGTCCGGGTCATCGTGGTCACCGGCGCGGGCCCGGCGTTTTGCGCCGGAGCGGATTTCTCGGGCAGCGCATCGCCGTTCGACGCCCCAGCCGACGATGGCACGTTCTCCGCGTCGCCGATCGACCCGGCCGCCTTCGAATTGCGCAAGCCGGTGATCGCTGCAGTCAACGGCCACGCCATTGGGATCGGCTTGACCATCGCCCTCCAGGCCGATATGCGCATCGTCGCCGATGACGCCAAATACGGTGTGGTGCAAGTCCGCCGGGGAGTGATACCCGATTGCATGTCGCATTGGACGTTGGCACGACTGACAAACCTGGGCGTGGCCGCCGAGGTACTGCTCACCGGCCGTACGTTCAGTGGGGCCGAGGCCGTCGCGTTGGGTATCGCCAACCGCGCGCTGCCCGCCGCGCAGGTGCTCGACCATGCCTTGGAGCTGGCGCGCGACATCGCGACCAACGTGGCGCCGATGTCGGCCGCGTTGTGCAAACGGCTGTTGTGGGACAGCATGATCAATGGCTACACCCCGCGACAGGTTGCGTCGCTGGAAACGCAGCTGCACCACCGCGTGATGGGCACCGACGACGCCCGTGAAGGTGTCGCCGCATTCCTCGATCGGCGGTCTCCGCGATTCAGCTCGCGGCTTTCCGCCGACTGGACGCCTCTGCCAAAACCTGAGCCGGAGTTGTGAGCATGCATATCGACATAATCGAGGACGGACTGGGCTTCACCGAGGGTCCGGTGTGGCTTCCCGATGACCGGGTGGCGCTGACGTCCATCAGCCATGGCTGCGTCTACATCGTCGACCCGGCCGGTGGTCCGCTGGAACGCATCGACACCGGCGGCGGCCCGAACGGTCTGGCGTGCAGCGTGGACGGGACTTTGTATGTGGCACAAAACGGCGGTGTCTGGGGTGCAAGCGGTCCCGCCGAGCCCGGCGTTCAAGTGATCACCGGCACGCGGGTCGACTATCTGGTTGAGGGACTGGGCGCCCCTAACGACTTGACGTTCGGTCCGGACGGCCGGCTGTGGATCACCGACACCCGCGCGGAGTTCGACATCAGCACTCCCGGTGCGGGGCTGCCCGGCCACGTGTATGCGACGGATGTCTACTCGGGTGACACCCGACGGGTCATCGACGACGGGCCGGTGTTCATCAACGGATTGGGCTTCACTCGTGACGGCTCCAGATTGCTTGTGACAGCGACGCTATCGTCGCAATTGCTGTCCTACGTCATCGCAACATCGGACTACGGCACAGTTGATGCGCCTGAGATTGTGCACACTTTCGAGGACGGCTGGCCGGACGGGATGACGGTCAGCGCCCACGGCGATTACTGGGTCGCGTTGACCGCCGCCGACCGCATCGACGTCGTCGACGCCTGGGGTCGATGCATCGGGGAAATCGGGTTGCCCGCCGGGTCGCTGCCCACCAACGTCTGCACCGGGTGGCGGTCCGACGAACTGTTCGTCACCGCCGCGCGCAGCCAGGCGCTGTTGAGAATTCGGCTCGACGGGGAAGGTCCCCCGCTTAGTGAGCGGTAATCAGCGTCGACGCCGCGACGAAGACTGGCTCACTCCGGCCGACAGCAATTCGGCCAGCGCGACACCGAGGTTGTGCAGGTTGGTCTGCAACGAGTATGTCCGGTCGACGGTCCAGTTGACGATGCCGCCGGACAGCGCGCCAACAATGATGTCGGCCAACGTTTCTGCGTCGTGTGTTGCGCTGACCTCACCGCGGGCGACGCCCTCCTTGACGAGTTCGGCGAATGTGTCGTGCAAATTGAACCCGCGCTGGACACCGTAGCCGCTGGTGGCCAGCATTTCCCCGATCAGCTCGCGGTAGGTGTCGCCGGATTTCGCCAGCACCGCAGCGATGTCGTCGAACACACCGACAAGGCGCGCCGGGATCGCTTCGTCGGAGCGGTCGAACACGACATCGTGCAGGTTCACCAGCCGACGCTCGGCCAATGCCCGGATCATGTCCTGGCGGGTGGCGAAATGGTTGAAGAACGTTCGGTTGGCCACGTCGGCACGCTCACAGATCTCCTCGATGGTCGTGGCCGCGACGCCTTGGCCGAGAAACAGATCGAAGGCGGCCGCGAGGATCTTTTCGTGTACTTCCAGCTTCCGCCGTTCAAGTCTGTTCACGTCAGGAGTCTATTGCGCGCAAAGCTTCTCGGAAAGCAACCACAACGCGGCCGCGTGGTCGGTGTCACGAGCGTGGGGTGCAACCGTTTCGCTCACGCTGCAGTCTTCGAGGTACAGCCCACCTCGGTCGGCCAGTTCGGGGCTGACCGCCGCCCACACCTGGGTGGCTGCACCGTGTTCGGGCGTGGTGAAGTCGAGGTAGCCGTCGGTCGGTTCGCCACGTGCGGCGCTGCTGGCGGCGGCGTATTTGCGTAGTTGGGAGAAGTCCGAACGGGACATGTACCGCGCCAGCGATGTAGCCACGGTGCCTGGATGGACGGCGTAGGCGCGGATTCCCAGGCTGCGCAGGCGCCGGTCGGCTTCTGTTGCATGCAGGATGTTCGCCGTCTTGGCTGCGCCGTACGCGACGAACTTGTCGTATTCGCGATACTCCCAGTTGGGGTCGTCGAAGTCGACGTCCCCCATGACGTGGCCTCCGGAGGACAGGATGACCACCCGGGCGCCCTCAGCAGCGGCGAGCTGCGGGACGAGCAGCCGAGTCAGTTCGAAGTGCCCGAAATGGTTTGTCCCGATCTGTATTTCGAAGCCGTCGCGGGTGCGTCCGAACGGAGTGAACATGACGCCGGCGTTGTTCATCAAGACATGAACCACCGGCGTGACCTCGCGGATCGCCATCGCCGCGGCACGCACGCTGTCCAAGGAGGTGAGGTCGAGGTGCACCGTCGAGGTCTGCGCGTCGGGCACTTCGGCATGGACCCACCCTTCCGCCTCGGCCAGGGCATCGGTGTTGCGTGCGGCTAAAACCACATGCGCACCCGCCGTGGCCAGTGCCCGCGCCGATTCGCGGCCCAGCCCAGACGACGCGCCCGTGATCACACAGACCTTGCCGGACAGGTCAATTCCGTTGACGACCTGCAGCGCGCTCGGACGTTCCGTCATCCCGGCAGCAGTTCGCTGAGCCGCCAGAGCGGAACAACCACACCTGGGTCGCATTCCTCGTCGACGACCCACTTGCACATTCGCCGGATCGGCTCGATCGCGTCCTGCGGCGAGGCGATCGCGACACTGCACGCGTACCCCAGGCTGGTCATCCGTTGGGCACCGAACAGCGGCAACGTGTCTCGCAGCCGGCGTTTGAGGGATTCGGGGTAGATGCCGATGGTTTGGGTGTAGGCGTTCACTGCGGCGGTCACCTTGTCGATGCTGTCCACCGGCACGATATTGGCGACCCGCCCGGACAGCATCGGCGAATAGTCGACGGGCTCGTCGAACTGGGAGACGACGATCGCACCCTCGCGCTGCTCGCCACCGATGACGCGGTAGAAGTCCTCGGTCATCCGCGAGGCCTCCAGATGGTCCAGCAGCTCACGGTTGGGGTAGCGCGGCGGAGTGCTGACGACCGCGGGTAGCGCCACCAACTCGCGATAGATCAATTCGCCGAGCCGATTGGCCTTTGCGAGACCGTCAGCGTCGGTTCCGCTGAGTGCGTAGATAACTCGCGCGTTGGCGCACCCTTCCTGGTTCGCGACGCCGATGTCGGTTGCGGCGCGGCGGGCCACTTCGCGCATCGTGGCTTCGTCGACGAACGCCTCATGACCGATGATCGTGGCGCTGCGCTTGGGGTCCAGCGCGATGAGCTCCAAACCGGGCTGGATGTAGCGGGTTACATGTTTGACCGACGCCAGCCCGCCCCACGCCACGATCTTTTCGATGTGCTGCGGCTGGTAGAGGACTTCTTCGACAGACAGGTCGCCGCCTTTCCAATAGCCGACCGCCAGATGCTTGGTGATCGGGTGGTTCGGCGCGACGTCCGCCAACGTGTGGGCGATCGCGATCGCGGTAAGCGGATCATTCGACGGCACCTTGATGATCACGTCCGATCGGGTGATCACCGACCGCAGGATGGTCACCGCCGAGACCAATCCGCCGTTACCGGCCGGGATATGCAGCACTCGGGAGCCGAAGGCACGCACGCGTAGCTCGCGTCCGTCGCGCAACGTGTGCGGAACCCATCCGTTGAGGTAGTCCAGCCCGACCTGGGTGTCGGCGACTTCGGTCACGTTCTCCCGGGAAAACAACGGCCGCAGAACGCGATAGCTGTTCTTCAGCATCTCCGCCGGCAGCACGTTGGCCACCAGCGAAGCCTCGTAGGCCTCCTGCAGATGGACATTCGACTCGAAGTCCAGCGCGTCGCCGAGGGCGGCGAGCACGTCGAGGATCTCGTCGAAGCTCAACTGGTACAGGTCATTCATCTCCGCCGGACTCTTGAGCGGCAGCTGCTGCACGTACTTGCCCATGTCCGGTGCCTGGAACTGAGACGCGCCGATGCGGGTTTCAAACGGGACGAGGTCGTCGGTGATGACCTGCCCCCGCAAGAACAGCGGAACCGTGTAGGCGATCACAGTTCCACCCCCTTCATGAAGTTCACTGCCTCGTTGTGCACCTCATGCGTTGCGGCGCAGGTGATCCGGTCGTCTTCGACGCCCTTCTTTTCGCTGTAGCGCACGATCTCGGGCTCGAAGGCGACGCTGGCCTGTCCACACGGACACTGCAGGTCCCAGTTGATCGTGACTTCGTCGCCGGAGATGACGCCGCCCCAGTGGGCGCGGAGCAGGATGTCGTAGACGGCCGCGCGGCCGGTCTGCACGCCGGTGCGGGGCAGTGGCTCGCTGGTGTCGGGATCGAGCACGAACGGAATAACCCACGGCGCCACGTGGTAGCGGCCTTCGGCGCAACCCCAGTGGAAGGTGCTGGACTCGGAGAAGCCGTAGCCGACCTGGATGCGGTCGACGCCCAGAAAGTCCTTGATCACATCCATGAAATCGTCAGGCAGTGCAACACCTTTCATCCCACCGCCGGTCAGGATCGCTGAATCCGGGGCGAAGACATTGCGCACACCGCGCTCGAGGCCGGCCTTGGCGATGTCGTACATCAGGTGGTAAGTGCCGAGCATGAACACCCGCTTGCCGCGCAGCTGCTCGGTGATGCGCGTGAAGAACGCATCCATGTCTTGGGCCTGGCGCGCCTGCATGGCGATGAACTCATCCTTGCGGGCTGCGAGTGCGGGGTCGATCTCCAGCCGGTCGAGCTCGCCGCGGGAGGCTGCCGCGCGCATCTTGGAGGCCAGGAACATCAGGTCGGTGTCCACCGCGAAGGGGTAGAGCGCGTGAAATCTGCTTTCGTCGCCGCCGGTAAAGCCGCGCTTGATCATGTTGGCAATGCGCAGATGACCGAGCTTGCCGTTGGCGAAGTTCGGCCACACCACATCTACCGACGGATTGAGCTCCTTGTCGGTCGGCTCTTGACCGAAAGTTTGGAACAGGCAGATCTTCCACAGCACCATGCCCTCTTCGGCGCCGCGTTTGTCTTTGGGAAGGATCGAGATGGTGCCGGTGGTGCCGCTGGACGTGATCACCTCCAGCGGAGTCTGTTCGTCGAGGAGGTCGATCCAGTCGTCGATCCCGGTGCAACGTGTGGTATCGACGCGAGACAAGTCGTAGCTGGTCAGCTTGTCCAGCCACTTGGTCATCAGGTCGAATCGCTTCTTGTCGATGAGCGCCGCGGGATATGACTTGAATGCGGTGTGTGAGAAGAACAGCGGGACAACGTCATTGAACTCGCTCACTGTGGTGATCCCGAGCCGGTCAGCCAGCTTACGCAGCATCTCGATGCTCTGGTAGTGCTGCTGGAAACGGATGCTCATCGCCTGGCGTTGCAGGGCCTCGAGCTCATCGCGTCCGATGCTGTGCATCTGCGTATAGGACTGGCCGAAAAAGTTGATCGGGTCGTCCATGAACTCGGTCGCCGACCGTGCTGTCTTTTGCGTCGTTGTCACCCGAGTCATCGTAGACCTAATTTGCAGTAATACGCAAGAGTGCAGTCAACTGCAATTTGGTTGGCGGACGTCGTTGGCCAAGGACCGCAGCCGTGCTGCGTCGTAGACCTGTTTCAGAACACCCTTAGCCGGCGAATCACGGTCGACGACCCGGCCGTGCTGGGTTGGACGCGATGGACCGAGATCGGAAACCGCTACAACATCGGGCTGGTGCGTGCGTTGCTCACCAACGCCGTCGAGACCGGGCGCATCCCGCCGCAGCCGATCGAAGCGACCGCTCTAATGATGCTCGGCGCGATGCGTGAAGTGACCCTCTACGTGGCACGGGCGGAAGATCACCACCAGGCACGCCAAGAAGCCGGCGCCGTCATGAACCGATTGATCCATGCTCTTAGTGCCAACTGACACTCCAGACGACCTCGGGCTATCGAACCGGGCTACCCGGACCCCAACCGAGCTGGAACAGCAGGCCGAGGTCATCGCGCACGGCACGGTGACGGGTGATCTGGTCGTCGGCGACGGTGAAGATGTGGACCTGTTTGTGGGTGATCGACCTGCCGGTCGCGGCTCGGTGACCCTGGACGATCGGCACCGCAGCTGTTTTGATGAAACGGTGCCGTGACTGTGGCCCGGTTGCTGGACGCATTCAATCGGGAATACCACGTGCCGACGCCAGGACCGGAGGTGTTGGCCACCCGACTGCGCTGCCTGCTGTCCGGCACCGATGTAATCGCAGTTCTCGCCGGCGATCCCGCCGTCGCCGTGGCGCTGATGACGTTGCGCCCCAACATCTGGTATGACGGCCCCATCGGCCTGGTGGAGGAGCTCTATGTCGCACCCGAGGCGCGCGGACTTGGGATCGGCTCGGCGCTGTTAGCGGCCGTGGAATCGATCACCCATGAGCGCGGTGGCCGGCTGATCGAAATCGCCGTTGACGGCGCCGACACCGACGCGCGCCGCTTCTACGAACGCCACGGCTACACCGACATCGAGGCGGGACAACACCAGCCCAGCTTTTATTACCATCGCGACCTCCCCGACGCCCGATAGCCGGACCGAAACTGCCCTACCTAAGGCTCATCGTTCCGCGGCGAAGGCGCGCAACGCGGCCAGCTGCGCGGGATCGAGTGAGGGGCGGACGGTTTCGCGCGCGGCCGCGACGTCGGCAGCGGTGATCTCCGCGGCGTCGACTGAGCGCCGCATGGCGGTAAGCGCGGCCTCGCGCAGCAGCGCCACGCAGTCCGCGGCGCTGTATCCGTCCAAGTCGGCCGCCAACGCGTCCAGGTCCACGTCGCGCAGCGGAATCGACTTGGCCGCGGTGCGCAGGATGTCCGCTCGCGCTTGTGCGTCCGGTGGTTCGACGAACACCAGCTTCTCCAGCCGGCCGGGGCGCAGCAGTGCCGGATCGATGAGATCCGGCCGGTTGGTGGCGCCGACGACCACGACATCGTTCAGCGGCTCGATGCCGTCCAGTTCGGTGAGCAGCGCCGCCACCACCCGGTCGGTGACACCGGAGTCGAAGCTCTGCCCGCGCCGCGGGGTCAGCGCGTCGATCTCGTCGAGGAAGACCAGCGACGGCGCGGAATCGCGGGCCCGGCTGAATAATTCGCGCACCGCCTTCTCCGAAGAGCCGACCCACTTGTCCATCAGCTCAGACCCTTTGACGGCGTGTACCGAAAGCCGCCCGGTGCTGGCCAGCGCACGGACCACGAAGGTTTTGCCGCAGCCCGGCGGGCCGTAGAGCAGCACGCCGCGCGGCGGCTGGACCCCCAGCCGGGCGAACGTGTCGGGGTGTTGCAGCGGCCACAGCACGGCTTCGGTGAGCGCCTGCTTGGTCTCAGCCATGTCGCCGACGTCGTCGAGGGTGATCGAGCCGACCGACACCTCCGTGGTTGCCGATCGCGACAACGGCCGGATCACGGTAAGTGCGCCGAGCAAGTCGTCTTGGGTGAGCTTCGGCGAGCTGCCGTCGGAGCTGGCCCGCGCGGCGGCGCGCAATGCCGCCTCGCGTACCAGCGCGGCCAGATCGGCGACCACGAAACCCGGTGTACGGTCTGCGATCTCGCTCAGGTTGAGATCGTCGGTGGGCACCTGATGCAGCAGGCTCTGCAGCAGCGCGATGCGGGTCGGGGCGTCGGGCAGGCTGAGGACTAGTTCGCGGTCGCACAGGTCCGGGGCGCGCAGCCGCGGGTCGAGGTTCTCCGGTACCGCCGACGTGACGATCACCGCGACCTTGGCTGCGGCGACCGCTCTACGTAACTCGGCCAGGATCAGCGTCGCAACCGGCTCGGCGGTGACCGGCAGCAGCGCGTCGATGTCGGCGATCAGCAGCACTCCGCCGCCGTCGCGAACTCTCGCGACCGCCGATGCCACCCGCTGCAGGCGGTCGTCGGCGGCCAGCGCACCGACTTCCGGGCTGTCGAGTTCAATCAGCCGTCGGCCTGCGCAGACCGCGCGCACCAGCGCGGTCTTGCCGACGCCGGCCGGACCTGACACCAGCACACCCAAATTGGTTGTAGCGCCCAGGGTTTGCAACAGGTGCGGTTCGTCGAGCGCCAGCTTGAGCCACTCGGTCAGCTTAGCCGCCTGCACGCTGACGCCCTTGAGGTCGCTTACCGTTAGCTGTATCGCCTTAGCTTCGATCTGCTCAGGCTGCGGCGCGCCGTCGTCGACCGCAACGCCGTTTCCCCACGTCACCAACGAGTTCGGTTGCACGCTCACCGGGCCGGTCGGGTCTACCCCGGTGACCGTCAACAGTTCCGAGGTCCAACTGATACCCACCGCCGAGGCCAGCGCACGAGTCGCCGCCGACGTCGAGGTGCCCGGTCCCAGGTCGCGCGGGAGCAGCGACACCGCGTCGCCGACAGTTAACACCTTGCCCAGCAAGGCTTGCCGCAATGTGGTCGACGGGACCGATTGGGCGGTCATCGCCGAGCCGCTCAAGGTCACCGACCGAGCGCCGTACACGGTGGCTGCGACGACGATCACTGCGGTGTCCTCGCTCAGCCCGGCGTTGGACAGCGTCACATCGTCGAGCAGTACGGTGCCGACCGGGGTTTGCGAGCCCGCCATGCCTGCGACTGCCGTCGTGGTCCGCGACCCGGTCAGCGACACCGCATCCCACTCCCGAATGCCAAGGGCGGCAATGGCACTGGGGTGCAGCCGGACAACGCCACGGCGAGAGTCGACGGCCGAGGTGTTCAGCCGCGCGGTCAGCGTGAGCTGCGCGGGGTTGGACGGCCGGCCCGCATCGTCGCCGGGGCGCGTCATGTCCGGCCGGTGGGCCTGCGCAGTCCGAGCCGCGCCATCGATCGGCGGTTGGGCTGCGCCCGGCGGATCGCGCGTCGCGTGGCGCGCCGCTGCTTGGGTTTCTCGCCCCACGCCTCGGGATGAGCCGCCAGCCAGTGGTGGTTGCGGACGGAAAACGGGATGTAGCAGAGGTAGGCGGCAATGACCACCATGACCAGGATGTAGGGGAACAGGAACGCCGCGGCAGCGACGATGGCCAGCGCGGCCAGCAGCACCGCGGCCAGGTTGGGCGGCACCGAGACGGCATGCATCTTGCGCATCGGGATCCGGCTCACCACCAGCATCGAGCAGGCCGCCACCCACGCGCAGACGAACCACGGCGACGTCCACCAACCCGCACCGAACTGCAGCTTGGCGGCCAGCGGGCCCAGCGCCGAGATCGCACCGGCCGGGGCGGGCATCCCGACGAAAAACTCCCGCGCGAAGGGAAGCTGGCTGTCGTCGTCGAGCAGCGCGTTAAACCTGGCCAATCGCAACACGATTGACACCGCGTACAGCAACACCACTACCCAGCCCGCCGACGACGAGGACAGCATCGACACGTAAATCACCACCGCCGGGGCCACCCCGAAGTTCACCGCATCGGCGAGTGAATCGATCTCCTCGCCCATCCGCGACTCGGCGTCCAGGATGCGGGCCACCCGCCCGTCGAGTCCGTCGAGGATCGCGGCGGCCGCGATCAACGCCAGCGCCACATGCGGCTGGCCCTCCAGCGCGAATCGGATCGAGGTCAGCCCGGCGCAGATCGCCAGCACGCTCATCGAACTGGGCAGGATGCGCAGGTTGACCACTCGCCTGCCGCGAGGCTTAGTCATCTGCGCCGCTCTCCCCCGCAAGCGGGTGGGGGTACCCCCAGCCGCCCAGCGGCGAGGGGGCGTGCCCCCACCTCATCGCGCTCTCCCTTTCTGCATCGTCGCGGACGCGGTGATCATGGCAGCTCGGCCAGCACCGTCTCGCCGGCAACCGCACGTTGACCGACGCTGACCAACACCTCCGTGCCGGCGGGCAGGTAGGTGTCCAGCCGTGACCCGAACCGGATCAGGCCGTAGGTGTCACCGATCGACAGCTTGTCCCCGGCGTGTACGTCGCACACGATCCGCCGCGCCAGGAGACCGGCGATCTGCACGGCGACGACCTCCACACCGCCGTCGGTGCGGATCCGCATGCTGATCCGTTCGTTGTCATCGCTGGCCGCGGCGAGGTCGGCCGAGCCGAAGCGACCCGGGCGGTGCTGCACGGCGATCACCTCGCCGCTCACCGGCGCCCGTTGCACGTGGGCGTCCAGCAGCGACAGGAAGATGCTGACCCGTGGTAATTCTGCGTCGCCCAGCTCGAGCTCGGCGGGCGGGGCCGCCGAATCGATGAGGCAGATCAGGCCATCGGCCGGTGCGACGACGACGCCGGGCCGGGTTGGCGGCACCCGCGGCGGGTGCCGGAAGAACCCGGCACATGCACCGGCAGTCAGCAGGCCGGCCCGGCGCAGCCAGCGGTACCGGCGACCGGCCAAGGCCAGTCCCAGCCCGGCGGAGATGAACGGCAGCCCGGCCGGATGCACCGGGGGAACGGTCGAGCGCAGCAACGACACCAGGCGCTGCGGGCCGAACGTCAGGTTCTCATCGGTGGAGCGGGGACGGCGTGCCACGCGGCTATCTTACGGAGCCGCGGCGGGGCATCAGACCGGATACTTGACGCCGGTCAGTTCTTCGGAGACCTTCCACAGCCGGTGCTGCAAGTCCTCGTCGTGGGACTGGCCGCTGGAGGACACCAGCTTCGGGTGACCGCGCTGCTCGCCCAGCCCGTCGGGGCCGTAGTACTGCCCGCCTTCGGCGTCCGGGTCGGTCGCGGCCCGCAGCGTGGGCAGCGCACCCATCACCGCGCTCTGAAACAGCAGCGGGCCGAGCACCACGACGGCGGGTTTGAAAACCGTGGGCAGGTTGCGCGCCAGCTCGGTGTTCGAGAGGCCCGGGTGGGCGGCCAAGGCAGCCGTGGTCGGCTGCTCCCGGGCGGCCAGCCGACGCTGCAGCTCGTAAGTGAACAGCAGGTTGGCCAGTTTGGATTGCCCGTACGCGGCGACCCGGTCGTAGCGATGTTCCCACTGCAGGTCGTCGAAGTGAATGGCGGCACGTTGCCGGTGACCGGTGCTGCTGACGGTCACCACGCGCGAACCCCGGACTCCCAGCAGATTGTCCAGCAGCAGCCCGGTCAGCGCGAAGTGGCCGAGATGGTTGGTGCCGAACTGCATTTCGAACCCGTCGGCGGTGAGCTGCCTGGGAGTCCACATCACCCCGGCGTTGTTGATCAGCAGGTCGATGCGTGGGTAGGCCGACCGCAGCGCCGCGGCGGCGGCGCGCACCGAGGCCAGCGAGCTGAGGTCGAGCTCCTGCAAGGTGACATCGGCGTTCGGATGGGCGGCGACGATGCGCGCCAGCGCGAGGTTGCCTTTCTCCAGATTGCGCACCGCCAACACGACGCGCGCGCCGCTTTCGGCGAGCACCGCGGCGGTGTGGTAGCCGATACCGGTGTTGGAGCCGGTGACGACGGCGACGCGGCCGGTTTGGTCCGGTACGTCGGCCGTGCTCCATTTGTTGTTGGGACTCATCACCGAGAACGATACCCATCCAAGATCAACGCCGCCGCGTCGCTGCCCGGCGACGATGCGGGTCGCGAGGGTGCGTCCCGCCGTGTCGGTGCAATCCGCTGGCTGGTCGGTGGCATCCTCGATGGCGTGGAAAACGGCACACCTGGCCCGCCGGTCGTGGGCATGGTCGAGCCCGCACATCCGCCCAGCCGGCGCGCGCCGCTGCGGTGGGCGGTCGGCGGCGCGGTCCCGTGGCTGCTGCTGGCAGCCGGCCAGCTGGTGTGGATCGGCTTCGATAAGCGAATGCCATGGCTGCACATCTTGATTGCCGTCCTCACGGTGCTCGGCGTGGCGACCTCGCTGGCCGTCGTGCCGCTATGGCGGTACCGGGTACACCGCTGGGAGCTCGGCCCGCAGGCGGTGTACACCCGCACCGGGTGGCTGGTCCAGGAAAGGCGCATCGCGCCGATCTCGCGGGTGCAGACCGTCGACACCTACCGCGGCCCGTTAGACCGGTTATTCGGCCTGGCCAACGTCACCGTCACCACCGCCTCATCGGCGGGCGCGGTGCATATTGTCGCGCTCGACGTTGCCGTAGCCGACCATCTTGTCGCGCAACTGACCGACATCGCCGCGATCGGTGCCGAGGACGCGACGTGACGACCCGGTCGGGGCAGTCGGAAATCGCTTGGCAGCGGCTAAGTCCCAGGATGCTGCTGGTCCACCCGGTGCACGAATTGCTGCGCCAGCTGCCATTGCTGATCGGCGGGGTGGTGCTGGGTTCGACCACCGGCAACCAATCCTGGACGGTGGCGGTGCTCGCGCTGACCGCTGTGGTGGGCGCGGCGCGTTGGTTCACCACCAGCTACCGTATCGATGCCGACCCCGAATCGGGCCAAGTGCAACTGCGGGTCGGCTTGCTGCACCGCAAGGTGTTGTCGGTGCCGCGCAACCGGATTCGTTCGGTGCAGACCGATGCGCGGCTGCTGCACCGGCTGTTGGGGCTGACTGTGATACGGGTGAGCACCGGCCAAGAAGCCAAGAGCGAGAACGGTTCTGGCCTATTCGAGCTGGACGCTGTCCGGGTCGAAGAGGTGCCGCGGCTGAGGGCGATCCTGCTGGCCGGATCGCCGCAGCCGGTCGGTGCGGCGACTGCCGGGCCGACGGCACCGGGCGGGGTGTTGGCGCGCTGGCAGCCGTCCTGGTTGCGATATGCGCCGTTGAGTCTGTCCGGACTGCTGACGATCGCCGCCGCCGGCGGCGTGGTGTATGAGAGCGGAGTCGTTGGGCCGCTGCAGCATTCGCGGCTGGCCGAGTCGGGACTTAACGCCGTCCAGCGGCTCGGTGCAACGGGCGCCGTCGCGGTGATCGCGGCGGCGGTGCTGGTCGCGTCGGTGGTACTGGCGGTGCTGCGGTCGCTGCTTACCTACGGCAACCTGGTGCTGCTGCGCCGGGCAGATGTCCTGCACCTGCGGCACGGCCTGCTGCGCCTCCGTGAGCGCACCTACGACATGAGCAGGCTGCGTGGCGGGACACTGCGACAGCCGCTGCTGGTGCGCGCCTTCGGCGGCGGTCGACTCGACGCGGTGATGACCGGTGTGCATGGTGCCGGTGAGTCGTCGGTGCTGTTGCCGCCGTGTCCGGTTTCCACCGCCGAATCGGTGCTGACCGAGCTGGTCGGCGACCCCGACGTCGTGACCGGACCGCTGCGCGGTCACGGCCGCCGGGCAGCGGCCCGGCGGTGGACCCGCGCGCTGGGGGTCCCGGCGCTGGCGGGTGTGGCGCTAGCGGTGGCGACGGCGATATCCGTTGTGCCCGTGTGGTTGTGGCCGGCGTGGGTGGCGGTCACGGCGTGGTGCGCGTTGTTGGCCGCCGACCGGGTCGGCGCGCTCGGGCACCGGGTCGACGGCCGCTGGCTGGTGATGCGCGCGGGCAGCCTGGAACGACGTCGCGACTGCCTCGCGACGGCAGGCATCATCGGCTGGACGGTGCGACAGTCGCCGCTGCAGCGCCGGGCCGGGGTCGCCACCCTGGTGGCGGCCACCGCCGCGGGCACCAAGCGCTATCCGCTGATCGACGTGCCGGAAAACGAGGTGTGGGCGGTGGCGGCGCAGGCATCGCCGTGGGTGGCCGACAGCATGTGGGCGATCAGATGACCTTCGCCGGCCGCTAGGCGGTCAGTCCACGCACCGCTTCGATGCGTGCTTTGAGCTGTGCGGTGGTCGCCGCCGCCACCGGCGGGCCGCCGCAAATGCGGCGCAACTCGCTGTGGATCCACCCGTGCGGCTTGCCCGTTCGATGGTGCGCCGCCGACACCAGCGCGTTGAGTTCGCGGCGGATATCTCGCAATTGCCCGTGCCGGGTGACCGGTTCGGGCGCGCCGGCGCCGTCGCGGCTGCGACGGTGAAGCTGCTGTTCCTGCTGGCGGCGCAACAACTCTCGCATCTGCCTGGCATCCAAAAGCCCGGGGATACCCAGGTAGTCGGCCTCTTCGTCGCTGCCGGCGGGGGTGGCGGTGCCGAACGACGACCCATCGAAAATCACCTGGTCCAGTTCCGCGTCCGCGCCCAACGACTCGAACCCGTTGTCGGTTTCGGATGGCTCGGTCTGACGGCGCTGGGCTTCGACCAGCTCGTCGCTCTCCCGATGTGGCTGGCCGAGCACGTGATTGCGCTGCGCCTCAAGCTCACTGGCCAACTGCAGCAGCGACGGCACCGATGGCAGAAAGATACTCGCGGTCTCGCCCGGTCGCCGGGACCGCACGAAGCGGCCGATCGCCTGCGCGAAGTACAACGGGGTCGATGCGCTCGTGGCGTACACCCCTACGGCCAGCCGCGGGACGTCGACACCCTCGGACACCATCCGCACGGCGACCAGCCAGCGGCTGGTGTCGCCGGCGAACCGTGCGATGCGATCCGACGAGCCGGGATCGTCGGAAAGCACGACGGTCGGCGCCTCGCCGGTGGCGGTGGCCAGCAATTCCGCGTAGGCGCGGGCGGACTTCTGATCAGAGGCGATGATCATGCCGCCGGCATCGGGCACGCCGCCGTCGCGCAACTGGCTCAGCCGGGTGTTGGCGGCCTGGATGACCGCCGGCATCCACGGGCCGGCGGGATCCAACGCGGTGCGCCATGCCCGCGCCGTCTGCTCTGCGGTTAGCGGCTCGCCGAGGCGCGCCGCGAACTCGGTGCCACCGTCGGCGCCGGTACCGATCCGCCATCGCGCCTCACCCGAGTAGGCCAAAAACACCACCGGACGTACGACCCCGTCGGCCAGCGCGTCCGCGTAGCCGTAAGTGTGATCGGCCGCCGAGCGCAGCACGCCGTTGCCGTCGGGCTCGTAACGGACGAACGGGATCGCGGCGTCGTCGCTGCGAAACGGTGTGCCGGTCAACGCCAGTCGCCGGGGGGCGTCGCCGAAGGCCTCGCGGATGCTGTCGCCCCAGCTCTTGGCATCGCCGCCGTGATGGATCTCGTCGAAGATCACCAGCGTGCGTTTGCTCTCGGTGCGCACCCGATGCCGGGTGGGGTGGCTGGCGACTTGGGCGTAGGTGACGACGATGCCGTGGTACTCCGTCGAGGTGTGCGCGGCGGAGTTGCGGAACTTCGGGTCGAGCGCGATACCGTCGGCGGCCGCCGCCAGCGCCCACTGCGTCTTGAGGTGTTCGGTGGGTACCACCACGGTGATCGCGTCGACGCTGCGATCGGCGAGCAGTTCGGCGGCGATCCGCAGAGCAAACGCCGTCTTGCCTGCACCAGGGGTAGCGACCAGCAAGAAATCACGCGGCTTGGCGGTTAGGTACCGCACCAAGGCTCGCCGCTGCCAGCCCCGCAAAGCTCGGGTGCTGGGCGCTTCAGTTGCCCGCACCCGAAGACTCCTCCCTGGTCGAGATGCAGTCTAGGGCAAGCACATCGGGGCGCGCATCTTCCCAGGAAAGCGGCGAGTCGAATACGTTGTCGTGGCGGATGAACCACTCCCGGCGCTGGTCGTCGGTCATGTCGGCCAACGCGGTGAATCCTCGGATCGGGCTCGCCGCTGGCCGCCGCGAGCGAACAGCATCACGATCGACGCGGGTATGGATGACGCGTCGCGGTTGACTAGTGTTGGTAACGCCGTGGCGGCAAGTTTGAGATTGTTGAGAACATGATCACCGGAATGGCCCATACCGGGGTTTGCGTACCCGACTGCGAAGCGGCGGTGGCGTTTTACCGCGACGTGTTGGGCCTACGTGTGCTGTCGCCGCCCTACGTGATGGCCGGCGACGCGATTCGCGACGACATGGGCCAACTGGTGTCCGATCCGACGATGAAAGCGGCCATCGTCGGGTTCGACGACGACGGCGATCGTGTCCTCGAGGTGATCGAGTACCTCGGCGTCCCCGGCGGCGACCAGCGAACCGGCGCGTCCATTACCGACCACGGGTTGTCGCATGTGGGGCTGATCTGTGAGGACCTCGACGCCACCCGGGCCCAACTCGAGGCCAAAGGAGTGCGCTTTCTCGTCGATGGAATCGCGGACGTGGCGCGAGTCCGCACGACATGGTTCGTCGATCCGTGGGGAGTGGTGTTCATCCTCGTCGAGAAAAGCAGACCCGAACGTCCCTACTTTTCACAGTGGGGCTGAATCCTCCGGCGCGTCGGCGGAGGGGCTTCTACACGAAAAACTTCTAGACGAAAAAATTGTCGTGGCGGATGAACCACTCGCGACGCTCATCGTCGGTCATGTCGGCCAACGCGCCAAAGCCTTCGAAGTAGGCCTCCCGCGGTGCGCCGGGAGCGAACAGCATCAAGATCGACGCGGGTTCGTCGGCCTCGTTGCGGAATCCGTGGACCCCGCCGGGCGGGACGTAGAGGAAGTCACCCTGATGCCCGTCGATCCAGTCCCGACCTTTGGAGCCGTCATACAGCTTCATGGTGCCCGATAGCACGAAGAACGCCTCGGACATGGCCCGGTGGAAATGCGGACCGGGCCCGCCTCCGGCTGGCGCGATGTCGACGCGATAGAGGCCGTAGTCGCCGGCGGTGGCCTGCTGATTGGCTAAGTAGTGGTATCGGACGCCCAAGCTCTCATAATCCGGCGGATCGTCGGCGCGTTTGATCCAGGCGCTGACTTCCGGTTGCTCTTTGTGGTAGCGGGTTTCGGGGTAGGGCGGCACCACGAGCGACATCAGGGCTCCGTTGGGGTCGTAGCATCGATGCTGTGACGAAGCTGATCGCTGACGAAAGCGTCCGCGCGGAAAGGCTTCTTGACGCCCAGGATAAGGCGGCGCATCTGTTCGACGAGATCGAGCGCCGCGGCCTGATCCGCGCGGGTGCCGGTGAGCAGGAGTTGTCCGACGAGATCCGCGACTTGGCCGCGGAGATGCTCGGAGTGACAGCCCACTGGCATCGGCGGATCGTGCGGGCAGGCGAGAACACCCTGCAACCTTTCCGGGAGCACCCGCCGGACCGGGTGATCGTCGACGGCGACATCGTGTTCTTGGACCTGGGCCCGATATTCGAGGAGTGGGAGGCCGACTTCGGGCGCACGTTCGTGCTCAGCGACGACCCAGACAAGCTGGCCATCCGCGATGCCCTACCGCGGGTGTGGCGGGCCGGGCGCGACTACTTCGACAGCCATCCCGACGTCACCGGCGCCGAGTTGTACGACTACGCCGTCGAGTTAGCCCACGCCGAAGGCTTCGAGTTCGGCAGCCCGATCGCCGGCCACCTGCTCGGGGAGTTTCCGCACAAAAAGATCGTCGGCAACGGCGTCCAGTGGTACATCACGCCCGGTTCGGACAAGCCGATGCGACGCAAGGATCCCAACGGCCGCGTCTGCCATTGGATTCTGGAAATCCATCTGACCGACCCGGCCCGCCGCATCGGCGGTTTCTACGAGCAGCTGCTCGACCTGCCCTGAGCTCAGGCCGGATCAGCCGACGGGGTAAACCACCCCGGTCAGCTCTTCGGAGACGGCCCATAGCCGCTTCTGCACCTCGACGTCGTGGGATTTGACGCTGGACGCCACGACTTTCGGGTGGCCCCGGAATTCGGCGAAGCCGTCGGGCCCGAAATACTGGCCGCCGTGCACCACAGGGTCGGTCGCGGCCCGCAGGGTCGGCAGTGCGCCGGCGGCCGCGTCTTGGGCGACAACCGGTTCGACCACGGAGTAAACGCGCCGAAGGAGCGAAGGCAGGTTGCGGGACAGCTCGGTGTGCGAACCGCCGGGGTGGGCGGCCGCGGCGATCGTCGTCCCACCTGGCGCTAGTCGTCGCTGCAACTCGTAGGTGAACATCAGGTTGGCCAGCTTGGCCTGCCCGTAGGCCGCGACCCTGTTGTAGCTGTGCTCCCACTGCAGGTCGTCGAAGTGGATGTCGGCGCGGATTCGATGGCCGATGCTGCTGACCGTCACGACCCGGGAACCGGCGACCGGCAAGAGCCGATCCAGCAACAGACCGGTCAAGGCGAAGTGGCCCAGGTGGTTCGTACCGAACTGCAACTCGAAGCCGTCCTTGGTGGTCGACTTGGGTGTGTACATCACGCCGGCGTTGTTGATCAGCAGGTCGATGCGGTCGTGATCGGACCGAAGCTGTGCTGCGGCAGCGCGAATCGAGTCCAGCGATGTCAAGTCGAGTTCCTGCAGGTTCACCTCGGCGGCGGGATTGCGCTTGTCAATGAGCGCAGCGGCGTCCTTGCCCTTGTCGAGGTTCCGAACGGCCAGCACGACGTGCGCCCCTTTGGCGGCCAGTGCGGCCGCGGTCTCATAGCCGAGCCCGGTGTTGGCGCCGGTGATAACGGCGACCCGACCGGTCTGGTCGGGGATGTCGGTAGTGGTCCACTTTGCCATGGCGATGCTCCTGAAGATCTAGTATGGACTTAAACGGGGCGTGCGCTCCGGTTGGTTTCACTATACGGAACGCACGCCCCGCTTTGTCAACCGGGCAGGTGGTGTGAGATGGCTCAACCCGCGAGGCCGTTGCGTGCCGACGCGGCCCGCAACCGTGCCCGCGTGCTCGAAACCGCCTACGAGACGTTTGCAGCCGAGGGCTTGTCGGTACCGATCGACGAGATCGCCCGTCGTGCCGGCGTCGGCGCTGGCACCGTCTACCGGCATTTCCCGACCAAGGAGGATCTGTTCCGGGCGGTCGTCGAGAGTCGGCTGCGACGCATCATCGCCGAGGGTCGCGCTCTGTTGGACGAGCCGGGACCCGGTGAAGCGCTGTTCGCATTCTTGCGGTCGATGGTTCTGGACTGGGGTGCCACCGACCAGGGTCTGGTCGACGCCCTCGCCGGGTTGGGGATCGACGTCGAGTCCATCGCGCCCGATGCCGAAGACGCATTTCTGGGCCTGCTCGGGGAGCTGCTGGCGGCCGCGCAAGGTGCCGGGACCGTGCGCCACGATGTCGACGTGCCCGAGATCAAAGCGCTCATGGTGGGGTGCCAGGCCATGCAGGGCTACGACGAGGCGCGCGCCGAGCGGGTAACGGGCGTGGTGATCGACGGCTTGCGGCCCTCTTCGTAGGGATTCGTTGCCCGTTTGGGCTGCTTGCACTCGGCATAGGCGAGTGCTAAGAATGACGTTGGCACTCGCGACCGGTGAGTGCTAGGTCGGGACAGTGAGACCGAGCCCAAGACAGCTGCGGTCGTCCGTCGCGGGCACTGCACCCGGCCACAGCCTTAAAGGGCGACCCGACAAGCGGTCGCCCTGCGTATCTACCACAATTCGGAGGAATCACTTCGCAATGGCCAAGCAAATTGCGTACGACGAAGAGGCCCGTCGCGGCCTCGAGCGGGGCCTGAACGCCCTCGCGGACGCGGTAAAGGTGACGTTGGGTCCCAAGGGCCGCAACGTCGTCCTGGAGAAGAAGTGGGGCGCCCCCACGATCACCAACGATGGTGTGTCCATCGCCAAGGAGATCGAGCTGGAGGACCCGTACGAGAAGATCGGCGCCGAGCTGGTCAAGGAAGTCGCCAAGAAGACCGACGACGTCGCTGGTGACGGCACCACGACGGCCACCGTGCTGGCCCAGGCGCTGGTCAAAGAGGGCCTGCGCAACGTCGCGGCCGGGGCCAACCCGCTGGGTCTGAAGCGGGGTATCGAGAAGGCCGTCGAGAAAATCACCGAGACCCTGCTGAAGTCGGCCAAGGACGTCGAGACCAAGGAGCAGATCGCTGCCACCGCGGCCATCTCGGCCGGCGACCAGTCGATCGGCGACCTGATCGCCGAGGCGATGGACAAGGTAGGCAACGAGGGCGTCATCACTGTCGAGGAGTCCAACACCTTCGGCCTGCAGCTCGAACTCACCGAGGGCATGCGGTTCGACAAGGGTTACATCTCGGGTTACTTCGTCACCGACGCCGAGCGTCAGGAAGCCGTCCTGGAGGACCCCTACATCCTGCTGGTCAGCTCCAAGGTGTCGACGGTCAAGGACCTGCTGCCGCTGCTGGAGAAGGTCATCCAGGGCGGCAAGCCGCTGCTGATCATCGCCGAGGACGTCGAGGGCGAGGCGCTGTCCACTCTGGTCGTCAACAAGATCCGTGGCACCTTCAAGTCGGTAGCGGTCAAGGCTCCCGGCTTCGGTGACCGGCGCAAGGCGATGCTGCAGGACATGGCCATCCTCACCGGTGGTCAGGTCGTCAGCGAGGAGGTCGGCCTCTCACTGGAGACCGCCGACATCTCGCTGCTGGGCAAGGCCCGCAAGGTCGTCATCACCAAGGACGAGACCACGATCGTGGAGGGCGCCGGTGACACCGACGCCATCGCCGGCCGGGTGGCGCAGATCCGTCAGGAGATCGAGAACAGCGACTCCGACTACGACCGCGAGAAGCTGCAGGAGCGCCTGGCCAAGCTGGCCGGCGGTGTTGCGGTGATCAAGGCCGGCGCCGCCACCGAGGTGGAGCTCAAGGAGCGCAAGCACCGCATCGAGGACGCTGTCCGCAACGCCAAAGCGGCCGTCGAGGAGGGCATCGTCGCCGGTGGCGGCGTGGCGCTCCTGCAAGCGGCCCCGGCCCTGGACGAGCTGAAGCTCAAGGGTGACGAGGCGACCGGCGCCAACATCGTGCGGGTGGCGCTGGAGGCTCCGCTGAAGCAGATCGCCTTCAACTCCGGGCTGGAGCCCGGGGTTGTGGCCGAGAAGGTGCGCAACCTGCCAGCGGGCCACGGTCTGAACGCGCAGACCGGTAAGTACGAGGACCTGCTGAAGGCCGGCGTTGCCGACCCGGTCAAGGTGACCCGTTCGGCGCTGCAGAACGCGGCGTCCATCGCGGCGCTGTTCCTGACCACCGAGGCCGTCGTCGCCGACAAGCCGGAGAAGGCGGCCGCTGTCGCGGGCGACCCGACCGGCGGTATGGGCGGCATGGACTTCTAGTTCGGCGACGATGCGGGCCGTGCAACGCCCGAGGTGGGGGTCCCCCCAGCCGCGCAGCGGCGAGGGGGAGAGTCGGACAATCAAGTTAAGTCCGTAAGGCAGCGAAAAGCCCGGTCCCATGTGGGGCCGGGCTTTTTGTCTCGCTGCGTAGCTGCTGTACTGGAGGTTCCAACAGTCGGGGACGAAGGGACAACAGCAATGAGAAAATCCGCAATTTGCTTACGGCGCAGAGTCTTTGGCGCAGTCCCCGGCTGCGTTCTTGCCGCCGTGTCCGCGCTGATCGCCACGTCGCCGACTGCTGGCGCTGCACCCGACCCGTGCACGGCCAGCGGGCTGGCTGCCAGGGCCAGCGGA
This sequence comes from uncultured Actinomycetota bacterium, assembly GCA_963723615.1. Classification (GTDB taxonomy): domain Bacteria; phylum Actinomycetota; class Actinomycetes; order Mycobacteriales; family Mycobacteriaceae; genus Mycobacterium. The sequence goes on along the minus strand of CAVRRV010000013.1, from coordinate 149,233 downwards.
GTGCTGAGCGCGGCAAGCGGATACCTGGATAGTCACCCGGACGCCAACAATGTGCTGACAGCCGCGGTGAGTCAACCGACGGCGGACGCGCGGTCGTCAGTGCGGGGCTATTTTCTCGGTCACCCCGGTGAGCTTCTGGACCTGAAGAACATTGCGCAGCCGCTGACCGACCTACGCGGCCAGTGCAATACCGCGGTGTCGCCGGACCAGCTAGCTGCGCTTTTCGACGCGCTGTCAGGCTGAGAAGGGGTGCGCTGTTTGCCCGCCTACGAGCGACAACCGAGCATGGCGGTTAGGAGAAGTCGCTCAGAGGCGGGCAATCCGGCACTCAGCCCACACGGGGGCTGATGTGGCAGATGTTATGCCACAACGGTTTTCCACGGTCGTTGATGCGACCCGGTCCTACGCAGGGACTGACTGCCGGCCGCGGATCAGCTTGCCCGGCCGGGCGTCGGTGGGCACCCCGTTCTCGGCGATCACCTCGCCCGAGACAATCGTGGCCACGTAGCCGTCGGCGGTCTGGTCGAGTCGACGCCCGCCGGCGGGCAGGTCGTGGGTGATCACCGGCTTGTGGATCCGCAGCGCCGCGTGGTCGATGACGTTGAGGTCGGCCTTGTAACCCACAGCGATGCGGCCGCGGTCGCCGAGACCGGCAACGCGGGCCGGCACCGAGGTGAGTCGGCGCACGGCCTCGGGCACCTCGAAGCGGCCGGACTTCCGGTCGCGCGCCCAGTGCGCCAGGAAGTACGTCGAATAGCTTGCGTCGCAAATCATTCCGTAGTGGGCGCCGCCATCACCCAGACCGAGCACGACGTCGTCGCGATGCAGCAGCTTGCCCACGGTGTCCAACGAGTTGTTCTCCAGATTGCTGGTCGCGACCAGCAACATGGCCCGGCCGTCGTCGTCGAGCAGCCGTTCGTAGGCCTCTTCCATCGGGTCGATCCCACGGGCCCGGGCACGGGCTCCGATGCTCGTCGACGGGTCCGGCTCGTAATCGGGGGTCTCGGTCAGCGGGAAGATCCAGTCCCACATCTGCGTCACGACGAGGATCGGGTGCCCGATGCCAGGCTTGTCGGCCAGGATGCGGGCGCGGACCTCGGGCTTGCGCATCTCGGCCACCCGCTCGGCCAGCGGTAGGTCGGCGATCTCGCGGTAGCTGGGGTAGAGCACGAACGGGTTGGCGCTCAGCTGCAACCCCATGATCAGACCGATCGGGCGCGGCAGCAGCTGCGCGGTGACGTCGCCGCCGGCGGCGTTGGCCTTCTCGATCATGGTGATGGCGTCCGGCCACGTCGGGTCGCCGATATTGCCGATAACGAGGGTGAAGGTGACCGGCAGCCCGACGTCCTCGGCGACGTCGAACACCGTCTGCAGCACGGTCTGATACCCGCCGGCCGGAATGTCGGGCACGAATTGCAGCAGGCCGCCACCGCCGTCGACCACTCCTCTAGCGATCTCTTCGATCTCCTCGCGGGCCGCGTCATAGCTGGGGATCGGTGAACCGCTCTCGGTCTTGTGAATGGTGAACCTGGACGTGGCGAAGCCCAGCGCCCCAACCTCGATGGCCTCCTTGGCCAGCGCCCGCATCCTGGCCAGGTCCTCGGCGGTGGCCGGTTCGCGATCGGCACCGCGCTGGCCCATCACGTAGACCCGCAGCGGCGAGTGCGGAAGGTAGGCGGCCACATCGATGTCGCGCTTGCCCGCGTCGAGGGCCTTCATGTACTCGGGGAACGTCTCCCAATTCCACGGCAGGCCGTCGGTCATCACCACACCGGGAATGTCTTCGACCCCGGCCATCACGTCGACCAGCACGTCGTGGTCTTCCTGGCGGCACGGCGCGAAGCCGACGCCGCAGTTGCCCATCACCACGGTGGTCACTCCGTGCGCCGACGACGGCGTCAACCGCTCCGACCAGATGGACTGGCCGTCGTAATGGGTGTGCAGGTCGACGAAGCCCGGCGTTACCAGCAGCCCCGTCGCGTCGATCTCCCGCTTCGCAGGGGAGCCGTTGACGGCTCCGACGGCCGCGATGACGCCGTCGCGCATCGCGACGTCACCGACGTACGGCTCACCTCCCAGCCCGTCCACGATGGTGCCGTTGCGGATAGTGAGGTCGTAGGTCATCTAAATAATCTCCTACTAAAAACCGGCTTTGCGCAGTTCAGAGGGCATTTTTCCCGACTAGCCGGTGTTCGAAACTGTGCCGAATGTACTACCAAACTACCAGGAGAGATGCACTTCGATGTGTCCACGGGACACGCGGCCCCAGGCCTGGGCGCGGCCACCGGGCCGGGTAGCTGGGTCGCCCGCTCGACGGCGGCCAGCCCCTCGGCGGCGGCCCGAAAGCTGATTACGCCAGTCGCGAAGAACATAAATCAGGCCAGCGGTAACAGTCGTCTCAATCACGATGCCAGATAGGCCGTCGTGTTCTTTCGCCCGGTGGCCGACCCATGCGTCCAACCTGAAGTGCTACTGCCGCACCCACTGGGTGCACAAGCCGTGACGGCGGGCGAAGTTTCGCCGCAACCCACCGCTACGGAGACGCGACGGCGAAGAGATGCCACTCGCCGGGCACGCCCTTGAGTGCGTGAGCGCCGCGGTCCTCGAACTCGAGCCCTGACCCGATCACGAGATCGCGCAGTGTGCTGGATACGAGCACGTCGTTCGGCCCTGCGAGTGCGCTCACGCGCGCGCCGATGTGCACGCCGATCCCGCCGATGTCGTCGCCGCGGATCTCGCACTCACCGGTGTGCAACCCGGCACGCACCTGGATGCCGAGGGCCTGCACCGCGTCGCGGATCGCCATCGCACAGCGGATCGCGCGCTGCGGGCCGTCGAACATCGCAAGGAATCCGTCGCCCGATGTGTTCACCTCGCGGCCTCGAAAGCGGTTCAGTTGCGCCCTGACGACGGCGTCGTGCGCGTCGAGCAAGGCATGCCAGTCCGGGTCGCCGATCTCGGCGGCGCGCCGGGTCGAGTCGACGATGTCGGTGAACAGCACCGTGGCGAGAACCCGATCGTCCGCCACGTCGGCCTGGTGGCCGGTGAGGAACTCGGCGATCTCCTGAAAGGACTGGCGCCACGGTTCAACGAAGTGGGACATGTTGCGCCCCGGGAGCTCGACGTATTTCGCGCCGGGGATGTGGTTTGCGATGTACCTGCCCGCTGCGGGCAGGACGACTTGGTCATCCGCGTGGTGAAGAACCAGAGTGGGCACGCGGACTGTCGGCAGAACCGTCCGCACGTCCATTTGCGCCAGCGGCAGCATCAGTCCCACGGTCCGTGGGCTAGCCGCCAGGCGTTCCTCTTTGGCCCATGTTGCCCGAATTTCCTCGTTCCACGGCATGTCCGGATTGACCGCATGCTGTATTTCCCCGGTTCCCCACATGTCGACGAAGACATCCAAGAAAGCTTCGATGTCTTGCCCTTCAGTGCGCTGGGAAAGCGGCTCCGAGCCTTCGAGCACGACAAGCGCGGTCGTGCGAGACGGATGCGTCGCCGCAAACAGTGCGGCTGGTGTTACCGCACCGGCGGCGGCGAGAAGGACCGCTTCAGTGCTGCCGAGATCGTCGAGCACTGCGGTGATGCTGTCGGCCCACTGCTCCAAGGTTGGCAGCGCGCCCGGCTCGACGGGATCGGACGCTCCGGTGCCCGGCTGGTCGAAAAAGATCAGCCGACCGAGCGATGTCATCGCCTCGACCCACCCTTGAAGCGACGGTAGCTCCGGCACGACCTCGCAGCACGTGAACCAGTTCGGGACGAACACGATGTCGCGAGGACATTCACGTGACGCGCGATAGGCGACGCGCAAGTCCCCGTTCAGCGCATAACGCGTCTCCGAGAACATTGCGGAAGTCTATGCCGGGAGTTGGTCAAATTTTCGAGGTGACGCAAGCCCGCCAGGACGAGCGGCCGGCAGTCTGCGGATGAAGTGTACTTTCTCAAATCGCCAACATCGCTTGGTCAAAACGTTCTGGAGATGGCGCGATCAACAGCCGCCTGACGGCGCGGTAACTCTTGTGGGATATGCCCCTGAAAACGCGGCGTAACCTGGGGCATCACCCGCCTGCACGGCGGGCGGTTGCTTCTTGCGCTGGCGTGCTTGGAGCGGGTCACTGGTCGGCCTCCTTGGTGGGGAGTTCCCCACCGGCTGTGGGGAGTTCCCCACGTTCGCGGCGGACCGAGGGGACCGAGGGTCAATGTTGTGATGACGGAAAATTCCACCGCGTTTCTGGAGGGAAGATGGTCACGGTTGGTCTGCTGATCCGCGTTGAAACAAAGCCAGACAAGGTTGGTGAGCTCGAGGCCTTGCTGATTGAGAACCTCCAGAAGGTCGAGAAGGAGGAAGCGACTACCGTTTGCCTTGCGATGCGGCTGGGACCGACATCGTTTGGTGTTGTCACCGCGTTTCCTGATGACGCAGGGCGCCAAGCTCATCTGGCAGCCAATGCGGATGTGCTCGCACAGGCCGGGGAGCTGTTAACCCAACCGCCGTCCATCGAGCGCTTGGAGGTGATCGCAGCCAAACTGCCGAACAGATGAGTCCGGCGAAGCACGGCCAGATGATCGGATCGCCGCGGGGCAGTCGTGATCGGCATAGCAGCCGCACCCGCCTGACGGGCTGTGTCTCCAAGATCAAGAATGTATTTCAGCCAGTCGGTGACATCGCCGGTTCAGTTCGCTCTAGCGTGAAGTCGTGACAACAACCGACCAAGCCGACCAAGCATCATCCATCCCCACGTCCCGCAAAGTCCTCTGCATCGTCTCGGCGCTATCGCTGTCGCCGCGCTCATAGCGACGTGGAGTCAGAATCTGGCGTACTTCGACAAGCCCGCCCGGTTCCTACTCGACTTCTTGAACGACTCCAAGGTCACACCGGCATCTCGATCGCTGACGGTCGACATTCTGCTGTTCGCCCTCGCCGCCACGATCCTGATGGTGATCGAGGCCAGGAAGCACGGCGTCAAGTTCGTTTGGCTCTACATTGCGGGCGGATTCACCATCGCGGTCAGCGTCACGTTTCCCCTGTTTCTGATCGCCCGCGAATTACGCATGGGCAAATCCGATGCGCCACACCTTCACACGACAGACGCGATCCTGCTCGCGGTTGTCGCCGTTTTGGTCGCGGGCCTGACGATCTGGGTAGACGCGGGGTGAGGCTTTGAGCGTTCTTCGCGCATCCGGTGCCACCTTCGTCTCAACCACGTGAAACGTTCTTCGCGTAGTCGTTGTCACCCAGCTCGCACTGACCGTTTCGGCCGACCAGGTACCAGGTGTGCATGACGCCTTTCCCTTTGACGTCGACGTCACCGCGTTCCTCGAACACGAAGCGATTGCTGAGCCGCTGATAAACCGGCTGCGGCACTTGAATACGTCCAACAGCAGCGGTGGATTCCATCCGGGACGCGACGTTGACGGCGTCGCCCCAGACGTCGTAGAAGAAGCGCTGCGATCCGACCACGCCGGCTACCAGGGGTCCGCTCGCCAGACCGATCCGCAGCGGCACGGCGCGCCCACGCGAATCAGTCAGTCCGGCAACGGAGTCCGCGATATCGAGGGCGAGCTCGGCCAGTGCCTCGAGGTGGTCGGGGCGTGGTTGCGGGACGCCGCTGACCACCATGTACGCGTCCCCGCTGGTTTTGATCTTCTCCAAACCATGCCGGGTCACCAGCGCATCCAGACCGGTGTAGAGGCTATCGAGGAAGGCGACCAACTCCTCCGGTGAGGTGTCGCTGGCCCGCTCGGTGTAGCCGGCGATGTCTGCGAAAAGGATGGAGGCGTCGTCGTATTTGTCGGCGATGACCGAGCGGGAGCGGTCTTTGAGGCGTTCGGCGATCGTGGCCGGCAGGATGTTGGCTAGCAGCGCTTCAGATCGCGCATACTCCTGCTCCATCGCCGCCTCGGCGCTGGCGATCTGGCGCAGTCCGTACCAGACGATCACGACTGCCAATACACCGGCGGAGATCGTGTTGACGATGAATCCCACTGTGATGAACCACGGGGGCTCAGCGCCCGTGTCCTGCGGGACGGTGAATTGCAGTGCGATAACGAGGCTTAACCCGATGGCAGCCGCTGCGATCGCGATCCGAATGTGCTCGATGCCGACCACCATGACCGCCGCCGCGGCTGCGATTACAAAGTAGAACTGGACACCCGTGCCGGTGCCTAAGTGCCAGACCAGGAAGGTCATCGACAGGTACGCCACGGTGAGGAACGCGAGCGGCGCCAGAAGCTCACCAAATCGATACAACAATGGGGTGACCACGAAGAGCGCGGCGGTACCAAGGTTGACAAATCCGATGTACCCGAAGCCGTCACTCTCCAGTAACTGCATGACACCGAAGCCCGCCGTGACAATGGCCCCAATCACCGCCGCCACGCTGAGCAACCGCTGGCGTTGCACATTGGCCCCGTCGTAATGCCGATTGCGGGCTACCTCACAACCGACTCTGCTGAGTGGGTTTGCCAGCAGCTCTTGCGCCTTAATGCTCATCGGGACCCAGCAATCCCCGCAGCCCGTCGAGCAGCACGTTGCATGTGCCGTTCGGTCAAGGTCTTGATGCGTGGGTCCGCCGTTGATCGGATTCTGCATGGTATTCCACAACAGGCATCCGGCGGTGGTAACGAATGCAATATTCCCCGACACGTTCGATGCCATGGCGGAAGGATAATCGCTCGCCCTCGCAGGTCACACGAGATTCTGGCGGCGGGGTCGCCGAGATCGGTGAAACGTACTTCAGCCAGTCGGTAACACCACCTGCTGAAGCACGACAAGATCTTGTGCCACGACCGGGCTCAGAAGCTGCACAACCTAATTAGCAAATGCGAATACCATGAGTCGCTCTACGGCGTTGTGGCTGGGCGTATGGTCAGTTCAGCAACCTCACAGTTAGGGTTCCCATGGGTCTGGCCAGCGGCGTTCATCACTTAGCTATCTCAACAGCGGACATGAAGGCACAGCTAAATTTCTTCACGGACGTCCTGGGCGCCGAACTCAAGGCGCTCTACTGGATGCACGGCGTCTCAGGTGCCAAGCATGCTTTCGTCAAGCTCAACGACAGCAGCTACGTGGCCTTCGTGCATATGCCGCCAATCGAGGACATCCCGACCGAGATCGGTGTGAGCCACGCCGGGAGCGCCGCCGGCCTGTCGGCCCCCGGCACAATGCAGCACGTCGCCTTCAACGTCGACACCCTTGAGGACCTGCTCGCCCTGCGAGACCGCATACGAAGCCGCGGCATCAATGTGTTTGGCCCGCTCAATCATGGCCTGTGCCAGTCGATCTACTTCGCGGGGCCCGAGCATCTCTCGCTCGAAATCGCTACCTCGGCCGTGGCAATTGACGATCGAGCGTGGATCGACCCTGAGGTCGTGGCCCTATGCGGCATTGACGGTGATGAGCTTGCCGCGATGCGCTCGCCGGTCGAGTACCAGGATGAAGGCGGCCGAGTGCCCAACCCACCGATCGACTGGTCCAAGCCGCACCAAGTGATGGCCAACGAAGCGGAATACGTGAAGCTGATGACGACACCTGATGAGGTTGTCACTCGCAAGATGTCTGAGCCTGATCCCCCGGTGCGCATCGAAAAACTGCAGACCACCCGCTAAGTGCGCGCTTCCCGGTCTTACGACCGGTCTTGCGACCCGTCCTTGGGCATTGGCGGTGCTGGCTATCAAAATGTTCTTAACGCAATCGCTGCCACTAACTCTCCAACGCCTTCGCGCATCCCGCGAGGATCGCGCGGAAGCATGAGCGGAACAGCGGCGAAGTGACGGGCTTCGGTCACCCTGCCCCTGCGCAAGATCGTGCTGAAGCCGGCCATTCCCGGGGTCGTCACCGGCATGCTGGTGGCCCTCGCGCTGGCGATCAGCGAGGCGGCACCGATGCTGCTGATGATCATCCTCGGGCGGCTGATCACCTGGTTCGCCCGGCGGCATTCGGAATCTATGTAACCGCTATGCGGCGAGATTTAGGCTAGCGCGACATTCGCTAGCCATCCAGAATGAGTCGATGCGCCTTGATTCTGGGGCATTGCTGCGCAATCTGCGATATGACCTTCCCGCCTCGCTGGTCGTCTTTCTTGTTGCGCTGCCTCTTTCGCTAGGAATCGCCATCGCATCCGGGGCTCCGCTGGTGGCCGGTTTGATCGCCGCGGTGGTGGGCGGCATTGTCGCCGGCTCCATTGGCGGGTCGGCGCTTCAGGTCAGTGGGCCGGCCGCGGGTCTCACTGTGGTGGTCGCCGGACTGATCGATGATTTCGGTTGGCAGATGACGTGCGTGATCACGATGTCCGCGGGTGTGCTGCAGATCCTATTCGGGGTGATTAAGGTGGCTCGCGCTGCACTGGGCGTTGCGCCGGTCGTGGTACACGCCATGCTGGCGGGCATCGGTGTCACGATCGTTTTGCAGCAAATTCACGTCCTGATGGGTGGCTCGGCACGGAGCTCGGCGTGGGAGAACGTCAAGGCATTACCTAGCGGCATCCTCCATCACGAACTTCACGAAGTGATTGTTGGTGGGCTGGTCATCGCCATTTTGTTGTTGTGGCCAAAGCTGCCCGCCAAGGTCCGCCTGATCCCTGGCGCACTCGTGGCCATAGTGGTGGCGACCGCAGTTGCAGAAGCTGCGGGGCTGGAAGGTGTCGACCGAATCACGCTCTCGGCCAACTTTCTCGATGCCATTGCCTTGCCCAAACTTCCTCCAACGGCCCCTGGCGGGGAGCCGTGGGCGCACGAGATCAGCGAAATAGTCTTGGGGGTCCTCACGGTTGCCCTCATCGCCAGTGTCGAATCGCTGCTGTCGGCGGTCGGTATCGACAAGCTGCACACCGGGCCGCGCACCAACTTCAACCGAGAGATGATCGGGCAAGGCAGCGCGAATATGGTCTCGGGATTGCTCGGCGGGCTGCCAGTCACCGGCGTCATTGTGCGCAGCTCCACCAACGTGGCAGCCGGCGCCCGCACCCGGATGTCGGCAGTTCTGCACGGCGTATGGGTCCTGCTGTTCGCGTCGTTGTTTACCAGACTGGTGGAACTCATTCCCAAGGCCGCGCTGGCCGGCCTGCTCATCGTGATCGGTATCCAGCTCGTCAAGTTGGCCCACATCAAACTTGCCTGGAGCACAGGCAATTTCGCGGTCTACACCATCACCATCGTGTGTGTGGTGTTCCTCAACCTACTAGAGGGTGTGGCCATCGGCCTTGGCGTCGCGATAGCCATTCTGTTGACCCGGGTGGTACGCGCACCCATCGAGGTCAGGCCGTATGGTGGCGACGAGCAGTCGACGCAGTGGCGGATCGATATCGACGGTACGCTCAGCTTCCTGCTTTTGCCCCGCCTGACCAAGGTGCTGTCCGAGATGCCGCCGGGATCTCATGTGCGGCTCACGCTCAACGCGGATTACATCGATGAGGCGGTCTCCGAGACCATTTCCGATTGGAGAACCGCTCACGAGGCCACGGGCGGAGTGGTCGCTATCGTCGAAACGACGCCCGCGAAGATGCACCACGCACACACCACTCGGCCCAGGCGTCACTACCTGCCTCGGTCAATAGGACCGATTTCGTGGCCATCGCGCGACATTTCGTGGCCACCGCGCGACAACGGTGATCGAGACGACGCCGACGCTTCGATTCTCGACGGCGTTAGTGAGTATCACCGCAGCGGTCGCGGAGAGCTATATCCCCGGCTTGCTGAGCTGACCGATTCAACGAGACCGGATACGGTGTTCCTCACGTGTTCCGACTCGCGGATCATGCCCGACGTCATCACCGCCAGCGGGCCTGGTGACCTTTACGTCATCCGCAACGTCGGCAATCTGGTACCGGCCGATCCGGCCGACCGATCCGTCGACGCCGCGCTCGACGTCGCATTCAACCAGATGGGTGTGACTTCGATTGTCGTCTGCGGACATTCGTCGTGCGGTGCGATGACGGCACTGCTTCAGGACGGCACGGATCAACCGACTACAGCGTTGGGCCACTGGCTCGAACAAGCACGCGATAGTCTCGCCGCGTACCAGGATCACCATCCGGCACGCTTGAGCGCCAAGTCCGACGGCCTCAGCGAGGCCGACCAGCTGAGCATCGTGAATGTGGTCATCCAGATGGAAAGGCTGACCCGCAATCCGATCTTGGCCGCCGCAAAGGCCTCTGGTGCTTTAAAGGTCTTTGGTATGTTCTTCGACATCTCGACGGCCCATGTGTACGAGGTAAATCAGAACGGCATTGTGCGTCCGGCTGAGCCTGCCGCCATGCTGTAGCTGGCGAATCATGGCACCACCCGCGCGGCCGCCCATTTCGGGCGTCGGGGGTCGTACCGTAGATGCCCGCCGCCGGGCCGGGGCATGCTGCCACCAACCCAGCGTGGCGTGTGCGCGCGGCGACCAACTGCGCCAGCAGCCCGCCCATCGAGTGACCTACCAGAAGCGGTGGGGAATCCAGCGAATTCACGAACGCCACCAAGTCGTCGGTGTAGTCGCGAAGGCTTAGTGATGCGATTTTCATCGCGCCCTCGTGCGAGGGCAGTTCGTGATGGCGCAGCGTCGGGGTGTGCGCCGTGTAGCCCCGCTCTTCGAACGCGGCGCGGGCCGGAGCCAACTGCTCCCCACGGCTCCACCCGCCATGAATCAAGACGACGTGTTTGGTTTCGGCCACGAAACTAAGGATGACAGCCAGGGCGCCAGACAGTGCCCCATAAGCGTCAAGTTGTTTTGACAAGGAGACCATCGACAACGTCGAAGCCGTCTGCCACGCGTAGGGTCGCCGAGTATGCAGAGCCCCGACAAAGACGCAGCCGCCCGGGAGTTGCTGCGTGACGCGTTCACCCGGCTGATCGAGCACGTCGACGAGCTCACCGATGGGCTCACCGACGAGCAGGCCGGCTACCGGCCGAGCCCGAGCGCCAACAGCATCGCGTGGCTGATCTGGCACAGCGCGCGAGTGCAGGACATTCAGCTGACCCCGATCGCCGGCGTCGAGCAGGTGTGGACGCACGACGGCTGGGTTGACCGCTTCGGGCTGGACCTGCCGCGCAACGACACCGGCTACGGCCACGGCCCCGAACAGGTGGCCAAGGTGCAGGCGCCGGCCGATCTGCTGGCCGGCTACTACCACGCCGTGCACAAGCTGACGCTGGAATACGTCGCCGACGTCACCGCCGCGGACTTGGCGCGCATCGTGGACCGGCACTGGGATCCGCCGGTCACCGCCAGCGCCCGGCTGGTCAGCATCATCGATGACTGCGCCCAGCATCTGGGCCAAGCCGCCTACCTGCTGGGTATCGCGCCCTAGCCCAGCGAACTTGACACCTGTCGAGGCCGTGCGATCCACGTCACAATGACGCGTCTACCATGGCCCCTATGACCGCCATCAAGCCTCCCGACACCGCCCTCGGCACACCGGAATTTTCCGGTACCGGCACAATCCTGAATCCCGCGACCGGCGCGATCGCCGGGGAGGTGCACTGGACCGACCCGGCCGACGTGCCCACGATCGCTGCCGGGCTACGCGCCGCTCAGCGTGAATGGGAGCAGCGCGGGGCCAAGGGGCGCGCCAAGGCGCTAGCCCGCTTCGCGGTGTGGCTGGGCGATCACCGCGGCGAGATCGAAGAGCTGCTGATCAAGGAAACCGGCAAATCCGCCATCGACGCGGCACAAGAGGTGCCGCTGCTGATCATGATCCTGTCGTACTACATCAAGACGATGGACAAGGCGCTGGCGCCCGAGCGCCGGCCGGCCGCATTGCCGTTTATGGCGATCAAGCAAGTCACCGTCTACTACCGGCCGCGGCCCGTCGTGGCGATCATCGCGCCGTGGAACTACCCGGTGGCCAACGCGCTGATGGACGGCATCGGCGCGCTGGCCGCGGGCTGCGCGGTGCTGCTGAAGCCGTCCGAGCGCACCCCGCTGACCGCGGAGGTGCTGCGGCGCGGCTGGCTGGAGTCCGGAGCGCCAGAGGTGCTGGCGCTGGCTCAGGGTGCCCGCGAAGTGGCCGGCGCCGTCATCGACAACGCCGATTTCGTACAGTTCACCGGCTCCAGCGCCACCGGAAGCAAAGTGATGGAGCGCGCCGCTCGCCGGTTGACGCCGGTCAGCCTGGAGCTGGGCGGTAAGGATCCGATGATCGTGCTCGAGGACGCAGACGTCGATTTTGCCGCGCACGCCGCGGTGTGGGGAGCGATGTTCAACGCCGGGCAGACCTGCGTATCGGTGGAGCGGGTCTACGTGCTTGAGCCGGTGTACGACCAGTTCGTGCAGGCCGTGGTCCGTGACGTGCAGGCGCTGCAGGTCGGCGCGGGCGACGGAAAATCTTTCGGGGCGCTGATCGACGAGCAGCAGCTGGCGGTGACCGAGCGCCACGTCCGCGACGCGGTGGCGGCCGGCGCACGCGCCTTGACCGGCGGCCAGCGCACCGACAAGTCTGGCAGCTTCTACCCGCCCACGGTGCTCGTCGACGTGGACCACTCGATGGCGTGCATGACCGAGGAAACTTTCGGTCCCACCTTGCCGATCATGAAGGTCGGTTCCGTCGACGAAGCCGTCCGACTGGCCAACGACAGCGAATTCGGGTTGAGCGCCTCGGTGTTCTCCCGCGACGTGGATCGCGCGAAAGAGGTTGCGCTGCGGCTTGATTGCGGCGCAGTCAACATCAACGACGTGATCACCAACCTGATGTGCACGACGGCGCCGATGGGAGGCTGGAAGACGTCGGGCATCGGGGCGCGGTTCGGCGGTGCCGAAGGGCTGCGCAAGTACTGTCGCGTCGAGTCCGTCATCGGACCCCGTACCAATGTCGGCGCGGGCGGAAACTACTACCACAATTCGCTCAGGGCGCTGCGGCGGATGAACCGGATGATGACCCGGTTGGCGCTGGCGCGTCCGCGCCGCATCGCCAAGTAGCGGTCGCGCTGACTCTAGGACCGCGGCGTGCGATTCGCGGTGACGGTGCTGCTGTGGCTGTTCACCACCGTCGCGCTGGCGGTTGCCGTGCCGACGGCGTGGGCGCAGACGCACCTGATCGACGTCAACGGCTATACGGCAATGGCCCGAACAGCGGCGAGTGATCCGTCGCTGCAGGCCGCGATGGCATCCGAACTTGCCACCAGGGCGATGGTGCTCATCAACCAGCGCGGCTACCACGTCGACTCGTCAGAAGTTCACGATGTGGCCGCCGGGTACACCGCGGGCCCGGACTTCCCGCCGCAGTTCGCCGACGCGAGCCGCCTGGTGCACTCCTGGATGTTCACCGGCGCCGACGCGCAGTCCGAAGGCGACCAGTGGGTCGTCGATCTGGCCGACATGCTCAATGACAGCGCCTTTGCACCGATGCTGGCGAGGTACAACGTGCGAGTACCCGAGAAAGTCTGGGTTCCAGTGACGGTGTCGACGTCAAAGGTGTTGCAGCCAGCAGAATTACGGCCGCTGGCTACCTGGGGTCCGTGGGTGAGCGTCATCGCGGCGGTGCTGACCGGCATCGGCGCACTGCTGACCCTGGCCGCAGCCCGCAGCCGCGGCAGGACGCTGGCCGGCCTGGGGATCTCCGCGCTGCTCGTCGGCGCCGCCGGTTGGGTTGCCATCGAATTGGCCCGTCGCCGTATCAATGACGCGCTGAACCTCAACACCGGCGATATCCGCAGGATCGCCGACGTCATGGTCGGCCAAGCCGAGAGCAGCCTGCACCACTGGCTCGACCTGACCTTGGCCGCGGGCGGCGTGCTGGTGGGGCTTGGCGTTGTAGCGGCCGTGCTCGGCAGCCTGCGGAAAGCGTGAAAGCTATAGCTCTGCCGGGGATTTCGACGGCTGCCTGCTGAGCAGCGTATCCAGCTTCTGGTTGGCCGATTGCAGCCCCGCCTTGATGAGCCGTCCTCCCCATCGTGGCCGCTCTATCGGTTTCCCCCAACCCCGGCGTGCGCGTCTAGGTCAACGACAGCTTGGCGAAGATCTTCCCGGTCGGCTGCGGTGACCCGTTGCCGGGTTCGACGGTGAACGCGAGCATGCTGGAGTTCTCAAGGTTGGGCAGCATGTGGGTGGTCGACGGCGCGACGGCCGCGGTGTTCATCGTGCCCGCCGAGAGCGGGCCCTTGTCGCCGACCAGCCACATTTGATAGACGGTGCCCTGCGTCGGTGGCGGCACGTTATTCATCACCAGCACACCGGCATTCATGTCCCGCGAGAACACCACCGTCGCCGTCCCACCGGCCAGCTGACCGGAGACCGTCCGCACGTCGGGTGCTGCCATGATCTGCTCGGCCATCGTCGGTGTGGGCGGTGGTCGTAGCGCGACTCCGGCGCCGAAGGCCGCCAACCCCACGACGATTGCTGCTGCTGCAGCCAATACTGCTACGCGCCAACGATATTGACGTGTAGTGTCTGGCTGCGCAGCGGCCAGCACCGCGGTGCGCAGACGAGCAGGTGGGTCGGCGGCGGTTGCCGCCGACACTACGGCCATCGTCTCGCGGACCGCGCGTACCTCGTCGCGGAAGGCCTCGGCGACCGCTGACGGCGCTGCCGCGACCTGCCGGTCGATGGCCGCGCGTTCGGTGTCGGGCATGGCGTTCAGCGCGTAGGGCGTGGCCAGCTCGAGCAGTTCGAATTCGGTCGGCTCAGTCATGACTCACCCAGGCAATTACGGAGTCCGCGCAGCCCGTCGCGCATCCGTGACTTGATCGTCGACAGGTTGGCCGACAACCGCTGCGACACTTCGGCGTAGGTCAATCCGCCGTAGTACGCCATTTCGATGCACTGCCGCTGCACGTCGGTCAACCCGTCAAGGCAAGCTGTCACCCTCCGGCGCTCGTCGGCGGCAATCGCCGAATCGGCGACGACATCGCCGGGTCGGTCGACGCTGGCCGCGCCGTAGCGTGACTCTCGCTGGCTGGCGGCTTGCTCGGCACGCACCCGGTCGATGGCCCGCCGGTGCGCCATGGTCATCAGCCAGGACAGCGGCGAGCCCTTGGCCGAGTCGTACGCTTCGGCGGTCCGCCACACCTCCAGGTAGACCTCCTGGGTGGTCTCCTCGCTGTACCCGGAGTCGCGCAGCACGCGAGCCACCAGCCCGTAGACCCGTGACCTGGTGTGGTCGTAGAGCGCGGCGAACGCGTCGGCATCCTGACGTGCCACCTGGCGCAGCAATGCGTCCAGGTCGCTGCTGTGCCGCGGTCCGGTCATCGATCGGTAGCCTAGCGACTCAAGCACGGCAGTCGTCATTTTCGCGCCGATCGGGGCGGGCGCGGGATGAAAAACGATGTCCGTTGCTGGTATTCGCCGAAGCCGGGGCGGCCCCTCATGTACTTCTCGGTGAGCCGGGCGCCGCTGGCATAGACCAGGAAGTAGGTCATCAGCAGCGGGGAGAGCACCGTGGCCAGCGACCACCACCCGGTGATCGTGATCAGCCACAATCCCCACCACACGCAGGCGTCGCCGAAATAGTTGGGATGACGCGTCCACGCCCACAGGCCGCGGTCCATCACCACACCGCGATTTCTCGGGTCGGATTTGAATACTCGCAGTTGATGGTCGCCGACGGCTTCGAAGACGACACCCACCAGCCACACCAGAACGCCGGCCAGCGTGACGGCCAGCCAGCGCCGTGGCGTGGCGCCGGTAACGGCCGAGAGCTGCAGCGGCAACGAGATGAACCACGTCGCGAAGCCTTGCAGCAGGAACACCTTGCCCACCACCTGGCCTACGGTGGCGTCACGCAGCAGGTCGGCGTAGCGCGGGTCTTCGCCCTTGCCCGCCGACCTTCGATAGATGTACGAGCTAAGCCGTAGCCCCCAGATCGCGACCAGCGCCAGCAGCAGCCACCGGCGGGACGCGTCGCCGTCGCCGAGGATCGCGGCGACCGTCGCGACCGCGATGAAGCCCAGTCCCCAGGCCACGTCGACGACGTTGTAGCGACCGATGCGCCGGCCGATGCCGAATGTAACCGCATGCAATACCAGCAGCGCGGCTGCCGACGCGCCCGACACGACCGCGAAGTCGACGATCACGGTGCGGCCTTGTTGACGAACGTCCACTGATAGACGTTGAGCTGGCCCGACCGGAACCCGGCCTCCCGATCTGCCAGGTACAGCTCCCACATTCGCGCAAAGATCTCGTCGAAGCCGATGTGCCCCAGAGTTTTTCGGCGTTGCAAAAACCGCTCCCGCCACAGCCGCAGCGTCTCCGCGTAGTGTTCGCGCAGCGAAAGCTTATCGACTGCGCGTAATCCGGTCTCGCGCTCGGTGATCTCGAGGATAGCTCTAGCGGACGGAATCAACCCGCCGGGGAAGATGTACTTCTGGGTCCAGGTCCGGGTATTGCGGGTCGCCAGCACCCGGGCATGCGGCATGGTGATGGCCTGGATCACCAGCCGCCCGTTCGGCGTCAGCAGCCGGTCGAGCGTGCGGAAGTAGTGCGGCCATGCGCGAAATCCAATCGCTTCGATCATCTCGACCGATATCACCGCGTCGTAGTTGCCGCCGACGTCGCGGTAGTCGCGCAGGTCGATCCGCACCCGATCGGACTGGCCGGCCGCGGCGATCCGTTGCCGGGCCAACCAATGCTGGCGTTCCGAGAGTGCGATGGAACGGACGTCGGCTCCGCGTGCGGCCGCGCGGATGCACAGCTCGCCCCATCCGCTGCCGATTTCCAGGAGCCGGGTACCGGGGCCGACTCCGGCGGCGTCCAACACCCGGTCGATCTTGTGTTGTTGCGCTTCGGCCAGGTCGGGCCATGACGCGGGCAGGCGACGGAACAGCGCACTCGAATACGTCATGGTCTGGTCGAGGAACTCCACGAAGAGATCGCTCGACAAGTCGTCGTAGTGGGCGGCGACATTTCGCCGCGCCTGTTCCCGGCTGGGCCGTGTCGAACGCGGTTGGGAAGCAACGACGATCGGCCTGAGCCACTGCAGCCCCCGTGGTACCAGGTCGCTGAGGCCTGTCGCCATGGTGGTCAGCACCGCAACAAGGTCCGTCGACTCCCATTCGCCCGCCATATAAGACTCGCCGAAGCCGATCAGTCCGTACCGTCCCATCCGGCGAGCCAACCGGTCCGGCCGGTGGATCACAAGCGCCGGCGCCGTAGCGTCGCCCGCGCCGATCACCGTGCCGTCGGGGTAGACCAGTCGCAACGGCAGGCGTACGACGGCGCGGCGGAGCAATCGGTCGGCGATAACGGCCGATGCGGCCACCACGGGTCCGGAGGGCACCGTGGCAACCGCCGGCCAGCACTCTGCATCTATTGCTGTCGAGCGGTTTCGGCTGTTCTTGGTTATCGCGGGACGATCGAAATCGATGCGCGCGACGTGGTCCACAGCCGACAGCTGGGATGGCTCTTGCACATCACGGTATTCGGAGCGGGCGGCCGAGCGGATGACAAATACCGATCTGCGAGAGCCATCCAGCACGGCGACTGCGCCGAATAGCAACTGTCCCACCCGTAACCAGCGGCGTAGGCCGCCGCTGACAAAGAAGACGAAGGAGCCAAGCGGAATGAAGGACCATCAGAGAAAGACACTCGCGGTGGGCCTGGCGGCGATTGCAGCCGTGGGGTTCTCGGCGTGTTCGAGCAACAAATCCGAATCCGGGTCGCAGACCAGCGCGAACCCGGCCATGAGCACGGTAGCGCCGGGCACGACCAGCGCAATGGCGGGTCCCGCCGCCGACCTGATCGGTTCGGGATGCGCGGATTACGCCGCGATGCATCCGAGCGGTCCGGCTTCGGTGGCCGGAATGGCCCAAGACCCGGTCGCGACGGCAGCGTCCAACAATCCGATGCTGTCGACGTTGACCGCGGCGCTCTCCGGCAAGTTGAACCCTAACGTCAACCTGGTCGACACCCTCAACAGTGGTCAGTACACGGTGTTCGCGCCGACCAACGCCGCGTTCGACAAGCTGCCGGCGAGCACGATCGACGAGCTCAAGACCAACGCCGACATGTTGAAGAACATCCTGACCTTCCACGTGGTGCAAGGGCAGGAGAGCCCGAGCAAGGTCGACGGCGCGCGCAAGACGCTGCAGGGCGCTGATGTGAACGTGACCGGCCAGGGGAACGGCCTCAAAGTCAACGACGCGGGCTTGGTGTGCGGAGGGGTGCACACCGCAAACGCGACGGTGTACATGATCGACACCGTGCTGACGCCGCCCAGCCAGTAACTGTCGCTGATCGTCGCGAAGATAAGGCAGCCCGGTCCGCCGGGCTGCCTTATCGCACATATACGGTTGGCCCGCGGCACCGATCCAAGACGAGTGTGGTAACGAATAGTAAATATGTTGTCCTTAGCGCTGATAGGTCTGGTCGGAGGCCTCATCACCGGCATTTCGCCGTGCATACTTCCGGTGCTGCCGGTGATCTTTTTCTCTGGCACGCAGAGCTCCGCCGACAACGGCGCGGTCGCGGTCAAGTCAAAACGTGAAGTCTTTCGGCCGTATCGAGTGATCGGCGGCTTGGTACTGAGCTTCAGCCTGGTCACGCTGGCCGGATCGGCATTGCTGTCGTTGCTACACCTGCCGCAGGACGCTATCCGCTGGGTCGCGCTGGCTGCGTTGGTCGTGATCGGTCTCGGCTTGATCTTCCCAAGCTTCGAGCAACTGCTCGAGCGGCCGTTTGCCCGCATCCCGCAAAAACAAATCGCCACCCGCACCAACGGGTTTGGTCTCGGTCTGGCGCTGGGCGTGCTCTATGTTCCTTGCGCGGGCCCAGTCCTGGCCGCAATCGTGGTGGCCGGCGCGACCGCACACATCGGTCTGCCGATCGTCGTGCTCACCGTGGCGTTCGCCGTGGGCACGGCGGTGCCGCTGTTGTTCTTCGCGCTGGCTGGTCAGCGCGTTGCCGAGCGGGTCAGCGCTTTTCGGCGTCACCAGCGCCAGATCCGCATCATCGCAGGGGTTGTGACCCTGCTGCTGGCGGTGGCGCTGGTGTTCAATCTGCCGGCGGCGCTGCAGCGGGCCATTCCGGATTACACCCACTCGTTGGAAAACAAGCTAGCCAGCAACCAACAGGTCCAGCAACAGCTCGGCGGCATCGTCAACGACCAGAACAGGCAGTTGTCGAACTGCACCAACGGCTCTGCGCAGCTGCAGAACTGCGGTCCCGCGCCCGACCTCAAGGGCATCGTCGCGTGGCTCAACACGCCCGGCGACAAACCGATCGACCTCAAGGCGTTGCGGGGCAAAGTGGTGCTGATCGACTTTTGGGCGTATTCCTGCATCAACTGCCAGCGCGCCATCCCGCACGTCGAAGGCTGGTATAAGGCATACCGCGACAGTGGTTTCGAAGTCATCGGTGTGCACACCCCTGAGTATGCGTTCGAAAAGGTCACCGACAACGTCAAAAAGGGTGCCGCTGACCTGGGCATCACCTACCCGATCGCCCAGGATAACGGCTACTCGACATGGACGAACTACCGCAACCGGTACTGGCCCGCCGAGTATCTGATCGACGCCAGTGGCGTTGTGCGGCATGTCATGTTCGGCGAAGGCGACTACGACGGCACCGAGAAGCTGATCCGCGAGTTGATCACAAGCGCTCGACCCGGAGTCACGCTGCCCCCGCCGGTGGACGCGCCCGACACCACCCCGAAGCTCGACCTCACTCCTGAGACGTACTTCGGTGTGGGCAAGATAGTCAACTACGCCGGAAAGGGTGCCTACGACGAGGGAAAGGCGGATTTCACATTTCCCCCGGCACTGCTGAACGATTCCTTTGCGCTGCAGGGGCCGTGGACACTTGACTACCAAGGCGCGACGGCGGACAGCAATGCGTCGAGCATCGAACTGAACTACCACGCCAAGAACGTCTACCTCGTCGTCGGCGGAACCGGAAACCTGACCGTGACGCGCGACGGGAAGACGACAACGCTGCCGGTCAGCGGGCCGCCGACCGCACACCAGATCGTCACAGGCAACGTCGTGGCCCGCGACTCACTCCAAGTGCGTTCCAGCGAAGGACTGCAGGTGTTTTCCTTCACTTACGGCTAAACGCACCACTGGCGATTGCGCTGCCCCCCGGCCAGTGAGGCCACCACGCGTCACGGTGTGATGACGTGCGACGGGTCGGGCCGCAGTTCCGGCGGGGCCTGGCTGTAGTCGCCGAACGGCCCGTCGCGGCGCTCGACCGCGGCCCGGACACCCTTCGTGGCGGCGGTCTGGATGAAGTCGAGCGCTTCGGGGGTGTTGCGCATCAGGCCGTCGAGGATGCCGCCCAGCATTTGGGTGGACGCCAGACCCATGTTCTCGTAGGCCTGATTGACGATGAGTTTCTGAGCTTGCAACTGCGACAACGGGATTCGCGCCAGCTCGGCGGCGATCTCGGCGACCCGGGCCTCCAGCTGCTCGAACGGGACCGCCTCGTTGATCAGTTCGACCTCGGCGGCCTGCACGCCGGTCAGCGGCCGGCCGGTCAGCGAGTGCCACTTCGCCTTGGCCAGGCTTAGCCGATACATCCACATCCCGGTCAGATAGGCCCCCCACATCCGGCTGTACGGGGTGCCGATCACAGCGTCATTGCTGGCGATCACGATGTCGGCGCACAGCGCGTAATCGCTGCCCCCGCCGACGCACCAGCCGTGCAACTGAGCGATCACCGGTTTGGTGGCTCGCCAGATCGCCATGAACTTCTGATGCGGTCCCGTCTGGGCGGTGACCATCGCGAAATCCTTGCCCGGATCCCAGTGCCCGTCGGTGTTCATGTAGTCGTCCCAGTGCTGGAAGCCGCCTCCGAAGTTGTAGCCGGCGCAGAAGGCGCGACCGGCGCCGCGCAGCACGATCACCTTGATGTCCTGATCCCGCTCGGCGAGCCCGATCGCGGCCTGGATCTCGTCGGGCATGGGCGGGACGATGGTGTTGAGCTGCTCGGGGCGGTTCAACGTGATGGTGGCGACCGGTCCGGCCGTCGTGTACAGCAGCGTCTCGAATTGCGCAGGTGGCATAACTGAATGCTGACAGCTCAGCTCAATCGCCGGCGTTACCGGGTGTAGACGATGTCGCGATCGTTACCGGGTGTAGACGATGTCGCGATTAATCGTTAGCGTGCCTTCGCTGATCCCATTGCTCAAGGCGTGCCTGTAGCCCGAGCAGGCCAAGCCCGGCGACCGGAGCGCTGATGAAAAGGCATGCCACGATTATTGGAGTTGTCATCTCGACCCCCCTCTGCTGCTCACTAATCTGGCCTACAGGACGATGCCGGGTTCTCCGGGCGCGCCACGCCCCCCTAACCTTCCCCACATCGTTTTCTTAGGCTCATTTAAGGTACGCCTCAGGTAGTGGCAAGGAAAGCTGAATCGCGGGGTTTTCCCAGAATTCTCCTAGAAGAAATTTTTGGCGCCGACCGTGGCGAAAGTGACGCCGGTGGGTTGCCGCCGTCACGAGGCGATCGCAGGACCGAAACCTCGCTAGCGCGCGCCAGGTGGCAACATTTGAAACCCGGTCAGGATGGTTTCGGTATCGCGGGCATACGCGCGGTTGTCCGGATCGGTCGACTGGACCGTGACGGTCGCAACGTAAGTGTTCCCGTTGAACGCACTTGTCACCATGAGCGTCTTGATGCTGCGCGGCGGAATCCGGCGCATGCCCGGGGCGTCGTAGCTGACGATCTCAGCCTTGTCGCCGCAGAGGGTTGTCTCGTTCGTGTGCAAATCGGTGGCCCCGAGGCGATCGATCAACGCCGCACGTTCCTGATCGAAGATCTTTTGTTGATCTGCATTCCTGCCAGGTACGGATTCAAGGGTGACCACTGCGGTGGGCATGAAGTTATTGGCCGCCAGGGCCTTGTTTCGCATCGTGAAGCGAACGATCTCTGAAGCGAGCATCGAAGCGCGCCGCCATCCGGGCGGTCGCGGAATCCGCAGCTGTGGCTCGGCTGATGCATGCCGTTGGATTGATGTCATGGGCGCTGAAACCTGTTTGCACAGAGTGGTTTTGGCTCCCGGCGCGCCCGCACTCCGAACTGCGGCACCGGTTACCGACCTCGTGCAGCCTGGCGCCGCCAGCATCGCCGCTGCTACGACCGTCGCACAGACCATGTACGGCAATCGCATTGCCCAACACCACACCTTCGCTACTTGCACTGTCAAGTTCTCAACTTTCGCCACAGAAACGAGAAGCTCAGCGCCGACTTGAACGCAGTCTGCGCGTTATCAGCCGCACCGGCGTGACCGCCCTCGATGTTCTCGTAGTACCAGACTCGATGGTCCGCGGCTTCCAGTGCTGCCGTCATTTTGCGGGCATGTCCCGGATGCACCCGATCGTCGCGGGTGGATGTGGTGATCAGCACCGGCGGGTAATCGGTGTCAGCCGAAATATTGTGGTACGGGGAGTATTCGGCGATGAATTCCCAGTCAGCCGGATCGTCGGGGTTGCCGTACTCGGCGACCCAGGATGCGCCTGCCAGCAGCAGATGGAAGCGACGCATGTCCAGCAACGGCACCTGGCACACCAACGCGCCGAACAGCCTCGGGTACTTGGTCAGCATGATGCCCATCAGCAGCCCACCGTTGCTGCCGCCCTGCGCGCCGAGCTGCGGCACGGTGGTGATGCCGCGTTCCACCAAATCGGTTGCCACCGCGGCGAAGTCTTCGGCGACCAAGTGCCGGCCCTCGCGCATCGCCTGGGTGTGCCAGCGCGGCCCGTACTCGCCCCCGCCGCGGATGTTGGCCAACGCGTAGGTGCCTCCACGGGCCAACCAGAGCCGGCCCAGCACGGCGCTGTAACCCGGTGTGCTGGAGTTCTCGAATCCGCCGTAGCCGTACAGCAGCGTCGGGCCGGATTTTTCGGTGCCACCTTGCCTGACGACGAAATACGGGACCGCGGTGCCGTCTTCCGAGGTGGCGAAATGCTGTTCCACAGTTAGGTTGTCGGCGTCAAAGAAGCTGGGCGCGGTCTTGATCTGCTCGAGCGGGCCTCTGCCGGTGCCGCGCAACAGCCGTGAGGGACTCTCGAATCCGCTGGAGTCCAGAAAGAATTCATCGCCGGTGTCGTCGACGGCGACGACCACGCTGTTGGTCGCCGCGGGAATGCCCGGCAACGGTTCACGCTCCCAACTACCCGGTGTGACGATCTCGACCCGGCTGGCCACATCGGCCAGCGTGACCAGCAGCAGCCGGTCGCGCGTCCACGCGTACTGGTGCAGGCAGGTGTGCGCGTCGGGTTCGAATATGACTCGTAATTCCCTTGCACCGCTGAGGAATTCTTCGTAGTTGGCTGCCAGCAGCGAGCCGGCGGGGTAGGTTGTCGTGCCGAAGGTCCAGTCGGTGCGCAGGTCGATCAACAGCCATTCGCGGTGTATCGAGATGCTGCTCGCGTCGGAGGGAACGTCGATGCGGATCAGTTCCGAGCCCCGCAGTTGGTATCGCTCCTTTTTCCAGAAGTCGGTGGAACGGGCGACGAAGGTGCGTTCGAAGCCCGGTGTGCGATCCGTGGACCCGCCGGCGCTGACGTCGGTGCGTGCCCCCTCGAAGATCACCTCCGCGTCGTTCAGCGGCGTGCCGCGGCGCCACCGCTTGACGATGCGCGGATAGCCGGATTCGGTGAGCGATTCGGGCCCGAAATCGGTGCCCACCAGGACGGTATCCGGATCGTCCCAGCCGATCTGTGTTTTGGCCTCCGGTAGCTCAAACCCGTCGACGACGAATTCGCGTGTCTCCATGTCGAATTCGCGCACCACGATGGCGTCCGCCCCACCCCGGGACAGATTGACCAGGGCGCGCGTGAACTCGGGCTCGATCACGACGGCGCCGGCCCACACCCAGTTTTGATCGTCAGCTCGGCTCAATTCATCCAGGTCCAACAGCACATCCCAGTCCGTGGTGTCACTGCGGTAACTGTCCAGAGTGGTCCGCCGCCACAGTCCGCGCGGATTGGCGGCGTCGCGCCAGAAGTTGTACAAGTATTCGCCGCGACGGCGCACGTAGGGGATGCGGGCATCGGTGTCGAGCACCTCGAGCGCTTCGGTGCGCATACGCTCGAACTCCTCGCCGGAAAACTCGGCCACCGTCGGCTCATTGCGGGCGCGCACCCAGTCCAGCGGCTCCTCGCCGAGGATGTCCTCCAGCCACAGAAAAGGGTCGACCGCCTCATCACCAGACATGGGGCCATTGTGACGGCGGCGGTAGTGTGAGCTGTATAACACCGTCGAATGAGGGGCTGATCCGATGGCCCCGGCGACGATGCAACGCATAGCGATCAGGAGGAGTGGCGAATATGACCGTCTTCGCACGTCCGGGTTCCGCTGGGGCGCTGATGTCGTATCAATCGCGCTACGACAACTTCATCGGGGGCGAGTGGGTGGCGCCGGCGGATGGTGAGTATTTCGAGAACTTGACGCCGGTCACCGGCCAGCCGTACTGCGAGGTTGCGCGCTCCAAGGCCGCCGACATCGACAAAGCGCTCGACGCCGCCCACGCAGTGGCACCGGCCTGGGGCAAGACCGCGCCGGCCGAGCGGGCGGCGATCTTGAACAAGATCGCTGACCGTATCGAGCAGAACCGGGAGTCGCTGGCGCTGGCCGAAGTCTGGGACAACGGCAAACCGATCCGGGAGGCCTTGGCCGCCGACATCCCGCTGGCGGCCGATCATTTCCGGTATTTCGCGGGCGCCATCCGCGCCCAGGAGGGTTCGCTGTCGCAGATCGACGAGGACACCGTCGCCTATCACTTCCACGAGCCACTCGGCGTGGTCGGGCAGATCATTCCGTGGAACTTCCCGATCCTGATGGCCGCCTGGAAGCTCGCGCCGGCGCTGGCGGCCGGCAACGCGGCGGTGCTCAAGCCCGCCGAGCAGACCCCGGTATCGGTGCTCTACCTCATGTCGCTGATCGGCGATCTACTGCCGCCTGGGGTGGTCAACGTCGTCAACGGATTCGGCGTCGAAGCCGGCAAGCCGCTGGCGTCGAGCAACCGGATCGCCAAGGTCTCCTTCACCGGGGAGACCACCACGGGGCGACTGATCATGCAGTACGCCTCGCAGAACCTGATCCCGGTCACCCTGGAACTGGGCGGCAAGAGCCCCAACATTTTCTTCTCCGACGTGATGGCCGCCCACGACGACTTCCAGGACAAAGCGCTGGAAGGGTTCACCATGTTCGCGCTCAACCAGGGCGAGGTGTGCACCTGCCCGTCGCGCAGCCTGGTGCAGGCCGACATCTACGACGAGTTTTTGGAACTGGTGGCCATCCGCACCAAAGCGGTCCGGCAGGGCGATCCGCTGGACACCGAGACGATGGTCGGCTCGCAGGCCTCCAACGACCAGCTGGAAAAGGTGTTGTCCTACATCGAGATCGGCAAGGACGAAGGCGCCAAAATCATCACCGGCGGGGAACGCGCCGAGTTGGGTGGTGACCTCTCCGGTGGCTACTACGTGCAGCCCACCATCTTCGCCGGCAACAACAAGATGCGGATCTTCCAAGAGGAGATTTTCGGGCCGGTGGTCTCGGTCGCGTCGTTCAAGGATTACGACGACGCGATCTCGATCGCCAACGACACGCTCTACGGTCTGGGTGCGGGGGTGTGGAGCCGCGACGGCAATACCGCCTACCGGGCCGGCCGCGACATTCAGGCCGGCCGGGTGTGGGTCAACTGCTACCACGTCTACCCCGCACACGCCGCTTTCGGCGGGTACAAGCAGTCCGGCATCGGGCGCGAGAACCACAAGATGATGCTCGACCACTACCAGCAGACCAAGAACTTGATGGTGTCGTATTCGCAGAAGGCGCAGGGTTTCTTTTGATTAAGGGTCTCCCGATGACCCCGCGGGTGGTGATCACCTCCGACGCCGCCAAGCTGCTCGCTCAGCTGCAGGACAAACACGGCCCGCTGATGTTCCATCAATCCGGCGGCTGCTGCGATGGGTCGTCGCCGATGTGCTATCCGGACGGCGACTTCATTGTCGGTGACCGCGACGTCCTGTTAGGACTGCTCGATATAGACAATGGAGTCGGGGCACAGGGGGTGCCGGTCTGGATCTCGGGGCCCCAATTCCAGGCGTGGAAGCACACCCAGCTCGTTATCGATGTCGTGCCCGGCCGCGGCGGCGGGTTCAGCCTCGAAGCACCCGAGGGGATGCGGTTTTTGTCGCGCGGACGCGCTTTCACCGACGACGAGAACACCGCACTGGCGGCCGCGCCGGTAATCACCGGCGCCGACTATGAACGCGGCGAGCGCCCGCCGGACCGCGCACCGGTGGTCGGTTCCGCCGTCGACGCCTGCCCGGTACCGGCAGGGCGCGCCGCGCAGGTAAAGCCGTAGCAGGCAGCGGCGGCAGTATCGTTTAGACGTGATTCCGCTGCCACGCCCTCGGCTGCTGACCAGCGCGATACTGCTCGGCGCCGCAGTCGGCTTGCTGGGCGGAACGGCCGCGTTGACCGTGGATCACGCTCGCATGCGCCCAGACGTCGCGATCGCATTGGTCCTCGGATTCCCCAGCGTCGTCGGGCTGCTGGTCATCCTGCTGGCCCGGCGCCGGTGGCTGACGGTGCTGGGCGCGTTCATCCTGGCGTTGGCACCCGGATGGTTCGGTGTGCTCGCGCTGATCGAGGTGGTGCATCCTGCCTGACCAGGATCGGGTGGACAGCGAATCGCTGCCGAAGACCGAGCCCTACACGCCAACCTTCGATACCGGCGCGCAACACAAACCCGAACCGCAGCTCATCGAGCCGGTGCCGCCGCCTCGGCGACGCCGGTGGTGGCATCGGCGGTCGGACAAGCCCGCGATGGACGTGGAGGACGAGCCGTTGGGCGGCCCCGTGTCGGCAGCTTCGGCAGCGACGGGCGATGCACCGCCGTCGGGGTCGCTTCACGTGCCGTCGATCACGGTGCCCGGCCGGTACCACTACCTGAAGTGGTGGCAGTTCATTCTGATGCTGCTCGCGGTTTGGGTTCCGGCGGCGGCGATCGGTCCCGGCCTGTTCTATTGGTGGAGCCACGACCAGTCGAAAAACAAGACCGCGGTGGTCTTCGTTGTTCTGGTCTACGTCGTCGTATGCACCGTCGCAGGCCTGATGCTGGCGATGGTGCCCGACCGACCGCTGGTGTCGGCGCTGGCGATGGCGATGATCTCAGCGGTGTTCGCGTCCGTTGTCGCCGCAGCCCCGTTCTACGGCGCGTTCTACTGCGACCACATTCAGCGTCACTGCCTGATGGGCGTCCTGCCGTACTGAGCCCCGTCGACGGAGGCACGAGGGGGCTGCGAAGCTTGGACGGCGGCCACATTGTGGCTATGCAAGGCTGGCGGGGTGAGCGACGCCTCGGCCTCCTATACGCCGGCTGATCGCAACCTCGCCTCAATCGCCAACTTGATCGAAGATCCCGCCCGATCGGCGATGCTCGCCGCTCTTGCCGGCGGGCGGGCGCTGCCGGCCGGGGAGTTGGCTCGGCGGGCCGGTGTCCAGCCCGCCACCGCCTCGGTGCACCTGCGCCGACTGACCGAGGCCGGCTTGATCCGGGTCCGAGTCCACGGCCGACATCGGTACCACGAGATCGTCAACCCCGAGGTGGCCACGGTGCTCGAGGCGATCGCCGAGATCGCGCCGCCGGCTCCGGTGCGCTCGCTGAACGAGCACCGCGCGGCCTGCGCGCTGTTCGAGGCGCGGACGTGTTACGACCACCTGGCCGGACGCCGCGGCGTCCAACTCCGCGACCGGCTGCTGGCCGCCGGGGCCATCCGCCGCCTCGACGACCGGGACCACGAGCTCACCGACCGCGGGCAGGACTTGGTCGATCGGCTGGCCATCGACCTGGCAGCACTGCGGGCGAGTCGGCGAGTGTTCGCCCGCTCATGCATCGACTGGACCGATCGCCGGGTCCACCTCGCCGGGGCGCTTCCCGCCGCGATCATCAGCGTGTTCCTCGCCCGCGGCTGGCTCACCCGTGGGCCGGGCCGCAGCCTGCGCCTCGCCGGCGATTACGACGACCACCTTGAAAAATGGCTGGCCACCTAACAGTGCGTGCCCGGCCATTAGGGTGGGGTCCGTGACCCACTATGACGTTGTCGTCCTCGGAGCCGGACCCGGAGGATACGTGGCAGCCATCCGCGCCGCGCAGCTGGGATTGAATACCGCCGTCGTCGAACCGAAATACTGGGGCGGAGTTTGCCTCAACGTCGGCTGCATCCCGTCCAAGGCGTTGCTGCGCAACGCCGAACTCGTGCACATCTTCACCAAGGAAGCCAAGACCTTCGGCATCAGCGGCGAGGCGACATTCGACTACGGCGTCGCCTACGACCGCAGCCGCAAGGTGGCCGAGGGCCGCGTCGCCGGCGTGCATTTCCTGATGAAGAAGAACAAGATCACCGAAATCCACGGCTACGGCAGGTTCACTGACGCCCACACGCTATCGGTCGATCTCAATGACGGTGGCACGGAGACGGTCACGTTCGACAACGTCATCATCGCTACCGGCAGCAGCACTCGGCTGGTGCCCGGTACCTCGCTGTCGGAAAACGTGGTCACCTACGAGGAACTGATCTTGTCCCGGGAGCTGCCCGAATCAATCATCATCGCCGGCGCCGGTGCCATCGGCATCGAGTTCGGCTACGTGCTGAAGAACTACGGCGTCGACGTGACCATCGTCGAATTCTTGCCGCGGGCGCTGCCCAACGAAGACGTCGAGGTCTCAAGGGAAATCGAAAAGCAGTTCAAGAAGCTCGGCGTCAAGATCCTCACCGGCACCAAAGTCGAGTCGATCGCCGACGACGGTTCCGTGGTCACGGTGACCGTGAGCAACGACGGTAAATCCGAGGAACTCAAGGCCCAGAAAGTGTTGCAGGCCATCGGTTTTGCGCCCAACGTCGAAGGCTACGGTTTGGACAAGGCCGGGGTCGCGCTGACCGACGGCAAAGCCATCGGGATCACCGACTACATGCGCACCAACGTCGACCACATCTACGCCATTGGTGACGTCACCGGGTTGCTGCAGCTGGCGCACGTCGCCGAGGCTCAGGGTGTGGTGGCAGCCGAAACCATTGTCGGCGCAGAGACTTTGGCCCTCGGCGATTACCGTATGTTGCCGCGCGCGACGTTCTGCCAGCCGAATGTTGCCAGCTTCGGGCTCACCGAGCAGCAGGCCCGCGACGAGGGTTACGACGTGGTGGTGGCCAAGTTCCCGTTCACCGCCAACGCCAAAGCACACGGCGTGGGCGACCCGAGTGGTTTCGTCAAGCTCGTCGCCGATGCCAAACACCTCGAGTTGCTGGGCGGGCACCTGATCGGCCACGACGTCGCCGAGTTGCTGCCCGAGCTGACTCTGGCGCAGAAGTGGGATTTGACCGCAAACGAGTTGGCGCGCAACGTCCATACCCACCCGACGATGTCGGAGGCGCTGCAAGAGTGCTTCCATGGCCTGACCGGGCACATGATCAACTTCTGACGCCGATGCGCCTGTCTACGACGGTCGGGTGGCGAGGGTTACCATAGCGTGGTGGCCAAGTCTAGAGCGGTGCGTGGCGAGTCGATTTTGGCCGTAATTGGCGGAGCGCTCGTCGGCTATGTCATATGGCTGGTGGCGATTTCGATCGGAGATGCCCTCACCACGGTGAGCCTGTGGGGCCTAATCGTGTTCATCCTCTCGGCGGCGTTTGCGGTGGGCGCGGTGCTGTGGGGACAGCGGCTGCGGCGCCGGGGCAACTTCGCGCTGGCGTCGTTCGCCTTCGCGTTGCCGGTTCTTCCCGTCCTGCTGTCGTTGGGTGTGCTGGCCGACAGTTACATGTGAGCGGCAGCTACCGAGGGTGGTCTAGCGGAATCTCCAGGGCCGACATCGTCGCGGCCAGACCGTCGTATTGTCCTGCGAGCATGCAGAATTCGATGAGTTGACGCCGATCGAGGTGAGCAGACAGCCGCTGCCAGACCTCGGCGCTGATTGAGCGGTTGTTGATGAACTCGTCGGTGGCGCTGAGTAAAGCTCGCTGCCGGTCGGTCAGCCCGCTGGAGTCTCCCGTCGCGTTCGGCCAGGCGAAGATCATCTCCTGCGTCTGATCATCGAGCCCGCGACGGCGCCCCAGCCGGCGGTGATGCTGCAGCTCGTATTCGGAACCGCGCAGGTGAGCCACCCGCAGGATCACCAACTCGGTGTCGGCGCTTGGCAACCGGCCCCGCAGCAACAAGGCGGAATAGGGCATCATCGCCAAGAACAGCCGCTTGTGCTGACCCAGCGTGGCGAACAGGTGCATCTGGGGCGCGCCGACCGTACGGGCGGAGAACTTCGCCACAATCCAATTGAGCATCCCCAAATCACGAAGCCTGCCCGATGGAGGTATCCGGCCGACCTGACCGGTCTCCGCAGGGC
This sequence comes from uncultured Actinomycetota bacterium, assembly GCA_963723615.1. Classification (GTDB taxonomy): domain Bacteria; phylum Actinomycetota; class Actinomycetes; order Mycobacteriales; family Mycobacteriaceae; genus Mycobacterium. The sequence continues at coordinate 118,979 of CAVRRV010000013.1, read as the reverse complement.
CGGTCATGCTTGCGTCACCAGGTAGGGCGAGACGGTGCTGCGGTGCTCGTCGAGGTCGAGTGCCCGACCCAAAGCCGGGAATGCCCGCTGCGGGCAGTTGTCGCGCTCGCAGACCCGGCAGCCTGCGCCGATCGGCGTGGCGATATCCCCCGACAAGTCGAGTCCTTCCGAGTAGACGAGCCGGTGAGCGTGGCGGAGTTCGCAGCCCAACCCGATCGCGAAGGTCTTACCGGGCTGACCATACCGTGACGCCCGCCGCTCCACGGTGCGGGCAACCCACATGTAGTTGCGTCCGTCGGGCATCTGGGCGATCTGCACCAGGATCTTGCCGGGGTTGGCGAAGGTCTCGTAGACATTCCACAGCGGGCAGGTGCCGCCGCTGGAGGAGAAGTGGAAACCGGTGGCCGACTGGCGTTTTGACATGTTTCCGGCTCGGTCGACGCGGATGAATGAGAACGGCACGCCGCGCATCGACGGCCGCTGCAGCGTGGACAGCCGGTGCCCGATGGTCTCGTAGCTCACCGAGTAGAACGCCGAGAGCCGCTCGACGTCGTAGCGGAAGTTTTCCGCGACGTCGTGGAACTGCCGGTAGGGCAGCACTGCGGCCGCGGCGAAGTAGTTGGCCAGCCCGAGCCGGGCCAGGGTGCGCGATTCGTCGCTGGTGAACTTGCCGTCGGTGACCAGGCTGTCGATGAGGTCGCCGAACTCCAGATACGCGAGCTCGGCGGCCAGCTTGAACACTTGCTGGCCCGACGAGAGGTGGTTGCTGATCTCCAGCGTCTTGGTCGCGGGGTCGTAGTGATGCAGCACGGTGTCGCCGAGGTCGATGCGCTTGTTGATGTGGATGCCGTGCACCTCGGTGAGCCGGTGGGACAACTCGGCCGCCAGGTCACCCCGGTGCCACCGCATCCGGGTGGTCAGGTCCTCAGCGGCGGTGTCCAGCTCGTGCAGATAGTTCTGGCGCTGATAGAAGTAATCGCGCACCTCTTCGTGGGGCATCGTGATCGCCCCGCTGCCGCTGCCGTCGGAGAACCGCTCCTCCGTGGCGGCAGCCAGCTGCGCGGTGGTGATCCGGTAGCGGCGATGCAGGTTGACCATGGCGCGAGCAAACCCCGGGTGCCCGTTGACGATCTCGGCGACTTCGGGCATGTCAACCTCGATGTCGAGATCGCGGTCCATGGCCACCTCTCGCAGTTCGGCGACCAGCCGGGTGTCATCGTGAGAGGCGAAGAATGTTGCGTCGACCCCGAAGACTTCGGTGATGCGCAGCAGCACAGCCACCGTCAGAGGCCGGACGTCGTGCTCGATCTGGTTCAGATAGCTCGGCGAGATTTCCAGCATCTGCGCCAGTGCGGCCTGGCTGAATCCGCGCTCGCTGCGCAGCTGCCGAACGCGCGAGCCGACGAACGTCTTGGACACCTGCCCAGCCTACCTGCGTTGTGAAGACACAGTTAGCAGAATTTGCACGACGCTCTGGATTGGCGTCGCAGCAAGGTCGTTTGGCATCATCCTTGTTTGGGGGAGGTTTAGCCCGGCCAGGCGTGAGCCGGGTCAGCAACGACGCGGACTGCGTGGCGTTGCGGGGTGATTGCCCCGTTCAAGTGCGGGGTAATACGTCGAGGCGCCCAGCAGGAGTAGCAGCGAGAGTGAAGCCGTGAGCTTGGACAAAGTGATGATGCCGGTGCCCGACGGTCATCCGGACGTGTTCGACCGGGAATGGCCGCTACGCGTCGCCGACATCGACCGCGACGGGCGGCTGCGCTTCGATTCCGCAGCCCGCCATATCGTGGACATTGGCCAGGATCAGTTGCGCGAGATGGGATTTGAGGAAACTCATCCCCTGTGGATTGTCCGCCGGACCATGATCGATTTGATCCGTCCGATCGAGTTCGGTGACATGTTGCGGATGCGCCGGTGGTGTTCGGGGACGTCGAACCGGTGGTGTGAGATGCGGGTCCGCATCGACGGTCGCAAGGGCGGCCTGGTCGAGTCCGAAGCGTTTTGGATCAACTTCAACCGGGACACCCAGACGCCGGCACGCATCGCCGACGACTTTCTCGAGGGCCTGCGGAACACCACCGATGTCGACCGGCTGCGGTGGAAGGCCTATCTGAAAGCGGGCAGTCGTGCGGACGCCGCGGAGATCCACGAGTTTCCGGTTCGATTCACCGACATCGACTTCTTCGACCACGTGAACAACTCCGTGTACTGGAGCGTGATCGAGGACTATCTCGCGTCGTGCCCGGAGCTGCTGAAAGCGCCGCTGCGGGTGACGATCGAGCACGATGCCGCAGTGGCGCTGGGCGACAAGCTGGAGATCATCTCGCACGTTTACCCGCCTGGCTCGACCGATCGATTCGGCGCTGACCTGGCCGATCGCACTGTTAGAACGCTCACATATGCCGTCGGCGACGAGACCAAAGCGGTCGCGACGATCTTCGCGCTCTAACAGTACGGCCGTCACGCAAACCCCCTTCTGACCTGCGGATTTAAGTTACCCGCCGGTAGCAACTGAACCGTTTCAGTTACGACGCATCTTCGCAAGCTTTGCAAAAAGCGACGGAGTCCTAGCCAAAATTGGCAACTTAAATAGGTGGACCTGCGAAGCTAAGCTGTGCCATCTTCGACTTAGCAGATCAGCAAAGATGCTTGAAGGCCTTAACAAGGCTGGAAATCCGTGATCGTCAGATCAACGACCTTAGGAGCAGCGCAATGTCTAGCGTTGGGACGCCGAAGAGCGCCGAACAGATCCAGCACGACTGGGACACGAACCCGCGCTGGAAGGACGTCACCCGCACCTACACCGCCGAGGACGTGTTGGCCTTGCAGGGCAGCGTCGTCGAGGAGAACACGCTGGCCCGCCGCGGCGCCGAGGTGCTGTGGGACCAGTTGCACGACCTCGAGTACATCAACGCGCTTGGTGCCCTGACCGGCAATATGGCCGTCCAGCAGGTGCGCGCGGGCCTCAAGGCCATCTACCTGTCCGGGTGGCAGGTCGCCGGTGACGCCAACCTGTCCGGCCACACCTACCCCGACCAGAGCCTGTACCCGGCCAACTCGGTGCCGCAGGTGGTTCGCCGGATCAACAACGCGCTGCTGCGTGCCGACCAGATCGCCAAGGTTGAGGGCGACCGGTCGGTGGAGAACTGGCTGGCCCCGATCGTCGCCGATGGCGAGGCCGGCTTCGGTGGTGCGCTCAACGTCTTCGAACTGCAGAAGGCCATGATCGCCGCCGGTGTCGCCGGTTCGCACTGGGAAGACCAGCTCGCGTCGGAGAAGAAGTGCGGCCACCTGGGCGGCAAGGTGCTCATCCCGACCCAGCAGCACATCCGCACGCTCACCTCGGCCCGACTGGCCGCCGACGTGTGCGACGTGCCGACAGTCGTCATCGCCCGCACCGATGCCGAGGCCGCGACGTTGATCACCTCTGACGTCGACGAGCGCGACCAGCCGTTCATCACCGGTGAGCGGACCCGGGAAGGCTTCTACCGCACCCGCAACGGCATCGACCCGTGCATCGCCCGGGCCAAGGCCTACGCGCCGTACTCAGACCTGATCTGGATGGAGACCGGAACCCCGGACCTCGAAGTCGCCCGGAAGTTCTCCGAGGCAGTCAAGGCCGAGTACCCCGACCAGATGCTCGCCTACAACTGCTCGCCGTCGTTCAACTGGCGCAAGCACCTCGACGATGCCACCATCGCCAAGTTCCAAAAAGAGCTTGCCTCAATGGGATTCAAGTTCCAGTTCATCACGCTGGCCGGCTTCCACGCGCTGAACTACTCGATGTTCGACCTGGCCTACGGCTACGCCCGCAACCAGATGAGCGCCTACGTCGAGCTGCAGGAGCGCGAGTTCGCGGCCGAGGAGCGTGGTTACACCGCGACCAAGCACCAGCGCGAGGTCGGTGCCGGTTACTTCGACCGGATCGCGACCACCGTCGACCCGACGTCGTCGACGACCGCTCTGGCCGGCTCGACCGAAGAGGGTCAGTTCCACTGAGCCGAGCGGTAGCCGAGAACTTCTGAGCGGCTTGATCCCGCGAAGTTGACAGCACAGGCCCCGCCCAGCGAACCTGGGCGGGGCCTGTTGCCGTGCGGCAGTCAATAGGACTGCGGAGCCAAAGGAGCACTGTGTCGATCGAACGCGTAGGAGTCATCGGTGCCGGCCAAATGGGTGCCGGCATTGCCGAAGTATCGGCCCGCGCAGGCGTTGACGTGCTGGTCTACGAGCCTACCGAGGCACTCACCACGGCGGGGCGCAATCGGATCGTCAAATCGGTCGAGCGCGGCGTCAGCGCGGGAAAGATCACCGACCGGGAGCGCGACGCTGCCGTCGCGAAGCTGAAATTCACCACCGATCTCGCCCAGCTGGCCGATCGGCAGCTAGTCATCGAGGCCGTGCTCGAGGACGAGTCCGTCAAAGCCGGCATCTTTGCCGAACTCGATCGCGTGATCACCGACCCGGATGCTGTCCTGGCGTCCAACACGTCGAGCATTCCGATCATGAAGCTGGCCGCCGCCACTGCCAATCCTGGCCGGGTGCTAGGTCTGCATTTCTTCAACCCGGTCCCGGTGCTGCCGTTGGTGGAGCTGGTCTGCACCCTGGTGACGGACGAAGCCGCGGCCGCTCGCACCGAGGAATTCGCCAGCGCGGTGCTGAGAAAGCAAGTGGTGCGATGCTCGGATCGGTCCGGATTCGTGGTCAATGCGTTGCTTGTGCCCTACCTGCTTTCGGCGATCCGGATGGTCGAGGGTGGTTTCGCCACCGTTGAAGACGTCGACAAGGCCGTTGTTGCCGGGCTGTCGCATCCGATGGGGCCGCTGCGGTTATCCGATCTGGTCGGCCTCGATACTTTGAAGCTGATAGCGGACAAGATGTTTCAAGAGTTCAAAGACCCGCAATACGGCCCACCGCCGCTTTTGCTGCGGATGGTCGAGGCGGGTTTGTTGGGCAAGAAATCCGGTAAGGGCTTCTACTCCTACTAAAGCTCCACCAACTTCGGACGACTCGCGTCCAGCTCCCGAGTTGCGATGGGCGGCACACCTTTCGGGTTGAGTCAAGGCCGAAAGAAGTCGTTCGACCGGTCATAGTGCGACTTGATGGGTCAACGTTCGGCTCAAGGCCGGGCTCATCCAGATGTTTGCTTCCGCGCGACATCATGGCGTCCATATACCCGGGCTCGGACCGCGGCAATCGCGTCGGGCCGGATCGAGGTTTGTGTCATCGAACGAGCGGCGGTCTGCCCGGACCGGGTTTACGCTGATCGCTACCGGGTCATGGTTATTGGGAGCAGTGGGAAGGGCCATCGACTAAAGGAAACGCAGCAACGCCATGGCGGAGTTTTCGACCGGGAACGGTTTACCCGATGTGTTGTCACCGGCGTCGCGATGACGACTGCGCTCGCCACGAATGTTGACGACACCTGGAAGAAGCTGCTGGACGGGCAAACTGGGATCCGCAGGCTGGAGGATGAATTCGTCGAGCAGTCGGCTACCAGGTCGTGGCGCCGGACCCCAACGGTGAACAGGCCGGCCACGCGATAACGCGGGCGATCCAGCTTGCCGGCCTCACCCCGGCCGACATCGACCACGTCAACGCCCACGCCACTGGCACCACCGTCGGCGACCTGGCCGAAGCGAAGGCGATCAAGCAGGCGTTGGGTATGCACACGCCGGCGGTCTACGCACCGAAGGCGGCGCTTGGCCATTCGGTTGGCGCGGTCGGCGCAGTGGAGTCGATCCTGACCGTGTTGGCGCTGCAGGACGGTATCGTCCCGCCGACGCTGAACCTGCGCAACCTCGATCCAGAGATCGATCTGGATGTGGTGACCGGCGAGCCGCGATCGGGTGACTACCGGTACGCGATCAGCAATTCGTTCGGTTGCGGCGGCCATAACATCGCCCTGGCCTTCGGAAGATACTGAAGGCCCTTACAAGGCGGGAAGCAACGCGCCGATCGCCAGGCCCAGCACAAGGAAGGCACCTGCTTGGCGGACGTGCACCCAAGCCAGCGCCGCGTACCACAGTGGCCACACCGGGAATTTGGCCGGCGGCTCGTCGGGCGGCGGGCGCCGGAAGTATGGCCACACCTTGACCAGTCGGGGCAGCGCCACGACGACGAGCAATGCCGGCCACGGCATCGCTTTTGCCAGGACCGCCGCCACGACCAGCAGGTAAAACCCGACCATCATCCCGAGCGTCACCGCGCGAGCCCGGGCCGCGCCGAAGATCACCGGCAGTGTGCGGATGCCCAGCGGCTCGTCGTAGGGGATTTTGTCGATGTGCTTTCCCATCAGGACCGTGGTGCAGAGCAGCCCGTAGGGTAGCGACGCCACCACGACGTCCCAGCCGACGGTGCCGACCGCTGAGAAGTACGTTCCGCACACCATCAGCGGACCCCAGACCACCAGCACATCCGGCTCGCCCAGGCCACGCTTCTTGAGTCGTACCGGCGGCGCGGTATAGGCGAAGCTGAGCACGAAACCGGACAACGCGAACGCCAACACGGGCCAGCCGCGTGCCCACGTCAGCACGATCAGGATCGCCAGGTCGGCCAGGTTCACCACGGCGATCGCGATGAGCAGAGTGCGGCGGCTGACCAAACCCGACAGCACCGGATGCGGGGCGTAGAGGGCGCGAGGGTAACTGGCGCTGTCGGTGCCCGTCTGCGTGTCGTAAAGGTCGTTCATCAAATTGTTGGCTGTGTGCGCCAACAAGATTCCGACGATCGCGAGAATGAGCCAGCGCCAATCCAATCCGGGCTTCCCGACCGCCAGCAGCGCGGCCACCAGGCCGGCGAACAGGGTCATCGGCAGCACCGCCGCGCGGGTGACGACGATCCATCGGGTGACGGTGTCGACCGGCCCGTCCGGAGGCGGATTGGTGGTGCGCAGGGCGTATGCCCAGGAGCTGAATCGGGAGCGGACCGTCACGTCGGACATGGCAAGACCCTAGACCCGTCAGTGTGGTAGCGGTGGAACGATCGGCGACGGATGCGGTTGGCCCCGGAACTTCTCCAGCGAGCCGCCAACCTCGACGATCCCGCACAGCGCGCTCCAACTCAGCATGGTCAGGTAGTCGATCAGCTCGTCGGAGGTCATTCGCGGGTCCAACAGCCACGAGTGGGTGGCCAGCTGGACGCCGCCGACGATCATGTAGGCCCACGGCTCCGCTCCGCCAAGTTCCATCCCCGCCGGGCGCATGCGGCGGCGCAGCATCACCGCGAGCATGCGGGCGATGATCCGCTCGGAGTCCGCGACCACCTTGTTCTTACCGGCCGAGTTGTTCGCCATCACGAACCGATAAGGCTCCGGCTCGGCGGCCACCGTCTCGACGTAGACCCGGATGATCTCGCGGGTCAGGTCGAAACCGTCCAGATTCGACGACAATGCCGCCGTCATGTTCGGGATCAGGGTGATCTGCGCGAACCGCATCATCACCGCGGTGGTCAGGTCGTTCTTGTCGACGAAGTACCGGTACAGGACGGTCTTGGAGACCCCGATCTCACCGGCGATCTCGTCCATGCTCACGTACTGACCGCGCCGCCGGATCGCTTCGATCGTCCCGTCGATCAGCTCATTGCGGCGTTCCACTTTGTGCTGATGCCAGCGTCGCTTCCGGCCGTCGGTCTTCACCGTCCCGGCCCGCACCTGTTGCGCCACTATCGCCGATTCCCATTCACTAGATGCTCTTAATAGTACGGGTTATCGACGACGCTTTCTCGCCCCACAGCTCGTATGACAGCGCTTAGTTGTCGGGCCGGTAACAGTAACCGCTCCCGCTTTGTCGCCGACTCGTTCCCAATGTCCGGCTCTCTGGGCAAGCGGTACGTGCCCCGCGCGGCCCGCATTGTCGCCACTCGTTCGCATGGTCCGGCTCTCCCCCGGAAGCGGGAGGTGCCCCCACCTCGGGCCGCGAACGGCCCGCATTGTCGCCGAACAGTCACGTGGATGGCGGATGATGGGTGTCGTGGCACTTCGAACCAATCCAGGACCCAAACACCGGGCCGATCCGCGAGGCTTGCGGGCGGCGCGGACGGACCTGGTGCCGTTGCCGAACGGGGAGCCAGGCAAACCCGCGTCCTTGGCGGAGTCGTTCGCTGGGGCCGACCCACAGGCTGATGCCGAGCGGCTTCGGGGACTGCGGCGGATGAAAGTGGTGGCGCTGAGTTTTCTGGTCGGCGCCACCGGGGTGTTCCTCGGCTGCCGGTGGGCGCAGTCCGCCGGCATCACCGGCACCTGGATCGGCTATGTGGGGGCCGCCGGGGAGGCCGGCATGGTCGGTGCGCTCGCTGACTGGTTCGCGGTGACCGCATTGTTCAAGCACCCATTGGGGATCCCGATCCCGCACACCGCGATCATCAAGCGCAAGAAGGACCAGCTCGGTGAGGGCCTCGGCACCTTCGTACGGGAGAACTTCCTTTCGCCGCAGGTGGTGGAGACCAAGCTTCGCGACGCGCAGATCCCGGGCCGCCTGGGCAAGTGGCTGTCGGACACCACTCATGCCCAGCGCGTAGCCGCCGAGACGGCCACCGTGCTGCGGGTCCTGGTGGAACTGCTGCGCGACGACGACGTCCAGCACGTGATCGACCGGATGATTGTGCGGCGCATCGCCGAGCCGCAGTGGGGTCCGCCGGTGGGCCGGGTGTTGGCGACGTTGCTGGCCGAGCACCGGCAGGAGGCCCTGATCCAGTTGCTGGCCGACCGGGCATTTCAGTGGTCGTTGAACGCCGGAGAGATCATCCAACGAGTGGTCGAGCGGGATTCGCCGAATTGGTCGCCGCGATTCATCGACCATCTCGTCGGCGACCGTATCCACCGTGAGCTGATGGACTTCACCGACAAGGTGCGCCGCAACCCGGATCATGAACTGCGCCGGTCGGCGACCCGCTTCCTCTTCGAGTTCGCTGACGACCTGCAGCACGACGATGCGACCATCGCGCGGGCCGAGGCGGTCAAGGAACAGTTGATGGCCCGCGAGGAGGTCACCAACGCGGCCGCGACGGCCTGGAAGACGCTCAAACGCCTGATGCTCGAGGGTGTCGACGACCCGTCCAGTGCGTTGCGCACCCGCGTTGCCGACGCGGTGGTGCGCATCGGCGAATCATTGCGCGACGACGCCGAGCTGCGGGACAAGGTCGACAACTGGATCGTGCGGGCCGCTGAGCACCTGGTCGCCCAGTACGGGGTAGAGATCACCGCGATTATTACCGACACGATCGAGCGCTGGGATGCCGAGGAGGCCAGCCGGCGCATCGAGCTGCATGTTGGCCGTGACCTGCAGTTCATCCGGATCAACGGCACCGTCGTGGGCTCGCTGGCCGGGCTGGCCATCTACGCGATCGCGCAGCTGCTGTTCTGAGCACTGCTAACTAGTGCTTGCAAAAGTTAGCACTAGTTAGCTACTGTGAGCGCGTATCGCACCGAATTAGCCGACGCGAGGAGTCGCCATGCCGCAGGAGGAGAACCTTGCCGCTGTGGTGTCCACCGCTGCGTCCGACATCGGCAGCTTCATCAGAGCGCAGCGTGAGGCGGCGCAAGTATCGGTGCGACAGTTGGCGGAAAAAGCCGGTGTCAGCAATCCGTACCTCAGCCAGATCGAGCGTGGATTGCGTAAACCGTCCGCTGACGTGCTCAACCAGATCGCCAAGGCGCTGCGGGTCTCCGCCGAGCTTCTCTACGTGCAGGCCGGCATGCTCGAGCCCGGCGCGAAGAGCGAAGTCCGCGACGCCATCGTCACCGACACGGCGATCACCGAGCGGCAGAAACAGGTCCTGCTGGACATTTACACGTCCTTCGTCGAACAAAACGAAGCTGCCCGTGAGGAGACAGCCCCTGCATAAAGCCTGTACACCTGCCTAGCTCGTCATCGAGCAATGCCAACCAATTTGACGTACAACGAAAATCACGAAAGGAAATACCATGGCGGAAAACCCCACCATTGACGACCTGAAGGCCCCGCTGCTTGCCGCGCTGGGCGCCGCCGACCTGGCCCTGGCCACGGTCAACGACCTGCTTCTCGAGTTGCGCGAGCGCGCCGAAGAGACCCGCACCGACACCCGCAGCCGGGTCGAAGAGAGCCGTGCTCGGCTGACCAAGCTGCAGGAGGACCTGCCCGAGCAGCTGCGCGACCTGCGCGACCGGTTCACTGCTGATGAGCTGCGCAGCGCCGCGGAAGGGTATGTCGAGGCGGCGACCTCTCGGTACGCCGAGCTGGTCGAGCGCGGCGAGGCCGCCCTTGAGCGGTTGCGCAGCCAGTCCGGCCTCGACGACGCCTCGGCGCGTGCCGAGGGCTACGTCGACCAGGCGGTCGAGTTGACCCAGGAGGCCCTGGGCACGGTTGCGTCGCAGACCCGCGCGGTCGGCGAGCGTGCCGCCAAGCTGGTCGGTATCGAGCTACCCAAGAAGGCGGACGCGGCGGCGAAGAAGGCTCAGAAGGCCGTCGCCAAGAAGGCCCCGGCCAAGAAGGCCCCGGCCAAGAAGGCTCCGGCCAAGAAGGCCCCGGCCAAAAAGGTCACCCAGAAGTAATCCGGCGGTCCGCGTTGCCTGGCCGGGCAGCGCGGACCGACTTACACCTCGACTCCGAGTTGCCCGGTCGGGCGACTCGGAGTCGACGTTTTCGGCCCCACCCGCTTACGCTTACTGGGTGAACCTCGTGAATAGCGTCGTTTTGGTCTTGCAGGTTGCCGTGGCGATGACAGCGCTCTACGCCTTCGTGCACGCGGCAATGCAGCGGCCCGACGCCTACACGGCCGCCGACAAGATGACGAAGCCGGTGTGGTTGTTGATCCTGGGCGCTGCGGTGCCGCTGACCATGATGCTCAGCGCGCTGGGCGCGGCCATGGGTGCCTCCGCGGCAGGTGTCTACCTAGTCGACGTGCGGCCGAAACTTCTTGAGATTCAGGGCAAGTCGCGATAGCGGTATGCGAGCTTTGACCCTCGCGACGACGGTAATCAGCGCGCTGTTGGGCGTCGCTCCCGCGTCGGCTGATCCCGGCTCTGCAGGGTCGAGCGCGCTGTCCTACCCATCGCCGTTTGTCGAGCACACCCAGTGGGTTCAGTGGAATCAGCTGCCCAGCCTGCGGGTCTATCCGACGGCGTCGGGGCGTGCGGCCGCCAGGCAACTCGGATCGGCGGGCCCCGAGGCCGACGAGGCCTGGTCCGAGGTGCTCGCGCTGGCGCCAGACGCCGCCACCCCCGGCATGCACGAGCAGTTCCTCTGCCATTGGGAGTTGGCCGAGGTGTTCCAGCCCGGCAAGCCCAGCTGGAACCTGGAGCCGTGGCGGCCGGTCGTCGATGACACGACGATGGTCGGCTCCGGCTGCAATCCTGGCGGCGGGCGCGAGCCGTTCTAATGTCCGGCCGACCGACCCGTGACCAAGTGGCGGCTCTCGTCGACCACACCCTGCTCAAACCCGAGGCCACCGCCGCGGAGGTGGCCGCGGCCGCGGCCGAAGCAGCAGCGTTGGGCGTCTACGCCGTCTGCGTCTCGCCGTCGATGGTGCCCAGCGCGACCGCCCCGGGGGTGCGAGTCGCCGCGGTCGCGGGTTTCCCGTCGGGCAAGCATTTGTCTGAAGTGAAGGCGCGGGAAGCGGCGCTGGCCGTGGCATCGGGTGCCAGCGAGATCGACATGGTCATCGACATCGGCGCGGCGGTGGCCGGTGACATCGATGCCGTCCGGTCAGACATCGCGGCGCTGCGGGCGGCTGTACCCGCTGCCGTGCTCAAGGTCATCGTCGAGTCGGCGGCGCTGTTGACGCTTGCCGACGAGCACACACTGGCTGACGTGTGCCGCGCCGCCGAGGACGCCGGCGCGGATTTCGTAAAGACCTCGACGGGTTTTCATCCCGCCGGTGGCGCGTCGGTGGCCGCTGTCACGCTGATGGCCGACACCGTCGCCGGACGGCTGGGGATCAAGGCCAGCGGCGGAATTCGCACTGCCGACGCTGCCCTCGCGATGCTCGATGCGGGCGCCACCCGACTCGGACTGTCGGGCACCCGCGCCGTCCTCGACGGTTTGGGCTAGAAAAGCGTCAGAGGTTGGCGAAACAGGGATCCTGGCTGCCGCCGGCGGGGATGGAGGCATTGCTGGCCGAGAATGTGCCCTCAACGCCGGTGCTGGTGACTTTCACGCTGTCGGCGTGGATGCCCAGCGGATAGTTCTGGGTCGCTTCCGAGGTGAGGTTATCCAGCTCCTTTTGGACGCTAGTCGTTGACATCTGGGCGCCTAGCGCCGTCAAGCTGACCACTTGCAGCGACAGCCCGTTGTTGACGATCTGCGGCTTGACAGTGGCGCTGTCGAACGTGCCCTTCAGCGAAATGGTGCCGTCGCCTGGATTGGTGGTGACGTCTCCGGAGACGAACTTGCCGAGCACCGGCAGCGCGGCCTGGATCGACTGCTTGATGCCGTCCGCGGACCAGGTGACGGTGCCGCTCAGCGACCCGATCGTGCCCTGAGAGTTGTTGGCATTGTTGAGCTTTATGTCGTGAATGTCCAAGCTCACCTTCATGCCCTTGGCCTCGCGCACCTGGTTGCCGCCGGTGTGGACCGAGATGTCGGTGTAGTGCGTGGTGAGGTACTGCCATAGCACCGGCGGGACCGGCGAGAACGAGACGCTGGCGCTGTCCTGCACCTCACACGCCACCGCGTTCGCCACTTTGCTGCTCGCGACGTGGCGGGTATACAGCTCGGCGCCGATCGCCACGGCGATGACGAGCAGCAGCACGGTCAGCAGGATCAGCAAGAGCGACGTCCGGTTGGCGAAAAAGCCGCGTTTGGGTGTCGCCGGTGTGTCAATGGACGGCGGTGGCGACGTTGATATCCGGGTGGTTGGTAGTTCCGTTTGCGGCGACTGCGGTGGGAGACCTGGCTGCTGCGGGCGCGGGTTAGGCGGCAGACCCGGCTGTTGCGGCGGCCGACCGGGCGGGCGTCCGGGCCGCTGCGGCCGCGGGACGTCACGGGCAGGTGGCTGCTGCGGGCGGCCGGGCAGGGGGATATGGCGAGTCGGTGATTCCGACGGCGGCGGGGGCTGACGGCGCGGGGGAAAGCCCCGGTTAGGGGGCCCGGCCGGCTTGGGCGGACGACCTCTATCCGGCGGGTCGCCGTTCGAGGGCTCTCGGGGATCCGTCATCCGCGGCCTGCCCTACACATGGGCGAAGCAGGGGTTCGTCTGGGCCGCCGGGATCGACGCGTTGCGCGTCGAAAAGTGCGCCGCCACACCGTCATTGGTGACCTGGACGCTGTCGGCGCGAATACCCATGGGATAGTCCTTGGTCAGCGTCGAGGTAAAGGTATCCAGCGCCGTTTGCGCGGTCTCGTGCGGCACTACGGCGCCCATCGCGGTCACCTTGACGACCTGCAGCGTCAGCTCGCCGTCGACGACTTGCGGCTTGACGGTGACACTGCCCAGGCCCAGCGCGCCGCTGAGTTCGATGGTGCCGGCGCCGGTGTCGGTGGTGACGTCGTTGACCAGGCCGCCGATGAAGGGAATGGAATCCTGCACGGTCTCCTTGATGCCATCCGACGTCCAGGTGATGCTGGCGTCCAGCGCGCCGATCGTGCCTTTCGAGTCGGCGTTGCCGTGCAGGTCGACGTCGTTGATGTTGATGTCGGCCGTCATGCCCTTGGCATTGCGAATCTGGTGTCCCGCAGTGTGGATCGAGATGTCGCGGTAGTGGCCGGTGAAGTGTTGCAACAGGAACGGGCTGGGGCCGAACGACACCTTCGCCTGGTCCTGCACCACGCATTCGGTCGCCGAGGCCACGACATGGTTGGCCACGTTGCGGGCATACAGTTCCCCTCCGATCAGCCCGGCGACGCCTAACGCCGCCACGATGACCAGAATCAGGATGATCGACACGGGGTCGCCGCGGAAGCGGCGTGTGAAGCGGCGTTTGGTTTTCACGGGAGCTGCTGTGTCCTGCGACGGCGGCTGGCTGTAAGGCCCGGTAGCCGGGTATTCCTGGGTGGGCGGCGGCAAGGTCTGCGACGCCAGCTGGGCCGGTGGTTCATGCGAGCGATCGCCCTGCGGCGCCGGCTGGGTGGGTGGATAGTGACTTCCAGGACGAGCCCATACCGTCGGGTCCTGATGTGGGGGTCCCTGCGGATTCGTCACCCGGGCGATTCTGCCTTATCTGCATGAGCGAAGGCTGAGTGGTTGCGCAGCACCGCGATCGTCTCGCGGGCCTTCGCGACCTGCTCGAGGGCGAGGTCGGTGACCAGCAGCTGCGGATCAGCTCCCGCCGAGGCCACCACTTCGCCAAACGGCGAAACCACCAGGCTGCCGCCGACCCCGGTCGGCGCGCTCGAGGCCAGCGGCTCGCCGGGGTCGGCCTGCCCGGCCGCGACGATGTAGCTGGTGGAGTCCAGCGCCCGGGCGCGGGCCAGCAGCGTCCATTGCTCCAGCTTTCCCCAGCCGGAAGCCCACGACGCGCTCACGGTGATCAACTGGGCGCCGCGACGTGCCAGGGTGGTGAACAGTTCGGGGAAACGGATGTCATAGCAGGTGCTCAGCCCCACTCCGACACCGTCGACGGTGATCACCACCGGCCCGCGCCCCGGCGCGACCGTCCGCGACTCGGTGAACCCGAACGCGTCGTAGAGGTGAATCTTGTCGTAGTAGGTGTCGGGCTGATTCGGTGAGCCCGGGCCTGCCGCGAGCAGCGTGTTGGCGACCCGCCCGTCGTCGGCAGGGGTGAACATGCCCACGATCACCGTGATGTTCGCGTCGGCCGCGATCCGGCGTACACCGTCGGCCCACGGCCCGTCGACCGGCTCGGCGATCGGCGCCAGCGGAACCCCGAACCGGCACATGGTCGCCTCCGGGAACACCACCAGCGTGGCGCCGGCATCGGCGGCCCGCCCGGTGTAATCCCGCACCAGCTGCAGGTTGTCGGCCGGGTTAGTGCCGCTGAGGATCTGTGCCACGGCAATCCGCATGAGGCAAGCCTAGGGGTGGTCGGCTCGGATGCCAGAATTCACTGACCTAGCGGAAGAGAGGAAACATGACGGTGGACAACCGGGTTTTGAAGAGCGTGGCGGGCCGATGACCGAGTTCACTCTCACGCGGACCACGACGGCGCCGATCGAGACAGTGTTCGACGCCCTCACCGACCACCGCGCGATCGCGGACTACGTGTGGGCGGTCCGTCGCAGCACGCTGGATCGTGAAGGAACCCCTGCGCCGAACGGCGTCGGCGCGGTCAGACGCCTCGAAGCGCTCGGACCCGCAATCGTCGAAGAGATCGTCGAGTATCAGCGACCGACGGGTTACGCGTACAAGATGGTCTCCGGCGCGCCAGTCCGGGATCATGTCGGCACTGTCGCGTTGCGCGAGGTCGGCACCGGAACCGAGGTCAGCTGGCACCTACGGTCGACACCCAAGATCCCCGGTCTTGATTGGCTGCTATCACCGGTGCTCAAGAGGGTCATCGGCGAACTGTTGAACGGCGGTGTCGACGCCGCCGAAGGCCGCGCCTGAGCGCGATCTTGCTACGCGGTTTCGCCGATCCACACGGTGGTGAAACGCTGCTCGGCGATCAGCAATTCGACTAGTTGGCTGCCGACGAAGTTCTCCAATTTGCCGCCGACCAGCGGGATGCGCACCTCGACGGTGGCCCGAAGCTTCAACCGCGAGCCGCCCGACTCCGCCACCGGTTCCAGCACCGCGGTGCCGGTCAACGACGCCGGCGCATCCAGGATGGAGCCGGTGACGATCGCGGTTGAAGAACCGTTGGTGACCGGCTCCCAGCGCTCCTCGCGGCGGATGCGCAGATCGCCGCGGTGAAACTGGGTGACTACACCCGGCAGCCGGTCACTGCGCAGGATTTGCGTGGTGATCACGTCGATGCTGCCGTCATCTCCGGACGGGCCGCCGACTTGTATCGAATCCAGCGTCGTGTCGTCAGCTCCCGAATCGGCGAGCCGGGCCAGCCAGTACTGCTCCTCGCTGAACGCCCGGAGAACTTCTTCGACCGTGGCCCCATAGTCGGTGGACATGTCGAACGAACGCGGCATAGCAGGTCAGGCTACCGTCAAGAGCCATGAAACCGGGCTTGAAGGGGGTGGGGTGGGAACGCTTTTCGCCGGTGCGCGCATCGAGGAGGCGGTGCCGTTGGCGCCGCTGACCACGTTGCGAGTCGGCCCGGTCGCGCCGCGGGTCATCACCTGCACTAGCACCGAACAGGTGGTCGCCACGCTGCGGCATCTCGACGCCGAAAACTGCCGGCCGCTGCTGGTGTTGGCAGGCGGCTCGAATCTGGTGATCGCCGACACGCTGACCGATCTGACCGTGGTCCGGTTGGCCACCAGCAACATCAGCGTCGATGGCAACATCGTGCGGGCTGAGGCCGGCGCGGTGTGGGACGACGTGGTAGTCACGGCCATCGCAGCGGGCCTGGGCGGGCTGGAGTGCCTGTCGGGCATCCCCGGCTCGGCGGGCGCTACCCCGGTGCAGAACGTCGGCGCTTACGGAACCGAGGTGGCCGACACCATCACCCGGGTCCGGCTGCTGGACCGATGCAGCGGGGTAGTGCGCTGGGCGCCGGCCGGCGAGTTGGGTTTCGGGTACCGCAGCAGCGTGCTCAAGCACTCGGAGGCGGCCACCGTCTTGGAGGTGGAGTTCGCGCTGGACGTCTCGGGCCGCAGCGCGCCGCTGCGCTACGGCGAGTTGGTGACCGCGCTGGCCGCCACGGCCGGCGAGCGGGCCGATCCGGCGGAGGTCCGGGATGCGGTACTGGCGCTGCGCGCCCGAAAGGGCATGGTTCTCGACCCGGCCGACCACGACACCTGGAGCGTGGGATCGTTCTTCACCAATCCCGTTGTCGCACAGCAGCGTTACCAAGAGTTGGCCGACGGCGTCAATCGCCCGGTGCCGCACTATCCCGCTGCTGACGGCGTAAAACTGGCCGCAGGTTGGCTCGTCGAGCAGGCTGGCTTCGGAAAGGGCTATCCGGACGTCGCAACCGCGCGCTGTCGGCTGTCCACCAAGCATGCGCTTGCTTTGACCAATCGCGGCGGAGCCAGCGCCACCGACGTGGTGGCGTTGGCGCGCACAGTGCGTGACGGGGTCCGCGATGTGTTTGGCGTCACATTGATACCCGAACCGGTGCTGGTCGGCTGCTCTTTGTAGTGCGCGGGTGCGCAAGGGGGGTCATTTTCGCCGGTATCTTGGTTTGTCGTGGACACAGCGCGCGGCTTCTCGCCGGTCACTCGGCGCCGGGCCCTAGCGACCCTGGCGGTCGGCATCTTCGCGCCCAACGTGTTAGCCGCGTGCTTCGGCGGGTCGACCAAGCAGTCGGAGAAGGCCAAGCCGCCGGCGGAAGCCAGTGTGACGTTCCGGCCGGCCGACAAGGCCACCGATGTGCTGCCCACCACGCCGATCAGCGTCGAGGTCCGCGACGGGTGGTTCCAGCACGTCGCGTTGACCAATTCGTCCGGCAAAGTGGTTGCAGGCGCACTCAACCGGGACCGCACCATCTACTCCCTCACCGAGCCCCTCGGCTACGACGCCACCTACACCTGGAGTGGATCGGTGGTCGGCCACGACGGCAAGGCGGTCCCGGTGAAGGGCAAGCTCACCACGGTCTCGCCCACCAAGGTGATCGATGGCGGGTTCCAGCTTGCCGACGGGCAGACCGTCGGGGTCGCGGCGCCGATCATCATCCAGTTCGACGCGCCGATCGCCGACAAGGCCGCCGTCGAGCGGGCGCTGAAGGTGACCACCGAGCCGCCCGTCGAGGGCAGTTGGGCGTGGCTGCCAGACGAAGTCGGGGGCGCCCGCGTGCACTGGCGCAGCCGCGAGTACTACCCGGCCGGCACCAAGGTCAACGTCGACGCCAAGCTGTACGGGCTGGCGTTCGGTGACGGCGCATACGGCAAGCAGGACATGAGCCTGAGCTTCGACATCGGTCGTCGCCAAGTGGTCAAAGCCGAAGTCTCGTCACACCGCATCCAGGTGGTCCGCGACGAGGGCGTGATCATGGACTTCCCGTGCAGCTACGGCGAAGCCGACAAAGCCCGTAACGTCACGCGCAACGGCATCCACGTGGTCAGCGAGAAGTACTCCGACTTCTACATGTCCAACCCGGCCGCCGGCTACAACCACATCCACGAACGCTGGGCGGTGCGCATCTCCAACAACGGCGAGTTCATCCACGCCAACCCGTCCAGCGCCGGCGCGCAGGGCAACACCAACGTCACCAACGGCTGCATCAACCTGTCGACGGGTGATGCGCAGCAGTACTTCGGCAGCGCGATCTACGGCGACCCGGTCGAGGTGACCGGCAGCACGATCGAGCTGTCCTACTCCGACGGCGACATCTGGGACTGGGCCGTGGACTGGGACACCTGGGTGGGGATGTCGGCGCTGCCGCCGCCGAGCGGAGCCAAGCCGTCGCCGGTGTCGATACCCCACAGCGCGCCTGCCACCCCCCGTGACGCGCCGACCTTGTCGGGCACCCCGACGACGTCTAGCCCGCGGCCGGGTGGGTGAACTTACGCGTCGCGCTGGCCTGATCGCGCGGCCGGATGATGATCTGGTCGAGGTTGACATGCGGTGGCCGCGACGCCACGAAGCCGATCACCTCTGCGACGTCGGCAGCCCTCAGCGGCGTCATGCCCGTGTAGACGGCGTCGGCACGCTGCTGGTCGCCGTCGAAGCGCACCAGCGAGAACTCGGTTTCGACCGCGCCGGGCGCAATCTCGGTGAGCCGCACCGGCTTTCCGAGTAGCTCACCGCGCAGAGTGCGGTGCAGCGCACCCTGCGCGTGCTTGGCCGCGGTGTAGCCGGACCCGCCGTCATAGACCTCCATCGCCGCGATCGAGGTGATGGTGACGATCAGCCCGTCGCCGGAGTCGATCAGTTTGGGCAGCAGCGCGCGGGTGACCCGCAGGGTGCCCAGCACGTTGGTCTCCCACATCCACCGCCAGTGCTCCAGGTCGGCGTCGGCCACCGATTCCAGGCCTTTGGCTCCGCCGGCGTTGTTGACCAGCACGTCGACCCGGCTCAGCCGGCCGGCCAACTCATCCACCGCCGCACCGTCAGTGACGTCGGCCAGAATGGCGGTCCCGTCGATCTCGGCGGCCAGCGCCTCGATCCGGTCCGCCCGCCGCGCCACCGCCACCACGTGAAAGCCTTGCGCAGCCAGGATTCTCGCGGTTGCCTCGCCGATTCCCGCGCTGGCGCCGGTGACTACCGCCACGGGTTGCTCGCCGCGATGGCGGGTGGTGCCCGTCGTTGGGGGCTCTGCGGCTGTCATCTGACCAACTCTAATAACCGTGCTAAATTCCTCGTGTGTACATCAGTCCCTTGTTCGGCTGTACGTCTGCGTGTCGTTTCGCAGACTGCGCGTGTTGTTGCCGCGCGAACAGCCGCGCCTGAGCGAACCGCAAGCGCTCGCGACGGTGGCGCGGCCCAGACCGCCATCGGAACTCGGACAAGGACACTCACTTGCGCTCAACAACTCTCACCTCCCACTCTCACAATCATCTGGCGACTGCCGGGCGGCGATCGCCGGCGCGCCACCGCGTCGTGGCGCCGTTACTGCAACTTTCTGACGGCGCCGCATCATCGGTGTTTCGTGCCGTGCGGTTGCGCGGCCCGATCGGCCGCGACGTCATCGCCCAGGTCACCTCGCTCAGCATTGCGACGGTAAATCGCCAGGTCATCGCCCTCTTGGACGCGGGCATCCTGCGGGAACGCGCCGACCTGGCGGTCTCCGGCGCGATCGGGCGTCCCCGGGTGCCCGTCGAGGTCAACCACGAACCGTTCCTGACCCTGGGCATCCACGTCGGGGCGCGGACCACCAGCATCGTGGCCACCGACCTGTTCGGCCGCACGCTGGACGCGGTCGAGACCCCGACACCGCGCAGCGCCCAGGGGCCGGCGCTGGCGTCGTTGGCCGACGGCGCCCGGCGCTACCTGAGGCGCTGGCACCGGCGGCGCGCGCTGTGGGTCGGGGTAGCAATCGGCGGGACGGTCGACGCCGCCACCGGGCACGTCGACCACGCCCGGCTGGGCTGGCGGGACGCGCCGGTCGGACCGGTGATCGCCGAGGCGCTGGGCCTGCCGGTTTCGGTGGCGTCGCACGTCGACGCGATGGCCGCGGCGGAACTGCTGCTCGGTATGCGCCGGTTCGGGCCGAACTCGTCGACCAGCCTGTACGTCTACGCCCGCGAGACGGTGGGCTATGCGCTGGTGATCGGCGGTCGGGTGCACAGTCCAGCCAGCGGGCCGGGCACCATCACCAACCTGCCCGCGCAATCAGAGCTGCTCGGCGGCTCTGGGCTGTTGGAATCCACCGTCAGCGACGAGGCCGTGCTGGCCGCCGCGCGGCGGATGCGCATCCTGCCGGCCCGTAGCGGCGCGTCGGGCGTCGCCGTCACCGAGCTGCTGCGGGCCGCGCGCAGCGGCAACCAGCAGGCCAAAGACCTGCTGGCCGAGCGGGCCAGGGTGCTTGGCGAAGCGGTCGCGTTGCTGCGCGATCTGCTCAACCCCGACGACCTGGTGGTCGGTGGGCAGGCGTTCACCGAATATCCCGAGGGCATGGAGCACCTGGAGGCGGCCTTCGCCGCACGCTCGGTGCTGCCGCCGCGCGACATTCGGGTGACCGCCTTCGGCAACCGGGTGCAAGAGGCCGGGGCCGGCATCGTGTCGTTGGCCGGGCTGTACGCCGATCCGCTCGGCGCCATGCGCCGCTCCCAGCCGCCGGTACCCGCGTACGAGGTCGCTACCGATACACCGGCTTGAACTGCGTCTTCGGGGTAGGTCAGGGCGGTCCTGCAAAGATGACAGCGTGGGCCACACTGATTTTCCCCGGCCGGACATCTCCGAGCTGACCGATCCGCGCCGCGTCGCGGTGCTGGCGGTGCACACGTCGCCGCTGGCCCAGCCGGGTGTCGGGGACGCCGGCGGAATGAACGTTTACGTGCTGCAAAGCGCGCTTCATCTCGCTCGCCGAGGCGTGCAGGTAGAGATCTTCACCCGGGCCACCGCATCCACCGATCCGCCGATCGCACGGGTGGCACCCGGTGTGCTGGTGCGCAACGTGGTGGCCGGGCCTTTCGAAGGCCTCGACAAATACGACCTGCCCACCCAGCTGTGCGCATTCGCCGCCGGAGTGCTGCGGGCAGAAGCCGCCCACGAGCCCGGCTACTACGACATCGTGCACTCGCACTACTGGCTGTCCGGTCAGATCGGGTGGCTGGCCCGCGACCGCTGGTCGGTGCCGCTGGTGCACACCGCGCACACGCTGGCGGCGGTCAAGAACGCCGCACTGGCCGACGGTGACACCCCCGAGCCGCCGCTGCGCACCGTCGGCGAGCAGCAAGTTGTCGACGAAGCCGACCGGCTGATCGCCAACACCGATGACGAAGTCGCACAACTGGTTTCGCTGCACCACGCCGACCCCGCCCGGATCGACGTCGCCCACCCCGGCGTCGACTTGGACGTGTTCCGGCCCGGTGACCGCCGCGCCGCCAGGATCAAGCTGGGGCTTCCGCTCGACGAGGATGTGGTGGCCTTCGTCGGGCGGATCCAACCGCTGAAGGGGCCCGACGTCTTCCTGCGCGCAGCGGCCAAACTGCCGCGGGTGCACATCGTGGTCGCCGGCGGACCGTCGGGCAGCGGGCTGGCCGCCCCGGACGGCCTTGTTCGGCTCGCCGACGAATTGGGTATCACTGCCCGCGTGAAATTCCTGCCGCCGCAGTCGCGGGAAAACCTGGCCACCCTGTTCCAGGCCGTCAACCTGGTGGCGGTGCCCAGCTATTCGGAGTCGTTCGGTCTGGTCGCCCTGGAGGCGCAGGCGTGCGGGACACCGGTGGTGGCGGCCGCTGTCGGCGGGTTGCCGGTGGCGGTGCGCGACGGGGTGAGCGGCACGCTGGTGTCGGGTCACGACGTCGATCGGTGGGCGCACGCGATCGACGAGCTGTTGCGGCTGGGCGCCGGCCCTCGGGCCTGGGCGATGAGCCGCTCGGCGGTCGAGCATGCGGCGAGGTTCTCCTGGGACAACACCGTCGACGCGCTGCTGGCCAGCTATCGGCGTGCGATCAGCGATTTCACCGCCCGGCGTTCGGTGCGCGACCTGACGTCGTCGCGGAGGGCTCCACGACGGCCATCGCGAAGAAAGGCCTGGGCGTGACCCCATTGGACGGAGATCGTGGGGCGGCGCCGGTGACTCATGTCCAGCAGCTGATCGAGGACACCCTGGACGCCAGCGAGCTGACGTACTCGCGGCACGAGGGTGTACACGGCGGGCTACCCGGGCTGATCGTGGAGTTGCCCGGCGAGCGCAGGCTCAAGACCAACACCATCCTGAGCATCGGCGAGCACTCGGTGCGCATCGAGGCGTTTGTCTGCCGCAAGCCCGACGAGAACCACGAAGGCGTCTACCGATTCCTGCTGAAACGCAACCGCCGCCTGTACGGCGTCGCCTACACATTGGACAACGTCGGGGACATCTACCTGGTGGGCCGCATGTCGTTGGCGTCGGTGGACGCCGCCGAAATCGACCGGGTCCTCGGGCAAGTGCTCGAAGCGGTGGATACCGACTTCAACACGTTGCTGGAGTTGGGTTTTCGGTCGTCGATCCAAAAGGAATGGGAGTGGCGGGTGTCCCGCGGTGAGTCGCTGAAGAACCTCGAGGCGTTCGCCCACCTGATCGACGAAGACGACGACGGTCACGACGCGTGAGAGACTTGCCGACATGGGAGAGGCTGTTGCGAGGCTGGTGTTGCTCCGCCACGGCGAAAGCGAATGGAACGCGCTGAACCTGTTCACCGGCTGGGTCGACGTCGACCTGACCGAGAAGGGGCGCGGCGAGGCGGTGCGCAGTGGCGAGTTGATCGCCGAGCACAATCTGCTGCCCGACGTGCTTTACACCTCGCTGCTGCGGCGGGCTATCACCTCCGCGCATCTGGCGTTGGACAGCGCCGACCGGCTGTGGATCCCGGTGCGGCGTAGCTGGCGGCTCAACGAGCGGCATTACGGTGCGTTGCAGGGGCTGGACAAGGCCGAGATCAGGGACCGCTACGGCGAGGAGCAGTTCATGACCTGGCGGCGCAGCTACGACACCCCGCCGCCGCCGATCGAGAAGGGCAGCAAGTTCAGCCAGGACGCCGACCCCCGCTACGCCGACATCGGCGGCGGCCCGTTGACCGAGTGCCTGGCCGATGTGGTGGCCCGGTTCCTGCCGTACTTCACCGATGTCATCGTGCCTGACCTGCGGGTCGGCAAGACGGTGCTGATCGCCGCGCACGGCAACTCGCTGCGCGCCCTGGTGAAGTACCTCGACGGCATGTCCGACGAGGAGGTCACCGCGCTGAACATCCCGACCGGTATTCCGCTGCGCTACGACTTGGACGCCGATATGCGACCCCTGGTCAGTGGCGGCAGCTACCTCGATCCGGATGCCGCAGCCGCCGGCGCGGCGGCAGTGGCCAGCCAGGGGGCCAAATAAGCGCCGTTCGCAGCTACTGGGCAAACACCACGTGAACAGCCGTCGAACACCTGTCGCGTGGTGTGTGACATGTCCGATTTTGGCCTTGCGCTGCTGGGTTGGCGTTCACCGGATTTGTAGGATTTTCATGTGACCGTGTTCTCGGCCCTGTCACTGGCCGGGGTCTTCTTTCTCGCGGCATTGGCCGTCGGCGTCACTGTCGGCGCTCGCCTGGCGCCGCGGGCGGTCGAGCGACGCCAGCGGGTGGCCGTTGAAGCGGCGGGAATCACCGTCGCGCAGATGCTGGAGCGCATCGTCGCGCTGATGCCGCTGGGGACCGCCGTCGTGGACCGTCACCGCGACGTGGTCTATCACAATGGGCGGGCTAAGGAGCTTGGCCTGGTGCGCGAGCGACAGCTCGACGGCGAGGCTTGGAAGGCGGCCCGCAAGGCACTGGCCGATGGCGCCGACGTCGAGTTCGACCTGCTGCCGGGCAAGCAGCTGGTGCCAGGACGTTCGGGTCTGTCGGTGCATGGACAGGCGCGGCTGCTGAGCGAGGAGGACCGCCGGTTCGCGGTCGTCTTCGTCTACGACCACTCCGAATACGCGCGCATGGAGGCGACTCGACGCGACTTCGTGGCCAACGTCAGCCACGAGCTCAAGACGCCCGTCGGCGCGATGTCCGTGCTCGCCGAGGCGCTGCTGGCCTCTGCGGACGACCCTGAGACGGTGCGGCGGTTCGGTGAGAAGGTGCTCGTCGAGGCCACCCGGCTGGGGGACATGGTCAGCGAACTGATCGAGCTGTCCCGGCTGCAGGGCGCCGAGCGGTTGCCGGACATGGGCGCCGTCGACGTCGATTCCGTAGTGTCCGAGGCGATTTCACGCCACAAGGTGCCCGCCGACAACGCCGACATCAGGGTCTGCACCGACGAACCCAGTGGCTTGCGGATGATGGGTGAACAGGCCCTGCTGGTCACCGCGCTGGCCAACTTGGTGTCTAACGCGATCGCGTACTCACCGCGCGGCTCGCTGGTGTCGATCAGCCGGCGTCGCCGCGGCGAGAACATCGAGATCGCCGTCACCGACCGGGGCATCGGGATTGCCCGCAAAGACCAGGAGCGCGTCTTCGAGCGATTCTTCCGCGCCGACAAGGCACGCTCGCGGGCCACCGGCGGTACCGGGCTCGGACTTGCCATCGTCAAGCACGTCGCTGCCAACCACAACGGCAGCATCGGGTTGTGGAGCCAGCTGGGAACCGGGTCGACGTTCACCTTGTCCATCCCGGCTTATGACGTCGAGTGCGAATCGCCCGAGCAACCGTCCGAGCGCGAAATCCGGCCCATGAAGCCCCAACGAGAGCCCCAACGAGAGTCCCAACGAGAGGAAGAACTACACCGATGACCCGCGCTGACGACGCTGCAGAGTGTCGCGATGAGAAGGAGTGGCGCCAGTGACCCGCGCTGACGACGCTGCAGAGCGTCGCGATGAGAAGGAGTGGCGCCAGTGACCCGCGCTGACGACGCTGCAGAGCGTCGCGATGAGAAGGAGTGGCGCCAGTGACCAGTGTGCTGATCGTGGAGGACGAAGAATCGCTGGCTGATCCGCTGGCGTTTCTGCTCCGCAAAGAGGGCTTTGAGGCCACCGTGGTGACCGACGGCCCGTCCGCGCTGGCCGAGTTCGACCGGGCCGGCGCCGATATCGTGCTGCTGGACCTGATGCTGCCGGGAATGTCCGGCACCGATGTGTGCAAGCAGTTGCGGTCCCGTTCCAGCGTGCCGGTGATCATGGTGACGGCGCGTGACAGCGAGATCGACAAGGTCGTCGGCCTGGAGCTGGGCGCCGATGACTATGTCACCAAACCGTATTCGGCACGGGAGCTGATCGCCCGGATCCGGGCGGTACTGCGCCGCGGCGGCGACGACGACTCCGAGGTCACCGACGGTGTGCTGGAATCCGGGCCGGTGCGAATGGATGTCGAGCGCCACGTCGTCTCTGTCAACGGTGAGCCGATCACGTTGCCGCTCAAGGAATTCGACTTGCTCGAGTACCTGATGCGTAACAGCGGCCGAGTGCTTACTCGTGGACAGCTGATCGATCGGGTGTGGGGCGCGGACTATGTCGGCGACACCAAGACGCTCGACGTGCACGTCAAGCGGCTGCGGTCCAAGATCGAGGCCGACCCGGCCAACCCGATACACCTGGTGACGGTGCGCGGACTGGGCTACAAGCTGGAGGGCTGACCCGGCGAAGGCCACGAGGTCGCCTGCCGCTATTCGGCCGCCCGCGTTGCCGGGTGGACCGCTATGAGTCCTAACCCGCTGCGCCGCTTGCACATTGCGGCCAGCTCGGCATAGGCCTTCTCGCCGAGCAGCTCAGTGAGTTCGGCGGCCATGCTTGCCCATACCTGCTCGGCGCCGACGTGGGCGGCCGGATCGCCGGTGCAGTACCAATGCAGATCGGCGCCGCCGGCGCCCCAGCCGCGGCGGTCGTACTCGGTGACGGTGGTCTTGAGGATCTCCGTGCCGTCCGGGCGGGTCACCCATTCCTGGCTGCGGCGGATCGGCAACTGCCAGCAGACGTCGGGTTTCATCGTCAGCGGTGCCACGCCGAGCTGCAACGCTTTGATGTGCAGCGCGCAGCCCTGGCCAGCGGGGAATTCGGGCCGGTTCAAGAAGATGCACGCGCCCTTGTATTTACGGGTGCGAAACTGCTGTTCGCCCTCGTGCTCGTCGAGTTCCAGGTAACCCTTACGGCCCAAGCCCTTTTCGCGGAACTGCCAGTCTTCGTCGGTGAGCTTGGACACCGCGTCGTCGAGCCGGGCCCGGTCGTCGTCGTCGGACAAAAACGCCCCGTGCGAGCAACAGCCGTCGTCGGGACGGCCTTCTACGGTGCCCTGGCAGGCCGGCGTGCCGAACACGCATGTCCAGCGGGACAGCAGCCAGGTGAGGTCCGCGGCGATCAGATGCTCGGGGTTGTCCGGGTCGTAGAACTCCACCCATTCGCGAGCGAAGTCCAATTCGACTTCACCGGGATGATCTGGCTGCGAACTTGCCACGGTTTTAACGGTAGTCCAATCCGTCGCTGCGGCGCCTCACCGTAAGGTTGTGTTTCGTGCGATTAGGAGTGCTCGACGTCGGCAGCAACACGGTCAATCTGCTAGTGGTGGACGCCCGCCGCGGCGGGCACCCGACGCCGATGAGCTCGACCAAGGCCACTCTGCGGCTCGCCGAGTCGATCGACAACTCCGGCAAAATCACCCGCCGCGGCGCCGACAAGCTGATCGAGACGATCGACGAGTTCGAAAAAATCGCGGACAGCTCGGGCTGTTCCGAACTGATGGCGTTCGCCACGTCGGCGGTCCGCGACGCCAAGAACTCCGAGGACGTGCTGTCCCGGGTCCGCAAAGAGACCGGCGTCGAGCTGCAGGTGCTGCAGGGCGTCGACGAGTCGCGGCTGACCTTCCTGGCGGTTCGTCGCTGGTATGGGTGGAGCGCGGGCCGGATCATCAACCTCGACATCGGGGGCGGCTCGCTGGAGTTGTCCAACGGCGTCGACGAGGAGCCCGAAGTCGCGATGTCGCTGCCGTTGGGCGCCGGGCGGCTGACCCGCGAATGGCTCAAAGACGATCCGCCAGGCCGTCGCCGGGTGGGGATGCTGCGCGACTGGCTGGACGCTGAGCTGGCCGACGCCAGCGCCAAAATCCTGGACGCCGGCAGCCCCGACCTCGCGGTAGCAACATCGAAGACGTTCCGCTCGCTGGCCCGGCTCACCGGTGCGGCGCCGTCGGCAGCGGGGCCGCGAGTGAAGCGGACGCTGACGGCCAACGGCCTTAGGCAACTCATATCTTTCATCTCTAGGATGACGACCGCTGACCGTGCGGAACTGGAAGGGGTGAGCGCCGAGCGAGCGCCGCAAATCGTGGCAGGAGCTCTGGTCGCAGAGGCGAGTATGCGAGCGCTGTCGATAGAAACGGTGGACATTTGTCCGTGGGCGCTACGGGAAGGCCTCATTTTGCGCAAACTCGATAGCGAAGCTGACGGAACCGCGTTCGTGGGAACTTCTGTGCGGGATGCTGGTAGTCAGCGAGTTGATCGGAATGGCAACTAGAGATGACCGGACCAAACGACAACACCCGACCCATCTCGGTGGCCGAGTTGTTGGCCAAGAACGGCACGCTCGGTGCCCCGGTTCCCGGGCGCCGTCGCCGCCGCCGCGGCAACTCCGATGCGGTGACCGTCGCCGAACTCACCGGCGAGATCCCCATCATCAACGAGGACATCGAACCCGAGACGGCCGATCATCCGGGCCCGGGATCGGATGCCCACCGCGCCAACGGAACCGCTCGGGTCGAGAAGGCGGTTTCGGACGAACCCGCCGAAACGTCGTCCTACTGGTCTGAACCCGAGCCGCGCTGGCCGGAATCCCAGCCGCCTCGTCCGCGCGAATCGGCATCCGAGCCGCGGGAAGCGCGTCCTGAGCGCAGTTCCTATCCGCGTCCGGTGCGCAACGACGTCCGGGTCGACGCGAGCCGTGCCGACGAGCGTG
This sequence comes from uncultured Actinomycetota bacterium, assembly GCA_963723615.1. Taxonomy (GTDB): domain Bacteria; phylum Actinomycetota; class Actinomycetes; order Mycobacteriales; family Mycobacteriaceae; genus Mycobacterium. Next base: position 91,003 of record CAVRRV010000013.1, on the reverse strand, counting down.
ACGACAAGCCCGCGGACCGATCCGGTGCCGAAGGCATGAACCCCGATCCGCTGGAGGATTACGCGGGGATGTCGGTCGACGTGATGGACACCGATGTGCGAGACGTCGAACCGGCGATTGAAGACTCCGCTTACGTGCGCTCCTACCTGCGGTCGTTCGCCGGCCGGTCGTCCGGCAAGGGTGCCGCCGATGACGTCGAAACGCGCGCTGACGCGGCCTACCGGAACATCGCCGACGTCGCCGAGGAGGAGGACTACCCAGACGATCTCGGCGATGCGGGCGAGGATTCGCACACGTGGTCGCGGGCCGAAACCATGCGGCTCGGCGGAATGGTTGTGCTGCAATCGATTCTGGCTGTTGCGTTCGGCGCTGGGCTGTTCATCGCGTTCGACCAGCTGTGGCGGTGGAACAACATCGTGGCGCTGGTGCTCTCGGTGCTCGTCATCCTCGGCCTGGTGGTCGGTGTGCGGGTGGTTCGCAAAACCGAGGACATCGGCAGCACGTTGATCGCGGTAGCGGTGGGGGCACTGGTCACACTGGGGCCGTTGGCGTTGTTGCAATCCGGCTAGGCACCCGGCATAACCCGCGTGCGCCCAGCCATCAAGGTCGGTCTGTCGACGGCCTCGGTCTATCCGATGAAGACTGAGGCCGCTTTCGAGTATGCGGCCAACCTCGGCTACGACGGGGTCGAGCTGATGGTGTGGGGCGAGTCGATCAGCCAGGACATCGACGCGGTGGCCAAGCTCTCGCGGCGGTACCGGATGCCGGTGCTGTCGGTGCATGCGCCGTGTCTGCTGATCTCGCAGCGGGTATGGGGCGCCAACCCGATTCCCAAGCTGGATCGCAGCGTGCGGGCCGCCGAAAAGCTCGGCGCCCAAACCGTCGTCGTGCATCCGCCGTTCCGCTGGCAACGGCGCTACGTCGAAGGCTTCAGCGAACAGGTCGCGCAGCTGGAGGCTTCCAGCGATGTGCTGGTGGCCGTGGAGAACATGTTCCCGTTCCGCGCCGACCGGTTCTTCGGCCCCGGCCAGACCATGGAACGGATGCGCAGGCGCGGCGGTGGACCCGGGCCGAGGATCTCGGCGTTCGCCCCGTCCTACGACCCGCTGGACGGCGACCACGCGCACTACACGCTGGACCTGTCCCACACCGCGACGGCCGGCACCGATGCGCTCGACATGGCGCAGCGGATGGGTTCGGGTCTGGTGCACCTGCACTTGTGCGACGGCTCCGGGATGCCGGCCGACGAGCACCTGACGCCCGGTCGCGGCACCCAACCGGTGGTCGAGGTGTGCGAGATGCTGGCCGGCGGCGACTTCGCCGGCCATGTCGTGTTAGAGGTGTCCACGTCGGGAGCGCGTTCAGCCCACGAGCGCGAGGCTATGTTGGCCGAGTCATTGCAGTTCGCCCGTACGCACCTGTTGCGTTGACGTTCGAGGGAAATTCGACAAGTTGACCGCGTTATTCACCACCGCGATGGCGCTCCGCGAGGTCGATGCTGACGGCGTGTACCGCGTTTTCGAGGGCGAGCTGAACAAGCACTGGACCATCGGGCCCAAGGTGCACGGCGGGGCAATGGTTGCGTTGTGCGCCAACGCCGCCCGCACTGCCCACGGCGGACCCGTTGAGCCGGTGGCGGTTTCGGCCAGCTTTCTGTGGGCGCCCGATCCCGGTCCGATGCGACTGGTCACCTCGATCCGCAAGCGCGGCCGCCGGATCAGCGTGGTCGACGTGGAGCTGATCCAGGGCGATCGCACCGCCGTGCACACCGTGATCACGCTCGGCGAGCCCGAGCACCTGGTGCCGCCGCTGTTGTCGGCCAATCCGGTGGTAGGCCTGATGGACCCCGAACCACCGGACCATGTCGCGCCGATCGGTCCCGGCCACCCGCTGGCCGGGCTGGTGAACCTGGCCGAGGGCTGCGATGTGCGGACGCTGGTCTCGACGCTGGGCCCCACCGATGGCCGGCCGCCGGTGATCCAGAACTGGGTGCGGCCGCGCGGTGTGGCCCCCGACGTGCTATTCGCGCTGATGTGCGGAGATGTGTCGGCGCCGGTGAGTTTCGCCGTGAACCGCACCGGCTGGGCCCCGACCGTACAGCTCACCGCGTACCTGCGGGGGCTGCCGGCCGACGGCTGGCTGCGGGTGGTGTGCACGTGCGTGCAGATCGGGCAGGACTGGTTCGACGAAGACCACACCGTCGTCGACTGTGCGGGCCGCATCGTGGTGCAGAGCCGGCAGCTGGCGATGGTGCCCGCGCCCTAGTTCATCGGCGGGCGACCCGCTGTGCCGGCTAGCCCACCGAAACCCGCGGTGTCTGCCATGCTTTCGGCATGGCCAGAATCGCGATCGTCGGCGGGGGCAGCATGGGCGAAGCCCTGCTATCGGGCTTGCTGCGGGCCGGGCGTCAGGTCAAGGACCTGGTGGTAGCCGAGCGGATGCCCGATCGCGCCCGATACCTCGCCGAGACGTATTCGGTACTGGTGACATCGCTGCCGGATGCGGTGGGAAACGCGACGTTCGTCATCATCGCGGTGAAACCCTCCGACGTCGGGTCTGTGGTCGCGGAGATCGCCCAGGTAACCGCGCAGGCCGCGGACGACGGCCCCGACCAGGTGTTCATCACCGTCGCGGCGGGAGTCACCACGGCCTATCTGGAATCCAAGCTGCTGGCCGGGACGCCGGTGGTTCGGGTGATGCCCAACGCGCCGGCGCTGGTCGGCGCCGGGATCAGCGCCATGGCCAAAGGCCGTTTTGCGACCCCTGAGCAGCTCAAGGAGGTTGCAGCGCTGTTCGACTCGGTAGGCGCTGTGCTGACGGTTCCCGAGGAGCACCTGGACGCGGTGACGGCGGTCTCGGGTTCGGGTCCGGCGTATTTCTTCCTGATGGTCGAGGCCTTGGTGGACGCCGGCGTCGGGGTGGGCCTGAGCCGCTCGGTGTCCACCGAGCTGGTCGCGCAGACGATGGCCGGGTCGGCGGCGTTGTTGCTGGACCGCATGGAGCAGGACCGCGGAACCGGCGGCGAGGCGAGGCGGGACCTGTCTTTGGACACCACCGCAGCGCGACTGCGCGCGATTGTTACCTCGCCCGGCGGCACTACCGCGGCTGCGCTGCGGGAACTGGAAGGGCGCGGTTTGCGGGCGGCCGTGGACGAGGCGGTTCGGGCCGCGAAAACCCGCTCTGAGCAGCTAAGAATTACATCGGAGTAATTTATAGAATTTTATTTATTTGCCCCCACCCGTCGCAGTAACCCCACTAGTCCCGCTATTCTCCTTCTTGGTATGCACCTGTGGGTGCCAGCGGTGGGGAAGCCGCTGGGATTGCAGGAGCCTGATTGATTGGGTTGCGATGACGTCTATGAACGGGCCATCGGCACGGGACTCAGCTGGCGGTAAATCGGGACGAGATACAGGTTCCGCGGACGGGCAGCAGCCCCGGACGCAATTCCTGACTGTGGCCGAAGTGGCGGCACTGATGCGGGTCAGCAAGATGACGGTCTATCGGCTGGTTCACAACGGTGAGCTGCCCGCGGTCCGGGTCGGGCGGTCCTTCCGGGTGCACGCAAAGGCCGTGCACGACATGCTGGAGAGCTCCTACTTCGACGCCGGCTAGCGCATTAGTGCGGTTGAGTGCGGCAATGCGGGACGCTTCGCGTCCCGAGGCATCAGGTAGCACCCGGGTGCGCTTTTTCCTGCCCTCGTTAGCCCGTGAAGGCCGTGCCGGACTTGGCGTCGGCATCGGTTTTGGTGTTCGATGCGCCCTCCCAGGTAGAGTGTCCGGGTTATTGCACTAGCCCGGCCAAGGCGGACTCGGGCCGCCACACAGATAGCGGAGTTATGGGTTCAGTAATCAAGAAGCGGCGCAAACGGATGTCGAAGAAGAAGCACCGTAAGCTGCTTCGCCGCACACGGGTGCAGCGCAGAAAACTCGGCAAGTAACTTCCGCCAGCGGCTGCCGTAGCTCGCAGGTGATGCCGCGGTAGGACGAGGTCGTTAGGCTAACCAAGTGGAGTCGTCGGGCGGTCAGCCAGGTACCGGAACGGGCACCCGCACAAGTGGCACTGGCACCGATACCGTTCATTATCCAAAAGTCGTGCTGGTCACCGGCGCGTGCCGGTTTTTAGGTGGTTACCTGACGGCCCGACTGGCGCAGAACCCGTTGATCAACCGGGTCATCGCGGTGGACGCGGTTGCACCCAGCAAGGACATGCTGCGCCGGATGGGCCGCGCCGAATTCGTCCGCGCGGACATCCGCAACCCGTTTGTCGCCAAGGTGATTCGAAATGGCGATGTCGACACGGTGGTACACGCGGCTGCGGCGTCGTTCGCGCCGCGGTCCGGTGGCGGCGCCGCGTTGAAGGAAATCAACGTGCTGGGCGCGATGCAGCTGTTCGCGGCCTGCCAGAATGCGCCGTCGGTACGTCGGGTAGTGCTGAAGTCGACCTCTGAGGTCTACGGGTCCAGTCCACGCGATCCGGTGCTGTTCACCGAGGACAGCAGCAGCCGTCGGCCGTTCCGCGAGGGCTTTCCCAAGGACAGCCTGGATATCGAGGGTTACACGCGCGGGCTGGGCCGGCGTCGGCCCGATATCGCGGTGACCATCCTGCGGCTGGCCAACATGATCGGCCCGGCGATGGAGACCACGCTGTCGCGATACCTGGCCGGACCGCTGGTCCCGACAGTGCTCGGCCGCGACGCACGGCTGCAGCTGCTGCACGAGCAGGACGCACTGGGCGCCCTGGAGCGCGCCGTGATGGCCGGCAAAGCCGGCACCTTCAACATCGGCGGCAGCGGCGTCATCATGCTGTCGCAAGCGATTCGACGGGCGGGCCGAGTTTCGCTGCCGGTGCCCGGATTAGGCCTGTGGGCGCTGGATTCACTACGCCGGGCCAACCGCTACACCGAGATCAACCGTGAGCAACTCGACTACCTGAGTTACGGCCGGGTGATGGACACAACCCGGATGCGACACGAGCTCGGATACCACCCCAAGTGGACTACTGCGGAGGCTTTTGACGATTACGTACGCGGCCGAGGTTTAACTCCCATTATCGATCCGGAGTGGGTACGCTCGATTGAAGGTCGAGCCGTGGCAGCAGCGCAGCGCTTTGGTGGCCGATCAAAATCAACTAAGGGTGGGGGGAGGTTAAGTTAATGGCGGGCGATTCGAAGGCGAAAGTCATTCCGCTGCACGGGAATTCAAGTCGTGCGGCGGCGCAGCGCCGCGCCGGACAACGCACGCAGGCGTCTCGTCAACATCCCTCGCTCCTCTCCGAATCCGATACCCGGGCGTCGGCCGACGAGATCGCCGCCGTCGTCTCCGAAATCGATCAGCACCGGCGCGCCGCGGGCGCCAGATCCGAAGCTGAACAGCCCAGCAACGAGCTCGCGCAGAAGGTCAGCGCTGTCGCCGATTTCCTGCGGCACCGGCTTGCCGGTGATTACAGCGTCGACGAGTTCGGGTTCGATCCGCATTTCAACGAAGCGATCGTGCGACCGGTGCTGCGGTTTTTCTTCAAGTCCTGGTTCCGCGTTGAGGTCAGCGGCGTGGAACATCTACCCGACACCGGCGGGGCGTTGGTGGTGGCCAACCACGCCGGCGTGCTGCCGTTCGACGGGCTGATGGCCTCGGTGGCCGTGCACGACGAGCATCCGGCTCATCGGGAACTGCGGCTGTTGGCCGCCGATATGGTGTTCGACCTGCCGATGATCGGCGCGGCGGCCCGCAAGGCCGGGCACACCATGGCGTGCACCGCCGACGCCCATCGGCTGCTGGCCGCCGGGGAGCTGACCGCGGTGTTCCCCGAGGGCTACAAGGGCCTGGGTAAGCGCTTCAAGGACCGCTACAAGCTGCAGCGGTTCGGCCGCGGCGGCTTCGTGGCCGCGGCGCTGCGCACCAAGGCGCCGATCGTGCCCTGCTCGATCGTCGGCTCCGAGGAGATTTACCCGATGCTGGCTGACGTCAGGCTGCTGGCCCGACTGTTCGGGTTGCCCTACTTCCCGATCACCCCGCTGTTCCCGCTGGCCGGTCCGGCCGGGCTGGTGCCGCTGCCGTCGAAGTGGCACATCGCGTTTGGCGAGCCCATCTCCACGGCGCACTACGAGGGCGCCGACGCCGAGGATCCGATGGTCACCTTCGAGCTGACCGACCAGGTGCGCGAGACGATCCAGCAGACGCTCTACCAGCTGTTGGCCGGTCGTCGCAATATGTTCTTCGGCTGAGCTTTCGAGCCTGCGCGGCTTATGCGGCCGGCTTGACCAGGGTGAACTGGGCCACGTCGCAGGCGCCCTCACGGAACAGGTTGGCGCACCCCGTCAGGTATTTCATGTAGCGCTCGTAGACCTCTTCGGACTGGATCTTGATCGCCTCGTCTTTGTGGGCCTCCAGCGCCTCGGCCCAGAAGTCCAGGGTCCGCGCGTAGTGCTGCCGCAGCGGCTGGATGCGGGTGACCTCGAAACCGGCCTTGGTGGCGTGATCTTCGACGATGGCGACCGTCGGCAGGCGGCCGCCGGGGAAGATCTCGTTCATCATGAACAGGGCAAACCGCGCCCTGGTCATGGTGATCTTGATGCCGCGGTCTTCCAATTCTTGGTCGCTCGGGACGACGATGGTGTGCAGCATCATCGTGCCGCCGGCCGGAAGCGCGTCCCACGCCATCTTGAAGAAGTCGTCGTAGCGTTCGAAGCCGAAGTGCTCGAACGCGCCGATCGACACGATCCGGTCCACCGGCTCGTGGAACTGCTCCCAACCCTCCAGCAGGACCCGCTTGGCGCGTGGGCTGTCCAGTTCGTCGAACGATTTCTGCACGTGCGCGGCCTGGTTTTTGCTCAGCGTCAAGCCGATCACGTTGACGTCATATTTCTCGATCGCGCGACGCAGCGTGGCCCCCCAACCGCAGCCGACGTCGAGCAGCGTCATGCCGGGCTGCAGGCCCAGTTTGCCCAGCGACAGGTCGACCTTGGCCAGTTGGGCCTCCTCCAGCGTCATGTCGTCGCGCTCGAAGTAGGCGCAGCTGTAGGTCTGGGTGGGATCCAGAAAGAGCCGGTAGAAGTCGTCGGAGAGGTCGTAATGCGACTGGACGTCGTCGAAGTGCGGCGTCAGATCGGTGCTCATCGGTTTGGGTCCCCCTAAATGGTCGCGGCTGACACTAGGCGTCGCCCCGCATGGATGCAATTGCAGCTATCGCCGCTTCGGTGGTTCCGGCTTCCTGGTTGGCCGACTCGCCGAGCATGGTGACGACACTCGTCACCACCGGCTTGCCGTCGGCGTCGGTGACCTCGCTGCGGATTTCGGTGATCACGGTGCCATGAGACTCGATGACCGAGTCCAGGTAGGCGTCGAAGTACAGTCGGTCGCCGGCCACAATCGGCCGGTGGTAGAGCAGCTTCTGGTCGCGGTGGAACACCCGGGCGATGTTGATCGGGATCTCGAACTTGTTGAAGATATCCAGCTGCAAGCGCCGTCCGGCGACCGCTAGGAAAGTGAGCGGCGCCACCGTCCCCTCGTAGCCGGCTTCGGCTGCGGCGGCCTCGCTGTAATGCGTCGCATGGTCGTCTTTGACGGCAAGCGCGAACTCGCGGATCTTTTCCCGTCCGACGTCGAAGTAGTCGGGGTAACGGTAGTGCTGACCGATGATGTCTTTGGCGATCTCTGAGGCGATGGGCATGCCTTGGTGCTCTCTACTCTTATGGGTGTTCAGCCGCGCAGCTTATCAGCGGGATTGCCGTCGAGATGCGACCGCGGCCAGCGCGCCGCCTGCTGCCCCCAGCGCCAAGGCCGACGGTACGCCGATCCGGGCGGCCTTGCGTGCCGTCCGAAAGTCACGGATCTCCCAGCCGCGTTTGCGGGCCAAGTCCCGCAAATGGCTGTCGGGGTTGATCGCGACGGCCGTCCCGACCAGGGAAAGCAGTGGCACGTCGTTGTAGCTGTCGGAGTAGGCGGTGCAGCGCTTGAGGTTGAGGCCCTCGCGGATGGCCAACGAGCGCACTGCGTGGGCTTTGCCGGGGCCGTGCAGGATCTCGCCGACCAGCCTGCCGGTGAATATCCCGTCGACCGATTCGGCGACGGTGCCCAGCGCACCGGTCAGGCCGAGGCGGCGGGCGATGGTGATCGCGAGCTCATACGGCGTGGCGGTGACCAGCCAGACCTGCTGGCCGGCGTCGAGGTGCATCTGGGCCAGATCACGGGTGCCCTCCCAGATCTTGTCGGCGATGATCTCGTCGTAGACCTCTTCGCCGAGCCTTTCCAGCTCTTCGGTGGGTCGGCCTTCGATGAAGGCCAGCGCTTTGCGCCGGCCCTCGGCGACGTCGTTGCTGTTCTCCCGGCCGATAAGCTGAAACTTGGCTTGCGCGTAGACGAATCCGAGCACGTCGCGATAGGTGAAGTACTTGCGGGCGGCCAGCCCGCGGCCGAAATGCAGCAGCGACGATCCCTGCACCAGTGTGTTGTCGACGTCGAAGAACGCCGCCGCGGTCAGGTCGATGGGCGGCTGGTCCGGGCCGGGGGCGGCATCGCTCTGGACGTCCACCAGCGCGCGGTCGGCGCTGGCGTTGGCGGCCAGCGTCTCCAGCTCGAGTTCAGCCGGATCGGGACCTGCGTTGGGGCCGGGTTCTACGTTGCCCGGGCCGCCGGGAGCGCTCACGGTTCAACACTATCCGCCTAGGCGGCGTTGGGGTGTTCGGCAGAGCCGCTGTTGTCAGCGAGGCGACAGCATTGGTCGGGGAGGGCTAGTCAAGACGTCCCTGGAGGTCAGGGCTTCGGAGCGGGCGCTGCTGGTTAACAGCCCTCAATCTGCGTTAAACGAGCTTTGCTCGTCACGGAGTACCCGAAGCACTATCAAAGCGAACGGTGCCGAAATCGGCTCAGTCGTTGGCGCAGCCCGAGTGAATATCGTCAGGAGGGCAGAGCGTCTGCTGACGCGGCGGCTGAAGGAACGGATTGTGGGCCCGCGAACGCCGGAGCCGGTTCGTGCACGCCGCCCGGCCTAATGGGGGTGGGTGCCGAAGGGGCTAGGCCGGCCGGATGCTGCGCTCTGACCGGCTCGTGGCCGGGCCTGGATGGTGCTGGCTCGACCAGCGGTTTGGGACCCGTACCCGATGCGGGCTTTTGGGTTACCGGCATCTTCGACTCGGTTGGGCCGCGCGGTGCCGGCGCGGGTTTGGGCTTCGGCGCCGGCGCTGGGCGTCCGCCGTTGGGCGGTTCGGTCCGCGGTGCCGGTTTGTCGTGAGGCGGTGGCGGTTCACGGTGCGGCGGACGCGGCTTCGGCAGATCTTTCAGTCTCCTGGCAGCGCCCGCCGCCGCGCGGCCCAGCTTGGGCAGTTTCGACAACGCGCCGCCTGGGAGCAATATTGTGGCTAGGTCGAAAGCGGATTCGCCCGCCGCCTTGAAGGGGTTTTTGCTCCACTCGTCCCAGTGGATGACGTCCTTGCCGAGATCCTCCCACGCCTCTTCTAAGCTGTGCAGGCCGTCCAACCCGACCAGCGGCTCAATCGAAGCGATCGCGTTGGCCACCGACTGGCAAATGCCGTCCGGGTCGACGATGGCCCGCAGTGGGTTGAAGGTCCAGGAACCTTCGATAACGCCACCGGTTTCGGTAAGCACGCCGTCGCAGATCTGGCCGACGTGATCGAGAGTTCGGCCGACGTCAGTGCCGTGCAAGAAGTGGTCCCACTCCTTTCCGGCGTAGTGGCCCATCGTGGAAAGAATCGTCGTTGCTTCGGTGAGCGCGGTGGCGATCTGTTGGCGCAGCGCATCGACTTCGGCGGTGAACTGGTTGACGATCGTGCGGATGTCGTTGGCGATCTTCTTGATCTCGTCTTCGTCTTTGTCGGTCAAGATGTCCCAGACTTCTTTCAGCCCGGTCATCGGGTCACAGATGCGCGACAACAGATCCAGGATCGCCCCATGGACCGTGTCGATCCTCGCCGCATACGTTGTGAGCTGAGTCGCGAGTTTGGCGCACTGCTGCAAGATTCCGGCCGCGCTGCGATTGGCGTCCGTGAACGCTGCGGTAATCGCCGCGCCTTCGGGTATCTGCTGGGCGCCGATGCCGCTCATCGGCCCCACGGCGCCAAGTATTTCGCTGACCTCGAAATTCGTGCCGGCGCTAGTCCAGGCCGCCGCTGCGGCGCGTAACTTCGCCGAATCACCGTTGGGCCAGATCATCCCGATATATTTGGCCACCCAACCCCAGCCTGCCGGGGCGTCAGTGCCGTTGCCGACAGCCGACGGCATCGAGCCCGCCGACACAGCGGGGGTCGGACGCGGGGCCGGAATAGGCTCGCCGTGCCCGGAGACATTCGACATCGCTTCGGCGACCGAATAGTTGTGTGCCGACATACGCACCCCGTAACCCAGACGGCACAACCCATTCCGTGTAGTCGCCATCGCCTCAAGCAGCTTGGATGCCGAATTGTCGTAGCTGCGCCCAAATGCCCCACCGGCGGGGTCATCACCGGCCATCCCGTCGCATCCGGCGAGCGCCGTGGTCAACGTCGAAACGACCGACCCCAAGCTCTCGCCGGTCGAAACTACACCTGCGCCAGCGTCATCCAGCACCTCTGGATCAACCGCAAGCGGTGCCATCAGTCTAAGACCACATGCTCATATTCGTCGCCGTCACGCAGGTGTAGTTGTGATGCGCCGTGCTGCCGGCAGTCTTCAACTGCTTCAGCGCCTCCCGCATCGTCGCCTCACCACGCGACCAATGCCGGTGCGCCTCGGCGTGAGTTGCCGCCGCCTGCCCCGACCATGTACTGTGCAGATGCGTTACCAGCGAGTTGATTTCAGCAATCACGCTCTCGGTGTGCCGCACAAACTCGCCCATCCGCTCGGTCGCATCCGCCAATACCTCCGGATCCACGCTGAACGCGTCAGCCATGGTAAACACGGTCCAGCTCCTGGGTCGACGCATACTCCTGGGCCTGGAAGTCAACACCGGCGATGCCAACCACTTTCGCCAATATCGCGAGTCCCAGCTGCACCTCACCGGCCCCGCGATGCCACAGATCCCACGCCTCGCCGTAAGCCCCGCCCGATCCACCTTGCCAGCCGGCCAGCATCTCGCGGACCTGGCTATCAAGCTCGACGAGCCTGGTGTGCAGATCCTTTGCCGCGCCAGACAGCGCCTGTGACGCCCCGTGCATCACCTCGGGTTGAACCCGCAACATCCCCCGCTCAGCCATAGCGGTAAAGCTAACGGCCTCGCGCACCCGGCACAATTCACCCTGACCGCGCCGGAACCGCCCAGCCTTCCATGGCGGACGACAGCTGTAGGACAACGAGATTGGAATGTAAACCAGCTGACAGCGAGTGACTCCCTCTCGCGACTACGTCGGTGCGCGTCTTCGTATTGTCGGCGGTTGCGGTCGATCTCGTCGTCGTCGTCGCCTTTGTCATCGGGGGCCAGGATGCGCCTGCTGGCTACCGGTTTGCCGGCACCGCGTTTCACCACTTCTGGCGCCGTCTGCGTCTTAGTGGCTTAGTAATGCATCCCTGAACGTAATGCATCCCTGAACCGTGGTGCCGTTCTTCACCGACCTGCCACACTTAAACCATGAGCCGCCCTCAGGTGCAGCTGCTGACCCGCGCCGGCTGCACGATCTGCGATCGGGTCCACGCGCAACTGGAGCAACTGGCCGCCGAACTCGACTTCGACCTGTCGACCACCGACGTCGACGCCGCCGCGACGGCGGGCAACACTGGCCTGCGCGCCGAGTTCGGCGACCGCCTGCCGGTGGTCCTACTCGACGGCCGCGAGCACAGCTACTGGGAGGTCGACGAGCCCCGGCTGCGCAAAGACCTTGCGAGCAGCAGGTGACTACGGCGTAAATTTGGTGGCCCACCAGGTAACCGTCTACCGTGGAGCCCAGTTCTTTCACCGGTGTTAGCAAGGGAGCAGGCCAGGTGATTCAGCCGTGAGCGTCCTGCTCTTCGGTGTGTCGCACCGCAGCGCGCCCGTTTCCGTTCTGGAACAACTCAGTTCCGATGAATCCGAGCAAGTCAAGATCGTCGACCGGCTGATGCAGTCGCCGCTGGTGACCGAGGCCATCGTGCTCTCCACGTGCAATCGGGTCGAGGTCTACGCCGTGGTCGACGCCTTCCACGGCGGCCTGTCGGTCATCGGGCAAGTGCTCTCCGAGCATTCCGGCATGTCGCTGGGTGACCTCACCAAATACGCCTACGTCCGCTACAGCGAGGCCGCCGTCGAGCACCTGTTCGCCGTGGCCAGCGGGCTGGACTCCGCGGTGGTCGGCGAGCAACAGGTGCTCGGCCAGGTGCGCAGCGCCTACGCCGCCGCCGAGGCCAACCGCACCGTCGGCCGGGTGCTGCATGAGCTGGCCCAGCGTGCCCTGGCGGTCGGTAAACGCGTGCATTCCGAAACCGGGATCGACGCCGCAGGCGCGTCGGTGGTGTCAGTCGCACTGGGCATGGCCGACACCAAGCTGGGCGGGCTGAAAGGCAAGACCGCGGTCGTGGTCGGCGCCGGGGCGATGGGCGCCCTGTCGGCGGCCCACCTGGCCCGCGCCGGTATCCGGGACATCCACGTCGTCAACCGGTCGCTGCCCCGCGCGCAGCGGCTGGCCCGCAAGATTCGCGAATCCGGCGCCGGCGCCGAAGCGTTGAGTCTTGACGGGCTGGCCTCCGCACTGGCCGACGCCGACGTGGTGGTCAGCTGCACTGGGGCGGTGCGCCCGGTGGTGTCGCTGGCCGACGTGCACAACGCCCTGGCCGCGACCCGTCGTGACGAAACTGACCGGCCGCTGGTGATCTGCGATCTGGGCATGCCGCGCGACGTCGACCCGGCGGTGGTCGGGTTGCCGGGCGTCTGGGTGGTCGACATGGACCGCGTGCAGCGGGAACCGTCGGCGCGGGCCGCCGCGGCCGACGCCGAGGCCGCCCGCCACCTCGTCGCCGCCGAAGTCGCCACCTACCTGGCCGGACAGCGGATGGCCGAGGTCACTCCGACGGTGACCGCGCTGCGCCAGCGGGCCGCCGACGTCGTCGAGGCCGAGCTGCTGCGTCTGGACCACCGGCTGCCCGGACTCGAAGCCGTCCAGCGCGATGAGGTGGCCCGCACGGTGCGGCGGGTAGTGGACAAGCTGCTGCATGCGCCCACCGTGCGGATCAAACAGCTGGCCAGCGCCCCCGGCGGTGACAGCTACGCCGAGGCGCTGCGCGAATTGTTCGAACTCGACCAGACCGCGGTCGACGCCGTCGCCAACGCGGGTGAATTGCCCGTTCTACCAACCGATTCCGCTGAGTAGCCCGCTTGGCCGACGTGATCCGGATAGGCACCCGGGGCAGCTTGCTGGCTACCACCCAAGCCGGTGGCATCCGAGATGCCCTGCTGGCCAACGGCCATGCCGCGGAGTTGGTGACCATCAGCACCGAGGGCGACCGGTCATCCGATCCGGTCGCCAGCATCGGCGTCGGGGTCTTCACCGCCGCCTTGCGGGAGGCCATCGAGGACGGCCGGGTCGACGCGGCGGTGCACTCGCACAAGGACTTACCGACCGCTGATGATCCGCGGTTCGTGATCGCCGCGATCCCGCCGCGGGCGGACGCCCGCGACGCGGTGGTGGCTCGTGATGGGTTGGTGCTGGCACAGCTGCCGACCGGCTCGGTAGTGGGCACCTCGTCGCCCCGGCGGGCCGCACAGCTTAGAGCACTGGGTCTCGGTTTGGAAATCCGCCCCCTAAGAGGCAACCTAGATACCAGGTTGAACAGGGTAAGCAGCGGTGATTTGGACGCGATCGTGGTGGCCCGGGCGGGTTTGGCCCGGCTGGGACGCCTCGACGACGTCACCGAGACGTTGGAGCCGGTACAGATGTTGCCGGCGCCGGCTCAAGGAGCGCTCGCCGTCGAGTGTCGCGCCGGGGATGCCCGGCTGGTGGCACTGCTGGCGGAGCTCGACGACGCGGACACCCGCGCGGCCGTCACCGCCGAGCGTGCCCTGCTCGCCGAACTGGAGGCGGGTTGCTCCGCGCCGGTGGGGGCGATCGCCGAGGTGGTCGAGTCCATCGACGAGGACGGCCGCGTCTTCGTGGAGCTGTCGCTACGCAGCTGCGTGGCGGCGCTGGACGGATCCGACGTGATCCGCGCGTCCGGTATCGGCAGTCCGGATCGGGCACGAGAGCTCGGGCTCTCAGTGGCCGCCGAGCTGTTCGAATTGGGGGCACGGGAACTCATGTCGAGTGCGCGGCAGTGAAGCCCGTGCGCGGAAACGAGGTGGGAGTACACATGACGACGCGAGGGCGTAAGCCGAGGCCCGGCCGCATCATGTTCGTGGGCTCGGGTCCTGGCGACCCGGCACTGCTGACGACGCGGGCCGCTGCGGTACTGGCGAATGCGCCCCTGGTGTTTATTGACCCCGACGTGCCGGGGCCGGTGCTGGCGTTGATCGGCAAGGATTTGCCGCCGGTGTCCGGGCCTGCGCCGGCTGCGCCGTCGGAAGGCGGAGCCACCGAGGGGGCGGAGGGCGCCGGCACCGAGGACCAGCCTGCCGCCGTGGTTTCGGTGGGACCCGACATCCGGCCGGCTCTGGGCGATCCGGCCGAGGTGGCCAAAACGCTGGTCGCCGAGGCCCGTGCCGGGGCTGACGTGGTGCGGTTGGTTGCCGGTGATCCGTTGTCGGTGGATGCGGTGATCACCGAGGTGAACGCCGTGGCGCGCACCCATTTGCACTTCGAGATCGTGCCCGGCCTGGCCGCCAGCGACGCGGTGCCGACCTATGCTGGGCTGCCGCTGGGCTCGTCGCACACCGTTGCCGACGTGCGCGACCCAAATGTGGATTGGGGCGCTTTGGCCGCCGGACCCGGCCCGCTGATTTTGCAGGCCACGTCCTCGCACGTCGCCGAGGCGGCGCGCACGCTGATCGAATACGGGCTCGCCGAGACGACCCCGTGCGTGGTGACGTCGTCGGGGACTACCTGTGCGCAGCGCTCGGTGGAGTCCACGCTGGGCGGGCTGACCGAGTCGGGCGTATTCGTCGGCGCCGACCCCGCCACACCGTCGCCGGTGGTGGTGACGATCGGCAAGACGGTGCACAACCGGGCCAAGCTGAACTGGTGGGAGAGCCGCGCGCTGTACGGCTGGACCGTGCTGGTGCCGCGGACCAAGGACCAGGCCGGCGAGATGAGCGAGCGGCTGACCGCGCACGGCGCGTTGCCGATCGAGGTGCCGACCATCGCCGTCGAGCCGCCGCGCAGCCCCGCGCAGATGGAACGCGCGGTCAAGGGTCTGGTCGACGGCCGCTATCAGTGGGTGGTGTTCACCTCGACCAACGCGGTGCGCGCGGTGTGGGAGAAGTTCGGCGAGTTCGGTCTCGACGCCCGCGCATTCTCCGGGGTGAAGATCGCCTGCGTCGGCGAATCGACCGCCGACCGGGTTCGCGCGTTCGGGATCAGCCCCGAACTGGTGCCATCCGGTGAGCAGTCGTCGTTGGGCCTGCTCGACGAATTCCCGCCCTACGACAGTATTTTCGACCCGGTGAATCGGGTGCTGCTGCCGCGGGCCGACATCGCAACCGAGACGCTGGCTGAGGGGCTGCGCGGACGTGGCTGGGAGATCGAGGATGTCACCGCCTACCGGACCGTGCGGGCGGCCCCGCCGCCGGCGGCCACCCGGGAAATGATCAAGACCGGTGGTTTCGACGCGGTGTGCTTCACGTCCAGCTCGACGGTGCGCAATCTGGTCGGCATTGCCGGCAAGCCGCACGCGCGCACCATCGTCGCCTGCATCGGCCCCAAGACCGCTGAAACCGCAGCCGAATTCGGCTTGCGGGTCGACGTGCAACCCGAAACCGCCGCGGTGGGCCCGCTGATCGAGGCGCTGGCCGAGCACGCCGCCCGGCTGCGCGCCGAGGGTGCGCTGCCCCCGCCGCGTAAGAAGAGCCGCAGGCGCTAGTGGCGATCGCCAGCGCGGCGGAGCCGGGCGCAGCGGGTCGCCACTCGATGAGCGCTGGTGGCTATCCGCGGCAGCGTCCGCGTCGGCTCCGCTCGACCCCGGCGATGCGCCGGTTGGTTGCGCAAACATCGCTGGAGCCAAGGCATCTGGTGCTGCCGATGTTCGTCGCCGACGGCATCGACGAGCCGCAGCCGATCGCCTCGATGCCGGGCGTGGTGCAACACACCCGCGATTCGCTGCGCGCTGCCGCGGCCGACGCGGTGTCCGCCGGGGTGGGTGGGTTGATGCTCTTCGGCGTGCCGCGCGCCGAGGACAAGGACGCGGCCGGGTCGGCCGGTTCGGATCCCGACGGCATCCTCAACGTCGCGTTGAGCGATCTGGCCAAGGATCTCGGCGACGCCACGGTGCTGATGGCCGACACCTGCCTAGACGAATTCACCGATCACGGGCACTGCGGCGTACTGGACGAGCGCGGCCGCGTCGATAATGACGCTACCCTGAGTAGGTATGTGGAATTGGCTGTGGCGCAGGCACATTCAGGTGCGCACGTGGTAGGCCCGAGCGGGATGATGGACGGTCAGGTCGGCGCGATCCGGGACGGCCTGGACGCGGCCGGTCACATCGATGTGGTGATCCTGGCGTATGCGGCCAAGTTCGCGTCGGCGTTCTACGGCCCGTTCCGTGAAGCGGTGAGCTCCAGCCTGTCCGGTGACCGACGCAGCTACCAGCAGGAGCCGGGCAACGCCCGTGAGGCATTGCGCGAGGCGCAGCTGGATCTCGATGAGGGCGCCGACATCGTGATGGTCAAACCGGCAATGAGCTACCTCGACGTCGTCGCGGCCACCGCACAGATTTCGCCGGTGCCGGTGGCCGCCTACCAGGTGTCGGGGGAGTACGCGATGATCTCCGCCGCCGCCGCCAACGGTTGGATCGACGAGCGCGCCGCGGTGATCGAGTCATTGACCAGCATCCGGCGCGCCGGCGCCGATATCGTGCTGACCTACTGGGCCGCCGGCGCGGCGGCCTGGTTGTCGTGACGGGTCCCGTTCTGCCGGGGCCGCCCACGGGGCCGCAGCCGCCAACCCGGCCGGTCGACGTCGACACCGGCTTTTGGTTGTGGCTGGTGGCGTTGCCGCTGATGGTGATCGGCTACGTCGCGGACGTGGTCGGCTCGTCGAGCGGCCGCGGATCGGCGCTGCTCTACGTCGCATCCGGGCTTTTCACCGCGGTGCTGTGCGCGATCGTGGTGACTTTCCTGATTCTGATGCGGGCCGGTTACCGCTGGGCCCGCACCACGTTGACCGGCGGAGCCGTAGCCACCGTCGTCTACGTTGGAAGCCGGCTATTCACGGTGACCTGGCCACCGATGTTCGCCGTGGTCTGCGGCGTCACCGGCATCGTCGGATCGGTGCTGATCGCCGGGGGGATGTTCCTGCTGCACCGCAGCGACGCCCACGCGTATTTCATCAGGTGAGCGCCGCAAGAAGTGAAGTGGTTTCATAACACCCCGAATCAAGTAGCCGGCGTCACGCACCTGTCGACGTCGCCGGGCAGCGACCCGGGTCCTTCGGACACCCCACCATCGCCGACTCCAACTCGGTCACCCCGGCCGGCGGTGGCGACCCCAGGTGGTTTGGCGTCTGACACCGCAGGGGATGATGTTTGACGTGACCGCAGGCACGGATACCGAGGCCGCCCCGCTCTTTCGCGAGGTCGGTGCCAGCTGGTATTGGGTGCTGGCCGGCCCGGCATCGGCCGGGGCCATGCTGTGGGTCGAAAAATCCAACGGCTACGGCTGGCAGATTCCGGTCCCATTGTTTTTTCTGGTGATGGTGACCGGTTTCGTCGCGCTTCAGGTCAAGGCGGCGCGCATGCACACTTCGGTTGAATTGACGAAGCAGACGCTGCGCCAGGGCACCGAAACCATCCGGGTGGCCGAGATCGTCAAGGTCTACCCCGCAGCGGACAATCCGCTGACATCGGCAAAGGATCTGGAGCGCTGGCAATCCGCACGTGCGCTTGGCGAGCTGGCCGGGGTGCCCAAGGGCCGGGTCGGCATTGGTGTGCGGCTCACCGGCGGCCGCACCGCGCAAGCTTGGGCACGTCGACACCGTCATCTGCGCAACCTGCTGACCCCTTTGGTCGAGGAGCGCGTCGGAGCAGACGAGCCACTGCCCGATCTGCACGACGACGATGGCGACGACGCCGGATCAGGCTGGTGATGGCCCGCATTCGCGCCGTCATCGAGCTCGCCCTGGCCTGCGCCGCGGTGGTGGGCTGCGTGATGAGCTGGTCGGCGGTGCGCTCCACCGTGGCCGTCGCACCCGTCGCAGCCGGCCAGCCGGTTACCACGTCGGTGGCCTATGACCCGCCACTGCTGCTGTTGACCCTGCTGCTGGCGACGGCCGCCGGCATGCTGGCGGTGGTCGGCGCGGCCCGGCTGCGGCGAGCTCAGGACACCACCCAGGCGAGCTCGCCGGGTAGCTGCTGACGCCAGAACGTCTCGTCGTGTCCGCCGGCCGAGAATCCACCCGCAGGCGGCGTGCGCAGCTGGGCGACGAATTGGCGGGTGGCCGGGCAGAAGCCGTCGCTGGTGCCGCAGTCCACGCGCAACGGAATCGACGACAGCGCCGGCAACCCGAATACCGTGTTCTTCGTCCAATCGTCGTAGCTGTCGAACGCCCCCATCGTGCTGGCGGTGAACGACTGGTACAGCGCCGGGCTGACCGCGCAGATCCCGGCGGTGCGCTGCGGACCCAGCCGGGCGCCCAGCAATAGCGCGCCGTACCCGCCCATCGACCAGCCCATGAACGCCACCCGTGAGGTGTCCAGTCCCTTGGTCGCCAGCATCGGTATGAGCTCGTTGAGCACCATCGACCCCGAGTCCTCGCCGTTGGCCCGCCGATGCCAGTAGCTGTCGCCGCCGTCGACGCTGACCACCGCGAACGGCGGCCTGCCCGCCTTGACCAGCTCGGCGAGTCCGTCTTCGACACCGAGACCCATCACTTGGTTTGCGTTGCCGCGCACCCCGTGCAGCGCGATCACCGGGCGCAACGGCCCGGTCTGACCGGGAGGCAGCGCGATGATCCAATTGGTCAGTACACCCCCGCGGGCCGCGGAGACGAATGAGCCGGAAATCCGGGTGGGCAGGGCGCTGCCGACGGGAGGCGTCGGCGGCGCCGCCGGCTCGAATGGGCTGGGCGTAGCCGGCACTGCGGTCGGATCCAGCAAGGCGCTCAACGCCCAGACGCCCGCGGCGCCCGCAACGGCACCGGCACCCAGGCGCAGCGCAGCACGGCGCGAAAGCTCAGGCACGTGCGAAATAATGCCGCCCTGAACAGCGGCGCCCGCAGAGGCACGCCGTATCCGAAAGCAACGTGGGGATCACAGTTTGTTTACGCCAGGCCGACCACTTGGTACAAAGTGCGAAATATGTAACACTGTCCCATGTGACCGAGCTGACCGAGCAGTCTGCGACCGAGACGTCTGATGACGCCCTGCCGCTGGGGCCGCAATCGTTGGTGTGGCGCTACTTCGGCGACAATCGGATGTTCTTGATCGGCCCGCGGCCCGCTGTCTTGCAAAACATGCTCGCCGAGCTCGGGCAAGGCGTGTTGGATCATTCGGTGTTCTTCAGCGACACTGCGGCGCGGGTCAAACGCTCCCTGCCGCCGATTTTCATGACCGTTTACGGCGCCGACGACGATCACCCCGGCCAACAGGTGCGTGATTTTCATCACCAGATCAAGGGCGAGATGCCCAGCGGCGAGCGGTATCACGCGCTGGACCCCGACACCTATTACTGGGCGCACGCCACCTTCGTCGAACAGGTGCTGTACTTCGCCGACACCTTCGTCAAACGTCTCACCGACGAGGAGAAGGAGCAGATCTACCTCGAGTCGAAGACTTGGTATCGCCGTTACGGCGTCAGCGAACGGCCGATGCCGGCCGACTACGACGAGTTCGAGCGGTACTGGGACCACATGCTCGAGCGAGTCATGGTCGCGCACCCGACCGCCAAATATGGTGTCGGATATGTGACTAAGGGGTTCCCGTGCCCCAAGGGGGTGCCGCCACTGTTGTGGCGCGTGGTCGCGCCGGTGTTCAACCTCGTCGCGGCGTTTCTGACCACCGGTGGCATGCCGCCGCGGGCCCGCGCCCTGCTCGGTCTGCCCTGGAGCGACCGGCAGGAGCGCCGCTACCAGCGTTTCGCCGCCGTGTGGCGGTCACGGCCGGTCAACTGGCTGTGGGACCATCTTCCGATGCGATTGCGCTACAACGGGTTTGCCTGTGCCGGTTATGCCCGCTGACGATCTCGCCGACCCCGCGACTCGTGCGATCCTCGACGCCGCCGTCGTCGAGTTCGAACAGCACGGCTTCCGGCGAGTAGCACTCGACGACGTAGCCCGCCGCGCCGGGGTCAGCCGCACCACCATCTACCGGCGCTTCGCCGGCCGTGACGAGCTGGTCGCCGCCGTCATCGACCGGGAAAACGCGGTGCTCTTCGCCAACATCGCCGACGAGCTGAAAAGCCGTAGGCCGCAGTCGAATTACTACGTCGAGGCGTTCACGCTGTCGATCATGCGGTTCCGGCAGCACCGGGTGCTGACCCGGATGCTCGCTGACGAGCCCGGCCTGATGCTCGAATTGGCCCACCAGCACTGGGATGCCGCTGTCGAGCGGATGGCGGGCGCACTGCGGGTGATCTTCCCCGACGGCTTCGCCGAGCAAATCGGTGCTGAGGCAATCGACGAGCTGGCCGATACCATCCTGCGCTACGCCGCGATGGTGCTGTTGTTGCCGGCCCGCCAATCGTTGGTCGATGCCGAGGACATTCGTGCATTTGCCACCGCGCACTTCCTGCCCAGCCTGCCCGCTGCACTGCGCGCCGTGCCGGTGTGAATCGAGCGCGACGCCGCACAGGGGTGCTAGCGTCCCGTCATGCTGCAGACGCACGAGGCCGGCATGAGCGCCGCGTCGCCGCTGCGCCGGGGGCTCTCGCAACGGCAGCTGAACATGATCGCGCTCGGCGGCGTAATCGGTGCCGGCTTGTTTGTGGGATCCGGCGTCATCATCGGCGAGACGGGACCCGGCGCATTCATCACCTACGCGGTGTGCGGGGTGCTCGTCGTTCTGGTGATGCGGATGCTCGGGGAGATGGCCACCGCCAACCCGTCGACCGGTTCGTTCGCCGACTACGCCCGGCAAGCCCTGGGCGGCTGGGCGGGTTTCTCGGTGGGATGGCTGTATTGGTACTTCTGGGTCGTCGTGGTCGGCTTCGAGGCCATCGCCGGCGGCGCGGTGCTGTCCTACTGGATCAACGCGCCGCTGTGGCTGCTGTCGCTGATCCTGATGGTGGGAATGACGGCGACAAATCTGTTCTCGGTCGCTGCATTCGGTGAGTTCGAATTCTGGTTCGCCGGAATCAAAGTCGCCGCGATCGTGGTCTTTTTGGCTCTCGGCTCGCTGTTTGTTCTGGGAGCCTGGCCGCGCCACGGTATCGACTTCAGCAACCTGACCTCACATGGCGGATTCTTTCCGCACGGCGTCGCCACGGTCTTCGGTGCCGTCTCGGTCGTCATCTCCGCGATGGTCGGCGCCGAAGTGGCCACCATCGCGGCCGCCGAAACCGCTGATCCGGAGCGGGCGGTTGCGCGGGCGACCAAATCGGTGGTCGTGCGGATCGTGATCTTCTATCTGGGATCGGTGTTCCTGCTGGCGGTGATCGTGCCGTGGAACGCACACCAACCGGGCACCTCGCCCTACGTTGCGGCGCTGCAAGAGATGGGGATTCCCGCCGCGGGTCACCTCATGAATGCGGTGGTGCTCACCGCGGTGCTGTCGTGTCTGAACTCGGGCCTCTACACCGCGTCGCGGATGCTGTTCGTGCTGGCCGCCCGGCACGAAGCTCCGGTGGAGTTGGTCAAAGTGGGTAAACGCGGGGTGCCCTACGTTGCCATTCTGTGTTCGTCGGTAGTGGGCTTTTTGTGTGTGGTCATGGCGTGGGTCGCGCCCGGTGCCGTGTTCGTCTTTCTGCTGAAATCATCGGGCGCCTTGGTGCTTTCGGTGTATCTGTTGATTGCGCTTTCTCAGATCGTGTTGCGTCGCCGGACGCCGCCGGAGCGGCTGCGCGTGAAGATGTGGTTCTTCCCGGGACTGTCGGTGCTCACTACGGTCGCGATCGTCGGCGTGCTCGTGTTGATGGCATTCGACCCGAGGGCTCGTGTCGAGTTGTGGCTGGGCCTGCTGTCCTGGGCGGTGGTTTTGGCGCTGTACTTCGTGCCCAGGTGGTGGCGTGGGCCCGCCAAGCTCAAGCCGGCGACGCCGCCGACCGGCAAGGCTACCCGCGTCCTGGTGCTGGCCAGCAAAAACGTTTCCACGAGTGAGCTTTTCGACGTAGTGCGCCGTGTCGACTCCCGGCAGCGCGCCGATTACTTCATCTGCGTTCCGGTGAACCCGGTCGACACCGGGCAAGCCGAGCGCACCGGTCCGGTGTTCGTTCTGGACGCCACGGTCACAGCGGCGCAAGAACGGCTCGACGCAATTCTGACCGCGATGCGCGACATCGGGCTGTCCGCAGCCGGGGAGCTCGGCGACTACCGGCCGTTGCGAGCGTTGAACGCTGCGGTGCAACGCTTTCAGCCCGATCAACTGGTGATCGCCGAAGCTCGCGCATCGTGGCTGCGGCTCGGGCTGGTCGACAAAGCTCGTGCGGCGTATCCGATCCCGGTTACCCACGTGGTACCTCGCCGGCAGACCCCGGATTTGGCTGCCGCGCCGGTGCAGGCGACCTGACTTCGGCGTTGATGGGCGCCACACCGCAACTGCGCCAAGGTTTGTCGCAGCGACAGCTGATGATGATCGCCATCGGCGGAATCATCGGCGCCGGATTTTTCGTGGGATCCGGCGTCGTCATCGGTAAAACCGGCCCCGCCGCATTCCTGACCTACGCGCTGTGCGGTGTGCTGATCATCCTCCTGATGCGGATGCTCGGTGAGATGGCCACCGCGAACCCGTCGACGGGATCATTCGCCGAGTACGCCCGGCAGGCCCTGGGCGGCTGGGCGGGTTTCTCGGTCGGCTGGCTGTATTGGTACTACTGGGTGATCGTTGTCGGTTTCGAGGCGGTTGCCGGGGCGAAAGTCATCACCTACTGGTTCCACGCGCCACTATGGCTGCTGTCGCTGCTTTTGATGGTGTTGATGACGGTGACGAACTTGTTCTCGGTCGCATCCTATGGCGAATTCGAATTCTGGTTCGCCGGAATCAAAGTCGCGACCATCGTGCTCTTTCTGGTTCTGGGCGCGATGTACGCATCGGGGCTGTGGCCGCATCGTCACGCGGATTTTTCCAACCTGCACTCTCATGGCGGGTTCTTCCCGAACGGTGTGCATGGGGTCTTCGCCGCAATCGTCGTCGTGATCTTCTCGATGGTCGGTGCGGAGGTCGCGACCATCGCTGCCGCGGAAACTCCGGATCCGCAGCGTGCGGTCCAGCGAGCGACGAACGCGGTGGCCGCCCGCATCGCGATTTTCTATGTGGGCTCAGTCTTTTTGCTCGTGGTGATATTGCCGTGGAACTCCGTGCAGGCCGGCTCTTCACCGTATGTGGCCGCGTTGAAGCAGATGGGAATCCCCGGTGCCGATCACCTGATGAATGCGGTCGTGCTCACCGCGGTGCTGTCCTGCCTGAACTCCGGGCTCTACAGCGCGTCCCGGGTGTTGTACGTGCTCGCTGCTCGGCGAGAGGCGCCGGCCCAGATGGTCAAAGTCAGCCGACGCGGGGTGCCCTACATCGCGATCGTGTGCTCTTCGGTGGTGGGTTTTCTGTGCGTCATCATGGCGGGGGTCGCTCCGGGCACGGTGTTCCTGTTTCTGCTCAACTCGTCGGGCGCCATAGTGCTGTTCGTCTACTTGTTGATCGCACTGTCGCAGATCGTTTTGCGCCTCAAGACGCCGCCGGAGAAGTTGCGGATCAAGATGTGGTTCTTCCCGGTGCTCTCGATCCTGACGGTGGCCGGGATCGTCGGCGTGCTGGTGCAAATGGCGTTCGACAGCTCCGCCCGTGTCCAGTTTTGGCTGAGCCTGCTGTCCTGGGGCGTGGTGGTCGTGCTTTACTTCGTTAGCAAACGTGTTGTCGCCCAGCGCAGCTCAGGTGCCTAATCGGTCTTTGTCAGCAGAACCGCCTGCTCGAAGGGCATCCTGGCGAAGAGCCGCCGGGACGCGCCGCCGACGTGCGGCGCCGCCTGCTCCTTGGTGACGGTTCGCGGGTTGCTGACGCTGAAGGTTTTGCCATGGCGGCGCATCTGCCCGCCGCCGGCGGCATTGAGGTTCTTCAGCCAGTCACGGTCCGGGCCGTAGGTCAACAGGATCGCCACGCCCGGCTTTCCGTCGACTTCGGCGTTGAACACTGTCAACGGGGTGCGGTAGGGCTTGCCGGAGCGCCGGCCGACGTGCTCGAGAATGCCGAACGATGGGGCCCAACCGGCCCACATCCGCTGAATGGGGTTGGTGACGTGTCGGTTGAAGCGGGCGAGCCGTTGCGGTAGTTGCATACCGCCATCAAACTCTTACCGCATGGCCTACCTCAAGCCGCCGTGGTTCACCGTCAGGGTCTTCAACCGGATCGCGATGGCCACCGGCATCAGCAACAGCGAAACCCTCACCGTCACCAAGCGGGGCAGCAGAGAGCCGCAGCACATTCCCGTCGTCACGGTCGACGTCGGCGGCACCCGGTACTTGGTGTCCACTCGCGGCGAGTCGCAGTGGGTGAAAAACGTCCGGGCGAATCCGACCGTCACGCTCACCAACAAGTCCGGCGCCGCGACCTACGTCGCACGCGAAGCACCGACCTCGGAACGCCAGCCGATCCTGACCGCCTACCAGCAAAAGGCGGGTCGGGCCGTCGACGGCTACTTTCGCAAATTGCCCGATCCGGCCGACCATCCGGTGTTTGCGCTCACCGCGACGGCGTGACGGGCAAAAGCCTGCGCGAGAGCCGGGCCAGCCGCGACGGGGCCGGATTCCACGGCTGCCGGTCACCCGCAGGCCAGGCGTAGCAGGGCGTTTGGCCCGACAGCAGCTGCCGGAGGCCCGGCGTGTCCAGCTCGGTGGCCGACCAGGCGTAGAGGCCCGCGACCCGGGGTGAGATGACGCCGATGTCGAGCAGATGGCCTAATCCGTGTTCGAGCTGCGCGTACGGCGCGATGTCGTCACCGAGCGGATAGCGGTCGGGCAGCACTCGCGACAGTGACAGGAAGATGCTGGTCATGCCCAGCCGTGGATCGCCGAGGACCCGCCCGGCGGGAGCCAGCCAGCCCAGTGCCAGTCGCGGCGCAGCGACCATCGCGTGGGTGTAGAGCACCCGAACCAGCACGAGGTTGATGAAGAAGCGTTCGATTCGGCCTTCGTGCGCCGCCAGATGCTCATGCTCGAGGTAGGCGCCGACGACGCTCATGTTGTGCGCCCGATACCAGCTCGCGGCGCTGGGACGTCGAATGAACTCCAGCCAGGCGGCGACCGTCGGCGAGCTGGGCGGCCCGGGATGATCGAAGGCCAGGGCACGGGCTTCGGCGCCGTCGTAGAGCAGCCGCTCGTTGATCGCCCGCCACCATGGGCTGCCCGGCCTGGGCGAGTCGATCGGGTCGAGCAGTCCTCGCCGCAGTTGCCATAGCATGAAGGCCGACGCTGCCTGCCGGAACGGTAGATAGCCGCGGTCCACGTCCGGCGGGACGCGGTACTGGCTGCGCATCAGGGCCAGCCGCCCGCCCGGGTCGTCTCGGACGGCGCCGACACTGGCGACGGCGAGCGCACGGGCCGATTGGCGGGTCACCCGTCGATTGTTCCAATGCCGGCGCCTCGCTGGTATCACATGCGATATCGCGTGCGTGAAGGATCACTCGGACCCTGAGGGGTTGGTGTGGCCGGTGAGGTGGGGCCATAGAGCGACAACTACACCCTGTAGTGAAGGCGGTCGCCGCAGCTGGGACACTGGTGGGCGTGCCCGGTACTGCCATCTCGGCGAAGCTGTTCGACGACGCCTGCGCGGTCATTCCCGGCGGGGTGAACTCGCCGGTGCGGGCGTTCAAGGCAGTCGGCGGCACCCCCCGCTTCATCACCGAAGCCAACGGCTACTGGCTCACCGACGCCGACGGCAACCGCTACGTCGACCTGGTCTGCTCGTGGGGGCCGATGATCCTGGGCCACGCGCACCGGTCGGTGGTGGACGCCGTCACCAAGGCCGCCGCCACCGGGCTGTCGTTCGGGGCGCCGACACCCGCCGAAACGGAACTGGCCGTCGAGATCATCGACCGGGTGCAGCCGGTGGAGCGCATCCGGCTGGTCAACTCCGGCACCGAGGCCACCATGAGCGCGGTGCGACTCGCCCGCGGATTCACCGGCCGCGCCAAGATCGTCAAGTTCTCCGGGTGCTACCACGGTCACGTCGACGCGTTGCTTGCCGACGCCGGCTCCGGGGTCGCGACGCTGGGCCTGCCGTCGTCACCGGGCGTCACCGGCGCCACCGCTGCCGACACGATTGTGTTGCCGTACAACAACGTTGATGCTGTTAGGCAGACGTTCGAGCGGTTCGGCGACCAGATTGCGGCGGTGATCACCGAGGCCAGCCCCGGCAACATGGGCGTGGTCCCGCCCGCGCTTGGCTACAACGCGGCACTGCGTGCGATCACCGCCGAGCACGGCGCGCTGCTGATCATCGACGAGGTGATGACCGGATTCCGGGTCGGCCGAAGCGGTTGGTACGGAATCGATCCGGTGAACGCCGACCTGTTCACCTTCGGCAAGGTGATGAGCGGCGGGCTACCGGCCGCGGCGTTCGGCGGGCGCGCCGAGGTGATGCAACGGCTGGCGCCGCTGGGCCCGGTGTATCAGGCCGGCACGCTGTCCGGTAACCCGGTGGCGGTTGCCGCCGGGCTGGCAACACTGCGGGCCGCTGACGATGCGGCGTATGCGGCGCTGGACGCCAATGCCGACCGGCTGGCCGGCTTGCTGTCCCAGGCGTTGACGGATGCCGGTGTGTCACATCAGATCCCGCGGGCCGGCAACATGCTCAGCGTGTTCTTCGGCGAGGCGCCGGTGACCGACTTCGCGTCGGCGCGCGCGAGCGAGACGTGGCGTTTTCCGCCGTTCTTTCACGCGCTGCTGGACGGCGGTGTCTATCCGCCCTGCAGCGCCTTCGAGGCGTGGTTCGTCTCTACGGCACTCGACGACGCCGCGTTCGCACGGATCGCCGATGCGCTGCCTATTGCGGCCCGTCGGGCCGCGGCTGCCGCAGCCAAGGAGAGCAAACCCTGATGGCCGAACAGACCCGAGTCCACTTGGTGCGCCACGGCGAGGTTTACAACCCCGAAGGTGTGCTGTACGGCAGGCTGCCCGGATTCCGACTGTCCGACAAGGGAATTCAGCAAGCGCAAGCGGTGGCTGAATCGCTGGCTGACCGCGATATCGTCGCGGTGATCGCCTCCCCGCTGCAGCGCGCGCAGGAAACCGCCGTGCCTATCGCCGCCCGCCACGACCTACCGGTGGACACCGACCCTGACCTGATCGAGTCGGCAAACTTCTTCGAGGGCAAGCGGTTAGGTCCGGGCGACGGCGCCTGGCGCGACCCGCGGTTCTGGTGGCAGCTGCGCAACCCGTTCACCCCGTCGTGGGGTGAGCCGTACAAGCAGATCGCGGCCCGGATGACGACCGCGGTGGACAAGGCCCGGGCGCGGGCCGCCGGCCATGAGGCGGTGTGCGTCAGCCACCAGCTGCCGGTATGGACGGTGCGGCTGTCGCTGACCGGCAAGCGGCTCTGGCACGACCCGCGGCGCCGCCAGTGCGCGGTGGGGTCGGTGACGTCGCTGGTTTACGACGGCGATCGGCTGGTCGACGTGCTGTACAGCGAGCCGGCGGGCAGTTGACCATGCGGCGGCTGGCGTTCGTCGCGACAGCGGTGGCCGGCCTGCTGGTCGGCTGCTCCACCGGCGACGACGCCGTCGCCCAAGGCGGCACCTTCGAATTCGTCGCTCCCGGTGGCAAAACCGACATCCTCTACGACCCGCCCGATCACCGCGGCCGGCCCGGACCGGTGTCAGGCCCCGAGCTGATGGACCCGGCCCGCACGGTGTCGGTCGACGACCCCGCCGGCCCCTTTGCTGGCCATGTCGTCGTGATCAATGTCTGGGGTCAGTGGTGTGGGCCGTGCCGGGCCGAGGTGACCCAGCTGCAGCAGGTGTACAGCGCCACCCGCGCCGACGGGGTGGCGCTGCTGGGCATCGACGTCCGCGACAACAACCGCCAGGCGGCCCAGGACTTCATCAAAGACCGCAAGGTGACGTTCCCGTCGATCTACGACCCGGCGATGCGCACCATGATCGCGTTTGGCGGCAAATACCCCACTTCGGTCATTCCGTCCACGCTGGTGCTCGACCGCCGGCACCGGGTGGCCGCGGTGTTCCTGCGCGAATTGCTGGCCGAGGATCTGCAGCCGGTGGTGCAGCGGGTGGCGGCTGAACCCGCCGAGCAGCAAGCGCCGCCGGGACCGCAATGACTGGCTTCGCCGAAACCGCCGCCGCCGGGCCGCTTTTGGTGGCGCTGGCGGTGTCGCTGCTGGCCGGACTGGTGTCGTTCGCGTCGCCGTGTGTGGTGCCGCTGGTGCCGGGCTATCTGTCGTATCTGGCCGCCGTGGTCGGTGTCGACGAGGCAGATCACGGGGGCGTGGTCAAAGCGCCGCCCGCCGCGCGGTGGCGCGTCGCCGGGTCGGCGGCGTTGTTCGTCGCCGGGTTCACCGTGGTGTTCCTGCTCGGCACCGTCGCCGTACTGGGCATGACCACCACGTTGATCACCGATCAGCTTGTGCTGCAACGGGTCGGCGGCGTGCTGACCATCGTGATGGGCCTGGTGTTCGTAGGCTACGTCCCGGCGCTGCAGCGTCAGGTCCGGTTCGCGCCGCGGCAGTTGTCGACGGTGGCCGGGGCGCCGCTGCTGGGTGCGGTGTTCGCGCTGGGCTGGACGCCGTGTCTGGGGCCGACGCTGACGGGGGTGATCACCGTCGCTTCGGCCACCGACGGTCCGAGTGTGGCCCGCGGGATCGTGTTGGTGATCGCCTACTGCCTGGGCCTCGGAATCCCGTTTGTGCTGTTGGCGTTCGGGTCGGCAGCGGCCGTCGGCGGCCTCGACTGGCTGCGGCGGCATACCAGGGCGCTGCAGATCTTCGGCGGCGTGCTGCTGATCGCGGTCGGCATCGCCTTGGTCAGCGGCGTGTGGAACGACTTTGTGTCGTGGCTACGCGATGCGTTCGTGTCCGATGTGAGGTTGCCGATTTGAGCCGGCTTCTCGCTTGGACCCGTAACACCTGGCGGGCGTTGACTTCGATGGGCACCGCGCTGGTGCTGTTGTTCCTGCTGGCGCTTGGTGCGATGCCCGGCGCGCTGTTGCCGCAGCGCAGCCTCAACGCCGGCAAGGTCGACGACTACCTGGCCGCCCACCCGCTGATCGGGCCGTGGCTGGATCGACTGCAGGCGTTCAACGTGTTCGGCAGCTTCTGGTTCACCGCCATCTACACGTTGCTGTTCGTGTCGCTGCTGGGCTGCCTGACCCCGCGGATGATCGAGCATGCCCGCGGCATGCGGGCAATGCCGGTGCCCGCCCCCCGCAACCTGGCCCGCCTGCCCAAGCACGCCACCGTCACGATCGCCGGTGAGCCTGACGAATTGGCGGCGACGCTGGCCGGGCGGCTGCGCGGTTGGCGCAAGGTCATCCGCCGCGGCGACACCATCGAGATCTCCGCCGAGAAGGGCTACCTGCGCGAATTCGGCAACCTGGTATTCCATTTCTCACTGCTGGGCCTGCTGGTCGCGGTGGCCGCCGGCAAGCTGTTCGGCTACGAGGGCAACGTCGTCGTCATCGCCGACGGCGGTCCCGGTTTCTGCTCGGCATCGCCCGCCGTGTTCGACTCGTTTCGGGCCGGCAACACCGTCGACGGCACATCGCTGCATCCGATTTGCTTGCGCGTCAACGACTTTGCGGCGCACTATCTGCCGTCGGGGCAGGCTACGTCGTTCGCCGCCGACATCGACTACCAGTCGGGCCGTGACCTCGCGACCGGTAGCTGGCGGCCCTACCGGCTGGAGGTCAACCACCCGCTGCGGGTCGGCGGCGACCGGGTCTACTTGCAGGGCCACGGCTATGCGCCGACGTTCAGCGTGACCTTTCCCGACGGGCAGACCCGCACCTCGACGGTGCAGTGGCGACCCGACAATCCCCGGACGCTGCTGTCATCGGGTGTGGCGCGCATCGATCCACCCGCCGGTGCCTATCCCGACGCAGCCGAACGTCGCAAACACCAGATCGCCATCCAGGGTCTGCTCGCACCGACCGAGCAGCTCGAGGGCACCCTGCTGTCGTCGAGCTTTCCCGCGCTGAACGCCCCCGCGGTGGCCATCGACATCTACTCCGGCGACACCGGCCTGGACACCGGCCGGCCGCAGTCGCTGTACACCCTGGATCCGCGCCTCATCGACCAGCACCGGCTCACCCGGGTCAAACGGGTCAACCTGCGCGTCGGCGACCAGGTGAGGGTCGACCAGGGCCCGGCGGCGGGCACCGTCGTGCGTTTCGACGGAGCCGTGCCGTTCGTCAACCTGCAGGTCTCGCACGACCCCGGGCAGATCTGGGTGCTGGTGTTCGCGATCACGATGATGGCCGGGTTGGTGGTGTCGCTGCTCGTGCGCCGACGGCGGGTATGGGTCCGGCTCACACCGGCCGCGACCGGTACGGTAAACGTCGAGCTGGGCGGCCTGGCGCGGACCGACAACTCCGGTTGGGGCGAAGAATTCGAGCGGCTCGCCGACCGGTTGCAGGACGGGTTGGCGGCGCCGGCGGCCGAGCCTGTCGGCGCAGGCGGAAGGGATCTCAGATGAACACCGCGCACGTCCACCTGGGCTTGGCACGCAATTCCGATTGGGCGTTCACTTCCGCGGTGGTGATCCTGGTGGTCGCCTTGTTGCTGCTGGCCGTCGAACTCGCCTACGTGCGCAGTCGCCGGGTCGCCGGTGAACGTGAGCTGGTCGCCGCCGGATCGGTGGCCGCCGACAGCGCGACGCCGGGCGTCGTTGCCGACGCCCCGCGGCGGCCGTTCGACGACCGCGTCGGGCGGGCCGGACAGGCGCTGGTCTACGCGGGGATCGGGCTGCTGCTGGCCTGCATCGTGCTGCGCGGCCTGGCGACCATGCGGGTGCCGTGGGGCAACATGTACGAGTTCATCAACCTGACCTGCTTTTGCGGCCTGGTCGCCGGGGCGATCGTGCTGCGCCGATCGCAGTACCGTCCGCTGTGGGTCTTTCTGCTGCTGCCGGTGCTGATTTTGCTGACGGTGTCTGGGCGCTGGCTTTACACCAACGCCGCGCCGGTGATGCCCGCGCTGCAGTCGTACTGGCTGCCCATCCATGTTTCGGTCGTCAGCCTGGGCTCGGGGGTGTTCCTCGTCGCGGGAGTGGCCAGCATCCTGTTCCTGCTGCGGACCTCTCGGCTCAGCGAGCCGGATACCCCGGGCGCGTTTGCTCAGATGGTGCAACGGTTGCCCGACGCGCAGACGCTGGACCGGATCGCATACCGGACCACGATCTTCGCGTTCCCGGTCTTCGGTTTCGGCGTGATCTTCGGTGCGATCTGGGCCGAGGAGGCCTGGGGCCGCTACTGGGGCTGGGATCCCAAGGAGACGGTGGCGTTCATCGCCTGGGTGGTTTACGCGTCCTACCTGCATGCCAGGTCGACGGCGGGGTGGCGGGACAGAAAGGCTGCCTGGATCAACGTGGTCGGTTTCGTGGCGATGGTGTTCAACCTGTTCTTCGTCAACCTGGTGACCGTTGGCCTGCACTCCTATGCTGGTGTGGGCTAGGCCGAGATCGGGGGGCGCCGATCGGCGGCGCGGTATGTTCGGTTAACAGGACCGTTCGTTAACAAGCAAGCGACCCGAGCGTTGCGACAAGGGGAAAGTGCACGTGTCTGACCATCCGACGCAGAGTGCGAATGCGGGGGTACCGCCCGGTCGCGAAGACCATCCGACGACCGAGCTGCCGCCGCAGCCACCACCGCCGCCGGCCCACGAGCCGCCGACCAGGGCGTTTGCCGGGTTCCGCACCGAGCGGCGCTTCGGCGAGGAGGCGACGCGCGGCGTGCCGCCCCCGGCGACTCGCGCCGAACCGCGGGCGTGGGCAGCCACGCCGCACAAAGGACTTCCACGGGTTGTCGATTCGCCTTCGCAAAGCTACGGCGGCTATCCCGGGGGACCGCAGCCCGCGGCGCCGACCATCACCGGGCACCGGCAGCCGCCCGTGCAGCCCTTGCCGTATCCGGAGCTATCCACCAGCACGTTGCTGCGCCAGGTCAAGCCGGCGCCTTCGGAGGGCTGGCGCCGCTGGCTTTATCGCTTCTCGGGGCAGCTGATCAACGTCGGCGAAAGCCCGCGGGTGATGCGGTACAACGACCTGACCGTGCAGGTCAACTCGCCGCTGCGGGGCTGCTACCGCATCGCGATGCTCTCGCTGAAGGGCGGCGTCGGCAAAACCACCATCACCGCCACGCTGGGGGCTACCTTCGCGTCGATCCGCGGCGACCGGGTGGTGGCCGTCGACGCCAACCCCGACCGCGGCACGCTGAGCCAAAAGGTGCCGTTGGAGACGCCGGCCACGGTGCGGCACCTGCTGCGCGACGCCGAGGGCATCGAGCGCTACAGCGATGTCCGCAGCTACACCTCGCAGGGGCCGAGCCGACTGGAAGTGCTGGCGTCGGAAAGCGATCCGGCCATGTCGGAGGCGTTCAGCGCCGACGACTACGCGCAGACGCTGGAAATCCTGGAACGGTTCTACGGTCTGGTGCTCACCGACTGCGGCACCGGGCTTTTGCATTCGGCGATGACGTCGGTACTGGCGAAGGCCGACGCCCTGGTCGTGGTCAGCTCGGGATCGATCGACGGCGCCCGCAGCGCCTCAGCGACGTTGGACTGGCTCGACGCGCACGGCCACGAGGATCTGGTCCGCAATTCGATCGCGGTCATCAACGCGGTGCGGCCCCGGTCAGGCAAGGTCGACATGCAGAAAGTGGTCGATCACTTCTCCCGGCGTTGCCGTGCGGTGCGTCTGGTGCCGTTCGACCCGCATCTGGAGGAGGGCGCCGAGATCAGCCTGGAGCGGTTGAAGCGGGAGACCCGGGAAGCGCTCATCGAGCTGGCAGCCGTTGTCGCCGACGGTTTTCCGAGCGATCAGCGCCGATCCAACGAGCACTTCGTCTAACGAGCTAACGATCTAACGCGGGTTGTTATCACCGTGGCTTAGCCGCCACAGGAAGTCCGGATCGTCGTCGGGCCCGACGACGCGACTCTTCTGGCGGTTGACCTGTGAACGGGCCGCCCGCCAGCCGAAGTAGATCAGTGTCCCGAGAACCAGGACCAGGAGCAGGTACAGCACTTAACACCTCCTTGGTCTGAATATACGCGGCGACTTAAGCTCGCACTGTGTCAAACGGTCAGAGCTCCGCCGGCCGCGCAGCCCTCAGCGTCCTGCTCTACACCGCAGCCCGGTTGACGTTGGTGGCGGTGC
This sequence comes from uncultured Actinomycetota bacterium, assembly GCA_963723615.1. Taxonomy (GTDB): domain Bacteria; phylum Actinomycetota; class Actinomycetes; order Mycobacteriales; family Mycobacteriaceae; genus Mycobacterium. The sequence continues at coordinate 57,501 of CAVRRV010000013.1, read as the reverse complement.
TCGCCGCGGTGATCTATTGGGCGGGCCGAATGCTTGGCGTGCACGACTTTCCGCTAGTGGTCGCTTTGTTGTTCGCTCTCGTCATTGCGATGCCGCTGGGCATCTGGCTGTTCAGTCCGCTGCGGCGCCGGGCCACCGCCGGCCTCGAAGTTGCCACCGAACGCCGGCGCCGCGACCGCGAGCAGCTACGGGCCAGGCTGCGTGGTGAGGCACCGTCCGAGGACGGCTCCGACACATCTGACTGAGAAGGCTTCTCCCGATACGTCATGCGCCAGCGAGTTTGTCAACGTTCCTTGACAGATTCCGAGGCGTCAAGTTACCTTGACGCGCGTGAGTGAATTGTCCGATCTGCCCGATCGGTTTCAGGGGACCGCCGCGGATGCCGCGGGTAGCGCCGAACCCGCCGTAGGGCTGCGCGCGGTACGCGCACTGCAGCGGCTGCAGGAGCGGTTGGAGGCGATCCACGTCGCCAATGCGCGCGAGCAGGGCTGGAGCTGGCAGGCGATCGCCAACGCGCTGGGCGTGAGTCGGCAGGCGGTGCACCAGAAATACAACCGGAGGAGATGACCGATGAGACCGTTTCAACGGTTCACCCGCAATGCCCGGGTCGCGGTCATGCTGGCCCACGAAGAGGCTCGTGAATTGTGCGACCGCGAAACCGGTTCGCAGCACTTGCTTCTCGGGGTCCTGCAGGCCGGGGGTGAGGAGCTGTCCGCGGTGTTGACGGGCTACGGGCTGACTGCCGAGGTCGTGCGGGGGCGACTGGCCGAAACCTCAACCGCCGATCAGTTGTTCGATGAGGACGCCGACGCGCTGCGCGCCATCGGTATTGACCTGCGGGCCGTTCGGGACAGTGTGGCCGGCACCTTCGGCACCGATGCGTTCGACAAGGCCCTGTCACGTTCGGGTCGTCGGCGCCGCCCGCGCGGGCATATCCCGTTCAGCCACGGCGCCAAAAAGGTGCTGGAATTGTCGTTGCGAGAAGCGCTGGCGCACAAGGACAACGAGATCCGTTGCGAGCATCTGCTGCTGGGCATACTGCGAAGTGGCGACAAAGCGGCCCTTACCTTGGTCACTGAGCATGTCTATACCGCGCAGCTGCGGGCGTCGGTCAACAAGCTGTTGGATAAGGCTGCTTAGGCTCAGGCTGCAAGCGCCAACGCGGCTGCCACCGCGATCGACCACACCAGCATCGTCAGGCCGGTGTCGCGCAGCACCGGAATCAGCTCGGCTCCGGCCCGCCCGCTTCGCACCGGCCTCGCGGCCCGCATCGCCAACGGCGTAGCCACCAAGCCCGCCGCACACCACGGAGAGGCCGCGGTCAGCGTCAAGGTCAACACCGCGGCGAACGCCAGCAGCGCTTGGTAAAGGGTGCGTGTCCCGGTGTCGCCCAGGCGCACCGCCAACGTGAGCTTGCCGGACTGGGCGTCGGTGGGGATATCCCGTAAGTTGTTGGCCACCAACACCGCCGACGACAGCGCTCCCGTCGTCAACGCCAACACCAGACCCACCCAGTCCACCCGCAACGCCTGGGTGTACTGGGTACCGAGCACCGCGACCAGACCGAAGAACACGAATACCGCGAGTTCGCCAAAACCTGCGTAGCCGTAGGGCTTCGAGCCACCGGTGTACAGCCAGGCCCCGGCGATGCAGAACACGCCGACCGCGATCAGCCACGGCGCGCTGGTCACCGCCAGCGCCAACCCGGCCACCGCGCCGACGCTCATGCTGACCACGGCCACCGTCAGCACCGAGCGCGGAGTTGCCAGCCGCGAGCCCACCAGCCGCAAGGGGCCTGCCCTGTTGTCGTCGGTGCCGCGGATTCCGTCGGAGTAATCATTGGCGAAGTTGACCCCGATGATCAGCGCCATCGCGACGGCCAGCGCGAGCAGCGCCTTCCACCACACGGCCGCATGCAGCCAGGCAGCGGCGCCGGTGCCCGCGATCACCGGTGCGATGGCGTTGGGGAGAGTCCGCGGTCGCGCGCCGGCGATCCACTGCGCAAAACTGGCCACCCTTCGATCGTTCCATGCGCAGTGCACGACAATGAGCGGATTCCCGCCGGCGACGATGCAGAGCGGAGCGATGAGGAGGAGCGGCGTATATGCTCGGAGTGATCGGCGGCAGCGGCTTCTACACGTTCTTCGACTCGGCCGCGCGCAGCGTCAATCTGGACACCCCGTTCGGCGAACCCAGCGCTCCCGTCACCGTCGGTGCCGTTGGGGAGCACGAGGTCGCATTCCTGCCCCGGCACGGCGCCGACCACCGGTATCCGGCGCACAAGGTGCCCTATCGGGCCAACATGTGGGCGCTGCGCGCGTTGGGGGTGCGGCAAGTCTTCGCCCCGTGCGCGGTCGGCAGCCTGACGCCTGAACTCGGCCCGGGCACGATCGTGGTGCCCGATCAACTGGTGGACCGGACCCGTCGCCGCGCCGACACCTACTTCGACTCGGGCGCGGCGCACGCGTCCTTCGCCGATCCATACTGCCCGACGTTGCGTTCTGCGGTCACCGGGCTGCCCGGGGTGGTCGACGGCAGCACCATGGTGGTCATCGAGGGGCCGCGGTTTTCCACCCGCGCGGAAAGCCAGTGGTTCGCCGCCGCGGGCTTCGCCCTGATCAACATGACCGGTTATCCGGAGGCGGTGCTCGCTCGTGAGCTCGAAATCTGCTATGCAGCAGTCGCTTTGGTGACGGACCTGGATGCCGGCATCGATGTGGGCGCCGGGGTGAAGCTCGTCGACGTGGTCAGCGAATTCGAGAAAAACATCGAGCCGTTCAAAAAACTCGTGCGCGAAGCGATCGGCCAGGTCGCGGCCGAACGCACCTGCACCGAGTGCCTGTCGCACACCGGAGTCCAGCTCCCGTTCGACGAGCCGTGAGAGTTCAGCCGGTCTTCGCTTCGTGCTTGCTCTCGTCGTCGGTGCCGGGTTGCCGGGGCGGTCGCCCCCTGCGCAGCGTGTCGATCAGTTCGCGGTAGGGCCCGACCAAATAGACGGTGTCGTCGGCGTGCAACCGGGCGTCGCGGCGTGGGTGCAGTTTGACCAGCGCATTGGGCCGGGTGATGGCGATGACCCGGGTTTGGGTGGACAGTTCGAACATGCGCAGCCCGTCGAGTTCGCTGCCGGCCGCCACCTGCATTCCACCGACTACAAAGGAGCTTTGGCCCACCGAGAACGTGCCCAGCACCTGCAGGCCGATCGCGGCGCCGATGAACCACGGTGCGGCCAGCTCGACGGTGGAGCGCACGTTCTCGAATCCGAACCGTTGCGCCACCGCGAAACCCAGCGCCCGGTCGTAAACCCGCAGCACCAGCGGAGTATCGGTCCAGTTCACCCCGGTCTCCGTCTCGGTGCCCAGCAGTTCGGCCAGCACGATGCCGGTTTCGATGTTGATCATGTCGTCGCGAGTCAGCACCGCCACTGCGCGGGCGCGATCCACCCGCGCCGTTTGCAGTGTCTGGCGCAATGTGGCGTCGCCGAAGATCACCGGCACGTCGAGGTCTCGCACCGCTGACACGAATCGGTTCTCCTCGTCGCGCTCGATCACCGCGACGTCGTATCCGGCTGCGGTCAGGTCTTTGACCACGCGGATGCCGAGCGCGCTCAACCCGACGACGACGATGTGGTTGCGCAGGTGGCGCATCCGTGGGCGTGCTGCCGCCGTGACGAAGCGGCGCGAGAGCAGCACGTCGGCGACGAAGGCGACCAGCAAGGCGGTAGTGGTCACCCCGGTGAACATCAACCCGGCGGCGAACACCCGCAGCCAGGTCGGCTGGTGCACGAAGCTGAAGTCGCCGTAGCCGGTCGTGGTCATCGTCTCGATGGTGAAGTAGAACGCGTCGATCCAGCCCATCCGGGGCGGGGCCTTGTAGTTGAACCGCAACACGATCGTGGAGGTGGCCAACACGACCAACGTGGCGGCCACTACCGGATAAAACGTGGGGTTGAAGTCGTTGAGTAGGGCCCGAACGGCGTCGACTGCTCGCCGCGGCCACGGCCGGCGCGAACGCGTCCGCGTCGAGGGGGGGATCCTGATGCCCTGGGCGGCCACCTCGTCGGCGGTGCCGATCATCATCGTCCAGTCACCGGCGTGCACCCGCTGATCCCGGCCCGGGCATATGTCCATCTCGCCGGGGGTAGGGGAGGCTTCGCCGTGAATCACCGCCACCGGGGCCAAGTCGCCATAGAGTTCACGCAGCGTCGCATCCCGGTACGCCCCGGTGCCCGAGACGACGAACTCGATGCCGGCGGCCTCGAACCGATGCGTCTTGCGTGCCAGGCAGGCTTCGACAACCAAGGGCGCCGCGAGATCGGCGACGTCGAGGATCGCACCGGGCCCGTTGTCGTCGGCCACCGCTGCCCGCAGCACGTCGTTGGCCACCCGCGCCACCACGCGCACGTGCGGGTTGGCTTTCCTTGCCAGCAGCGCGATTTCGAGGTTTGTCGCGTCGTCGTCTCCGGCGCAGACGACGGCGAACGCATGAGAAACCTCAGCGAGGGTGAGCTCGCGAGCGACCCCGGCCTCGGACGCCTCGGTGTTGACCAGCCTGACGACGGTCGCGCCGGCGTTTTTCAGCTCGTCGGCGATCGTCGTGGCCAGCGCATCCTCACCGCTGACAATGATGTGGCGATGCATGCTCACGTACGTTACTGAAGGAAAGCCCGATCGCGATCGAACTCTCGATGACTGCGGGCCGGTTCACCAGGGCATTATGTCATCCGGGCTGAACACCCGCTCGCATTGACACTGACGTCGACTCCACCACGACTATCGGGCAGCGATCCGACGATGCGAAAGTGTCGCTAGGACATCCTTTTTCCAGCTGAGCGGGCCAGCGCCTGCCGGTCCACCTTGCCGATGCCGCGCATCGGCAGCGCGTCGACGATATGCAGCTCGCGAGGCGCGGCGGTGCGGTCCAGGGTGCGCATGGCGTGTGCCCGCAACGTGTCAAGCGAGGGTGGGGCGCAACCATCGGCCACCACCACGGCGGCGACCACTCGCTGCCCCAGCCGCTCGTCGGCGAGCCCGAACACCGCGCAGTCGGCTACCGCGGGGTGAGTCCGCAACGCGGCCTCCACCGGCTGCGGTAACACCGTCAACCCGCCTGTGCTGATCGCGTCGTCGACTCGGCCCAGCACGCTGAGTACACCCGAATCATCGACTGCGCCAACGTCGTCGGTGCGAAACCAGCCCGGTTCGGCGAACGGGTCGGGATCGGGTGGGTTGCGATAGCCCTTCGCCAGCGTCGGGCCGCCGATCACGATCCGGCCGTCGACGTCCACCCGCACCTTGACCCCGTCGAGCGGGACACCGTCGTAGACGCAGCCGCCGGCGGTCTCGCTCATCCCGTAGGTGCGGACCACGCTGATCCCGGCGCTCGCGGCGGCGTCGAGGACCGGTCGCGGGGCCGGGCCGCCGCCGATCAACACGGCGTCCAGCCCGGCTAGCGCAGCGGTGGCCGCCGGATCGGTCAGTGCCTTGGCCAACTGCCCGGCTACCAACGCCGTGTAGCGGCGGCCCGAGCCGAGTTCTGCTGCGGCAGCGGGCAATTGGTTGACATCGAAGCCTGTCGAGACATCCAGCTCGACCGGGACGGTACCGGCCAGCAGGCTACGCACCAGCACCTGGACACCGGCGATGTGATAGGGCGGCAAAGCCAGCAGCCACCGCCCCGGCCCGCCCAGACGGTCATGGGTGGCAGTGGCGCTGGCGGTCAGCGCGGCGGCGGTGAGCAACGCGCCCTTGGGCGCACCGGTGGTTCCCGACGTCGTCACCACCAGGGCGATGTCGTCGTCGATGGCTTCGCCCACCCGCAGCGCCGACAGCGTGGACCGGCGATCGCCACCGGCCGGCACCGGCAGCAGCGCGGAGGCCCTGCCGTGCAGGATTGAGTCCAGGGCAGCGAGCAGTGGGCGCGCCGAGGAGCCCTGCGCGACGGCGAATGCCCGCAGGACGGCTATCCGGCGCCCTCGCCGTCGCGGGCATCGTCCAACGGCCAACCTTTGGCGGCCAGGCGTTCCCGCACCCGCTCGACGTCGGCCGGAGATGGCAGTTCGTCGGTGATCTGGGTGATCAGCACGGCGATGTCGACGTCATCGAAATCGCCCTGCTGCATCAGTTCGTGGGCCACCACCTTGACGTCGTCGTTGCTCAGCCGACGGGACAGCAGGGCGAGCACCGGGAAGTAGTCAGTCGGCGGAATACCTTCTGGATACCCCTCGCGCAGCCAGGCGACTACTGAGTTCAGGAATCGGTTCACAGTGTGTCAACTTCCCCCGCCGTGTCGTCGGTAACCCTCATTAGAGATTAAAGCCCGATGCTACGCGGGCTTGGCTCCGAGGATGTACATGCCGGTGTGCGCCCCGATGAAATCCCGGGCGACGTACAACACGCCGATCACGACCGCGACCAGCGCCAACGCGTACAACGCGTAGCTGAGCGCCGTCAGCGCCGGATTCTTTTGCCCCACGGCAGTGCCATCGGAGCCCTCGACACCGGCGCCCGCTGCGCCCGCCCGCACGCCGAGTGCGAACAGCGCAGGCAGACCGCTACCGAGGACCAAACCGAAGACGAGGATCTTCAACGAAGCCTCGTAGTTGAACCAAGTGCTCATGGCATGCCTGCTTTCTTTGCCGCGGCGGTGCCGGGAGCGGCGTCGGTAACCTCTTCGTTCCCGCCGGGGACTCCCGCGCCGATTTTGGCCGTCGGCTGGCCGTCCTCGTCGAGCCCGGCGGTCAGGTCGCCCTTCCACTCGGCGTTGACGTTGTTGTGGTCTACCTTCGTCTTGCGCGACCGCAGGTAGATGGCAGTGGCCGTCGCCACCAGCAGAGTGAAGCCGACGATCGAGCCGAAGTAGCCACCGATCGAGTGGACCACCCAGTAGGTGATGGCACCCACGGCACCGGCGGCGGGCAGCGTGATCAGCCAGGCGATGGCCATCCGGCCGGCAACCCCCCAGCGCACCTCTGCTCCGGGTTTGCCAACCCCGCTGCCGAGCACGGATCCGGTTACCACCTGAGTGGTGGACAGCGCGTACCCGAAGTGAGCGGACAGCAGAATGATGACCGCCGAAGACGATTCGGCGGCCATGCCTTGCGGCGAGCTGATCTCGACGAGTCCCTTGCCCATGGTGCGGATGATCCGCCAGCCGCCGGTGTAGGTACCCACTGCCATCGCGCAAGCGCAGGCCACGATGACCCACATCGGCGGCAGGGCGGCTGTCCGGCTGACCGCGCCGTAAGAGATCAGCGCCAGGAAGATCACGCCCATCGTCTTCTGCGCGTCGTTGGTGCCGTGTGCCAGCGAGACCAGCGACGCCGAGAAGATCTGGCCGCGGCGGAAAGCGGCCTCGCTGCGCTTCTCCGGGACGCCGCGGTTGAGCCGGTAGACCATCCAGGTGCCGACCGCACCGACCAACCCGGCCAACACCACCGACACCAGCGCCGGGATCAGTACGCGGGACACCACGCCGGTCCAGATCACCCCGTGACCGCCGACCGCGGCGATCATCGCACCGACGATGCCGCCGACCAGGGCATGCGAGGAGCTCGACGGGATACCCAGCAGCCAGGTCATCAGGTTCCAGACGATCCCGCCGACCAGACCGGCGAAGACCAGTTGCAAGGTCACCAGGTGACCGTTCACCAAATCCTTGGCGATTGTTCCGGCGACAGCCGTGGACAGGAACGCTCCGGCGAGGTTGAGCACGGCCGAGAGCGATACCGCGGCCTTCGGCGAGAGCGCGCCACTGGCGATAGAGGTGGCCATGGCATTTGCGGTGTCGTGAAACCCGTTCGTGTAATCGAATGCGAGGGCGGTGATCACGACGATGATCAAGAGGAACAACTGAAGGTTCACGGGCCTAATTCTGGGGGTAGGCGGGTGGTGTTGTCGAAAGAACGGTGACCCGAATTCAAGGTATTTTGCACTCGTCGTCAGATGTTTGTCTGAGGTTAACCTTCGGCGGTGCGGCGTTCACCGCGGGTGTCGCGGCGCAGCGGGTGATCGCCGGGGATCTGGACAAAGATCAGGGTTACGCCGTCGGGATCGGTCACATGCATTTCGTGCAGACCCCATGGTTCGCGGCGGGCCTCGCGGGCGATCGCCACGCCTCTGCTCTGCAGTTCGGTCTGTGTCGCCGCCAGATCGCGCACCTGGAGCCACAGCGCGCCCGGAAACGGTCCGGCAGGATGCTCCGGCGCGCCGTGGCCGGCCAGCTCGATCAGCGATTGGCCGGCGTAAAAGACTGTGCCCGCGCCGTACTCGCGGGCGATCGCCAACCCGATCTCGTCGCGGTAAAACCTCAGGGACCGCTCGTAGTCCGCCGGCCGGAACAGCATTCGGCTGGCCAGGATCTCCATGCCTTCGTGTCTATCACGCGCCACGCCGTGTCAGCGGCCTGGTTGCAATCGCTGGCGCCTGATCAGCGTGGTCGCCAACCCCGGGCCGACGGTGTCCAGTGCCTGCGCGACAACCGCCATCCGCGGCGCGATCCGGACCGGCCGGGTGCGCGCGGCGGTGATCATCCAGCCGGCGGCCTCGTCTGAGGTCAGTGCCGGTAACCCCTGATACTCCTTGGTCGGCGCGATCATCGGGGTGGCCACCAGCGGGTAGTACAGCGTGGTCGAGTGGACGCCCTTTGTCGCCCATTCGGTTTCGATCACTCGGCTGACTGCCGACAGCGCGGCCTTCGACGCGTTGTACACCGAGAACAGCGGTGACGCCTCGCTGAACACGCCCCACGTCGCGACGTTAATGATGTGCCCGTCGCCGCGCTGCAGCATCCCGGGCGCGATACCGCGGATCAGCCGCAGCGGCGAGTAGTAGTTGAGCACCATGGTCCGGTCGACGTCGTGCCAGCGTTCCAGCGACTCGGCAAGCGGCCGGCGGATGGACCGGCCGGCGTTGTTGATCAGGATGTCCACCCCGCCGAGACGCTCTTCGACATCGGCGACCAATGCGTCGACGGCGTCCATGTCGGACAGATCGCAGGGGATCGCTATCGCGGTGCCGCCGCCTTCGGTGATACGACCCACCACCGCGTCCAGCAGATCCTTGCGGCGGGCGACGGCGACCACGGTGGCGCCATGGCGGGCGAACTGTTCGGCGGCGCTTTCGCCGATCCCGGACGAGGCCCCGGTGAGCAGGATGCGCTTGCCGTCGAGGTCGACCGGTTTGTCGGCCGGCCGGTACAGCCCTAGTGGCAGTGGCGGGCGCATGCTGGCCAGCGTGATCCGCCGGGCCAATCGTCGAAACGGACTTTTACTCACAGGTCGGGAGTCTAGGGGGAGCTGGGTTGCTAGAAGTAGCGCGGGAACCGGTTCCAATCGGGCGGCCGTTTCTCCAGGAACGCGTCGCGACCCTCGACGGCTTCGTCTGTCATGTACGCCAGCCGGGTGGCCTCACCGGCGAACAGTTGCTGGCCGACCAGCCCGTCGTCGAGCAGGTTGAACGCGTACTTCAGCATCCGTTGCGCCTGAGGCGATTTCGCGTTGATCTCGGCTGCCCACTGAACGCCGGCCGCCTCCAGCTCGGCATGGTCGACGACGGCGTTGACCGCGCCCATCGCGTGCATCTGCTCGGCGGTGTAGTCGCGGCCGAGGAAGAAGATCTCGCGGGCGAACTTCTGGCCCACCTGCCGAGCCAGGTATGCGCTGCCGTAGCCGCCGTCGAAGCTGCCGACGTCGGCGTCGGTTTGCTTGAAGCGGGCGTGTTCGCGGCTGGCCAGGGTGAGGTCGCAGACCACGTGCAGGCTGTGCCCGCCGCCCGCCGCCCAGCCGTTGACCAGGCAGATCACCACCTTGGGCATGAACCGGATCAGCCGCTGCACCTCCAGGATGTGCAGCCGGCCGGCACGTGCGGCGTCGACGGTGTCCGCGGTCTCGCCGGAGGCGTACTGGTAGCCGCTGCGGCCGCGGATACGCTGATCCCCGCCGGAGCAGAACGCCCAACCGCCGTCCTTCGGCGACGGCCCGTTTCCGGTCAACAGCACCACCCCGACGTCCGGCGACATGCGGGCGTGATCCAGCACCCGGTAGAGCTCGTCAACCGTGTGCGGGCGAAACGCGTTGCGAATCTCGGGCCGGTTGAACGCCACCCGCACGGTGGCATCGGTGACGTGGCGGTGATAGGTGATGTCGGTCAGCTCGCCGAACCCGTCGACCGGCTTCCAATTTTCGCCGTGAAAAGGATTGTCACTCAAGGCTATTGAATTCCGTCCAGTCGGAACACCGCGCAGCGGCCGGCCAGCGCCTCGAATTCCTCGGGCCTGCCCTCGGTGACCAGGCCGGCCCGCTTCATGAATCCGACACCGGTGGGCACCTCTGTGGGGAACACCCGCAGCAACGGGCGCGCGTCGTCGGCGGACAACTCGACCATCGTCACGAGTCGGACTGTTCGGCCGCGGGCCACCGTGGCGTGGCCGGCGGCTCGGGCGTTGGCCACCCGGTCCGCGCCGGGAAATCCGGCAATGACGTACTCCCGCCCGTCGACGGTCATCGGCGTGACCGGGGTCGACCGCTCGCGTCCGGATTTGCGTCCGGGGACCGTCAACACGACCGGGCTCTCGCCGCCGAAACTCATGCCCAGCCGCGACATCTGGATGAAAACCTTGTTCGCCGGTTTGAGCCACCACGGCGGCCGGACCGGTTTGCTGCTGCCCATACGGCGACGGTACTCGTCACGTCGGGCAGCGTTTTGGCAAGGCTATGTTTCCTGGCGACCGAGATTTGGGTTGTCTAGTGTTTGCCACGTGTCCGCCGAGTCCCATCCGCATGAGCCTCACCTGGGTTCGGTTTCCGCGAGACTGAATTGGCTTCGGGCGGGGGTGCTGGGCGCCAACGATGGGATTGTGTCAACGGCAGGCATCGTCGTCGGTGTCGCCGCGGCGACCATGGCACGGGGCCCGATCATGACTGCGGGAATCGCCGGGTTGGCGGCCGGCGCGGTGTCGATGGCGTTAGGCGAATATGTGTCGGTCAGCGCGCAGCGCGACACCGAAGAGGCGCTGCTGCGCCAGGAATGCCGCGAGCTTCGCGCGGACCCCAGCGCCGAGTTGGACGAACTCGCCGCACTGTATGAAGCCAAAGGTTTGTCGGCGGCGACTGCTCGTACCGTCGCGGAGGAACTCACCGACTACGACCCGGTCGCCGCGCACGCCGAAGTGGAGCTCGGGTTCGATCCCTCCGAGCTGACCAGCCCGTGGCAGGCCGCGCTGTCGTCGGCCTTGTCGTTCAGTGTTGGCGCGCTGCTACCGCTGATCGCAATCCTGGCCGCACCGATTGCACTGCGGATCCCGGTCACCGTCGCGGCAGTGCTGCTGGCGCTGGTGGTCACCGGGGCGGTGTCGGCGGGCCTGGGCGGGGCGCCGAAAAACCGTGCAGTACTTCGAAATTTCGTCGGCGGCGGCTTGGCACTGGCGATCACGTACGCGATAGGTCACCTAGTCGGCGCCGCGATCACCTGATAAGACCGCAGCGTCACCGCTGTTCGGTGAACGCCTCGACACCATGGCGGGGTGGATCGACGTTCGGTGTGCTGACGGAGTCAAGGCGGGCGATCTCGTCTGCACTGAGGACGATGTCTCCGACGCCGATGTTCTCCTCGAGATGGTTGATCGACCTGGTGCCGGCGATCAGCAACGTGTTCGGCGCGTGAGCCAGCAGCCAGGCCAGCCCGACCTGGGCCGGTGTGGCTTCACGGTCGTCGGCGACCTTGCGCACCGCGTCGTTCTCGGCGACCTTGGGGAAGCCCGGGAACGACGACCCGAGCGGGAAGAACGGCACCCAGGCTATTCCTTCGCCGCCCTGAGCCTTACAGAGCTCAAGCATCGCCTCGTGAGCGCGGTCCAGCAGGCTGTAGGCGTTCTGCACGCAGACGATGCCCGCAGGCAACGCGCGCTGCAGGACGTCCAGCGGCACGTTGCTGATCCCGATCGCGCCGATCTTGCCCTCGTCGCGCAGCGCGATCATCTCGGCGAGTTGGTCGTCGAGGTCGACGATCTGGTCACCTTCGGCGGCCAGGCCGGGCCCGAGGTCGAGGCGGCGCAGGTTCACCACCGGAACGCTATCCAGACCGAGTTCGCGCAGATCGTCTTCCACCGCGGCGCGCAGCTCCGCGGGCTTTTGCGCGGCCTTCAGGGGTATCGGGCCGCCGGCGTCGTGGGACGCGCCGACCTTGCTGACGATGACGAGATCGTCGCGGTAGGGCGCCAGCGCCTGGCGGATCCGGCGGTTGACTTCACCGCCGGCGTAGAAGGACGCGGTGTCGATGTGGTTGACCCCGAGTTCCACTGCGCGGCGCAGGACTGCCGCGGCGTCCTCGGGGGATACCGCCTCGTCGAGTTGCATCGCGCCGTAGCCGATACGGGCGACCGTGTTCGTGCCGATCCGGCCGAGACCGCCGGGGTGGGGTTGGTCCGTCATGGTGCTCCCGTCGATAGAAATCGTGTCACACTGACATATGCGGAGGATCCTCCGCTTAGTCAGGATAGCAGAAACGGAGGGGCCTCCGCTTTGGTTGGGGTTGCTCGGGCCGACGCGCGGCGGAATCGCGAACGGCTGCTCGAGGTGGCGACCGCGGCATTCGCCGCCGCGGACGGGCGGCCGGTGTCGCTAGAGTCGATCGCCCGCGACGCCGGCGTCGGGATCGGCACGCTATATCGCCATTTCCCCAATCGGGAGGCGCTCGTCGAGGCGATTTACCGGACCGAGCTCGCCGAAGTGGCCGCTGCAGCCGAACAGCTGCTCAAGCGGCATCCACCCAAGGTTGCCCTACGCCGCTGGATGGACCGCTACGCGAGCTTCGTGGCCGCCAAGCGCGGGATGGCCGAGTCGCTACACGCGATGTTCGACTCAGGCGCCATGCAGCCCAGCCAGACTCGCGACAGCATTGCCGGTGCGGTCGACATGCTGTTGCGGGCCGGCGCCGACGACGGCAACCTTCGCTCCGACGTGCAGGCCGACGATGTGGTGTCCGGCCTGATCGGCATCTTCTTGGCCAGCGGTTCACCGGAGCAGACCGGCCGGCTGCTCGATCTCTTGGTGGCCGGCGTCGCCGCTTCCCATGGCTGAGGGAATCAATCGCCACCCGCGCGGTTAGATGGAGACATGAGACTCAACGAAGCAGCCCGCGAACTCATCGGAAACGGCGCCGACGCCACCCTGGTCACCCTGAATCCCGACGGCAGTCCTCAAGTGACGGTGGTCTGGGTGGGGCTGCGGTCCACGCCCGACGGCGACGAACTGGTGAGCGCCCATCTGGGCGAGCACAAGAAGGTCCGCAACATCCGCCGCGATCCGCGCGTCGGTGTGACGATCGTGTCGACGCAGGATCCCGGCAAAGCCATGCGGCCGTATATCGCGATCGACGGGACCGCGCGGATTGAGGAGGGCGGCGCTCCGGAGCTGCTCAAGACGCTGGCCCAGACGCTGTCCGACCCGAACACCTTCCCGCCGGAGGGCGCGCCGCCCGGGTTTGTGACGCACATCCACATCGACAAAGTCGGTGGGATCGGGTCCTGGTCGTCCTGACCCGATCGGGTCAGCCGACGGCTCGGCCGGCGCCTTCCCAGAACCGCGCGCGCACAGCCTTTTTGTCCGGCTTGCCCAGCCCGGTCAACGGCAGCGAGTCGACGATCACCACCCGCTTGGGTGACTGCACCGAGCCCTTGCGATCCTTGACCGCGGCCTGGATTTCGGCGGTCATCGTGGCGACGGCGTCGTCGTCGGTCGGCGCGTCGGCGCGCAACACCACCACCGCGGTGACGGCCTCGCCCCACTTCTCGTCGGGCGCCCCGACCACACACACCTGGGCGATCGAAGGATGTTCGGCCACAACGTCTTCGACCTCGCGGGGGAACACGTTGAAGCCGCCGGTAACGATCATGTCCTTGACCCGGTCGACGATGTAGTAGAACCCATCCTCGTCCTCGCGGGCCATGTCGCCGGTGTGCAGCCAGCCGTCTTTGAAGGTATCGGCGGTGGCCTCGGGCAGATTCCAGTAGCCGCCGGCCAAAAGTGGTCCGCTGACACAGATTTCGCCCGGCTCGCCCTGCTGCACCGGCTTGCCGTCCTCGCCCAGCAGCGCCACCCGCGCGAACAGAGTCGGCCGCCCGCATGAGGTCAGCCGCTTCTCGTCGTGGTCACCCTTGGCCAAGTAGGTGATGGCCATCGGTGCCTCGGATTGGCCGTAGTTCTGGGCGAAGATCTTGCCGAACCGCCGGATCGCCTCGGCCAGTCGCACCGGGTTGATCGCCGAGGCGCCGTAGTACACGGTCTCCAGCGACGACAGGTCGCGGGTGTGCGAATCCGGGTGGTCCATCAGCGCGTAGAGCATCGAGGGCACCAAGAAGGTTGCCGTAATCCGCTTCTCCTCAATGGTTTTCAGAACCTCGGCGGGGTCGAACTTGGGCAGCACATACATCTCGCCGCCCTTGATCAGGGTCGGCAGGAAATACGCTGCGCCGGCATGGGACAGCGGAGTGATCATCAGGAACCGCGGATCCTCCGGCCACTCCCACTCGGAGAGCTGGATCGACGTCATCGACGAGATCGACTGCGCGGTGCCCATCACGCCCTTGGGTTTGCCGGTGGTTCCGCCGGTGTAGGTCAGGCCGATGACCTGATCGGGCGGCAGATCGGCGGCGACCAGCGGCTGCGGCTGGTACTTGGCCGCCTCGGCCGACAGGTCGACAACGTGCGCGTCGACCTTCTGCAGCGCTTCGGGAACCGGGCCGATGGTCAGGATCTGCTTGAGCGAGTCCACCCGCTCCAGCAAGCCCAGCGCGCGCTCGACGAACATCGGGTTGGGGTCGATGATCAGCGAGCTGATGCCGGCGTCGGACAGCACGTAGGCGTGGTCGTCCAGCGAGCCGAGCGGGTGCAGCGCGGTGCGCCGATAGCCCCTGGTCTGGCCGGCACCCATGATCAGCAGCACTTCGGGGCGGTTGAGCGACAGCAGGCCGACTGCGACGCCGGTGCCGGCGCCCAGCGCCTCGAATGCCTGGATGTACTGGCTGATCCGCTCGGTCATCTGGCCGCCGGTCAGCGTCGTGTCGCCGAGGTACAGCACCGGCTTGTTCTTGTGGCGCTTGAGTGCGCCGACCAGGAGATGGCCGTTATGGGTCGGGTTGCGCAGCAGCTCGTCACTCATGTGGCAAGACTAGAACGTGTTGCAATTCAGCTCTGTCGCACCCTGTCGCCACCCCGAGCATCATTAGGATCTCTGTCCATGGCCGCCGCAGATGTCGTCATCACCGGGACCGTGGTGACCGTCGACGACGCCCAGGTCTACGCGCGGTGACTCCCGCTCGCCTGCCCCGTCTGCAAGACGTCCTGGACCGCCTGTATGTGGTGGCGCTGCCGATGCGGGTGCGTTTCCGCGGCATCACCACCCGTGAACTGGCGCTGATCGACGGTCCGGCCGGCTGGGGCGAATTCGGCGCCTTCGTGGAATACGGCGACGCCGAGGCCGCGCACTGGCTGGCCGCCGCGATCGAGTCGGCCTACCGGCCGGCACCCCCGCCGCGACGAGACCGCATCGCGGTCAACGCCACCGTCCCGGCCGTCCCCGCCGCGCAGGTGCCAGAAATCCTGGCCCGCTTCCCGGGCGCGCGTACCGCGAAGGTGAAGGTCGCCGAACCCGGCCAGACCCTCGAGGACGACGTCGCCCGGGTTGACGCGGTCCGCGCCCTGGTCCCCACTGTGCGGGTCGACGCCAACGGCGCCTGGACGGTGGCGCAGGCGGTCGAGGCCGCAGCCGCGCTGACGGCGACCGGCCCGTTGGAGTATCTCGAGCAGCCCTGCGGCACCGTCGACGAACTCGCCCAGCTGCGCCGCCGCGTCGACGTTCCCGTCGCCGCCGACGAGAGCATCCGCAAAGCCGACGACCCGCTGGCCGTGGTCCGCGCCGGCGCCGCTGACATCGCCATCCTGAAAGTTGCTCCGCTGGGCGGTATTTCGGCGCTGCTCGGCATCGCCGCGCAAATCGACGTCCCGGTCGTGGTCTCCAGTGCACTGGACTCGGCGGTAGGTATCGCCGTCGGGCTGGCCGCCGCCGCAGCACTGCCGGAACTACACCATGCCTGCGGGCTGGGCACTGGCCGGCTCTTCGTCGAGGACGTCGCCGAGACCGTCGCGCCGGCCGACGGCTATCTGCCGGTCGCGCCGGCGATCCCCGACCCGGCTCGGCTGCAGGCGCTGGCCGCGCCGCCGCCGCGGCGAGAGTGGTGGATTCAGCGGGTCAGGGCCTGCTACCCGCTGCTGAGCTGACCCGGCATGTCCTGATTTGTGGGGTGCATGGCGTAGACGACATGGCACCTTGTCGCCAACACTTGGCGTGTGACACGAAAAGTGCTGATCGTCGGATTTCCCGGGGTCCAGGGTTTGGACCTGGTCGGCCCGTTTGAGGTTTTCACCTCGGCGTCGCTGGCCGTGTCCGGTCAAGGCAAAGAGGGCTACCAGCCGGTGGTGGCGTCGGTCGACGGGCGGCCGGTGACCACCGAAACCGGCCTGACCTTCGCCGCCGTCGAACTGCCCGACCCGAGTGAGCCCGTCGACACCCTGATCCTGCCGGGCGGTCGCGGAGTGCATGCGGCCCGGCAAGACCCGCGCGTCATCGACTGGGTCGTCGCAGCGGCGCCACAGGCCCGCCGCGTCGTCACCGTGTGCACCGGAGCTTTCCTGGCCGCCCAGGCCGGCCTGCTCGACGGTTGTCGGGCGACCACCCATTGGGCGTACACCGACCAGTTAGCGCGGGAATTCCCGGAGATCGACGTCGACCCGGACCCGATCTTCGTGCGCAGCTCGGCGACGGTGTGGACCGCCGCCGGCGTCAGCGCGGGCATCGATCTGGCTCTGGCGCTGGTCGAAGACGACCACGGCACCGAGGTGGCGCAGACGGTGGCCCGCTGGCTGGTGCTCTACCTACGCAGGCCCGGCGGGCAGACGCAGTTCGCCGCGCCGGTGTGGGTGGCCCGAGCTAAACGCGAACCGATCCGCGCCGTCCAGGATGCCGTCGAGTCCGAACCTGGTGGCGCGCACAGCATTGACGAGTTGGCCCGCCGGGCCGCGATGAGCCCGCGGCATTTCACCCGAGTGTTCACCGACGAGGTCGGCGAGGCGCCCGGCGCCTACGTGGAGCGGGTCCGCACCGAGGCGGCCCGCCGCCAACTCGAGCAGACCGACGACACCGTGGTGGCGATCGCGGCGCGCTGCGGCTTCGGCACCGCGGAAACCATGCGCCGCAACTTTATTCGACGAATCGGCGTGTCACCCGACCAGTACCGCAAAACATTCGCCTGAACCCAAGGAGCATTGCATGACTCAGATCGCGATCGTGACGTACCCGGGTTTCACGGCACTGGACTTCATCGGCCCGTACGAAGTGTTGCGCTGGCTGCCCGACGCCGAGGTCCGGTTCGTATGGCACGAGCCGGGCCCGGTCACGGCCGACTCCGGAGTGCTCGTCATCGGGGCCACTCATTCGTTTGCCGAAACCCCTTCGCCGGACGTCGTTTTGGTGCCGGGCGGGATGACCACTGTCGAACACGCCCGCGATGAGGCGCTGCTGGACTGGGTACGTCAGGCGCATCGCAGCGCGGCCTGGACTGCGTCGGTGTGCTCGGGTTCGATCATCCTGGCCGCGGCTGGTCTGCTCGACGGCAAACGTGCCACCTCACACTGGATGGCCCTTCCTGTGCTGAAAACTTTGGGCGCCATTGCTGTTAGCGATGAACGCGTTGTGCACGAGGGCGAGATCGTCACCAGTGCAGGAGTGTCGGCGGGTATCGACCTGGCGCTGTGGCTGGCCGGCCAGATCGGCGGCGAAGACCGCGCGAAGGTCATCCAGTTGTCGATGGAATACGACCCGCAGCCGCCGTTCGACTGCGGCCACATGTCCAAGGCTTCCGCGAAGACCAAGGCCGCCGCCACCGCGCTGATGGCCAGGGACATCGCCAAACCGACCCAACTCAAGGCCGGGACGCTGCTGTTGTGGAACCACGCGCTGGAAGCCGCACGGGCAAAAGTCGCTCGCCGCTGACCGGGCAACGCCTGCGCGGCAAGCCAACGAATTGCCGAATTTTGGAGCGCGCGTCCAGCCGTATCCTTGGGAGATGCGGCGGCTGGGCATCATCGCGGTCTCGGCCTGGGCGGTATGCCTGGCCGTGGCCGGCTGTACGTCGACGGTCGGCGGGACCGCGCTCGTCGGCCCCGGCGGGAGGACGCCCGGCACAGTGACGGCACGCGGCCTGCCGACATTGCTGCTCAGCCTCGACGAGATGAAGCAGCTGCTGAAGTTCTCCGGCATGGCTACCGAGGGCGGCTGGACCCGGCCCGAGGTGCGCGGGACCTTCGAGCCTTCCAGCTGTGTGGGTGCGGTGTTCAGTAGCATGGCGGGGTCCTACGACAACAGCGGGTACCGCGAGTTCTACGAAGTCAGGCAATCGGACGTGAGCGGCGGAGGCTGGCCGCACTGGGTTGATCAGGGCGTCGCTGCATTCGAAAATGACGCGCAGGCAACAAGTTTTGTCAACAAGCAGGTCGCTCAATGGCGGCAATGCGCCGGCCGTCAGTTCAGGTACGCCTATCCGCGGCCGGATGACTGGCAGGACCCCTACCGGATCGGCCACACGATCGATGCCGGTTGCGTGACGATGATCTCCAACGTGATTGCCGACGACAAGCACTACACCGACATCCGGGCCCTGGCGGCGAAGTCCAACATCGTGGTCGACCTGCAGTTCACCGGCTTCGACCTGACCGACGAGCCCGCAACGGCAATCAACCGGATCCTGGGTCGAATCGCATCACCGGGCCACGACTGCGCCTTCTGGGGCTAGCTGCCTAACCCGAACCGGCTCACGGTGCGCATCCTGCTATTGCGTCGATGACGGCGTCCGGGTTATCAAGGGCAACAAAGGTTTTTGCATCCGGCACCTCGATGAGTTTCCCGTTGCTGAACAATCCGGCCAGGCGGCGGCCCAGGCTCGGGGTGAAACAGCGATCCAGCTGGCCCCAGACCAGCGTCACCGGCTTGGTGAATCGGGGCAGGCGGGTGGCCACCTCGGTGAGATCGGCTTTGGCCACCTGACGCAGCAGGGCAGCGAGATCACGGCAGATGCGTGAGTCTTTGAGGCACGGTTGCAGCCAGGCGGCGGTGAGGTGCGGATCCGGCTGGTTGATGAGCAGGCCGTAGCCAAGTGAAGAGTGGCGCAGCGTCTGCCACCGCAGTGGCCCGAAGAGCGCCTTGATCGAGATGGGGCCGCGAAGCAAGCCGAACGCGACGTCGAATGGGTAGGGAGGGCATTTGTCGAAGGCGTCGCAGTTCGTCAGCACCAGGCGGCCGATCCGGTCCGGATAGGCGTCGACGACCAGTTGGCACAGCCCTCCTCCGGTGTCGCTCCCGACCAGCGTCACATCGGAAAGGTCGAGGGCAACGATTGCGTCCTTGATGATCTCCGCGACACCGGGCAGCGATAGCGCGGTGGCCTCGTTGACCGGGATGGTGTGTGAGCCCAACGGCCAAGTCGGCACGATGCAGCGGAAACCGCGGCGCGCCAGGTTTTCGGCGACGTCGCGCCACAGTCGCCCGTCCACCAAGATGCCGTGGACGAACAGTACCGGCGGGTGCGCTGAATCCTGCGGCCCGAACTGCTCATATTCGATGGTGGCCTGCTTGAGTGCGAGCTCTGCCATGTCGGTTGTTCCTCCTCGAACTCCTCGGTTCCGTTCACCGACATTGAAGTTCCGCGCCCGCTGCCAGGTCGACGCAGTGAACTGCCAGATACTGCCAACGCAAGGACGGTGCCGAAGATCATGTGCGCGAGCGTCGAGTAGGTTCGTCGTCGTGATCAACCTGGCTTACGACGACCGCGGGGCGGGTGAGCCCGTCCTCTTCATCGCCGGCAGTGGGGGTGCGGGACGCACCTGGCATCTGCATCAGGTGCCGGCCTTCCTGGCTGCCGGCTACCGCGTCATCACCTTCGACAACCGCGGGGTCGGCGCGACGGCCAACGCCGACGGTTTCACCACCGAGACGATGGTCGCCGACACCGTGGCGCTGATTGAATCCCTAGGCGTCGGCCCGGTGCGCATCGTGGCGGTGTCGATGGGTTCCTACATCGCGCAAGAGCTGCTGGTGGTCCGGCCCGATCTGGTGAGCCAGGCGGTGTTGATGGCCACCCGCGGCCGCCTGGACCGTGCGCGCGAGTTCTTCCGCACAGCCGACGACGAGTTCGCTGCAGCCGGCGTACAACTGCCGGTCTCCTATGACGCGAAAATCCGTTTGCTGGAGAGCTTTTCCCCCAAGACGCTGAGCAACGACGAGGTTGTCGCCGAGTGGATCGGCATATTCAACATCTGGCCGATCAAGCTCACCCCGGGACTGATCTGCCAGGGCAAAGCCTCGCCGCAGGGCAACCGGTTACCCGCCTATCGAAGCATCACCACGCCGGTGCTGGTGGTCGGCTTCGCCGACGACGTGGTGACACCGCCTCACCTGGGCAAAGAAGTCGCCGACGCCATACCCGGCGGCCAGTACCTGCAGATCGCCGACACCGGGCACCTCGGGTTCCTCGAGCGGCCGGAGGTGGTCAACGCCACGGTGTTGAAGTTCTTCGCCAGCATGGGGTACTGACGCCGACGATTAGGCTGGTCTGGTGAATCCATCGACGGCACAGGCCCGCGTCGTCGTCGACGAGCTGATCCGCGGCGGTGTCCGCGATGTGGTGCTGTGCCCGGGCTCGCGCAACGCCCCGCTGGCGTTTGCGCTGCAGGACGCCGACCGGGCCGGCCGAATCCGGCTGCATGTGCGCATCGACGAGCGCACCGCCGGGTATCTGGCGATCGGATTGGCGATAGCCGCAGGCACCCCGGTGTGCGTCGCGATGACGTCGGGCACCGCAGTGGCCAATCTGGGGCCTGCCGTTGTCGAGGCCAACTACGCGCGGGTGCCGCTGATCGTGTTGTCGGCCAACCGACCGTACGAACTGCTCGGCACCGGCGCCAACCAGACCATGGAGCAGCTGGGCTACTTCGGCACCCAGGTCCGCGCGACGATCAGCCTCGGGCTGGCCGAGGACGCGCCAGAGCGGATGGATGCGCTCAACGCGACCTGGCGGTCGGCCACCTGCCGCGTGCTGGTGGCCGCTACCGGTGCCCGCAGCGCCAACGCAGGCCCGGTGCATTTCGACATCCCGCTTCGCGAGCCATTGGTGCCCGATCCCGATCCCGGCCCCACCCCGCAGGGCCGGCCCGGCGGCAAGCCGTGGACGTACACCCCGCTGGTCAGCTTCGATCAGCCGCTGGACATCGACCTGAGCCCGGATACCGTCGTCATCGCCGGCCACGGCGCCGGCGAGCAACCCACCTTGGCCGCGCTGCCAACTGTCGCCGAGCCGACTGCTCCGCCGGCGGCAAATCCGCTGCATCCGTTAGCGCTGCCGCTGCTGCGCCCGCAGCAGGTGATCATGTTGGGCCGCCCCACCCTGCATCGACCGGTGTCAGCGCTGCTGGCCGACTCGTCGGTGCCGGTCTATGCGCTGACCACCGGACCGCGCTGGCCCGACGTGTCGGGTAATTCGCAGGCCACCGGCACCCGCGCGGTCACCACGGGCGAGCCGAACCCGGCCTGGCTGCGTCGCTGCGCTGAGCTCAACCGGCACGCGATCGCCGCGGTGCGCGGGCAACTCAAGGCCCACCCGCTGACCACTGGCCTGCATGTGGCCGCCGCCGTCGCCGACGCGCTGAGCCCCGGTGACCAACTCGTGCTGGGCGCGTCCAACCCGGTGCGCGACGCCGCGCTGGTCGGCCTGAATCCGTACGGCATCAAGGTGCGCTCCAACCGCGGGGTCGCCGGAATCGACGGGACGGTGTCCACCGCGATCGGGGCAGCTTTAGCACATGAGGGGTCCCACGAGCAGACGGGTAGCCGGAGCCGCGCAGGCGGCGACATCCCACCTCGCACCATCGCGCTGATCGGTGATCTGACCTTCGTTCACGACAGCTCCGGACTGCTGATCGGGCCGACCGAGCCGGTCCCGGCAAACCTGACCATCGTGGTGTCCAACGACAACGGCGGCGGCATCTTCGAATTGCTGGAGCAGGGCGACCCGCGGTTCTCCGACGTATCCGCCCGGGTGTTCGGCACTCCGCACGACGTCGACGTCGGCGCTTTGTGCCGTGCCTACCACATCGACAGCCGGCAGATCGAGGTCGATGAACTGGGCGCCGCGCTCGACGAACCGGCTGCCGGCCTGCGGGTGCTTGAGGTCAAGGCCGACCGATCCTCGCTGCGACAGCTGCACGCTGCCATCAAGGCCGCGCTGTGACGCGTCTTGCCAGCGCTCTCGCAGCGCTGAAAGCGTGGGCGCACATCCTCATTCACGGCCGCAGCGGCGACGCCGACACTCGGGGGCATCGTGTCGTGCGCTGGGCGCGGATCGGCGTCCTGATCCTGACCGGCCTGGTCACGCTGCAGTCATTGTTGCTCGTGGCCGGCGCCTGGCGCGACGACATTGCCATCCAACGCAATATGGGCGTGGCGGAGGCCGAGGTGCTGAGTGCGAGCCCGAGCCGCTCCACCATCGAATTCGTCACGCCGGACCGGGTCACGTACCGCCCGGAGCTCGGCGTGCTGTATCCGTCCGAATTAGCAACCGGGATGCGGATTTACGTCGAATACGACAAGCGCAACCCCAACCTGGTGCGCGTGCAGCATCGTACGGCCAAGCTGGCGATCATTCCGGCCGGGTCCATTGCGGTGGTCGGCTGGCTGGTCGCGGCGGCCGCGCTGACCGGTCTGGCGTTGGTGGACAACCGGCTGGACCGTCAGCTGGTCAGTTCGTCGAGCCAACCCGCATCCTGAAGATCGACGACGCTTTTGGTGTTCAGGTTGTAAATCGTTGGAGTGCCGGGGTTTTGCGGGTTCTCCTCATTGAGACGTGCTCTGTTGGCATCGTTGAGCGCGGCGGCATCGACCGCGTGATTGCCGGCCGCGATCCGGTCGGCTACCACCTCGGGCACCCCGCTTTCGCGGGCCATCGCCGCGATGTCGTCGTTGTTCGGCCCGTCGGGACTTTGGTGGCGGTAGAGGTCTTGCACGAGAGCTTGATACGCCATCGCCGGAGTTGTCGGGTCGGCCGCCGAAAACAACGCATTGCTGATGCGGGCGGAAACGTCATTGTGATGTTTGTCATCCAGGAACGTCAGCCATCGATATGTGACCGCCAGCCGGCCGCTGGCCAGACCGGTGGCAATCGGGTCGCCGTATGTCGATTCCAGCTCCGCGCAGTGCGGGCATTGCGGTTCGCAGAAGATCTCCAACTGCACTGGGGCAGCGGCAGACCCGACCAGCACGCCATAGTCGTCGCCGGTGCGTAACACGTCGGCGTGCGCGCTGCCTGCGCCGAATACCGCCAACCACAGTGTCGTCGCCGCCAATACCCCCAGGCAGGACCGCATTAGCCAACCCCCTTGCGTCAGAGTTTGCACACCGTATCCCCGTAGGTAACCATATCGACAGGCGGTGCTGACACCGTGATGGTGTGCGCGTAGCGATTGTCGCCGAGTCCTTTCTCCCGCACGTCAACGGCGTCAGCAACTCGGTGATCCGGGTGCTCGAGCATTTGCGCCGTACCGGTCACGAAGCCCTCGTCATCGCGCCGGACACCCCGCGGGGGCATGCCCCCGCCGACCGGATCTACGACGGTATCCGGGTGCACCGGGTGCCGTCGCGGATGTTTCCGAGGGTGACCACGCTGCCGCTGGGCGTGCCGCTGCCGCGGATACTGCGTGTGCTGCGCGGGTTCGAGCCTGACGTAGTGCATTTGGCGTCTCCCGCGCTGCTTGGCTACGGCGGGCTGCGGGCCGCTCGCCGCCTCGGGGTTCCGACGGTCGCGGTTTACCAAACCGACGTCCCGGGGTTTGCGGCGAGTTACGGCATCGGGATCACGACGCAGGCGGCCTGGGCGTGGTTCCGCCATCTGCACAGCCTGGCTGACCGAACCTTGGCGCCGTCCAGCGCGACAATGGAATCCCTTATTGCCCATCGAATTCCACGGGTCCACCAGTGGTCGCGCGGGGTCGACGTCATCCGCTACGCGCCGTCGGCGCGCGATGAGGTGCTCAGGCAGCACTGGTCGCCGGACGGCAAGCCGATCGTCGGATTCGTGGGCCGGCTAGCGCCGGAAAAGCATGTCGAACGGCTCATCTCGCTGGCCGCCGGCAACGCTGTGCAGCTCGTCATCGTTGGCGACGGTGTCGACCAGCGCAAGCTGCAATCGGCAATGCCCACAGCGGTTTTCACCGGCGCGCTGTACGGCGAGGAACTCGCCGCCGCATATGCCAGCATGGACGTCTTCGTGCACACCGGCGAGCATGAAACGTTTTGCCAAGTCGTGCAGGAAGCGCTGGCGTCCGGACTGCCGGTGATCGCCCCCGATGCCGGCGGACCACGCGACCTGGTGACACCTTGGCGCACCGGATTGCTGTTGGGAGTCAACGAGTTCGAGGCGCAGTTGCCCGCCGCTGTCGCGCACCTGATCGAAGAACGACCCCGCTACGCACTGGCCGCCCGCCGCAGCGTGCTTCACCGCAGCTGGTCGGCCATCTGCGACGAGCTGCTGGGCCATTACGAGGCGGTACTTTCGCCCGATGGTGCGGCTCGCGTGTCGCGCAGACGGTACGCGCAAGGCGAATGAGATCGGGCGGTTACCCCTGCGCCAGCTCCGCAACCGGCTGCCACTGCTCCCAGGTGCGTAAACGGTCCTCGTAGTCGGCCTTGGCCAGCCGCAGCGGCGCCTCGCCGAAGAACACCCGCAGCGGCGGCTCCTGCGCGTCCACAACCTTGAGCAGCGCCGCCGCCGAAGCTTTCGGATCACCCGGCCCAGCCCAGCGCCGCGCGCGTACTTCCTCGGTTGCCGCGTGCACCTCGGCGTAAGCCGGTAGCGGATCGGCGCGCCTGGAAGACGAGCCGGCCCAGTCGGTGTCGAAGCCGCCCGGCTCGATCAACGTCACGTGGACGTCGAACGGAGCGACCTCTTGGGCCAGTGCCTGGGAGAAGCCCTCCAGCGCCCACTTCGAGGCGTGGTAGATGCCGACGTTGGGAAATGCCACGATGCCGCCGATCGAGGACACCTGGATGATGTGCCCGCTGCGCTGCTCGCGCAGATACGGCAACGCGGCTTGGGTGACCCACAGCGCGCCGAACACGTTCGTCTCGATCTGATCGCGGGCATCGGATTCGGACAGCTCTTCGATGAAGCCGAACTGGCCGTAGCCGGCGTTGTTGACCACGACGTCCAGCCGCCCGAAGTGATCGTGGGCCTGCTTGACCGCGGCGAAGTCCGCGTCCCGATCGGCGACGTCCAACTGGATCGGCAGAACTGAATCGCCGTACTTGTCGACCAGGTCGTCCAGCGTCGCGGTATTCCGCGCCGTGGCGGCCACCGTGTCTCCGCGCTGCAACGCGGCGATCGCCCACTCTCGCCCGAAGCCGCGCGAGGTACCTGTAATAAACCAAACTTTTTCGCTCACGCCCGTTTGCAACGCACACGTCGGCCGCTCATTCCCAGGCACAGGTAGCGTCAGCGTGGTGAGCCGCGCGACCCTGGACAAGGATCCCCGTGAGGTGGCGTCGATGTTCGACGGCGTCGCCCGGCGCTATGACCTGACCAACACCGTGCTGTCGCTGGGCCAGGACAGGTACTGGCGTCGCGCCACCCGGTTGGCGCTGGGCATCCGATCAGGTGAGAAGGTGCTGGACCTGGCCGCGGGCACCGCGGTGTCGACGGTCGAGCTGGCCAGCTCCGGGGCGTGGTGCGTGGCGGCGGACTTCTCGGTCGGGATGCTCGCGGCCGGGTTCGCCCGCAAGGTGCCGAAGGTAGCCGGCGACGCCACCCGATTGCCGTTCGGCGACAACGTCTTCGACGCCGTCACCATCAGTTTCGGGCTGCGCAATATCGCCGACCGCGACGTGGCGCTGCGCGAGATGGCCCGGGTCACTCGGCCTGGCGGGCGGTTGGTGGTGTGCGAATTCTCCACGCCCACCAACCGGTTCTTCGCCACGGCCTACAAGGAGTACTTGATGCAGGCGTTGCCGCGGGTGGCGCGCGCGGTGTCGAGCAATCCGGAAGCGTATGTCTACCTGGCCGAGTCGATTCGGGCCTGGCCCGACCAGGCCGCCCTGGCACACCAGATGTCTCGTGCCGGATGGTCGGCGGTGCGATGGCGCAACCTGACCGGCGGCATAGTCGCGCTGCACGCCGCGTACAAAGCGCGCGAAAAACCGCTCAGCTGAACGGCTTGCGCCGATCGACCAGCCGCGAGGCCAGCCCGCCGGCGCGCCACACCCGGGCCACCCAGTCGGCGTCGTCGTCGGTGACCAGGTTGCCCATCACCCGCACCGCGATACCCATCAGCCGCGTCGAGCGGATCGCGATCGGACCGGTCGCCGGCAAGAACCGCGGGAACGTCAGCAACAAGGCCAGCCGGCGCGCCACCGAAAACCCGCGCCCGTAATGGGATTGCAGCACGTGCGGCCACACCTTCGACAGGTCACCCGATCCGAGCATCTCGACGGCCAGCCGCCCGGTCTCCAGCCCGTAGTCGATGCCTTCGCCGTTGAGCGGGTTGACGCAGGCCGCGGCGTCGCCGATCAACATCCAGTTCCGGCCGGCGACCCCCGACACCGCGCCGCCCATCGGCAGCAGCGCCGAGGACACCGCGCGCGGCTGGCCGGTGAACCCCCACTCGTCGCGGCGCAGGTCGGTGTAATACGACATCAGCGGCCGCAGCGCCAGCTCGGCCGGCCGCTTCGAGGTCGACAGCGCGCCCACGCCGATATTCACCTCGCCGTTGCCCAGCGGGAAGATCCAGCCGTAGCCGGGCAGCACGGCGCCGTCGGGGGAGCGCAGCTCCAGGTGCGAGGTCAGCCACGGCTCTTCGCTCCGCGGCGTGGTCAGGTATCCGCGGGCAGCGATGCCGTACACCGTCTCCTGGTGCCATCGCCGGCCCAAGTCGCGGCCTAGGGGCGAGCGGGCGCCGTCGGCGACGATCAGCTCGCGGCAACCGACCTGCGTCCCGTCGGCCAGCGCCACCGAAACCACCTTCGCCGACGAATCATGATGGACGCCGACGGCTTTCACGCCGAGTCGCATGCGCGCACCGGAATCCTCGGCGACTTTGCGAATCCGATCGTCCAGCTCGACGCGAGCTACCGCACTGCCGGTCGAGGGGAACGACGGGCCGGGCCATGCGACTTCCACTTCGCCGCCGAATCCGCTCATCCTCAAGCCCCGATGCCGGATCCGGGCATCCAGCCATTCGCCCAGCCCCAGCCGTTCCAGTTCGGCGACAGCGCGCGGCGTCAGCCCGTCGCCGCAGGCCTTGTCGCGGGGGAAGTTCGCCGCGTCAATGACGAGCACGTCGTGGCCCGCCCGGGCGGCCCAGGCGGCTGCCGCCGACCCGGCCGGTCCGGCGCCCACGACCACCACGTCGGCGGTGCTGTCCATGCTCACCAGTATGTTGGTCGGGTGAGGACTCCGGCGACGGTGGTGGCGGGCGTGGACTTCGGCGACGCCGCGTTCGCCACCAATGTGCGCGACGGGGTGGCCCGCATCGAGCAACTGATGGAAACCGAGCTGCGCGGGTCTGACGACCTGATGACGGAGGCCGTTCTGCACCTGTTCGAGGCCGGTGGCAAACGGTTCCGGCCGCTGTTCACGGTGCTATCCGCCCAGCTCGGACCGCGGCCGGACGCCGATGAGGTGACGATCGCGGGTGCGGTGATCGAGCTGGTGCATCTGGCCACGCTCTACCACGACGACGTGATGGACGAGGCGCAGGTGCGTCGCGGCGCGCCCAGCGCAAACGTGCGGTGGGGCAACAACGTCGCAATCCTGGCCGGCGACTACTTGTTCGCGACGGCCTCGCGGCTGGTATCTCGGCTGGGCCCCGACGCGGTGCGGATCATCGCGGAGACGTTCGCCCAGCTGGTGACCGGGCAGATGCGCGAATCCCAGGGGGCGGCCAACGCGCCGGATCCGATCCAGCACTACCTGAAGGTGGTGCACGAGAAGACGGCCTGCCTGATCGGTGCGGCCGGCCAGTTCGGGGCGAAGTTCTCCGGCGCTGACGAGGCCCAGATCCAGCGGCTCAGCCGCTTGGGCAGCATCGTCGGCACGGCGTTTCAGATCTCCGACGACATCATCGACATCGACAGCGACCCCGACGAGTCCGGCAAGCTGCCCGGCACTGACCTGCGCGAAGGTGTGCACACGTTGCCGGTGCTCTATGCGTTGCACGAGAGCGGACCCGACGCTGATCGGCTGCGTGAATTGCTGGTCGGGCCGATCGACGACGACGCGGCGCTGGCCGAGGCGTTGGCGCTGCTGCGGGCCTCGGCAGGCATGGCCAAGGCCAAGGACACCGTGGCGCGCTACGCGGCGCAGGCGCGCGAGGAGTTGGCCGCGCTGCCCGGCGGCGCCGGCAGGCAGGCGCTGGCCACCCTGGTCGACTACACGATCCACCGACACGGCTAGGTTCCGGAACTCGGCGGGTCATTCTCGGCGTTTAATGAGAAGGACCCGGTAGGAGGAAGCTGATGACCTGGCATCCGCATCACAACACGTTCAAGACCTTCGCGTTGTTGGTTGGCATGTCGGCGCTGATCGTGTTCGTCGGCGCGCTGTTCGGTAGGACGGCGTTGTGGATCGCTGTGCTCTTCGCCGTCGGTATGAACGTCTACACCTACTTCAACAGCGACAAGCTGGCGCTGCGGGCGATGCACGCGCAGCCGGTGTCGGAGGTGCAGGCGCCTGCGATGTACCGGATCGTGCGTGAGCTGGCCACCGCCGCCCACCAGCCGATGCCGCGGCTCTACATCAGCGACACCGCTGCGCCCAACGCGTTCGCCACCGGCCGCAATCCGCGCAACGCCGCGGTGTGCTGTACCTCCGGGATTCTCGACATCCTCGACGAGCGCGAGCTGCGCGCGGTGCTGGGGCACGAGCTGTCCCACGTCTACAACCGCGACATTCTGATCTCTTGTGTGGCCGGCGCGCTGGCGTCGGTGATCACCGCGCTTGCCAACATGGCGATGTTCGCCGGTGCATTCGGCGGCAACCGCGAAGGCGGGAATCCCTTTGCGCTGCTGCTGGTTTCGCTGCTCGGCCCGATCGCAGCGACCGTGGTGCGGCTGGCGGTGTCGCGTTCACGCGAGTATCAGGCCGACGAGTCGGGCGCGTTGCTGACCGGCGACCCGTTGGCGTTGGCCTCGGCGCTGCGCAAGATCACCGGCGGTGTGCAGGCCGCCCCGCTGCCCCCGGAGCCGCAGCTGGCCGCCCAGGCGCACCTGATGATTGCCAACCCGTTCCGCAGCGGCGAGCGGATCGGGTCAATGTTCTCCACGCACCCCCCGATCGCCGACCGGATTCGTCGGCTCGAGGAAATGGCCGGGCGTTAAGCAGCTCTGACCGGTTGCCAACCGGTCTGTTCGACCTGTGGTATCGCATACGACATCGTTTGCAAAGCAGGTGTGTCCCTCAGAAGCCTGCGCCGTGCACCTCGTGTCCCGGAGTCTCGACCATCAGCCCGCGGTAGGCCTCCTCCACGTTAGAGCCGTGGTTGATCACTCCATCGACCTCGCGCGCGATCGGCATATTCAGCCCGTACTTGTCGGCGAACTCCATGATCACGCTGGCAGCCTTGACGCCCTCGGCGACCTGGTTCATCGACGAGATGATCTCGTCGATGGGCTTGCCCGCACCGAGCTGCTCGCCGACGTGGCGGTTGCGGCTGCGCTGGCTGGTGCAGGTGACGATCAGATCGCCCATGCCGGCCAGGCCGAAGAAGGTATCGCGCTGTCCACCCATCGCCTCGCCCAGCTTTGACATCTCGCGCACCGAGCGGGCGATCACCATCGCCCGAGTGTTCTCGCCGATACCCAGCGAGTAGCCCATCCCGACGGCGATCGCATAGACGTTCTTCAATGCGCCGGCTATTTCAACGCCGAGCACGTCGTCGATGGTGTAGACGCGGAAGCGCCTGGTTTGGAACAGCTGTGCGAGCCGCGCGGCTTGGTGTTGGTCGGGCATTGCCAGCACCGCCGCGGCCGCGTAGCCCTCGCCAACCTCGCGGGCGATGTTGGGCCCGGCCAGGATGCCGGCGGGGTGGCCGGGCAGCACTTCGTCGACGATCTGCGACATCCGCATGTTGGTGCCTTGTTCGAGCCCCTTGACTAAAGACACCACTGGCACCCACGGCCGCAACTCGCTCGCCAGCTCGGTGAGCACACCACGGAACCCGTGCGACGGCACTCCCATCACGACGACGTCGGCGGAGCGGGCGGCCTCGGCGAAGTCGGTGGTGGCGCGCAGGCTTTCGGACAGGTCGACGTCCTTGCCCAGATAGCCGGTGTTGCGGTGGTTCTCGTTGATGTCTTTGGCGGTCTCTTCCGAGCGCACCCATTGCAGGGTCGGCCCGCGGCGTGCACAGATGGACGCGACGGTGGTGCCCCAGGAACCGCCACCCAAAACGACGACATTCGGTTCGCGCATAGCAGCTGCCATGGCGATCAGCCTATTGCCGCCGCCCGATCTTTACCGGCGGTTGGTGAACTGGAGGAGAACTAGCCCGGACTTTTAGAAGTGGCCCCAGCCACGCTGGCCGTCCCAGCCGCCGCACACTCCGTTGGAGCAGGCGTTGACGGTGCCGCCCTGGAAGGGGTTCCAGCCGCCGCAGCCGTTCCAACCGGGACCGCCGCCGCAGCCGCCTCCGCCGCCCTGACCGTCGGGACCCCCGCCACCACTCGAACCCGGGTCGGCGAGAACAACGTGAGTTGTCGCGGTGGCCGGCGAGGTCGTGCTCACGACGGCCACCGATGCGGCGGCAATCGCCCCAGCCGCAGCTCCTGCCACGACCACCGAAGTGACGAAATTTCGTGTGATTAGCATTGCTCAATAATGCGCCGGTCAGCGCGGTGTTTCCAGCTTAGTCGTAGGCGTGGCACCGATTTTGGCGTCCTCGGCGCTGCCAAACACCATGGCCTCTTTGATCCGGTCGAACCGATAGTCGATGGCGTCGGCGAAGTAATTTTGCCGAACGTTCCACGGCCGCTTGGTCCCGGATTTGGGCAGCGCATGCAGCGAGCGCAGCACGTAGCCGGCCTGGATGTCCCACGCCGGCTTTTCGGACATCGGCTCACCGTCCAGATGTGGGTAAGCGTGCGTGTAGCCGTGAGACTTCATGTGCGCCAGCAGCTTTGCCGTCGCCCGTGCGGTCATGTCGGCGCGCAGCGTCCATGAGGAGTTGGTATACCCGACGCACCAGAACAGGTTGGGCACATCCTCCAACATGTGGGCCTTGTAGACGAAGCGATCCTGCGGCTTGATCTCGGCGCCGTCGATAGACACCGTCGCACCTCCCAGTGCCTGCAGCTGCAGGCCCGTTGCGGTGACGATGATGTCAGCGTCCAGATGCCCGCCGGACTTCAAAACGATGCCGGTGGAATCGAAGTGGTCGATGTGGTCGGTGACCACCTCGGCGCGGCCTTCACCAATGGCAACGTACAGGTCGGCATCGGGGATCAGGCACAGCCGCTGGTCCCACGGGTTGTATCGCGGCTTGAAGTGGGTGTCGACGTCGTAGCCCTTGGGCAGGTAGCGCACCGCGATCTGGCGGATCCGCCATCTCACGAAGCCCGGTGTCTTGCGGGCCAAGAACCAGAGCATGCCTTCCCGCAGTGCATTGCGCTGCCGGGTGATCGAGTGAGCAACCCTGCACGGCAACACTTTTCGGAGAAAATCCGTCAACTGGCTGTATTTGGATGCCGAGATCAGATAGGTGGGCGAGCGCTGCAGCATGGTGACCTTGGCGGCCTTCTCGGCCAGCGACGGGATCAGCGACATCGCGGTGGCGCCGCTGCCGATAACCACCACCTTCTTGTCCGTGTAATCAAGCTCCTCGGGCCAATGCTGGGGATGAACAACGGTGCCGCCGAACTCTTCGAGGCCGGGAAACTCCGGGGTGTAGCCCTCGTCGTAGTTGTAGTAGCCGGACCCAAAGAAGACGAAGCGGCCGCGGTAGGTCTTTTCTGCGCCGTCGTGTTCGGCGGTGACCGTCCAGGTGTCGGTCGACGAATCCCAGTCCGCCGATCGGACATGGGTGTTGAACCGGATGTGCTGGTCGATGCCGTACTTGTGCGCGGTGGTGTTCAGGTACTCACGGATGTGCACCCCGTCGGCCACCCCTTCTTTTCGGGTCCATGGCTCGTACGGGAAGCACAGGGTGAAGATGCTGCTGTCGGAGCGCACGCCGGGGTAGCGGAACAGGTCCCACGTGCCGCCGATCTGCTCGCGCCGCTCGAGGATGACGTAGCTGGTGCCCGGGTTGCGCTCGGCGATTCGGTAGGCCGCGCCCAGGCCCGAAATGCCGGCTCCGATGATGACGACATCGAATTCCCCGCCCTCTTCCGGTGTGCGGGCGGTCTCGGCGGCGGCGTGGGGCGTCACGCTCATCACGGACCTCGCTTCCCGGGCGGCGGTGTGGTTTTGATCACCAGATTAGGCCCACCGTGGCGCGCTGCGAAGGCGGCTAGCGATAGTTGACGAACTGCAGCGCGACGTCGAGGTCGGCCTTCTTCAGCATCGCGATGACGGCCTGGAGGTCGTCGCGCTTTTTGCTGCTGACGCGGACCTCCTCGCCTTGGATCTGGGTCTTGACGGTCTTGGGGCCCTCGTCGCGGATCAGTTTGGTGATCTTCTTGGCGTTTTCGCTGCTAATGCCCTGCTTGAGGGTGCCGGTTACCTTGTAAGTCTTGCCGGAGGCCTGCGGCTCGCCGGCATCGAAAGCCTTGAGGCTGATGTCGCGACGGATCAGCTTCTCCTTGAACACGTCGACGGCGGCCTTGACGCGCTCCTCGGTGGAGCTGGTCAGCTCGATCGCCTCCTCGCCTTTCCAGGCGATCTTGGTGTCAGTGCCGCGGAAGTCGAACCGGGTGGCGAGTTCCTTGGCGGCCTGGTTGAGGGCGTTGTCAACCTCCTGCCGGTCGATCTTGCTGACAACGTCAAAAGATGAATCCGCCATTGGATGCGTCCCCTTTCATCGGTGTTGGCCGTTTATGCACCCGGTACATCCTCGTTGTACTCTTGCTACCCGTACCACACAGGCAGGTTGCCCGAGCGGCCAATGGGAGCGGACTGTAAATCCGTCGGCTTACGCCTACCCAGGTTCGAATCCTGGACCTGCCACCACAGAGCTCAGTGCTGGTGTACAGCATGGGTAGCTCTTGATGGGCCAAGAGCAAACGCCCTTCGTCCCAGCGTGCATCCCAGCACTCGGCTTGGCTTGCCGGCATCCATCAAGACTCATGTTCGGAGTCTGCGAAGATTTCGGTGCGGGGCCGGCGGAATGGTCGTTCGCTTTGGACATGCTCGAGCCATCGCCGCTACGCATCACATCGGGACTGTCGCGGAATACTGGTCGCGCAGCACCCGCTTGAGGATCTTGCCCGTCGGGTTGTGTGGAATTGACTCGGCGAAGATCACCTTTTTCGGCAACTTGTAGCGCGCGAGTCTTGTTCCGCAGAACTCGACGATTTGTTGCTCGCTGACCTCGCTCTGGTCGGCAACGACGATGGCGCAGGCGATCTCGCCCCACTTCTCGTCGGTCAAGCCGATGACCGCCACCTCGCTGACGCCGGGAAGGCCGACGATCACGCTCTCGATCTCCGCCGGGTAGATGTTCTCGCCGCCGGAAATGATCATGTCCTTCAGTCGATCCTTGATGTAGAGATAACCCTCATCATCAATTTCGCCGATGTCGCCGGTACGGAACCAGCCGTTATCGAAAGCGCTGCGTGTGGCATCCGGGCGATTCCAGTATTCCTTGAGTAGGAAGTCGGACTTGATCACGACTTCGCCTTCCCCGCGTTCGCTGATCACGCCATCGTCACTGCGCACGCGAACGTCTGCGAACATGCAGGCGCGTCCGGCCGAGCCGACCTTGCGCAGGGCGTCTTCGCCGAGCAGCACGGTGCCGCCACCGCACGATTCGGTGAGCGCATAGCCCTGCACGACCTGCATGTTCTTGGCGGCATACATCTTGATCAGGGCCTCCGGCATGGGCGCACCGCCGGTGATGAAGTAGCGGAAGTCGGGCGCGTCGAGTTCGGCGAACTGGGGCACCTGGCGCATGAAGTTCAGGATCGCCGGCACGGCACCACCGATGGAAACCCGTTCATCGACGATCAGCGACCACACCTTCATCGGATCAAACTGCGGCATCGAAATCAGGCTGATGCCACGCATGGCGCAAAAGAGGACCGTCGTCAGTGCCGCCACGTGGAACATCGGCAGGGGTAGCAGTACGCGGTCCTGGTAGCGCACATCGACCGTCAGTGACCATGAACTTGCCGCCGAGTGCACCGAGTCGTGGGTATGCACCACTCCTTTTGGCTGTCCGGTGGTGCCCGACGTGTACATGATGAACAGGTTGTCCGATCCACCGTGTTCGCCGGCCGGTTCGTGGGCATCTGCGGCCTTCAGGCGTTCGCCGAGAGAGTCAATGCTGCCCTCTGCCGGTACCCAGTCGCTGACGGTGCAGGAAGAGTCGGTATCCGCCTTGATGGCGTCAACTACCGTCGCCAACGCTTCACCGTAGATCACTACTTTGCTGCCACAGTCGGACAGAATGAAATCCACCTCAGGCGCCGTAAGGCGTGTGTTGAGGGGCACCGCCACGGCCCCGATCTTGGCTGCGCCGTAGAACAGGCAGCAGAACTCGACACAATTGGGCATCAATAACGCCACGCGGTCACCCTCGCCGACCCCGAGCGAGGTCAGCACGCTGGCGCATTGGTTGGCCAGCGCGTTCATCTGTGTGTAGTCCATGCGCACGTTGGCGGATGGCTCGACGTAGGCCTCGAGCCGCGGAGAAACGGTTGCCCGTTGTCTGAGCATGGAGCCAATGTTCTTCATGGGGTTCTCGACTTCGGTGTTGTGTGGTTGACGTTCTGATCACGCAAGCTTGGACGCCGACCTGCTGTTGTGGGACTCGCTGTGCCAGCGTCGAATTGGAGCGCCCGGAATGCCCGTTCAATGAGTTCGGCGAGGCGGAAGGGTTCGTGCACGGCTTCCGGCGCTGCGCCGATGGCGAGGCAGATGTCGGTGTTCACGCTTGCGAAGGTGACGTTGAGTCCGGCGCCGGGCGGCAGGATGGGCAGGCCAGTGAACGCGACCATCGGCGCACCGGCCAGATAGAGTTGCCCGGTCGGCCCCTTCATGTTCGATATCACCAGGTTGGCGCTCGGCACCTTTCCGAACCAGGGCAGGGTATCCGACATAGTCAGGCTGCTAGCCAGCAACAGCGCATAGGCCTGGCGCGACGTCGTTTGCATGCCGCGCCCTTTGTCCTTTGCACTCGTTGTCGCTGTGTTTATTTGCTTAAGGCGCTCAATGGGACTCGCCTCGGGTGCACCCATAGGGATCAGTTCGGCGCTCACCTGATTACCCCCACCGCCCGATTCGTCACGCAGCGACATGGGCATGAAGGCCACCAAAGGCTTGTCGGTGGGAACCTGGTGTTCGCCAAGGTAGTGATGCAGTGCGTCGTCGATGATGGTCATGACCACGTCGTTGACGGAGGTGTCGGTCGCCTTGGCCACGGCCTTTACGTCGGCGAACGGCAACTCTATGTTCGCGTAGGCGCGCGCCGCCGATTTCGCCGTGTTATTGAAGAGCGTCCATCGCGCGGTGAAGGGCAGCGACGCCCTTCGCGGCTTCAGGTTCAGTAGTTGCGCGCCAAGGTCTACCACGTCATTACCCACGCCGATAACATCTCCCGGCAGCTTGGTCAGTCCCCGGAGCATGCCTTGCAGTCGCTGTATTTGCGAAACGTTGGGGCGCGACCGGCGTGGCTTGTCGGCGCTGTCAAAAGCCATCCAGGGACCGGCCAGCGTCTTGGTGCGTGGTGAATCGCTCAGGAAGTTGCGCATCACCCGCAGCCCCCCTTCACCATCGATCAGCGAGTGGTGCACTTTGAGCAAGACAGCGATCCGGCCATTCTCGATACCGTCGATGATGTAGCACTCCCAGAGCGGGTGTCCCCGGTCGAGCAGGCTGGCGTTCAGGAACGAGACCGTCTCGTCAAACTGCTGCACGGAACCCGGTGCCGGTAAGGCAATGTGCCGAATGTGATATTGCATGTCCGGCTCGACGGTTTCCCAGGCCGCGACATCCTTGCCCAGCCATTTGAGCTTGTAATTGAAGGGCTTGACCGCCTGGCTGTGCCGATAGGCGTCGAACAGGCGCGGCCCGAAAGAAGACTGCTGTCCCTTGGGTTTTTGGAAGATTGTCAAGGCAGCCATGTGAAATGGTCGGTTGGCCCTCTCCAGCAGCAAGAATGACAGGTCCATCGGGGCGATCCGGGTCATGTAGCCATCTCCTTGTGGTTGTGGACGAGTGCTACGAGAGCATTCAGTGCGCCGGCGTGCCCGTGGTCGAAGGTGCGGGGGAGGGGCTCGCCGTGGCCTGCGCATGGGCGACCGCGAGCAGCTCGTCGAGCGAGGTCCGGAAGCCGCGGACCAGCTCCCACGTGTCGGGAACTGCGACGGCGTCGGCAAGGACGCACAGGTTGAACTGGTCGCAGTAGCTCCAGACGGTCATGTTGAGCGTCGCACCGTGGGAGATCTGCCCGGTGGAGAACCACCGATCGACGCGCCACCGGCCCAGGTACCGGGGCTCACGCGGCCCCGGCACGTTGGACACGACCACGTTCTTGAACGTGTCGAAGCGCCCCTTGGTTCGCGCATTGCCACGGGCAAGGGCCGAGATGACGCGTTCGGGCAGGAGCTCGATCACCGCGCCGATGTCGGCGTCCTTGGTCTGGGCGAAGTGCTGCTTCGTCGCGTCGGCGGCGACGCTTGTCGCGCGTAGCCGCTCGAGCGGGTCGGCGATCTGGGCGTGCAGCCAGACGTAGTCGACCGACGAGTAGTTGCCCGGGTGAGCGCGCTCGGCCGCTGGAGTGACCGCGAGCGGCATCGTGGCCACCATCGCTTCCTCTGCCGGTGAGCCGGAACGCTCGAGATAGCGGCGAACGCTACCCGCGACACACGCCATGAAGACGTCGTTGATCGTGACACCGAGCGTTTTGTTCACCTCGCGAATGTCGGCGAGCGGGAACGTCTCGCAGGAGAACCGTCGGCTGCGGGACAGCCCGCACTGGAACGGGCCGGGCGGCTTGGAGCGGTCGAAGGCGGACGGGACGCGCCGTTCGCCACCTTTGGCGAAATCCCGTTCGATGCGCACCCGATCGCGCACGGCCCGTGCGGTCGGCGCGACCCGGCGGAGCCTGGAGGGCAGGTCTCGTAGCGCCCAACCCAGTCGCTGCCTTGTCGACGGCAGCGGTTGCGGTGCCCACGGGGGCGGAACCACCGCGGCATCGTCAGGCGTGTCGTTGTAGAACGCGGCGAGCATGTCCAGCACGCCGACGCCGTCGGAGTAGGCATGGTGCAGCAATGTCACGAGTGCGACGTGGCCGCCTTCGAGGCCCTCGACGACCCAGACCTGCCACAGCGGCCTGTCGCGATCCAGCGGGTGGGCGTAAATCTGCTCGACGAGCTCGCAGAACTCCTCCATCCCACCGGGAGCGGGACACACGACCCTGCGCAGGTGCGCGTCGAGATTGAATTCGGGGTCCTCGACCCAGATCGGGTGATGCAGGCCCAGCGGCGTCGGCAGGTACCGCAGACGGAAGACCGGAAGCAGGTGGGCGCGCTCCTCGAACATCCGCCGTGCCTTCGGCCACGACCAGCCGTCGGGGTCGGTCGACGGGTCGAGCACGCTGATCTTGAGCGTGTGGTTGTAGGCGCTGCCTCCATCGAGGTAGAGCATCAGCGCATCAACGGCGTTGAGTCTTCTCATCGCCTTCGGGCCTCCTCGCGCGCTCGGCTGGCGCGGTGTCCCCACGATCAGCCTAGATACCCCCATGGTTCTCGACATCGTTTTTCCCGTCCTCTTCAAATGCCTGATTACGCCAACAGGTTTTACTCCTACTCGTCCTCGCCGAATTGTGGTTTCCGGCCCCATCCCTCTAGCGTCGGTGAACGATCACGCCGCGGATGTTCTTGCCGTCGCGCAGGTCTTGGTAGCCCTGGTTCACTTCCTCGAGGGTGTAGGTGCGAGTCACGAGTTCGTCCAGCTTCAGCTGACCGGCGTCGTAGAGCCGCAGCAGCCGCACGATGTCGTACTGCGGATTGCATGAACCAAACAGCGATCCCTTGATCGTCTTCTCATGCAGCGTGAGGTCGGTTCCGGAGACGTGCACGGTGAGTTTGGCTGGGTCGGCCAACCCGGTAATGACGACGGTGCCGCCCTTGCCGATCACTGCGGTCGCCGCCGAGACAACCTCTTCATCTACGGTGCCCACCAGAATCAGCGCCGCGTCGGCGCCCTGCCCCCAGGTGAGCTCGTCGACGTGCTTCGCGGCGCTGGCGGCATCGGCGAAGGCATGGGTGGCGCCGAACTTGAGCGCGGTCTCGCGCTTGAGTGCCACCGGGTCCACGACCACTACGTACTTGCAGCCGGCGGAGATCGCGCCCTGGACCGCGTTGATGCCCAGGCCACCGACGCCGTAGATGACGGCCGTGTCGCCCGCCCGGAGGTTTCCGGCATTGACCGCGGTACCCCAACCGGACGGCACACCGCAGCCGACCAGCACCGCGGTCTCCAGCGGCAGCCATTCGTCCACTTTCACCACCGAGTGTTGCGAGATGGTGGCCCGCTCGGCGAATGTGCCGAGCATGCACATGGCGCCGAAATCCATTCCGTTGGAATGGAATCGGAAACTGCCGTCCGGCATGCAGCCGTCCAGGATGGTGGCACCCATATCGCAGAGGTTCTGCCGGCCGCTCGAGCAGTAGCGGCAGGTCCCGCAGCTTGGGATGAAGCTGCACACGACGTGGTCGCCGGGCCTGACCTTGGTGACGCCGGGGCCTACCTCCTCGATGACTCCGGATCCCTCATGGCCCCCGACGATCGGGTACCGCGGTGGCAGGTCGCCGTCTGTGAGGTGCAGGTCGGAATGGCACAGTCCTGCGGCGGTGTACTTGATCAGCACCTCGCCAGGACCTGGCCCGTCGAGATCTAGCTCCATCAGTTCGAACGGCTTGCCCGCCTCAAGAAGTACTGCAGCAGTGGTTTTCATTGTGCTGTCCCCTTTTCCAGAGCGCGATGCGGTTACTTCGCCCACGGAAAGAATTGCGCCACGGCCGCGGCAACGATCCGCTGATAGGACGGGCCGATGATTCGAGCGAGCACATCGAGGGCCTTCGCCTCCCAGCCGATCACTACCCGGGGGTGGCCCTTGCGGACTCCGTTGACAATCGTCTCGGCGGCCATTTCCGGCGAATGGATTAGCAGCCACTTGTCGAAGAACTCCGCAAGGGTCTGCGCATTCTGGCCGTCGGCGACGGTGGCGTTGCGGGCGACTGCGGTCTTGATGCCGCCAGGATGCACGCATGTCACCTTGACCGGGTGCTTGGCGACCAGCATCTCCTGGCGCAACGCCTCGGTGAAGCCGCGCACGGCGAACTTGGCGGCGTTGTAGGCGCTTTGGCCGGGCACTGCGATCAGCCCGAACAAGCTGGAGATGTTGACGATGTGTCCATCGCCGGACGCGATCACATGCGGCAAAAAGGCTTTGGTCCCATTGACGACGCCCCAGAAGTCGACGTCCATGATCCGCTCGATGTCCTTGAACTCGGACTTCTCGACGTCACCGTTGTAGGCGATGCCGGCGTTGTTGTAAACCTGGTGGACCTCGCCGAAGTGCGCGACGACCGCGTCGGCGTAGGCCAGCACGGCCTCGCGTTCGGCGACGTCGAGCCGGTCGGACTTCACGTTCGCGCCGAGTGCTTGCGCCCGGCGGACGGTTTCGGCAAGTCCGTCCGTGTCCACGTCGGAGAGCGCAAGCTTTGCGCCCTTCTTCGCCAGATTGAGAGCCAGCGCCCTGCCGATACCGGAGCCGGCTCCGGTGATGACGGCGACTTTGTCTTCAAATGAGCTCATTTGGCTGCGACCTTTCGTTGGAGGGTGTGGATTTGCGAGCTTTCGGTGGGGAGGTGGTTGCGCAGTTTCGACCCGAGGTCGGCGATCGCGTCGCGGGCTTCGGGGAGCAGACTGACCTGGAGGTGGAACTCGTGCCACATGTGGTCGAACCGCCGGTGGTTGAGGAGCGCCGTCTTCGATGCGGCAAAGGCAGTTTCGATCTTGGCCGCGTCGGCGGAGATCGGATCGTCACCTAGGGGTTGCGAGATATGTTGGTGGACAGGCTTGCTCAGGCCACAGCCGCACCCACGGCTGTGCTGTCGAACCGCAGCAGGCCGTCGTCGACGGGCTCTTCGAGAAGCATCTTCGAGTCCTTCTCGTAGTGCATGAGCACCTTCCACGGGTGCTTGGACCCCTGACGCGGCAAGGTGTCATTCGCGCGCTGCGCATAACCGGATTGCAATTGGTCGAACATGCCGATGTCCAGCGCGCAGTCATCAACATCACGGGGCGTTGCCACGGTGTGGCCGTTGTCGTCCATGTGCTTGAACAGACGGCACAAGTAGGCGCCGGCGATATCGGACTTCAGAGTCCACGACGCGTTGGTGTAACCGATGATCCAGGCCAGATTGGGAATGTTCTCGACCAGGACACCCTTGTAAAGCATCTGGTCGTGCAGTTCTCGCGCCTCGCCGTCCACGGAGAGTTTCACTCCACCCAGCATCTGGATGTTCAGACCGGTCGCGGTGACGATGATGTTCGCCTCGAGTTCTCGTCCTGACTTGAGCAGGATGCCTTTCTCGGTGAACGTGTCGATCTGATCGGTGACCACCGACGCCTCACCGGAGGCCAGCACCTTGAACAGATCGCCGTTCGGTACGGCACACAACCGCTGGTCCCACGGCATGTACTTCGGCGTGAAGTGGCGCATGTCGACCGACGGGCCGACGTGTCGTCCGACCTGCCAGAGCAGGATTCGGCGCATCAGAGCCGGCCAGCGACGACACGCCAGGTACATCTGACGCTGGATCGCAATGTTTCGCTTGCGCGCGGACGCGAACACCCACTTAGCCGGCAGGAACCGACCGAGGTACTGCGAGATCTTGTCGAGGGCGGGCAACGAGAAGACATACGAAGGTGAGCGCTGCAGCATGGTCACGTGCTCCGCGTCGCCGGCCATCGCCGGAACCAGCGTGACAGCCGTCGCGCCGCTGCCGATTACGACAACCTTCTTGCCGGCGTAGTCCAAGTCTTCCGGCCAGTGCTGTGGGTGGATACACCGACCCCCGAAACGCTCCACGCCGGGGAACGCCGGCAGGTAGCCCGCGTCGTAGTTGTAGTAGCCGGTGCAGCTGATGAGGTAATCGGCACTGTAGGTGCGCGTTTCGCCGGTCGCCTCGTACACGGTCGTCACCATCCAGCGCTGCTCGAGGCTAGACCAGGCTGCGCTCACGACTTTCAGGCCGTAATGAATCTTCTCGGCGATGCCGAACTCCACCGCGGTGTCCGCAATGTACTCGCGGATCGACGCGCCGTCGGCGAGGACTTGCACATCCTGCCACGGGCGGAACTTGTAACCGAAGGTGTACATGTCGGAGTCCGAGCGGACGCCGGGGTAGCGAAACAGATCCCAAGTGCCGCCCAGCCGTTCACGTCGCTCCAGCACAGCGATGGTCCTGTTTGGGAACTCAGCCGTAACGTGACAGGCGGTGCCGATACCGGACAGGCCGGCGCCGATGATCAGGACGTCGAAATGTTGTGCGGTCATGGCTTCCCTTGCGCTTCTCGCCTGCTGTGCTCGCAGGACGTTGTAGAAACAGCATCGCCGAGGCTGCGGTCGTAGGTCTTGACACTTTCCGACAGTCTTTTATCATTTCCCGACACAGGGAGTTGATCGAATGGGCAGCCTCATCCGCGCCACCAACCTGTGGGGGTACAGCGATCTGATGTGCGAGCTCGGCGCTGACCCGGGGCCTTTCCTGAAACGCTTCGAGATCCGGCCGGGTATCGAACACGAGGAGGACGCGTTCGTATCATTGGATAGGTTCGTTCGCATGCTCGACGTCAGCGCCGCCGAGCTCGAGTGTCCGGACTTCGGCCTTCGCCTTTCGCGCTGGCAGGGCCTGGACATCCTGGGACCCATCGCGGTAATCGCCCGGAACGCACACACTTTGCTCAACGGCTTGGAGGCGATTGCCCGCTATTTATATGTTCATTCGCCCGCCTTGACACTGACGGTTTCACCACCCACCGCAGCGTCCAACGTCAAGTTCAGCTACGAGGTCACCGATCCGGGGACTCCTTATCCGCTACAGGGATACGAACTCAGCATGGCCAACGGAGTCCGCATGATTCATCTTCT
Organism: uncultured Actinomycetota bacterium; assembly: GCA_963723615.1. Classification (GTDB taxonomy): domain Bacteria; phylum Actinomycetota; class Actinomycetes; order Mycobacteriales; family Mycobacteriaceae; genus Mycobacterium. The sequence goes on along the minus strand of CAVRRV010000013.1, from coordinate 15,098 downwards.
GGGCGGACCGGATGCACGACCCCGCCTTATCTCGTTCATGCATAACCAACAGGGCTCGGACGCCGCATACGACGATGCGCTGGGTTGCCCCGTGCGGTTCGGACAGCAGTGGTGCGGGTTCGAGGTACCCCGTCGTCTGGCTGGCAGGCCCATCGACAACGCCGATCCGGAGACCAGACGCATCGCCACGAAATACCTCGAGTCCAACTACCTGCCGAGCACCGCTGCGCTGTCAGAACAGGTGATCGAGTTGGCCCGCCGCCTGCTGCCCACCGGCCAATGCAGCGCTGAGCTCATCGCCGACCAACTCGCCATGCACCCACGCACGCTGCAACGACGCCTAGCTACCGAGGGCGTCCGATGCCAGGACCTGATCGAGCGGGAACGCCGCGATCAGGCGGCGAGGTACCTCGCCGAACCGGGGTTGTATTTAAGCCAGATCGCGGTCCTGCTCGGCTATTCCGAACAGAGCGCACTCAACCGTTCATGTCGACGCTGGTTCGGCAAGACGCCTCGGCAGTACCGAGCCGACATACCGGTGTCCCCGTCGTCGGCCCACAAGTAACCTGCGAACTCGCGGGATTCCCAGATCCGCCCGCCTAGGCGAAGGCATCGATCGCGTACCCGGTCGCAAGATCGGCGATATTGTGGGGTCAATAGTCGATGAAACTGGTGGTGAAAAGCCTCCCGGCCGAGGATAGTGACCGTCGATGACCGACGTCGATCCGCTTGCGACGCGGCGGGACCTGGTCCCGGACATTCCCGCGGAACTACGTCAGGCGGGATTTGACAGCGTCGAGGAGATCGGGCGGGGCGGATTCGGGATCGTTTACCGCTGCGCCCAGCCCATGCTGGACCGCGCCGTTGCCGTCAAGGTATCGATCACCGACCTTGACCCGGACAATCTCGACCGCTTCCTGCGCGAGCAGCGCGCCATGGGCCGCCTTTCCGGACACCCACACATCATGAACGTTTTGCAGGTGGGCGTGTTGGCGAGTGGCCGGCCCTTCATCGTGATGCCGTACCACGCGAAGGATTCGCTGGAGGTACTGATCCGCCGGCACGGACCCCTCGACTGGGGCGAGACGCTGACTATCGGCGTGAAGCTAGCGGGCGCGCTCGAAGCCGCGCATCGCGCGGGCACACTGCATCGTGACGTGAAGCCCGGGAACATCCTGCTAACCGATTACGGCGAACCGCAGTTGACCGACTTCGGAATCGCCAGAATCGCCGGGGGCTTCGAGACGGCGACAGGGCTGATTACCGGATCGCCGGCTTTCACCGCACCTGAAGTGCTCGAGGGCAAATCGCCGACGCCGGCATCGGACGTGTATTCGCTGGGCGCGACGTTGTTCTGTGCGCTGACTGGCCATGCCGCGTGCGAGCGCCGCAGCGGCGAGCAGGTAATCGCCCAGTTCCTGCGGGTGACCTCGCAGCCCATCCCGGACCTGCGGACGCAGGGACTGCCGGCCGACGTGGCCGCGATCATCGAACGGGCCATGGCTCGGGATCCGGCGGATCGTCCGCCGACCGCGGCAGAATTCGGCGACGAGCTTCGTGCAGTTCAGAGCCGCAACGGCGTCACCGTCGACGAGATGCCCCGTCCCGTCGAGCTGGGCGTGGAGCGCCGAAAGTCGCCCGTGGCAGGCTCGGTTCATCGGAATACGGGCGGCACCCCGACGTTCCAGACTCCCCCGACACCCGCGACGAAGTACCGGCCCCCGGTCCCCACCAGGTCACTGGTCGCCCGCAGCCGGCTCACCGACGTCCTTCGCGCCGGTGGACGGCGACGGCTGATCCTCGTCCACGCACCCTCGGGGTTCGGCAAGAGCACGCTGGCGGCGCAATGGCGTGAGGAACTGTCGAGCGACGGCGTCGCGGTCGCCTGGCTGACGGTCGACGACGACGACAACAATGAGGTGTGGTTCCTGGCGCATCTACTCGAGTCGATTCGTCGGATCCGTCCCGCGCTCGCCGAGTCGTTGGCGCCGGTGCTCGAAGAGCACGGCGATGACGCGTGCCGCTACGTGTTGACGTCGCTCATCGACGAAATCCACGAAAAGGACGACCGGATCGCGGTAGTGATCGACGACTGGCATCGCGTGTCCGACAGCCAAACCAGCGCGGCCCTCGGTTTCCTGTTGGACAACGGATGTCACCACCTGCAGGCCATCGTGACCAGCTGGTCTCGCGCCGGATTGCCACTGGGCAGGTTGCGCATCCACGACGAATTGATCGAGATCGATTCCGGTGCTTTGCGTTTCGACACCGACGAGGCGGCCTCATTGCTCAACGATGTTGGTGGACTACAGCTGTCGCGCGGCGACGTGCAGGCGTTGACCACATCGACCGACGGGTGGGCCGCAGCCCTGCAGCTGGCTGCGTTGTCGCTGCGCGGCGGCGGCGATGCGAACAACCTCCTGCGCCAACTTTCCGGTGCTAGCGATGTGATCCACGAATTCCTGGGTGAGAACGTGCTGGACACCCTCGAACCAGATCTGCGCGAGTTCCTGCTGGTGACATCCATCACCGAGCGGACCTGCGGCGGACTGGCCGCCGTGCTGGCGGGGGTAGCTAACGGGCAGGCGATGCTGGAAGAGGTCGAGCAGCGCGGCTTGTTCCTGCTGCGGATCGACGATGAGCCGCGTTGGTTCCGCTTCCACCAGATGTTCGCCGAGTTTCTACGCCGTCGCCTCGAACGTGACCGGCCCGACCGGATCGAACAACTCCACCGCGCCGCATCGGCCTGGTTCGCCGAGAACGGCTACCTCAACGAGGCCGTCGACCATGCGCTGGCTGCGGGCGACCCCGACCGTGCTGTTGATCTTGTCGAGCAGGATGAGACGAACCTGCTGGAGCAATCGAAGATGACGACGCTGCTCGGGATCGTGAAGAAGCTGCCTCCGCAACTGGTGGTTCCGCGGCCTCTGCTCCAGCTCGTCATTGCCTGGGCGAATATCCTGTTGCAGCGTTCGGCGCTCACCGACGGCGCGCTTAATCGCTTCGAAGCGGCCCTGGACCGCGCGGACCTCTCCGATGCGGCGCGCGCGGATTTGCGAGCTGAGGCGGATGTGCTGCGAGCAGTCGCCGATGGCTTCGCCGATCGGATCGAGCGCGTGGACGATCTGGTCGCCGAGGCAATGTCGAGACCGGACACTTTGCATCCGCGGGTGCCCGGGGTCGCCGGGAACCTCGCGGCGTTCGCCGCGATCTGCCGCTTCGACTTCGATGCCGCAGACCGGCTGCTTGACTGGGCCGCGCCATACCAGGAAATGATGGGACCGTTCGCCACCGTTTATGGGCGCTGCTACCGCGGCATGGCCGCTAGGTATCAGCTCGACATTCCCGCGGCCCTGGAGAACTTCCGAGAGGCATTCGAGATTGCCACGGGAGTCGGACCCCACTCGCACGCGGCCCGGCTCGCGGGGTCACTTCTCGGCGAATTGCTCTACGAGACTGGCGACCTGGCTGAGGCCACGCGTCTCGTGGACGAGAGTTATCTGCTGGGGTCCGACGGTGGCGCAGTTGATTACTTGGCCGCCAGGTACGTGATCGGTGCGCGGATCAAGGCGGCGCAGGGGGATCTTGGGTCTGCGGCTGATCGTCTTGCCGCCGGTGCGAAGGCCGCGGTCCACCTGAGGCTGCCCCGCCTTGCTGCCCGGATCAACAATGAGCGCATCCGGCTGGGCATCGAGCTACCTGAGGCGGTTGCCGCCGCTTTGCGATCGCGCCGCACCATTCCCCGTGACAATGGAATCGCCATGATGACAGCCGAACTCGACGAGGACTCCGCGGTTCGCCTGTTATCCGCGAGCGATTCTGCGGACGACCACGAGCAAGCATGCCGACGGGCCGCCGATCTCGCCGCTGCAATCGATGGCGAGCGCAGACCCCTCGCGGCGCTGCAGGCGCAAGTGCTCCGCATCGAAACGCTCACCGCCGCCGGCCGGGAAGCTGACGCCCGAGACGAACTGGAGGCAGTGGCCGCGAAGTGTGCCGAACTCGGGCTGTCACGTCTGTTGGTCGACGCGGGGCTTGCGAGCGTGGAGGCTTGACGTTGAAGTGACGCTACTGCTGTGCGAGTGGCTCGGGGCGGCGGTCCGGCAAAGTCGGCGATAGCGCGAGCACGCCCGCGGCGCGGTCATTCGAACGACCACGCTCTTTGCCGAAGTCGCTCGTATGCTGCGCGTCACGGTGTTCGGGCTCCTAGGCTTTGGGGGTGCGCGTGCGGTGGCCGTTTATTGGACGCTCGGAGGAGATGCAGGCTATCGAGGCCGCCATCCTGGCTTCGGATGTATCCGGGATCGTTGTTTACGGTGCGGCGGGTGTGGGGAAGAGCCGCATCGCTCGTGAGGCCTTGTCGGCCGCTGAGTCCCACGGTTGCGAAGGCCGGTTGGCGGTCGGCACATCCTCGGCGCGCGCCATTCCGCTGGGTGTTTTCTCCGCGTGGGCGCAGTCGGGTGTCACGGACACCGTTCAGTTGCTGCGGGGGGTGATTGAGTCGCTGACCTCCGCAGCTGCGGGCGCCACGGTGGTGGTGTGTGTCGATGACGTGCATTTGCTCGACGATTTGTCGATATTCGTTGTGCACCAGATTGTGCAGCGCGGCGCGGCGAAAGTGATTCTCACCATTCGCGACGGTGAACCGATTGCCGCTGCTGTGCAAGAGATATGGACGGTTGGCCAATTCGACCGGCTCGACCTGCAACCACTGTCGCTCGATGAAACCACCACGCTGCTGTCGGCAACCTTAGATGGACCGGTGGATCCAGGTGCCGCTGAGCGGCTGTGGAAGCTAACGCGCGGCAACGTTTTGTATCTGCGCAACATCGTGGAACAGGAGGTCGCTGACGGCCGAATCGTGCAACGGCACGGGTACTGGCGGTGGCTCGGTGATCCGGTCATGCCGCCCGGCCTGGTTGAGCTGATCGAATCCCGCATCGGAGCCCTGCCCGCGCCGATTAGCGATGTGATCGACACGCTGGCTGTGGGGGAGCCCATCGAACTGGCGGCCCTCAGGCGCATCGCTGATCCGGCGGCGGTCGAGGAGGCCGACACCCGCGGCATCATCACGCTGAGGCCCGTCCTTGGCGGTGTGGAAGTGCGGGTGGCACACCCCCTCTACGGTGAGGTGCGCCGCAGACGCGCGGCACCCACCCGACTGCGACGGCTGCGCGGACTGGTCGCCGCCGAACTCGCCGCAGCCGATGACCACGACGACATACAAGTCGTGGTGCGCCGCGCCACGTTGAGTCTCGACTCCGACCTCCCACCCGACGCCGACCTGCTCGTTAGGGCAGCCCAGGGCGCCGTCTGGCTGGCGGATCTGACGCTCGCCGATCGACTCGCGGAAGCGGCAGTCCGCGCCGGTGGGGGGCCGGAACCGAATTTTGTTCGAGCGCATGCACTTTCGTGGTTGGGCCGTGGCGAGGAGGCCGACGCGGTGCTCGCCGAGATTGACAGCGGCGCGTTAACGGACGAAGGCCACGCCAGATTGGCGTTCCTACGGGCTAGCAACATGCTCTGGGCGCTCGGTGACCCGGCGCGCGCGAAAGAAATCATCGACGACGCGTCCCGCATCAAACCCCCGCAGGAGCGCAGCTACATCGACGCTTTCCTCACGATTTACTGGTTTGCGATGGACCAGCCGGAGGCGGCGACGCAAGCGTCGAGAAACCTCGCATTGGACGACCTGCCTGCTGTCGTTGGCGCGGAGATAGCGTGGGTGCTCGCTACCATAGCCGCGGACGCTGGGCGCACCGCCGAAGCAGTGGCCGTCGCAGACGCGGGATACACCGCTGCGACACGCTCATTCGACGCCCCGCACATGAGGTTCAACATCGCAGATGCACACATCAGCGCGCTGTTGCTGTCCGGCCGGATTGCGGACGCCCTTGAGGTGGCCGAACGGGTGCGCCAGCAGGCCGCCGATCTTCCGGGCGCGGCTCAGTTAATCGGCTCCGGCGTGGCAGGTCGGGCTGCGCTTGGGGCCGGCCGCCTAGATACCGCATGTGTGATGTTGGAACAGGGGGCAGACGGATTGTCCGCCTCGCATGCCATCGGCTGGGGGTACCGCTACCACATCCCGCGCACGACCGCACTGGCCGTGCGTGGTTCAACTGGCGAGGCAGCCGCCATGCTCGCCGTGCTGGACAAGCTGCGGCGTCCTTTCCGGTCGCTCGACTACGAAAGCAGCTTGGCCCGGGCGTGGGTGGTCGCGGGCCAGGGCGCCGTTAGCGAGGCGATCACCGTCGTGCTGTCGGCGGCCGAAAGGGCTGCAGCCGCCGGGCAATTCGCGGCCGAAGTGGTCTGCCTGCAGACCGCCACCCAGTTCGGTGATCGCACCAGCGCACCCAGGTTGCGTGAGCTCGAGTCGATCGTCGAAGGGCCACGTGTCGGCCTGGCTGCCCGGTTCGCCGTTGCCCTGCGCGACGGCGACGCCGCTGAATTGGCCGCGGTGTCAGAGGAATTCGAACGAATGGGTGACCTTGTCGCGGCTGTCGATGCGGCCGCATACGCCGCCCTCGCGTACCGCAGCCAAGACCTGCGGGGATCGGCGCTGAGTTGCTCGACACGCGCAGATGCCCTGGCCGAACAATGCGGCGGCGCCCGTACCCAGGCGCTTCGTCGGGCCACTGAGCCCTTGCCGCTGACCGACCGCGAAGCAGAGATCGTGATGATGATCGGTGAGGGGTTGTCCAACCGCGCGGTCGCCGAGCGACTGACAGTTTCCGTACGCACCGTCGAGAGCCACATCTACCGGGCCATGTCGAAGACCGGAACCACCAGCCGCGACGAACTCGCCGCACTGATACCCAGCCACAGGGCGCGAACAGAGTGACATCGCTTCTGACCGCGCGCGGTCGGCCCCGGCGATGATTTCAGTATCGCCTTACTGAGTCGGCACGATCACCGCATATGCATGCTGCTCAGATGGCCGATGAACCCAGCCAACGCGAGCGGGCGCTACGCCGGCTGCCGTTACCGTATTCGCTGGCATTGAGACTGCGTGACGCCGGCGTCGCCGCCGACGTGATCTGCCAGTACGTCGACGTCCAGCAGGTCGCCCTGGACGGCCTCTACCGCATCGCCGAAGCGAAACTCCTGGCGGCGCAAAGCGCAACAGACGATCGCTACCACGGGTGCCAGTGACGCAGCCGAGCGCACCACGTTGAGGTCGCGGGGGCGGGAATAAGCCGGGGCCCAAGAACGCGACTCGGTAGTACCGCGCCGAAACCGGGCGAATTGCAGTAGCGCGCTACTGCGATCGTCGCACCGCACCTGAGTGACGATTAATCGGTCACAAAACCAAAAGGGAGAGGCCTGATTCGATGTTTCCTGACGGGACATTGGCGGTTACTTCGGCAGGCGGCGATGCTTCCCGACGCGGATATCGCGGCGGTTTAAGCGTGAAGCCGGTACTGCAGCTCAAGGGCGTCGGCAAGACGTACCGCAGGGGCGACGAGCAGGTGCACGTGCTCGTCGACTTTGACTTCACGTTGGACGCAGGCGAATTCGTCGTCGTGACCGGACCATCGGGAGCCGGCAAATCGACCCTCCTGCATATTGCCGGCGGGTTGGACGCACCGGACAGCGGCACTGTGGCGGTGACCGGCCAGGACGTGTGGTCGATGAGCACCGGCGCGCGCGCGGCGTTTCGGCGGCGCAACCTCGGATTCGTGTTCCAGTTCTTCAACTTGGTGCCAATGCTGACCGCAGTGGAGAACGTGTCGCTGCCGCTGGTTCTAGACGGTATGCCTGCCCGATCAGCCGACGCACGTGCTGAGGAGCTACTCGAACGGGTGGGGCTCGGCGACCGCACGCGGCACCGGCCGGCCGAACTGTCGGGCGGGCAAATGCAGAGGGTGGCGGTGGCGCGCGCGCTGGTCGCCCGGCCGTCCATCATCCTCGCCGACGAGCCGACCGGAAACCTGGACAGCCATTCATCGAGCGAAGTCTTGGATCTCCTGCGGTCGCTGTCGGACGAGGACGGCGCGGCGGTCGTGATGGTCACCCACGACCAGGCCGCAGCGCGCTACGGCTCCCGCGAGGTGCACCTTGTCGACGGGCGTGCCTGCGCAGGCGACGCCGCCGCGCCTGCCGGGGAGCCGTGATGTCATGGCTGCGCGGCGGATGGATGTCGTTCCGGCGCATCCACCTCGCCGCGTTGATCGCCGACTGGCGCAGGACGCTGCTCAGCGCGATCGGCGTCGCGCTGGGGGTGACGGTGGTACTAGGCACGTTGATACTCAAAGCGGAGCTCGTCCGCCCGTTCGACTCATTCGGCCCGTCGCTCACCCACGCCGCCGACACCGGGGTGGTAGAGGTCAGCCCGAACATCAACGGCCGGCTGCCGATCGCGACCGTCGACCGGCTGCGCGCCGAGGTGGCCGGGGCGAAGGCGGTCATCCCGGTCGTCGCCGCCTTGACCCCCGTCGACGTTGCCCGCAATAGTCATGGGTTCTTTCTGCTCGGCGGGTCGTGCCAGATCGAGCTGCTGGTCGGCTCGTTCAACTGCGAGCAGCGCGCTCGCGACGTCAAGCCTGCAGACGGTCCTGGCGTGCCACTGCAGATGCCCACGGCCATCGCCCAAAGGCACGGCTTACAGCTCGGCGAGGAGTTGCGCATTCCGGGCCTTCCTCCAGGGTCGGCGCACCTCGGATCGACATTCCCGGAGTTCGACCGGGTCGAGGGCATCAACGACGGCTACGTGCTGTTGGCCCCTTCCGCGGAAATCGCCGCGCGCATGCTCTCCACTCCCGGTTATGCCACGGCCGCTTTCGTCCTCCCGAAAAAGGGCACTTCCATCACCGACGCCGAGGCCGAGGTCGACCGTGTCATCACCGGCGTCGCAACGGCAGGACCGCCCCGGCCGCACCTACCTGCCGTGTTCGAAGGCGGAGCGCAGAGTCTCAACTTGATCGCGCTGGCCGGCATCATCGTCGGCGTCCTCATCGCCGTGAACACGATCCTGCTGGCCGTGGAGGATCGGCGTGCGGTAATGGGGACAATCGGCGCGATCGGCGCCAAGCCGGTCGGGTTGTTCGGCGGGATGCTCGGCGAAGGCGCAGTGGTCGGTCTCGTCGGGGGATTGTTAGGTGTTCCAAGCGGTTTCCTGTTCGGGACGTATCTGCTGGACAGATTCGGGCGATCCATGTTGGCCGGGTCCGGCGGCACCATCACAGCGCACTTCACGCCGAACTTGATCGGGATCGGAGCCGCCGCCGGGATCGCCTGCGGGATCATCGCGATGATCGGGCCGGCCGCAAGGTTGCTCCGCGACGGGCCGTTGGCGTCGATGGCGAGCGTGGGAGGAGTGCAGCGCGCCAGGAAGATCCCGATGTGGCCGCTGGTCGTCGGGGTGGTCCTGCTGGTGGCCGCCGTCGTCGTGTTGAAGATCTTCGAGCGCGGGTCGCTGCCGCTGGACGTGGGCATCAACGGCTTGACGGTGGCGTTGTGCGGGGTTGTGCAGGTGACCGTGTGGATCGCCCCGCGTGGCGCCCGGCTGTTGATCGAGTTGCTGACGACCGCGCGTCCTGCCGTCGGGCGCCTGCTGGGTGCCGACTTTCGGCGCTACACACTGCTGTTCGCCTTCTCCGCCGCGCTACTCGCCGAGAGCACCAGCTTGGCCATCGGCTCACACAGCATGCAGCTCCTCGGCGCCAGGCAGATCGCCGAGCAGAAGGCCGACCGACTGCCCGATGCCTTGTTGATTTCCGCCCAATCGGTGCTCGATCAGAGAGACGGCCGGCTTTCGGACTCCACGTTCGAGTTGGTTACCGGTGCCGCCGGCGGGCGGAGCGTGTCGTCGCGCTGGCGATCGACCATCTCGTCAGGGGCGTCGTCGCGCCTGGTCGTCGGCGTCACACCGGGCGACTGGTACAGCCAAGCGCTGTATGCGCCGACCGATGGCCCTGACGTGTTCTGGCGGAGTTTGCGCGAAGGCGAGATCGGCCTGAGCGAGATTGCCGCCAGCCGGCTCGGCGTTGCCACGGGCGATACCGTCGAGCTGCCGACCGTCGAAGGGCGGAAACACTACCGGGTGGCCGGAATTTTTCATCCACGGATGGTCGATGACGCCGCCGTGGGCGACATCGCCCTGGTCTCCGAAAGATTGGCGCGTTCGGATTGGGCTGCCGTACGCGACCAGGCCGCGGTGGCCTATCCGTCCTCCGCCGACGCGACCGCCCACCGTAACGACTTCCTCAACCTCGGTGCCGGACTGTCGGTGTACGACAACGAAAAGTGGCGCTCGGAGGCCTCAACCGGAATCACCCGTTTCCTTGAGCCGTTCACGCTCGCGGGGTACGTGGTGATGGCAGCCGCAGGCTTGAGCCTGCTGAACGTATTCGTGCTGGGACTGGTGCAACGCAAGCGTGAGCGAGCCGCGTTGCGCGCGATCGGGGTGACCTCCTGGCAAGAACAGGCCGTGATCATCACCAACGCCGGCATGCTCGGCTTGCTGGTCGCTTGCCTCGCGGTGCTCGGGGGTGTGGGCCTGACGTATCTCTGGTCGCTGGGCTCACCGGTGTACTACGGCATCAAGATCGACTGGGGTGTGCTGCCGCTGCCGCTGCTGACCGGAGTGGCAGCCGTGTTCATGCTCGTCCTGGCCGCCGCGGTCTATCCCGTGATCCATTCGCGGCGGCTGGAAACGGTCGAGGTGCTGCGAGCCAGTTGAGGCGAGCTGAGCGCAGGCAAGATCATTTCCGTTGCCGACGATCATCGCGGCGCGCCCTTCGGGCGGCTGTTCATCCGCGACGGGTGGCCGGGGCGAGGCGGGCCATCCCGCGCAGAATCCACGGTGTGCGCCTGGCCATCGCGGCAACGGCGCGGTCCGAGCGGCGCATCGCGGTCCGAGGGCCGGGGGTGGGCGTTGACACCAGTTCCGCCTCGGGCGATCCCGCCCGCGGGCCGTGGCGATCGACCGCCAGCAGTTGCCAGGTGCCAGGTACCCCGCGCAACTCGACGCTGCCGCGGTCCTCGAAGCCGGTGCCCGAGCCGACGACCAGGTCACCGACGGTGCGCGAGACGAGGATTTCCCCGGCGCCGGCCAGGCCGACGATCCGCGCCGCGATGTGTACGGCGATCCCGCCGATTTGGTTGTCCAGCAGTTCGCATTCGCCGGTGTGAATGCCGGCGCGGATCTCGATGCCCAATGTCTCGGCGTCAGCGCGCAACGCCGCGGCACAGCGGATGGCCTGCGTCGGGCCGTCGAATGTGATGAGGTGGCCGTCGCCCGTGCTCTCCACCACCGTGCCGCCGAATCGTTGCGTGAGTTCCGCGGTGATCTCATCGAACCGGTGCAGCACCGCACGCCACCGCTCGTCACCCGTCGCCGCGGCGTGTTGCGTGGAGGCGACCATGTCGGTGAACAACACGGTGCGCAGGGCGCGACGTGACAGAGATGGCGCGGCCTGGGTGCCGGTAAGGAACTCCTCGACCTCGGTCAGGATCCTGTCGGGATCGGCGAGCCAGGGCGCGTGGTCGTTGCCCTCGACTTCGAGCAACCGCGCACCGGGGATGTGGTCGGCGATGTACCGGCCGCACTGCACCGGAGTGACTTCGTCGCGGGCATGGATGACCAGGGTGGGCGCACTGATCGTCGGCAGGATCGGCCGCACGTCAATCCGGAACATCGCTTCGAGCGCCACGCGCGCCATCCCCGGACTGGCGCTCATGCGCTCCACCATTGCGAGCAGGCGGATCGACCGCACCGACGGCAGCAGAGCCTTGCCCACCTCGCCGCTGCCCCACGCCGAGACGGCGGCGCGCCAAAAAGCCTGCAAGCGGGCGAGCTGCTGCACCGATGGGGTGTAGTCGTTACCCAGCTCGGGCACGAAGCGCGCCCGCAGCTCGGCCGGATCGCGGTCCAAGTCATCCCAGCCGTCGACGAAGGCGTACGCGAACGTGCCGGTAAGAATCAGCGCCCGCGTTCGCTCCGGTCGTGTTGCCGCGAAGAAGATGGAGGCCGGGCCGCCCTCGCTCGCCCCGAAAAGCACCGCTCTTTCGAAGCCGACGGTGTCCATGACAGATTCGATCTCGGCCGCCCGATCATCCAGCGTGCGAACTTTCGGCACCGGGTCCGACAGCCCGACCCCGGCCTTGTCGAACAAAAGGACGCGACAGAACGTGGAGAGCCGCTCGAAGAAGGCCACAAATTCGGGCACGGTCCAGTACAGCTCGATGTGGCTGGCGAACGATCCGGCGACGACGAGCTCGATCGGCCCGTCCCCGAACACCTGATACGCCAGGCTTAGATCGCCGCAGGATGCGTACGACGTTTCCGGCACGGCATCGAGGTTACCGATGCCCTGCGTCGCACTCCTGGCTTTGACGCAGATTTCTGGGCCGAAGCGGGGTCGGCAATATCGGCGCCGCCCATCTGTGCAATTGCGGACGACTACCGGAAATCGAGGTTAGCCGTGAACCTCACAGTGCAATCGCGGAATGTCGTCGCCTTCGCACCGAAACCGGTGCATGTGTTCCCGAGTCGCGGGGCTTGTCGCGGCCTCGAATTCCTTGGGCGGCAATGACATCTGGAAGACCAGTCCACGGCCATCGGCCCCATCCACCAGGGCACCGAGTCCCGCAACGGGCAATTTCATCAACGGCGTGCAGTAGGACGTGAAGGTGTCCTCGAATTGGATGCGATAAACGCCGCAGCCGCTCCAGTTCGAGACAAGCGGGTTCCACCGGGCCGGATTGAAGGCAGTGGATACACAGCGAGCGGCTCGCCATGCACCGGCAGCGTCCAGGAACTGTTGGTTGATGCGCATGTCGCAGTGTTCGTCGGCAAAATGGTCCACGTTGTGGCGGATGCGTTCGGCAATCGAACTTGCAGCCTCTCCGCGTCGCAGGTCGAGGTTCAGCGTCGTGATGATATTGCCGATAAGCATCGGATCGAGGCCACAACGATTCCGCGCATCCACGGCGATCGCGAGGGTGCGACCATCCACCGCGGGATCCGCCTTCATGAGCGCTTCCGAAACATGCGCGCACACAACGTCGTTCGCAGACAAGCGCATCCGGCTTCCGTAGGCGTCGCGCATGCGGGCGATTTCGTCTTCTCCGAAGTAGAGACTCAGAGTTCGCTGCTTTCGCGCATCCTTTGCCAGGTATAGCGCGCTACGTGCAATTTCTGCGAGCCCGAGGCAACGCACCCCGGGCTCCCGGGCGCCATCGGCAGGGAGATGCTCGTCGAGGTAGGCGGCGCGGTCTTCGACGATCAACGGCTCAGCGAGTGGCTTGTCGGCAGCGGCGGCAGCCCACGCGTTCATGAAGTGCATCGACGTCTGCATGTCGCCGATCGCGTGGTGCCATGAGAAACCGATGGCGGTCGCGTTGTCCGCAAGATGCGTGACACGTACCTTGCACAGCGGACCCAACCCCCATCGAGCCGTGGCACCGTTCACCGGATCGATGAGCCATAGTCCGCTGTCCTGCGACGCCGAACGGATCGCCTCACCGAGTGTGCGGCCGGACGACACAGACGTAAAGGGCACACCCTGGCCCTCACAGCGGATTCGCATCGCGCCGTCGACCAGGGCCATGCGTCCTGCGAAGATCGGAAGATTCGTAAGCGCCTGCGCAAATGAACGAGCGAGCGCCGTCATGTCGAGATGCCGCTCAAAGAAGAAGACAATGTGGACCGCCAGGTTCGCGACCATGGCATCACCTACATTGCAACGGATTTCGAGCCGTTCTGCGTGCAATGGTCTGATCACTTGAGTCGACACGATGAGCTACTTTCGGCGGTTCAGTATCACGCGGCCGCCGAGTTTCGGGATATGGGCGACTCCCCGGAAATACGACTTCTCATCGGCGGCGGCGTCGGTCTGGATCCGAAAATTTCGCAGCACCGTCCGCAGCACGACATCCATTTCGGCGACCGCGAAATCAGCGCCGATGCACCGCCGCGCTCCGCCACCGAACGCCAGCCATGCTGGTGCCGCCGGCCTGGCGCCGCAGAAGCGATACGGGTCGAATCGTTCGGGGTGAGGGAAGATTTCCGGATCCTCGTGAAGATCGGCGATACGCACCAACACCGTGCGACCACGCGGAATCCACCACTCGTCGAGGTCGAAGTTCGGCGAGCTGACCCGGCGGCCGAACACATCGATGACGGTGCGCACCCGCAGCGACTCCAGAATTGTGGCCCGACGCAACGCGCTGCCACCCTCATCGACCTCTCTGACCAGCTCAGCCAGCACGTCGGGGTGGCGCCGCAACCGCTCAAACGTCCAGGCCAGTGCCGATGCGGTGGTTTCGTGACCCGCACAGACGAGTAGGGACAGTTCATCGCAGATGTCGCGGCGGGGTATCCCGGTTTCCTCGTCGTGCCAACTGCGCAGTAACAAGGCCAGGATGTCCGTCCGCTCGCCGAGACGCGGATCGGCATCGGCCCGATCGATCAGCGTGCACATGGTCTGGTCAAATGCCTTGCGCAACTGGTCCAGCTTGCCCCACGGGCTGTTACGTCCGGTCCGGAAGCGCGGCCGCGGCACAAATGCCAATAGCTGTCCCAGTCTCATATACGGCGGGAGGATCTCGCGGAGTGCCTCGAGTTCGGTTCCATCAGCGCTGAAGATGGTCTGCAAGATCACGTTCAAGGTGATCCTGTTCATCGGTTCGAGAATTCGAAATTCCGTGTTCTCAGGCCAATTCGCGCTTTCCCGCAATGTCTGGTCCTCGATCACCTTCTCGTAGTTTTTCAGGCTCTGACCGTGAAATGCGGGTGCGAGCAGCCGGCGCCGATCGCGATGCCGGCTGCCGTCAAGCCCAAAGGTCGACCCGGGCCCGAACCAATTGCTGAGATTCGGCTGCACGTTGATCAGCTGCTCGGCGCTTGCCGTACACACCAACCTCACTAGAGCCGGGTCAGAAACGACGACGGATCGACCAAAGAATGGGACGTTGATCTCGAAGATGTGTCCGTGCCGCTTGGCCCAATTCCGCATCGACTTGCGGCGAAAAAAAGCGAACTGAACACCCTGCACGAGCTTGGGTGATCGCACCCGCGGCGGGTTCAATCTGTTCGGCGTCGCTGTTTCGCACGGATTGGCCATGGCCGTATCGGTCATGCGGTCCCCTAGCTG
>CAVRRV010000012.1:0-163215 GCA_963723615.1 uncultured Actinomycetota bacterium | reverse complement strand
TCAGCGCGCAGGTGCTGCGCAAACTCGTCGACGACGCGAGCAAGTTCCTCGGCGAACGGGTCAAGGAAGCGGTGATCACCGTTCCGGCGTATTTCAACGACGCCCAACGCAACGCCACCAAGGATGCCGGCCGGATCGCCGGGCTGGATGTGCTGCGCATCATCAACGAGCCGACTGCCGCGGCATTGGCCTACGGGCTGGACAAGAAGGGCCACGAGACTGTGCTGGTCTTCGACCTCGGGGGCGGCACGTTCGATGTCAGCCTTCTCGATGTCGGTGACGGGGTGGTCGAGGTCCGCTCCACGGCAGGTGATTCCCATCTGGGTGGTGACGACTTCGACCGTCGGCTCGTGGACTATCTGGCCGACGAGTTCCAGCGCGAGAACAACATCGATCTACGCAAAGATCCGCAGGCGCTGCAGCGGTTGTTCGAGGCGGCCGAGAAGGCGAAGGTGGAATTGTCGTCGGTGACACAGACGCAGGTCAACCTGCCGTTTGTCACTGCCGACGCCAACGGCCCCAAGCACCTCACCATGACCATGAATCGGTCGAAGTTCGAGGAACTCACGCACGATCTGGTGGAGCGCTGCATGGGCCCGGTCAAGCAGGCGATGGACGACGCCAAGGTGACCGCCAACGACATCGACGAGGTCATCCTGGTCGGCGGGTCGACCCGCATCCCCGCCGTGCAGGCCCTGGTCCGCCGGCTCACCGGCGGCAAGGACCCGAACATGACCGTCAACCCGGATGAGGTGGTCGCGCTGGGCGCCTCCATCCAGGCGGGCGTACTCAAGGGCGAGGTCTCCGACGTCTTGCTGCTCGATGTCACCCCACTCTCGCTGGGTGTGGAGACCGCCGGCGGCGTGATGACCAAGATCATCGAGCGCAACACCACCATCCCGGCCCGGCGCAGCGAGGTGTTCACCACCGCCGCAGACAACCAGCCGGCCGTGGATATCGTTGTGCTGCAAGGCGAACGCGAGATGGCCAAGGATAATCGCGTACTCGGCAGGTTCAAGCTGGAGAACATCCGACCGGCCTCGCGCGGTGAGCCACAGATCGAGGTCACCTTCGACATCGATGCCAACGGGATCCTGCATGTCACGGCACGCGACAAGGACACGGGCGCCGAGCAGAGCATCACCATCAGCGAACAGTCGAACCTCGATCAGAGCGAGGTCGAGCGGATGCTCGCCGAGGCCGAGGCGCACCGCCGCGAGGACGAACAGCTGCGCAAGCAGGTCGATGCACGCAATGAACTCGATTCGGTGGCTTACCAAGTCGAGCGCCGCCTCGCCGAGCTAGGCGACTCCGCGGCGCCACATGACCGGGCCCGCGCCGAGATGCTGGTCGCCGACGCGCGGCAAGCCGTCAAGGACGAGGCCCCGCTGGAGCGGGTGCAATCGCTGACATCCGAACTGCAGCAGGTGCTCTACGGGCTGCAACCGGCCCCAGCCGGCGGCGGCAACGGGCAGCAGCAGCCGGCCGGTAACGGCCAGGGCTCGCGAGTTGGCGACGACGACGTGGTCGACGCCGAGTTCGACCGGGGCTGAGCCGCCATGGTCAGTTCGACAGAACATTCGAAGACCGACGAGGACCGCGACGCGGTTGGCGAAAGGCCGCCTGAAGCGGTTGCCTCCCAAACCGATTCGGACGCCGAGCTGGCCAAGCTCGAGGATCGTTGGCGACGCGCGGTCGCGGACCTGGACAACCTGCGAAAGAGATATGCCCGCGAACTGGACCGCGAGCGGGTGACGGAACGGTCCAGGGTGGCCGGCGCCTGGCTGCCCGTCGTGGACAACTTGGAGCGGGCGATCGCCCACACGGGTGACCAGTCCGACGCGGTCGTCGAGGGCGTGCGGAGCATTCTGGGCCAGGCGTTACAGGTGCTCGAGCAGCTCGGTTATCCGCGCGATGGGGAGGCAGGGGTGCCATTCGACCCGGAGCGTCACGAGGTGGTCGGTGTCGTCGAGCAGGGCGACAGCGCACCCGGGACGGTGGTCGAGGTGCTGCGACCGGGCTACGGGCAAGGCTCGAGCCAGCTGCGGCCGGCGGCCGTGGTGGTCAGCCGACGCGAGGAGTGAGATTCGGGTGGCCCGCGACTACTACGAAGTCCTCGGGGTGTCGCGGGATGCGACCGCCGACCAGATCCAGCAGGCGTTCCGCACGCTGGCCCGTAAGCACCACCCGGATGTCAACAAGGATCCAGCGGCCGAAGATCGGTTCAAAGAGGTCAACGAGGCCTATCACGTGCTGTCGGACCCCGAAACCCGCAAGCGCTACGACCGATTCGGCGAAGACTTCCGGCAGGTTCCCGAGGACTGGGAGGAGCGGGTCGGCACGGGTGCTGGGGTCAGCGGTGGCTTCGGCGGCGCAGGGCCATCCGGCGCGCGGGTGCGCTACGGCCAGGGATTCGGCGGCGCCGGCGGCATCAACATCGAAGACCTTTTCGGCGACATGTTCGGTGGTGGAGGCGGATTCGGGCCGATTCCGGGCGCCGACCAGGAAGCGGTGCTGGAGCTGACCGTCGAGGAGGCCTATCGGGGCGGCAAACGGCAGATCTCACTGGATGGCCGCAACTACGGGGTGAACATTCCCGCCGGTGTCATCGACGGTCAGCGGATACGGCTGGCGGGGGAGGGCGGCCGAGGTAGCGGCGATGGACCGGCCGGAGATCTGTATCTGAGGGTGCACATCAAGCCGCATCCCCGATTCCGGCTCGACGGACGCGATGTCACCGTCGATCTGCCGGTGTCGCCGTGGGAGGCGGTGCTCGGGGCCACTGTCGCTGTTCGAACTCCCGGCGGCGAAGCGAAAGTTAAGGTGCCCCAAGGGTCGTCGACCGGTCGGCGGTTGCGGCTGCGTGGCGAAGGGATGCCCAACCCGCGCGGTGCCGCCGGCGACCTCTACGCAGAAATCAAGGTGATGGTGCCACCGAAACCCACTGCGCAGGAACGTGAGCTGTTCGAGCAACTGGCGGCGGTGTCCACGTTCGACCCGAGGAGGGGACGATGACCGCACCACGCTATGTCCTGGCGCGGCGGCCCGGTATGCAACTCGATGTGTTCGCAACGCGCTGTGGGTTGCATCCCGACATGGTGCGCCGGCTGGTCGCGCTCGGCCTCGTCGCTTGCCAGCAGGATGCCCGCGGCGATCTCTGGTTCGAACCGTCCGCGTTGGTGACGGTCGCCCGCATCCAGCGGTTGAGGACCGGTCTGGGACTGAACTACGCGGCGATCGGGCTGGTGCTCGACCTGCTGGACCGCATCGAAGAGCTGGAATCCGCTTCTCGCCGAAGGAGGACATCACCGTGGACATCAACAAGCTGACGCAGAAGTCGCAGGAGGCGTTGGCCGAAGCGCAGAGCATCGCGACCCGGATGGGTCATATCGAGGTCGACGGCGAACATCTGTTGATGGCGCTGATCGACCAGCCCGAGGGTCTCGTACCGCGGCTGCTGGATCAGACGGGCGCCGACACCGCGGCCCTGCGCGCGGACCTGGAACGCGAGCTGAACCGGCGCCCGAAGGTGAGCGGTCCGGGCGCCGCGCCGGGCCAGGTCTCTGTCACCAGGCGGCTGGCGAACCTGTTGGAGGCCGCCGAGCGGGAAGCCAAGCGGCTCAAGGACGAATACGTGTCGGTGGAGCACCTCGTCATCGCGCTCGCCGAAGAGGGTTCGACGAGTGCCGCCGGACGGATGCTGGCCTCCAATGGCGTTACGCGGGAATCGTTCCTGGGCGCGCTGACCAAGGTCCGCGGCAACCAGCGGGTCACTTCAGCGTCGCCGGAGGGGGCTTACGAGGCGCTGGAGAAGTACGGCCGCGACCTGGTCGCCGAGGGCCGCGCCGGCAAGCTGGATCCGGTGATCGGCCGAGACGCCGAGATCCGCAGGGTAATTCAGATCCTCAGCCGCAAGACGAAGAACAATCCGGTTCTGATCGGCGACCCGGGAGTCGGCAAGACGGCGATCGTGGAGGGCCTGGCCCAGCGGATCGTTCGCGCCGATGTCCCGGAAGGCCTGCGGGACAAGACAATTTTCTCCCTCGATATGGGTTCGCTGGTGGCAGGTGCGAAGTATCGGGGTGAGTTCGAGGAACGGCTGCAGGCGGTGCTGTCAGAGGTGAAGGCGGGCGAGGGTCGGATTTTACTGTTCGTCGACGAGTTGCATACCGTGGTCGGCGCCGGGGCGACGGAGGGGTCCCTGGACGCCGGCAACATGCTCAAGCCGATGCTTGCCCGCGGTGAGCTGCACATGATCGGTGCCACGACCCTCGACGAATACCGCAAGCACATTGAAAAGGACGCCGCGTTGGAGCGCCGGTTCCAGACCGTGCTGGTCGACGAACCTGACGTCGAGGACACCGTTTCGATCCTGCGCGGGCTGCGCGAACGCCTCGAGGTGTTCCACGGGGTGAAGATTCAGGATGCCGCACTGGTAGCGGCGGCAACCCTGTCGCACCGCTACATCACCGACCGCTTCCTGCCCGATAAGGCGATCGACCTGGTGGACGAGGCGTGTGCGCGGTTGCGCACCGAAATCGACTCGATGCCAGCGGAGTTGGATGAGATCACCCGTCGGGTCACCCGGCTCGAGATCGAGGAGGCGGCGCTGGCCAAGGAGACCGACGCGGCCAGCAAGTCCCGGCTGGAGGAACTTCGCAAAGAATTGGCCGATCTGCGAGCGGAGGCCGACGCCCGGCACGCGCAATGGGATGCCGAACGGCAGGCGATCCGGCGGGTACAGGAACTGCGCGGGCAACTCGAGCAGCTCCGGCACGAGGCCGAAGAAGCCGAACGCAACTATGACCTCAACCGGGCGGCCGAGTTGCGCTACGGTCAGATCACCGAACTGGAACGCAAACTGCAAGCGGCCGAGGAACAGCTGACGTCCAAGCAGGGCGAAAAGCGGTTGCTTCGCGAGGTCGTCACCGAGGACGAGATCGCCGAAATCGTGGCCGCATGGACCGGCATACCGGTCGCGCGATTGCAGGAGGGCGAACGGGAAAAGCTGCTGCGGCTCGACGAAATACTGCACGAGCGGGTGATCGGCCAGGACGAGGCGGTCCAGCTAGTCGCCGATGCGGTGATTCGGGCCCGCTCCGGAATCCGGGATCCGCGCCGCCCGATCGGCTCGTTCATCTTCCTCGGACCCACCGGGGTCGGTAAGACCGAGCTCGCGAAGACGCTGGCCGCCGCATTGTTCGACAGCGAGGACAACACGGTCCGGCTTGACATGAGCGAGTACCAGGAGCGGCACACAGTGAGCCGGTTGGTCGGTGCGCCACCGGGATACGTCGGCTACGAGGAGGGCGGCCAGCTCACCGAAGCGGTGCGTCGCAAGCCCTACTCGGTGGTGCTGCTCGACGAGATCGAAAAGGCGCACGCCGATGTGTTCAACACCCTGCTGCAGGTGCTCGACGACGGCCGGCTCACCGATGCACAGGGACGTCAGGTCGACTTCCGCAACACGGTGGTCATCATGACCTCCAACATCGGATCGCACTACCTGCTCGACGGCGTCACCGCGGACGGCGAGATCAAGCCCGACGCGCGCGACCGGGTGATGGCCGAGCTGCGCGGACACTTCCGACCCGAGTTCCTCAACCGCGTCGACGACATCGTGTTGTTCACTCCGCTGTCGATGCCGCAGCTCGAACGGATCGTCGAGCTACAGCTGGCCGAGCTGCGGGATCGGTTGGTGGAAAGGCAAATCGAGCTCGACATCACCCCGGACGCTCGCCGGAAGATCGCCGAACACGGCTACGATCCGGTGTACGGGGCGCGGCCGCTACGCCGCTACATCGCCCACGAGGTGGAAACCAAGATCGGCCGGGCGTTGCTACGCGGCGACATCGCGGGCGGTGGCAAGATCCGCGTCACCGTGGAGAATGGCGAACTCGCCGTGGGCTATTCGGAACCGGCCCTGGCGGCCTGACTGAGGAGGCGCCATGGAATCAGACATCGTGACATGCCCGCACTGCGGAAAACGCAACCGCGTACCCGCGGCGGCCGCGGGGAAGCCCCGGTGCGCCAACTGTCACCAGTGGCTGCCGTGGATCGCTGCGGCCGGCGACGGGGACTTCGCCGACGTTGCCGAAAAGTCCTCAGTTCCAGTGCTTGTCGACCTGTGGGCGACCTGGTGTGGACCGTGCCGCATGGTGAGTCCGGCGCTGGAGCAGCTCGCCACCGAACGCGCCGGACAACTGAAACTCGTCAAGGTCGACGTGGATAAGGCACCGGCGATTTCACAGCGGTTCACGGTGCAGGCGGTGCCGACACTGCTGCTCCTTGACCACGGGCAGATACTGGCGCGGCAAGCGGGCGCCGCTCCCGTTGCGGCGCTGCGCAATTGGCTGGACCAGGCGCTGTCGGCCGGCAGCGGGAAGGACGCACGGTCATGACATCCGTGTATATAGATCCACACGTGGCGGCGATCCGCCAGGTGCGCCCGCGCACGAACGGCTGCGAGGAATGTCTGCGGCTCGGCACACCGTGGGTCCACTTGCGGCTGTGCCTGACGTGCGGGCATGTCGGCTGCTGCGACTCGTCACCGATGCGGCATGCCCGAGCGCACGCACACACGGTGGGCCACCCGATCGTGCAGTCCATGGAGCCTGGCGAGAAGTGGCGCTGGTGCTACGTCCATGAGAACTATGTCTGAGGCCGCCATCGACCAGCGCGAATCGCCTCCGCTGGCGGAAACCCCCGACATCTACGGCGCGTACCCGCGACTGTCCGACGATCAGATTGCCGCCCTCGAGGCAGGCGGCGCCCGGCGCGCCGTCGGCACGGGCGAAGCGCTTGTCCGTGAGGGTGAGCGCTCTGACTACTTCTTCGTCATTCTGTCCGGCAAAGTCGCCGTCACCACGACCGACGACGCGGGCAATCGGCACGTCATCCGGGTACATGGCCCCGGGCG
Source organism: uncultured Actinomycetota bacterium (assembly GCA_963723615.1). Taxonomy (GTDB): domain Bacteria; phylum Actinomycetota; class Actinomycetes; order Mycobacteriales; family Mycobacteriaceae; genus Mycobacterium. Next base: position 156,296 of record CAVRRV010000012.1, on the reverse strand, counting down.
GTTCCTCGGGGAGCTGGGCGACCTCGAAGGCCAAGCCGCGTTCTACACCGCCGAAGTGGTGGAACCCGGCGAAGTACTCGTGGTACCGACCGAGCGGGTGCGGGCCCTGGTCGCCCACGATCCGGTGCTCAGTGACCTCATCCTGCGCGCATACCTGTTACGCCGCTCGCTGCTCATCCAGGAAGAATCCGGATTCCGGATCATCGGCTCCTGCTATTCGCCGGACACCGCCCGGCTGCGGGAATTCGCAGCGCGAAACCGATTGCCACACAGATGGATTGACCTGGAACGTGACAAGCACGCCGAACGGCTGCTGCAGCGGTTCGGAGTATCGGCCCAAGACGCCCCGGTGGTGATCTGGGGCGGTGAGGTGCTGCGCAACCCGACCAACACCGAGCTGGCCCGCCGGGTGGGACTGCCGGTACCCGATACAGTGCCCGACGAATCCGACGTCGTCGTGGTGGGCGCCGGTCCGGCAGGGCTGGGCGCTGCGGTGTATGCCGCGTCGGACGGCCTGACCACCGCGGCCATGGAGCGGATCGCAACCGGCGGGCAGGCCGGGACGTCATCGAGAATCGAGAACTACCTCGGATTCCCCGGCGGAATCTCCGGAGCCGACCTTGCCGAACGGGCAGTTCTGCAGGCCGGCAAGTTCGGAGCGCGGATCATCGTGTCCGCGGAGATCACCCGGCTGGAATCCGGCGGCGGCCAGCACCGGGTAACGCTCGCGGACGGGGGGTCGGTGGTGGCCAGGGCCGTGGTGCTGGCCATGGGAGCCAGGTATCGAAGGCTCGCTGTTCCAGGAATCGAATCATTCGAGGGCAACGGCGTGTACTACGCCGCCACCTTTCAAGAGGCCTTGATGTGCGGCACGGGGCCCGTCGTCATCGTGGGGGGTGGTAACTCCGCGGGCCAGGCGGCGGTTTTCCTCGCCGCGCAGGTTTCCCGGGTGTACGTGGTGATCCGCGGCGACGACCTGAACAAAACCATGTCCCGATATCTCGTCGACCAGATCAACCTGCACCCCCGCGTGACTGTCCGGTCGTGCACCGAGATCCGGGAGGTGCACGGAAACGGTCCACTCAGCGCGGTGGTGACCGAGGACAAACGAACAGGCGAGCGGCACTCGATCCAGACCCGCGCCCTGTTCGTCTTCATCGGCGCGGATCCCAATACCTCATGGCTCGCCGGCGCCATCGAACTCGACGACCGCGGCTTCGTGCCGACCGGCCCGGCAGCGCTGTATTCGGACACCGACGGTGCCCGGCGCAGCACCCAGCGCCAGCCGATGATGCTGGAAACCAGCCAACCCGGTGTGTTCGCGGCGGGAGACGTGCGTAGCGGCTCGGTCAAACGGGTGGCCTCCGCGGTCGGCGAGGGATCGATGGCGATCCGCCAAATCCACGAGTACTTCGGGACGTAGTCGGCAGCGCGGACCGCCTCAACCGGTCCGGTAGCGCAGGTGGAACAGGTACGACCGATTCCTGTGATACCACTTTGTATTCGGTGAGCCAACCGTCCTGTCCGCTGCCGTAGCTGTCGGAGTCTGCGGTCGCCGGCAAGCGGCCCGCCGAACTACCTGGGTTGAAACGTGCTGACCACCCGGTCGCCCGGGCGGTAGTCGTCAACGCCTTCGCCGACCTCGACGACTTCGGCGGCGGCGTCGCTGCACGGCACCAGACCGGGCTTGGCGTCGCGCACGTAGCGGCCGAGTGGGATCGCTATGTCGCGGTAGTTCAGCGAGACCGCTTTTATCCGCAGCAGCACTTCTCCTCGCTGTGGTGATGGGACAGGTTCGTCGTGTAAGTGCAGACCGTCTAGCCCGCCGTAGTTGTCGAACCGGTATACGCGCACCGCGATACTTCGTTCTGTCAGTCGCGGAGGAACTCCGTGTTGCGCATCAGGAGATCCGCGAGATAGCCGTCATCAAGGTCGCACGGTTAGGATCCGCCACGAAGATGAGAAAAACCGGTCCGCCATTTTGATGAGAATTCTGGAAACGTGCACGTGGAAGCACTGTCATCCGCCACGGACTTTGAGAACCTACAGCCAATCCCCAGGGGCAAGAACCCGACTACTGCGGCATCGGGTCGCGCGTCAGACGCCCGCGCCGGGGTTCAGGATGCCCAGCGGGTCCAATGCGTCTTTGATGCGACGATTCAGCGCCATGGCGTCGGGCCCGAGATAGCCGGCCAGCCAGGGCCGCTTCAAGCGCCCGACGCCGTGTTCGCCGGTGATCGTGCCGCCGAGGTGCATGGCAAGGTCCATGATCTCCCCGTAGGCCAGCTCGGCCCGCTCGCTCATCGCGGGGTCGGCGGGATCGTAAACGATGAGTGGATGGGTGTTGCCGTCGCCGGCGTGCGCGATCACCGAGATCGTCAGATCGCGCTCGGCGGCGATCCGAGCGATCCCACCGACCAGGTCGGCCAGCGCGGGCAGCGGCACGCCGACGTCTTCGAGCAGCAGCGGGCCCTTGGCTTCGACCGCCGGAATCGCGAACCGGCGGGCAGCGACAAACGCCTCGCCCTCGTCGGGATCATCGGTCGAAAACACCTCGGTCGCACCGTGTTTGGTGAACACCTCGGCCATGAATTCGGCGTCTTCGCCACCGGCTTTACCGCGTTCGTCGGAGGCGCCCAGCAACAGCGCGGCGGCACCGCGGTCCAGGCCCATCCGCAGCTTGTCTTCCACCGCGTTGATCGCCACCGAGTCCATGAACTCCAGCATCGCCGGGCGTAGCCGCGCGGTCACCGCGAGCACCGCTTCGGCAGCGGCTTCCACCGACGCGAAATTGGCGACCACGGTGCTCAACGGCTGCTGCGGCGGCACCAATCGCAGCGTCACCTCGGTGATCACGCCCAGCGCGCCTTCACTGCCGACGAACAGCTTGGTCAGACTCAGCCCGGCAACGTCTTTGAGCCGTGGGCCGCCCAGCCGGACCGCGGTGCCGTCGGCCAGCACCACCTGCACGCCGAGCACGTAGTCGGTGGTGACGCCGTACTTCACACAGCACAGGCCGCCCGCGTTCGTCGCGATGTTGCCACCAATGCTGCAGATCTCGTACGACGACGGGTCGGGCGGATACCACAGGCCATACTCCGCGACCGTCTTTTTCACCTCGGCGTTGAGCAGCCCGGGTTGGCAGACCGCGATGCGGGTGACCGGGTCGACGACGATGTCGCGCATTTTTTCGGTGGACAGCACGATCCCGCCGTCCACCGCAGTGGCGCCTCCGGACAGACCGGTACCCATACCGCGTGTCACCACCGGAACCTCGTTACTGGTGGCCCATCGCAGGATGGTCTGGACCTCTTCGGTACGCCGCGGACGCACCACGGCCGTCGGCTTTCCGGCCGAAGGATCCAAGGCGCGGTCCTGTCGGTAGGACTCAGTCACCGCGGGATCGGTGATCACCATCCCCTCGGGCAGCCCGGCGATCAGGCCGGCCAGCACATCCGCGGCCATGACAGCGATCCTACGGACACCGGCACACGAGAGATTGTGCGCGTTCATGCACAGTGGAGCGGTGAACCTCGCCCACCCGCGTACCGGCGCGCTCTTCGAGTCCCCGGTGCCGCCGGGCACCGGTTGGCCCGGCGATCCCGCGACCGCCCGCACGGCGGTGGCGTCGGAACAGGGGCAGGTGGCCGCGATGGCCGGGGCGGTTGAATCGCTCGCGCAGCTCGACGCCGAGGTGTCGGTGTGCCGAGCCTGCCCGCGGCTGGTTGAGTGGCGTGAGCAGACGGCGCATATCAAACGGCGGTCGTTCGCTGACCAGCCGTATTGGGGCAGGCCGGTTCCGGGCTGGGGTGCCGAGCGTCCGCGGCTGATGGTCGTCGGTCTGGCTCCCGCGGCGAACGGCGCCAACCGGACCGGTCGGGTTTTCACCGGCGACCGGTCGGGGGATGTGCTGTACGCGGCGCTGCACCGGGCGGGCTTGGCGAATTCGCCGATCAGCGTGGACGCCGCCGACGGCCTGACACTCAACGGCACCCGAGTGGTGGCCGCGGTGCGGTGCGCGCCACCGGAGAATGCGCCGACCCCTGCCGAGCGGTCGACCTGCGCCCCATGGCTGACGGCCGAGTGGCAGCTGGCCGGCGGTGACGTGCGGGTCATCGTGGCGTTGGGCGCATTCGGCTGGCGCTCCGCGCTGGACATGGTCCGTTCCGGCGGCGGCCAGGTTCCCCGGCCGCAGCCGAAGTTCGGTCACGGCGCCGCCGCGACCTTGCGTGCCGCCCACGGGGAGGTGGTGCTGCTGGGCTGCTACCACCCCAGCCAGCAGAACACCTTCACCGGCAAGCTGACCACCAAAATGCTCGACGACGTCTTCGTTAAGGCGAGGAAGCTGGCACGTTAGCAGGGAACGTTCGACCGGCGGCAGGCGTTGACGTGCTCATGCGGCTTTCTGTGCTTGATCTCGTGCCAGTCCGCACCGATCAGACCACCTCGGATGCGCTGGCAGCTACCGTGCGCTTGGCGCAGACCGCCGACCGACTGGGCTTCACTCGCTATTGGCTGGCTGAGCACCACAACATGCCCGCGGTGGGCGCCACCAGCCCGCCGGTGCTGATCGCCTATCTCGCGGCACAGACCTCGCAGCTGCGGCTGGGCTCAGGTGGTGTGATGTTGCCCAATCACGCGCCGCTGGCGGTCGCCGAGCAGTTCGCGCTGCTGGAAGCGGCCGCTCCGGGCCGTATCGACCTCGGCATCGGCCGTGCGCCCGGCTCGGATCCGGTGACGTCGATCATGTTGCGCGGCGCCGCCGGACGAGACGACCGTGATATCGATCAGTTTCCGGAGTATCTCGACCACGTCCGAGCGATGATGAGCGCCGGGGGAGTGTCCGTGCAACTGCGCGACGGGGACTACATCCTGAAGGCCACTCCGGCCGCGGCCAGCGAGCCGCAACTGTGGCTGCTCGGGTCGTCGATGTATTCGGCGCGGCTGGCCGCGGCCAAGGGGTTGCCATACGTGTTCGCCCACCACTTCTCAGGCAAGGGAACCGAGGAGGCGCTGGCGCTGTACCGGTCGGAGTTCGTGCCCAGCGAGCTGGCCGCCGAGCCGGTGACATTCCTGACCGTCAACGCCGCGGTGGCCGAAACCCACGAAGAGGCAACAGCACTGATGCTGCCGAACCTGCACATGATGGCCCGACTGCGGACGGGCCAACCATTAGGGCCACTGCAACTCGTCGAGGACGTCCACGGCGCCGTGCTGACGCCGCAACAGCAGCAGATCGTCGAAAGCGGGCTCAACCGCGCAGTTCTCGGGACACCCGCCGAGGCCGCCGAACAGCTGAGTGCGCTGGCGCAGCGGTTCGGCGTCGACGAGGTGATGGTGCATCCGGTCGCATCGGCACACCGCGGCACCGATCCTGCGACCGCCCCCGCTCGTGAGACCACGCTGGAGCTGCTGGCCAAAGAGCTGTTTTAGTGGCGCGTTAACACCACGACCGGGATGGGCCGCGACGTCTTCGTTTGGTATGCCTCGTATCGGTTGCCGTTGTTCTTGTTGACGATCTGCCACAGCCGGGCGTAGTCGGGATCAGCGGGCAACACCGGGCGGGCCGTTACGCCGAAACGCTTTGGACCGACGTTGATTTCGACGTTCGGGTTGGCCTTCAGATTGTGATACCAGCCAGGCGCCTTCGGGTCGCCGCCTTTCGAAGCGACGATCAAGTAGTCCTCGCCGTCGCGGGCATAGGTCAGCGACGCGGTTCGGGCCACGCCGGTCTTGGCGCCGACGGTGTGTAACAGCAGGCTGGGTATCCCCAGCGTCCGATGTCCGATCCAGCCGTTCGTTTTCTGATAAACGGCGTCGTGAATCCGCAACACCTGCGGCAGCACACCCTGCTCAAGCCAGGACGGAAGGGGCATGTGCCCAGTATTACCGCCCGGCGTCGATCTCCGCCAGTGCGTCCCGCAGGAGCTGACCGGTCGCCTCCCGGTCGGGGTCGCGGCGCAGCAGCATCCCCTTGGCGACCGACAGCTTGTCGCCGTTGCGTCGCGGCAGCACGTGTAGGTGGATGTGGAACACCGACTGGAACGCGGCCCGGCCGTCGTTGATCCCGATGTTGGTGGCGTCGGCTAACTCCGTTGCGCGCGCCGCCTTGGCGATCCGCTGTCCGATCGTCACCAAGTCAGCCAGTGTTTCTGGCGGGGTGTCGCTGAGATCTACCGTGTGCTGTTTGGGCATTACCAAGGTGTGGCCGCGGGTAAATGGGCGGATGTCGAGGATGGCCAAATAGCTGTCATCTTCGTAGATGCGAATGGCCGGGGCCTGGCCGGCGACGATCGCACAGAACACACACGACATCACGCCACGGTAGCGGTTCGACTCAGCCTGCGTGCTTATCCGCCTACGGCGGCCGCGATCGCGCTGATCGCATTATCGAGGATTGCCCGCGTGGTGGCGAAGTTCAGCCGCGCGAAACCCGAACCCACTGTGGCGCCGAACGGGATGCCCGGGCTGAGCGCCACCTTGGCGTTCGACAGCAGATGCTCCGCGGGTTCGGACGGCAGGTTCAGCGCACGGAAATCGACCCACGACATATAGGTGGCCTCCGGTGTATTGACCTTCACGCCCGGACTCAACGCGGGCAGGGTTGTGGCCAGCTGATCGCGGTTGGCCTGTAGGTAGCTGAGCAGCTCGTCGACCCAGCCGGCGCCGTGCTCGTAGGCGGCGATGTTGGCACGAATACCGACGGTGGACACGCCCATCTTGTGCAGCTTGTTGATCCGTTCCCACTCGCGGGCGTCGTGCTCGTTGGACAGGATGACCTGTGCGCAAATCAGGCCCGGCAGGTTCCAGCCCTTGGAAGCCGACGTCAGCGTGACGACCGTGTGCGCGGCCGTGTCCGATACCGAGGCCGCGGCGACGTGCGGCCGTCCGTAGACCAGCGGTCCATGGATCTCGTCGGCGATGACGCGGGCGTCGTGGGCCGTCGCGATATCGACGATGGCGCGCAACTCGTCGTCCCGGAACGCGGTGCCCAACGGGTTATTCGGATTGCACAGAATCAGCGATCCGGCGCCACTTGCGAATGCGGCGTCGAGCGCGTCCAGATCCAGCACGTATCGACCCGAATCCTCCTGCAGCATCGTGATTTCCACCCGCTGGCGACCGGTGATCCGAAGGATGTCGAAAAACGGCATGTAGGCGGGAACGGGCAGCACGACCGGACTCTCGGGTCTGGTCAGAAAGTTGATGACGACTTCCATGCCCTTGAGGACATCGGGAACCACGCGAACCCACTCGGGCGCGACGGCCCAGCCGTAACGGCGTTGGCACCAGTCGGCGGTCGCCCTCGGGAGGGTGTCCTCGCGGAACGCCGGATAGCCGAACTCCTCGTTGGCAACGCACGTCCGGATGCTGTCGAGTACTACGGGTGCGGTGGGGAAATCCATCTCGGCGATCCACAGCGGCAGCACGTCGGGCCCGAAATGGTTCCACTTGATCGTCTTGCGCGCGCGGAGTTGCTGCTCGGTCAAAAGATCGAACGCCGTGTCGTTCATGCCAGTAGTGTGCCTCGACGTGGACTCTGCAGATCTGGCCTTCGCGGGAGCGGCCGAACAGGGGCGGATGCTGGCCGCAGGCACCGTCACCGCACCGACGCTGCTCGAGGTTTACCTGGACCGTATCGCGCGTCTGGATCCACAGCTGCGGAGCTATCGCGTGGTCTTGGCCGATACCGCGCGCCAGGAGGCCGAGGCCGCGCAGCGTCGCCTTGACGCCGGCGAGCGGCTGCCGTTACTGGGTGTCCCGGTTGCGATCAAAGACGACGTCGATGTCGACGGCGAAGTGACAGCCTGCGGCAGCGGCGCGGTGTCGACTGCCGCAGTCCGCGACGCGGAGGTGGTCAGCCGACTGCGCGCCGCGGGCGCGGTGATCATCGGCAAGACCAATGTGCCCGAATTGATGATCTTCCCGTTCACCGAATCGCTGACATTCGGCGCGACCCGCAATCCATGGAACACCGCGCTCACGCCGGGCGGCAGCAGCGGCGGCAGTGGTGCTGCGGTGGCCGCCGGTCTGGCGCCGCTTGCGCTGGGCTCTGACGGCGGCGGCTCGATCCGCATTCCGTCGGGCTGGTGCGGTTTGTTCGGGCTGAAGCCGCAACGCGATCGGGTGCCGCTGGCACCCCACAACGACGCGTGGTGCGGGCTGTCCGTCAACGGCCCGCTCGCGCGGTCGGTCGAAGACGCGGCGTTGTTTCTGGATGTGACGACCACGATGGCAGGGCCCGACGGCGGATTCGTCCGCGCCGTGAGCAAGGATCCCGGTCGACTGCGAATTGCGTTGAGCACAAAGGTTCCACCGCCGCTGATCGCCAAAGTCGGCAAGGAGCAACGTGCGGCGGTCGACGAGGCCGGCGTGCTGCTGCGCGACCTCGGCCACGACGTCGTCGTCCGCGACCCCGACTATCCACCGGCGGCCATCTCCGCCAACTATCTGCCGCGCTATTTCCGGGGCATTTACAACGACGTCCGCTCGCTGCCGCACCAGGACCGGCTGGAGGCGCGGACCCGCAACATGGCGCGCATCGGGTCGCTGCTCTCCGAGCGGCGGATGGCGACGGTGCGCGCGGGGGAGTCGGCGCTGGCTGCCCGGATCCAGTCGATCTTCGACGATGTCGACGTCGTCATTACGCCTGGCAACGCCACCGGACCGTCGCGCATCGGCGCCTATCAACGCCGCGGCGCCGTGTCGAGCCTGCTGTTGGTATCGCAGCGGGTGCCCTTCTTCGAGATCTGGAATCTGACCGGTCAGCCCGCGGCCGCCGTGCCCTGGGGGCTTGACCGCAACGGAGTTCCGCTGTCGATTCAGCTGGTCGGCCGCCCGAGTGACGAGGCGACGCTGCTGGCGCTGAGTGCCCAGATCGAGGCGACGCGACCGTGGGCGCACCGGCGACCGCCGGTGTCATGACGGCCCGATCACCCGCCAGGCGTCCAGCTTTTGGTCCGGCGGCATCGCGCGCGCCGGGCTGGTGGACGGCAATCGCTGGTAGCTGACCGGCGCGTCGACATGGACCAGTCGCCGGAACAGGCGCTCCGCAATGGCACCGTTGAAGTACACCTGGCTGATGGAGCTGTATGTAGTGAACATTTGACCAAAATTGTTGGCCACCAAGCCTTTCAGGTCAATTTTGGCGTCTGAGCTGCCAGCGCGACGGCACTTGTGCAGCACATCCCATAGCGCCACGCCGTGGGATTGCAGTGCGGCAAGCCGGGTTTCGTAGGGTGCGCCCGCATCGAAGCCGAAGAGTGCACTGGTGATCGGCCAGAACGCATTTCGCGGGTTGCCGTAGTACTGGCGGGCTGACAGTGACTGCACGCTGGGGAACGATCCCAGGATCAGCAGCCGGGCGGCGTCGTCGACGACGGGCGGGAACCCTTCCAGGAGCGGTGTGGTCATCGACCCACATGATGCCCCGCCGCGTTATACGTTGGCGAAGTGGACGACAGGGTCGACCCGTACATTCCTGCCGAGCTGCTGGTCGGTCTGGAGGGCGACGCGCGCGCCGAGCGCGCCGAGCTGATCGCGTGGCTGTTTGAGCAGGGCATCACGGCCGACGAGATTCAGGGGTCTCCGGTTCCCATGTTGGTGGCGTCACGCCGGCTGATGGGCGACGACGGCGATTACGTCTCGACGCGGGAGATCAGCGAGGCAGCCGGTATCGACCTGGATCTGCTGCAACGCGTGCAACGCGCCATCGGGTTGGTGCGGGTGGACGACCCCGACGCAGCTGTGCATCTGCGGGCCGACGGGGCAGCCGCCGCACACGCGAAGGAGTTCATCGAGCTTGGCATAGCTCCCGACCAGGTGGTGCAGGTCGTTCGTGTTCTCGCCGAAGGACTTTCGCACGCCGCCGAGGTGATGCGATATACCGCGCTGTCGACCATCCTGCGGCCCGGTGCCAGTGAACTGGAGATCGCCCAGGCGTCCCAGGCATTGGTGACCCGCATCGTGCCGTTGCTCGGGCCGATGATCGAAGACATGCTGTTCATGCAGCTGCGACACATGATGGAGACCGAAGCCGTCAACGCCAGCGAGCGGGCCGTGGGCGCCCCGCTGCCCGGGGCGCGGCACATCACCGTCGCGTTCGCCGATCTGGTCGGCTTCACCCGGCTGGGCGAGGAGGTGCCGCCCGAGGAGCTGGGGCAGCTGGCCAACCGGCTGGCCGACCTCGCCCGCGACGTGACGGTCCCACCGGTGCGGTTCATCAAGACGATCGGCGACGCGGTGATGTTCGTCTGCACCGACCCGGCCCCGCTGCTGGACGCGGTGCTCAAGCTTGTCGAAATCACCGACGGCGACAACGATTTCCCCCGGCTGCGGGCGGGCATTGCGTCCGGCTCCGCGGTGAGCCGGGCTGGCGACTGGTTCGGCAGTCCGGTGAACTTGGCGAGCCGGGTGACCGCGGTGGCCCGGCCGGGCACGGCGCTGGCCGCCGAATCGACGCGCGATGAGCTCGGGGACGGGGCGGGCTTCAGTTGGTCGTACGCCGGCGCGCGTCACCTCAAGGGCATCAAGGGCGAGGTGAAGCTTTTTCGCGCGCGACGAGGGGACAGCGTCGACGAGTCCCTGTCGGCTTCCACATGAGGTGCTGATCGCATAGGGCAGGCCCGGAGGACAGTGCGGAGGCGTCGTATCTATCCCGCGCGGCCGGTTTGCACTCCGTAGACCGGCTCTTTGGAATCTGTCACTTTCCGGGCCTGCTTCGCTCCTAAAGCTACAACTCTGGGCACGTCATATCAATGGTTTCCGGCACGCAGCCAACCGACCCGCCCCAATCCCGCGCTGCGTTCGCTGGGAGTGAAATGTGCTTTGCCGCGCCGTGCAACGGTGTAATTATGTAAGCATGAGACATCACCATGGACATGAGCGGCGCTACGGTCGCCCCGGCGGCTGGCAGCAAGCCGGCCAACCCGACGCCGGCGATGCCGCGGACTGGTTCGCCGGACGTCTGCCCGATACCTGGTTCGACGGTGACCCGACTGTCGTCGTCGACCGCGAGGAGATCACGGTCATCGGCAAGTTGCCTGCAGCCGACGGCACCGGGGAAACAGCGACAGGCGAAAGTGAAGCTCGCGCGTCGGGTCGTGTCTCGCGTTTTCGCGAGGAGACCCGATCTGAGCGCATGAACATCGCCGACGAGGCGCAGGACCGCTATGGCCGCAAGGTTTCCTGGGGCGTCGAGGTCGGTGGCGAGCGGATCTTGTTCACCCACATCGCGGTTCCGGTTATGACGCGGTTGAAGCAGCCGGAGCGGCAGGTGCTCGACACCCTGGTCGACGCCGGCGTTGCCCGGTCTCGCTCCGATGCGCTGGCCTGGTCGGTCAAGCTGGTCGGCGAGCACACCGAAGAGTGGCTGGCCAAGCTGCGCGACGCCATGTCCGCGGTCGACGACGTGCGCGCCGAAGGCCCCGAGCTTTAAGCCTGAGTCATCCGGTAGTAGGCCCCCCGCCGGGCCAGCAGCTCGCTGTGGTTGCCCTGTTCTACGATCTTGCCCGACTCCATCACCAGGATGACATCGGCGTCGCGAATGGTCGAAAGACGGTGGGCGATAAGGAAACTCGTCCGGTCACGGCGAAGCTCATGGGTGGCTTTCGCGATCAGCAGTTCGGTGCGAGTGTCCACCGAGCTGGTCGCCTCATCCAGGATCAACAGCTGCGGCCTGGCGAGAAATGCTCGCGCGATCGTGATCAGCTGCTTCTCGCCGGCGCTGATGTTGCTGCCGCCCTCACGGACCCACGTCTGATATCCATCGGGCAGCGTGTGCACGAACCGGTCCACATAAGCCGCCTTGGCCGCTTCGATCACCTCGTCGTCGCCGGCGTCGGGTCGTCCGTAGGCAATGTTTTGCGCGATCGTCCCACTGAATAGCCAGGTGTCCTGCAGCACCATCCCGATGCGGGATCGCAGCGAATGCCGGCTGACTTCCGCGATGTCAACGCCGTCGATCAGGATCCGGCCGGAGTCGACGTCGTAGAAGCGCATCAGCAGGTTCACCAGCGTCGTCTTGCCCACACCGGTCGGTCCGACGATCGCCACGGTACTGCCCGGTTCGGCGGTAAAGGAGAGGTCGTCGATCACCGGAGTACCGGGCCGATAGCCGAAGCTCACATGGTCGAATTCCACACGCCCGGTTGGCACTTCACCATTGGGCGACGGCAGTGGCGGTTCGCGGTCCGGTGATTCTTCGGGCTCGTCGAGCAGGTCGAAAACCCGCTCCGCACTAGCCACCCCCGACTGCAGTGTGTTGTACATCGAGGCCACCTGGTTGAGCGGCGCGTTGAATTGACGGACGTACTGGATGAACGCCTGGATGCTGCCCACCGTGATCTGTCCGGTCGCCACCTGCACGCCACCGACCACCGCCACCGCGACATAGCTGAGATTGCCGATGAACGTCGTCGCCGGCGACAGCATCCCGGAGATGAGCTGCGCACCGAAACTCGCCTGGTACATGTCGTCGTTGAGCCGGCGAAACTCGTCTTCGGCCCGGGCGCGCTGGCCGAACGTCCTGATCAGGGCGAAACCGCTGTAGCTCTCTTCGATGTGGGCGTTGAGCCGTCCGGTGTTGGTCCACTGGGCGATGAACAGCCGCTGTGAGCGTCGGGCAATCGCCCGAGTCGCCACCACCGACAGCGGCACGGTCAGCAGGCTGATCCCGGTCAACAGCGGAGAGATGGTCAGCATCATCAGCAGCACAGTCGCCACCGTCAGGATCGCGCTGAGCAGTTGGGTGATCGTCATGGACAGTGAGGTCTGCAGGTTGTCGATGTCGTTGGTGACCCGGCTGAGCACCTCGCCTCGTTGTCGGGTGTCGAAGTAGGCCAGCGGCAGCCGGTGCACCTTCTCCTCGACATCGGACCGTAGTGCCTGCAGCGTCCGCTGCACTGTCACGTTGAGCAGCCGGGCCAGCGCCCAAATCATCAGCGCTGCAACCAGATACATGACAAGTGCTAGTGCCAGTGTTCGGACGACCGCACCGAAGTCAACACCGTGTCCCGGAACCACATGCATCCCGGAGAGCAGGTCGGCGAAGGCGTTGTCGCCATGGGCCCGCGCGGCCGCGACGGCTTGATCCTTGGTGATGCCGGCGGGCAGCCGCCGGCCGATCACGCCATTGAACAGCAGATCGGTGGCATGGCCGAGGATGCGCGGAACCACGACGCCGATCGCGGTGCCGCCAAGGCTGAGGGCGATCACCGCGACGGCCGTCCGCCGCTGCGGCGCCAAGAGCTTCACCAAACGGACGGCCGACCCTTTGAAGTCACGCGACCGCGAAGCGGGGGGAGGGGCACCGCGCCGCGTCGTGCTCGTCGCCGCGGTCACCGCGGACCTCCCACGCGAAAGTCCAACGACTGCGATTCGGCGAATTCCCGATAGGTGGGGCAGTCCGCCAGCAGCGATTCGTGAGTGCCCGCGCCGACCACACACCCGTCGTCAACGACGATCACCTGGTCTGCATCGATGATGGTCGAGATACGTTGCGCGACAATGATCACCGTCGCATCGGCGGCGATCTCAGCCAGCGCGGAGCGGACTTGCGCGTCGGTGTGCACATCGAGTGCGGAAAACGCGTCGTCAAACAAGTAAATCGCCGGACGGCGGATCACCGCCCGCGCGATCGCCAACCGCTGCCGCTGCCCGCCGGAGAAATTGATACCGCCCTGAGCAACACGCATCTGCAGGCCGTCATCATGTGCCCGCACGAATTCGTCGGCAGCCGCTACGCGCAGCGCGTCCCACATCTCCGCCTCGGTTGCGTCGGCCTTGCCGTAGCTCAGGTTTTCGGCGACGGTCCCCGAGAACAGGTAACCGCGCTGGGGCACCAGCCCGATGCTCGACCACAGCTCGTCGATATCCCGGTCGCGCACGTCGACGTCGCCGATGAGGACGGCTCCGGCTGTCACGTCGTACAGCCGGCAGATCAGCGCCAACAGCGTCGACTTTCCCGAACCGGTGCTGCCGATGATGGCGGTGGTGGCGCCGGGTAGCGCGGTCAGCGAAACATCCTGAAGCACGGCCCGATCCGCACCCGGATAGCAGAATGACGCGCCGTTGAGTCGCACCACCCCTCGCTTATCCGCAGGTGGCCGGACCGGATTCTGCGGATTGCTGACCGCGGGGGTAGCCGACAACACCTCGGTGATCCGTTCGGCGCACACCGAGGCCCGCGGTAACGCCATCACGGTCATCGTTGCCATCAATACCGCCATCAGGATCTGGGTGAAGTACACGAGAAACGCGATCAGGGAGCCGACTTGCATCCGACCGCTGTCGATCCGCAAGCCGCCGAACCAGATCAGCGCGACGCTGGAGCAGTTGATGGTCAAGGTGGTCACCGGCAACATCAGCGCCTGCCAATTGCCGGCACTCTGCGCGGTGTTGGACAGTGCGAGGTTGGCTTCGGCGAACCGCTGACGTTCGAAGGGTTCGCGCGCGAATGCCCGGACCACCCTTACACCGGACAGCTGCTCGCGCATGACCCGGTTGATGTTGTCGATCAGCCTCTGCATGCTGCGGAAGATTGGCAGCGTATTCGAGATGATCCAGTAATTGGCGGCGACCAGCACCGGGACGCTGACCAGCAGCAGCCAAGACAGCCCGGCGTCCTGGTGGATTGCCATGAAGATTCCGCCGACACACATGATCGGCGCGGCGACCAGCACCGTGCACGCCATCTGCACCAGGAATTGGATCTGGCGAACATCGTTGGTGGTGCGGGTCAGCAGTGACGGCGCACCGAACCGCGCGGTCTCGTGCTCGGAGAACGTGGTGACTTGATGGAACACCGCCGAGCGGAGATCCCGGCCGAACCCCATCCCGGTCCGGGAGCCGAAGTAGACCGCGCCAACAGCACACAGCACCTGCAGTCCGGTGACCGCGAACATCAGCACGCCGAGCCGGACGATGGTGGCGGTGTCGCCCTTGGCGATCCCGTCATCGATGATCGTGGCGTTCACCGTCGGCAGGTACAGCGAAGCCAGCGTGCTGACCAACTGCAGCGTCATCACCGCCGCGACCAGCCATCGATACGGCCGGACGAACTGGCGCAGCAGGGCCAGGAGCATTTGGTTACTGTCGCACACCGCAAGCCGTCGAGCCGTAGCGATCGCTTGATAGTTCGTGGCGCCGCGAGGCCCGCAAGTTGCTAAGAAATCACAGGTCACCGCGTGTGCAATGGTTGCCCCGAGGTCGTGCCGCTACAGTGCATCCTGTGATCACCAGTAGGTGCGGGTAGCGGTGCGGCGTAACGTGGCGGCGCTGGCCCTGGCGGCAGCGACCCTGGTTCCGATGGCGGCCGCGTGCTCTCATTCCGGCTCCAACCAATCCCAGTCGCCCGAGTCGTCTGCGCCGGCGTCGGGGCAGGGGCATCACGGTCCGTTCTTCCCACAGTGCGGCGGCATCAGCGACGAGACGGTGAATCAGCTGACGCAGATAAATGGGCTGGTCAACACCGCCAAGAATTCCGTGGGCTGCCAGTGGCTCGCCGGCGGCGGGATCCTCGGTCCACACTTCTCGTTCTCCTGGTATCGCGGGAGCCCGATCGGGCGGGAACGCAAGACCGAGGAGTTGTCCCGTTCGAGCGTCGAGGACATCAACATCAACGGCCACGGCGGCTTCATCGCTGTCGGCAACGATCCCACGTTGGGTGACTCGCTGTGCGAGGTTGGAATCCAGTTCGCCGACGACTTCATCGAATGGTCGGTGAACTTCAGCCAGAAGCCGTTCCCCGATGCCTGCAACATCGCCAAAGAACTCGCGCGCCAATCGATTGCGAACTCGAAATGAGTGCCACTGTGCGTCGTGTCCTCGTCGGTCTGGCCGTCGTGGCCACCGCGGTGTCGGTGTCGACCGGCTGCACGAGGTCGGTGGGCGGCACCGCGGAAAAAGCGGGCGCCGGCGACGACGTGCCGCGCAACAACAACTCCGAGCAGCAGTACCCGAACCTGCAAAAGGAATGTGAAGTACTGACCACTGACGTCCTGGCCAAGACGGTGGGCGCCGATCCGCAAGACATTCAGAGCACCTTCGTCGGCGCGATCTGCCGCTGGCAGGCGGCCAACCCCGGCGGCCTGATCGACATCACCCGGTTCTGGTTCGAGCAAGGCAGCCTGGACAACGAGCGCAAGGTCGCCCAGTACCTGAAGTATCAGATCGAGAACCGGACGATCGCCGGTGTGGCGTCGATCGTCATGCGACCGAACGACCCCAACGGCTCGTGTGGTGTCGCCAGCGACGCCGCGGGCGTGGTCGGGTGGTGGGTCAACCCGCAAGTGCCTGGTATCGACGCCTGCGCGCAGGCCATCAAACTCATGGAGCTGACGCTCTCCACGAACTCCTAGCGCTGACGTGGTTTCTTCGTGAAGCAGATATTTCAGTGCGGCAGTGATACCACCGGTACCGGTGGTGTCGGTGGGACCGGCGGGCTCGTCGGCGTTGCTGCCGGTTACCATCGACCAATGTCTGACACTTCTCCCACTGAGCCTTCTTCCGCGGCACATGCCGCTGAACCTTCGTCCGAATCTGACGCCACAGCGTGGGCCGCCGAGCCTTCGGCTGGTGCACATGCCAAGGATTCTTCTCCTGCCCCACGTGCGTCGAAGCTGTCGCGGTGGGCCACACTGGCGGCCTTGATAATTGCCGTGCTCGCCGCAAGCCTTGCCGTCGCGGGCTGGTTTTACCCGAACAAGAGCGCGTCCTCTACGCCCACTTATACCGACCAACAAACCAAAGACGCGAAAAAGCACATTTGCGAGACCTTCATGGTGGTCGATCGAGCGGTGGTCAGGAACTCTCGCCTGAAGAACCCGCCCGATGGCGGGCCGATCGGCGCGCTTTCGGTGGCGACCGCCGCGCGGGCGGCGTTCTATGACGGTGGTGCGTACCTGCGAGACCGCGTGAACCAAGAACCTGCAACCCCACCCGACCTAGCGAAATCGGTTAACGCTATGGCCAGCTCACTCGAGGAGCTCGCCATCGGCTATCTCGCAGGAGCGCAAGAGTTTACTCAGGATGAATTGCGGCAAAGTCTCGACGACAAGATCAAGGCAACGGTGGAGATCTGCAAGAAAAATTGATGATCTGACCGACCTAACGCGGCACGTGAAAGTCGACTAGATCGGCGGAATCGAGTTCGAGGTCTTTCCAGGTGCCCGCGAGGCGCAGCACAGCCATGGCCGAGGTCGGGAACTTGGTCGAGACACGTTCGGCAGCAGCGTCATTGGAGCCTTCAGTGCTGGCCAAGCCGAGCGCCACCTGTGTCATCGTCGGCTCGTGTGCGACGACCAGCAGGACGGTGACGTCGTCACCGACGTGGGTGATCTCGTCGATCACAGTTCCAGGCACGGCGTCGTAGAGCCCGTCGACGTAGCGAACCGGTGCGTCGATGGCGGTGTGTGCCAAGGTTTCCCGGGCCCGGGTCGCCGTCGAGCACAGCACCGAGTCAATCGCCGGCAGATTGGCTCGCAGCCAGTCACCTGCCAGCCCGGCTTCTCGCTGCCCGCGGGGTGCGAGCGGCCGGTCGTGGTCCGCCACCCCGTCGGGATACGCCGACTTCGCATGCCGCAGTAGCACCAGAGTGCGGTTGTGCTCGCTCACTCGATCGAGGTTACTGGCAGCACTTTCGCTCAGAGGCGGGCACAACGGATACCGCCTCTGAGCGGGGCTGATGTGGCAAATGTGACTCCTGCGGTTCGATGACGTCAAGTGGGCGGATTACCTAGGGCGAATGTCGGACCTGCCGATCGAGGTCCCCGGACTTGTCGGCGCCGAGTCCTACACTCGCGATGCCCGGTCGCAGACCGGCCGAATGTTGAGTAGAAGGGACGGGATCACGATGCGATTCGTGCACAGCGCCGACTGGCAACTCGGCATGACCCGTCACTTCCTCGCGGGCGAAGCGCAGCCGCGCTATTCGGCGGCTCGTCGCGACGCAGTGTCCGGCCTGGGTTCGCTAACAGCCGACGTGGGCGCCGAGTTCGTCGTGGTGGCTGGTGACGTCTTCGAACACAACCAAATTGCGCCGCAGGTGATCAGTCAGTCGCTAGAAGCCATGCGCACCATCGGAATTCCGGTCTACCTGCTGCCCGGCAACCACGACCCGCTGGATGCGTCATCGGTGTACACCAGTGCCCTGTTCGGCGCCGAGTGCCCGGCCAACGTGAAGGTGCTCGATCGGCCAGGGATCCACGAGGTTCGGCCCGGCCTGCAGATCGTCGCGGCGCCGTGGCGATCCAAGGCACCGACGACCGACCTGGTTGCCGACGTGCTCGACGGCCTGCCGGCTGACGGGGTCACCCGGGTGCTCGTTGCTCACGGCGGCGTCGACGTGCTTGACCCCGATCCCACCAAGCCCTCACTGATCCGGCTGGCCGGCCTGGAGGACGCGTTGGCGCGGGGTGTGGTGCATTACGTAGCGCTGGGCGACAAGCATTCGGTGACGGAAGTCGGCAGCACCGGCCGGGTGTGGTACTCCGGCTCGCCGGAGGTCACCAACTACGACGATGTCGAGCAGGATCCCGGGCATGTGCTGGTTGTCGATCTCGACCAGACGGATCCGCAGCGCCCGGTCAGCGTCGAGGCTCCGCGAGTCGGCCGCTGGCGGTTTGCCACCCTGCGCCGTCAGGTGGACAACAGCCGCGACATCGCCGATTTGGATCTGAACCTGGATCTGATGCCCGACAAGGACCGAACTGTCCTGCGGCTGGCCTTGATTGGTTCGTTGACGGTCACCGACCGCGCGGGCCTGGACGCCTGTCTGGACAAGTACTCGCGGCTCTTCGCGTCCCTGCGGGTGTGGGACAGCCACAGCGATCTGGCGGTGATACCGGCCGACGGCGAGTTCAGCGACCTCGGCATCGGCGGGTTCGCCGCCGCCGCGGTCGAGGAGCTGGTCGAGACGGCGCGTGCCGGCGATGCCGACAACGCCGGCGACGCACAAGCAGCGCTGGCGCTGTTGCTGCGCCTCACCGAGCACGGTAGAGGTGCGGCATGAAGTTGCACCGGCTGGTCCTGGAGAATTACCGCGGCATCGACCACCGCGAGATCGACTTCCCTGACCAGGGCGTGGTCGTGGTGTCCGGAGCCAACGAAATCGGCAAGTCGTCAATGATCGAGGCGCTGGACCTGCTACTGGAATCCAAGGACCGTTCGACGAAGAAGGAAGTCAAGCAGGTCAAGCCGACGCACGCCGATGTCGGATCCGAGGTGACCGCCGAGATCAGCACGGGCCCTTATCGTTTCGTTTACCGCAAGCGCTTCCACAAGAGGGCTGAGACGCAGTTGACGGTGCTTGAGCCACGCCGCGAACAGCACAGCGGTGACGAGGCGCACGACCGCGTGCAGGCCATGCTGGCCGAGACCGTGGACACCGAGCTGTGGCATGCCCAGCGGGTGCTGCAGGCAGCGTCGACGGCGGCAGTGAATCTGTCGGGTTGCGACGCGCTGACCCGGGCACTCGATATCGCAGCGGGCGACACCGCTGCGCTGTTGGGCACCGAGCCATTGCTCATCGAGCGGATCGACGCCGAGTACGCGCGCTACTTCACCCCGACCGGCCGTCCTACCGGGGAGTGGACGGCAGTGATCTCCGCACTGCGCGACGCCGAGGACGAGATGCAGCGATGTGCCGCGGCCGTCGCCGAGGTCGACGACCGGGTAAATCGGCACGCCGCGTTGACCGCTGAGCTGGCCGAGTTGTCGCAGCACCAGCAGGTCGCCGGGGTCCGGCAGATCGCCGCCCAAGCCGCCGCCGACAAAATCGCCCAGCGCACCGAACAGCTGCGGGAAGCCGAGCTGATCGCTGCCGCCGCGACCGCGACCAGCGCCGCGTCGACGGGCGCGCACACCGAGCGGCTGCGGCTGCGCGTCGAAACCGACTCGCGCACCGCGACAGTCGCGACCCTGGAAGCCGAAGCACGCGAGGCCGCCGACGCGGAGACGACGGCGCGCGATGTCACCGTGGCGGCCGATGGCGTGGTCGAAGAGGCCAGCCAGCTCCTGGCCGCTGCCCAGCAGCGGGCCGAGACTGCCAGGCGCGTCGTCGACGAACTGGCCCGCCGCGAGGAGACTGAGCGGTTGGCGACCAGGCTCGCGAAGATCGACGCCGCGCTACGCGACCGCGATCGCATCGGCGAAGAGCTATCGACAATCGCGTTGACCGACGACCTGTTTCAGCGGATCGGACAGGCCGCCGCAGCTGTCGACCGGGCGGAGGGTCAACTCGCGTTGGTGTCGGCGACTGTCGAATTCGTTGCGGCCGCCGACATCGAACTCGTCGTTGGTGACCAACGGGTGTCGCTGCCGGCAGGCCAAAGCTGGTCGACCATCGCAGGTGCCACGACCGAGGTCGAGGTTCCCGGTATTTTGACCGCGCGATTCACTCCGGGTACATCCGCACTCGACATTCAAGCGGAATACGCTGCGGCGCAGGAAAACTTAGCTGTCGCGCTTACCGCGGCGCAGGTCGCTGACCTGACCGCGGCGCGGGGTTCCGATCAGCGGCGCCGTGAACTGCAGAGCGGCCGCGACCAGCTGACCGCGACCCTGGTCGGGCTATGCGGTGACGACGAGGTCGAGCAGCTGCGCTCCCGGCTGGCGGAATTGCGTGCCCTGCCGGCACTCGTCGACGATGTCGCGATGGATGCTCACGCCGCTCGTGCCGAACTCGACGAGGCCGACGCGGCCCGGGTCAAAGCGGGCGCAGACTCTGAGACGCACCGTCGGGTCGCGGCCCTGGCGACCAGCCGCCTCACCGAGATATCCACGCAGGCAACCCTTTTACACGACAAGCTAGTTACCCAACGCGCCGAGCTGGCCGTGGTCGCTGACCGGCTGGCCGAGCAGCGGGCAGCCGTCGCCGACGAGAAACTGGCAGCGACGGTCGACGCCGACCTACTGGCGGCTCAAACGGCTGAAGGTCGGTTCGCCGAGCTGTCCCAACAACTGGCCGCCGCGGCACCCGACGCCGTGGCCGCGGAACTGGCCGACGCCGCCGAGGCGGCCGCAGCATTCCGCGCCCGCCACGATGAGATCGCCCGCACTCTGCATGAGATCGGCGTGGAGCTAACGTTATTCGGCACCGAGGGCCGCAAGGGCAAGCTCGACGCTGCCGAGACCAAGCGCGAACACACTCGCAGTGAGCACGACCGGGTTGGTCGCCGAGCCCGCGCGGTCCAGTTGCTGCGGGAGGTGATGGTGCGCCACCGCGACACCACCCGGCTACGTTATGTCGAGCCATTCCGCGCCGAACTGCAGCGACTCGGACGTCCAGTTTTCGGCCCAAGTTTCGAGGTCGACGTCGACAGCGACCTGTGTATCCTCAACCGCACTCTCGACGGTTGCACCGTGCCGTATGAATCACTGTCGGGCGGGGCCAAGGAGCAGCTCGGCATCCTGGCCCGGCTGGCCGGTGCCGCGCTGGTCGCCAAGGAGGACGCCGTCCCGATTTTGATCGATGACGCGCTCGGCTTCACCGATCCGGAGCGGTTGGCCAAGATGGCCGAGGTGTTCGACACCTTGGGTGAGCGCGGACAGGTAATTGTATTGACCTGCACGCCTGCTCGATACGACGGCGTCAAGGGCGCACAACGTATCGAATTGTGCGCTTAACGATCAGCTGCGCATGAATCCGATCGCCGTGTAATCCAGGTCGGCCAGTCCGGTCGCGCCGAAATTGGCCAGCGAACTGTTGACCGCGACGTTGCCGGGGGACTGGATCAACGGCAGGCTGAATCCCTCGGCCCAGATCAATTTGTCAACGTCGTTGGCCAACGCCCGTGCCTTAGCGGGATCCAGCTCTTCGAGCGTCTGCTCGATCTTGGCATCGATCGCGGCGCTGCCGATCTTGCCGAAGTTGCTCTCTCCGGCGGACGCGTAAATCTGAGTGAGTGAGGAGAGTGGAAACGCGTCGCCCATCCAACCGAATTGCGCGACATCGAAGGCGCCGACGTTGATGTAGTTGGTGAAAAAACCGCTGCCGGCCTTGGCGCTGAGTTCGAGTTTGACGCCGATTTGCGCGAGGCTGTGCTGCGCGATCAGGCCGAACTGCCGACTTGTTTGTGCGTCGTAGAACAAATCGCGGACGACAAGCTGCTGTCCGTCCCGTTCGCGGAACTGGCCGTTGAGTTTCCAGCCCAACGCGTCAAGCTCCCGCTTGGCCTTCTCCGGGTTATAGGCGACGACGCCGCCGTTGTCTTCATAGCCCTGTTGGCCCTCGACATAGATGTGGTTGTTCAGTGCCGCGGGGTTGCTGCTGAGGCCGTGCTGGGTAACGGCGGCAATGCTTTGCCGGTCGATACCTTCGGCGACGGCGTGGCGTAACGCCGGGTCGGCCAGTATCGACCCCTTCGCGCCGTTGAAGGTGAAGTGGTACCAGCTCGGCGTGGGTGCGCGCCGGATCGAGATGCCCTTCGTGCGCCGAGCGATGGTCAACTGGTCGAGGCTGCCGATACCGCTGGCGTCGATGGCCTTGTTCTGCAGCGCCGGCAATCGCGCCGCGTCGTCGAGAACCAGATAGGTGATGCTGTCCAGCCGCGGTTTTTCGCCCCACCACTTGGGGTTGCGGGTCAGCACGATTCGCTGCCTGGTCCGATCCAGCGAGGAGACGATGAACGGCCCGGCCGACGGCCCGGGACTGGAGAGCTGGCCCTTGTCGAACGCCTCGGGGGTGGCAGTCATGCTCTTCGGCAGCAGCATGCCGTTACCGGCGAACATGCCGCGCCACTCGGCGTAGGGCTTGGCGAACGTCACCACTGCTTGGCGGTCATCGACGCCCCGGGTCACCGACTTCACCCGCTCGCTGCCGTTGGTGCCCGCGATAGCGAAGGTTTTGTCGGCCCCGCTGGTGGCGTGGATTTGGCTGGCGATGTCTTCCCAACTGAGCGGCGTGCCGTCCGACCACATCGCTTTCGGATTGATCGTGTAGGTGACCACTTGCGGATTGGTCCCGGTCAGCTCGACGCTGCTGAAGTAATCGGTGTCGACCGTTGTGGAGCCGTCCGGTCCGATCACGAACGCCCGAGGCAGAGTGGCTTTCACCATGCCGCCGACGTCGGCGGAGTTGCCGTCGATGTGCAATGTGTTGAAGTTGGGCGGGAATTCGGTCAGCGCCAGCCGCAGGTCGCCGCCGTCGCGCAGCGTCGCAGGGTTTTGCGGATTGACGTCGCTGGTGGCGCCCACTGCGGTGCTTGGACCGGGAGGCAGATAGTCTCCGCCCGATGAACACGCACTGATGCTCAGACTCACAGCGAGCGCGATCGTCGCCGCCTGCCTTACGCGGCGCCGGGTCGCCAACGCCGTGCCGCTACCCACGAGCCGTATCCGGTTGCGGCACGGCGGCCAGCAGGCGCCGTGTGTAGTCGTGCTGTGGCCGGCTGAAGATCTCATCGCTGTCACCCTGCTCCACGATGACGCCGTGGAACATCACGGCGACCCGATGTGCGAGATGTTTGACCACCGAAAGGTTATGCGAAATAAACAAATACGACAATCCGAACTGCTGCTGCAGATCAAGCAACAGGTTGATGATGCCGGCCTGAATCGAAACGTCGAGCGCGGAGACGGGTTCGTCGAGCGCCAGGATCTTGGGCTGCAACGCCAACGCGCGCGCTATCCCGATCCGCTGCTTCTGGCCGCCGGAGAATTCTCCTGGATAGCGGCTGGCGTCGGTGTGTCGCAGCCCGACTGTCTCGAGTAGCTCAGCAACCCGCTTGCTGGTGTCGGCCTTGTTGAATCCGTTGGCGTGCAACGGCTCCGCCAGCAGCTCGAAAACCGGGAGTCGCGGGTCCAGCGAAGCCGCCGGGTCTTGAAAGATGACCTGGATGTCACGTCGCATTGCCCGCCGGCTGGCCGATTTCAACGTGGCAACGTCGGTGCCCAGCACTTCGATCGACCCTGATTGCGGAGCAACCAACTCGAGGATCTCGTGCAGGGTTGTCGATTTACCCGAACCCGACTCACCCACAATGGCCAGAGTGCGTCCCTGCTGGAGCTCGAAACTGATGCCGTCGACTGCGCGGACTTCGCCGATGTTGCGACGAAACAGCACGCCTTTAGTCAACGGGTAAGTCTTGACCAGATCGCGGACCCGCACGACGACGGGTGGTTCGCCGGGCTCGCTGGCCGCGGCTTCGGTGCTGACTCCGTAAATGTCTGCAGCACTTCGCCCGACGACGTGTTCGGTGCGGATGCACGCCGCCCGGTGATCAGGGGCGACCGGCAGCAGCGCCGGCTCCTCGGCACGGCACTCGTCGACGACAAGCGGGCAGCGAGGCGCGAACGGGCATCCCGGCTCAAGGTCCGACAGCGACGGGGGAGCGCCCGGTATTGGCACCAGCCGGGTACCCTGCGGGGCATCCAAACGCGGCACCGAACCCAATAATCCGACGGTGTAAGGCATCCGGCGGTCGCGGTAGACATCGCCGACGGCGGCTGATTCGACGATGCGCCCGGCGTACATCACCAGCGCGCGGTCGGCGAATTCGCCGACCACACCCAGGTCGTGGGTGATGATCAGTACCCCGGCCCCGGTGACATCGCGAGCGGTCTTGAGTACCTCGAGGATCTGCGCCTGCACGGTGACGTCGAGGGCGGTGGTGGGCTCGTCGCAGATCAACAGGTCGGGATCGTTGGCGATCGCGATCGCGATGACCACGCGCTGGCGTTCGCCACCGGACAACTCGTGCGGAAACGCACGAGCGCGCCGCTCGGGCTGGGCGATGCCGACCAGCTCGAGCAATTCGATCGCGCGCTGACGTGCGGCTCTCTTGCCGGTACGCGGCTGGTGTACCTGGATGGCCTCGGCGATCTGGTCGCCGACGGTATAGACCGGGGTCAGCGCTGACATCGGATCCTGGAAGACCGTGCCGATCGTGTTGCCGCGGAACCGCGACATCGCGTCGTCACGCAGCCCGACCAACTCGTTGCCCTGCAACCGCACCGAACCGTCGACGTCGGCATACTCCGGCAGCAGAGCCACCACCGCCATCGCCGCCGTCGACTTACCCGATCCGGATTCGCCGACAATGGCCACAACCTCACCCGCGTCGACGTGAAAACCGACGCCGCGCACTGCTTTCAGCGGTTGACCTTCGGTGGGAAAGCTTACGGTCAGATTGGCGACTTCGAGTAGCCGGCTCATCGGCGACCACCTCGCGATGCGCCGCTGGTGGGATCAAGCGCGTCGCGCAAACCGTCGCCAGTCAGGTTGGCGCACACCAGGATCAGCACCAGGACGCCGGCGGGGAACAAGAACACCCACGGGAAGGTCGTCGCCGATTGGGTGCCGTCGGCGATCAGCGTTCCCAGCGACACGTCTGGGGGCTGGATGCCGAAACCGAGGTAGCTGAGCCCGGTTTCGGCCAGGATCGCCACAGCGACATTCAGCGCCGTATCGATGATCAAGATCGACGCAACGTTGGGAACTACGTGATGGGTGATGATCCGCCGATTAGCAACCCCCATATACCTCGCGGCCTGGATGAATTCGCGTTCGCGCAGGCTCATCGTCATGCCGCGGACCATCCGCGAGCTGACCATCCAACCGAAGCCCGACAACAGCAGCACCAGCACAATGACGTTGCCAGAGTTCTTGGTGCGCGGAGTCAGGATCAGGATCAGGATGAAGCTGGGCACCACCAGCATCAGGTCGACGAGCCACATCAGCGCTCTGTCGCGCCAACCGCCGAAGTAGCCGGCGATCGACCCGACTGTCGCGGCGATGCCGGTGGAGATGATCGCCACGCAAAGACCGATCAGCATCGACTTCTGCATGCCCCGCAAAGTCTGGGCCAGCAGATCCTGGCCGAGTGCGTTGGTGCCCAACCAATGTCGGGTGTTCGGCGGCTGCAGCAACGCGGTGTAGTCGAGGTCGGTGTAGGAGTAAGGCAGAAACGACGGCAACGCGTAGCAGCCGACGAACAGCAACAGCAGCACAATCAGTGACGCCACCGCCGACGGGCTGCGCAGGAAGCGACGCAACACCAGCGTGCGACGCGAGGCGAATTCCGGTGCCTCTAAACCCGATTTGGCGTGCAAGGCGGCGGTATCGGTCACGACACTCGCACCCTGGGATCAAGCGCGGCGTAGATGAAATCGGAGAGCAGACCGGCCAGCAACACGACCGCGCCGGCGAACACCGTGATCGCGGCGACAATGTTGGTGTCTTGGGTCGCGACGCCCTGCACCATCCATTCGCCCATGCCGTGCCAGCCGAAGATCTTCTCGACGAACACCGCGCCGGTAACCAGACCGGCGACGCCGTAGGCGAACAGGGTGGCCAGTGGTATCAGCGCCGTTCGCAACCCGTGCTTGACCAGAGCGCGGCGGCGGTTCAGACCCTTGGCGCGCGCGGTCCGGATGAAATCCTGGCCGAGGACGTCGAGCATCGCGTTGCGCTGATATCGGCTGAAGCCGGCGGCGGTGCCCAGCGCCAGGGTAAGCGTGGGTAATACCAAGTGCTGCAGGCGATCCACGAACTGCGCCCACACGCCGTCGATCACGGCCGGTGACGTCTCTCCGGTGTACTGGAACAGCTGTGCACCCATCGCCCAGTTCACCCGCAGCGCCCCCAGGATCAGCAGGTTGGCGATCACGAACGTCGGGGTTGACAGCACCAGTAGCGACAGCATGGTGATGACGCGGTCGCTGAGCCGGTACTGGCGGATCGCCCCCCACGCGCCCAGCACCACCCCGATGATCGTGCCGGCCACCGAACCGATGAGCAGCAGTCGAAGGCTGACGCCGATGCGACGCCACAGCTCGCCCGATACTGGCTGGCCCGTCACGGTGGCGCCGAAGTCGCCTCGGACCGCGTGCGAGGCCCAGTCCGCATAGCGCAGCGGGATGGGCTTGTTCAGACCAAGCTCGGCGGCCTTGGCGTCGATCACGGCCTGCGGCGGGCGCGGGCTGCGCTGCATCAGGCTTTCCAGTGGCGAGAACGCCACCGACGTCAGACAAAAAGTCAAAAACGACGCCAGCGCCAACAGCACGATGTAGTTCAGCACGCGACGTGCCAAGAAGCGGGTCATGGCTACCGGCCTCCCCCGTGTCGCATTGGCACAGACTAGGAGACGCGACGCCGATCAGCGCGAGCAACCGCGAACGGGCGGGCAGACGACGGCGTGCCAGGAAACGCCTTGTCGTCGGCGGCGCGCCGCGATGTCACGCGCGAAAAACCGATGGCTTCGCGTCCAGGCCTGCCTGCGGCGGCCCAGCGACGTTTCAGTCGCGCGCCGCGGCGGGCTACGCGTTGCCGTCTTGAACAGCGGCTATGCGATCAGTTTGGCCTCATCATGCCAGTGTCAAGGG
The DNA here is from genome assembly GCA_963723615.1 of uncultured Actinomycetota bacterium. Lineage (GTDB taxonomy): Bacteria > Actinomycetota > Actinomycetes > Mycobacteriales > Mycobacteriaceae > Mycobacterium. Next base: position 128,975 of record CAVRRV010000012.1, on the reverse strand, counting down.
TCTGGTGCATTGCGATCCGCTTGATTTGGATCGGTGAAATCGCGGCGGCCGGATTGCTAGGATGATCTGCTCAAGTCGTGGAATCAGCAAACAAAAGAGGAGAAGGCTGTGACGGTCACCGACGACTACCTAGCCAACAATGCCGAATATGCGAAGTCGTTCCAGGGTCCACTACCGCTGCCCCCGAGCAAGCATGTGGCTGTCGTGGCGTGCATGGACGCCCGGCTGGATGTGCACAGCCTGCTTGGCATCAAGGAGGGCGAGGCGCATGTCATCCGTAACGCCGGCGGAGTGGTCACCGACGACGCGATCCGTTCACTGGCCATCAGTCAGCGGCTACTGGGAACCAAAGAGATCATCCTGATCCACCACACCGACTGCGGGATGCTGACTTTCACCGACGACGACTTCAAGCGCGCTATTCAGGACGAGACCGGAGTCAAACCGCCCTGGTCGGCCGAGGCCTTCCCCGATCTGGCCGAGGATGTCCGGCAGTCGCTGCAGCGCATCGAAAACAGCCCGTACGTCACCAAGCACACGTCGGTGCGCGGGTTCATCTTCGACGTCACTACCGGCAAGCTCAACGAGGTCACCAGCTAGCGACGTAGCTGGTCGAGCGTGAAGCCACTGCGAGAAATCCGGTGAGATTTCGCTATGGCTTCACATTCGGCGTACGGGGAGCGCGCAGCCCGTTTAGCCGCCCCGACATCGATTACCAGCGTTTTCGGCTGAGTTCATTGACAGCGGCAAGCTGGACTGGTTTCATACTAGGTAATACTCATAAACCTGACCAACTCTACCAACTTTACCCGGAATGGAGGGGTTGATGACCAGCCAAGAGACGACGGCTAGCCCGGCGGCGGGGCAGTACGAGTTAAGCCATCTGCGCTCGCTGGAGGCCGAAGCCATCCACATCATTCGTGAGGTGGCCGCCGAGTTCGAGCGCCCGGTCCTGCTGTTCTCCGGCGGCAAGGACTCGATCGTGATGCTGCATTTGGCGCTCAAGGCTTTTCGACCCGGCCGACTGCCGTTCCCGGTGATGCACGTCGACACCGGCCACAACTTCGACGAGGTGCTCGAGACCCGCGACGAGCTGGTGGCCGAGACCGGGGCACGGTTGGTGGTGGCTCTGGTGCAAGACGACATCGATGCGGGCCGAGTCGTTGAGACCATCCCGTCGCGTAATCCGATCCAGACGGTGACGCTGCTGCGAGCCATCCGGGAGAACAAGTTCGACGCGGCATTCGGCGGCGCGCGGCGCGACGAGGAGAAGGCGCGCGCCAAGGAGCGGGTGTTCAGTTTCCGCGATGAGTTCGGCCAATGGGACCCGAAGGTCCAGCGGCCTGAGCTGTGGAACATCTACAACGGGCGGCATCACAAGGGTGAGCACATCCGGGTGTTCCCGCTGTCCAACTGGACCGAGTTCGACATCTGGTCCTACATCGGCGCCGAGAAGATCAAGTTGCCTTCGATTTATTTCGCGCACCGGCGGCGGGTCTTTCGCCGCGACGGCATGCTGCTGGCCGAACACCGGCACCTGCGCCCGCGCCCGGACGAGGAAGTGTTCGAGGCCTCGGTGCGGTTCCGCACCGTCGGCGACGTCACCTGCACCGGCTGTGTGGAATCGACAGCGACCACCGTGTCAGAGGTCATCGCTGAGACCGCCGTGTCGCGGTTGACCGAGCGTGGGGCCACCAGGGCCGACGACCGGATCTCCGAGGCCGGCATGGAGGATCGCAAGCGACAGGGGTACTTCTGATGACGACACTGCTTCGCCTGGCCACTGCCGGCTCGGTCGACGACGGCAAGTCCACGCTGATCGGCCGGTTGCTCTACGACTCCAAGGCCGTGATGGAAGACCAGTGGGCGTCGGTGCAGGCCACCTCCAAGGAGCGCGGTCACGATTACACCGATCTGGCGCTGGTCACCGACGGCCTGCGGGCCGAACGCGAACAGGGCATCACGATCGACGTCGCCTACCGCTACTTCGCCACTCCCAAACGGAAATTCATCATCGCCGACACCCCGGGGCACATCCAGTACACCCGCAACATGGTGACCGGTGCGTCCACGTCCCAACTGGTGATTGTGCTCGTCGATGCCCGCCACGGCCTGCTGGAGCAATCCCGCCGGCACGCGTTCCTCGCATCGTTGCTGGGCATCCAGCACATTGTTCTTGCGGTCAACAAGATGGACCTGATCGACTGGAACAAAGAGACATTCGAGGCGATTCGAGACGAATTTCATGCCTTCGCTGCACGCCTGGACGTGCAGGACGTGGTCGCCATCCCGATCTCAGCGCTGCACGGCGACAACGTGGTGACCAAGTCGGACCTCACCCCGTGGTACGACGGGCCGGCGATGTTGTCGCATCTCGAGGAGGTCTATATCGGCGGTGACCGCAACATGGTCGATGTCCGGTTCCCGGTGCAGTACGTCATCCGGCCGCAGACCCGCGAGCACCAAGACCACCGCAGCTATGCCGGAACCGTGGCCAGCGGCGTGATGCGTCCGGGCGATGAGGTGGTCGTCCTGCCGACCGGCAAGTCCACCCGGATCACCGCGATCGAAGGGGCGACCGGGCCAGTGGCAGAAGCATTCCCACCGATGGCCGTCGCGATGAGCCTGGCCGACGACATTGACATCTCGCGCGGTGATTTGATTGCCCGCACCAACAATCAGCCGAGGGTTGCGCAGGAGTTCGACGCGACCGTGTGCTGGATGGCGGACGGCTCGGTGCTGGAAGCCGGTCGCGAATACCTCATCAAGCACACCACCCGCACCACGCGGGTAAAGGTCACGGCACTGGACTACCGCCTCGACGTCAACACCCTGCATCGCGACAAGGCCGCGACGGCGTTGCAGCTCAATGAACTTGGCCGTATTTCGCTGCGCACCCAGGTGCCGCTACTGCTCGACGAGTACACCCGCAATGCCAGCACCGGTTCGTTCATCCTGATCGATCCCAACACCAACGGGACCGTGGCTGCGGGCATGGTGTTGCGCGACATTTCGGCCCGAACGTCAAGCCCCAACACCGTGCGGCACCAATCGCTGGTGACCGCGGCGGACCGGCTGTCCCGGGGACGTACGGTGTGGTTCACCGGACTGTCGGGCTCAGGCAAGTCGTCGGTGGCGATGCGGGTCGAGCAGAGGCTTCTCGAAAATGGCGTTCCAGCTTATGTTCTCGACGGTGACAACCTGCGGCATGGCTTGAACGCCGACCTTGGGTTCAGCATGGCCGACCGCGCCGAGAACCTGCGCCGGCTGGCGCACGTGGCGATGCTGCTCGCCGATTCCGGGCATACCGTGCTGGTGCCGGCGATCAGCCCGCTTGCCGAGCACCGTGAGGTGGCCCGTCGCGTGCACGCCGAAGCGGGGATCGACTTCATCGAGGTGTTCTGTGATACCCCGCTCGAAGACTGCGAAAGGCGTGACCCCAAAGGTCTTTACGCGAAGGCGCGTGCCGGTGAGATCAGCCATTTCACCGGAATCGACAGTCCCTACCAGCGGCCGAAGAACCCCGATGTGCGGCTCACTCCGGACCGCAGTTGCGACGAACTGGCGCAGCGAGTCGTCGACGTGATCGAGTCGCGAGGGTGAGCGACCACGAGGTGGCGGCGCGGCTGGCCACTGAAGCCGGCCAACTGCTGCTCGCGGTACGCGAGGAGCTTGCCGACGCAACGGAAGCCGAGCGAAAGGCAGCAGGGGACAAGCGGTCCCACGATTACCTGATGGAGGCGCTCACCCGCGAACGCCCGGGCGACGCGGTGCTGTCCGAAGAAGGCGCCGACGACCCGGTGCGGTTGCGCTCCGAACGGGTGTGGATCGTCGACCCGTTGGACGGCACCCGCGAGTTCTCCGAACTCGGCCGTCAGGACTGGGCCGTGCACGTCGCGCTGTGGCAATCCGGCAACTTAGTCGCCGGCGCGGTTGCGCTTCCGGCGCAGGGCGTCACGTTAGCCACGCCCGATCCCGCACCGCCGCCGGCATATGCCGGCGAGCCTCGCATTGTGGTTTCACGTACCCGCCCGCCGGCGATCGCGCTGCAGGTCCGCGATCACCTGGACGGCACGTTGGTTGCGATGGGATCGGCCGGCGCCAAGGTCGCCGCGGTCATTCAGGGGTTGGCCGATGTGTACGTGCACGCCGGCGGACAGTACGAGTGGGATTCGGCGGCGCCGGTCGCGGTGGCCCGCGCGGCCGGCTTACACACCTCGCGTATCGACGGTTCGCCGCTGGAGTACAACCGGCCCGATCCGCTGCTGCCCGACCTGGTGGTGTGCCGTCCCGAATACGCCGACGCGGTGCTGGCGGTCACCGGCTTGAGCGATCCCGGCCCGTAACCTTGAACAAGTGCGCGACTTCTCCCCGGGCCGTTCCCCGGCCCGCATCGTCGTCGCGCGGCGGTGGGAGGATCCAGTATGCGGATGTCGGCCAAGGCGGAGTACGCGGTGCGGGCGATGGTCCAGCTGGCGACCCTCGATGACGACGTGCGGGTCACGACTGACGACCTGGCGAGCGCCCAGGGCATCCCGCCGCAGTTTCTCGTCGACATCCTGTCCGACCTGCGCAACGATCGGCTGGTGCGCAGCCATCGCGGTCGCGACGGTGGATACGAATTGGCTCGTCCCGGCACCGAAATCAGCATCGCCGACGTACTGCGCTGCATCGACGGCCCGCTGGCCAGCGTCCGCGACATCGGGTTGGGCGATCTGCCCTACTCCGGTCCGACTGCGGCGTTGACCGACGTCTGGCGGGCGTTGCGGGGAAGCATGCGCTCGGTGCTGGAGCAGACGACCCTGGCCGACGTCGCGGCGGGCACCCTGCCCAAACACGTCGGTCGGCTGGCCGACGACTATCGCGCCCAGGAAAGCAGGCGCCACGGCCCGCGCAGTGCCAGCTAGCCGCCCGAGCCGTAGGGCCGGGTGAGGATCTCCAGGAAGTGTCCGGCCGGATCGGGAAAGTACACGCCGCGGCCGCCATCCCTGGTGTTGATCTCGCCGGGTCGTTGGCGGCCCGGGTCCGCCCAGTGCTGCAGCCCGCGTGATTGGATCCTGCCGTAAATCGCGTCGAAGTCGTCCTCGGTGACCAGAAACGCATAATGCTGCGGCGGGATCTCCTCGCCATCGGCCACATCGGCGTAGTCGAGGCTCGCGCCGTGTTCGAGGGTGACGGTGAGGAAGTGACCGAACGGCACTGGATTGGGCAGCCCGAGCAGCTCGCTGGCAAACTCGGCGGACTCCCGCTTATCGCGGGCGGCGACAATGGTGTGGTTGAAAGCAATAGGCATTGTGCTCGCCAGTCAACCACTCTGGCTGGCCCGCCACAATGCCGACATTGCTACTTTGGCGCGGTCAACTCCAAGGCAATGTTGTCCGGGTCGCGGAACTCCAAGATGTAGGACGGTCCGATGTCCTTGACCGGCTCGTGGTCGATGCCGAGATCGTCGAGATACTTTGCCGCGGCGTCTAATTCGGCCTTATCGGCCATCCTGAACGCGATATGGTCCAGGCCGGCGCGGTCCTCGTGGAACCGATCGGTGGCAACCGGCCGTAGCGCGATCAGCGCGCCGCCCAGGTCGTAGATGACACCACCGAACAGGAACCCGAGCTGTTCGCGGGTCGCTGCGTCGGCGTTGTCCGGGATCTCGATCAGAACGGGCCACCCGAAGACGCTCTCGTAGAACCGTCGAGAGCGCTCGATATCGGTGACGGTGAGCCGCACATGCGCGATCGAATTGGCGGTGATACCCATCCCGGTCATGCTGCCACGTCGGCAACCGTCGGCGTCGAGCGGTCTGCATGCCAGAATCGCCGTCGTGCAGATATCGATGACCATGCCGATCATGGAGCCGGACTTGGATGCGGGCCTGCTGCGGGAATGGGCCCAGGCGATCGACAACGGCCCTTTCGCGTCGTTGTGCTGGGGCGAGCGCGTGGCCTTCGACAATCCGGAAACCGTGACGCTGATGGGGGCACTGGCGGCTTGGACCAATCGGGTGCGGCTGGTGACGACGGTGATCGTGCCCCAACTGCACGACCCGGTCATGCTGGCCAAGGCGCTGGCGACGGGGGACATGCTGTGCGGGGGGCGGCTGACCGTGGGCATCGGTGTCGGCGGCCGGATCGAGGATTATCAGGCGGTCGGCGCGGATCCGTCGACGCAGACGATGCGCGGTATGGCCGAGCGGGTGGCGATCATGAAACGAGTGTGGGCAGGCGAGAAGATCACCGAGTCCGTGTTGCCGGTCGGGCCGGCGCCGGTCCAGGCGGTCGGGCCGCCGCTGCTGATCGGAACCATTGGGTCCAAGACCGTCCGCAGCGCCGCGGCCTGGGCCGACGGTCTGGCCGGAAACACGTTGGACCTCGACGTCGCCAAGCAGAACGAGCTGTTCGATGTGGCGCGCGCGGCCTGGGCCGAGGCCGGCAAGCCTAAGCCCCACCTGGCCACGTCGTTTTGGTTCGCGCTCGGTTCGGTGGACGAAGCCCGACAGCAGGTGCACCGGCATTTGCGGCGCTACATGAATTGGATACCGGTCGAGTACGTCGACGCGATGGCGCCGAGCACCGGGTTTGCCGGTAGCGAGGAGGAGCTGGTCGCGTTGCTGCGGAGGTTCGAAGCGGTTGGCACCGACGAAATTCAGCTGATCCCAACCAGTTCCGATCTCGGTCAACTTCCACGCGTGGCCGACGTGATCCGCGCGATCTAGGAAAGCATTGCGGCTATCCGGGCTCGCTCACATCGTCGAGCGCGATACTGGGGAATGTCTGATCGCAACGTGTTGGGCGGCCCGTTGGAACCGTGCAGTAGTGAGCCGCTCACCGGCTTCTACCGCGACGGCTGCTGTTCGACCGGACCGGAGGATCTGGGCTTGCACACGATCTGCGCGGTGGTGACGGCCGAGTTCCTGGAGCACCAGCGCTTGATAGGAAACGACCTGTCAACACCGATGCCACAGTTCCGGTTTCCGGGCCTGATGCCGGGGGACCGCTGGTGTGTCACCGCGGGCAACTGGCTGCTGGCCTACCGCGATGGTTTCGCTGCCCACGTTGTGCTGGCGTCCACCCACGAGCGCACCCTCGACGTGGTGCCCCTTGATGCGCTGCGGGAGCACGCCGTCGACGTGCCCGACGACCTGGGCAGCTTGTAGGGGCGCGGTGTGCACTCGATGAATTCAACTCCGAATGTGGCGAGATTCGAGATGGACCTCGGCCTCTGATCGGTAGACCGATCCTGACCGCCGCGGTAACATCCGGGCGTGCCGATTAGGCGTCGCAAGGTGTTGGGTGGAGCGGGCCTGGCCGTGGTGCCGCGGCCGCGACCAGTGCAGGCGTTGACCGACTTATCTCCGGCGGCACTCCCCGTATCGCACTGATAAGGAAGAGCCGATGACTGATGACGCGGCGCGCTTTGGTGATCCCCGCCTACCCGCTGAAACGATCACCTCGCAATCGCACCTGTTTCATCTCGCCGCCCTGCCCCCCGCCACGTATGACGGGGGTACACAGCAGCAGGCACACGAAGATAATTTTCCGATACTCAAAGGTCAAGAGGCCAGCATCCAGCTGATTACGTTGCAGCCCGGAGCTATTCGCGAGCCCCACTGGCATCCCAGCGCGTGGGAGATCAACCTGGTCACCAAGGGAGTCGCGACCTGGGTCCTCATCGACGGGAACGGCAATCACGAGAGTTTCGACGCCCACGTCGACGACCTCGTGTTCGCACCCCAGGGTTCCTTCCACTACTTCGAGAACCGCGGCAAGGAAGACCTGGATGTGCTGATTATCCAGAACACCAGTGCACCTGAAGACAAAGACAACGTTGGCGTAGGCGAGACCTTAAGTCAGCTTCCACACGGGGTGTTGTCCGCTGTCTTCGGCGTCCCCGCAGCGACGTTCAACTCCTTCAAAAAGTTCGACAACGCAATAACCATCCTGCGATCGCACTAACAACTGGAACTGCTCGACCCGCGCATATTCGGGGACAACGTCTTTCAGGACTGGGTCGATGAATTCAACTCCGACGCTGCGTGATTCGAGATAAGCCCTTCGTCGTCGATGGGTGCCAGGTTGCGGCGGACCTCGTCAGTGTCCTCAGCTCTCGCCTTGCCAACCCTGCCACCCCGTTCCCGCCTTTGCTCTCAACCCGGCTTGGATCGATCTGATGGTCTAGACCGGTCCTGGCCGCTGCGGTAATTTCGCTGGATGCCGATTAATCGTCGCAAGGTCTTGGGTGGAGCGGGCCTGGCCGGCGCCGCAGCCGCGACCGGTGTAGGCGTTGACCGTCTTATCACCGGCGGCACTTCCGGCTATCGCATTGATCGGGAAGAGCCAATGACCGATGATGCGGCACGGTTTGGTGATCCCCGCCTACCCGCTGAGACGATCACCTCGCAATCGCACCTGTTCCATCTCGGCGCTCAGCCATTAAACACGTATGACGGGGGCTCGTTTCAGCAGGCGGACGAGGACAATTTTCCGATACTCAAAGGTCAAGAGGCCAGCATCGTGATGCTCACGTTGCAGCCCGGAGGTATCCGCGAGCCGCACTGGCATCCCAGCGCGTGGGAGATCAACATAGTCACCAGCGGAGTCGCGGCGTGGGTCGTCGTCGACGGGAACGGCAACCACGAGAGCTTCGACCAACATGTCGGCGACGTCGTGTTCGCACCCCAGGGTTCCTTCCACTACTTCGAGAACCGCGGCCCGGCCGACATGAAAATAGTGATCATCCAGAACACCAGTGCGCCCGAAGCCAAAGACAACATCGGCATAGGTGAGTCCCTCAGCAGGCTTCCACCCCGGGTGTTGTCCGCCGTCTTCGGCGTTCCCGCAGAGACGTTCAAACCGTTCAAAAAGATCGACAACGCGATCGTGATCCTGCGTTCGCACTAGCCAATACGCGCTGTGCTCATGGCTTAAATCCCAGATCGTGCAAGGCGTCTATGCAGCCACGCATCCAGTCGGCCGCATTGGGGGGTTGCGGCCCTCCAGTCATATCGAGTTGGCAGACCATCGTGGTGTCATAGCCGTCCTGTTGCATCTCGTTTTTTAGGAAAGTGTGGTTCCTTGGGGTTGAGTAATAGTCATGCTCGCTGTTGTAACCGTCCTGATACGACGGGCTCTGGCCCGGGGCTAGAGCGCAGTGGCCAGAGGGGCACCCCGGTCCCGCGCTAGCCACTGATGCACAGCCAATCGCAGCTGTGGCCATAGCTGCCGCGGCGAGGATTGCACGGAAGAGCATGCGCCCACCCCTTTGTTTGACGCTTCTGTGCACAGCGTATGCAGGCGACGACCCGTAGTGCTTCCCTGTCGGCCTCCAGGCTCACAGTCCGAACGACGCCTCGTCGAACATCATGCCCAGCCGTCCGGGGTTTTCTCAAATCGTCGATGGACCCGCAACATGTCGCCTGATATGAGACGCAATGTCCCGAATTGAATAGTGTCACGGCATCCGAATGCCTTTAGCAATTGGAGAATCATGAAGCCGTCAGGGACATTGGCCGCTGGGTTCGTGCTTGCGGCCGCAACGCTTTGTTTGGCAGCCCCCGCACACGCTGGAGGTCCACCCAACGGTGGCGACGGTGGCGGGCTGCGCCGGTGCCGCTGCGCCAAGCCATTGATCCGACGCCGACCTCACGATCACCAACGGGCCGGTGGAGTCGGCCAGCACAATGCGCCGCGTGGTCGTGTCCTTCAAGAACACGTCGTCAAACCCGTGCATGCTCGTCGGATACCCCGACGCAAACCTGGTCACTGCCGCCGGCGGTGTGCTGGTTCATGTCGATCAGCGGCCCGCCCTGGCGGCACATGTACTCCACCTCGCCCCCGGCGACGTCGCCAACGCAGACGTAGAGTCTTACGCGGCCGACACCACTACCGGGAATGCGTTGCCACGCGAAGGCACGTTAGTTGTCACCGCCCCCAACGACTCCGTAGCGCACACGCTGCCCGTCGCCCTGCCCATTTGCAGTGCGACCATCAGCTCAGTGGACTAGATCCGCTCCACGACTGCAGGTTTCGCTCGAAAACTATGGAATAGCGACCTTTCACTGGACGCCTCAATGTGATCGTTGGAGGCCGGCCGCTTGCAGGGCCGCCTTCGGTGACATGCGCTGGCATCACGATCCCTAACGGTCTGCCGTCGCTACTCGAAGAGTTGCATCAACTGTTCGACGGCGTCCTCCGGTGCGCGCCCGCGCTGCTGCAGTTCGATGATGCAGAACACGGCAAGGTCAACTGATCCGTAGATGTGAAAGGCGATCATCGCCAGATGCGAAAGCTGCTCACTGGTCATCCGTTCCGGGTGCGCGAGGTCCCGAACGTAGACGATGTCGGCCTCAAGCAACTGATTGCCTGGCGTGCCAAAGTCGTTGTCGAACACCGTCGGCGCGATCGCCCACTGCTTCAACTCGGGCATCGAGTGCGGGACGAACCCTTGTGACCGCAACTCGACGTCCACTTCACCGAACGTGGGCTGACCCAGGTACAGCGGCACGAACGACACTTCGGTGTGTACCGCGACAGCGTCGCGCAGTCGTTCCCGCCCGTTTTGGAGCACCATCAGCTCCGCGCCCTGGACATCGATCTTCAGCAGGTCGAACTCGTCGATGTCGAGGTCGTCGAGACGATGGGTCTGAACGTCCACCTCCTCGACGACCGAACCCCAGTCCGGGAAACCGTTGAACAACCGCAGTTGATTCTCGTCGGGCGTGAGAAGGCTCGTCATACCTTCCGCTTTGGTGATCTTCAATCGATGCTCGTGGCCATCGCCCACGACATGTGGGAGGTATCGCTCCAGCGGCCCCTTGCGTTGCTCGAGTTTTGCCAGAGCATCCGGCCGAGGTTCGAACCCGGTTACCGTGCACAATCTGTAGTCGAGCATCTCCCGGTACGGGGGACGACCATCGATGGGACTGGCTCCGATGTCGATAATGCTGGACGGACGAGAACAGCGCACCAGGTCGCGAAGTAGCAGCGCGGAGGTCATATGCGGATAATCGCACGGCAAGGATGGGACGACGACGGACACCCAGACAGGATGCCGACCATGAAGCGTGTTATGACCATGGCGCTGATCACCGCCGCGATGCTGGCCACGCCGGCAGCCCACGCGGATCCTGATCCGCACAAGCCCGACTTGGGTGCCAACTTCTGCCCGGGTGGCGCGACGCCGGCACCCGAGGCCTCCTGTGACGGCGTGCCCTACGACGACGGCGCCTACTGGCACGCCGTAGCGCGCGGCACGTCAGGCAACAACAGCTTCGTGGTGGTGCAGTGCGTCAAGCCCGCTCCGCCGCCAGGTATCTTCGGCGGTCTTGTGCCGCAAGTGACCGGGCCGATACCGGCACCGCCTGGCAGCTGCGGTTGAGCTGCGCAATGACTCCTCGGGCGTTCCCGCTGCTAGAAAGGGTGCTCCCAGGATTCGAACCTGCGGCCTTCTGCTCCGGAGGCTGATCCGACCCGTTTGCCGGGGTCCACAGCCGTCCACGGGATGCGAACGCTTGGACCCGGAATATGCCGCCGCACTTGCGGTTTCAGGCCACAGAGGTCCATTGCAGTCCAAAACCCGTCCATAGGGGTTCGGGCGATGAGTTCCTGATGACTTGTGTGACACCCTCGTGACACTGAGGGCCTAGCGTTATGCGAAGACTCGCTGACCGCCCGGAACTTTGCGCGGCTCATCGTCGCCCGTCACGGATCTGATAGACGCGCGACATTGACAGCCCGGCCGCCTGGGCGAGCTGCTCACCGGGGATGCCAGACTCGAAGCCCTCGCGGATCAGACGGCGCAGCGCGGCGTCGGCGGCGTCGAATGCGTCCTGCCGGCGTTCGCGCCGCGACTAGAGTCTCTTGAGCCCACGGATGATCTTGTTCAACGGCTGCACGGAGGCCAGCCCCTTACGCAAGCTCCGCTGTAAGGGGCCCGCGTTGATCAACACCATGTAACGGACTCCGCAGTCGCGCCACTGCGCGGCCTGCTCGATGACCTCTTCGGGCGTTCCATTTAGCATTGTCTCCCGCAGGAGCGCCGGCGGAATCTGAGCCAGATGGGACAAGGCGGTTTGCTCGTCCATGTTGAACGGCATCAGATCCTGCGCCCCCGAGAACCCGGCCCCCAACGGATGCTGAGCACCATGACGTCGGTAATCTTCATCGGAAGCCGACAGCCCCCAGAACTTGATGATTTCGGAGTCGAGCGCCTCATCGACGTCGTCACGGCTTCGAGCGGTGATCACCGGCAACCACACGGCGGCAATGATGGACATCGGGTCGCGCCCGGCGTCGGAGGCGGCTGCCCGAACGACTTCCAGCCGTTGCGCGTAAGCCTGTGGCCGGTGCGGGAAGCCGGGAAAATAGCCATCGCCGTAGCGGCCCGCGGCGCGCAGCATGCGCGGGCCGTGGGCTCCGATCCAGATCTCGGGCCACTTACCGCGATAGGGCGGCAGATCAAATAGCGCGTTTCGCAGCGGGAAATAGGGTGAGTCGCGGTTGACGAGTTGGCCTCCCGAACCCCACAGCGCGCGGATGGTGGCCATCGCCTCCTCAAACCGCGCAACCGGTTTGGACCAATCAACCCCGTAGGGCTCATTGCCTTCGCGTTCGCCCGCGCCGATGCCCAGGATTGCCCGACCGCGGGTGAGTAGGTGCAGCGTCGCCGCGGCCTGCGCGGTAACGGCCGGGTTGCGTCGACCGGTGTCGGTCACACCCACACCGAGGGACATGCGACCCACTCGATTGCGCGCGGCGAGGTGCCCGAGCATGGTCCACGGCTCCATGTACGCATCGAGGGTTGGCATAAGCTTGGTTGCACCGCAATACTTCTGCTTCCACAACGAACGCGGGAATAATCCGTTGAGGTGGTCAACAACCCAAAACGAGTCGACGCGGTTGGCAAGCGCAGTCAGGTACTCGGCCCGTGTCAAACTCTCGGCCGTCGGGCGGGAGACGACAGTGATGTTCTGTATGCCCACACGAAATCCGGTCATGAGAGAACCAGGGGAACCAAGAATCCAGCGCGGAGAGTCTTACTCATCGATCGAAGCTAGCAGCCCGCCGACCTGAAAATGGTGATGTAATAACGCCGCCGCGCGGATCTACGCTCCGCGCGTGCGCGACCTCGACAGCATCGATCCCGAGCTGCGGCTACTGGCAGCCGTACGCCGCACGATCCGCGAGCAGGGCGTCGAGCCGTCTAGCCGCCAAGGTCGACGGAGTGTCGAGCGGGTGACGCCCGCCAGCGTCCACGCGAGCGCAAAGGTGACGCTTTAGCAGAAGTCAGCAGACGCGGCTAGGCCCATCACCGCCGCCACCCGCACCATCCGCAGCCAATGCGCTTGCGTAAGAAGTTGTTCGAACCATGCTGCGGCGCAAAAATGATATCCCGCCATTTGCGCAGGTAGCCGGGAAGGGAACTCTTCAATGAACGCCCAGGGCCGGGAGCTAGCCGCGCCCTCTGGCCGGACGCTCCGCATCGCCGCGTCAGCGGCCGCGAAACCGAAGCTCCCTCTTCTCCACAAACGCCTGCGCCGCTTCCCAGTGGTCTTCTGTCAGGCCCGTATGGATGTGGTGTGTGACCTCGAGGTCCATGCATTCCTCGAGGTTGCCGTGGACCGCCCGGTTGAGGTTCTCTTTCATGTAGCGGTAGGCGATCGACGGACCCGCGGCCAACCTTCGGGCCCGGTCCATCACCTCTTTCTCGAGCTCGCCGGCCGGGAAGACGGCGTTGACCAAACCCAGCTTCTCGGCCTGATCGGCCGTGAACCGCTCCGAGAAGTAGTACAGCTCCTTGGCCTTCGCCGGGCCGACCAGTCTGGTCAAGAACCAGGTTCCGCCGTAGTCGCCGGCGAAGGCAACGCGAGCGAAGGCGGTGGTGAAGATGGCGGTTTCGGCCGCGTACCTCAGATCGCAGGCCAAGGCGAGCGACAGGCCGGCGCCGGCAGCCGGGCCGGGAATGTGAGCGATGGTCGGTTTCGGCATCCGCCACAGCTTCCCGCTGGTCGCCTGCTGGTTCAGACGCTGCCGGTGGATCGCCACGTCGACCGGCACCGACGGCCCGCCTGAAGATCCCCGGTCGGCCATGGCCTTCACGTCGCCCCCGGCCGAGAAGGCATCGCCCGCTCCAGTCAGCACCACGCACCCAACGTCATCGCTCAGTTCGACCTGGGCCAGGACACGTCCCAACGCCTCGACCATGTCGTTCGAGAAGGCGTTGCGCCTAGATGGCCGATTCATGGTGATCACAGCTACGCCGTCGTCCACCTCGGCCAAGAGATCTTCGGTGCCGGTGTCGAGGGCCGTCATGGCGCACGCACTACGAACCGCACTCCGCCGATCTCGGCGACCGGCCCGTCACCGTTTGGCAGGCCCGGCAAGCCGGGTGTCAACCAGAGTTCGGTAATGCTTTCGGCCCGGCCGTCGACCGCCGAGACGAACCTCAAGGATTGGCCGGCCGGGTCCAGCCGGACCAGGGCTAGCCCACCGTCCACCTCGGCGTCGAGACCAAGAACCCGGGCCCACCGCTGGGCCGCCACGGCCGGTTCTTCCACCTCGACCGTTATGCCGGCGATGCCGCCCGCCGGGTGATCGGGCGCCGTTCCGGTCCATGCCGGTCCCGCCCATCGCCACGAGTTGGTCGGCGACGCCCAGTCGAGGGACACGATCGCCCCCGGGATGTCCTTGGGGTGCAAGTGGGTGCCTGCGATGTCGTCGAGGTCGACCTTCCACACCACCCGCACTCCCAGATCCCTCACCCGCCGGCGGGCCTCTTCGAGCGAAGGCATCTGGAATATGGCCATGTAGCCGCTGTCGGATCCGCGACGGGCGAGATAGCGCCCGGCGGTGGTGTCGGGTTGTACGGGAGAGACCACCTCCACGAAGGTGTCGCCCACGGGGAATACGGCGTTGATCAGCCCGAACTCTCTGACCCCCGGATCGTGGAACGGATCTGGCCAGCCAAACGTCTCCTGGAGAGCGGTGGCGGTCTTCTCGCAGTCGTGGGCGACCAGCGCCACCTGGCGTAGACGAGGACCGGGCAATGGGTCTGGCATAAGCACCCTCCCATAGCAGCGATGTACGACCACCGTACCTGGGCTCCAACGGAGCGTGCCCTACCTCCTGTCAGCGCGCCGAGATCAGCGGCCGGGCGCCGCGCATCGGGCCGGTCGACGAGCTACTTGATGAATGGCTGGCAGTAGATATGCATTTCAAATGCGACCCACCGAACACCTGCGGATGCGGGCTGGTCACCGGTCGCCCGGCTGGTTTGGCTGGCATCTATCCGGCTGCCGGTTACCGGTTTGGCCTGGCTGGTCACCGGTTTGGCTGCCGGTGCGTCCGCTGCGTTTGGGGTCTGCTTTCCCAGGACCTGGCGCTACGGCCGGACGTCACTGTGAGTGGCTAGTTCGTAGGATTTGGTGTCGAAGTTGCGGGTGTGGCGGCGGTAGGTCCAGGAGAAGGTGGGCCACAGAATGGTATTGCGGCCGGTGTCGTCGAGGTACCAGGAGTGGCAGTGGCTGGAGGTCCACACTGTCCCCTGCAGCTTTTGCTGGAGCTGTTTGTTGTAGCGTTCGGCGGCGTCTGGTTTGACTTCGAATGTCGTTGCGCCAGACTCCCGCATGACGCGGAGGCAGTCCAGAACGTAGGCCAGTTGGGACTCGATCATGAAGATCATCGAGTTGTGGCCCAGGCCGGTGTTGGGCCCGGTCATCATCACCAAGTTGGGGAACCCGGGCACGGTGGTGCCTTTGTGCGCTTGCATGCTGGTCGCCCAGTGCTCGGCCAGGGTGCGCCCGTCGCGTCCACGGATACGCCTGGCGATCGGGGGTTTGGTCACCTCGAAGCCGGTACCGAAGATGATGGTGTCGACGCGGTGTTCGGTCCCGTTAGTGGTGATGATGGCGTGGTCGGTCACCTCGGCGATGCCGTCGGTCACCACTTCGACGTTGTCCTGGTCGAGTGACGGGTAGTAGTTGTCGGAGATCAGGATGCGCTTGCATCCCATGATGTATCCGGGGGTGAGCTTGCGGCGCAGGTCGGGATCGCTGACCTGACGCTTGAGGTGCCAGCGAGCGAGGCGGTCAGTGAGTTGCATGACCCGAGGATGGCGAAAGCCGATCAGCCGGGCTTCCAACCCCCAGTACAGGACAGCGCGCACGAGCGCTTCGGCATAGGGAATCTTCAGCAGCAGGTGTTCGATGCGGGTGATCTGGTGATCCCAGCGGGGGATGACCCAGGGGGCGGTGCGCTGAAACAGCACCAGCCGCGCCACGTCGGGTTGGATTGCGGGCACGAACTGGATCGCCGAGGCGCCGGTGCCGATAACTGCCACCCGTTCCCCGGACAGGTCATGGTCGTGGTCCCACTGTGCGGAGTGGTACATCTTTCCTGTGAATCCCTCGATGCCGGGGATCTCGGGTGCCTTCGGATCGCTGAGCGCCCCGCCGGCGTTGACAAGGATGTCAGCGGTGAACGCTCCCTGAGAGGTGTCGATGATCCAGCGGTGGGCCGCCTCATCCCAGGTCGCCTGCACCACCTCGTGGTTGCAGCGGATGTGGGGAATCACGTTGTGATGGCGGGCTGTCTGCTCGAGGTAGGAAAGGATTTCCCATTGCGGAGCGAACCCTCGGCTCCATCCCTTGTTGAGGTCGAAGGAATACGAGTAGACGTGGGACGGAACGTCACAACAGCAGCCGGGGTAGTGGTTTTCTCGCCAGGTGCCCCCGATCCGGCCGGCGCGCTCGAACACCAGGTATGGGCCGGCGTTGGCCTGCTGCAGCTTGATGGCCATGCCGATGCCGGCGAAGCCGGCGCCGATGATGGCGACCCGAAGGTGCTCTGACATCATCAGCCTCCTTGTTTGAAGTGTCGGACGAACTCGGCGGCAAGCGGGGAGTTATCGTACGCCCCGGACCGGGCGCGTCGTTCAGGGCGGCGATGTAACCCCAGGAAGGAAATTCACCATGGCACAGTTGAATCGAATCACCGTCACGGGCGCCGGCGTGCTGGGCGGCCAGATCGCCTGGCACAGCGCCTTCAAGGGCAAAACCGTCGTCGTGCACGACATCTCGGCGAACTCCCTCGACAACTGTCGCGCCGCGCACGACAACTATGCGGGGATCTACCTCGCCGACGTGGGCGCCAGTGAGAGCGACATCGCGGCGACACGAGCGCGGCTGACCTACACCACCGATCTCGCGTCCGCGGTTGCCGAGGCCGATCTCGTCATCGAAGCCGTCCCCGAGATTCCGGCGGTCAAGACCGAGGTCTACGAGACGATGGCGGACCTGCTGCCAGAACACACCCTCGTCGCGACCAACTCCTCGACCCTGCTGGCGCGCGACTTCGCAGCCGCGACCGGCCGCCCGGAGAAATACTGCGCCCTGCATTTCGCCAACCTGATCTGGATGATGAACGTCGTCGAAATCATGGCGCACCCGACCACCACAGAGGCGACGCTCACCGCCATCGCGGAGTTCTCGATCGAGATCGGCATGGTGCCGGTCGCGGTGCAGAAAGAGCAGAACGGCTACGTGCTCAACACGTGGCTCGTCCCACTGCTCAACGCCGCGCAGACGCTCGTGACCAACGGTGTCGGGACACCCGAGGATGTCGACCGCACCTACATGATCGCGAACCGCGGCTGCGCCATGGGCCCGATGGGCACAATCGACGTGGTCGGCATGAAAACGGCGTTCGACATCCTCACCTATTGGGGTCACGAGAACGGCGACAGGCAGATGCTCGCCAATGCCGACTACATCAAGACCAACTTCATCGACCAGGGCCGGATGGGCCTGCAGACCGGACACGGGTACTACCGCTATCCCAACCCCGGGTATCAGGACCCGGATTTCCTCGCGGTCCCCGACATATCGGCGGTGCCGCAGATCGTCGCACGCGCCAAATTGTCCTAGCCACAGGACCGTCAGGCGCGCTTCAGTATGCGGGCAGGCGCAGCGGCGCCGGGTGGGAGTTGTCGCGCGCGGGATCGGGTTCGGTGCGCCCGTGACTGACACGCCGAACCCGCGCAGGTCGTTGGGTCCGGCGCTGTGGTCGGGCCCGGCGAAGCAGCCGTGGCGCATAACGCGTTGGGTGTGTTTGCAGGTGGCTTAGTGGCCGCTGAAGGTGAACGTTCTGGGGCTGGCGCGACAAGCAGTTACCCGACGGCACGGGAATTCGTCTGAGATACACCCCTTGAGCAGCCGCCTACAGCATGCCCTCGGCCTGGTCGATGTTGCACAACCGACGCTCCAAGTCCTCCGTTGCCCGGGGCTCGTTTTGGGTGGAGAGTCGTGCTCAAACCTGGAATGCGATGGAGGGCGCCGATGGAAATCGTGCCGTTGGGTCCGGGCTTTGCAGCGGAACTGCGCGGAGTGAACATCCACGACGTTGCGGCAAGCGAGGCCGCATACACGGCGGTGCGCGCGGCGTTCGAGGAGCACTCGGTTCTGGTCCTTCGCGACCAGGACGTCACCGATGAAGCGCAGCTTGCCTTCTCGCGCCGCTTCGGCCCGCTCGAGGTCACCAAGGTGACTTCGGATGGCTACGGCACCAACCTCGTGATCCTCAAGACCCTCGACGAGAAGGGCAACGTAGTGCCGGAAGATCACCGGCTCGCCTTAGAAAACAAGGCGAACCAGCTCTGGCATACCGACAGTTCGTTCAAGCGGGTGCCGGCGCTCGCTTCGGTGCTGTCGTCGCGCATCATTCCGGGGCGGGGGGGCGAGACCGAGTATGTCTCTACCCGGCTCGCCTTCGAGCGCCTTGATCCGGCGTTGCAACGGCGGCTGGAAAATTCCTTCGCCTGGCACGAATACGCCTATTCGCGCGGCAAGATCGCGCCCGACCTTGCCGGCCCGGCGGAGCGGGCGGCGCTGCCGCCACAATGCTGGCGTCTTATTTGGAAGAACCCGATCAATGGCCGCAAGGCGCTGTACATGGCCTCGCACACCTACGCGATCGGGGGCATGGAGCTGAAAGCGGCGCGGGAGCTGCTCGCCGAGCTGACGGAGGCGGCAACCGCCCCTGGTGCGAGATATCTGCACTCGTGGCGCAAGGGCGACGTTGTGATTTGGGACAACCGCGCGACCATGCACCGCGGCCGGCAGTGGCCGGCGCGGGAGCCGCGCTACATGGTGCGGAGCACGATTTCCGCGACGGCCGTAGACGGGCTCGACGCCATGCATGCGCCGCCGCGCCAGACGGCGGAATGACGGCGCGGGCGACGACGAGCAGTGGCTGCCCTTCGGGATCGAGGACCATGAAGTGGCAGCCTTCAACATCCTGTGGGACCTCCGGGCCGTCGTCTTCGTAGGCCGCTTGCCCGATCCAACCACCGTCTTCGCCGGACCAGCATTGCCGGCCAATGTTCGTAACCAAAGCGAGCATGAAGCGTTAGCCGCCCGCCAGCCGCACCTTATCGTCTGACGTTTGCCGGCCTCGAGCCTCGACGTTGTGCGCCAAAAATTCGCTGGCCCATCCTGGGTGCGTCCCCCTGGTGTCACGCCACCGGTCAGGAACCGGCCCCTCCGAGCATGCGCGAGGCAGCATTACCCCACCGTCACCGCCGGTGCGACGCGCGTGAACCGTTGGACTTTAGTCGGCAGCGGCGCGCATCCGCTCCGACAATCGAAGCAGATCATTCTCGCCCACCCCGCTGGGCACGGTGTAGGCCAGCTGCCGTAACTCGACAGCATAGGTGCGCAACTCCTGGCGGAGCCGCGCTTCAACAGAGAGCACGAAGCCCATGTCACGCCGCCCGGTCACGCTCGATCCGTTCGCGCTCCAGTTCAAGCAGCTGCTCAAGCAGTGTGCGGATGGCGCCCAATTCCTTGTGGAATCCGTCGAGCATCTTTTGGATGTCGCCGGGTTTCGGCAGTCCTACCATGACAACCTCCTGCGTTTCCCTTGCCCGCAGTGTCCAGGGCGGCAGGGGCGGGCAACTAGCGTAGGCGGCTACTCATTTTTGCGAAGCTGCTGCGGGCACTTGCCGCCGTGGTGATGGGCGCTGCGCGTACCCGCGCTTCATTCCCGTGACGAGGGCTATGACCCCGATTACCCCAAGGTGATCGCAGCCCTGGACCGGGTGCGCGCCGAACTGGGGGTATTGGTCATACATGGCGGTGATGCTCAGGAGCGGGGTGGTCCGCTGCCGCCGTTCGCCGGGTGTGCCGTGAGCACGACGGGACACTGCCCTTCTTTCGACTGGTAGCCGAACTACTAGACGCGCGCGGCGAGCTGACCAGAAGCTGACCGCACCTAGCAATACCCCGACTTTTTGCGAGATAGGCTGCGAGGTGGGGAAGTCGCCCACAGAAGGGGAGATGATGAGTGACGACTATGTGGGCCTGCCCGAAGATGAGGCCACCGTGCAGGCATACAACAACGGGTTCGACGTAGTGCGAATTATCAGCCGCGACGGCAACTACTTCCCTGTGACGCGGGATTACCGCGAGGACCGGATCAACTTCAACATCGAGGAAACCCTCGTCGTTCAAGCCAGCATCGGTTAACAGAAGGCATTACGGAAAGGCCCCCGGTTGCGGATACCCGGGACCTTCCTCGGCGGTGACTTGCGCGCTGGAACCGAATCGTTAATAGCAACCCCGTGCGACATGCCGGGCACCCGCGTCGGGCATGGTCGTCACGCTCACTCAATAAAGCTGTCGATGCGTGGCGCGCTGTGCTGGCCTACGGCATCGAACGCCGGGAGATCGCCCGCAACGTCGCCGCCGCGATGAAGAAGGTTCCGCGCGCACACCAAGAGATGAGCACCTATACGAGCGACGAGATTCGCCGCGTGCTTCGGGCTGCCGATAAGAACCGCAACGGCCACCTCGGGTATCTCGCGCTGTCCGGTCTGCGTCGTGCCGAGATCGCCGGGTTGCGATGGTCGGATATCAACCTGGATGCCGGGACGCTCACCGTGGCGCGTAACCGGGTCCAAGCGGGCGCGGGCAACGTGGTCGAGGGTGACCCGAAAACGCTTTCCTCGCGGCGCACTCTGCCACTCGATGACGGCCTAGTCGGCGTCCTCAAGTGCGCCTCGGCCCGCTACGCCCAGGAGCGGCTGGCGTTGGGTGCGGCGCACGCCGACAGCGGCTATGTGGCCGTCAATGAAGCGGGGGAGCCGTACACACCCGACACGCTCACACGGATGTGGCACAAGCTCGCCAAGTCAGCCGGGGTGCGACCGATCCGGCTGCACGACGCCCGGCCCTCCTGCGGCACCGCTTTGCATCTGCGCGGGGTGCCGCTGGCCGTGATCGCCGCGTGGCTGGGTCACGCTGACGCATCGATCACAGCGCGGCTGTACGTCCACAGCCAGAAGGAAGCACTGGTCGCGGCAGGGCAGAGTTTGGGCGCAGTTGTGTCACCCTTGGGTCACTGAGGCCGTTTTCTCGCTTGGCCGGGTGCCGCGATTCGGCGAAACTGCTGGTCAGGATGGTGCCCCGGCAGGATTCGAACCTGCGGCCTTCTGCTCCGGAGGCTGATCCGACCCGTCCGCTTGCATCTGTCGGCGTATGCAAGAGTCTGTTCTGAGAGTTCGAAATCGCATGCGCCGCAATCAGATCTGTGCGTGTCAGTCCATGCGAGTATTTTCCAGTCCGAGGACGTCCGCTCGATGAGTTTCATACGAGTTGTGACAACGTCGTGACACCCTCAGCGAGATAGGGGAGGTAAATGATGGTTTCTCTGATCCGCGTCCTGGCGCTCGTCGCGTTCGCGTCGGGCAGCGTAGCCATCGTCGGCGGTGTCATCCGCTATGCGTGGCTGATTCTGGCTGTCGTGGCCGCCGTCGCGCTGCTGTGGCTGCTGTGGTTCGCGGGATGGCTGGATCGCCGGCTGACAACGCGCGATGCGACGCGAGCCGCCCGCGCGGCCGCGCTGGCAGCCGTCGCCGCCCGGGCCGACCAGCAGCACGCATGGGTGCTCGCCGGCGACGACCGCGGCGTCTACGGGCAATTCCCGCCAGTAGCGATGTAACGAACTGTTCGATCTGGCGCGAAAACCGGCCGCATGGCCGGACAGTAAGTCGACCGCGTCCAGGCGACCACATAGGTTCGGAGATAGCAGATTAGGCGAAAGCGTCCTCGCCCTTTGGCAAGCCGTGACTGATTCAATCCCAGTATCGCGCACAGACGTTTACCCAGGTCAACCACGGTGCCAACACCCACAAACCCCAGACCGTGACCTAAATATGACCTGACACCACGGTCACGCTCACCACGGTCACCCACACCACGGTCACACGCATCGGTAGGGGGGAGGGTGGCCCGCGCGAACAGGGTCGGCCAAAACACCCCCACCAAAGCAGTACATCTCCCCCCGAATGAAAACCGAAGATTTTTTTGCCCCGCGAAACTCGCTGGCAGCAAGGGTTTTCGCTGTGTTTGCGCTGGTCGGGGCTGTTTCGCGGTGTGCGGCAACGGTTTCGGGGTCTACGTGAAAACCGAAGACGGGTTGACCGGACAGCCTGCCCGCTCAAGGAGGTAAGAGCGGGCAGGCTGTCGGTGGTTTAGCGGCCCATGGCGGGCATGTTCTGGTACTGGACCTTCAGGGCGTGTGTCACGTCGTTGGCCGGTTGAGCCGACGCCTGGTTGATGGTCACGTTGTTGGTGACACCCTGGCCGTCAGCGGTCTTGCCGCCCTGATCGTTCTGTGCGCTGGCCGGCTCCACCGGCAAGGTTGGGGATGGCGGGACGTGACCCGGCAAGACGGCAATCTAGTCAAGGCACCCTAAAACTCTCGCGATCAGCTGATGCAAGGACCGGTCGCCACCGACTCAGTGTTCCCGACCTTCGCCATCTGCGGGGCGACCTCCCTGGCGGTCAATGCGAAACCCGTGTCGGAATTGTCAGTTGCCGCCCCGAAAGCCACGCCCAGCACGCGACCGTTTAGGTCGATAAGCGGGCCTCCCGAGTCACCTTGTTTCACAGGCCCGTTGACGGTGTAGACCTCGCGCGTCACGGTGGTGGTGTGGTAGATGTCCGGTCCGGTGAGTTCGGTGACCTCGCCGATGCGGGCAGGCGCGGCCGCAAAATCGCCACCGCCGGGATAGCCCAGCACCAGCGCGTCAGTGCCGCTTGTCGCCGGGGAGTCGGCGAACGGCAGTGGCTGCGCCATCAGGTTCGGCACGGACAGGATCGAAATGTCGGCGTTAGGGTCATACGACACCACCTGCGCGTCATAGGTATTACCGTCGACTTCCACCGAGACGGAGTCGGCCCCTGCAAGCGCGTGCGCCACGGACATCACAGCGTTCGGGGCGACGACGAAACCACTGCCCTGGTGAATCGTCTGACAGCTGTTCGCTACGCCGCTAATCTTCACCACGCTCGAACGCACCGTTGCCACCACCGGGTTGTTGGCGAGGTTGGCGTCCGGCTCGACGATCCCGCAGCCCGAAACCGCCGTCGCTGCCACCAGCAACATGACAACGGACAGTGCCGCGGCGGCGAGACGCATTCGGATCATTGCTCAAACATTAGAGCCGTCGAGCCGTTGTCTCCGCGTCTTACGGAGCCGCCACGTGTGGGTTTGCTCAGGTCGACTGGCTGGTGAGCAGCGTGATGAGCGCGTGGGCGGCTTGGCCTAGATGATCTAGGACCGCATGGCCTTTTGCCGCGGTGGCTCGTGATGGATACCCGATCACACCACTCGTCGTATATGCACCGACCCCAACGGTGGTGAGATAGCGGCGATCAGAGGCGATGTGGTCATGGCGCTGCCAGCCGTCACGCACGTAGCTCGGGTGAGCGGCGAGCAGGACGGACGTCTCTAGCTCCCCAGCATGCATGTCGTCGTGGTTGCTGCTCGTGATGCCGGCAGCCTGCCGAGCTTCCGCCCAATCTTCACGGCTTGGATACAGCCCGACGCGCATCGCACCGTCTGCATTGGCCTTTTGCACCACATTGCCGAGCACGTAGTTGCCACCATGACCGTTCACCACGATCAGGGCGCTAATGCCATGCTGTACAAGAGATGTACTGACGTCGGTCACAACGGCGACGAGCGCACCCAACAGCGTCCCGCCGGAGGACAGTCCCGAGCCATGGTGGGCCTGCAAGCCAAGTAACAACGACGAAGCGTCCCCCTGGGTGGCTGGATTCCAAGTTCCTTGGGCAGGCCGATCGAAGCCGGTCACGCTGGCCAGGCGGCCGCGATAAAACCGAACGGTTTCTCAGCGGATTCTCGGTCTTGTTTACCTAACCACCCACCAGCCATTCTGACTACCGCCCATCTCGTGAGGACGGTTTCACGAGGGAGCACTGTTGGTTAGCATCCAGTATTGGTCTTCAAACCGGTCGGCGAACGTCAGGAAGGCGGACCAAACGACACTTTCGGACGGGGGACGGGACCGCATCAACGCGGAATTGGCCCGGCTAAGGAAACGCCGTGAGCATCTGCTCACGGGGCTGGTGAGCGATGAGGACACGGTCGGTAATAGCGGCGACGCCGCCGACGAAATTCAGCAAGCCGAGGACGTCGCCTTCGTCGACAAGCAGATCGCCAAGCTAGAGGGTCTCCTACACAGCAGCGGATCGGCGAACACGCCAACGGGACTGCTGCCAGACGGAGCGCAGGTCGCGCTGCGGCTCGCCGATGGAGGGGTCACGACAATGCGCGTGATCTCCGACGTCGCGGAAATCCCTGAGAGCCCGGAAGCCGGTCAGGAAGACGAGACGCTGAGCCCCGACAGTCCGCTGGGATTGGCCCTGTCGGGGCATCAGCCGGGCGACACCGTCAGGTATGAGACGCCACAGGGCCCACAACGCGTTCAGCTGCTCTCGGTGAAGTTGCCTCCGCAGCAGTGAGTTTGCCGGATTTTTGTTGCGCGGACTACCGCCTCCCGTTGCTTTTCCGTTCGATCACGTAAACAGTGGCGCCGATGGCGGTGCACACAATCGCCGCTATCGCTGCCCCTGCGATGATCCGTGACCGCCTGCGCCGCTTCGGCTTTGCCGCGGTTGGTGCTGGCTCAGTCCCCGATAGGTGGCTTTTCTTGGGGGTTTTTCCACGCAGCTGACTAAACACATCCTTCGCCACATTTCAGCTCCCTGGAACCGTCACCTTGAACCGGCGCGTTGCCGATCTCGTGCTTATAAGAATGAAGACCAGATCGACATCCGAGAAGGGACCAATGCCCAGCTTCGACATCGACGTCACTCGTGACGGCGGCTGGTGGGCGGTCCACATTCCCGAACTTGGCGGGCTGACGCAGGCTCGCTATCCCAGCGAGGTTGAGCCGATGGCACGTGAGTACATCGCCGTCAGTACCGGAACGTCCGTCCACCAAGTGGCGATCAACTGGCGTCGCTGCACACTTCAACCCCGGTAACCGAGGACGTGGGCGGTCGAGACGGAGTGCTCGTTGGTGCGGTTCGCCGGAGACCAGCAGCGTGAGGCTGATCGACCCCGGTGGTGGGCTCATTGTCAGGCGGAGGTCAGCGGCACCTCGATCCAGCTTTCCGATTCTGACGGTAGTCGACGAAATGGGTTCGCTGAGATGGCAATTCGGAAATAAGTCGAAATCTGGAAGTGCGCGAGGTATTCCACCGCGCAGGGTGCTCCGGAAGTGGCGCGCCGCGGCGAGCCACTATTCGCCGACCTGGTCCCTTTAGTGACTGCCCAGGCACCTAAGCGCGCCGGGTGAGGGTGGGCCAGCCCCGGTTGTTTGATCCATCAGGGCCGGGGCCGGCTCCACGTCTTATCCTCGCGGCGTATATAGGAAGTTATGAAGGGGCAAAAGACGACCGGGCTGGTCGAGCTTTGGACCAAAACGAAAGGCGAGCTTGAATCCCGCGTCTTCCAGGACGAAGACCAGTTTGTGCTGGTCATCCGAAGGATCCAGCCGGGACAGCCGAAGCAATACGTCTTCTGGCACCCGTACCCGAATCTCGAGGCGGCGAAAGCGCAAGTTCCTAGCTAGCCCGACGGCGGTCGAGCCGCCCCCGAGGAGAGCAGGGCCGGCGCGATCAACTGTTCAGACGCGGACTATGCCGATCCGGTTCCTTATTGCGGGCCACCAGCCTCGGTTGCTGTGCGCATGCTTTCCGCGCGCAGGCTTTTGCGCGTCGTCGCACAACCAACGCACGCGATCAAATGCCTGGGAACCGCTTCTCAAGTGCTATGAGGACACGGTTGGCCTCCTGCACGCGCCTCTTTAGCCGAACTACGTGCTCTGGTATCTCGGTATTGTCGTTCACTCGGCGAGCTGACCAACGTCGTTGGGCTTTTTTGGCCACTTTCCGCGCCTCGACGAGCTCAGTCCGCATGATTTCCACGAAGTAGCTCGCTTGGGCAAACTCGGACGCAGGGTTCACTGGCGCTCCGAGGCACGACGCTTGTACCCCCAAGGCTTCGCCGGCATCATCGTGGGCCACGCCGTCACCTCCTGCGGGCTTCTCCCGGCAGCGTCGGGGGTGGGCCGGTCCCAGTCGCCTCCTGGTCCGGGGCCGGCCCACTGTAGGGGTTCACGGCCGTGGACACTTTTCAGTTCAACAGCGACGGCCCCGCTGTCATGGTGCTCATCAAACGCCGCCGCGCCAGGCCGTCTGACACCGATCGGGCCGCCCCCGACGAGAGCAGGGGCGGCCCGATCAACTATTTAGATGCGGACTAGTCCGGTCTGGTTCTGTCGGTGGTGATCACTAAGTTCGTCGGTCGAGTAGTCCCATCTAGTAATTACTCAGATGCCTGGTCAATCACTAAGTGGGAATACCCCCGCATCAGCGGGAACCGTCGGCATCGCCCCAGGGTCAAGGCCGAAGAGCTGCACCGCGGCGGACTTGCCCTTCAGGGCGTGAGATCCCCGTTCGATGAGTCCGGGCGATCGAGACGTCAAGGCGTCGAGGCAATGGTGGGTGAGAAGGATCGCGTCGCCGGTGGTCTTGGTGAGCTGTTCGACGCGGGCAGCGACGTTGACGGTGTCACCGATCAGGGTGAACTCAAGCTTGCCGCCGCCGCCGATGGTCCCGGCGATCACCACACCGGTGTTGATGCCGATGCCGATCCGCAGCGCGCCATCGAATCGTTCGGCGACCATACGGTGAATGAGCACAGCGGCATTGACAGCGGCGTCGGCGTGCTCCGCGAGGTCGTTGGGGGCGCCGAACACGGCCAGCGCCCCGTCGCCTAGGAACTTGTTGACGTGCCCACCGGCGTCCACGACGGCAGGCACGACGATCTCGAACAGCGCGTTGAGGCGGGCGACGGTGTCTTCGGCGGTGTTGGCCTCGGCGAACGGGGTGAAGTCGCGGACATCGACGAACATCACCGTCACCTCGCGGCGCTCACCGGTAAACACATCGTCCCCCTGCTCAAGCAGCCGTGCGGCTAGGACGGGGTCGACGTAGGTCCCGAACGCCGCGTGAAGTCGTTGCCGCTCAGCCAACCCCGCCTGCATCCGGTTAAACGAGGCCGCCAACGCACCGAGATCGTCGTCTTGAACCACCGGCAGGCGCTGGCTGTAGTCGCCAGCGGCAACGCGTTCGGTGCCTTCTGCAAGATCACGAATCGGTCGCATGGACGGAGAGAAAGCAGCAGTGATAGTGATGGGCACCGCAAGTCCGAGCGTCAACCCACATCCGATCACGAGCCAGAGCACCGGGAACTCACCGGCCCGATCGAACAAAGTCCCCAGCATCGCACCTAAGAGGGCGAACGAGAACGCAGCCGCGAGCATCGAGACGTTCGACCAATCAGCAAACGTCGGGCGAGAGCGAGGCAAGGCATCACCGATGCCACGATCACCACTCAGAGCAACTCTGGCCGGTCGCATCGCCGTTTCTACAAAACTATGTATGGCGATTAGCGCCAATGAGCTTCCTACGACAACTCCGATGACTCCGTACTGGACGAGTCGTAGTCCTGCGGCACCAGTGATCGCGCCGACAAGCACGAACAGCAGGCCAGTCACAACCGCGGTCCCGGTCACGCCTCGGGCGGCCGCTCCTCGCGCGTATGTGTAGGTGCCTTCCAGAGCTTTCGCCCGGTCAACCTCGTGACCCGCTGCCCATTGCTCTGCAAGGCGGATGCCGCCCACCCCGGCAGGTAGCACTACGTATGCCCCCACAAGGATGGCGACGAAAGTGACGACGGCCGCCTCAATGTAATAACCAGACTTTTCGACGGCGACAAGAACATATGTCATCAACAGCCAGACTGGGAGCGCCACAACGAACAAGATCGCCCAGAGTGCCCACGAGTACCGCGCCCCGTACCGATCCCACGCCCACTGCCAGATGCGATCCATGCACGGAGACTAAAACGGTTAGCCGCGTGGCGGCGGCTCTTCGCCGTGCAACTCGGGAGCGAGGTGGGCCGCTGCCGTCGATAGACGTGGCGGATGCGCTGCTGGATGAGCGCTGAGACGAAATTCGACCCGCTGCTCGGCTTACACTTCCGCAATGTTCTCCGAGACGCGCTACGCGCTGAACGGGGACTTGCGCGTCGCCTACCGCGCGTCGGCCGAAGGTGAGCGCGACCTCGTGTTCGCCTGTCATCCGTTCACAAACTGTGAGGTCTTTCCCGAACTGCCGTCTACCCAAGGCTGGTTTGAGGCGATGACGTCGCTTGGTCGACTCATCTTCTTCGACCAGCCGGGCACGGGGGTGTCCGATCCCGCAACGCCGACCTTGGAGCTATGGGCCGACAGCATCACCGCGGTGCTTGACGATCTCGGAAGCGGCGAAGCAGTCCTCGTCGCGATCGACGGCGCGTTCCCGCAAGCGGCGCTGTTCGCGGCAACACATCCATCCCGCACGACCGCGCTGGTGGTGCTCGAGGGCTACGCGGATCCGCTTGCTGAACGCACCGAAGGAGTGGACCGCGAGGAAACCCTCGCTGCCTTTCTCGCCATGTGGGGCACGGGGGAGTTCGCGCACCTTACGAATCCGGACATGCCGTGGAACGAGGAAATTCGGGCAGCCTGGGCACGGCACGAACGTCTGGCGGCTAGCCCAGGAACCATCGCCCGCAATATGGCCCTGCAGCTCAGTGAATTGAACGTGCGACCTTTGCTTCCGGCAATCCGCGTGCCCACCCTCGTCGTCCAGCATGCCGACGACCTGGTGATCCCGCCCGAGTGGGGCAAGTACGTCGCTGATCACATAGCGGGTGCGAAATACGTTGAGCTGCCGGGGCGCAACCTGCATCACTTCGTGGAACCTTGGCGGGATTCCTTTGACGAAGTCGCTGAGTTCCTCACCGGCCACCGTGCCGAGGTGGCCGATGATCGGGTTTTGGCCACGGTGTTGTTCACCGACATCGTGGATTCGACGCGGCGGGCCGCCGAGATGGGTGACCGGGATTGGCATGCGTTGCTTGATGCGCATGACGCCGTGGTCCGGTCGCAGCTCACGCGGTTTCGGGGCCGGGAGGTGAACACGTCGGGTGACGGTTTCCTGGCGATGTTCGACGGTCCGCAGCGGGCGATCCGGTGTGCGATGGCGATCCGCGACGCGGTGCGTTCACTCGGCATCGAGGTGCGGGCCGGACTGCACACCGGCGAATGCGAGGTCCGCGGCGACGACATCGGTGGGATCGCCGTGCACATCGGCGCTCGGGTGAGCGCCCTGGCTGGACCGAACGAGGTGCTGGTGTCGAGCACGCTGCGCGACCTCGTGATCGGGTCGGGGCTGGAGTTCGAGGAGCGCGGCGCACATCAGCTCAAGGGCGTGCCCGGCGAGTGGCGGCTCTTCGCCGTCGCCTCTCCGTAGCGGTGGGTTTCGGCGAAACTGATTTCGCCTGCCGTAAGGCGCTTGAGCAGATGGTGGCACCGAATCGCCGAAGTACGTTTCATCAGAAAGGGGAGCTTCCAAGAACTATGAAGCTTCCAAGAGTTATGGGGAACCCCATGTGTTGCCCCTACGGGACAGATCTACTGGGATAGCTCGTCTTCTGATACGGCACCGAGGAGGCCCAAAATGACGGCGGTCGACAACATCACCAGCCTTCGCCAGCGCCGCGAGGCAATCGTCAATCAGCACGCCGACGCGGAAAACCGGCACGACGTCGAGGCGACAATCGCTACCTTTGACTGTCCGCGTTACGAGGTGAACGGGCAGCCCAGCGACGGCGCGGAGGCCGTTCGAGAGTTGCTACAAGGCTTGATGGACGGCTTTCCCGATTTTCACATCGACATGGGCAAGATGCGTCATGCCGACGACGCCGTAATCATCGAAGGGCTTATCACAGGAACCCAGGATGGCGAATGGGCCGGTATCCCACCCACCGGACGCCGCATCGAGGTTCCGGTTGCCGCAATTTTCGAGTTCGACGAGGACCGACTCCTATGCGAGACGGTCTATATGGACATGGCGACCGTGCTGACTCAGATCGGTGTGCTTCCCGCTATCAGCTAAGCAGGGGCGGGCGAAAAGGCTCAATAGCTGGTGACACCGAACCCGTGAAGTACCCTTTACACCCGAGGACACCACCATTGACCATCACCACACCAGAGATGGTCCGGCACCGGTAAAGGTGACCACTCGCGCACCGCCGTTGAGGCCGCGACAATCGTCCGCGCCTCGTCAAACGTGATCATGCAGAACCTCAGCTCCTTCAGGTGTGAGGCGGGTAGTGGGCACGTCACAGGTCGGTGGCCGCGATCATTGGGGCAGCTTGGCGGCGAGGACCTCGGCCGGAAGGATCTCGGGTGGCCCGTCCAGGAGTCGTTCTGCATTGGCCAGCAGGGACGAGGCGATCGGGCCCTCCAGGTGCGCCTGGCGTTCACGGTCGGACGGAAACGCATCGACGATCCAGAAGGTGGTCCTGTCGGTGCGCAGCGCGAACCAGGCGATGGTGCCCGGCTCCTGGTTGGCGAGTCTGACGGCGTCGGCGAGGAAGGTGCTGACCTCACCCGCCATATCTGGCTTGGCCATTAGCTTGACGACAAGGGCCACGGTGGGTGAAAGGGTGCCGGTGCTCACGGTTGCTCCTCGTGGGTTCGCGTCGCCCATGCGGCGCTCTGATGCCACCGTACGAGTGGAGGGCGCTGGTTGCGACGGCGTCGCGAAGTCCTATCGTTCGTTTCTTCCTGCCGATACAACGTCGGCGAGCCGCCGATCAGTTCATCCATTCGGACAGGCGTAGAAGGCTTTGGCAGGCGGTGGTGTCGATAGAGGTCACATGAGGATCGCCATGCGGGTGGCTTTCGCTCTTACTGCGGCATTTGTGCTCGCCGTTGACATGCCGGGTACGCCCCAACACAACGAGCATTCGTCTGCGCCACGGTGCCTGTAGTCCCCTAGATCGTTGGTGCAGGTGGAAATTGCCCCCGACCACTCGAACTGGCGCGGAACTTGAAGCGCGCAGCAGCCCGTAGTCACGCAACGAGCGGCGGGGCCTCGGAAAGGTAGCGGTACACGGTGGCGCGGGAGACCCCGAGCATCTTCGCGATGTCGGTGGCCGTGATGCCCTTCTCCCGCAGCTGACGGGCTTTGGCGGCATCGGCGTCATCGACCTTGCGCGGCCGTCCACCCTTGCGCCCGTTGGCTGCGGCAGCGGCCAGCCCGGCGCGCGTGCGCTCGATCATGGTGTCGCGTTCGAGTTGAGCGAATGCGGCCATGATGGTGAGCATCGCGGTGCCCATCGGGCCCTCGGTGTGCAGACCTTCTGTCAGGCTCCGGAATCCGATCCCTCGGGTAGTCAGTTCGTCGACGACGGCAAGAACGTGTTGCGTGTTCCGGCCGAGGCGGTCCAGTTTCCAAACGGTGAGCACGTCACCCTCGCGGAGATGATCGAGGCAGGCATCAAGGTGGGGTCGGGACGCGGCCGCGCCGCTCACGCCATAGTCGGTGAAAATGCGGGCGGCACCCGCCTCTTCGAGCGCGTCGAGCTGGAGCTGAGGGTTCTGGTCGGTGGTCGAAACCCGCGCGTACCCGATGACTGCCAACTGCCACTCCTGTCTCATTATCCCGTCGTAATCTGGGTTTTGATACTAGCAGGTTATGAGACAGGTTTCGAGACACGGGGTCGGAGTCATTGAGCCTGGAAGCACGTGTGCCGACGAACGAGACGTCGCCGTCGCATCAACCCATCGTTTTCGAGACGGGCGGATCCAGTGGAGAGTCACGCGAGCCCCAACTCACCGGACCGGGCACCCGCGCGTTGGCTGGCCGGTCCGACGGTCTTATGCGTGGCCTATTTCGAGATAGCAAGACAATTGCGAATGGGGCATTCACGACGCGACGAAGTCGCCTATCAGGGCTACACGTACAGCCGACAGCGTTCAACGAGAATCTCTGCCAGCCGTTCCGGCTTGCTGACCATCAGGCAGTGACAGGTGTCGAGGGGAATAATCGCCTGCACACCGCCGATGGCGTCGATGCCCTTGTACTGCAACTTGACCGAGAGCGCCCTGTCACGAGTGGTGAGTATCCACGTGCGCGGGACCTCGTCCGGCATGCCTTGGCGTGACACCTTCTCCGCGAGCATTCGCGCGGATTCTGGGTAGACCTTGCCAGCGATGAATTTGCGCCGAGCTCGGGGCACTCCGTTGAGGTAAGTGAGTCTGACTCCAATGGCAGGTGTCTTGCTCAGCCCGCCTTTCTTAGCGTTGCGCCGAGCGGTCAATGCCCACGGCCCAGTCAGCGTGTCCACGAGCGACTTGCCCTCGGGAGGGACGAATGCTGTCGCCAGGACCAACTCGCGTACCCTCGGTGATCCGAGCTTGGTGACCACGCCGGGGACTGTCAGCCCGGCCATCGAATGCCCGACTAGGACGATGTCGGCCAGTCCGGCTTCCTCGATATCGACGACGACCGATTCCACGAAGTCGGCGATGGTCATCTCACTCAGGTCTCCGGGCTTGTTCCGCCGTCCCGGCATGTCGAGGGCAAGCACGGTTAACTCCGGTGCCAACCGGTGGATCTCATCGACGGTGAGTTCCCAGGAATCGGCGGCGAGCCCGCCCCCGTGCACAAGGACCAAAGCGGGCAGTGCCATGGCAAGGCCTCCTTCGACGCCGTGCGTGCCAAACCGAATAATAAAGCCAGACGCCCCTTGCAGAGTCCAAGCGTCCGCGAAGAATACGACACCGAGTTTCGGGACGCTCGTATGTCATCTATTCCGAGACCGCGTTCAGTTCTGCTCGGGCCTGGTCGATTTGGTCGTAGGCGTAGGTCACCATGGCGGCGGTGGTCATCGTCTCACCCTTGCGGGCGAGCGATTCGTAGGTCTGGTCGCCGAGGACATCGCGGAGGTGGGCGATCGCGGTGGTGATTTCGGGGATCCCCGCCGCGGCGATGGGACTGAGGGCGAAGCCGGCGATGGTGGCCGCCGGTTCGTAGCGCCCGAGCCGGTCGAAAAGAACGCCGAGGACGGCCAGCGGGACGCGGATCGAGGTGGGGTCGCCCGCATTGTGGAAGTTGTGGATCGCCAGAGTGAGGTGATCGAATGCGGACACGGTGTCGCCGTGTTCGACCTCAAGTAGGGCCAGACCGATCGCCAGGGAGGACGCGTTGGCGCGGTTGCCGCTGTCTTGAGCGATCACCAGACCCCGGCCCAGGGCGTTAAGCGCCCCGACGGGATCCGCGTCACGGAAAGCCAAACCGTAGGCAAAGAGCCCCCACCCGAGGAACATCGGGTTGCCTGTTGCCTCCGCAGCCTCGATGAGGCCATCCGCGGAATCCATCGCCTCCCCACCGGAACCGGCCACTGCAAGGGCGGCAACCAGCCATGCCCGGATGTAGACGTGGGTGTCGCGGCGGCGTGCGAGCTGGGCGCGGCACACCTCGGCCATCCGCTCGGGCTGCCCGGTGGCTAGGTATACAGCTCCAAGCCAGCCTTCGATGCCGTACGGCAGCGCCTCGCGGCTCCTACCGAGAACGATCTGGCCGGCATCGCTGTAGCCGACAGCCGCCTCGATCCGTCCGGTCGTGTAGCACAGCGACGCGATCACGTACAGGAACGCCAGCCGGCGGTGGTCGGCGACGCGGGCGGGCTCGATCAGCTCTTCAGCCCAGGCGATCGGCTCAAGGGTTTCGATGGCTATGCCAAGAATCCCTGCGTACGTGGCGATGGTGGCGGCGACATCCAGATCGCCGTGGTCGGCGGCCCAGCGAAACGCGGTGCGCAGATTGGCCAGCTCGATCGTGAACCAGTCATAGGCCTCGCGTTGGCGGGGGCTATCCCACCGGGCCATGATGTCGGCTTCGCGTCCGGCGAAGTACCGGGAGTGGGCGGCCCGAATCTCGGACGCTTCGCCGCGGGCCACGAGTTGCTCCTCGGCGAACTGGCGGATCGTCTCCAGCATCGAAAACCGGGTCCGCCCCGCCGACCGGTCGGCGACCAGCAGCGACTTGCGCACCAGGACATCCAGCAGATCGAGGATGGCGTAATCGTCGACGTCATCGGATCCCATGACGGCGCAGGCGCTTTGCAGGTCGAATCCCCCGGCGAACACCGAACACCGATCCAGCAGCGCCTTTTCCGGCTCGTCGAGCAGCTCGTAGGACCACGCGACGGCGTGGCGCAGGGTCTGGTGGCGTTCCAGGCCGCGCCGCGACCCGACCAGCAGCCGGAATCGCTGGTCGAGACGATCGCGCACCTCGCTGGCGGTCATCGACGCCATCCGTGAGGCCGCTAACTCGATGGCTAACGGGATGCCGTCGAGTCTGCGGCAGATCTCCACCGCCGCGGCAGCCTCATCGGCGTTGGCCACCGAGAAGCCCGGCGAAACGGCTTGTGCACGTTCAATGAATAGGGAGACCGCGGCAGAGTCGATTCCCGCGCCAATATCCAGCGAGGGCACCGGCCACAGTTGCTCGTCGGTGACCCTTAGTCCTTCGCGGCTGGTCGCCAGAATCTTGACGGTCGCCGAGTGCGCCAGGATGGCCTCAACCAAACCGGCTGCGGCGTCGAGGACGTGCTCACAGTTGTCGAACACCAACAACCGGACCCGGCCCTCCAACGCGGCGGCCACCGACTCGCTCACGCTCTTCCCGGGCTGTTGGATGATGCCCAGCACCGCGGCCACCGCGTCGGGCACCGCTGATGGATCGGCCACCGCGGCCAGCTCGAAAAACCACACCCCGTCGGGGAATTCGTCGACCAGCCGCCCCGCCACTTCCAGCGCCAGCCGGGTCTTACCGACCCCACCTACGCCTGTGAGTGTCACCAAACGATGCGCCTTGAGCGCCGCTTCGATCTCGGCGACCTCGGATTCGCGCCCGATCAAGCTCGTCGGCGCAGGGCGCAGATTTCCCGGCGTCGTATCGAGCGCCCGCAATGGCGGAAACTCCGTTGGCAGTCCCGCTGCTCGGACCTGGAACACCTCGACCGCGTTCGGCAGATCCCGCAACCGCCGCGGCCCCAGGTCCACCAGATCAACGCCGGAAAGCAGACCCGCCGTCGACTCGGCCAAAAGGATCTGACCGCCGTGCCCGGCGGCCATCACCCGCGCCGCGCGATTCAACACCGCACCGAAGTAATCCCCCTCCCGCAGCTCTGCTTCGCCGGTCGCCAGCCCCATCCGCACCGGCAATTCCAGTTTGCGCTGCGCGGCCACAGCCGCATCCACCGCCGAGCGCGGCGAGGCGAACGCGGCACACACCCCGTCACCGGTGTGTTTGAACAACCAACCCCCGTGCGCCTCAATCGCCGTGCGCAACACCTCGTCATGGGCGGCCAGCGCCAACCGCATCTCATCGGTGTCGGCCTCCCACCGACGGGTCGAACCCTCGACATCGGTGAACAGAAACGTCACCACCCCCGAAGGAGCAGCACCCGTCATGGCATAGCCTCGGCCCACTTCATGTGCCCCTCGAAGCCAAGCGATCTCGCCATCGCGCGGTAGCGATCCCGAAAGTCCGTGTAAGCCGCGGCATCACCGTGAGTCCGCGCCAACAGCGTGCGTAGCCGCAGCAGCCAGATGTCGCGAACCGCCAGACCCTCATCGCCTGGCGTCGCCGCTAACCGCTCGATCGCGGCCTCGGCTTCGACCACGTCACTCTCGGCTCCGCGATCCAGCAGTGTCTCCACCAAAAGGCACATCGCTGGAATGCCCCACGACAGCAGTTGTCCGCCACGGACGAGATGGTCGACGGCGGCGCGCATCAGCGGTATCGCCTGGTCGCGATCTCCACGGCGAGCCGTCTCACGCGCCACGTACACGTCAAGCATCGGTAGGTCGCACAAGAAGTGCCCCCCGCGCAGGAACACTTCGCGGACCTCGGCCAGCAATTTCTGTCCGCGGTCACGCTCTGCATCCGTGTGGCGGTGCACCAGCGCAAGGCCCAAGGTCAGCCAGGCGACACCCAACTGGAGGTTATCGCCGGATCGTTCGGCAATCGCTAGCGCATCCTCGATCTCGCGCACCGCGGAATCGTCGGGCCGCAGCGCACCAGCCGGTATCCCCGCGGAGTACACGTAGCTGACGACCGTGACGTAGGACAGGGAGCCGGCGCCGCGCGCCATGGCCAGACCGTGCCTCAGGTCGTCGCGCCATCCGGGACGACCCAGGGCGTAACGGGCAATAGCCCGCTGCGCGAAGGCGAGCGCCAAGGGAGACCCGAAAAGAAAGTTGCCCTTAGAGGGGTCACCGTCGGCCAGGTCAATGACCCTCTGTGACAAGCGAAGCATCTCAGACCACTCGCCACTTGCCGCCTTGGCGCGGATCGGCGTGAAGGACAGCCCTACCGTCAAGGTCGGATCGCCGATGGACTCGATGAGGGCGACGGCTTCGGAAGCCAGCCGCGACGCCTCGCGCACCCGGTCCTGGAACGTGTGATCCACCACCAGCCCTGCCATCGCAATGGCCAGTGACGCCTTGTCCCCTGCGGCGCCGCACAACTTGCGCAATTCATCGAAGCGGTCCCCGACGTTGTTCACATGCACCCGCCACGCGATCCCGCACAACATGGTGCGAGGAGCAATGCACATGGCTGCCCGGTCTGGGTCATCGACGGCCAATGCATCGGCGATCTTCGTGGCACTCTCCCAACTCGACCGTGCTGCGGCGATGTCACGGTTGGTCGCCCACGTCGCGGCCCGCATGTGCCAGCCCCAAGCGGCGTGCCCATCACCGGCGGCCTCCAGATGCTCGGCGATCAATGCGGCATTTTCATCGACCGCTGCTGGGTCACGTAATTCGATGGCAGCGGCCAGTCGCCAATGCGTCTGGGCGCGATCGGATTTGAGTTGGGATTCATAGGCCACGGTGCGAATCAGTGGATGGTGGAACACATACTCTGGTCCTCGGGTGAACCTCACCTGATGGACGAGTTCGGCCGCCACAAGGTCCTCGAGAATGGGTTCAATGCCAAGCGTTTCCAGCAACTCGACGCTGAACCGCGAGCCGATGACCGCCGCTGCGCTCAGCGTGCGCTTGGCTTTCGGATCAAGTCGGTCGATGCGAGCGGCGATGGTCGCCTGCAAGGTGGCGGGCACTTTGGCCTCACTGACGTCTGCGGTCGACACGTATGCGCCGGTCTGTCCCTGCAGTACGCCGCGCTCGGCTAGTTCGCGCACGATCTCCTCGGCGAAGAACGGATTCCCGGCGGCCCTCTCGGCGATCGTGTGGCCCAGCGCGCCATTCGACGGGTCCGGGCCGAGCAGCTGCGAGACCAGTGCCGCGGTTTCTGAATCACTCAGGGGCGCAAGGGCAACGGTGTGGGCAGCTGTCGCTCGGGTCAGCGCGCCCCGATATTCGGGTCGATAGGTGACCAGCACCAGCGACGGCGTCCGGGGGATCACCGTGAGGAACCCAGCCAGCATCGACTCGCTTACCTCGTCGATCCAGTGCGCGTCCTCGATAACAAAGACCGCCGGTTCGGTGCGGGCCAGCGACGCCGCATTGACCAGCGCCGTCAACCGCCGCCGCCGCGCATCCGGGGCGATCTTCGGCAGCTCCACATCGGGGTCTGTGATGCCCAGCAGGTCATCGATCAGCAGCAAATCCTCGGGGTCTGCCTCGGGAACGCGGTCGCGCACCCGATCGCGAGCGGTCTGCCCGTCAAGCCCCTCGACGCCGTTGACCATGCGCAGCAGCCGTGCCACGACATGGAACGGGACCTGGCTGGTGTGCGACTCGCAGAAGGCGGTGAATACGTCGGCGCCACGACGACCCGCCAGCACCGCCACGTCGCGCACCAAGCGGCTCTTGCCGATGCCGGGTGAGCCGACCACGCCGACCACGGCGCCACGGCCTCCGATTGCGCGGTCCAACAAGCCCTCGACAGCGGACATTTCCCATTGCCGACCGACAAGACTCGACTCAGCACGCCCGGCAGCGCGGCGCTGTTGTCCGATGCCCAACAGCTGATGGGCCCCCACCGGCTCGTGCCCGCCCTTGATCTGGACCAGCTCAGATTCGCCGAGAGTCGCCGCGCCAGCAACAAGTCGCGCTGTCGACGCGCTGAGCATCACCCCACCCGGCGGTGCCACCGATTCCATCCGCTGCGCCATGCCGACTTGCTCACCGACGGCGGTGTAACCGAACGGTCCCGACCCGATCTCACCGGCGATCACTTCACCGGAGTTAAGGCCCACGCGCAGCTCTAAGGCGATGCCGTCACGCGCTTTGACCTCTTTGCCCAATTTGGCCGCCTCTGACTGAACGCCCAAGGCAGCCAGACAGGCACGAACGGCGTGGTCCTCCAACGCCACCGGCGCACCGAAGATTGCCATGATGCCGTCACCGGTGAACTTGTCCACCGTGCCGCCGTACCGCTGGACAACCGCAGCACAGCGGTCGGCGAGGTCGGCCATGATCTCCCGCAGCCGCTCCGTCCCGACAGTTGCGGCGATGTCCATCGAATGCACTACATCGGCGAACAGGACGGTTACCTGCTTGTACTCCGCACGGGTGTCCTGCTCCGTGACGGGTGCACCACAGCCGTCACAGAATCGAGCGCCCTGCCGCGGTTCGATGCCACACGTGCGGCACGCGGTCGCTGCGGTCATCCGACCCTCCGCCGATCCCCGTGCCCCAGCGTTTCCAGGGTGCTCTAAGAATAGGCGGTTAGACACTCCGCAAGGAGCCCTCAGCGTTCACGGTGATTCCGGCACGGAGTTTTGAGAGCCTCGTATGTCGTCTTTTTCGAGACAGAAGTCGGAGAATCCACTAGGCCCAGAGAGGCAGAGGGTCAAGCATCTGCACATGGTCGCCCTGCCACTGGTGCCGCACACTGATAACGGTTGGGTTGGCGTCCCCGGCGCTGCTGTTGGGATCTTCGTAGTTGAGCACAACAGTGTCATTGGTTGTGCGGGAGCTGTTCAATGACACGAGGACGGACGCTTTTGGCGTGGCCGTACCGAC
Source organism: uncultured Actinomycetota bacterium (assembly GCA_963723615.1). Lineage (GTDB taxonomy): Bacteria > Actinomycetota > Actinomycetes > Mycobacteriales > Mycobacteriaceae > Mycobacterium. Next base: position 89,708 of record CAVRRV010000012.1, on the reverse strand, counting down.
GTAGTTTCCGTCGTGGAAAAGCAGCGCCTGTTCCTGCGAGCTTCTCGTGCCCCTTTCCACTGTGATCAAGGCCACCGACAACGTGGCACAAGGATCGAAGTTGCCCAAAATCGATTGCGGCTCGTGACCCCACGGCCAGCCCTGCGGCACTGTTGGCACAGAGTTGATCGCAGCCGGGCCAGTCGTGATGCTGGATGATCTCGTTGGAGATCCCGATGTCATCACCCCCTGATCGGCGCAGAGGGATTCTCCACCGCCTCTTTGACAATTCGCGCTGCCATGCTCAGCCCTTCCTGTTCGGGTGCCTCGACGAATACCAACGGGTCGAACGGTTTAACGTCCTCCTCCAGCCCAGGCGCGCCAAATGACGCACCTGAAGTGAAAGTCGTTGAGCCCTACCGGGTTCTGCACGAAGGCAAACCGTACGTCGGTGGGGACGTCCTCGATGTCCCCGACGACGCTGAACATAAGATCTGGCTGCAAAGCGGCTGGGTCACCAAGGAGAAATAATGGCCTACAAGAATGGTGTGGTAAGCGTCGGAACTTCCGCAACGGGGTCGCAGGGGACACAATGAGCGCCGAACGCGGATGGATCGGCGAGCCGCAACCGGCGAGACAGTGGCATGACTCCCACTACTCGCGGCAGGCCGACAGGATCGCAGCGTCCGCCCAGGAGCCTGCCGGGCTGAACCGCCGTTACGCGCACCTGCACACGCCCAAGCACCTGACCAACCCAGACCACTACGAGCCATCGAAGGGCACGCCCGGACCGCCCCTGCGGCTGGCTCCGCGCTACGCCGGCGGACGGCCCAGGCATGTCTGACGACCTGCAATACCACGTGCTGCCGCAGAACAACCCGGTGCGCGCGCTGAACATCCTGCGCGAGGCCGCCGGGCTGGGGCCGCTGCCCGAGGACGAGCCGACGTGAGCTGGACAGGGTTTCTATATGGCTAGTAGGTGAAGATGGACAAGAAAAAGTTGGTCAGGTTGCGTGAGTTGGCAGCCGAGTTGGGGTTCTGGCCTGCCACTACTGACCCTGACGACATTGAGCGGCACCGTGAGCACAACAAGAATGCCGACTTGTGGTTGGCGCGCAGCCGCCGGTTCGACCATCTAGCCCGGAGGAAGACGCCATGACCGTGAGCAAGAACGGCGTCTCCGACCATGTCCACGCACCGTGCCCTCGCTGCGGATATGGCACCCGGTACCGGCAGTGGCCGATCGACTGCGCCTGCATCCCGCCGAACCGCCCCCGATGGTCGATGGAGTACGGGTGGACATTCCCCGACGAACGGAAGACACCATGAGCGCAGAACGTGGGCTGGATCATAGAGCCGCAGACAACGGCGATGGGGAACCAAGCATCTATATGGCCAGGAGGTGGTACGCCGATGGTTAAGTTAGACATCGCCAAACTGTGTGCCGCCACCGCCGAGTTGGGGTACGGGCCAGCCACCACCGACGACGAGCATCTCGAGAAGCTCCGCGCCGACAATGAGCGCTTTGACCGGATGAACGCCCACGATCCTTACCACAGCCCGTGTCCTGTTTGTGGGCGACCCACCCGCTTCAAGCAGTGGCCCACACGCTGTGCCTGCAACCGCAACTGCTCAAAGGAAGAGTTACAGCAGTGGCCACGATTCAGACGGCCAGAACTCACTGACCCGGTGTGGCAGGAGGAAATCCGGCAGGCCAAGCAGCGGGTGGCCGAGCATGAGGCCCGTGAGCAATGAGTGCTGAGCGCGGCTGGATCGGTGATCCGCAACCCGAGAAGGAGTGGCACACTCCGGGTTGGCTGAGCGAGAAGGGTACCGGCCATAGCCATTTCCACCCTGAGCGCACGCCGCCTTCCGATGCTTACAAGTGGTACAAGATGATGGGCGCGGCAGAACTTCTGCCTGAAACACCGCGAAACGAAGGAAGCAAGGCCGCCGGGCTGGATCCGCTGCCTGAGGACGAGTCGACGTGACCTCGCTGGCGCTATGGATGTCAAGACGATGCAATACCACCAGGTAAGGATTTTGTGTGCCCTGCGCGACAAAATTCTGGAAGAGATGTTGGAAACCGACAAAACCCTCACGCGCCAGACGTGGAGTTCGGGGTATGCGATTACTCGCCAGAGGGCCATGAATCAGGCTCGACGACGGATGGAACGTCTGGGGATCTGGGTCGCCCGAGTTGTTCAGTTTGGAGGAGTGATGGGCGTTGACATTCACGGCCATGCTCACCCTCATCTGCACAGCCTGTGCCTTCGCTGCGGGTATGCCGCCCGCTTCAAGCAATGGCCCATCCGCTGTGCGTGCAATCGCGGTCTGACTCGATCAGCGGACGCCCGGTTCGGCGCTCGGCCACCAATGTGCGGTTTGGCTCGATCGCCTGGCGACTGTTCGCAGATCAGCGGTAGACCAGCAAACACCCTCGGCACGACGGCCAGCAGCGTGGACATGTTGGACTCGCCAACAACTCCGGCGTAATTCCCAGGTACTTTCGCGGAATCTGCCGTGCCTTCGCGTAACCCTACGCAGGTCAAGCCGCATTTCCGCAGGTCACGTCACGGGTTCGATTCCCGGCAGCTCCACCAGAAGGACCTCAGGTCAGGATCTGTAACCCTGGCCAGTTTCTTTTCAGCATCCCATCGACATCAGTCGTCTAAGCTCGCCTCGACGCGGGAGGATGGTGTATCAGTGAGCGAGCGTGACGACATGATCGCGGTCGTGTCAAGACATCTGGCGCTGTGGTCGGTGAAGGACGAGGACCTTAGACTCGGCGAGATCAACCATGTCTATGGCGAAGAGATTGAGGTCATCGAGCCGACGGGACTACCGTTGGGCCCTGGGCGGCTCGGACTCCACAAGCACATCGGCTTGCTGCAAAAGTTACTGGGGGACTTCACCTTCGAACTTGACGGCGATATCGACACCCATCACGGTTGGGCCACCTATGCGTGGATCCAGCATCCGCCGTATAACGGACGGACTGTCACGGGCCGCGAAGTCATCCACGTCGTTGATGGGCAAATCGTCTTTCTCTTCATGGTGATTCACGACCTTGAATTCCCTGAGCCACCTGCTGGTGTTTCGAGTTAGGCCTGGCCGGTCTTCGAGCGGATCGTTCGTCGGTGATGTAAGACTTCAAACAGTCGCGCTCGCCTAGCGGCGCCGATCAACAAACTCGATTAGGGCAGTATGACAATCTTGCCGGTCACGTGCCCTGCGCTGCTTGTCTTGAGTGCCGAGGCAATCTCGGTGAGGGGAAAGGTTCGCGAGATCGACACCGTGAGCCGTCGTTGCTCGATGAGTCCGACGATTTCACGAAGAGCATCGCCGAGATCGCTGCCTCCACCGCCAATGTGAATCTGGATGCCGGTGTCCGCAGCGTCGAAGGCGACCAGCGTGAGCACGCGTTCGGGTGTTCCGGTCAGCTGGATCGACACGGGAATCTCGCCGCGGCCGGAGGCGTCGAGGACCGCATCGACGCCCTGCGGAGCGACGGAGCGGACCCGTTCCAGCAGTCCGTCACCGTAGGTAACGGGTATCGCGCCGATCGACCGCAGGTAGTCGTGATTGCGCTCGCTGGCGGTTCCGATGACCGTCACACCACGTGCTGCAGCGAGTTGGACGGCGAAGGTGCCTACCCCGCCGGCTGCGCCGTGGATGAGAAGCGTCTCGCCGGCTTTGACACGGAGTTGTTTCAGCACGGCGTACGCCGTCCCGCCGGCTCCCGCGAGCGATCCTGCTACCTCCCAAGCAATATCGTGGGGTTTGCGGACCAGACTCGTTGGCTCGGCGAGCGCGTATTCTGCGAATGATGGCGTGACCGAGCTGCCCAAAACTTCATCGCCCACAGCGAATTCGCTGACCCCGGGACCCACCTGGTCGACCACGCCGGACACGTCGGCGCCCACTCCCGCGGGAAGGGTAAGCGGTATCTCGTTACGCATGACACCCTCGACCGTTTTCGCGTCGATGGGATTGACTCCCGCGGCCCGTACGGCAACTCGAACCTGTCCTTGTCCGGCTGTCGGTGCCGGCACGTCGATTACCCGTAGGACGTCGGGGTCACCGTATTCGGCGAATTGCGCAATTTGTGCCATTTGTTTCACTCCGATCTTGTCAGTTTCGTTTCGTGGATCAACGGTGCCTTGCCTTGCCCGATCTGCCTCATCACTGCGTCCATATCGGTGAGGTCCCAGACCTCGGCGAACTTGCCGTCCTCGACGCGATAAAGAGTGAACTCCGAAACAGTCACCCGACGACCGGTCGCCTCAATTCCCTGGAAGGCCCCCCGGTGGGTACCGGTGACCGCGAAGTGCACCGCGATATTGTCGCCTTCGACAACGAGGTGTCTCATCTCCCAGTGCCAGTCAGGAAATGCGGAGATCAGAGGCACAAATTGCGCCGTAACGTCAGCTGGATCCATAGGGACGTCGTTGACCTTGATGGTCGATGTATAAAACGACGCCATTCGATCAAAATCGTGCTCATTACAGTACTCAAGATAAGACAGGTACAGGGATCGGTATTCGTCGCGTTGGGTCACCAATGTATTCTCGCCGCCTCACGTAGTCGACTCGCTTGCCTCCTCAAGCATCCATGATCGATATCACTTCCCATCCGAGGTGCTTTGTCAAGCCCTGACGGGAAACACCCACCGGCACCTTCGGGAACCTTTACTGGCGATTAGGCGTGCAGCGGCGGCGCATAGCGCAGCACCGCACCGACACCGTCGGCCGGGGCGATCCGCTCGTCGGTGCGGACCAGTGACGCCCCGATCGACACCGCGAACAGGGGCAGCGCCTCGTCGGCCCGTACCGTCTTGGCCGCCGCGGCGCCCTGCTCGGCCATCACAATGGCGTTCGGGCCGTCGGGGCAGCCGAACGCGGCGGCGCCCTGCTCGGCCAGCACAGTGGCGTTCGGGGCGATGATCCTGAGGTCCTCGTCGGCGACCACCGTGGCCCCGCCGATGTCGCCGATGATCAGGGTTTCGACCGCGCCCTGACCCAGCGCCGAGCACACCGCACCAAGACCCTCAGCGGCCAGCCCGGATCGCCGGCCGACTTCGGCCTCAAAGCGTCGCGCGGCATCGCCGATCACGTCCAGCCGCTGCTTGAGGAACTGGGCGTGGATGTCCTGTTGCACCTCGTCGAAGCCGTGTCCGCTGTGCCGAGCGCCGACCTGCAGCGATACCGCGCGCTCGGCGATCCGCTCTGGCAGCGCCGCCAGCAGGTCCGAGCGTGGACGCACCTCGCCGGCCACGAAAACCGCGTCGGCCGTGGTGTCGTCGACCAGCTCGCTCACACGGTCGGCGACCGCACGCAGGTTCTTGCAGGCGGCTTCGTCGGTGCGCAACTGCGGGTAACCGTGTCCCGCCGTTTCGGCTCCGGAAGCCTTGTGGACCGGATAGCCGCCGCCGTCGACGGTTTCATCTTCATCGCGGAGCGTGCTGTTGGTATGGACGGTGATGTCGGCGCCGGTATGGTCGACCGTCACCAGGAGGTAGTTCGGGTACTTAAAACCGTGTTCGACGATGGGGACGATGTAGGGGAGCTCGGAGACGCGGACGACCGTCGCCGCAGGGGGGCGCAACAGGTGCTTGTTGACCACGACACCGTCGGCGCCGGCGATCAACGCGCGTCCACCGCGGCCGATCGGCGGGCGCAAATCCATCACGCCGCGCTCGATATCGGCGGTGACCGATCGGGCGGCGCCCTGCTCCACGAGCTGTTCACGCAGGCCCCGCCACCGAACATCAAGATGGGCAGCGGCGTCCTGGGTGTCGTGGGAACCCTCGAAATAGACCGATGCGAACGGTCCGCGGGTGGTCAGCAGCGGGCGGAGGAGTTCAGAAGCCATAAGGCAGGAATCTTCCCTGCCTTAGGTGATCTTTAGCTGCCTGCCTTAGGTGATCGTTAGGTGATGGTCCGGTGACAATCGGGTTATCAGAACGTAGCTGAGGTCAACACATACATGATCGGCGTCGTGCGTGACCGTGGACCAATCGACTCCGAGCTGCGATTGGTGGCGGCTCTTCGCGGTGCGGCACGGGAGCGGAGCGGCCCGCTGCCGTCGATAGGTGTCGTGGGTGCACTGCTGGATGAACGCCGCGAGCTGACCGGACTTCCCCGCCTGACCAGATGCCTAGGTAATCCCTAACCGGGGATACCCACCTCCACGCCCTTGGGATTCGGAGGCGTCGTGCAGCGACGAGTTTGCGCGTGCGCAAGTAACGGTATGCACTGGTTCAATCCCATTATCGTCGCGAAGTTGCGGGAATTTTAGAGCGCCACTCGGCTGAGAATGAGGAGGGGGCATGTGAGGCTTGCCGACTGTCCAGTCTTTCCCGACGAGGCGGCAAACGCCCTGAGCACGGACCGCGGCTTGGGTTGGCGCCTGGCGCGACAGGCCGGCCCGGTTTTGCGACATCCAGCGGCAAACGGGATGTTTGCAAACTTTGTCTTTGTGGTCGGACGGGAGGAGGTGTTAGAGAATCTGGACGATGCCAGGTTGGATCGCGCCCGTGCTCTTCCCGAAAGCGATCTCCAGGTTCACCAGCAGCTATTCGCCCCAAAATCAGCTCATGACGTTGCGGCGCAGTTCCGGCCGACCGCCGCCGCGCTGATCGATCGTTTTGCCGCCGCTGGTGGCGGTGACGCGGTGGCCGATGTGACCACGCCGATGGCTGACGCCCTTTTCGACTGCGTGTCGCGTCTGCAGCTATTGCCTGTTGAGCACCTGAATGGGCGGTCAGGCCATGTCCTGTCCGAGGCGTGCCGCAATTTGTTCAAACACGCCGGCTGGCACTTACTCGAGTTGGCACGCAACCCCGAATTGTGCGACGTGCTTCGACGTCAGCCTGAGCTGATACGCGAGTTCATTGAAGAGATCCTCCGGTTGGAGCCTATGGTGCCGAGTTGCCAGCGTTTTACTACCCAGCCGACGACCATCGGTGAGGTAGAGCTGCCGGCCGACGTAGTGCTGAACTTGTGTATCGGTGCTGTGCAGCGGGACGGCAGCGACCCCATGTCCACTGATGATCTTGTGATTGGTGTTAGGGCACACCGGCATTGGACTTTGGGTGCGGGGTCTATGCGTTGCCGGGGCGGGCACATCGTCCGGCAGGTATTGCACGTGCTAGTTGAGGAGTGGATCGACCGGGCCGGGCATGTTGGGCTGGTTCCCGGTTTCCGGCCGGCGACCGAGTTCCCAGCGACTCAGAGCGTGCTGTTTCTGCCGGAGTTGCCGCTAGTGACGGGGGCTTAGTACTGATCCACAATCTCGATGAATGCTCGCAGTCGCAGCTCGAAGTCGACCGTGTCAAGGTCGGGCATAAGCCGTCAACGTGGCCGCCGGGTCGACGCGCTCGAGATGCTGAGCAATTTCACGTCAGCATGTTGCACGTCCCATTTGGCCGGTGGCGACGCGCAAGAGCAAACTCACAGGCAGACGTCTAGTAATTGCCTTTGTACCAACGTTAGTTAGGAAACGAAGATTCGGCGCAGTTGCCAACTGGCTGGTTTACCGTGATGCCTGTTAGGTCCCGCTCGATCCAGAGGAGATGTGATGGCGGCCAAGTTCGAGATCAGCAAGGGCCACGCCGGTAAGTTCCGTTTCCACCTGAAGGCCCCGAACGGCGAGATTATCGCTGCCAGTCAGGGATACGAGACGAAGGCCAATGCAGAGAAGGGCATCGAGGCGATCAAGACACACGCGTCCACCGCCACGGTGGTCGACAAAACCGGGTAGCGCGGTCAGCTTCCGGTTAGCTCGGCGCGCTCACGCTTACTGTTGCGGAACGCCAGGCGCGGCCGGAACGCCGGGCGCGGCCGGAACGCCAGGCGCGGCCGGAACGCCAGGCGCGGCCGGAACGCCAGGCGCGGCCGGAACGCCAGGCGCGGACGGAACGCCAGGCGGTGCCGGCACCGGTGGCGGAGAGGGCGGGTCTGCATTTGCCGTGCCCATACCAAGTCCGACGGCGGTCAAGCCTAAGCCACCGGCAAACATTGCTTTGGCGATGAATTGTTTCAGCTTCATAGCACATCTCCTCGTCCCGTTGACGTTGAACGTGATTGCCTCGTCAACTCCAACCTCAGCAAAAGCAAGCCTAAGCCCGATCAGGGCATGCGCTCAGCGGTTTGCAACTACAGGACGCCGCCGAATTTTCAGCCACTCCGGCTGTCCATTCAGTTGAATAAGGGTGTAGCAGTCGGACATTCTTCGGGTGGAATGTGGCACCGCGGGCCTGGCGCTACGTGTCGACCGCTACGTTCCGCGAAGGTGCGCTAGGCGCTCGTTGAGCAATTCGTCGACCTGCCTACTCGACGGCTCGCCACCGTGCTCGCGGATCGACCAGTGCACAGCAGCCAGGAGCCGAAGTTCGGATTTCAAGGTCGCGCATGTCCAGACGCCACGATTCGGCACTTCACTTGCCCGCGTCTAATGTGCGGCAGTGAGTCGCCGTAGCCATGTCCGTCCGGGCAATAGGTCGGCGGCACAACAACCCAGCCGCGCTCATCGTGGACCAGGTCGCCCACGAAGTTGTTCGGGAACTCGTCACGCGGCGGTTCGGCCACCGCCGCGTTGTACCCCGGACCTCTGACAGAAACCTCAGCACCCGCACGTCGACGTTGCTAGCGTCGTCAAGGACATGCCGTTCCACCGGCGCGGTGGAACGGCATGTCGACTCATTTGCGTTCAGTGCTGTCGGGCGACGATCACGGGTACGTGGGCTGCCTCCGCCACCGCCGTGCTCACCGATCCCAGCAGCATGCCGGCGAATCCACCACGGCCATGACTACCGACGACGACGAGCTGCGATGACGCGGCATCGTCTAGCAGATGTTCAGCAGCGCGATCGAGCACGACCCGGAGGTGCACGACAACGTCGGGGTAGCGCTGTCGCCAGCCAGCCAAGCGTTCGGCTAAGGCTTCCTCCCCGGCCGCTCGCTGACCCGACCACTGAATGTCCGGAGTAAAGGACATGCTCTTGTCGCGCCATGCGTGCAATGCGATTAGATCTACACCTCGACGAGACGCCGCGTCGAAAGCGATCGCCGTCGCCGACTCAGACGCCGGCGACCCGTCAATGCCCACTACTACGGGCAGTTTTGACGGCCCCAGCACACCAATGGGTGCCTCATCGTGGATCACCGCCACCGGACAATGCGCATGGTGGATCAGCCCGCGGCTGACCGACCCGAGCAGAACCCGGCGCGCCATGCCTTGCCCGCGGCTGCCCACCACAATCATCTGCGCCTCTTTGGACAGATCGATAAGCGCCGGAAGAGTTGCCGCGAAGTACACTTCTGAAAACAGTTTTAGATGGACTCCGCTTTCGGCACTGTCTTCAGCCACTTTGATGGCTGCCGAGATGATGTTCGCGCCTTCTGTTTTTTGCCAGTCGCCGGCTTCGGTGGGCTCCGGAAGAGCAGCTCCGCCCAAAGCCAACAAGCCAGACGGCGGTATGTCGATGATATGGATGATACTGAGCGGAACATTGCGCATCCCGGCCTCGCGGGCGGCCCACCGCACCGCCATTGTCGAGAACGCCGATCCGTCGACTGCGACTACGATCCCCCCATGCGCTGAGCGATTGGACATTGTTCGCCTTTCCTGCGGTGGTCTCGTGTATGAGCCTGTCGCAGCTAACGCTAAGGGACCCGGCTGGTGTCGGACAAGGAGTCATAAGTCCTCACGCTTCTAGCCTCAAGGACTCTTCGTGATTCGGTTGACTTGCCCCGCACGATCGCCGTCTACCGCCGACACGGCCGGCATTCCCGACCCGCCGATAAGCCCCGTCAGGATTCCGAAGCCCGACATTTGACGTGGCGCGTCCAGACACCTCGGCCCTTGGGCGCGCCACCTAACGCAGCGGGGAGCGGGTGTGGCGTTAGCCACAGTCAGCCAAGTGGTGGGATGGGAACTTGCTCGCTCCGCGTTGTCCACGGCACAACCACAATTGAAAAAAACGACCCGGCTGCTTTTCTCTTCCAGCCGGGTCGTTTCTGTTCGCGACACGCTGCCCGCGCCTGATTGAGGCTGTAAGTTCAGCCCGCCACGGGGAGATTGTGTGGCCCGAGGGGAGAGAGCGTGGCCCAAATAGTGCTCAGCGGGCTCGGCGAAGCGGTTGAGATGCCTGCACCGCTCCACCCAAGTAGCGGCGTTGCAGACGGGTGATGTGGCCCTGCGCTTCGTTGATGTCTCGCCGCAATGCTGTGGCATGGAGCGGGGAGCCGTGCCTCTCCAGCCAGTTCACTTGGCTAATCATCTTGTCCCGCAGATCGCCCAATGCCCGGACCAATACCTCGGCCTGGACTGCATCGCGTTCACGCATCGGGGGATTGTTGCACATGCTGATGAGCTAGGCGCGATGAATCGGCCCGCCACCGGAGAGAGGATGGCGGGCCGGATCGGCTGACTCTAAAGTCGGGCTGACGTTCAGAACGCCCGAGCAGCCGTGCAGCGATGACACCGTGATTTATATCGTCACCGCTCGGCGCGTATCCGCGGCTCTCTCGTACGTCCAGCAGCGAAGTTGACGGTTGCCCCGGCGCCGGCGGTCACCCTATTTCGTTTTGTACGCGACCACTTCACCCGCCGTGATATGGGGCGGGTTCGGCATCACCGCGGCCATATCATTCTGCCGCACCCAATCCACAGCCTTTCTGTCTGATTCTTCCCCGCTGGCTTGATCTTGAAAGACGCTGGTGGAAATCATCACGCCATCCCCGGCGTCCACCCAGGAGTACGCGACGAACCCTGGAAGCTGGCTAATCAGCGGCGCAAAGCTTTCATTGACCCGTCGGCCTGCCTCACGAGGATCGGTCACACCCTCGTACCGCCGGATCGTTGCATACATGGGGACCTCCTTGAGTGTTGGCATAACGTAGCCGTTCACTGCCCGCGGCCGCGCCGACGGCCATTCGAATCACGGTAATCGACACCATTCCTGGCGAGGGGACATTTCGGGTCATCGGAGTAGATAGGTAACTGACAGCAGAACACAGCCCCTCGAAGGGTTGCCAGCCTGCCCCATTGTCCTGGTATCGTCTTGATGATTTGTACAGCTAGCCTAAATATAGACTCTGACCTGCACAAACTGTGGTGCGCGGTACTGGGATTGAATCAGTGGCGGCTTGCCAAACGGCGAGGACGCATTCGCCTAATCTGCTATCTCCGAACCTTTGTGGTGCCCTGGACACGGTGCACGGACTCCTGTCGGGCGGGTGCGGTGACTCAAGTGCCGAGCGAGAGTTCCCATCGGACAAGGTCTATCGCCGCGAGACAGCTCGTGAATGTGGGGTCGTTCGCCAGCGCGGATGCATCGGCGTCGGTGGCATCTGAACGCGACTCACCTGTCAACGATGTCGAGGACTCAGACACCTCCAACCGCGCTGACTACGGCTGCTCATGTGCGGTCGGTGGCCGGGGCGAGGCGGGCCATCCCCCGGAGAATCCACGGTGCGCGCCTCGCCATCGCCTCCACGGCGCGGTCCGAGCGGCGCATCGCGGTCCGACGGCCAGGAGTGGGCATTGACACCAGTTCCGCCTCAGGCGATCCCGCCCGCGGGCCGTGGCGATCCACCGCCAAAAGTTGCCAGGTGCCGGGCACGCCACGCAACTCGACGCTGCCGCGGTCCTCGAAGCCCGTGCCCGAGCCGACCACTAGGTCACGCACGGTGCGGGAAACGAGGATTTCGCCCGCGCCGGCCCGGCCGAGGATCCGCGCCGCGATATGCACGGCGATTCCCCCGATGTCGTTGTCCATCAGTTCGCACTCGCCGGTGTGGATGCCAGCGCGGATCTCGATGCCCAGTATCTCGGCGTCAGCACGCAACGCCTCGGCGCAGCGGATGGCCTGCGTCGGCCCGTCGAACGTGGCGAGATACCCGTCGCCGGTGCTCTTGACCACCGTGCCGCCGAACCGTTGCGTGAGTTCGGCGGTGATCTCACCAAAGCGGTGCAGCACCGCACGCCACCGCTCATCGCCCGCTGCCGCGGCGTGTTGCGTCGAGGCGACCATGTCGGTGAACAACACGGTGCGCAGGGCGCGATGAGACTGCGACGGCGCGGCGTGGCCGCCGGTGAGGAACTCCTCGATCCCGGTCAGGACCTTGTCGGGCTCGTCGAACCAGGGGAAGTGGTCGGTGCCCTCGACCTCAAGCAACCGCGCGCCCGGGATGTGATCGGCGAGGTACCGGCCGTACTGCACCGCAACGGTGGGGTCCTCGCGGGCATGGATGACCAGGGTGGGCGCGGTGATCGTCGGCAGGATCGGCCGCACGTCCATCAGAAACCCCGCTTCGAATGACGCCCGCGCCATCCCCGGGCTCGCGGACATCCGCTCAGCCATTCCCAGCTGGCGCATCGACCGGATCGACGGCGAGGCGATGCTGGCTGCCGCACCGCTGCCCCAGCCGGAGTGGACCGCGCGGGCCACTTCCTGCCAGCGGGCGAGGTGCTCCGTGGACGGGGTGTAATCCTCACCCAGCTCGGGTACGAGGCGCGCCCGCAGCTCGGCAGGGTCGCGGTCCATGTCGTCCCACCCCGCGAAGCCCCAATATGGGATGGTGTCGATGAGGATCAGTGCCCGCGTTCGCTCCGGTCGTGTTGCCGCGAACATCATGGAGGCTGCTCCGCCGTCACTCAGACCGGAGACGACGGCCTGTCCGAAGCCGACGGTGTCCATGACGGCCTCGATCTCGGCCGCTCGATCATCGAGCGTGCGAACTTTCGGGACCGGGTCCGACAGCCCGACCCCGGCCTTGTCGAATAGGAGGACGCGACAGAACGTGGCGAGCTGATCGAAGAACGCCTTGAATTCGGGGAGGGTCCAGACCAGCTCGACGTGGCTGACCATTGGCCCGACGAAGACAAGCTCGACTGGCCCGTCGCCGAACACCTGATACGCCAGGCTCAGATCGCCGCACTTGGCGTATGACGTTTCCGCCATGGCATGAGCGTACTGCTGATCCCACCGCTCGCCGGGGCACGAGTGATAGTCCCCCTGCCCGGGTATTTCGCTTTAGTGATTGCTCAGGCAGCTCCGCTGGCCCGATCTGATGAGAGCTGTCGCCGATGGGCATGCGGTGCGAGAATGGGGGATGTCGAATAAGCGCACGCCCCCACGCTCCCAGGGTGCGCGAACCAACGCGGAGGAGGGGCGCGATCCGAACCGTGCGCACCGGCATCATCGGCCTTGCAGACGCTCTGGTTAGCGCCTCGGTGATGCTGACCGCCGCAATTATTTGCGCTGGCGCGGCAGGCGCCGACCCAAGCCAGCAGGATCAGTTTGTGGCGCTGCTCGAACAAGAACAGATTCCGCCCGTCCGTGACGGTGACGTGGCTGGTGTCGTCGCCCGAGCCCATGAAATTTGTGGCGAACTCAATGGCGGCACCCCGGTCGACGCCTTGGTAAACGAGGAGATGAACCGTGGGTATGGGGAGAATCCGCGTTTACACCTATATCCCGACCGCGTTAGAAGAACCGCAGTCAGATTGATCACCGCATCAGTGGACGTCTACTGCCCAAGCCATCAAGGCGAGCTTCCGCCGTACGAGTGATTAGCGCGCAGACCACGACCCGGCCGATCAACTGTCACGTCGACTAGCGCGCGGGTTGCCACAGCAGGGACAGTTGATCGGCCGGGTCGCGGGCGGCGACAACAGCGGGGTCATCAGGGTCGAGCCCTTCAGCCCGCACAGCTTGGGCTTCTTCATCGTCCACATTGTCTTGGACGTGAGGCGTGGCCTGACGGTTCCTCCTGGCCGCACTGCCGCTGTTATCAAGCGCCTTTTGCCCACGCCCAGGCGGTGAGACGCCAGTCTGCGCCAACTTTGCGAAGCGCGACCGTATACGTCGAGCCAGTTTGTGTGACCTGCTGACCGTGCAGGTCGAACGTCATGGTCGCAGGGGCAACGACATAGGCGTAGTCGCCGGTGACATCGACATGCCGTGGCTCACCGAGCGCTATGCGGTAGCCCGAAGCGCCTAAGTGCTCACCCTCAGCAAGTACGTCTCTCCACCAGTCTTCGGCGGCTGTCGGCCCCTGCCAGACATGGGGCGACATTCCGTCAAGAATTTGCATGGGCTGGGCGCATGTCGCTGCCATCGCCGCCGCGTCGCCGTTGTTGAACGCCTCGACGTATTGCAGCACTGCGCCCATTGGATCGTCCGAGGTAGGCATGACCTTCGTCTCCCGTCTCTCGCCGCGCGTCATACCCTAGTCGCCCGGACCGCGCGAATCCCTCAAGTGTATTGAGGCAATGCGCAAACACTTTCGGCTCATGGCGCCGCATGGCGGTCATCTCAGCCCGGCTGCCAAGTCCCAGATCCAGGGTCGTACCGGAACCCGCACGCCAGCATGTTGCGGGCACACCAGGGGGGAAAGGTCTGGACGCCCGGGAACGCTGGCCCGTTCGGTGTGGGTATCTGATATCCCGGTGAGGGTGCTGGCGTTGGGTCGGCGACGGCCGTACCGGGCGTCACCACCATGGCCACCACAGCGGCGGCGGCGACGATGTATCTCACTTCATGTCCATCCTGTTGTGGATGCGGGAACGTTATTGCATGAATCTTGCACGGGATTGCGTCTACGCTGGTCAGATGGTGCCCCCGGCAGGATTCGAACCTGCGGCCTTCTGCTCCGGAGGCAGACGCTCTATCCCCTGAGCTACGGGGGCGCACGCGGGAAATGCTGCGCCAACGGGCCACGACAGACTAACGCATCACGGCGGCTAGCTGGGCACCGGAACGGATTCGAAGCGAGGCGACCGCAGCCAATAGGATGGCCTGCGTGAACCCCGCCGACCTGGCCGAGCTGCTCAAGTCCGCCGCGACCGCGGTGCTGACCGAGCACGGCCTCGACACCGCCGCGCTGCCGGCGACGGTCACCGTCGAGCGGCCGCGCAACCCCGAGCACGGCGACTACGCCAGCAACCTGGCCTTGCAGCTCGCGAAGAAGGTCGGCGTCAACCCGCGCGAGCTGGCCGGATGGCTCGCCGACGCACTGGCCCGGGCCGACGGCATCGCCTCGGCGGAGGTCGCCGGCCCCGGCTTTATCAACCTGCGGCTCGACGCCTTGGCGCAGGGTCTCATCATCAACAACGTCATCGACGCCGGCCACACCTACGGCAACTCCGACGCCCAGGCCGGACACAAAATCAACCTCGAATTCGTCTCAGCCAACCCGACTGGGCCGATCCACATTGGCGGCACCCGTTGGGCCGCCGTCGGCGACGCGCTGGGCCGGTTGCTGACCACGCAGGGCGCCGACGTGGTGCGCGAGTACTACTTCAACGACCACGGCGCCCAGATCGACCGCTTCACCAACTCGCTGATCGCCGCGGCCAAAGGCGAGCCGACTCCGGAAGACGGCTACGCGGGCAGCTACATCGCCGACATCGCCGCGCACGTCCTGCAGCAGGCGCCCGACGCGCTGAGCCAGCCCGACGCCGAGCAGCACGAAACTTTCCGGAAGATCGGTGTCGACTTGATGTTCACGCACATCAAGAAATCGCTGCACGACTTCGGCACCGACTTCGACGTCTACACCCACGAAGAGTCGATGCACACCAGCGGGCGCGTCGAGCAGGCGATTGCGCGGCTTCGCGAGAACGGCAACATCTACGAGAAGGACGGCGCAACCTGGCTGCGCACCAGCGCCTTTGGCGATGACAAGGATCGCGTCGTGATCAAGAGCGACGGGCAACGCGCCTACATCGCCGGTGATCTCGCCTATTACCTGGACAAGCGGCAGCGCGGCTTCGACTTGTGCATCTACATGCTCGGCGCCGACCACCACGGGTACATCTCCCGGCTGAAGGCCGCCGCAGCCGCGTTCGGCGACGACCCGGCCACCGTCGAGGTGCTGATCGGCCAGATGGTCAACCTGGTCCGCGACGGCCAGCCGGTGAAGATGAGCAAGCGGGCAGGCACCGTGATTACCCTCGACGACCTGGTCGAGGCCATCGGCGTCGATGCCGCGCGCTACAGCCTGATCAGGTCGTCGGTGGACACACCGATCGACATCGACCTGTCGCTGTGGTCGTCGGCATCTAACGAAAACCCAGTCTATTACGTGCAATACGCACATGCCCGGCTCTCTGCACTGGCCCGTAACGCCGCCGAGCTCGGCTTGATCCCCGACACCAGCCACCTCGAACTGCTCACCGATGAGAAGGAGGGCGCGCTGATTCGTAATCTCGGCGAGTTTCCGCGGGTTCTGAAATCTGCGGCGTCACTGCGCGAACCGCACCGAGTGTGCCGCTATCTGGAAGACCTCGCCGGTGACTACCACCGGTTCTACGACTCGTGCCGGGTATTGCCGCAGGGCGACGAACAGCCCAACGAGCTGCACACCGCACGGCTGGCGCTGTGCCAGGCGACCCGCCAGGTCATCGCGAACGGGCTGGCCATTCTGGGTGTCCGCGCTCCGGAGCGGATGTGAACGCCCACCCCGCCGGCCCCCGGCACGCCGAAGAGTTCCATCACGGGGGTGTTCCGCCGCGACCGCAGACGACAGAGGAACTCCTGGAGCTGGCACCGAATGTTTGGCCGCACAACGCTGTTCGCGGCGACGACGGGGTCGTCGGCGTTGCCGGTGTTTCACTGACGTCGCTGGCTCAGGAGTACGGCACGCCACTGTTCGTCGTCGACGAAGACGACTTCCGTGCGCGGTGCCGCGAGATCGCGGCGGCGTTCGGCGGCGGCGCGAACGTGCACTATGCCGCGAAAGCTTTCCTGTCCAGCGAAATAGCGCGATGGATCGACGAGGAAGGCCTCTCGTTGGATGTCTGCACCGGCGGTGAACTGGCCGTCGCGCTGCAGGCTGACTTTCCGCCGGAGCGGATCGCACTGCACGGCAACAACAAATCGGTCGACGAACTGACCGCGGCCGTCAAGGCCGGAGTCGCTCACGTCGTGGTGGACTCGATGACCGAGATCGAGCGCCTCGACTCCATCGCGGGTGAGGCTGGCGTCGTCCAGGATGTGCTGGTCCGCGTCACGGTCGGCGTCGAAGCCCACACCCACGAGTTCATCTCCACCGCTCACGAAGACCAGAAGTTCGGGCTGTCGCTGGCCAACGGCGCGGCGATGGCCGCGGTTCGAAAGGTTTTCGCCAGCGATCATCTGCGACTGGTCGGCCTGCACAGTCACATCGGGTCGCAGATCTTCGATGTCGGAGGCTTCGAACTTTCCGCACACCGGGTGATCGGTCTGTTGCACGATGTCGTCGCCGAGTTCGGCGTTGACAAGACCTCGCAGATCGCCACTGTCGATCTCGGTGGTGGCCTTGGCATCTCGTATCTACCGAACGATGATCCACCACCGGTGGGCGAACTCGCCGACAAGCTTGGGGACATCGTGCGCAACGAATCCGCCGCGGTGGGGTTGCCGGTTCCGCGGCTGGTCGTCGAACCCGGCCGCGCCATCGCCGGGCCGGGCACCATTACCCTGTATGAGGTCGGCACCGTCAAAGACGTCGGTGTGAGCGCGACAGCGCACCGCCGTTATGTCAGCGTGGACGGTGGGATGAGCGATAACATCCGCACCTCGCTGTACGGCGCAGAGTACGACGTGCGGCTGGTCTCTCGGGCCAGCGATGCGGAGTCGACGCTGGCCCGTGTCGTCGGAAAGCACTGCGAGAGCGGCGATATCGTGGTCCGGGATACCTGGGTTCCCGATGACATAGCGCCGGGCGACCTCGTTGCTGTGGCTGCTACCGGTGCGTATTGCTATTCGCTGTCGAGCCGCTATAACCTGATCGGCCGCCCCGCGGTGGTGGCTGTGCGCGACGGGCAGGCCCGTCTGATCCTGCGCAGGGAGACGGTCGACGATCTGCTGAGTCTAGAGGTGAGGTGAGGTGAGGCGTGAGCGGTGATGAAAAGCCGGTAGGTGTAGCGGTTTTGGGACTGGGCAATGTGGGCAGAGAGGTTGTTCGCATCATCGAGGGGAGCGCCGACGACCTCGCCGCACGGATCGGTGCGCCGCTGGTGCTGCGCGGCATCGGCGTACGCCGGGTGGCCGCAGACCGGGGTGTCCCGATCGATCTGCTGACCGACAACATCGAAGAACTGGTCTCCCGCGCGGACGTCGACATCGTCATCGAAGTGATGGGGCCGGTCGAACCGTCGCGCAAGGCGATCCTGTCCGCGCTGGAGCACGGCAAGTCAGTCGTGACGGCGAACAAGGCTCTGCTTTCGGTCGCCAGCGGAGAGCTCGCGCAGGCCGCGGAAAATGCCCACGTCGACCTGTATTTCGAGGCTGCGGTGGCGGGTGCCATCCCGGTGATCCGCCCGCTGACTCAGTCGCTCGCCGGCGACACGGTGCAGCGGGTGGCCGGCATCGTCAACGGCACCACTAACTACATTCTGTCCGAGATGGACAGCACCGGCGCCGACTACGAGCGCGCGCTGGCCGACGCGAGCGCGCTCGGCTACGCCGAGGCCGACCCCACCGCAGACGTGGAAGGCTATGACGCCGCCGCGAAAGCTGCCATCCTGGCGTCGATCGCGTTCCACACTCGGGTGACTGCCGACGACGTCTACCGCGAGGGCATCACGAAGATCACCCCGGACGACTTCGTCTCCGCACGCGCTCTGGGCTGCACGATCAAACTGCTGTCGATCTGCGAGCGGATCACCACCGACGATGGGCAACAGCGGGTTTCGGCTCGTGTCTACCCTGCACTGGTGCCGTTGACGCATCCGCTCGCCACTGTCAACGGCGCATTCAACGCCGTGGTGGTCGAGGCCGAGGCCGCGGGCCGGCTGATGTTCTACGGTCAGGGCGCCGGCGGAGCACCGACCGCGTCAGCGGTGACCGGTGATCTGGTGATGGCAGCTCGCAACCGCGTGCTGGGTAGCCGGGGGCCGCGTGAGTCCAAGTACGCCCAACTGCCCGTCGCCCCGATGGGAGTGATCTCGACCCGTTATTACGTCAGCATGAACGTCGCTGACAAGCCAGGCGTATTGTCCTCGGTTGCAGCAGAATTCGCCAAGCGCGAAGTCAGCATCGCCGAAGTTCGCCAGGAGGGTGTTGTCGGCGAGGGCGGACGACGCATCGGAGCTCGCGTCGTGGTGGTCACCCACAGCGCCACCGACGCCGCACTGTCCGAAACCGTCGACGCGCTGGCCGACCTCGACGTGGTGCAGAGTGTGGCCAGCGTCCTGCGGCTGGAAGGAACCAGCGAATGAGCGCGTCAGGTGCCGCCAAGACCAACACCCGACAGCAGTGGCCGGGTGTCATCGCGGCTTACCGGGACCGGCTGCCGGTCGGCGACAACTGGGTTCCCGTCACGTTGTTCGAGGGCGGGACCCCGCTGGTACCGGCACCCGGACTCTCCGCGACGACCGGTTGCACCGTTCATCTCAAGGTCGAGGGTCTTAATCCCACCGGTTCCTTCAAGGACCGCGGCATGACGATGGCCGTCACCGATGCCGTGGCTCGCGGTCAGAAGGTCGTGCTGTGCGCGTCGACGGGGAATACCTCGGCATCGGCAGCGGCTTATGCCGCCCGTGCCGGCATCACCTGCGCGGTATTGATACCGCAGGGCAAGATCGCGATGGGCAAGCTTGCGCAGGCTGTGATGCATGGCGCCAAGATCATTCAGATCGACGGCAACTTCGACGACTGCCTGGAGGTCGCGCGCAAGATAGTCGCCGACTTCCCGACGATCTCGTTGGTCAACTCGGTCAACCCGCTGCGCATCGAGGGCCAGAAGACGGCGGCGTTCGAGATCGTCGACGCACTGGGCACCGCACCGGACGTGCATGCCCTGCCGGTCGGCAATGCGGGCAACATCACGGCTTACTGGAAGGGCTACACCGAGTATCACGGCGAGGGCGTGATCGACAGACTGCCGCGCATGCTGGGCACCCAGGCGGCCGGCGCGGCGCCGTTGGTGCTCGGCGAACCGGTGCGCCATCCCGAGACCATCGCCACCGCGATCCGTATCGGCTCGCCGGCGTCGTGGGCGTCGGCCGTCGAGGCGCAACAGCAGTCCAAGGGGCGGTTCCTGGCCGCCACCGACGACGAGATCCTCGCCGCATATCACCTGGTCGCCGGCACCGAAGGCGTCTTCGTGGAGCCGGCCTCAGCGGCAAGCATCGCCGGTCTACTCAAAGCCGTCGAGGACGGCTGGGTGGCACCGGGGTCGACCGTGGTGTGCACGGTGACCGGCAACGGCCTCAAGGATCCCGACACGGCGCTGCGGGACATGCCGAGCGTGTCGCCGGTTCCCGCCGACCCCGTCGCCGTCGTCGCAAAATTGGGGCTGGTCTAGTGACCCGTACGCTGCCGCCCGGGCTGCTGGCAAGTTCGGTGGTCGCGGCGTCCAGCGCCAACCTCGGCCCGGGCTTCGACAGTATCGGACTGGCGTTGAGTCTTTACGACGAAATTATCGTCGAGACAACCGACTCCGGTCTGATCGTCGAGGTCGAGGGACAAGGCGCCGGGGAGTTGGTGCTTGGCGCCGGCCACTTGGTGGTTCGCGCCGTCGAATGTGGCCTACAGGCGGCTGGTGTCAGCGTGCCAGGCTTGAAAGTGCGTTGTCGTAACGCCATCCCGCACTCCCGTGGTCTTGGCTCGTCGGCGGCGGCAGTCGTCGGTGGCCTTGCGGCGGTCAATGGTCTTCTTGCACAAGCGGATTCGACACCCTTGAGCCAAAGTGAGTTGATTCAGTTGTCGTCGGGGTTCGAAGGGCATCCCGACAACGCCGCGGCGGCAGTGCTGGGCGGCGCAGTGGTTTCGTGGACCGACCGCAGCTGTGCACCGCCGGGCTTCTCGGCGGTGCCGGTGCGGCTACATCCCGACATTCATCTGTTCCCCGCCATTCCCGAGCAGCGCTCGTCGACGGCAGAGGCGCGGGTGCTGCTCCCCGCGCAGGTCAGCCGCGAGGACGCCGGCTTCAATGTCAGCCGCGCAGCGCTGCTGGTGGTGGCGCTCACCGAACGACCTGACCTGCTGATGGCCGCCACCGAGGACGTGCTCCATCAGCCGCAGCGCGCGCCCGCGATGCCAGCGTCGGCGGAATACCTCCGCCTGTTGCGGCGTTACAACGTGGCAGCTGTGCTTTCCGGCGCTGGTCCGGCGGTGATCGCGCTGAGCACAGCATCCGAGTTACCCACCGAGGCCCTGGAGTACGGCACCGCAAACGGGTTTGCGGTCAGCGAGATGACGGCCGGCGACGGGGTCCGCTGGAGTTCCGGAGTGGCCGTCCCCAGCTAGCGTCCCCGGCACCGCAGAGGGGCTTCTTGCTTCCAGCATCGAAGCAGGTTATCCTCGGAGCCGTCCAGCAATCGCAGCATCTGCATCTGCGTAGACACTGGGACTACCACCAAATTCTTCTCGTGAACGATGGTTCGCCATTTAAACCGCCAATCCTGGCGATCACCGTTGCAGAGTCGATTGTTGGCAGCACTCGGCGATTTAGCTGAATGCAACGAACCCCTGGCTTGATTCGATCAGCGGGGAAAGAAAGGAAATCCGTGACCGATACGGACCTCGTTACGGCTGACGACAGTACCGAAAATCACAAGCTGTCAAATTCCGTGACCACAAACACGTCCGCCGACCCCGACGCATCCGGGTCGGCAGCAGACACCAACTCCAGCGCGTCGGATGGCTCGCTGGCCACCATGGTGCTTCCCGAACTGCGCGCTCTGGCCAATCGAGCCGGCGTCAAGGGCACCTCGGGGATGCGTAAGAACGAACTGATCGCCGCGATCCGGGAAAGCCGCCAAAGCCACGCCAACGGTGCACCTTCCAACGGCGGTGCCGGCGGCGAATCAGAAGACGACCACAGTGCCAAGGCTGCGGCCAACCACGCCGAAGCGACCGTCGACGATGCAACCCACGCTGAATCCAGCGAACGGGGATCTTCCGGCGACCATGCCGATGAGCAGAACGGCCGGCCCGACAAGGCCGAACAAACCGAGAGCGACAAACCTTTTCGGCGAGCGCAGCCGAGGAACAACCAACAGGACACCAAATCCGAGGAGCACGAGTCCGATAAGGGCAGCGATCAGCACGCCTCGGGCGGCCAACAGAACCGCGGTGGCGACGACGACGGTGACGGGCGCGGCGGCCGCCGAGGGCGCCGCTTCCGGGAACGCAGGCGTCGTGGTGACCGGCCCGGCGATGGCGGTGATAACACCGAACTGCGTGAAGACGACGTCGTCCAGCCGGTAGCCGGCATCCTCGACGTATTGGACAACTACGCCTTCGTGCGCACTTCCGGCTACCTCGCCGGCCCGCATGACGTCTACGTCTCGATGAACATGGTCCGCAAAAACGGCCTGCGCCGCGGTGACGCGGTGACCGGTGCTGTGCGGGTGCCCAAGGAAGGCGAACAGCCCAATCAGCGGCAGAAGTTCAACCCGTTGGTGCGCTTGGACACCGTCAACGGGGGACCGGTCGAAGACGCCAAGAAGCGTCCCGACTTCTCCAAGTTGACCCCGTTGTACCCCAACCAGCGACTTCGCCTGGAGACCACGCCCGACCGGCTGACCACCCGGGTCATCGACCTGATCATGCCGATCGGCAAGGGCCAGCGTGCACTGATCGTGTCGCCGCCCAAAGCCGGTAAGACCACGATCCTGCAGGACATCGCCAACGCGATCACCAGGAACAACCCCGAATGCCACCTCATGGTGGTGCTCGTCGACGAGCGGCCTGAAGAGGTCACCGACATGACACGGTCGGTCAAGGGCGAGGTCATCGCCTCGACGTTCGACCGCCCGCCCTCAGACCACACATCGGTTGCCGAGCTGGCGATCGAGCGCGCCAAGCGGCTTGTCGAACAGGACAAAGACGTCGTCGTGCTGCTCGACTCGATCACCCGGCTGGGCCGCGCCTACAACAACGCGTCGCCGGCGTCGGGCCGCATCCTGTCTGGTGGTGTCGACTCCACGGCGCTGTACCCGCCGAAGCGCTTCCTCGGCGCGGCCCGCAACATCGAGGAGGGCGGGTCGTTGACCATCATCGCTACGGCGATGGTCGAGACCGGATCCACCGGTGACACAGTGATTTTCGAGGAGTTCAAGGGCACCGGTAACGCCGAACTCAAGCTCGACCGCAAGATCTCCGAACGTCGGGTATTCCCCGCGGTCGACGTGAACCCCTCGGGCACTCGTAAGGACGAACTGTTGCTGTCACCAGACGAGTTCGCCATCGTGCACAAGCTGCGGCGTGTGCTGTCGGGTCTGGATTCGCACCAGGCCATCGACTTGCTGATGTCGCAGCTACGCAAGACGAAGACCAATTACGAGTTCCTGGTTCAGGTGTCCAAGACGACACCGGGCATGGACAACGACTGACCCGCTGAGGAGCAGGGCGACTCGGACCAAGCCTGTTAGCACGTCGGCGCAGTCGAATAACACCGCCCTTCCTCCTCTGCAGCGAAACCTGCGGCGGTAACGTGCGAGCCTGTCGGGATCGACGGGAAAGTGGTGAGCCGTGGCGGACACTGTCCAGCAACTGCTTCGGACGCGTATTGGCGATCCCGCTCCGGCGGTTAAATACGGCGATCGGGTGTGGAGCTGGCGCGAGCATCTGACCGACGCCTCGGCTGCCGCCTCCGCATTGATCGGTATCGCCGACCCCGAACGCCCGCTGCACGTGGGCGCGCTGCTGGGCAACACGCCCGAGATGCTCACCGCGATGGCGGCGGCAGCGCTCGGCGGATACGTATTGTGCGGCATCAACGAGACCCGTCGCGGGGCGGCGCTGGCCAAAGACATCGTGCGTGCCGACTGCCAGATACTGCTCACCGATCCTGCCCATCGCGGGCTACTTGACGGCCTGGAGCTGCCCGGAGTCCGCGTCTTGGACATCACCACCGAGGAGTGGTCTGGTTTGCTCGCCGCGGCTGGGCCTATGGTGGCGCATCGCGAGGTCAGCCCCACCGACACCTTCATGATGATCTTCACCTCGGGCACCAGCGGCGAGCCGAAGGCGGTCCAGGTGACCCACCTGACCGTTATTTTCGCCGGCGCCAGCCTGATCGAGCGGTTCGACGTCGAATCGTCCGGCGTCTGCTACCTGTCCATGCCGCTTTTTCACTCCAACGCGTTGCTCGCCGGCTGGAGTGTGGCCGTCGGCTCCGGCGCGGCGATGGTGCCTGCGACGTTCTCGGCGTCCGGTTTGCTGTCTGATCTACGCCGCTACGGCGCGACCTACATGAACTACGTCGGCAAGCCGTTGGCCTACGTGCTGGCCACCCCAGAGCAGCCGGACGATGGAGACAACCCGCTGCGGGTCGCGTTTGGCAACGAGGCAAGCGACCGCGACATCGCGGAGTTCAGCCGGCGTTTCGATTGCACGGTCTGGGACGGCTTCGGATCTACCGAAGGCGCGATCATCATCACCCGCGAAGATGGCTGCCCACCCGGCTCACTGGGCCGGGGCTTCCCCGGTGTGAGCATTTACAACCCCGACACGCTCGCCGAATGCCCGGTGGCCGGCTTCGACGACGACGGCGCGCTGACCAACGCAGACGAAGCGATAGGCGAACTGGTCAACACGTCGGGTGCCGGCCTCTTCGCCGGCTACTACAACGACAAGAACGCCACCGACGCGCGACTGCGGCACGACATGTTCTGGTCGGGTGACCTGGCCTACCGCGACGCCGAGGGCTGGATCTACTTCGCCGGGCGCAGCGGCGATTGGTTGCGGGTCGACGGCGAGAACATGACGACGGCGCCCATCGAGCGCATCCTGCAGCGACTGCCGGCGGTCAGCCAGGTAGCGGTGTACGCGGTACCCGATGAGCAGGTGGGGGACCAGGTGATGGCGGCGTTGGTGTTGGCGGACGACGCCGAGCTGACGCCCGGGGAGTTCGGCGAGTTTTTGGCCGGCCAGCCCGATCTTTCACCCAAGGCCTGGCCGCGGCACGTATGGATCACCGACAGGCTGCCAACCACCGCGACCAACAAAATCCTCAAGCGAGAACTGAGCGCGCGCGGCGGAGCCCCGAAGGGTGGCCTGTTGTGGACCCGGATCGGCCGCGACAAGATCTATGCCGCCGTAGATCGACCCGCCAAGACCTCGGTGAATTACCAGGTCAGCCAGGGTTAGCGCCAGCGCGTACCGGATGAAACGAGCCGGGCGCGCAGCCCGCTGTGGCGGGAATGCGCACGCTCACCCAGGCGTTTAGGGACATAGTGGCTGACCTGGCATAATCAACAGCCTAAGTTCCGATTCCGGTTCACGTCCGATCATCAGCACGGTAGGGCGACCCGGCGATCGACGATCGAAAAGGACATCATGAAATCTGATATTCATCCCGCCTACGGCGAGACCACTGTGGTCTGCGGCTGCGGCAACACCTTCCAGACCCGCAGCACCAAAGAAAGCGGCCACATCGTGGTCGAGGTGTGCTCGCAGTGCCACCCGTTCTACACCGGCAAGCAGAAGATTCTCGACAGCGGCGGTCGGGTCGCTCGCTTCGAAAGGCGTTACGGCAAGCGCAAGGCCGGCGCCGAGAAAGAAGCTTCGGCCGACAAGTAGCAGGACCGACGCCCGAACTGTTGCGGAAACCGCACAGGCCGGGCGTCGTTTTGCGTTCGGAGAAGTCGGCAGCATTTCGGAGTCGACTCGCGTGAGGGAAGGAGAAGCATGGCGCAGGGCGCGCAGGCGATTGACGCGCTGGTGGCCGAACACGCCGACCTCGAGGTCCAGCTGAGCGATCCCGAACTGCACAGCAATCCGGGCACTGCGCGCAAAGTCGGGCGCCGATTCGCACAGTTGGCACCGATCGTCGCGACCCACCGCAAGTTGACGTCGGCCCGCGACGACTTGGAGACCGCACGCGAACTCGCCGTCGACGACGCGTCGTTCGCCGATGAAATCGCGGAATTGGAATTACGCGTTGCCGAATTGGACACCCAGCTCACCGACATGCTCGCGCCACGCGACCCGCATGACGCCGACGACATCGTGCTCGAAGTCAAATCCGGTGAGGGCGGCGAAGAATCGGCTCTGTTTGCCGCGGACCTGGCCAGGATGTACATCCGCTATGCCGAGCGGCACGGCTGGACGGTGACCGTATTGGACGAAACCACTTCAGACTTAGGCGGCTACAAGGACGCGACGCTCACCATCGCCAGCAAGGGCGACACGGTCGACGGTGTGTGGTCGCGCATGAAGTTCGAGGGCGGGGTGCACCGGGTGCAACGGGTCCCGGTAACGGAATCCCAAGGCCGCGTGCATACTTCGGCGGCAGGCGTCCTGGTCTATCCGGAGCCCGAAGAAGTGCGTGAGGTGCAAATCGACGAGTCGGACCTGCGCATCGACGTCTACCGGTCTTCCGGCAAGGGTGGGCAAGGGGTTAACACCACCGACTCGGCGGTGCGAATCACCCACCTGCCCACCGGAATTGTCGTCACCTGTCAAAACGAGCGGTCGCAGCTGCAGAACAAGACGCGTGCGTTGCAGGTGCTGGCCGCTCGTCTGCAGGTAATGGCCGAGGAGCAGGCGCTGGCCGACGCGTCGGCGGATCGCGCCAGCCAGATCCGTACCGTGGACCGTAGCGAACGCATTCGCACCTACAACTTCCCGGAAAACCGGATCACCGATCATCGCATCGGTTACAAAGCACACAATCTCGATCAGCTTCTCGACGGTGACCTTGATGCATTGTTCGACGCTCTGAGCGCCGCCGACAAGCAGTCCCGGCTTCAGCAGGCATGACGACTCGACTGCGGTGCGCGATCAACTCGGCCACGACACTGCTCGCAGACGCCGGAATCGACTCCGCACGCCACGACGCCGAAGAGCTGGCCGCGCATCTGACCGGCACCGAGCGTGTACGGCTGCCGCTGATCGACTCGCCTGACGACACCTTCTTCGACCGTTACCACGCCGCGATAGCGGCGCGATCGCGGCGAGTGCCCTTGCAGCACCTCACCGGGACAGCCGCGTTCGGGCCGCTGACGTTGTCGGTCGGCCCCGGCGTTTTCATCCCGCGCCCGGAAACGGAAGCCATGCTGGAATGGGCTATCGCGCAGTCTCTTCCCACAACTCCCGCTGGGCCTGTGATCGTCGACGTCTGCACCGGTTCGGGCGCGCTGGCGCTCGCACTGGCGCAGCACTGGCCGGCGGCGCGTGTGCTGGGCATCGATGACTCCGATGCGGCACTTGACTATGCGCGCACAAACTCGGCGGGCACCTCGGTGGAGTTACTGTGCGCCGATGCCACCGACCCTGGCTTGCTGGCCGGGCTTGACGGGCAGGTCGACCTCGTGGTGGCCAACCCACCCTACGTTCCTGACGCTGCTGAACTCGAACCCGAAGTTTTTCAACACGATCCGCACCATGCTGTGTTCGGGGGCCCGGACGGGATGGCGGTGATCGCCGGCGTCGTCCGGCTCGCTGGACGCTGGTTGCGCCCGGGCGGCCTGTTCGCCGTCGAGCACGACGACATAACATCCTCGCTGACGTGCGAACTAATCAGTGGCACAGCGCTGTTCGACGATATCGTCGCCCGCACGGATCTGACCGGACGGCCCAGATTCGTGACGACCCGCAGGAGGGGCGGCGCCTATGAGTGACGTGTTCGACTGCGCCGACCCCGAACAGCGTTCCCGCGGAATCGCATCGGCGGCTGGGGCCGTGAAAAACGGTGGGCTGGTCGTTCTTCCGACCGACACTGTGTACGGCGTGGGCGCCGATGCTTTTGACAGCGCCGCGGTGGCCGCGCTGCTCTCGGCAAAGGGCCGCGGGCGTGACATGCCTGTGCCGGTGCTGGTTGGCTCCTGGCACACCATCGACGGCCTTGCCCTATCGGTTTCCAAGGCGACGCGTGACCTTGTCCGCGCGTTCTGGCCAGGCGCGCTGAGCCTCGTGGTCCGGCAGGCGCCGTCGGTGCAGTGGGATCTCGGCGATGCCTGCGGCACGGTGATGCTGCGGATGCCGCTGCACCCGGTCGCCATTGAGCTACTGCGTGAGGTCGGGCCGATGGCGGTATCCAGCGCCAACGTCTCCGGCCGTCCGCCCGCCGTCGACGCCGAGAACGCTCGCGGGCAGCTCGGCGACCTCGTCGATGTCTACCTCGATGCCGGTCCTTCCGCCCAACAGGCGGCCTCGACCATCCTGGATTTGACCGGACCCGAACCGCGCATCCTGCGATCCGGACCGGTCAGCGCTGAGGGGATCGCCGCGGTACTCGGTTTGGACGCCGCCAGTTTGACCGGCTGATCGGCCGGGGCCAACTTAGTTCGATCTCAGGGCGGTGCAGTACGGTCTCGGGGTGGTTAGCGCTGCCGACAGCCTCACCGGCGGTCTGCTCGCTCTGTCCGATCGTGGCGCCGGTGTTCCGTTGCGCGAACTCGCGCTCGTCGGGCTGACGGCCGCGATCATCACCTATTTCGCCACCGGGCCGGTACGCGTACTGGCCACCCGGTTCGGCGCTGTCGCCTATCCACGCGAACGCGATGTGCATGTGACGCCGACACCACGGATGGGCGGCCTGGCGATGTACCTCGGCGTCATCGCGGCGGTCTTCCTCGCATCTCAGCTTCCCGCGCTCACACGCGGTTTCGTCTACTCCTCAGGCATGCCGGCAGTGTTGGTGGCAGGCGCGGTGATCACCGGCATCGGCCTGATCGACGATCGGTGGGGGCTTGACGCGCTGACGAAGTTCGCCGGTCAAATCACCGCGGCCAGCGTGCTGGTCACCATGGGCGTCGCCTGGAGTGTCCTCTACATCCCGTTGGGCGGGGTGGGAACGATCGTGTTGGACCAAGCCTCCTCGATTCTGCTGACGCTGGCGCTGACCGTCTCGATCGTCAACGCGATGAACTTCGTCGACGGCCTCGACGGGCTAGCCGCCGGACTAGGACTCATTACCGCGCTGGCGATCTGCATGTTTTCCGTCGGTCTGCTGCGCGACCACGGGGGTGATGTGCTCTTCTATCCGCCTGCGGTCATTTCGGTGGTGCTGGCCGGAGCCTGCCTGGGCTTTTTGCCGCACAACTTTCACCCGGCCAAGATCTTCATGGGGGATTCCGGTTCCATGCTGATCGGCTTGATGTTGGCCGCCGCGTCGACGACGGCTGCGGGACCGATTTCGCAGAACGCCTACGGTGCCCGCGACGTGTTTGCTCTGCTGTCGCCGTTCCTGTTGGTCGTGGCCGTTATGTTCGTGCCGATGCTCGACCTACTGCTGGCGATCGTGCGGCGCACCCGGGCGGGTCGCAGCGCCTTCAGCCCCGACAAGATGCACCTGCATCATCGTCTGCTGCAGATCGGTCATTCGCATCGTCGTGTCGTGCTGCTGATCTATTTGTGGGTCGGCATCGTAGCCTTCGGCACCGCGAGCACGATCTTCTTCAACCCGCGTGACACCGCGGCGGTGATGCTGGGCGCGATTGCGGTCGCGGTCATCGCGACATTGATCCCGCTGCTACGCAGCCGCGACGACATCTACGACGAGGAGTAGTAGCGGCGTCGAGGATGTGGTACGGTGCTGGTAGAACCCGAATTAACCTCGCGGGTTGCCGGCCACCGGCCATCGGAGTCACCTCCGATCGCGCCGACGTACGACCGACAAAGGGGAGCTGTCCCTTGGGTGATGCGAGTGCGATGAATGCCCTCCGATACGCTCGACGGGCCACGCAACGATCGACCAGGCAACTCCCCCCGAACGAGGACGAGGTGCAGCAGTGACAACACCAGCGCAGGGCGCGCCGTTGGTGTTTCCCTCGGTTGCTTTCCGGCCGGTTCGTCTGCTCACCATGTCGCTCGTGCTGACCGTCGTCGCAATCGTCGCCGCGGGTTTGCTTCGCCATCCGATGGTGGGTGTGTTCTTCGGCGTGGGGCTGCTCTTGGGTTTGCTCAATGCCGTCGGTGTGCAGCGTTCGGTGGCGGCCATCACGGCGGAAGCGCATCCGCTGAAAAAGAAGATGGCGATGAATTCCGCGAGCCGGCTGCTGATCATCACCGTCGTCGGACTGACTGTCGCATTCGTCTTCCGACCCGCCGGGCTCGGCGTGGTATTCGGGCTTGCGCTGTTCCAGGTCTTGCTGGTGCTATCGACCGCGTTGCCGGTCTGGAAGAAGCTGCGTAACGGGGCCGCCGACGGCGGTGAAGGGACGGGAAACAGCGATGACTAAGACGCTGCTGGCTGAGGGCGCCATCGAGGTCGGCCATCACGAGACCGCTCGGTGGTTCGGTCTGACCGTCAACGTCGACACCGTGTCGTCCGCTGCCCTCGCCGCCGTCATCGTCATCGCCCTGGCATTCTTCTTGCGCGCCAAGGTCACCTCCACCGGCGTGCCGGGCGGTGTGCAGTTGTTCTTCGAGGCGATCACTATCCAGATGCGCAACCAGATCGAAGCCGCGATCGGGATGAAAATCGCGCCCTTCGTGTTGCCGCTTGCGGTCACACTTTTCGTCTACATCCTGATCTCGAACTGGCTGTCGGTGCTGCCCGTGCAGTACACCGACTCGGCGGGCGGCTCTCCGAAAGAGTTGTTCGCCCCGCCGGCGTCGGACATCAACTTTGTGCTGGCGCTGGCGCTGTTTGTGTTCATCTGCTACCACCTGGCCGGCATCTGGCGCAGCGGCCCCGTTGGGTACCCCGCCAAGATTCTCAAGGGGCACGTGTGGAACACCTTGCCGAAGGTCGTTGGGGTGATCTTTTCGCCAATCAACGTGGTTGAAGAAGTCGCCAAGCCGATCTCGTTGTCGCTCCGACTTTTCGGCAACATGTTCGCAGGCGGCATCCTGATCGCGCTGATCGCGCTTTTCCCGCCGTACATCATGTGGGCGCCCAACGCGATCTGGAAGGCATTCGACCTATTCGTCGGCGCGATCCAGGCGTTCATTTTCGCGCTGCTGACCGTCTTGTACTTCAGTCAATCGATGGAGCTGGAAGGGGAAGAGCATTAGGACGGCCACAAGACCCCGGCTTACACACCAGCACAGGCCTGACAGACCCTTACCAAATATCAAGGAGGATAAGCAATGAACCCCACAATCGCGGCTGGCGCCCTCATCGGCGGTGGACTGATCATGGCCGGCGGCGCGATCGGCGCCGGTATCGGTGACGGTGTCGCCGGTAACGCGCTGATCTCCGGCATCGCCCGGCAGCCCGAAGCGCAAGGGCGGCTGTTCGTTCCGTTCTTCATCACCGTGGGTCTGGTCGAGGCCGCTTACTTCATCAACTTGGCCTTCATGGCGCTGTTCGTCTTTGCCACCCCGGTCAAGTAAATCGCTGAGATGGGTGACATGAGCGCTGTGGTCCTGGCTGCTGCCGGCCAGGCGGAGGGAAACTTCCTCCTCCCCAACGGCACCTTCTTCGTTGTGCTGATCATCTTCTTGATCGTGCTCGGCGTAATCGGCACCTTTGTGGTGCCGCCGATCTCGAAGGTGCTGAAAGAGCGCGAGAACATGGTCACCAAGACGGCTGCTGACAACAAGAAATCGGCCGAGCAGTTCGCGGCCGCCCGGGAAGACTACGAGAAGGCGATGTCCGAAGCTCGGGTCACGGCATCGGCGGTCCGCGACGAGGCTCGGGCAGAGGGCCGCAAGCTCCTGGACGAGATGCGCGGCCGCGTCGAGGAACAGGTTTCTTCGACACTGCAGGACGCCTCTGAGCAACTCAAGCGAGAGGGCGACGCGGTAGCGGCGAAACTGCGCTCTCGTGTGGACGGCATGTCCACCACGTTGGCCAGCCGCATCCTGGGCGTCGAGATCAGCACCTCGGTCACGGCAACCGGTTCGGGGCGGTAGCGAAGATGTCGACATTCCTCGGGCAGCTGGTCGGATTCGGCGTGATCGTGTGGCTGGTATGGCGTTACGGCGTGCCGCCGGTACGCAAAATGATGGTCGATCGGCAGAACGTGGTGCGTCAGCAGTTGGACGACGCCGCGGCTTCCGCCGCTCGGCTCGAGGAAGCGAGCCAAGCTCACGACAAAGCGCGCAAAGACGCCAAGGCGGAAGCGGCACGGATTACCGAAGAAGCCCGTGCCGACGCCGAACGCATTGCCGAACAACTGCGCGCCCAGGCCGACAGCGAAGTCGAGCGGATCAAGGTGCAGGGCGCCAAGCAAGTCGAGCTATTGGGTGCGCAACTGGCTCGCCAGCTGCGCCAGGAATTCGGTGGCGAATCCGTCCGGCGTGCAGGCGAATTGGTACGTGGCTTTGTTGCTGACACGGCTCAGCAGTCAGCCACTGTGGACCGCTTTCTCGACGACCTCGACGCGATGGCACCCTCCGAGGCGGACGTCCAGTACCCGATAGCAGAGAAGATGCGTTCGGCTAGCCGACTGGCGCTGGACAGCGTGATGAAGCGGTTCGGTGAGATAGCCAAAGACCTTGACGACAGCGGGCTTACCACCCTGGCCGACGAACTGACATCGGTCGTCGCATTGTTGGATCACGAGACCGTCGTCACCCGGTATCTAACTATGCCGGCTGAGGACGCCGCGCCCAGAGTCCGGCTGCTCGAGCGGC
This sequence comes from uncultured Actinomycetota bacterium, assembly GCA_963723615.1. Lineage (GTDB taxonomy): Bacteria > Actinomycetota > Actinomycetes > Mycobacteriales > Mycobacteriaceae > Mycobacterium. The sequence continues at coordinate 57,253 of CAVRRV010000012.1, read as the reverse complement.
TGGTGTCCGAAAAAGTCGGACAGCCCACGCTCGACATCCTTAAGATGGCCGTCTCGCAACGCTGGTCGGCCAACAACGATCTGGTCGACGCTGTCGAGCTGGTGTTGCGGAACGCATTGTTGACGCATGCCGAACATGCCGGTTCGCTGGACGAGGTAGAAGACCAGTTGTTCTGGTTCAGCCGCATCCTGGATGTTCAGCCGCGCCTCTCCATCTTGCTTGGTGACTACGAAACACCCGCCGATAGCCGGGTTCGGTTGCTGCGCAACGTGCTGGAAAGTGCAAGCACCAACGTCAATCCCATCGCGGTTGAATTGCTTTCCAAGACGGTCGAGTTGTTGCGGGGTGAACCGGCCGAGAAGGCGGTGCTTACTCTCGCCGAAGTGGCGGTGGCTCGCCGTGGCGAAGTGGTCGCGCACGTTAGCGTGGCCGCTGAACTCAGCGACGCCCAGCAAGAGCGCCTGACCCAAGTGCTGAGCCGGATATACGGCCACCCGGTGACAGTGCAGATGCAAATCGACCCCGAGCTGCTCGGCGGGCTCGCAATTTCGGTCGGCGACGAGGTCATCGACGGTACGCTCTCGTCTCGTCTCGCCGCGGCCCAGACCCAGTTGCCAGACTGAAACACCAGCTAACTACACATCAACAAGCAGGAAGAACGAAAAGCCATGGCAGAGTTGACAATCTCCGCTGACGACATTCAGGGCGCGATCGAAGAATACGTTGGCTCCTTTACCTCCGACACCGCCCGGGAGGAGGTCGGTACGGTCGTCGACGCCGGCGACGGTATTGCGCACGTTGAGGGCTTGCCGTCGGTGATGACTCAAGAGCTCCTCGAATTTCCCGGCGGGGTTTTGGGCGTGGCGCTCAACCTCGACGAGCACAGCATCGGCGCGGTGATCCTGGGTGACTTCGAGAAGATCGAACAGAGCCAGCAGGTCAAGCGAACCGGCGAGGTGCTTTCGGTACCGGTCGGCGATGGGTTCCTTGGCCGGGTCGTCAACCCGCTTGGCCACCCGATCGACGGCCGCGGCGACATCGAAGCCGCCGACCGCAGGGCGTTGGAGATCCAGGCGCCGTCGGTGGTGCAACGCCAGGGCGTCAAAGAGCCACTGCAGACCGGTATCAAGGCCATCGACGCGATGACGCCGATCGGACGTGGACAGCGTCAGCTGATCATCGGCGACCGCAAGACAGGCAAGACCTCGGTATGTGTGGACACCATCCTCAACCAGCGGCAGAACTGGGAATCCGGCGATGAGAAAAAGCAGGTGCGGTGTGTCTACGTAGCTATCGGGCAGAAGGGCACCACGATCGCCTCCGTCTACCACACGCTGGAAGAGGGCGGCGCGATGGACTACACGACGATCGTCGCCGCGCCCGCATCTGACTCTGCCGGCTTCAAATGGCTTGCACCATATACCGGTTCGGCGATCGCTCAGCACTGGATGTATGAGGGCAAGCATGTGCTGATCGTGTTCGACGACCTAAGCAAGCAGGCTGAGGCCTACCGCGCGATCTCGCTGCTGCTGCGTCGCCCGCCGGGCCGCGAGGCCTACCCGGGCGATGTCTTCTATTTGCACTCGCGCTTGCTGGAGCGCTGCGCCAAGCTTTCCGACGAACTCGGTGGTGGATCGCTGACCGGCCTGCCCATTATCGAAACGAAGGCCAACGACATCTCGGCCTACATTCCCACCAACGTCATCTCGATCACCGACGGGCAGTGCTTCCTGGAGTCCGACCTGTTCAACCAGGGCGTCCGGCCCGCGATCAACGTCGGTGTCTCGGTGTCCCGCGTAGGTGGTGCGGCGCAGATCAAGGCCATGAAGGAAGTGGCCGGATCGCTGCGGCTGGACCTATCGCAGTACCGCGAACTGGAATCGTTCGCGGCCTTTGCCTCGGACTTGGACGCCACGTCAAAGGCACAGTTGGAGCGGGGTGCTCGACTCGTCGAACTGCTCAAGCAACCGCAGAACCAGCCGGTGCCGGTTGAGGAGCAGGTGGTTGCGATCTTCCTCGGTACCGGTGGTCACCTGGATTCAGTTCCCGTCGAAGACGTGCGGCGGTTCGAAGTTGAGTTCCTCGACCACATTCGGGCTTCCGAAGAAGGCATCCTGTCCGACATCCGGGAATCCCAGAAGCTCAGCGAGGAAACTGAAAACAAGTTGACCGACGCGATCAAAGAGTTCAAGAAGGGCTTCGCGGCGACCGGCGGCGGCTCGGTGGTACCCGATGAGCATGTGGAAGCCCTTGACGAAGGCCAGTTGGCGAAAGAAGCGGTGCAGGTCCACAAGCCCGCACCGCCGGAGAAGAAGAAGTAATCGAGTATGGCTGCCACACTTCGCGAACTGCGGGGTCGGATCCGCTCCGCTGGGTCGATCAAAAAGATCACCAAGGCGCAGGAGATGATCGCGACGTCGCGTATCGGCAAGGCGCAGGCGCGGCTGAAGGAGGCTCGGCCCTACGCCACCGAGATCACCCGCATGCTCACCACCCTGGCCGCCGAAGCCGCATTGGACCACCCGTTGTTGGTCGAGCGCGCCGAACCGAAACGAGCCGGTGTGCTAGTGGTCTCGTCTGACCGTGGCCTTTGTGGCGCCTACAACTCCGGCGCCTTCCGCCGAGCCGAGGAGCTTTTCTCGCTGCTGCGTGAAAGCGGCAAAACGCCGGTGCTCTACACCGTCGGCCGTAAAGCGCTGGGCTACTACAGATTCCGAAACTGGGACATCACTGAGTCGTGGACGGGCTTCTCCGAGCGACCCAGCTACGAGGATGCCGCGAAGATAGCTGAGACATTGGTGAAGGCGTTCATGGCCGGCGCCGAGGTCGACGGTGAGCGTCCAGAGCAGGACGGGCCGGCAGGGGTCGACGAGCTGCACATCGTCTATACCGAGTTCAAGTCGATGATGTCGCAGTCGGCGGGGGCGCACCGCATCGCGCCCATGGTTGTGGAGTACGTCGAAGACGCCGGCCCGTACACGTTGTACTCATTCGAGCCGGATGCAACGACGTTGTTCGAGTCGCTATTGCCGCGCTACCTGACGACCCGCGTGTATGCGGCGCTGCTCGAGTCCGCGGCATCAGAGCTGGCATCGCGCCAACGGGCAATGAAATCGGCCAGCGACAACGCCGACGATCTCATCAAGGCACTCACGCTCGAGGCCAACCGTGAGCGGCAGGCCCAAATCACCCAGGAAATCAGCGAAATCGTTGGTGGCGCAAACGCGCTCGCTGACGCCGCGAAATAGGCCCCATCAGGAAGCGAAGAGGATATGGCTGCTACCACCAAACAGGCTGAGAAGTCGACGAACTCGAAGGGCACCGACACGCACGGCCGCGTCGTCCGGATTACCGGACCCGTTGTCGACGTCGAGTTTCCGCGCGGCTCGGTGCCGGAGTTGTTCAACGCTCTGCACGCCGACGTCACGTACGAGGAGCTCGCGAAGACGTTGACACTGGAAGTAGCGCACCACCTCGGCGACAACCTGGTCCGCACCATCTCGATGCAGCCGACCGACGGGCTGGTGCGCGGCGTCGAGGTGATCGACACCGGAGCCTCGATTTCGGTGCCGGTCGGCGACGGTGTCAAGGGCCACGTGTTCAACACACTGGGCCATTGCCTGGACGAGCCAGGCTACGGAGAAGATTTCGATCACTGGGCCATTCACCGCAAGCCGCCGCCGTTCGACGAGCTGGAACCGCGCACCGAGATGCTCGAGACCGGTCTGAAGGTCGTCGACTTGCTGACGCCGTACGTGCGCGGCGGCAAGATCGCGCTGTTCGGTGGTGCGGGCGTGGGCAAAACAGTTCTTATTCAGGAGATGATCAACCGCATCGCCCGAAACTTCGGCGGCACCTCGGTGTTCGCCGGTGTGGGCGAACGCACCCGCGAGGGCAATGACCTGTGGGTCGAGCTTGGCGAAGCCGATGTGCTCAAGGACACCGCGCTGGTGTTCGGTCAGATGGACGAGCCGCCCGGCACCCGTATGCGAGTGGCGTTGTCGGCTTTGACGATGGCCGAGTACTTCCGAGACGAGCAGGGCCAGGACGTGCTGTTGTTCATCGACAACATCTTCCGGTTCACCCAGGCCGGATCCGAGGTTTCCACGCTGCTCGGCCGGATGCCCTCGGCGGTGGGGTATCAGCCCACGCTGGCCGACGAAATGGGTGAGCTCCAGGAGCGGATCACCTCGACACGTGGTAAGTCCATCACCTCGATGCAAGCCGTGTACGTGCCCGCGGACGACTACACCGACCCCGCGCCGGCGACGACGTTCGCACACCTTGACGCGACCACCGAGCTGTCCCGAAATGTGTTCTCCAAGGGCATCTTCCCCGCCGTGGACCCGTTGGCGTCCAGCTCCACCATTTTGGACCCCGCGGTGGTCGGCGACGAGCACTACCGGGTGGCGCAGGAAGTCATCCGGATTCTGCAGCGCTACAAGGACCTACAAGACATCATCGCGATTCTTGGTATGGACGAGCTGTCCGAAGAGGACAAGCAACAGGTCAACCGGGCGCGACGCATCGAGCGGTTCCTCTCGCAGAACATGATGGCGGCTGAACAGTTCACCGGTCAGCCCGGTTCTACCGTGCCGGTGAAGGAGACCATCGAGGCGTTCGACAAGCTGGCAAAGGGCGACTTCGACCATGTGCCCGAGCAGGCGTTCTTCCTGATCGGCGGTCTCGACGACCTGGCCAAGAAGGCTGAAAGCTTCGGCGCCAAGCTGTGATGCGTTCTTGCCAGCGGCGAAAGGTGGCTTGACATGGCGGACCTGAATGTGGAGATCGTTGCCGTCGACCGGAAGATCTGGTCGGGCCAGGCGACGTTCATCTTCACCCGCACCACCGTTGGCGAGATCGGCATCCTGCCAAGGCATATCCCGCTGGTGGCGCAGCTGGTCGACGATGCCATGGTGCGCGTCGAGCGTGAGGGTGAGAACGATCTCCGGGTAGCGGTGGACGGCGGCTTTCTCTCGGTCACCGAAGAGGGAGTCAGCATCCTCGCCGAATCCGCGGAATTCGAATCGGAGATCGACGAGACCGCGGCCAGAGAGGATTCGGAGTCAGACGATCCCCGCACTGCCGCCAGGGGCCGCGCCAGACTGCGTGCTGTCGGCGCGCTCGACTAGCGGGCCGCGGCGGTGAGCGCGCTCATGATTGTCATGGCCGTGCTCGTCGCCTTGCTGGGAATTGCCGTCATCGCCTTAAGTTATCGCTTGTGGAAGCTGCGCCAGGGTGGAATGGCGGCGATCATGCGGGACATACCTGCAGTTGGGGGCCACGGTTGGCGCCACGGCGTGATCCGCTACCGGGGTGCGGATGCCGCGTTCTACCGATTGTCCAGCGTTCGCTTATGGCCGGATCGTCAACTCAACAGACGCGGAGTTGAGGTTATTTCACGACGTTCGCCACGCGGTGACGAGTTCGACATCATGACTGAAGAGATCATTGTGTTGGAACTGCGCGACACGACGCAGGACCGCAGGTCGGGTCATGAAATCGCGCTGGACCGAGGCGGATTGACGGCATTCCAGTCGTGGTTGGAATCACGACCCTCGCCACGTGCACGCCGCCGCGGCACCTGATGTAGTGGTTTACTTCTTGGGCCGGCCGGGCTTTCCGCCGCCGGGTTGCCAGAGCACGTCGCCGTCGGGATTGACCACCCTGCACAAGATAAACAGCAAGTCGGACAGTCGGTTCAGATACTTCGCCGGCAGCTGACTGACATCTGACGGGTGGTGTTCGATTGCGTCCCATGCGGAACGCTCAGCGCGGCGCACCACCGTGCGGGCGACATGCAGCAGCGCCGAGAGCGGTGAACCGCCAGGGAGCACAAAGGAGTTGAGTGGCGGCAGGCTTTCGTTGAACTCGTCGCACCACGCTTCGAGTCGGTCGATGTAGGACTGCGTGATGCGCAGCGGAGGGTGCTTCGGATTCTCCACAACCGGTGTCGAGAGGTCCGCGCCGGCGTCGAAGAGGTCGTTCTGAATCTGTCGCAGCATGTCAGTTATGTGCTGCTTCGGGTTTCCCAGCGCGATTGCAACGCCGATCGCCGAGTTGGCCTCGTCGCAGTCGGCGTACGCCACCAACCGCGCGTCGCTCTTGGAGACCCGCGAGAAATCGCTCAACCCAGTGGTTCCGTCGTCTCCGGTCCGGGTGTAGATGCGGGTCAGGTGTACTGCCATGACTAAAAACGTACCGCTCCGACTGCCGTGGCCGACTGACAGGGCGAAACTGCATCACTAAGCTAACGCATGTGGCCGAGCGTTTCGTGGTGACCGGTGGCAGTCGGTTGTCGGGCAAAGTCGCAGTTGGCGGAGCCAAGAACAGCGTTCTCAAGTTGATGGCTGCGACACTCTTAGCCGAAGGCACGAGCACGATCACCAACTGCCCCGACATCCTCGATGTCCCGTTGATGGCGGAGGTGCTGAGGGGCCTGGGCGCCACGGTCGAACTGGCCGGCGCAACCGTGCGCATCACCTCCCCGGACGAGCCGAAATACGACGCCGACTTCGCCGCGGTCCGCCAGTTCCGGGCTTCGGTCTGCGTGCTCGGCCCCCTGGTGGGACGGTGCAAGCGGGCCAAAGTCGCATTGCCGGGCGGTGACGCCATCGGGTCGCGTCCGTTGGATATGCATCAAGCCGGGCTGCGGCAGCTGGGAGCCGTCTGCAATATCGAACACGGCTGCGTCGTTGCGCAGGCAGATACCTTGCGGGGCGCGGAAATTCAGCTGGAGTTCCCCTCGGTCGGAGCCACCGAGAACATCTTGATGGCTGCGGTTTTAGCAGAAGGCGTCACGACGATTCACAATGCGGCGCGCGAGCCCGACGTGGTGGACCTGTGCACGATGTTGAACCAGATGGGTGCACAGGTCGAAGGTGCCGGTTTGCCGACGATGACTATTACCGGTGTACCGCGGCTGTACCCGACCGAACATCGCGTGATCGGCGACCGAATCGTGGCGGCCACCTGGGGCATCGCCGCGGCGATGACCCGCGGTGACATTACGGTGACCGGGGTCGATCCGGGCCATCTTCAGGTTGTATTGCACAAACTGCACGACGTGGGCGCCACCGTCACCCAGACGGACGACAGTTTCCGGGTGACCCAATACGAGCGCCCGAAGGCCGTCAATGTCTCGACGTTGCCGTATCCGGGGTTCCCCACGGATCTGCAGCCGATGGCGATTGGTCTGGCGTCGATCGCCGATGGCACATCGATGATTACCGAGAACGTGTTCGAGGCGCGGTTCCGGTTTGTCGAGGAGATGATTCGCCTCGGTGCCGACGCCCGCACCGACGGGCACCATGCCGTCGTACGAGGTCTTCCTCAACTCTCGAGTGCGCCGGTGTGGTCTTCTGACATCCGGGCCGGCGCCGGACTGGTGCTTGCCGGGTTGGTGGCCGACGGTGACACCGAGGTGCACGATGTCTTTCACATCGACCGGGGCTACCCGCTGTTCGTGGAAAATCTGGCCAGTCTCGGAGCGGAGATCGAGCGCGTAGAATAGTTGCGACATAACGACGCACGCCGGCCCTGTTGGGAGCGGTTAGTGCAGTTGACGGTGCCTGTGCCACGGAGTACAGTGGCAGGGTTGCCCCGCTGACGGGTGTTGTTTGAGAACTCAATAGTGTGTTTGGTGGTTTTGTTTTGTTGTTGTTTTTTGGCCATGCCTTTTGCATTTCCCGTGTGTGGGTGTGGTTGTTTTTTGATGCCAGTTTTTTGGTGTCTTTTTGTTAGGTCAGATTTTTCTGATTCGGATTCGCCCACGGTTGTGGGGGTTTTTGTTTGGAGAGTTTGATCCTGGCTCAGGACGAACGCTGGCGGCGTGCTTAACACATGCAAGTCGAACGGAAAGGTCTCTTCGGAGATACTCGAGTGGCGAACGGGTGAGTAACACGTGGGTGATCTGCCCTGCACTTTGGGATAAGCCTGGGAAACTGGGTCTAATACCGGATAGGACCATGCCATGCATGTGGTGTGGTGGAAAGCTATTTGCGGTGTGGGATGGGCCCGCGGCCTATCAGCTTGTTGGTGGGGTGATGGCCTACCAAGGCGACGACGGGTAGCCGGCCTGAGAGGGTGTCCGGCCACACTGGGACTGAGATACGGCCCAGACTCCTACGGGAGGCAGCAGTGGGGAATATTGCACAATGGGCGCAAGCCTGATGCAGCGACGCCGCGTGGGGGATGACGGCCTTCGGGTTGTAAACCTCTTTCACCATCGGCGAAGCCTTCAGCTTTTGTTGGGGGTGACGGTAGGTGGAGAAGAAGCACCGGCCAACTACGTGCCAGCAGCCGCGGTAATACGTAGGGTGCGAGCGTTGTCCGGAATTACTGGGCGTAAAGAGCTCGTAGGTGGTTTGTCGCGTTGTTCGTGAAATTCCCTGGCTTAACTGGGGGCGTGCGGGCGATACGGGCAGACTGGAGTACTGCAGGGGAGACTGGAATTCCTGGTGTAGCGGTGGAATGCGCAGATATCAGGAGGAACACCGGTGGCGAAGGCGGGTCTCTGGGCAGTAACTGACGCTGAGGAGCGAAAGCGTGGGGAGCGAACAGGATTAGATACCCTGGTAGTCCACGCCGTAAACGGTGGGTACTAGGTGTGGGTTTCCTTCCTTGGGATCCGTGCCGTAGCTAACGCATTAAGTACCCCGCCTGGGGAGTACGGCCGCAAGGCTAAAACTCAAAGGAATTGACGGGGGCCCGCACAAGCGGCGGAGCATGTGGATTAATTCGATGCAACGCGAAGAACCTTACCTGGGTTTGACATGCGCAGGACGCCAGTAGAGATATTGGTTCCCTTGTGGCCTGTGTGCAGGTGGTGCATGGCTGTCGTCAGCTCGTGTCGTGAGATGTTGGGTTAAGTCCCGCAACGAGCGCAACCCTTGTCTCATGTTGCCAGCGCGTTATGGCGGGGACTCGTGAGAGACTGCCGGGGTCAACTCGGAGGAAGGTGGGGATGACGTCAAGTCATCATGCCCCTTATGTCCAGGGCTTCACACATGCTACAATGGCCGGTACAAAGGGCTGCGATGCCGTGAGGTTAAGCGAATCCTTTAAAGCCGGTCTCAGTTCGGATCGGGGTCTGCAACTCGACCCCGTGAAGTCGGAGTCGCTAGTAATCGCAGATCAGCAACGCTGCGGTGAATACGTTCCCGGGCCTTGTACACACCGCCCGTCACGTCATGAAAGTCGGTAACACCCGAAGCCAGTGGCCTAACCCTTGTGGGGGGAGCTGTCGAAGGTGGGATCGGCGATTGGGACGAAGTCGTAACAAGGTAGCCGTACCGGAAGGTGCGGCTGGATCACCTCCTTTCTAAGGAGCACCACGAAATACGCCCCGCATCTGGGTGGGGTGTGAGCCGTGAAGGGGTGCGCTGCTGTAGTGGCGCGCACCGGGTGCACGACAACAATGTCCCCCTGTCATCTTGTGTGGTGGGGGCATGAATCGCCGGACACACTATTGGGCCCTGAGACAACACTCGGCTAGTTCGTGTGGGGTCTCCCCATCTTGGTGGTGGGGTGTGGTGTTTGAGTGTTGGATAGTGGTTGCGAGCATCTAAGCAAGATCGCTGTATTTTTTGCAGTGTTTTTTGTTGAGTGTTTTTTTGTGTTGTAAGTGTTTAAGGGCGCATGGTGGATGCCTTGGCATCAGGAGCCGATGAAGGACGTGGGAGGCTGCGATATGCCTCGGGGAGCTGTCAACCGAGCGTGGATCCGAGGATGTCCGAATGGGGAAACCCGGCACGAGTGATGTCGTGTCACCCAGCGGTGAATATATAGCCGGTGGGAGGGAACGCGGGGAAGTGAAACATCTCAGTACCCGTAGGAAAAGAAAACAAGTGTGATTCCGTTAGTAGTGGCGAGCGAACGCGGAGGATGGCTAAACCGCACGCATGAGATACCGGGTAGGGGTTGTGTGTGTGGGGTTGTGGGAGTGATACGTCTTGGTTCTACCTGGCCAAGGGGCAGTAGTGTGTGGTTAATCGAAGTGGCCTGGGATGGTCTGCCGTAGACGGTGAGAGCCCGGTAGGTGAAAACTGCATGCCTGTTTGTGTTATTTCCCGAGTAGCAGCGGGCCCGTGGAATCTGCTGTGAATCTGCCGGGACCACCCGGTAAGCCTGAATACTTCCTGATGACCGATAGCGGATCAGTACCGTGAGGGAATGGTGAAAAGTACCCCGGGAGGGGAGTGAAAGAGTACCTGAAACCGTGTGCCTACAAGCCGTCAGAGCCCTCCTTTGGTGGGGTGATGGCGTGCCTTTTGAAGAATGAGCCTGCGAGTCAGGGACATGTCGCGAGGTTAACCCGGGTGGGGTAGCCGCAGCGAAAGCGAGTCTGAATAGGGCGTATCCCCGTCAGGGGTGTAGTGGTGTGTTCTGGACCCGAAGCGGAGTGATCTACCCATGGCCAGGGTGAAGCGCGGGTAAGACCGTGTGGAGGCCCGAACCCACTTAGGTTGAAGACTGAGGGGATGAGTTGTGGGTAGGGGTGAAAGGCCAATCAAACTCCGTGATAGCTGGTTCTCCCCGAAATGCATTTAGGTGCAGCGTTACGTGGTTCACCACGGAGGTAGAGCTACTGGATGGCCGATGGGCCCTACTAGGTTACTGACGTCAGCCAAACTCCGAATGCCGTGGTGTCTAGCGTGGCAGTGAGACGGCGGGGGATAAGCTCCGTGCGTCGAAAGGGAAACAGCCCAGATCGCCGGCTAAGGCCCCCAAGCGTGTGCTAAGTGGGAAAGGATGTGCAGTCGCATAGACAACCAGGAGGTTGGCTTAGAAGCAGCCACCCTTGAAAGAGTGCGTAATAGCTCACTGGTCAAGTGATTGTGCGCCGATAATGTAGCGGGGCTCAAGCACACCGCCGAAGCCGCGGCAACCCGCAAGGGTTGGGTAGGGGAGCGTCCCCTCACCAGCGAAGCAGTGAAGTGATTCAACTGTGGAGGTGTGGGGAGTGAGAATGCAGGCATGAGTAGCGATAAGGCAAGTGAGAACCTTGCCCGCCGAAAGACCAAGGGTTCCTGGGCCAGGCCAGTCCGCCCAGGGTGAGTCGGGACCTAAGGCGAGGCCGACAGGCGTAGTCGATGGACAACGGGTTGATATTCCCGTACCCGTGTGTGGGCGCCCGTGACGAATCAACCCTGCTAACCACCCAAAAGGTGGCCGATCAATCCCCTTCGGGGGGGCGAGGGCCGCCGGCTGCGTGGGACCCGGGTTGGTAGTAGTCAAGCGATGGGGTGACGCAGGAAGGTAGCCGTACCAGTCAGTGGTAATACTGGGGCAAGCCGGTAGGGAGACATCTAGGCAAATCCGGATGTCATATTCCTGAGAGGTGATGCATAGCCGGATGAGGTGAATTCGGTGATCCTAAGCTGCCGAGAAAAGCCTCTAGCGAGCACACACATGGCCCGTACCCCAAACCGACACAGGTGGTCAGGTAGAGAATACCAAGGCGTACGAGAGAACTATGGTTAAGGAACTCGGCAAAATGCCCCCGTAACTTCGGGAGAAGGGGGGCCTCCACACCGTCAACACCTTCGCGGTGGGCAGCGGGAGGAGGTCGCAGAAACCAGTGAGAAGCGACTGTTTACTAAAAACACAGGTCCGTGCGAAGTCGCAAGACGATGTATACGGACTGACGCCTGCCCGGTGCTGGAAGGTTAAGAGGACCTGTTAACCCCTCGGGGTGAAGCGGAGAATTTAAGCCCCAGTAAACGGCGGTGGTAACTATAACCATCCTAAGGTAGCGAAATTCCTTGTCGGGTAAGTTCCGACCTGCACGAATGGCGTAACGACTTCTCAACTGTCTCAACCATAGACTCGGCGAAATTGCACTACGAGTAAAGATGCTCGTTACGCGCGGCAGGACGAAAAGACCCCGGGACCTTCACTACAACTTGGTATTGGTGTTCGGTTCGGTTTGTGTAGGATAGGTGGGAGACTATGAAACTCCAACGCTAGTTGGGGCGGAGTCGTTGTTGAAATACCACTCTGATCGTATTGGACACCTAACGTCGAACCCTGAACCGGGTTCACGGACAGTGCCTGGCGGGTAGTTTAACTGGGGCGGTTGCCTCCTAAAATGTAACGGAGGCGCCCAAAGGTTCCCTCAACCTGGACGGCAATCAGGTGTCGAGTGCAAGTGCACAAGGGAGCTTGACTGCAAGACCTACACGTCAAGCAGGGACGAAAGTCGGGACTAGTGATCCGGCACCTCTGAGTGGAAGGGGTGTCGCTCAACGGATAAAAGGTACCCCGGGGATAACAGGCTGATCTTCCCCAAGAGTCCATATCGACGGGATGGTTTGGCACCTCGATGTCGGCTCGTCGCATCCTGGGGCTGGAGCAGGTCCCAAGGGTTGGGCTGTTCGCCCATTAAAGCGGCACGCGAGCTGGGTTTAGAACGTCGTGAGACAGTTCGGTCTCTATCCGCCGCGCGCGTCAGAAGCTTGAGGAAACCTGTCCCTAGTACGAGAGGACCGGGACGGACGAACCTCTGGTCCACCAGTTGTCCCACCAGGGGCACCGCTGGATAGCCACGTTCGGACAGGATAACCGCTGAAAGCATCTAAGCGGGAAACCTTCTCCAAGACCAGGCTTCTCACCCATCAAGTGGGATAAGGCCCCCCGCAGACCACGGGATCAATAGACCAGACCTACACACGCAGCAATGCGCACAGGGAACTGGCACTAACCGGCCGAAAACTTACCAACACCGCAACCACAACCAACCACACACCCACCCCACCACCAAAACCAACTAAACAAAGTTACGGCGGCCACAGCGACAGGGAAACGCCCGGACCCATCCCGAACCCGGAAGCTAAGCCTGCCAGCGCCGATGATACTACCCAACCCGGGTGGAAAAGTAGGACACCGCCGAACACAATTTAAAGTCCCGTGCCCCCCAATTCTGTTGGGGGGCACGGGCATTTCATTGACCAGTTCTTGAGCGTCAAGCTGCCGCGCATACGATTCGCTGCCGCGTTCGCAGAAGCTCAGCAAACTCCATCCGCGAATCTGTCGGATGACGCGGGATCTTTCACGCCGGCGCGGTTCGACCGGCGCGTAATTGGAGATCCACCAGTCGATGCCCTTACGGCCGGGTTGGCGTTCGCCAACATCGCGCTCACCGAGGACGAGCCGTGCGCTTCACGTCGATGAGAAGCCTACGTCGCCACCGAAACCCGCGATTGTTGCACTCAGGTCTCACAGGTCGCGGTAGCGCAACGCTATGGTCGCAAATGGTTATCTAACCGTGTTGTAAATGTGACAAAAACACCCTAACGTTATCAAAGTGAAATTTGTGCTTTATGTGCACAAACTGCTGAGGGGGGAACTATTAATGGTCGCGATCAACACGGCGGGGTCTACGCGCCGACTGACGTCGAACACGGAGCGGACCACGTTCGGCATTGTGGATCTCATGGCGGTGCCCACGACGGTTCTGCGTCCTGTCATCGTCACGCTGGCCGTCGTCGTCGTCGCCGCCGCGGCGGTGGGCTCAACGCCTGCCGCGCATGCGGACTCGATCGGTGACGCGATGGCGCCGGTGCTCAATAGCGCGGGCATCGGCAACAACGGTCCGATCAGCAGCGCCATCGCCCAAGTCGGGCAATCCATCTGCCCCATGCTGGTCAAGCCAGGCAGTAGCTTTGCCGGCAGCGCGGCTCAAGTCAGCGGCCACGGTGGCCTCGCCCCACCTCTCGCCGGCTTCCTGGTCGGGATGGCGATCCAGTCTCAGTGCCCGTCATTCATGACTTCGGTTGCCAACGGCAACATGCCCTTTCCCATCCCCGGAGGCACGCCGGCGGGCACCCCGTTCGGCCCAGCCGGGGCTCCATCGCCGGTTCCGCTGCAGCTGCCGGGGCTCTAGGCCGCATGCTCAATCGAAGAGAGATAACGTTACGGACTGCCGTCTTCTCTCCAATTCGAGCAGCGATTGTTTCCGTTCGAGCCCACCGCCGTAGCCGGTAAGGTTTCCGCTCGCGCCGATGACGCGGTGGCAGGGCACGATAATGGCGATCGGATTGCGGCCGTTTGCCAATCCGACAGCGCGGGCGGCGCCGGACGCGCCGATCTGCTCGGCGATCTCTCCATACGAGCGGGTTTCGCCATAGGGAATCGTCAGCAGCGCCTGCCAGACCCGCCGCTGAAACTCGCTACCCGCCAGGCTGAGCTCAAGGTCGAAATCGGTGCGCTCGCCGGCGAAGTACGCCTCGAGTTGCTGGACCGCGTCTGGAAAAGCCCGGTCGTCGGGCACCCAATTAGTACGGTTCGGCTCGTAGGTCTGATTCACCATGCGCAGGTTGGTCAGCAGTTGGCCGCGCCCGGCCAGCGCCAACGGACCGATCGGGCTGTCGATGGTGCGGTAGTGGATCATGCGATCTCCTTGGATGGCCAGTGGTTCACCGGATGGTCCAGCGTGGTCCATAGATGCTGCGTGGCATAGGAGCGCCAGGGGCGCCATGAGCGGCTGCGTCTATCCAGTGCCCGCTGATCCGTCGGCAAGCCCAATTGTTCTGCAGCCAAGCGCAATCCGAGGTCGCTGGCGGGAAAAGCATCGGGGTCACCCAGCCCGCGCATGGCGATCACCTCTGCGGTCCACGGTCCGATGCCGGGCAGTGCCAGCAACTGCTGACGGGCCGCGTACCAGTCGCAGCCGGTGTCGAGGACCACGCTGCCATCGGCCAGCCCGGCGATGAGGGCGGTCAGGGTCCGCCGGCGTGCCTCCGGAACGGCCAGGTGGGCCGGATCGATATCGCCGAGCTGCTCGATTGACGGAAAGGTGTGCGTCAGTGCGCCGTCGGTGTCGTCGACGGATTGGCCGTACGCGGTGACCAACCTACCGGCGTGGGTCCGCGCGGCCTTGATGGATACCTGCTGGCCCAGCACCGCCCGAACGGCGAGTTCGGCCTCGTCGACGGTGCGGGGTATGCGTTGCCCGGGCGCCTTGGCTATCACCGGGGCCAGCACCGCGTCAGACCCCAATACGTCGACCACCGCCTCCGGGTCGGCGTCGAGGTCTAACAGCCGCCGACAGCGTGAGATCGCGGTCGTCAGGTCGCGGAAGTCGTCGAGCACCAGCAGGCATCCGACATGATCTGGCGCCGGTGTCAGGCTGGCGATGCCGTTGCCGAACGGTAGCCGTAGGGTGCGGCGATAGGTGCCGCCGCGTACCTCCTCGCATCCGGGCACCACGCTGGCGGCTAGATGGCCGAAGACCCCGTCGTAGGCGAACGGGACCCGCACCGGCAAGCGCAGCGACACCGTCCCCGGTGAGCGTAGGTCCAATGCGGCACGGCCGAACCGCGCGGTCGCGCGTTTGCGCAACTCCGTCGGAGTGCTGTCGCACACCAATCGCAGCGTGTCGTTGAACTGGCGGATGCTGGAAAAGCCTGCAGCAAAAGCGACGTCGCCGAAAGGCAAATCTGTTGTCTCGATCAGTATCCGCGCGGTCTGGGTGCGCTGTGCGCGGGCCAGGGCCAGTGGGCCTGCGCCGGTCTCGGCCTGCAGTAGCCGCTCAAGCTGTCGGGTGGTGTAACCGAGGCGGGCGGCAAGGCCGGAGACACCCTCGCGGTCCACGGTGCCGTCGGCGATCAGCCGCATGGCCCGCGCAACGAGGTCACCGCGAATGTTCCATTCCGGCGAACCCGGCGACGCGTCCGGGCGGCAGCGCTTGCACGCGCGGAAGCCGGCGCGTTGTGCGGCCGCCGCAGTCGGATAAAACCGCATATTGCGGGCGAACGGTGGCCGGACCGGACAGCTGGGGCGGCAATATATCCCGGTGGTCAGCACCGCAGTGACGAACCAGCCGTCGAACCTAGCGTCTTTGGACTGCACGGCCCGATAGCAGCGGACGAAGTCTTCATGCACGGTTCGACAATTACACCGAGCCACTGACATTACTAGCGGAAAAGCGACAACGTGGTGCCGCGTAGTGCCCATGAGGTGGGCAACCGTGAACCCAGCGGGCTAAACGGGTGCTGCCAGCTGCGTCGGCTCATCATGGCCGCGCAGCGTCACGGTCTCACCCAACGACCAACGGGCCCGCTCGTTTTCACTCGCGGCGTTAACGGTGTCCCAGGATGCCAATAGTCGGCCTGGCTCGGACTTGGCCAGCTCGCACAGCCGGGCTGCCTCGTTGACCGGCTCGCCGATCACCGTGTATTCGAACCGCTCCTTGGCGCCGACATTTCCGGCGACGGCTTGCCCGGCTGTGACCCCGATGCCGGCGGGACACTCGGGTACCTCGCTGTCCAGTCGGCGAGCGATGGCGCGGGCGGCGCCCAATGCTTGGTCCTCCGGTCGGTCGAGGTGGTTCGGTGCGCCGAACACGGCCAGCGCGGCATCTCCTTCGAATTTGTTGACCAGTCCGCAGTGGCGGTCTACCTCTTCGACGATCACCGCAAAGAACCGATTGAGTAGCTGCACGACTTCCGCAGCCGGCCGACTCGTCACCAATTGCGTCGAACCGACGATATCGACGAAAACCACTGCGACATGGCGCTCTTCGCCTCCGAGCCTCGGTTTTTCCCGCTCGGCGGCGGCGGCGACTTCGCGTCCCACGTGACGGCCGAACAAGTCGCGCACACGCTCGCGCTCGCGCAAGCCGTCGACCATCTTGTTGAATCCACGCTGCAGCTCGCCGAGTTCGGTCCCGTCGAAGACCACCAGATCGCCTCGCAGATCGCCCTGTTCGACTCGCTTGAGCGCCGCGCGCACCACCCGCACCGGCGTCGCCGTCAGCCAGGACAGGATCCACATCAAGACGAAGCCGAAGATCAGCGTTGCGGTCGCAAGGATCAGCACCGCCACTCCGAGCTGGGTCTCAGTAAGATTGCCCAACGCCAATGCGAAGAATGCGGTCAGCGCGATACCGAGAACCGGCACACCGGAACCCAGCAGCCAGACCGTCAGCGTTCGGCCCATGATCCCCGGGGCCAATCGTCGCGGCACTCGTCCCGCCTCGAGGGCTTGTGCGGCCACCGGGCGCAGCGCGAACTCGGTCAACAGATAGCACCCGGTTGCAACCAGAATGCCGCAGAAGCTCACCGAGAAACCCACGATCGGGATGAACGTGGTGTCGGCCAGCCCGTAGAGCGTGGTCAATAGCGCCGCTGCGAGCCCCCACAGGATGAGCACGCCCAGCGCCAACCAGAGCGGGGCCAGAAACGTGTTGCGTTCATCGGCCGGGGTGGGCTCGCGCTCCTCAATCGCCCACCGGAGCGCGGTGATAGTCCGTCGGGTTATCCAGTACGTCCCCAGGGCCAGCGCGACGGCAATGTATGCCGGCGCGACGGCGAAGGTGATCCACAGCGGTGCGTCGCTGAAGATGCTCGGGGACGGGAAGGCGATGGTGAGCAACAGCAGCGCGACGCCGATTCCGATGAGATTCGTCGCGACGATGAAGACAGTCAGGATGAGCTGAATGCGTACCCGCCGGCGGGCCGGGCTCTCCGACACCCGCCCGAGCAGCCAGGAGCCGTAGGCCGGGGTCTCTGGCAGCCGACCGCTCTGTCGGGTCACCATCTCCAGAAGCCGGCCCAGGCGTTGCGCGACCGTTCTCGTGGCCATCATGGTGGCGCCAAGCCTAATTTGTCTGGGTTGGGTGGGGGGACTGCCCCTAATGTGAGGCGGGTGCGTCTCGTCATCGCCCGGTGCACGGTCGACTATCTCGGTCGGCTCACCGCTCATCTACCCTCGGCACGCCGATTACTCCTGTTCAAGGCCGACGGTTCGGTGAGCGTGCACGCCGACGACCGCGCCTATAAGCCGTTGAACTGGATGAGTCCGCCGTGTTGGTTCACCGAAGAGCTGGACGGCGCAGCGCCGGTATGGGTGGTGCAGAACAAGGCCGGCGAGCAATTACGCATCACCGTCGAGGACATCGACCACGACTCCAGCCATGAGCTGGGGCTCGATCCGGGGCTGGTCAAGGACGGCGTCGAAGCCCACTTGCAGGCGTTGCTCGCTGAACACGTGGAGCTGCTCGGCGCCGGATATACGTTGGTGCGCCGCGAGTACATGACGCCGATCGGGCCGGTCGACCTGCTCTGCCGCGACGAAGAGGGACGCTCGGTCGCGGTCGAGATAAAGCGCCGCGGGGAAATCGACGGCGTCGAGCAACTCACCCGTTATCTGGATTTGCTCAACCGGGACAGCCTGCTGGCGCCGGTGAGTGGGGTATTCGCCGCGCAGCAGATTAAGCCGCAGGCAAGAACTTTAGCGGTCGATCGTGGGATCCGTTGTCTGACATTGGATTACGACATGATGCGTGGTATCGATTCCGACGAGTACCGACTATTTTGAGGTGTCTCACTAGACTGCTGCCATGGCTCGACGCCGCACACCACCGCGTCGACAGCAGCCGTCCCGGTCGCTGCCGACCCAACGCCGGGTGGAAACCGGACCCGATGGCCACGACTACGAAGTGCGACCCGTAGCCGCCGCCCGAGCGGTCAAAACGTATCGCTGTCCCGGCTGCGATCACGAAATACGCTCGGGCACAGCCCATATGGTGGTGTGGTTAGCAGACTTTGGAGAAGTTGCCATCGACGATCGGCGACACTGGCACACGCCGTGCTGGGCTAATCGGGCAACCCGCGGGCCGACCCGGAAGTGGTCTTGAGGAGGAGGAGGAGTCAGTGCGCGGAGTCTGAGTCGACGGCAGGTTCGAGCAACTCGATCAGGACTCCGCCGGCGTCTTTGGGGTGGATGAAATTGATCCGCGAGTTCGCTGTCCCGCGCCGCGGGGCTTCGTAGAGCAGGCGGATTCCCTGCTCGCGCAGGCGCTCGCTGAGGGTGTCGAGGTCGCTCACCCGGTAGGCCAGCTGCTGGATGCCGGGCCCGCGCTTGTCGAGGAACTTAGCGATCACCGACGACTCGTCGATCGGGGCCATCAGCTGTACCTGGGCGCTGCCGACCGGAGCGCCGCGCACCGACAGCATCGCCTCGCGAATGCCCTGATCGCCGTTGATTTCCTCATGCAGGATGATCATGCCCAGGTGGTCGTGATACCACGCGATCGCGGCATCGAGGTCGGGAACCGCGATACCGACATGGTCGACCCCCGTCACCAGCGCGGTGGCGAGGAGTTGACGGGCGTCAACTTGATCGGTGGTCATCACGTAACGGTAACCTGACGGGAAAGATTCTGTCTCCCCGTCCGCCGGATCGGCCGCCCAAACCCCGCCCTGGAGGTAGTCATGACGACATCGGTCATCGTTGCTGGAGCACGAACGCCTATCGGCAAGTTGATGGGCTCGCTGAAGGAATTCTCGGGCAGTGACCTGGGCGCCATCGCGATCGCGGGCGCTCTGGAGAAGGCGAATGTGCCCGCATCGGCCGTCGAGTACGTGATCATGGGCCAGGTGCTGACCGCCGGGGCCGGTCAGCTGCCCGCGCGGCAGGCGGCGGTAGCGGCCGGCATCGGGTGGGACGTGCCGGCGATGACGATCAACAAGATGTGCCTGTCCGGCATCGATGCCATCGCACTCGCTGACCAGCTCATTCGGGCCGGCGAGTTCGACGTGGTAGTGGCCGGCGGCCAGGAGTCCATGACCAAGGCTCCGCACCTGCTGATCGACAGCCGTGCCGGCTACAAGTACGGCGATGTGACGGTTTTGGACCACATGGCCTACGACGGCCTGTACGACGTGTTCACCGACCAGCCGATGGGCGCGCTGACCGAGCAGCGCAACGACGTCGACAAGTTCACCCGGCTCGAACAGGACGAATTCGCGGCGCGCTCGCACCAGAAGGCCGCAGCGGCATGGAAGGACGGCGTCTTCGCCGACGAAGTGGTGCCGGTCAACATCCCGCAGCGCAAGGGTGATCCCCTGCAGTTCAACGAGGATGAAGGTATTCGCGCCAACACCACCGCCGAATCGCTGGCCAGTCTCAAACCGGCGTTCAGTCGCGACGGCACTATCACCGCCGGATCGGCATCGCAGATTTCTGACGGCGCGGCCGCGGTCCTCGTGATGAACAAGGACAAGGCGACAGAGCTGGGATTGTCCTGGCTGGTCGAGATCGGCGCACATGGCGTGGTAGCCGGCCCGGATTCGACGCTGCAGTCGCAGCCCGCCAACGCGATCAAGAAAGCTCTTGGCCGCGAAGGTATCTCAGTCGACCAACTCGACGTGGTGGAGATCAACGAGGCGTTCTCTGCAGTGGCATTGGCCTCAACACGGGAACTGGGCGTTGATCCCGAAATCGTCAACGTTAACGGCGGTGCGATCGCCGTCGGGCATCCGATCGGCATGTCGGGCGCCCGGATCACGCTGCACGCGGCTCTCGAGTTGGCTCGCCGGGGCTCTGGGTACGGCGTTGCGGCGCTGTGTGGCGCCGGTGGTCAGGGCGACGCGCTGATACTTCGGGCCGGCTAGCGCCCCAGCCGACATTGCCGTTCGCAAACATGTTCGATTGACACGCGGGGGATGGTTGCTGGCATCGTGAGCAAGCGCAGGGATGACGGCCGATGTGATGTTGGTCATATGCCCGCCTGAGTACGGCTTCAGCCGCGTCTCCGCGTCCACGCCGTGGTCGTCGCGACCGGGTGGACAGCGACCGACAGCCACGTGCCAAACTTGACGACGTGAGCCGTCCTGGACCTCCGATCGGGCCTGCGATGGCCGGCGCGGTCGATCTGTCCGCCCTCAAGCAAAGCCCTCCGTCCGGCCGCGATACGGCGGGGGAAGGGTCGGCGACACCCGCCGGCATCGAGGTCACCGAGGCCAATTTCGAAGACGAAGTGCTGCTGCGCTCCAACCAGGTGCCGGTGGTCGTGCTGTTGTGGTCGCCGCGCAGCGATGTCTGCCTCCAGCTGGCCGACACGTTGTCCGGCCTGGCCGCCGCCGACAACGGGAAGTGGTCGCTGGCCAGCGTCAACGTTGACGTGGCTCCCCGGATAGCCCAGATATTCGGCGTCGAGGCGGTCCCCACCGTCGTTGCACTGGCTGCCGGACAGCCGCTTTCCAGTTTCCAGGGCATGCAGCCCGCCGACCAGTTACGCCGTTGGGTGGACTCGCTGCTGTCGGCAACGGCGGGCAAGCTCGAAGGCGCAATGGATTCCGACGAGCCAGAGGAAGTGGACCCGGCGCTCGCGCAGGCCCGCGAGCAGCTCCAGGATGGCGACTTCGCCGCCGCCGCCGACTCCTATCAGGCGATCCTGGACGCCAACCCGAACGACGCCGAAGCCAAAGGCGCAGTACGCCAGATCGCGTTCTTGATGCGGGCGACCGCGCAGCGGCCGGACGCGGTGGCGGTCGCCGATGCCGCGCCTGATGACATCGAGGCCGCGTTCGCCGCTGCCGACGTCGCGATCCTCAGCCAGGATGTGCGCGGCGCATTCGACCGTCTGGTCGCGTTGGTGCGGCGGACCTCCGGCGACGAGCGAACCTCGGTGCGCACGCGGTTGATCGAGCTGTTCGAGCTCTTCGATCCCGCCGACCCGGACGTCATTGCCGGGCGGCGCAACCTCGCCAACGCGCTGTACTAGTTGCCGGTCGCCTATTCAGGTTCCAGCCACAGCCCCGATGTGGGCGGCAGCACCAGCACCGCAGAGGCCGGGCGGCCGTGCCACGGCTCGTCGGTCGCATCGACACCGCCGAGGTTGCCGATCCCGGTGCCGTTGTAGTCGGTCCCATCAGTATTGAGCACCTCACGCCACCGCCCGGCGTTGGGCAGGCCGAGCCGGTAGCCGCTGTGCTCGGAACCCGCGAAATTGAACACGCAGGCCATTACCGAGCCGTCGCTGCCATATCGCAGGAAACTCAACACGTTGTTGGCGGAGTCATTGGCGTCGATCCAGGAATAGCCCTCCGGCGTGGTGTCCTGGCTCCATAGCGCCGGGTGGCTCCGGTAGATCGTGTTGACGTCGTGCATCAGGCGTGAGATGCCGCCGGAGAAGCTGTTCTCGTCGAGTTGGAACCAGTCGACGCCGCGTTCTTCGGACCATTCGGCGCGCTGCCCGAATTCCTGACCCATGAACAGCAGCTGCTTACCCGGGTGCGCCCACTGGTACGCCAGCAGGCTGCGCAACCCCGCCGCCTTGACGTGGTCGTTACCCGGCATGCGCGACCACAGCGTGCCCTTGCCGTGCACCACCTCGTCGTGGCTGATCGGTAGCACGAAGTTCTCGCTGAATGCGTAGAGCATCGAGAAGGTGATCTCGTGGTGGTGGTAGCTGCGGTGCACCGGATCGTGGCTGATGTAGTCGAGGGTGTCGTGCATCCAGCCCATGTTCCACTTCATCGAAAAGCCCAGGCCGCCAACGCTAGTCGGCCTCGATACGCCCGGCCACGACGTCGACTCCTCGGCAATGGTGACAATTCCCGGCGCCGCCTTGTGGGCGGTGGCATTCATCTCCTGCAGGAACTGCACCGCCTCCAAGTTCTCCCGGCCGCCGTAGATGTTCGGTGTCCAGCCGCCGGCGGGGCGCGAATAGTCGAGGTAGAGCATCGACGCGACGGCGTCGACTCGCAGCCCATCGATGTGGAACTCCTCGAGCCAATACAGCGCATTGGCCACCAGGAAATTGCGTACCTCGGCGCGGCCGAAGTCGAACACGTAAGTGCCCCAGTCGAGTTGCTCGCCGCGGTTCGGATCCGAATGCTCGTAAAGCGGTGTGCCGTCGAAACGGCCGAGCGCCCATGCGTCCTTTGGGAAGTGGGCTGGGACCCAGTCCACTATCACACCGATGCCGGCCTGGTGCAGCGCGTCGACAACCGCCCGGAAATCGTCCGGCGTACCGAACCGCGACGTCGGGGCATAGTAGGACGTGACCTGATATCCCCAGGATCCACCGAACGGGTGCTCGGCGACGGGCAACATCTCGACGTGGGTAAATCCTTGTGCCAGCACATAATCCGTGAGCTCGCGGGCAAGCTCCCGATAGGACAGGCCCGGTCGCCACGAGCCCAGGTGAACTTCGTAGGTGCTCATCGGTTCGAACACCGGATTGCGCTGGGCGCGTGCCGTCATCCAGGCGTCGTCACCCCAGCTGTAGTCACTCACGTTCACCCGAGACGCCGTGTGCGGGGGCACCTCGGTGGCGAAAGCCATCGGGTCGGCCCGGTCCGTGACCGAGCCGTCAGCGCCGTGCACCCGGAACTTGTACAAGCCGTCGCGCGGGAAGCCGGGCCAGAACAACTCCCACACACCCGACGAACCGAGTACCCGTAGCGGGGCATCGTTACCATTCCAGCCGTTGAACTCCGCGATCAAGCCGACGCCCTTGGCGTTGGGCGCCCACACCGCGAATGACACACCCTCGACCACACCGTCGGCGGTGGTAAACGAACGTGGATGGGCGCCAAGGACTTCCCACAGTCGTTCGTGGCGCCCCTCGCCGTACAGATGCAGATCGACTTCACCCAGCGTCGGCAGGAAGCGGTAGGCGTCGGCGACACTGTGCGGCTCGGAGCCCTCGTAGCGCACCTCGAGGCGGTAGTCGATGAGGTCGACGAAGGGTAGTGCCACAGCGAACAAACCGGAGTCGATGTGCTGCAGCGGAAATCGGTCTTCACCGATGAGCGCGGCCACTTCGGCGGCGTGCGGCCGGAAGGCCCGGATGATCGTGTGGTCGCCGTACTCGTGGGCACCCAGGATGCCATGCGGATTGTGGTGCTCGCCGGCGACCAGGCGGGCCAAGTCGGCGGGTGCGGGCGCCAGGTGGGTCCTGGCGAGTTGGTCGGTGGACTTCATCGTGGCGTCACCTCCGGCGCATCAGCGTGATTCGGGATTCGGACGGTATGAGCGGCATGTTGATGATGTGAGCGACGGCGTGGCCAGGATCGATCCGTACGTAATTGGCTGCTCCCCATTGGTATTCGTCGCCGGTTATTTCGTCGCGCACCCAGAACCGCTCATGGCGTTCCATACCCAATGCGGGCATGTCCAACCACAACATCGCCTCCTCCGGCCCGAACGCGTTGAGGGTCACAACGACCAGCACGCAGTCGCCGGTGATCGGGTCGAACTTGCTGTAGGCGAGCAATGCGTCGTTGTCGACAGCGTGGAACGTGATGTTGCGCAGTTGCTGAAGTGCCGGATGGAGTCGACGAATGTTGTTCAGTCGTGCGATAAATGGCTCCAGCGATCGTCCCGCCGCCAGCGCGCCCGCGAAGTCGCGGGGTCGTAGCTCGTACTTCTCCGAGTCGAGATATTCCTCGCTGCCCTCGAGGACGGCGCGGCCCTCGAACAACTCGAAGCCGGAATACATCCCCCAGGCGGGGCTCATGGTCGCCGCCAGCACGGCGCGTATCGCGAACATGCCCGGGCCATTGTGTTGCAGGACGGCATGCAAGATGTCGGGGGTGTTGACGAACAAATTGGGACGCCGGAAGTCGGCGAGTTCGGGGATCTGCCGGCCGAATTCGGTGAGCTCCCACTTGGACGTACGCCAGGTGAAGTAGGTGTAGGACTGAGTGAAGCCCAGCTTGGCGAGCCCGTACTGGCGGGCCGGCGGTGTGAACGCCTCGGACAAAAACAGGACATCCGGATCGACCGCCTTGACCTGAGCGATCAGCCACGCCCAGAAGTTGGGCGGCTTGGTGTGCGGATTGTCGACGCGGAAGACCCTGACCCCGTGGTCCATCCAGTACCGCACCAGCCGCAGCACCTCGTCGTAGAGGCCGGCGGGGGCATTGTCGAAGTTGATCGGGACGATGTCCTGGTACTTTTTCGGCGGGTTTTCGGCGTATGCGATGGTGCCGTCCGGCAATTCGGTGAACCACTCTCGGTGTTCGGAGGCCCACGGGTGATCCGGCGCGCACTGCAGCGCCAAATCCAGCGCCACCTCCATGCCCAGGTGGTGCACCGCAGCCACGAACTTGTCGAAGTCTGCGATCGTGCCCAGCTGCGGATGCACCGCATCGTGGCCGCCCTCATCGCTTCCGATCGCCCACGGCGATCCCACGTCACCGGGCACGGCGGTCGCGGTGTTGTTGCGACCCTTCCGGTGGACCTTGCCGATCGGATGGATCGGCGGCAGGTACACCACGTCGAAGCCCATCTGCGCGATTCGCGGCAGCGCTTCCGCCGCGGTGGCGAAGGTGCCGTGCACGGGGTTCCCGTCGGCGTCCCGGCCGCCGGTCGAGCGGGGGAACATCTCGTACCACGAGCCGAAGCGGGCCAGCGGCCGATCCACCCACACCCCGTACTGCTCGCCGCGGGTGACCAGCTCACGCAGCGGATAGTGGCTCAGTAGTTCGTCGACCTCGGGGGCCAGCGCCGGCGCAGCGCGTAGAACCGGATCGCCGGGGGCCCGCAGGGCGGCCGCGGCTGCCCGCAACGGATCGCGTTGACCGCGGGGAACGCCGGTCGCGGCGCGTTCCAGTAGTTGCGCGCCCACCAATAGGTCGTTGGACAGTTCGCTCTCGCCCTGGCCGGCGTCCAGCTTGGCCACGATGGCATGCCGCCAGGTGTGAATCGGGTCACCCCAGCCGTCCACCCGAAACGTCCACAGCCCGATGCTGTCCGGGGTGAACGCACCGTGAAAAACATAGGGCTCCTCGCCCATGCTCATCGGAACGTGAAGTGGCTTGACCCGGACGAGCGGGTCAGCGGCGGGTTCGGCCACCGCAGGGGCCTGCACCGCCCTGAGTCGCCGGGTTTCGCCCACTTGTGGATAGCGCGGCCCCAGGTAGCGCACCACCAGCGTCGCAGCGACCGCGTCATGGCCGTCGCGCCAGACCGACGCACGTACCGGAATTACCTCGTCGATCACGGCTTTAGCCGGATAGGCGCCGCACGACACGACGGGTGCGACGTCATCGATTTCGACACGACCGGGCACCGCCAGTCCGTCCTTTCGGTAGTCCGTTGTCGTTATGGGCGCGGCCGAATCGCAGCGCGCTTGTCTTCGGCTTGCATTTCTCGACAAGCCCTTTGCGCCCAATACCCACCGTAGTGTCGGGCCACACCCGGGGGTGGGATGCGCTTGCTGTTCGGGAAGCGAACCCCGGCCTGTCGTCAGTAAGGTAATGATGCGTGAAAGCCCTCCGTCGGTTCACGGTCCGTGCCCACCTTCCGGAACGCCTGGAGGCGCTCGAACAGCTGTCCATCAACCTGCGATGGTCGTGGGACTCGCCGACGCAGGATCTCTTCGAGTCGATCGAGCCGACGCTGTGGAGCCAATGCGGGCGGGATCCGGTTGCCTTGCTGGGCGCGGTGAGCCCGGCCCGGCTCGACGAGCTGGCGCTCGACGGCGGTTTCCTGGGCCGGCTCGATGAGTTGGCCGCGGATCTCAACGATTATCTGAGCCGTCCGCTGTGGTACCAGCAGCAACAAAACAACGGCGCGGCCATGCCCAACGGCATCGCCTACTTCTCGATGGAATTTGGCGTCGCCGAGGTGCTGCCGAACTACTCGGGCGGCTTGGGGATCCTGGCCGGCGACCACTTGAAGTCCGCGTCGGATCTCGGATTACCACTGATTGCGGTGGGCCTGTACTACCGCTCCGGCTATTTCCGCCAGTCGCTGACCGCCGACGGCTGGCAACACGAAAATTATCCGGCGCTGGACCCGCAAGGTTTGCCGTTGCGGCTGCTCACCGACGGCGCCGCTGACCCGGCCCTGGTTGAGTTGGCGCTGCCGGACTCCTGCCGGTTGCGGGCGCGAATCTGGGTGGCGCAGGTCGGTCGCGTTCCGCTGCTGTTGTTGGATTCCGACATTCCGGAGAACGAGCACGACATGCGCGGGGTGACCGACCGCCTCTACGGCGGCGATCAAGAGCACCGCATGCAACAGGAGCTCCTCGCGGGGATCGGCGGCATCCGCGCGATCCGCGCCTTCACCGCGATCGAAGGGCTGCTCGCGCCCGAGGTGTTCCACATGAACGAAGGTCACGCCGGATTCCTCGGCGCCGAGCGCATCCGCGAACTGGTCGATGCCGGTTTGGATTTCGACACCGCGCTGACCGTGGTTCGGTCCAGCACGGTGTTCACCACCCACACTCCGGTACCCGCCGGAATCGACCGGTTTCCGGTGGAGATGGTGCAGCGGTATTTCGCGGGCACCGCAGTGGACCCCGACGGCGTTGACGACACGAGTGTGTCGGCGCTGCTGCCAGGTGTGCCGGTCGCCAGGATCCTGGCGCTGGGCGCCGAGGACGATCCGGAGAAGTTCAACATGGCCCACATGGGCCTGCGGCTTGCGCAGCGCGCCAACGGTGTTTCGCTGCTGCACGGTCAGGTGAGTCGGGCCATGTTCAACGAGCTGTGGCCCGGATTCGACCCCGACGAGGTGCCGATCGGGTCGATCACCAACGGCGTTCACGCGCGTACCTGGGCGGCGCCGCAATGGTTGCAGCTGGGCCACGAACTGGCCGGATCGGACTCGTTCAGTGACCCAGGCGTTTGGCTGCGGCTGAAGGAGGTCGACGCGGGTCATCTGTGGTGGATCCGGTCGCAACTGCGGGCGCTGCTGGTCGAGGATGTCCGGACGCGGCTACACCGCTCGTGGCTGGTCCGCGGTGCCTCGGAGGCCGAATTGAGCTGGATCTCGACGGCATTCGATCCGAACGTGCTGACCATCGGGTTCGCTCGGCGAGTGCCGACCTACAAGCGTCTGACGCTGATGCTGCGCGACCCGGACCGGCTGGAACAGCTGCTGCTCGACGAACAGAAGCCGATCCAGCTGATCGTTGCCGGGAAGTCGCACCCCGCCGACGACGGCGGCAAGGCACTCATCCAACAGGTGGTGCAGTTCGCCGACCGGCCCGAGGTGCGCCACCGCATCGCCTTCCTGCCGGACTACGACATGTCGATGGCCCGGCTGCTGTATTGGGGTTGCGACGTCTGGTTGAACAACCCGCTGCGCCCGCTGGAGGCCTGCGGCACGTCGGGGATGAAGAGTGCGCTCAACGGTGGGCTCAACCTGTCCATCCGCGACGGGTGGTGGGACGAGTGGTACGACGGCCAGAACGGCTGGGCGATACCGTCGGCCTCCGGGGTGGCCGACGACGACCGGCGTGACGAACTGGAGGCGGCGGCGCTCTACGACTTGTTGCAGAAATCCGTGGCGCCGAAGTTCTACGAGCGCGACGAGCACGGAGTACCCGGCCGGTGGATCGAGATGGTGCGCCACACCGTGCAGACGCTCGGCCCGAAAGTCCTGGCCTCACGGATGGTTCGCGATTATGTCGAGAGCTACTACCTGCCGGCGGCGCAATCGCTGCGCAGGACCGTCACGGTCGACGGAGACGGCCAGGTAGCGTTCGATCCGGCCCGCGAGCTGGCCGCCTACCGTCGGCGCGCCTTCGAGGCGTGGCCGCAGATCAACATCACCGACGTCGACAGCACCGGGCTGCCGGACACCCCGGTGCTCGGATCGAAGCTGACCCTGACCGCGACCGTCCAGCTGGCCGGGCTGCGACCCGACGAGGTCACCGTCCAAGCGGTGGTCGGCAGAGTTGACACCCGCGACGCGCTGGTGGACCCGGTCACCGTCGACATGCCATACACCGGCACCGCGGCTGGTGGCGACCACATCTTCGCCACGACGACGCCGCTACCGGTTGCCGGCTCAGTCGGTTACACCGTGCGGGTGTTGCCGCATCATCCGATGCTGGCCTCGGAAGCCGAGCTCGGTCTGGTCACGCTCGCTTGAGCCCGCGTCAGGCTGGCGGGGTCTCCTGCGCGCTGCGCAGGCGCGAAAGCGCCGCGCGCACCGCGGCGGCATCGGTGGTCGGCCAGAACGGCGGCAGGGAGGCCCGCAGGTAGCCGCCGTAGCGGGCGGTGGCCATCCGGGAGTCCAGCACCGCGACCACCCCCCGGTCGTCGACGCCACGCAGTAGCCGCCCGGCGCCTTGCGCCAGCAGCAGCGCGGCGTGGCTGGCGGCGACGGCCATGAAGCCGTTGCCGCCAGCCGCAGCCACCGCACGTTGCCGGGCGCTGAGCAGCGGATCGTCGGGCCGCGGGAACGGAATGCGGTCGATGATGACCAACGACAATGACGGGCCGGGGACGTCGACGCCCTGCCACAGCGACAGGGTGCCGAACAGGGACGTCGCCGGGTCGGCGGCGAACTGCTCGACGAGCGCGGCGGTGCTGTCGTCGCCCTGGCACAACACCGGTGTCGACAGTCGTTCGGCCATGGCCTCGGCGGCCGCGCGTGCCGCCCGCATCGAGGAGAACAGCCCGAGCGTTCGCCCGCCCGCGGCGGTGACGAGGTCGGCGATCTCATTCAGCTGCTCGGCCGAGCCGGTGCCGTCGCGGCCGGGCGGGGGCAGATGGGCCGCGATGTAGAGGATCCCGGCCTTGGCGTGCTGGAACGGTGATCCGACATCGAGTCCGCGCCATCGTGGCTCGCCGTCAGCCGGCGCGCCGGCGAGGCCCCACGCGCTCGCCATCGCGTCGAACGAGCCGCCGACGGTCAGCGTCGCCGACGTCAGCACCGCCGTCGAGCCGGCGAACAACCTGCTGCGCAGAAGTCCGGCCACCGACAGCGGCGCCACCCGAAGCACGGCGCGCGTCGATCCGCGGTTGTCCTCGTGGTCCAGCCAGACCACGTCGGTGCGGTCGGGGATGGCCGGCGCGAACGATGTCAGGATCCGCGACGCGGTGTCGGCGATCTCGGTGAGGCTGGCGACCGCCTCGGCTCGCGCGGAGGCGGCCTTGGCGTCGGCCGGCGACGTGTCGATGGCCGAACGCGCCGCACCGGCCGCATCCCGTAGCGCGGTGAGGTGCGTCGCCAGCTCGTCGTCGAGGTGATCAATGCGGCCCGGGGTGGCGTTTTGGATCGCCGCGGTGAAGTTGGCAGATGCCCGTTCCCAACGCTGCATCAGCTCCGGTTCGACCAGCCTGGTGATGCGCCGCGAGGCGACCCCGAGCGCGGTCGACGTCAGCTCGCCGGTGGCCACCGCGGTCACCCGGTCCACCAGGTCGTGCGCCTCGTCGACGACCAACAGCTGATGTTCGGGCAGCACGGCCGAGTCCGCGACGGCGTCGATGGCCAGCAACGCGTGGTTGGTGACGACAACATCAGCCCGGCCGGCACTTCCTCTTGCGCGTTCGGCGAAGCATTCGGTGCCGAACGGGCAGCGGGCCATGCCGAGGCATTCCCGCGCGGACACGCTGACCTGTGTCCAGGACCGGTCGGCCACCCCCGGCTTGAGGTCGTCGCGGTCACCGGACTCCGTCGTCGACGCCCAGGTGGTGAGCCGCTGCACGTCGCGACCCAACGCGGTGACCGCCCGCGGCTGGAAAAGCTCGTCCTGCGGTTCGTCATCAGAACTGCTCGCTGCGCCGTTATGAATTTTGTTGAGGCACAGGTAATTTTGCCGACCCTTCAGCAGCGCGAAGCGCGGCGTGCGAGGCAGCGCATCGGTGAGCGCGTCGACCAGCTGGGGCAGATCGCGATTGACCAGTTGCCGTTGCAGGGCGATCGTCGCGGTCGACACCACCACCGGAGTGTCGTCGGACACCGCGCGGATGATCGCCGGAACCAGGTACGCCAACGACTTTCCGGTGCCGGTTCCCGCCTGCACTGCCAGGTGCTCTCCGGTTTCAAAGGCGTGGGCAACCGCGGTGGCCATTTGCAATTGACCGCTGCGTTCACTGCCGCCCAGCGCCGCCACCGCGGTGGCCAGCAGCTGCGGCACGGGCACCGGCGAATCGTTGGGCGTGGCTACTCCTGGTTGTCGAACGGCGGGCGGCGGGCCGGGATTTGCGTCGTGGGAATCGCCGGGTCGCCGTGCGACAACATCAGACCCTCCCACGGCAAGCTTCGCAAGCCCGACGCCACCAGGTCGCGCGCCACGCCCAGATCCACGTCGATCACCGCTTCCCCGTGGCGCACCAGCGGAATCGTCAACACTCGCGACGGCTCAGCGCTCTGGGGCGGACGGCCCGCCGGATGCACGATCTCCTCGGTGATCGTGCCGGTCGAACGACACAGCCGCAGCGCCTGTTTGCGGCCACCGTGGGATTCTTTGCGGACGCTGCGCTTCTCCACCGGTATGCCGTCGACTTCGACCAGCTTGTAGATCATGTTCGCGGTCGGTGCACCCGACCCGGTGACCAGCGACGTGCCGACGCCATAGCTGTCCGCAGGTTCGGCCCGTAATCCGGCGATGGCGAATTCATCCAGATCACCGGATACGACGATGCGGGTATCGGTGGCCCCGAGCCGGTCGAGCTGCTCGCGAACCTGGCGGGCCAGCACGCCCAACTCGCCGGAGTCGATGCGCACCGCGCCAAGCCCGGTACCGGCGGCCGCCACGGCGTTGGCCACCCCGGTCGTCACGTCGTAGGTGTCGACCAGAAGCGTGGTGGCCGGACCGAGCGCGTCGACTTGTGCGGCAAAGGCGGCCAACTCGTCGGGCCCGTCGGGGCCGGTGTGTAGCAGCGTGAAGGCGTGCGCGCTGGTGCCTTCCGTCGGCACGCCGTAGCGGCGGTGGGCCTCCAGGTTGGATGACGCGGAGAACCCCGCGAGGTAGGCAGCGCGGGCCGCGGCGACGGCCGCCTGCTCATGGGTGCGCCGCGAGCCCATTTCCATCAACGGCCGCCCCTCGGCCGCACTGACCATCCGGGCAGCCGCTGACGCTACGGCGCTGTCGTGGTTGAAGATCGACAGCACCAGCGTCTCGAGCACCACGCATTCAGCGAAGCTGCCCTGCACCGAAAGCACCGGGGATCCGGGGAAGTAAAGCTCGCCCTCGGCATAGCCGTCGACATCACCGCCAAAACGAAAGTCGCGCAGGTACGCCAGGGTGTCCCGGTCGAGGAATTCCGCCAGCGATTCGCACGCGGCGTCGGCGAACCTGAACTCGGGCAGAGCTTCCAAAAACCGGCCCGTCCCGGCCACCACTCCATACCGTCGCCCGTCGGGCAGCCGGCGTGCGAACAGCTCGAACGTGGTCCGTCGATCCGCCGTGCCATCGCGCAGCGCCGCTGACAGCATGGTCAACTCGTATCTGTCGGTCAGCAGCCCGGCGTAAACCGAGTCATTCACCCCGCAACCGTATCGGCTGCGCTGCGGCGGCTCGGTATCCTAGAAGCCATGGTTGCGTCAGCCCCGACAAAGCCGGGAACTACCGGGCAACGGGAAGCCACGACGGTCGAGGCCACGGCCGCTCCCTGGGTGACCATCGTTTGGGACGATCCGGTCAACCTGATGAACTACGTGACGTATGTCTTCCAGAAGCTGTTCGGCTACAGCGAGCCGCACGCGACCAAGCTGATGTTGCAGGTCCACAACGAAGGTAAGGCAGTGGTGTCGTCGGGCAGCCGGGAATCCATGGAAGTCGACGTAACCAAGCTGCATGCGGCCGGACTGTGGGCCACCATGCAGCAGGACCACTAGATCAAGGACGTCCGGGTTCCCAGGTGCGCAAGTGGAAGCGGGTTGAGTCCGCCGACGGTCCCCGTTTTAGGTCCGCTCTGGACTCCCATGAGGCGGCCTTGCTCAAGAATCTGGTCGGCTCGATGATCGGACTGCTCGACGAGCGTGAATCGTCTTCGCCGCCGGACGAACTCGAGCAGATCACCGGTATGAAGACCGGCAACGCCGAGCGGCCCGACAACGCGACGATGCAGCGTTTGCTGCCCGACTTCTCGAATCCGGACAACGCCTCACCCGAGACCACCGACAGCCTGAACGCTGCCCTGCGCAGCCTGCATGAGCCGGCGATCATTGAGGCCAAACGCGTTGCAGCACAACAACTACTAGACACGATCCCAGATGACGGTGGCCGATTCGAGCTCACCGAGAACGCTGCGAATGCCTGGGTCGCATCCGTCAACGACTTGCGCCTGGCCTTGGGCACCATGCTCGATATCCGCCCCGACGGCCCGGATCGGCTGCCCGACGACCATCCGATGGCTCCGCATCTCGACGTCTATCAGTGGCTGACCGTCCTGCAGGAATACCTGGTCCTGGCGCTGATCGGGTCGCGGTGAACGCGATCACCGACGTCGCGGGCATCCTGGTCGGCCACCATCACCGCCTGGACCCCGACGCGACCATGGGCGCGGGTTGGGCGCGCGGCGTCACCGTCGTCCTGACGCCGCCCGGCACGGTGGGCGCCGTCGATGTCCGTGGCGGTGCGCCTGGCACCCGGGAAACCGATCTGCTGGACCCGGCCAACAGCGTGCGCTACGTCGACGCGGTGCTGATCACCGGCGGCAGTGCCTACGGATTGGCGGCCGCCGACGGGGTCATGCGCTGGCTGGAGGAGCATGACCGCGGCGTGGCGATGGCCGGCGGGGTGGTGCCGATCGTGCCGGGGGCGGTGATTTTCGATCTGGACGTCGGCGCCTGGTCTAACCGTCCGACGGCCGAGTTCGGGTATGCCGCGGCCAGCGCCGCCGCAAGCAGCGACGGTGCGCCGCTGGCGGTGGGCACGGTCGGCGCTGGCGTGGGGGCCTGCGCGGGCGTGCTGAAAGGCGGCTTGGGGACTGCGTCGTCGACGCTGGCGTCCGGGGTGACGGTGGGCGCGCTGGTTGCGGTGAACTCCGCGGGCAATGTCATCGACCAGGCCACCGGCCTGCCATGGCTGAGCTACCTGGTCGACGAGTTCGGTCTGATGATGCCGCCCGATGAGCAACTCGCCGCGCTGGCGAAGCTCGAATCCCCGTTGAGCTCACTGAATACGGCGGTCGCGGTGGTCGCGACCGATGCCGCGCTGAGCCCGGCGGCCTGCCGACAAATCGCGAGCACCGCTCACGACGGGCTCGCCCGCAGCATCCGGCCGGCGCACACCCCGGTAGACGGCGATACGGTGTTCGCGCTGGCCACCGGCGCCATCGAGGTTGCTCCGCCGGCCGATTTGCCTGCCGCGTTTTCGCCGGAGACGGCCCTGACCACCGCCGTGGGCGCCGCGGCAGCCGACTGCCTGGCCCGCGCGGTGGTCGGCGCTGTGATCGCCGCCGATTCGGTGGCCGGAATACCGACCTACCGGGGCCTGTTGCCCGGAGCATTCCAGCGAGCGCAAGGTAATCGGTAACGTGCTGGGGATTCGTGCTTTGGAAGGGCAGCTATGAGCGGGCCAGACACATCGGTGCGGCAGCCGAAGAAGCGATCCGGGTGGGTGATCGCCGGGGCCACCATCATCAGCTTCGTGGCACTGCTCTACATCGTCGAGCTGTTCGACCAGCTCGACGGGCACCAGCTGGATTACAACGGCATCCGCCCGCTGGAGACCGACGGCCTGTGGGGCATTCTGTTCGCTCCGCTGTTGCATGCGAACTGGGCGCATCTGATGGCCAACACCGGGCCCGCGCTGGTGCTGGGTTTTTTGGTCGCATTGGCCGGGCTCTCACGGTTTCTCTGGGCGACCGCGATCATATGGATCGTCGGCGGCATCGGCACCTGGCTGATCGGCAACATGGGGTCGCCCTGCGGCGAGACTGATCACATCGGCGCCTCGGGCCTGATCTTCGGCTGGTTGACCTTCCTGCTTGTGTTCGGGTTCTTCACCCGCTCGGGTTGGCAGATCGTCATCGGGCTTCTGGTACTGGTCCTCTACGGCGGGGTCCTGTGGGGGGCAGTGCCGGTGCTCAACGTCTGCGGAGGCGTGTCCTGGCAGGGGCATCTCTGCGGTGGAATCGCCGGGGTGCTGGCCGCTTACCTGTTGTCCAGTCCGGAACGCAAGGCTCGCGAAGTTCGCCGCCGCGGCTCCCAACGGCCGCTGAAAAGTTGAGCCGACGTGGGTAACGCGCTGGCACCCATCGGGGTGTTCGACTCCGGCGTCGGCGGGTTGACGGTGGCGCGCGCCATCATCGACCAACTGCCCGACGAGGACATCATCTACGTCGGAGACACCGGCAACGGCCCCTACGGTCCGCTTACCATTTCCGAGATCCGCGCGCATGCCTTGGCCATCGGTGACGACCTCGTCGACCGTGGCGTCAAAGCGCTAGTGATCGCCTGCAACTCGGCGTCTTCGGCCTGCCTGCATGACGCGCGCGAACGCTACGGCGTGCCCGTCGTCGAAGTGATCCTGCCCGCAGTCCGTCGCGCGGTCACCGCCACCCGCAATGGTCGCATCGGTGTGATCGGCACGCAGGCTACCGTCGCCTCGGGCGCCTACCAGGACGCGTTCGCCGCCGCCCGCGATACCGAGATCACCGCGGTGGCTTGCCCGCGGTTCGTCGACTTCGTCGAGCGCGGCATCACCAGCGGCCGGCAGGTGCTCGGGTTGGCCGAGGGTTACCTCGAGCCGCTGCAGCACGCCGATGTCGACACGCTGGTGCTGGGCTGCACCCACTATCCGCTGCTGTCCGGGCTGATCCAGCTGGCGATGGGCGAGACGGTGACGTTGGTTTCCAGCGCCGAGGAGACGGCGAAAGAGTTGCTTCGCGTGCTGACCGAGCGGGACCTGTTGCGACCGCATGACGCCCCGCCCGCTACCCGGGTGTTCGAAGCCACGGGCGATCCCGAGGCATTCACCAAACTTGCGGCTCGATTTCTAGGCCCAGCGGTCACCGGCGTTGAACCCGTTCGTCACACCCACGTTTCCTAGGTATGCAGATGATTCTGATCACCGAATGCGGCGATGTTTTCTCCATCGTGGTACTGGGCATGGCACAGTAGTGACCGTGCGAATAACCGTGCTGGGCTGCTCCGGGAGCGTTGTCGGCCCGGATTCGCCCGCATCGGGTTATCTGCTGAGGGCACCGGACACCTCGCCGCTGGTCATCGACTTCGGTGGAGGCGTGCTCGGCGCGCTGCAGCGGCATGCCGATCCGGGTTCGGTAGACGTCTTGTTGTCGCACCTGCACGCCGACCACTGTCTTGACCTACCCGGACTGTTCGTCTGGCGCCGCTATCACCCGTCGCCGCCTACCGGCAAGGCGTTGATGTACGGCCCGAGCGACACTTGGTCGCGGCTCGGCGCGGCCTCGTCGCCCTACGGCGGCGAGATCGACGATTGCTCAGACATTTTCGATATCCGGCACTGGGTCGACGGTGAGGCCGTGACCGTTGGCGCGCTGACAGTCCTGCCGCGGTTGGTCTGTCACCCGACTGAGTCGTATGGCATGCGCATCACCGATCCCGCCGGGGCGTCGTTTGTCTACAGCGGTGACACCGGCTTCTGTGATCAGGTCGTAGAGCTGGCCCGCGGCGCCGATGTCTTCCTGTGCGAGGCGTCCTGGACGCACTCGCCTGACCGTCCGCCCAACCTGCACCTGTCGGGCACGGAGGCCGGGCGGATCGCGACCGCGGCCGGCGTGGGGGAGCTGTTGCTCACCCACATCCCGCCGTGGACCTCACGTGAGGATGTCATCAGCGAGGCCAAAGCCGAATTCGGCGGCCCGGTGCATGCGGTGGTGTGCGGTGAGACGTTCAACGTCGGCCGCTCCTGAGCGGTTAACTCCACGCTAGGGTTGGCGGCGTGTCAAAACGAGAAGACGGCCGCCTTGACGACGAGCTTCGACCGGTTGTCATCACCCGCGGGTTCACATCGCACCCGGCGGGTTCGGTGCTGATCGAATTCGGCCAGACCAAAGTCATGTGCACGGCAAGCGTCACCGAGGGCGTGCCCCGCTGGCGCAAAGGGTCAGGCTTGGGCTGGCTCACCGCCGAGTACGCGATGCTGCCCTCGGCCACCCACACTCGCGGCGACCGGGAATCGGTGAAGGGCCGCCTGTCCGGCCGCACTCAGGAGATCAGCCGGCTGGTCGGCAGGTCGTTGCGCGCCTGCATCGACCTGGCGGCGTTGGGGGAGAACACCATTGCGATCGACTGCGATGTGCTGCAGGCCGACGGCGGCACTCGCACCGTGGCCGTCACGGGTGCTTACGTGGCGCTGGCCGACGCGGTGACCTACCTGTCCGCGGCCGGCAAACTGTCCGATCCGCGGCCGCTGTCGTGTGCGATCGCCGCGGTCAGTGTCGGCGTCGTCGACGGCCGGGTGCGGGTGGACCTGCCTTACGAGGAAGACGCCCGCGCCGAAGTCGACATGAACGTCGTGGCCACCGACACCGGGACGCTGGTCGAGGTCCAGGGGACCGGCGAGGGTGCGACGTTCCCGCGATCGACGCTCGACAAACTGCTCGACGCCGCGCAGGGGGCCTGCGAGAAGCTCTTCGCCGCGCAGCGTGAGGCGTTGGAGTTGCCCTATCCGGGTGTGTTGCCGGAAGGGCCCGCGTCGCAGAAGGCGTTCGGAAGCTGACCCGCCTGCTGGTCGCCAGTTTTCCTGAGTGATCTAACCGCAACGGGGACAACTGAATACGAAGCTCTGGAGGCCCGGTCACCACACCGGGCCCTGGGGTTTCCCAACCCACAGAGAGATACACCCGTGTTCATAGACACGCCCATCAGGCCGAGACCAGCGGCTTTAGCGCCTCTCCGACCTTGGTGATGACCCCTGGCGTGTAGCCGTGGGTGGACAGATTGACAATCACGCCGTCGACGCCGACGTCGAGCACGTTGGTCTTTATCTGCTCTGCCACCTGGTCGGCGGTGCCGCGCACGGCGCGACCGCCGATCGCCTCGGCGACATCGCGTCGGGTGTCGTGGCCGTCGAGCACCACGGTCAGCAGCGTCGAGGTTTCCAGCGTCGAGGGATCGCGCTCGGCTTCGGCGCAGCGCTGCTTGAGCACATCTAGCTTGTGGCGCAGCTCTGACATCGGTGCGATCAGGTTGAGGTGATCGGCGTAGAGCGCGGCCAGCCTGAATGTCTTCTTTTCGCCGCTGCCGCCGAGCATGACCGGGATGTGGTCGCGGTAGCGGGGCTCGTTGATCGCGCTCTCGGTGTGATACCACTTGCCCGAGAACGTGGGCCGCTCGCCGTGGATCATCGGGAGGATGATCTGGAGCGCTTCCTCGAGCTTCTCGAATCGCTCGGTGAACGTGCCGAATTTGAAGCCCAGCTGCCGGTGTTCGAGCTCGAACCAGCCGGCGCCGATGCCGAGGATCGCCCGGCCGCCGCTGACCACGTCCAGCGTCGTGACGGCCTTGGCGAGCAGCGTCGGGTTGCGGTAGGTATTGCCAGTCACCAGCGTCGACAGCTGGATCTTCTCGGTCGCGCTCGCCAACGCGCCGAGCGCGGTGTACGCCTCGAGCATCGGCTCGTCTGGTTCGCCCAGCGTTGGCAGTTGGTAGAAGTGGTCCATCACCAGGACCGTGTCGAAGCCGGCGGCCTCAGCCTCCTGGGCCTGCGCCGTCACGGCCGGAAAGAGTTCGGCGACAGGGCCGTCGTAGGAGAAGTTGGGAATCTGTAGTCCGAGTCGAATGGTCACGCATTGGTTCAACGCCCGGGCGGCGCGATTCGATTCCGGCCCCAGGGGCGTTTCCCCCTGCCCCGGCCTTCCCGACCGGCTGGTAGTGCGTCTGAGCCACCCCGCGCCGTGCAGAAAGCTGATTTTCAGGAAAGCCGCAGCTCAGAGGATAAATCGCTAGTCAGAAAGGCACCCCTTAGTGGTATCGAAACCGAGGATGCCCCGAGGTCTCGGAACCGAGGGTCAGAAGCTCTGGAAGAGCGTCATTGGCGAGTTCGACTTGGCCGCGGAGCCGCACAAGCTCCGAATACTGTTCGACGCTTGCACGACCGCCGAGGTAGTTAAACGGCTAGACGACGCTGGCCGCAACGCCCCGTTGACTGTGAAAGGTTCGGCGGGTCAGCAAGTTATCAATCCGCTTATCGCACAGGCACAAGTAGCGAAGGGTCAACTAGCCCAATTGTTGGGCCGGCTTAACTTCGCACCACCCGAGGACTTCTAAGTGCCAATGCCACCGACCCGCCGGCACAAGCGCGGCACCGAGGCCAAGACACCGGCCTTCACCGTTGCCGACTACCCCCAGATCACGCCACTTTCAAGGTGTGTTGGGCCAGGTGCGATGCAATCATAGACATTCGACCGTTCGTGACCTCGACAGATTGGCAGTCTGATGTTTGGGATTGACTGCTGACCCGCCTGCTGGTCGCCAGCCGCAACCGCAAGAAGCTCGCCGAGCTGCGCCGGGTGTTGGACGCGGCTGCCGTGTCGGGGCTGACGTTGGTGTCACTCGACGACGTGCAGGCGTTCGACGAAGCGCCGGAAACCGGCGCGACTTTCGAGGACAACGCACTGGCCAAAGCCCGCGACGGTTTCGCGGCGACGGGCTTGCCGACCGTCGCCGACGACTCCGGGTTGGAGGTGGCCGCGCTGAACCGCATGCCGGGCGTGCTGTCGGCGCGGTGGTCGGGTACGCACGGCGACGACGCCGGCAATACCGCGTTGCTGTTGGCCCAGCTGCGGGATGTGCCCGATGAGCGTCGTAACGCAGCGTTCGTCTCGGCTTGCGCGCTGGTGTCGGGCTCCGGTGAAGTCGTCGTCCGCGGCGAGTGGCCCGGCGTTATCGCGCGCGAGCCGCGCGGCGACGCGGGCTTCGGCTACGACCCGGTGTTCATCCCGAATGGCGAGGATCGCACTGCGGCGCAGCTGACTTCGGTGGAAAAAGACGCGATGTCGCATCGCGGTCGCGCGCTCAGGCTGTTGCTGCCAGCGTTGCAAGCGCTTGCGGGATAGCCTTCTTGACGGCGTTGATATCGCGTCTATTTCGCGTGTATAGCCCCTAAAACGTTGGGCTACAGGGCGAAACGAGTCTTGACGTCCTTGGTCTGGAAGTGCTCGACGATGATGCCGAGCAGCGGGATGGTTCCGGCCAGCAGCACACCGACCGTCTTGCCGATCGGCCACCGGACCTTGATGGCAAGGTTGAACGCCGCTAATACATAAATGAAGTAAACCCAGCCGTGCACGACTTCGATCCAACGGATTTCGTGGTGGAAGACCAAGTGGGAAACGATCTCGTAGCACAGCGCGATGAGCCACAAGACCCGTCGTCCACGCCATCACGCGGTAGCCGAGCAGTGCGGTGCGGATCTTCTCGACCGCCGTCCCCTGCTGCGCTTCGGGTGTCTCGGGTGTGGTCATGCGGTGGTCCTGTTCTGTCTTGGATGGCTTTCGTTGTCCGCCTTGGCAAGTCCGGCCAGGTAGGCGTTGTACTCGCGGAGCGCCGGATCGTCGGACTTTTGCTGTACTGGTTTGGGTCGCTCGGGCAGCAGTCCATCCGGTATTTCGGTCATGGCACGGTTCTTCCACGGCTCTGGCGGAGCTTCCTCATAGCGGACGAATTTGCGGTAGGCGTAGACACAAAATCCGGCGAACGCCGGCCACTGCAATGCATATCCGAGGTTCTGGAAAGTGCCCGACGCCGACTGAAACCTTGTCCACTGCCACCAGCCCAAGGCCAGGCAGCCGCCCGCCGCGAGGATCACCAGCACGATCAGCGCGGGTCTCCGACGACGTGTAGTGGACACGCTTAGAAGGTACTCCAGGGTGGTTGCCGGAGTTCATCACGCTTTCGGTCCGACGAATTCGTCAAGTCGCGCGACGGCGGCCTTGCGATAGACGGCGACTTTGAACCAGCGCGGTCGCGTCCACGGAATACCAAGTTCATCGAGCGCCGAGCAGAACAGTCCGCGAATGTCGTCGGATCGGTTCGAGAAGTGGTACCGGACACTCCGAACCCCGCGATCGTTCGCGACCACGCGGCAGCCATCGCTATCGATCAGGCCGCGAACGAACTCCTCGGTGGCTTCTTTCACGAGCACTTCCTGCCACGGCTCGAGCCTGATCGGCCTCAAGTGCTTCCTGCCTGGTCCGTGTTGAGGCAGAAGGCATGGCCAGTGCTTCGAATAGTGTGATACGACGACGCATCCAGTCGGTTGCGTTGCAATCGCTGCGTGCTGCCCCGACATCAAAGTGTCGATGGCTTCGCGACACCGACCGATTATTCCGGGGTATTTCTTGTCGAGCGTGATCCTCAGATGCCATACCCGCCGAGATCGTGAGACACACCCGTCGCCCAAGTACAGGCCGAGCAGATAGCTATACGCGTGCGCAGGAAGGCCGGAGAAGTCATGGATGTTGCAGGCTGATGCGCGCCAGTCCCTCGGTCGAATCTGCGGGCGGCATCGCCAGTCCCGCACTGTGCATCGCGGAATGCCGGTCTCTCGTGCAATTGCGCAGTCATTCACACCAGCAGCGAAGAGCCGCTGCACAGTTTCGAACTCCTCTGCGGACCGCATGCTGTGTGTCCCTCTCGCCGTGATCAACCCAAGTTAAGAGACACCGCCGACAGATTGGGCAACTCGAGGAACGGTACGATCGCACGGCAATGCGGGCGTGGCGAAACTGGCAACCGCGCGGGTTTTAGGTGCCCGTGCTCGAGAGAGCTTGAGGGTTCGAGTCCCTCCGCCCGCACCGATGCTCAGATCGCTTTTGTGCAGGTGGGCGCGATTCTGAGGTTTGCTGTGAACCATCGAGCCCACCCTGTGCCCACATTTTCCGGCGAATACCGGGCATGCAGCGTGGCCGAAACCGCGTCCAGATCGTCGTCAAACAAGTCCGCGTAGGTGTCCAACGTGACCTTGGCCGACTGGTGTCCAAGCATCCGTTGCAGCGCAAGCACATTGACCCCGGCACTGACCGCGAGACTCGCGCAGGTGTGGCGCAGATCATGCGGAGTGACCGCCTGCGTGCCCGCAGCCTTGACCGCCCGCCTGAACCACCCGTTAGACGATTTCGGACGCGGGAGGTAGCCACCGTCGCGGCCACCGAACACCAGATCGCCGGGAGCCTTGCCAGCGCACTGCACCGACAACTCATCAAGTACGAAAGTCGGCACCGGTACCGAGCGGGCTTTGCGGCCCTTGGTCGGTCCAACGGCATGGGGTGCGCCGATCTGCACGGCGTTCTCCGACACCGACAACCGGCGCCGCAGAAACTCGACATCGCGGACCCGTAACCCGATTGCCTCACCCCAACGCAGACCGCAATACGCCAGTACCAGCACCAGGGCACGGTGCTCACCGGATTCATCGGCCAGCCGCGCAACATCTTGTGCAGACAGGTAGACGCGGCGCTTGGCGGTCTTGCGTGGCAGCCCCTCAATACCCTTGGCCGGATTAGCAGCTAGCCGTTTACCTTTCACTGCGCCCGCAAGAATGCCCGACAGCACAGCGTGGGCGCGCAGCACCGTCGTCGCACCGGCACCCTTGACGCCCATACTCGCAATCCACGCTTCGACGCCGAGCGCATCGACATCGGCCACACTCACCTTGCCCCACCGGGGTTTCACATGCACCGGCCACGCGGTTTCCAGCGTCCGGTAGTGGCTTGGTGCGGTTGCCTTTTTCTTGCGAGCCAACCAGTCTGGCGCTGCTCATTGACGGTAACCCGCCCGAGTTTCGGTGCTACATACTCGCCTTTGGTTTTGGTGACTTCGACTGTAGCGGCGAATAATTCGGCGTCACGCTTGGTCCTGAACCCGCGCTTGTCCGTCTGCCGATTGTCCGGCGTGCGATACCGCACGTGGTAAAGTGTTGTGCCGCTGCGGGTTTGGTACTTGCTAAGTGTCGCCATCAATCAAATCTTTCTCTCTGGCCTTGCTCGGCACTCTATTTTTTCGCCAAGACACTTTCGTGTTGCAAAACCGCAGCTCAGAGGGTTTTGTGCACGTTGCAAAACCGCAGGTTAGAGGCTGTTTTTCTTTTGTTGGTTTCAAAACCGAAGGTCAGGGATTTTTTCAAAGCAACTGCGATGCGCCTCCAAACGTTGAAGTCTCGACTGTCGAGGCCGGCAATGCCCGCGCAGTCTGACATTCTCACCTCGGATGCGCTCGGCCTCGCAGGCGTTCCCGCGGACGTCGCTGTACGCTGCTTGGCCCTTCCCTGGAAGATCGCGCAGTCGCGAACATCAGGCAGGAATCGGTCGATTGGTGTACGGACGGCGTCCAGGTGTAAAGCCCGTGTGCGCTTAAGAGGCCGTTGTCGGGAGGGCATCACCCTAAAGGAAGAGCCAGATACCCTCCATTGGGTCTATAGCCCCGGACGCTTCCATTACTAGGATGTCCTAGTAACCCACTGACTTCTTTCGCGCATCCGAGGGCACCCATGACCACACAGATCACGCATTTCATCGATGGCAAGCGCACTGCTGGGCAGTCCGGTCGCACCGCTGAGGTGTTCGACCCCAATACCGGCGGGGTGCAGGCACTGGTCCCGATGGCGGGGATGGCCGAGGTCGACGCGGCGGTGGCTTCGGCGGCACGGGCGCAACAGGAGTGGGCGGCGTTTAATCCGCAGCGCCGGGCCCGGGTGATGATGCGGTTTGTCGAGTTGGTCAACGAGCATGTCGACGAGCTCGCCGAGCTGCTGTCGCACGAGCACGGTAAGACGCTGCCGGATGCGCGTGGCGACATTCAGCGCGGTATCGAGGTGATCGAGTTTTGCGTCGGGATCCCGCATCTGCTCAAGGGCGAGTACAGCGAGGGCGCCGGCCCGGGGATCGATGTGTATTCGTTACGCCAGCCGTTGGGGGTGGTCGCCGGGATCACCCCGTTCAACTTCCCCGCGATGATCCCGTTGTGGAAGGCCGGTCCCGCCCTGGCGTGCGGAAATGCGTTCATTCTAAAGCCCTCGGAGCGGGACCCGTCGGTGCCGGTGCGCCTGGCCGAGCTGTTCATCGAGGCCGGTCTGCCACCCGGCGCGTTTCAGGTCGTGCACGGCGACAAGGAGGCCGTGGACGCGATCCTGTTTCATCGGGACATCGCCG
Source organism: uncultured Actinomycetota bacterium (assembly GCA_963723615.1). Lineage (GTDB taxonomy): Bacteria > Actinomycetota > Actinomycetes > Mycobacteriales > Mycobacteriaceae > Mycobacterium. The sequence goes on along the minus strand of CAVRRV010000012.1, from coordinate 13,691 downwards.
CCGTCGGGTTTGTCGGCAGTTCGGATATCGCCAAGTACATCTATGCGACGGCGACCAGCACCGGCAAGCGCGCGCAGTGCTTCGGCGGGGCGAAAAACCACATGATCGTGATGCCCGACGCCGACCTGGATCAGGCCGTCGACGCGCTGATCGGCGCCGGCTACGGCAGCGCCGGCGAGCGCTGCATGGCGATCAGCGTCGCGGTGCCCGTCGGCGAGCAGACCGCACAACGGCTACGCGCCAGGCTGGTCGAGCGGATCAACCACCTGCGGGTTGGGCATAGCCTGGACCCCAAGGCCGACTACGGCCCGTTGATCACCAGCGCCGCCCTGGCCCGGGTGCGTGAGTGCATCGGTCAGGGTGTGGCCGCCGGCGCAGACCTGGTGATCGACGGGCGCGAGCGCACCAGCGACGATCTCGCGTTCGGCGATGCCAGCCTGCAGGGCGGCTACTTCATCGGCCCCACCCTGTTCGACCACGTCACTCCCGAGATGTCGATCTACACCGATGAGATCTTCGGGCCGGTGCTGTGCATGGTCCGCGCGCATGACTACGACGAGGCGCTGCGACTGCCCTCTGAGCATGAGTACGGCAACGGGGTGGCGGTATTTACCCGCGACGGCGACACCGCGCGTGATTTCGTTTCCCGGGTGCAGGTCGGCATGGTGGGAGTCAACGTGCCCATCCCAGTTCCGGTGGCGTACCACACCTTTGGCGGCTGGAAGCGGTCCGGCTTCGGTGATCTCAACCAGTGTGGGCCGGCGTCGATCCAGTTCTACACCAAGGTCAAGACGGTCACCTCGCGCTGGCCTTCGGGCATCAAGGATGGCGCCGAATTCGTCATCCCGACAATGAAGTAGCTAGATGATGCAATTTCTCGATTTGGACGACGACGAGCGGGTGATTACCGAGACGGCGGCCGCGTTCGCCGGCAAGCGTTTGGCGCCCTATGCCTTGGAATGGGATGCGACGCATCACTTTCCGGTCGATGAGCTGCGTGAGGCGGCCGGGCTCGGCATGGCGGCAATCTATTGCCGTGACGACGTGGGCGGCAGTGCGTTGCGCCGTCTGGACGGGGTGCGGATCTTCGAGCAGCTGGCGATGGCGTGTCCGACCAGCGCGGCGTTTTTATCCATCCACAACATGTGCGCATGGATGATTGACGCGTTCGGCACCGAGGAGCAGCGCAAGACTTGGGTGCCGCGGCTGGCCTCGATGGATGTCATTGCTAGCTACTGCCTGACCGAGCCGGGTGCCGGCTCGGATGCCGGCGCGTTGAGCACCCGGGCCGTCAAGCAGGGTGGCGACTATGTGCTCAACGGCGTCAAGCAGTTCATCTCCGGGGCGGGAGCCTCCGATGCGTATGTGGTGATGGCGAGAACCGGTGGCCCAGAAAAGCCCGGTCCGCGCGGGATATCGGCTTTCATTGTCGAAAAAGGCAGTGCGGGGCTGAGTTTCGGCGCGCATGAGGAGAAGATGGGCTGGAACGCGCAGCCGACGGCACAGGTGATTTTCGAGGATGTGCGGGTGCCCGCCGATGCGATGCTCGGCGGTGCGGACGGTGAAGGCGCCGGTTTTGCCATCGCGATGAGCGGCCTCAACGGTGGCCGGATCAACATTGCGGCGTGCTCACTTGGGGGTGCGCAGGCCGCGTACGACAAAGCGGCAACCTACGTCTCGCACCGCGAGGCGTTCGGGGCCGCCTTGCTCGACGAGCCCACCATCCGGTTCACCTTGGCCGATATGGCCACCGCGCTGGAAGCCTCACGAATGTTGTTGTGGCGAGCCGCGGCAGCGCTGGACAGCGACGCTGACGACAAAGTCAAGCTGTGCGCGATGGCGAAGAGATATGTCACCGACGCGTGTTTCGACGTCGCGGACCAGGCCCTGCAGTTGCACGGTGGCTACGGCTATCTGCGCGAGTACGGTCTGGAGAAGATCGTGCGCGATCTGCGGGTGCACCGCATCCTGGAGGGAACCAACGAAATCATGCGGGTGGTCATCGGCCGAGCCGAGGCCGCCCGGGTCCGCGCCACCGCGTAGGAGGACCAGAAGTTGGCTACTATCGCGTTTCTTGGACTAGGCCATATGGGCGGTCCCATGTCGGCCAACCTGGTCGCCGCCGGCCACACCGTACGGGGTTTCGACCCATTCGTTGCCGCGGCAACCGCCGCCGCCGACAAGGGCGTCGTAGTGTACGACAACCCGGCCGCCGCTTTGAGCGGCGCAGAGGTAGTCCTGACTATGCTTCCGCACGGCGATGCGGTGAAGCGCTGCTACGCCGAGATTCTGCCCGCTGCTAATGAAGGCGCGCTGTTCATCGACAGCTCGACCATTTCCGTCGATGACGCCCGCGAAGTCCACGCATCGGCGGCCTCCCACGGGTTAGCCCAGCTTGACGCGCCCGTCTCCGGTGGGGTCAAGGGCGCTGTTGCGGGCACCCTGGCCTTCATGGTGGGCGGTGACTCGGAGGAATTGCGCCGCGCGCATCCGATTTTGGAGCCGATGGCGGGCAAGATCATTCATTGCGGAGCGGCCGGCGCCGGTCAGGCCGCCAAGGTGTGCAACAACATGGTGCTGGCCGTGCAGCAGATCGCGATCGGCGAGGCTTTCGTGCTGGCCGAAAAGCTTGGGCTGTCGGCGCAATCGTTGTTCGACGTCATCACCGGCGCGACCGGAAACTGCTGGGCAGTGCACACCAACTGCCCGGTGCCGGGCCCGGTGCCGACATCGCCGGCCAACCACGACTTCACACCGGGTTTCGCAACCGCACTGATGAACAAGGACCTGGGTTTGGCAATGGTCGCCGTCAGCTCAACCGGTTCGGCGGCGCCGTTGGGCAGTCACGCCGCCGAGATCTATGCCAAATTCGCAGCGGCCAACGCCGACAAGGACTTCAGCGCCGTCATCGAAATGCTGCGAGCGGGAGATCGCCGGATACAGAAGCCGTGGATGTAACCACCCCTGTGCTGTCACGCTGCATGCGGCCGACAGCGTGAACCACACGCGCCAGTGAAAGAGACGGTCGATGTGAAATGACGTTATTACGACCGGATTTCGACATCGAGGAACTGGGCGAATGCAAGATCGCCTCTCCTTTGCGCACAAAGCATTTCATGGATACATCGAAACGGCTCTTGTTCCGCACCGATATCGATGAGCTGCGCGCGCAGGTGCGAGCCAGTATCGATCCGCCGGCCTTCGAGCTGGCGGGTCCGCGCGATAGGATCTACTTCAACCCCGGCACCCTCAGCTGTGGGATTGTCACGTGCGGTGGGCTCTGCCCGGGCATGAATGATGTCATCCGATCTATCGTTTTCTGCCTACACGAAAAGTACGGAGTTCCCACGGTCTACGGCTTCCGGTTCGGCTACGAGGGTCTAGCGGATCGAAACGGGCTGGCGCCAATTGAATTGACGACCCGCAGAGTAGGTCAAATCCACGAAGTGGGTGGTACGGTCTTGGGCTCGTCCCGCGGTCCGCAACCGGCGGATGAGATGGTTGACTCGCTTGAGCGGCTGGGAATTCAGCTGTTATTCACGGTAGGCGGCGATGGAACGCTGCGCGGCGCGCATTCGATAGTCGAGGCGGTACGGCGCCGTAATCTGGAGATCGCTGTGGTGGGTGTCCCGAAGACCATCGACAACGATATCTCGTTCATTGAGACGTCTTTCGGTTTCGATACCGCGGTCGAGGCGGCACGGCATGCGACGCGCGCGGCGTATGTGGAGGCGTCGTGCCATCGGTTCGGTATCGGTCTGGTGAAGCTGATGGGTCGCGACTCCGGGTTTGTCGCCAGCTTCGCCACATTGGCGGATACTCAGGTCGGCTTATGCCTCATCCCGGAAATTGATTTCAGCATCGGTGGGGTCGTCCGAGCGGCCAGACAACGCATCGAAAGAGATGGTTACGTCGTGATTGTCGTAGCCGAAGGCGCAGGTCAACGTCTGCTTGAGAAAGAAGCGGAGTGGGATGCCTCAGGGAATCGTCGCCACGGTGACATTGGCGCCTTTTTAACGGATCAGATCAAGGAAACATTTCGGGGCCAGGGAATTTCGGTAAATCTCAAGTATATCGACCCGAGTTACATGATCCGCAGCTTGCCCGCCAACGCTCGGGACGCCAACTTCTGCCTTCGATTGGGTCATGCGGCCGTCCACGCGGGCATGGCGGGCAAGACTGACACGGTCATTGGTACCTGGCGACGCCGGCTGACTCATGTACCGATTCCGATGGCGGTCTCATCGCGGAAGAAGGTCGACACCAATGGCTACCTTTGGCAGACAGTGCTTTCAGTGACAGGTCAGACTGACGACCTGCTATCCGCGGTCAGCGGCGAGACAGAATCGACTGCGCCTTAACACCCAGCGCCGGCGATTACCGCCGCCCCCTCAACCGTGGATTCCTGAACCCCTGATGGGTTGACGGGGGCTGAGCGAGTCTCGCCTACTGCTGGGCGCGAGACCGGGACGGATCGCGGATTGGCCCGCTTCTTTCGCCAACATCACCCCAACGATGCGCCGCGCCCGCAAGGCGGCGGCATCCGCCTGGAACTCCACTCCGCCCCGCCATCCGTCGTAGCCCGAGTGATTGGACGCCATATCCAGTATGGCGATGTCACGTTGGGCGACCTCGGCCAGGAACGACGCCAGACGTTCGGTTACCGCATTTTCATTGAGTCTGTAATTGCGCGATGCCTGCATGAACACGTGAGTCGACGCTTCCGTCTCGGGCGTGATGGCGTGGGTTCGGGTGGTGGTGTAGAGCTCGCCATTCGCAGCTGTGATCTCCCAATACTGGCGGTGCACCGCCGGCGAGACGAAGGTGCCACCCTCGCGACGTTTATACGTGAGCCCGCGGTCGAGTCCGGTGGCATCGGCCTCCCAGTCTGTGAGCTGAGCGTCCGGCAGGAGCCGCGTGTAAGACACGGTGGTTTCGGTGACTTCGACGTCGTTAAATGCCGGCATGCTCGCGATTTCCAAAGGCACGTCACGCCTATGCAGGATCGGAGCGTAGCTGAAGTCCAGGTAGTGTTCGTGGATCATCATGTAGTTGGCGTTTACCTGCCAGGCACTCGCGAATGTCGACCACGCTGGGTCATTGACCCACACTATGTTTGGCGGTTGGCTGCCCGCGGCAGCGGCCGGTGGCCCCAGCCAGATCCAGACAAATGGTGGCTCCTCGAGGAGGGGAAACACGGGCACCCTCATCCCCGTCGGGACTTGGGGCTGGGTGGGGGTATATACGCAGTTGCCGTCGGTATCGTAGGTACATCCGTGGTAACCGCAGACCAGCCGATCTCCGTCGACCGTACTGTGAGACAGCGGGAAAGCCCGGTGCGCGCAGCGGTTTTCGAATGCGGTGACGCCGCCGCTAGCGCCGCGCCATAGGACGACATCCTTGCCGAGTAGGCGGCGCCCCAGTGGCGACTCGGTGATCTCGTCGCAGGTTGCCGCGACATACCAACACTTCTTCGGGTAGTTGGTTTTCACAGGTCCAGCACCAGCCTTTCGGTGCGAGAGCGCGATACACAGGGCAACATCACTTCGCCGGCAGCTTTCTCCGCATCGGAGAGCACCGAGTCGCGGTGAACTGGGGTTCCCTCCAGCACCTTTGCCTCGCAGGTTCCGCAGACCCCTTCATAGCAGCTGCCCAGGATGGGGATGCCTACTTCCTCAAGGACTTCCAGGATTGATTGGTCTGAGGTTATCTCGAAGGAAACCCCCGAACGCTGGCACACCACCTCAAACTGTTCGAGGGCTTCAGCTGCGTCGTCTGCCGTAGTCGCCTTGGCAGCGAACCGCTCGATATGGAGTATCCCCGATGGCCAATGGGCGCTGTGCTGCTCGACTGCGCCGAGCAGTGCTTCGGGCCCACAGCAGTACACCAACGTGTTGTCCTCGGGGTCCTTGAAGAGTGATTCCAGGTCCAATAGACCGCGTTCGTCCTGCGGCCACACCGTCACACGTTCGGGGTAGCGCTCGGCGAGGTCCTCCGCGAAAGCCATTGATGCCCTGGTCCGGCCACCATAAAGCAGTGTCCAGTCGCCGCCTGCTCGCTGCACGGCTTCGAGCATCGCGAAGATCGGGGTGATGCCGATACCGCCCGCAATGAACCGGTAGTGCGGGGCGTCGACGAGCGGAAAATGGTTGCGGGGGCCGCGTACGCGCACCGTTGCCCCCTCGTTGAGGTTCTCGTGAACGTAGTGCGAACCGCCGCGAGTGTTGGGATCAAGCAAGACGCCGACACGCCAAACCCCAGAATCGCGCGGGTCGCCGCACAGCGAGTATTGGCGCGTCATGCCATCGTCGAGCATCAAGTCGATATGGGCTCCCGGTTCCCAACGTGGCAGGTCTTCGTTTTCCGGATGCGCCAGGTCAAGCACCACCACGCCTTCGGCTGGTGTCCTACGGTGTCGAACGATCAGCTCGGTTGTGAATTCATGTACGTTGGCACTAGGCGTGGTAACGACGGGCGCAGACATGGTTTCTTGCTCCGATCGTGGCACGAAATTAGTTCGGCGCCAGTCGAATTACAGCGGCGTGGCCGGTGGTTGACCGGCATCCGGAGTGGGCGGCAGATAGATGGTTTTGTAGGTCTGGAACGCGTGCAGGCCTTCCGGGCCAAGTTCGCGACCCATTCCGCTTTGTTTGATGCCGCCGAACGGAGCGACGGGATCGTTGACGTAGTGGTTGACCCCGACTGTCCCTGAGCGAACGCGGCGGGCGATATTGGCCGCTCGTTCGAGATCTGATGACCACACGCTTCCGCCCAGACCGTAGACACTGTCGTTGGCAATCGCCACGGCTTCCTGTTCGTCGGAGTAAGGGATCAGCGCCAGCACCGGGCCGAAGATCTCTTCGCGTGACACCGTCGCGTTGTTGTCCAAATCGGCGAAGATCGTGGGCTCCAGGAACCAGCCTCGGTCGAAACCTGCTGGCCGTGAACCGCCCGCGGTCATTCGGGCGCCTTCACTCTTGCCTTTCGCGATGTAGCCTTCGACGCGCTCACGCTGCCGCTTCGACACCAGCGGACCGACCTTGGTCTCGGGATCGAGAGGATCGCCCACCTTCAGCGAGCGCGCCAAATCGGTGATGGTGTCCACGATTTCGTTGTATCGGCTACGTGGAGCCAGCACCCGGGTGTTGAGCCAACAAATTTGACCGTTGTTGAGCAGGGTGACTCCGAAGAACTGCTCGATGGAGGCGGACAGGTCGGCGTCGTCGAGGACGATTGCCGCAGATTTGCCGCCGAGTTCGAGGGTCACCGGCCGCAGCAGTCGCCCACAGGCTTCGGCGATCCAGCGGCCTGCGCCGGTGGAGCCGGTGAACGAGACCTTGTCGACCCCAGGGTGCTCGACGAGGTAAGCGCCTACTTCACGGCCGCCTGGAACGACGTTGATGACACCGTCGGGTAGGCCCGCTGCGGCCGCGGCCTCGGCCATGAGGAATGCGTCGAGCACGGTTTCCTCGGCCGGTTTGAGCACCACGGAGCAGCCGGCCGCCAACGCAGGTGCGAGTTTCAGGAAGGCAATCCCCTGTGGGACGTTCCAGGGCACGATCGCGCCGACGACGCCGATGGGCTGCTTGGACACCAGCGATGTGCCGCCGAGCATGCCTGGACGCGATTCCTCCACTGGTGCACTGGTCATCAAGTCGCTGTAGTAGCGCACCAGCAACGGCGGAAAGCCGGCCTCGAACTGCTGGGCGAGCCAGATCGGCATCCCGTTCTGCATTGACACGCGTCGCGCTGTTTCGGCGCCACGAGCTTCCAGTTCCACTGCGAACCGTTCGAGGACGTCGGCACGCTCCTTCGGATCCCAGGTCGCCCACCCGTCGGGAGCGTCGAACGCCGTCCTGGCCGCTGCGACAGCGGCGTCGATATCGGCTTCGGTGCCCCTGGGCACCGAACCGATGCGCTCCTCTGTAGCGGGGGAATGGACGCCGATGGTGTCATGGCCGGCGGGCGCCGTCCACGTGCCGCCGATGTAGAGCTGTGGGTAATCGATTGTGGTCATGGTGATTCCGGCCGATTCAGGAGATCGTGAGCTTGGCGGGCAAGTGTTTCAGGCCGCCGACGAAGTTGGTCTGCGTCACACTGCCGGGTCCGAGAATCTCGATCGACTCCAGTCGGGGCAGCAGTTCTTCGAACATCACCTTCAACTCTTGCTTGGCCAGGTGCTGGCCGACGCAGGTGTGCGCACCGAAGCCGAACGCGAGGTGGTTGTTGGGCTTGCGGTCGATGTCGAATTCGTCGGGGTGGTCAAAAACCTCCTCGTCGCGGCAGCCCGACTGGAACAGCGGCATCACCCGGTCACCGGCCTTGATGGTCTGTCCGCGCAACGTGTAGTCCTTCAGCGCGACGCGCATGAAGTGTTTGACCGGTGCCACGTACCGCAAACCCTCCTGGATGAGGTCGGGCACCAAACTCGGGTCCGCTTTGACCCGCGCCAGCACGTCGGGGTGTTCGGCCAGAGCCTTGAGTGTGCCGGCCAGGGTTGCTGAGGTGGTGTCGTGACCGGCGGTGAAGATGGCCGTGTACCAGCCGTAGACGAAGGACTTGGGCCAGTACTCTCCGTCGGGCAGCTTGGCGCAGGCGACCACCGTGGCCAGGTCGTCGCGGGGATTGGCGCGGCGGTCTTCGGCCAAGGTGTCGAAGTAGGCGAAGTAGTCCTGGATGGTGGCGGCGAACTGTTGGGCCATCGCCTCCGGGCTCAGCGCCTCGACGTCTTCGCGCTGATGCTCCGGATCGGCGGTGCCGAAGAACTCCTGGGTGAGCGCCATCATCCGCGGCTCGTCCTCGGGCGGCACCCCCAGCAGCGTCATTATCACGTGCAGCGGGAAGCCCAGCGCCCAGTCGTCGACGAGGTCGATTTCTCCGCGGGCCGAAAGCTTCTTGAGATGATCGATGGACTCCCTGGCGAGTTCGCGGATCTGGTCTTCCAATTTTCTGACCGACGGTGGCTTGAAATAGTTGAAAGCCATGTTCTTGGCATGGGTGTGCTCGGGCGGGTCTATGTAGGGGAGGGCGTCGAGGATGCGCAGGCTGCCGCCGAGGAGTTGCTTGGTGAACTCGTCACCGGCGGTGTTCTGCAGGATCGGGTTGTGCGAGCCGGGGTTCTCGGTGCCGCCGCCGGCGGCAAAGACTTCCGACAGAGCTCTCGACCTCCTGGATGTCGGCGTGCTTGGTGACCAGCCAGATCGGGTCGTAGCCCTCGATGACGGCCTTCGCCACCGGCATGTTGTTGCGCATCCATTTGTAAGCGTCATACAGCGCGCTGAGGTCGGCGTGGCCCTCGGGGAGCACGAGCTGTCGGGCGATTTTTTCGGGAAGAACTGCCGGTTCGGCTTGCTGAGCGGTCGTCATGGACGTCCTCTTTCTGTGGTCTTGGGTGCCCTACAGCCCTCGTCCACGAGGCGTCGTGGGCGAGGTCCTGGTGACTCAAGTCTCATCGCGAGAGGCTTCTTTGTGCGTCACCATGACGGGGGGTCATCGCTCCCGCGTTGGGGGTAATCGGGTCCCGGTCGGCATTCGAAGAGATAGTTCACAGCCGCTCAGTCCGCCGGGCAGCCGTCGTTTATCCATTGCTCGATAGCGCTGATTTCCTCCGGCGGCACGGGATCGAGGTACGCGGGCATGGCGGGCGTCACGGCGCCCACGGGAGGATCGTCCAGATCGGAACCAAATGGTGCTTCGCCTTTCAACGACAACACCAGGTTTGAGTTCGCGCCATCACCGAGGGTCACGAGTTTCCGCCCGCCGACTTTCATTTCGACGAATCGGTCCCGCGTGACACCCCGCCAGAAGGGGCCGTGAGAGGCTACGTCGGCGTCCGGCCCGCCGACCGCCTTGTCGAGGATTGCGACGACGTCATCAAATTTCATGACTCTGTCCTTCCGCCTGCGGTGGTTGATCTTTTTCATCCGGCTGGACCTGCTGCTCGCTTCGGGAGGTCCCCGCGAGAGAAATCACCTCGTCGAAGCCTTCACGCAGGCAAGTCGAGAACGCCGCGGCGTCGGCGATGGCTTCGGGATCGAAGTTGACGGCGATGCAACAGGTTCCGTCGTACGTCAGCATCGCCACCATGGCCGGGATGCCGGGTCGGGGACCAATCGGGTAGATGCGCGTCACCCGTGCACCCGCCAGATACAGCGGACGACCGATCGCCCCAAGGTTGGAGGCCTGCAGGTCAGACAGGCCGGTCATCTCGCCGGCGATGCGGGTCAGCACAATCCCCGGCAGGCGGCTCAGCACCGGTGCGATGAGGTCGAGGAATCCGAGCGCGGGCTCCATTCGCGCGTCCACAATGAAGTCGTGGATCGCCGCGATGCGGGTCGCGGGATCCGGTTCGCCGACCGGTGCCACAAACCGTGCGCCTGCGAACTTGTTGGCACCCATCGGGTCGGCATCAGTGCGAAGGCTGACCGGTATCGCTACCGGCATGGAATCGACGGTGAGAGAGAGCTTTTCGTGGTAGCGCCGGACCCCACCGAGCAGAGCGGCCAGGAACGCGTCGTTGACCGAACCTCCGGCAACCCGCCCTGCTGCTTTCAGGTCGTCGAACGGCACGTCGAAGGTGTCCAGCCGATAACCGGATCCGGCGCCGGTCAGCGCGGGAGAGTGGGGTGTGTCCGGCGGTCTGAGCACGCGCCGCAGCGACATCGCGAATTTAACGGCGTCGGTCGCCGTTCCGATGGGGTCGCCGGCGAACTGGCCGGCGACGTGGAAAGCTTCGCGCAACGCACTCCCGGGTGCACTGACGACCTTGCCGGCCAACCGGTTTATCAGCAGCCCCTCCGGTGACTCCGTCCGTCGAGGCTTGGGTACCGGTCTATCGTCGGCGGGTCCGGGCTCCCGGCTCTGCCCGTGGGCCAAATCGAGCAGTTGGAGCAGACCGATCCCATCACTCAGGCTGTGATGCGGTTTGAACAGGTAGGCGGCCCGAGCTCCGTTGACGCCGAGCACGAGCAGGGCCTCCCACGGGGGACGTTCGGGATCGAGCGGGCGGGCGGCGAACTGTGCCGCCAGGTCGTGCAGTTCGGTCATCGACCCGTCACCCGGCAGCCGCACCCGTTGCAGGTGGTACTCCAAGTCGAAATGCGGGTCTGGAGACCACGCCGGTGCAACCAGGGGCACCACCGGCTCGACGACCCTTTCCCGCAACCTCGGCACCCGCTGGGTAAATCGATTATGGGCGGCCACCAGTCGATCCCAGTCCGGCTCGGTGTCGAGCAGCTCGATCATCACCCCCGTCGAGCGGGTGCGGTGGTCGCCACCGGTGCGCCACATTAATGCTTCCCACGCGCTGAGGTCTTGCCCTCCGCCCCATGAGGCAAGCGCGTCGCCGTCGCTGCTAGTCATTTCGGTCGCCCACTTAGTTTGACACTGCCGCGTTGTCCACGGCACGCGTTACTTCGAGGATCAGTTTCGCGACGGTGATCGGGTCGTCGGACATTGGGACGTGCCCCACGCCGTGAAGGCGGATCAGCTCCGCCCCGGGTAGCCGTTCGAGCATCGGTGCACCGAAACCTTCGAATGGCAACACTCGGTCCCGGTCGGCCCAGACCAGGCGGACGGGGTAGTCCCGAACGGCAGGAAGGGGTTGCACCTGGCGAAGCGGGAATTCCCGGAGCACTGGTGCGACTACCGGCGCCAAACTGCCGGCTCGGATGAAGGCCGCCAACGCCTCGGGTGGGACGCGGTTGGGGTGGGCGACCTGCCCGGCCAACAGAGACCAGCGCAGCAAGCCGTTGGCGGCGATGGCGTCGGCGCGCGACGCGTAGCGACCGAGCGCGCCGAGGGAGAGCCGTACCCCGGTTGCCCGTAACTCGATGCTGCGCTGTGACCGCCAGGCCCCCGGCGGGCTGAACAACACCAGGGATCGCGCCCGGCCGCGGCGCGCGAGCTCGATTCCGATTCTCCCGCCGAGGGAGTTGCCGGCGATGTGCACTTGCTGAAGGCCCAGTCGGTCGAGCTCGTCCTCGACGGCATCAGTCAAGGCCTGAATCGACGGCGCAGTCTGCGGATCCAGTGGCGGCCCACCGCCGTGGCCCGCCAGGGTCGGCACGATGACGTCGTGGTGGGGCTCGAGATACGGCAGGACCGGCGACCAGACCCGCCAGATGGCGCCGATGCCATGCAGCAACAGCAGGGGCGTTCCGGTTCCGGCGCGGTTGCTGGGGGTCAGCTCAAGTACCGGGAATACGGCACGCGTCCTGTTGCGCTCGCGCCGGGCGAGCGTAGCCGCCGCGGCAACGGCGCTGCCGGCCAGCAGCGCCGTGGCCACGGTGGTTGTCCGTCGCCGCCGGTTGTTCGTCATGGATGTTGTCACAGGTCAGGGTGTCAGCACGGCCTTGAGGACCTCGCCGCGGTGCTGGGCCTCGACCGCTTGGTTGATCTGGGCCAGCGGCATCGTGGTGATCAGCTTGTCGAACGGAAACTTGCCCTGACGATGCAGATCGAGCAGGTAGGGGATGAATGTCTGCGGGTCGGCGTCGCCTTCAACGATGCCCCGAATGGTGAGCCCGAGCAGGGGCGGCTGGAATAGCCCGACCGAAAATACGGCCTGCGGGTCGGCAGGCACACCGATCAACCCGAGCATGCCTCTCACCCCAAGGGAGGCAAGCAGCTGTTCGACGACCGGTGTCACCGCAGTGGTCTCCACGGCGTAATCGGCGCCCGCTGGTGCGATCTCACGGATCTGATCTGCCAGCGGCCCGGTCTGCGGGTCGACGGCGTGGGTGGCGCCGAGCTCGGTGGCGAGCGCCCGCCTGCTCTGGTGGAGGTCGACGGCGATGATCGTGGCGGCGTCGCGCACCACAGCAGCCATTACGGCGGACAGACCCACTGCTCCTGCCCCGGCGACGATCACGGTCGTTCCGGGCTGTACATCGAGTGAGTTGAACACTGCGCCAGCCCCGGTCTGGATGCCGCAGCCAAGCGGGCCGACGAGCTCGACCGGAGCTCCCGGCGGGAGCTTGACCACATTGCGTTCGTGAGCCAGTGCGTGCGTCGCCAGTGACGACTGGCCGAAGAAGTTGGCCCCCAATTTGGTTCCGGCAGAGGCTAGCCCGGACGACCCGTCGGAGCGCACCCCGCCAAAGTTGTATTCGAGGAAGTTATGGCAGTACGCCGGTTGGTCCTTCGAGCAAGTGGGGCACGCGCCGCAGCTGTTGAAGCTGATCGCGACGTCATCACCAACCGCGATCGACGTCACGTCGGCGCCGACCTCCACAACGGTTCCGCTGCCCTCATGGCCCAGGACTCCGGGCAGCGGGAACGGCAGGTGCCCGTGCTGGACAGCGATGTCGGTGTGGCAAATGCCGGCTCCGGCGATCTCCACCACCACTTCGTCGGGCGCCGGCTCTTGAAGTTCGACCTCGGTGAGGGCGAACGGTGCGCCCACTTCCTGCACCACCGCGGCTGAGATCTGCATCTGCTGCCCCTTTTCTTTTCTGTGGCGTTCGGCCGGTGCTAAGACGGCGGCACCGACCAGCGGACGCGACAATCCGGTGCCGGGGGTCGGCTGAGCAGACCCCTGTGCTGCGAGTGTTACCGACCGCCGCCGCGACCGCGTCACCACATCGGGCAGTTCTCCCTCCCGCAGCAGGGGTATCTCGTCCCGGACACTCTTGGCCCGGCCAGATCAACGCTTCATAGTGGAATGGCCGGAGCCAAGGCGGCAGTCGCAA
>CAVRRV010000011.1:0-294299 GCA_963723615.1 uncultured Actinomycetota bacterium | reverse complement strand
GACCGGTTCGATGCTTCATTCGCAGACCGTTACTTCGACGCGCTGAACGGTTACTTTCACCCGAAACAATTCCCGCGGCCGACACGGTCATGGCAAAAAACTTTCGATGCCGCCGATCGTGCTGACCTGATCATCTTGCAGCACATGCTGGGCGGCGTGAATGCCCATATCGAGCTGGATCTTGGGATCACGGCCCAGAACATCGCTCCGGCAATGAAACTGCCGACATTGCACGACGACTTCAACACTCTTAATGCCGTTTTGGCAAGCCAGGTCAACGGTGTGGTCGATGACATCAATCAACTATCTCCAGAACTGGGCGAGCTGTACCAGATACTGGCCGACAACGAGATTTTCGTGATCAACCAAGCGGTCGCTGCTATGCGTGACAGCGCATGGCGGTTCGCGATCTTGCTCGCAGTGGTACCGGGATTCACCCGACCTTTGACTATCTGGGCGCGCGATCGGCAGGTGGCGGCCCAGGCAGATCTGATCTACCACCCGCCCGGCATCATCGGCGTGATCCAGGCAACGATTCGCGAGATCGCCGAAAAGGAAAGCCACGACGTCGTCAGGAACATTCAGGTGCTGGCGCAGATCGCGTCGACGCCCGCGCCGATCAGGACGACATTGTGAGCGGCGACTGAGATCTTCGATCACGTTTGGTAATCCGCTCGTCGCGGGCCCGGTCTACAGCTCGATCAGACGCTGAGGGTGATCGGATGACTACTCGTTCAGGCAGCCGCACTGAGGACGCAGCGGCTCAGTTTCGCTCCACGCCGGACGCGACGGTCGGAGAAGTTCTTCAGCGCGGCAGCCCGAGAAGCCGTTCGCCGGCCAGCGTCAGCAGGATCTGCTCGGTGCCGCCGGCGATCGTCAGGCAGCGGGTGTTGAGGAAATCCTTGACTTGCTTGTCGAAGGCGATGCCGGATCCCTCGCTGAGATCCATCCGGAATTCGGCCAGCGCCTGCCGGTATCGCACGCCAATGAGTTTGCGCACGCTGGATTGCGCGCCGGGGTCTTGGCCGCCCACCGCGAGCTGAGCGATGCGCTGGTCGAGCAGCGAGCCGACCTGCGCGGTGATGATCAACCGCGCCAACTGATCCTGTTGCGCGACATCGAGATTCGCCTTGGCCGCCTCGGCCAGTAGCTCTTCCATCGGATTGCCGAGCGCGGTACCTGCGGCCATCGCGATCCGCTCGTTGGCCAGCGTGGTGCGGGCCAGCCGCCAGCCGTCGTTGACCGTGCCGACCACCATCTCGTCGGGAACGAACACGCCGTCGAGGAATACCTCGTTGAACAACGCGTCGCCGGTGATTTCGCGCAGCGGCCGGATCAGGATGCCGGGCGAACTCATGTCGATCAGGAAGTAGGTGATCCCTTTGTGTTTCGGAGCCTCGGGGTCGGTGCGGGCCAGGCAGACACCCCACTGCGCTTTGTGCGCTGACGACGTCCAGACCTTCTGTCCGGTCAGCTCCCATCCGCCGTCGACCCGCACCGCTTTGGTGCGCAGCGATGCCAGGTCCGATCCGGCTTCCGGCTCGGAAAACAGTTGACACCAGAAGATGTCGCCGCTCAGGGTGCCCGGGACGAAACGCTCCACTTGCTCAGGTGTGCCGTGCTCGAGGATGGTCGGTGCCGCCCACCAGCCGATCACCAGGTCAGGCCGGATCACCCCCGCCGACGACATCTCCTGATCGATCAGCAGCTGCTCGGCCGGGCCGGCGCCGCGCCCGTACGGCGCGGGCCAGTGCGGCGCCAACAGCCCCGCCTCGGCCAGCTTCGCCTGGCGCTTGTCGTCGGGCAGCGAGGCGACTCCCGCGACCGCGTCGGCGATCTCGGGGCGCAGGTCGGCGACATCGCTCAGGTCGATGCTGAGGTCGCGGCGTACGCCGGCCGAGGTCAGCTCGGCAGTTCGGCGCAGCCAGCGTGCAGGCCCGCCGAGGAACTGCCCGATCCCGTAGGCCCGGCGCAGATAGAGATGCGCGTCGTGCTCCCAGGTGATTCCGATGCCGCCGAGCACCTGAATGCAGTCCTTGGCGTTGGCCTTGGCGGCGTCGATCCCGATGCCCGCGGCGATGGCCGCGGCGATGGACAGCTGGCGATGATCACCGTCGTTCGCGGCGCGGGCGGCATCGGCGGCGGCCACCGCCACCTGCTCTGTGCGGCACAGCATCTCGGCGCACAGGTGCTTGATCGCCTGGAAGCTGCCGATCGGTTTGCCGAACTGCTCGCGCACCTTGGCGTAGGCGACGGCGGTATCCAGCGTCCACCGGGTGATCCCCGCGGCTTCGGCGGACAGCACGGTGGCTGTCAGGTCCGTCACCCAGTCGGCGGGGGCGTCCAGCACGCTGGCCGGCGCAGAGGTGAGCACGGCACGAGCCAGCGGCCGGGAGAAGTCGCTGGCCTGCAGCGGCTCGACGGCCACGCCCTCGGCCGTTGCGTCGACGAGCAGCCACCTGTCGCCGGCCGGCACCAACAGCAGACCATCGGCGACGCCGCCGAGCACGAACGGCACGGTGCCCGAGGCCCGCGAAGTCGTCGCGTCGAATTCCACATCACTGCGTAGTGCGACTCCGGCGGTGCGCTCCCCCGCGGCGAGAGCCTCGCGCAGCTGCGGGTCGGACACCACCAGTGTGGCCAGCGCGGTGGTCGCCACCGGGCCCGGCACCAGGGCCCTGGCGGCCTCTTCGACCATCGCGGACAGGTCCTCGATGCTGCCGCCGGCCCCGCCGCACTCCTCGGGGACCGCGACGCCGAACAAGCCCAGCTCGGCCAGGCGAGCGAAGACCGGCTGCCAGGCTTTCGGCTCACCCTGCTCGATATCCCGGACCGCCGCCGTCGCCCCGGACCCGGCCGCCCAGTCGCGCACCAGCTCCCGCGCCGCAAACTGTTCGTCGGTGATGGTCGTGGCCACCTGAACTCCTCGATCGACCGGAAAAGGCGCTGCCGAGACGCAACGCACAGCACTAGAACGTGTTCTAATAGTGCCAGTGTTCGATCGTCAAGTCGAATGCCATCGCAGCAGGACATCCCGGTGTCCCGGCGGCACGGAGGTGGGAGATTCGCGCTCGGCATGCGTATCGTTTCGAGCGAGGACGCAAGAAAAGGAGCTGTCCGTCAGATGACCCCTTCGTTCGGGGCCAGCACACACCAACTCGGGGCAACCCTCGAGTTCGGCCCCTGCGCAACCTCGTGAGGTGATGAACGTGGCGGTACTGGCCGAGTCGGAACTCGGCTCCGAAGCACAGCGGGAACGTCGCAAGCGGATTCTGGACGCGACGATGGCCATCGCCTCCAAGGGCGGCTACGAAGCTGTTCAGATGCGTGCGGTCGCCGACCGCGCGGACGTCGCCGTGGGGACGCTGTACCGGTATTTCCCGTCGAAGGTGCATCTGCTGGTGTCCGCGCTGGGTCGCGAGTTCGAACGCATCGACGCCAAAACCGACCGCTCCGCGCTGAGCGGCGGAACGCCGTATCAGCGACTGAACTTCATGGTGAGCAAGCTCAACCGCGCGATGCAGCGCAATCCGCTGCTCACCGAGGCCATGACCCGTGCTTACGTCTTCGCCGACGCGTCGGCGGCCAGCGAGGTCGATCACGTCGAGAAGCTGATCGACTCGATGTTCGCCCGCGCGATGAGCGACGGCGAACCGAGCGAAGACCAGTACCACATCTCGCGGGTGATCTCCGATGTGTGGCTGTCGAATCTGCTGGCGTGGCTGACCCGACGGGCGTCGGCCACTGACGTCAGCAAGCGGCTGGATCTGGCAGTGCGACTGCTGATCGGCAACGGGGACACCGCCACGGTGTGATTTCGGGGTCGAGCCGACCCTTTAGGACGGCGGCCCGGCGGTACGTCCGCGGATCAGCTCGGTGTCCAGCACCTCGGTCGTCGGATTGATATCGCCCTTATGCAGGAGCTGACCCGCGCGGCGGCCCTTCTCCAGACTCGGTTGCGCGACCGTGGTCAAACCGCGGCTCATCGCCTCGGGTACACCGTCGAAACCGGTCACGGTCATCTGGCCGGGCGCGTATTTTCCGTGTGCGCGCAGATAATCCATCGCCGAGATGGCCAGCACGTCGGCGGTGCACATCAGCGCGGTGATCCGCGGATTGGCCCGCAGCGCGATCTCGGCCGCGACGCCACCGGATGTCGCCGTGTGCTCGTGGCTTTCGACGACGGTCAGCGAATCCGGGTCGAGGCCGGCGGCGGCCATCGCCTCGCGGACACCGCGGATGCGCTCGCTCTGCACGTGAAACGTGGATGCCCGCAGACGACTGGGGTCGGCCAACCCTTGGTGACGGTCCCGCAGCAGCCGCATGGTCAGCAGCCCGATCTCGCGATGCCCCAAACCGAGCACGTAATCGGCCATCGTGCGCATCGCCGCCCGGTCATCGATGCCCACCTGCGATGCGCCGGGCACGTCTTTGGGTTGGTCGACGACCACCAGCGGCAGCCGCCGTTGTAACACCACCTGCAGATAGGGATCGTCGCCGGCCGCCGAGTACACCACGAACCCGTCCACGCCCGCGGCAAGCACGGACGCCGTTCCCTCGGCGACATCACGGTTCGGGCCAACCGCCACCAGCAGCAGCCCCTGGCCGAACTCTTCGCACGATTCCGCAAGTCCTGCAACGAAATCCAGCGCGGCGGGATCGCTGAAGGAATAGGTGAGGGGTTCGGTGATCATCAGACCCACCGCACCTGCCCAGCGAGTGCGCAGCGACCGCGCCACCGGGTCAGGTCCGGGATAGCCCAACCGTTTGGCCGTGGCGAGCACGCGTTCACGCAACGCGTCCGAGAGTTGATCGGGCCGGTTGTACGCGTTCGAGATCGTGGTGCGCGAGACTTTGAGCTCAGCCGCCAGCGATGCCAGGGTCGCCCGGCGTCGCGGCATGGGGCTCATGTTTTGTGAGGCTACCGGGCATTGCGCAGGTAAGCGTGTGGTCGCGGGGTTTTCCCGACGCCTAAGCTAACGACCGTGGCCTGCATCGACCTCAACGCCGACTTGGGTGAGGGATTCGGCGTCTGGCGGCTCGGAGATGACGACGCCATGCTCGGCATCGTCACCAGCGCCAACGTCGCGTGTGGTTTCCACGCGGGCGACCCGGCCGGCCTGCTGTCGGTGTGCAGGCTGGCCGCCGAGCGCGGCGTGCGCATCGGCGCGCAGGTGAGCTATCGCGACCTGGCCGGCTTCGGCCGGCGCTTCATCGACGTCACACCTGAGGATCTGCTGGCCGACGTCGTCTATCAGATCGGCGCCTTGCACGGGCTGGCGCAGGCGGCCGGCTCCGCGGTGTCCTACGTCAAACCCCATGGGGCGCTGTACAACACGATCGTGACCAACCGCGAACAGGCAGCCGCGGTCGCAGAGGCGGTGCGAACGGTCGACCCCGGACTGCCGGTGCTGGGCCTGGGCGACTCGGTCTTCTTCGACGAAGCCCGGCAGCGGGGGCTACGCACCGTGCCCGAGGCGTTCGCCGATCGCGCCTATCGGCCGGACGGCCAGCTGGTGTCGCGGCGTGAACCCGGCGCGGTGCTGCAATGATCCGGCCGCCATCGCCGACCGAGTGCTGGCCATGGTGACGTCGCGGAACCGTGACCGCGGTCGACGGATCGACAGTCGCACTGCAGGTGGAATCGGTGTGCGTACACGGTGATTCGCCCGGCGCGGTGCAGATCGCATCGGCCGTCGCGGACCGGCTGAAGACCGACGGCATCGAGTTGAAGGCGTTCTGCTGATGCGGCTGCGACCCGGGCGTCCGGATCTCGCGCGGCACTCGCACCGCTTCAGCGTGCCGGTCGCCGGCCCCGATGCTCCGCTGACGGTGACGTGGCTGGGCGTC
The DNA here is from genome assembly GCA_963723615.1 of uncultured Actinomycetota bacterium. Classification (GTDB taxonomy): domain Bacteria; phylum Actinomycetota; class Actinomycetes; order Mycobacteriales; family Mycobacteriaceae; genus Mycobacterium. The sequence continues at coordinate 288,449 of CAVRRV010000011.1, read as the reverse complement.
TCGACGCTGCTGATCGACGACGGGACTTCGGCCGTGATGACCGACGGTTTCTTCTCCCGGCCCGGTCTGGGCCGGGTCGGCGTGGGCAAGGTCGCGCCGTCGCCGGCCCGGGTCGACGGATGCCTGGCACGCGTCGGCGTCACGAGGTTGGCGGCTGTCGTCCCGGTGCACACGCATTTCGACCACGCGCTGGATTCCGCGCTGGTCGCTGACCGCACCGGGGCGCAATTGGTCGGCGGCGAGTCCGCGGCCAATGTCGGCCGCGGCCATGGACTTGCCGCAGAACGCCTGGTGATCGCCGAGTCGGGCGACACCAATTCGGTTGGGCGCCTTCGACATAACGCTGGTGAAATCGCGCCATAGCCCACCCGACCGGTTTCCCGGCACCATCGATCAGCCGGTGGTGCCGCCGGTGAGGGCAGCGGCTTACCGATGCGGCGAGGCCTGGTCGGCGTTGGTACATCACCGGTCGTCGGGACGCCGGCTGTTGATTCAGGGCAGCGCCGGGTTCGTGAAGGGTTCGCTGACCGGCCGGCAAGCCGAGGTGGTCTATCTCGGCGTGGGCCAGCTCGGCGTGCAGCCGGAGTCGTATCTCGTCGACTACTGGACGGAGACGGTGCGAGCCGTGGGTGCGCGCCGCGTGGTCCTGGTGCACTGGGACGATTTCTTCCGCCCGTTGTCGAAGCCGTTGCGCGCCTTGCCCTATGTCGCCGACGACCTGGACGTGTCGGTGCGCGTCCTGAGCAGGCTGGCCGAGCAGGACGGTGTCGCGCTGGACATGCCGACGGTCTGGCAACGCGAAGACCCGTGGGCCTGAGTTTGACGCTCATCCTTGCCCTCCTGTCGCTGGCGGCTGTCCTCGCGTTCGCCGTTGCCCGTCCACGGGGCTGGCCGGAGGCGTTCGCCGCCGTGCCGGCCGTGGTGCTGCTGATCGCCGTCGGCGCGATCTCGATGCACGATGCGATCACCGAAGCGGCCCGGCTGTCGCACGTCGTCGCATTCCTGGGCGCAGTGCTGGTGCTGGCCAAGATGTGTGACGACGAAGGCTTGTTCGAGGCTGCCGGGGCGGCGATGGCGCGCGGACACGTTGGTTCACGACGCCTGCTGCGGCAGGTGTTCGTCATCGCCGCCGTCATTACCGCGGCGTTGAGCCTCGACGCGACGGTGGTATTGCTGACCCCGGTTGTGCTGACCACGGTTCGGCGACTGCGGGCGCCGGTCCGTCCGCACGCCTATGCCACTGCGCACCTGGCCAATGCCGCATCGCTGTTGCTGCCGGTGTCGAATTTGACCAACCTGCTTGCCTTTCACGCCGCAAACGTGTCGTTCGTCAGGTTCACCTTGCTGATGACGCTGCCGTGGCTGGCCGCAGTGGGCACCGTCTACGTCGTTTTCCGGGTGTTCTTCCGCCGTGACCTCCGCGTGCAACCCGATCCCCAGCAGGACGAGCCCGCGCCCCCGACGCCGGTATTCGCGTTGGTGGTCGTCGCGCTGACGCTGATCGGCTTCGTGGTCGCCGAGGCGGCGGGGGTGGCGCCGGCCTGGGCCGCGCTCGCCGGAGCCACGGTGATGGCGGTACGCAGCCTGGCCCGCCGGCACACCTCGGTGGCGGATGTCGTGCGTGCGGCGAACGTACCGTTTCTGGTGTTCGTGCTCGCGTTAGGCGTTGTCGTGCAGGCGGTTATGCGCAACGGTGTGTCCGCCCGGATGGGCGCGCTGTTGCCGTCCGGGTCCGGGCTGCTCGCGCTGTTGGGATTCGCGGCGCTGGCGGCGGTGCTGGCCAACATCGTCAACAACCTGCCCGCAACACTGGTGCTGGTACCGCTGGTGGCGCCGGTCGGCCCGGCCGCGGTGCTGGCCGTGCTGATCGGGGTGAACATCGGCCCGAATCTGACCTACGTCGGATCGCTGTCGAACCTATTGTGGCGCAGTGTCTTACGTCGATACGACGTATCCGCCAGCGTCGGCGAATACACCCGCCTCGGATTGTTCACGGTGCCCACCTCCCTCGTCGCCGCCGTGCTGGCGTTATGGGCCGCGGCGCGGCTGCTGGGCGTCTGAACCTCTTTCGCCGCATCGGTCCCTGAAGTCACTCTCGGAGGTGATAGTGCCTTGTCCGTTTTGGATGCGCATGTGATATCAACACCATCCGCCTAGCGATATCGCATGCGTCTTCGTTCTCGGGCGCCATGTTCCAACATCTCGCGGTGCTGACGTGGCCGGTGTGACAACCTAGCTTGCGTAGGCCGGACCCTGCGGCAGCAGATGCAGCCGAACGAGTTTGCGCCACCGTCGTTGCCGGTAGCGGTATATACCGACCGCAAGTGCCGCAACGAAAGCGGTCACGCGGCCGGCATCGATGTCGACAGTGTCGGAATAGCGGCAGGTCGCCTCGTCGATCGGCTGGACCTTCAGCGTGTGGTTCCATGCCCGCAGCACACCGCCATGCTCATGGGTCCGGATCGTCTGGGTGGGCTCGTCGACGTCGATGACTTCGATGGTGTGCCGGTACGCGGGTACGACGTGGAACGCGAACAGCCATCCGGTGCCACGCTCGCCGGCACGCAGCGGCTCAGCTCGTCCTGACAGCGCGGGAACAGCAAAGAGGCCTTTGCATACGTAGAGGAATGTGACCGGCGATTGCATTGCCCGCCATACGCGATCGGCGCTGGTAGGCAGCGTCGTCTCCAGATAGATGGTCCGCATGGGTAACTCCTGGAAGTGTTAGGGTTCGCTAATTCTGCGGGCTCACGCATGGATTGACTACTCGCATTCACTCCGAGGAGGACTCCATGGCCCCATCGGATCGATTTCAGCCGCGTAAGCAGCCAAAGCAGGATCGGGCGGCGCAGACCCGGCAGCGGATACTGGATTCGGCAGCTCACGTTTTCGCCGCGTACGGCTATGCCGCCGGGACGACCAACCGCATCGCTGAGCACGCCGAGTTGTCGATCGGCTCGCTGTACCAATACTTTCCGAACAAGGACTCGATCCTGCATGCGCTGATGGACGCGCATGTCGATGCTGGAGCCAAGCTGCTGGGCGACCGATTGTCAGGCGGCCTGCCAGAACATCTCGATGACGCTCTGCGCGTCTTCGTCCGGGCAACCATCGATAACCACCGCGACAATCCCCGACTGCATCAGGTGTTGTTCGAGGAAGCTCCCCGCGCGCCGGCGTTCCTGTCGCGGCTGCATGCCTTGGAAGAGACCATGGTGCACGCGACTGCCGAACTGCTGGATGAACACCCGGCGGTGCATGCCAGTGGCAGGCTCAGCGCCCGCCTGGTCGTGGCCACCATCGAATCTCTGGTTCACCGACTCATCGCGTCGCCCGACCCGGTCGATCCACAACAGCTCGAAGACGAGATCGTTCTCCTGCTCACCGGATACCTGAGCTGGACAAGATCTTTCACCGCGGTCTGAAGCGACGGCGGTCTAGCTCCGGCGCTGACGGGCGATTTCAGCCAGCACGACCCCGGCGGCCACCGAGGCATTCAACGATTCGGCAGGACCCGACATCGGGATCGACACCACCGCATCGCAGCTCTGGCGGACCAGCCGGGACAACCCCTTGCCTTCCGATCCGACCACCACCACGATCGGGCCGCCGCCATCCACGTCGTCGACGATCGTGTCGCCGTCGGCGTCGAGTCCGACCAGCTGCAGGCCTCGGTCGGCCCAATCCTTCAGTGTCCGATTGAGATTCGTGGCGCGCGCGACGGGGATCCGGGCTGCCGCGCCGGCACTGGTCCGCCACGCGACTGCTGTCACAGACGCAGACCGCCGCTCCGGAATGAGCACGCCGTGGCCGCCGAACGCCGCGACTGAGCGGACGATCGCACCCAGGTTTCGTGGATCGGAGATGTTGTCGAGCGCGACCAGCAGGGCAGGCGGGGTGGCGATAGCCGTCTTGAGTAAATCGTCGGGATGCAGATAGTTGTACGGCGGCACCTGCAGCGCGATGCCCTGGTGCAAACCGTTGGTGGTCATCCGGTCCAGATCGGTGCGTGGCACTTCGAGGATCGCGATGCCGGAATCGGCTGCCAGAGTGACGGATTCGGTGAGTCGCTCGTCGGCCTGGGTGCCGAGCGCCACATACAGCGCGGTCGCCGGAACCCCGGCGCGCAGGCATTCCACTACCGGATTGCGCCCCAGTACGGTCTCGAAACCGTCGTCTTTGCGTCTGGCGGGCCGGCGCGCTTGTGCCTTGGCGCGCTTGGCAGCCGGGTGGTTCGGCCGCATCTCCGCGGGCGGAGTAGCTCCGCGGCCCTCCAGCCCGCGGCGTCGCTGCCCGCCGGAGCCGACGGTTGGGCCCTTCTTGGTGCCGGCTTTGCGAATCGCTCCGCGGCGTTGGGAGTTACCGGCCATCGACGTGGGTTCCCAGTGACCATTGCGGGCCGTCGCCGGTGTCGGTGACCTCGATATGGGCGTCTTTGAGGCGGTCCCGGATCTCGTCGGCGAGCTTCCAGTCGCGCTGCACGCGGGCCTGTTCGCGGCGCTCCAACTCGGCGCGCACCAGCACGTCTACCGCGCCCAGCGCGGCCGACGTCTCGTCGCGCGACTCCCAGCGCTCGTCGAGCGGGTCGCAGCCGAGAATGCCCATCATCGCCCGGATCTCTGCGGCGTGCGCCAGTGCGGCGTCGTGGTCACCTGCATCGAGCGCCCGGTTGCCCTCCGCGCGGGTACGGTGCACCTCGGCCAGCGCCGTCGGTACCGCGAGGTCGTCGTTGAGAGCGGCGGCGAACCGCGGCGTCCACTGCCCAGGCTCGACCGCACCGACCCGGGTGCGCACCCGATGCAGGAATTCCTCGATGCCGACGTAGGCGTTGACCGCGTCCATCAACGCCGTCTCGGAGAACTCCAGCATCGAGCGATAGTGGGCGCTGCCCAGGTAGTACCGGAGCTCGGCGGCGCGGACGCGCTGCAGCATTGCCGGGATCGACAGCACGTTGCCCAGCGACTTGCTCATCTTCTCGCCGCCCATGGTGACCCAGCCGTTGTGCAGCCAGTAGCGGGCGAACTTGTCGCCGGCCGCGCGGCTCTGAGCGATCTCGTTCTCGTGGTGCGGGAAGACCAAATCCATTCCACCGCAATGGATATCGAATTCCGGGCCGAGATAGGTGCGAGCCATCGCAGAACACTCGAGATGCCAGCCGGGGCGTCCCCGTCCCCACGGCGTGGGCCATGACGGCTCGCCGGGCTTGGCGCCCTTCCACAGCGTGAAGTCCCGCTGATCACGCTTACCCGTCGCGACCCCCTCGCCCTGATGCACGTCATCGATCCGATGCCCGGACAGTTGGCCGTACTCGGGGTAGCTCAACACGTCGAAGTAGACGTCGCCGTAACCGGCGTAGGCGTTGCCCGATTCGATCAGCCGCTCGATCAGTTCGACCATCTGGGTGATGTGACCGGTGGCCCGCGGCTCGGCGGATGGCGGCAGGACGCCGAGCGCGTCGTAGGCGGCCGAGAACGCCCGCTCGTAGGTCGCCGCCCATTCCCACCAGGGCCGGTCGGCGGCGGCGGCTTTGTTGAGGATCTTGTCGTCGATGTCGGTGACGTTGCGGATGAAGGCGACGTCGCAGCCCCGCGCGCTGAGCCAGCGGCGCAGGATGTCGAACGCGACCCCGCTGCGCACATGGCCGATGTGCGGCAGCCCCTGCACGGTGGCGCCGCACAAATAAATGGAGACGTGCCCGAGCCGCATCGGCACGAACTCACGCACGGCACCCGTCGCCGTGTCGTGTAGCCGCAGGTCGGCGCTATCGGTCACGACGTGCCAGCTTACCGGGCCGGATATGTAATCGATGACCACTGCACCGTCGCCGAGCCGATTGCGTCGACAAAGCCCGCCGGATGCGGCACGAGCGTCCACCAGCAAGGGAAACGATCACCGCGATGCGAAACATCAGCCGGCCCTGCGGCGGCTAGCGCGCGGTGTCGTCGACCGCGACCAGCAAAGCCGTCGCGATTGCCGCCCGGCCCTCGCCACGCCCGGTCAGCCCCAGCCCGTCGGTGGTGGTCGCCGACACCGACACCGGCGCATCCAGCACTTCGGTCAGCGCCGTCTGCGCCTCAGCGCGACGCGGCCCGACCCTGGGACGGTTGCCGATCACCTGTACCGCCGCGTTGCCGACGCGATAGCCCTGCTGTGCGATCAGATCCGCGACGTGGCGCAGCATCGTCATACCGCTGACACCGGCCCACCGCGGGTCGTCGACGCCGAACACGTCGCCGATATCGCCCAATCCGGCCGCCGACAGCAGCGCGTCGCACAGCGCGTGCACGGCCACGTCGCCGTCGGAGTGCCCGGCGCAGCCGTCGACGTCGGGAAACAGCAGGCCAAGCAACCAGCACGGCCTACCAGGTTCTATGACGTGCACATCGGTGCCTACGCCGACTCGCGCGTTCACTGGTTCACGATCGCCTGGGCCAGCAGCAGGTCGAGGCGGGTGGTGATCTTGAATGCCAGCGGGTCGCCGTCGACTACTTGCACCTGCCCGCCGACGTGCTCGACCAGCGACGCGTCGTCGGTGAAATCGGCCGTTCCGGCCTGCTGGTACGCGCGCAGCAACAGTTCGGTGGCAAAACCCTGCGGGGTTTGCACGGCGCGCAGACCAGCCCGCTCCGGCGTCCCCAGGACCGCGCCGTTGGCATCGACGGCCTTGATGGTGTCTGAGAGCGGCAGCACGGGCACGACGGCCTGATGGCCGGCCCGCAACGCTTCGACGACCCGCACCACCAACTCGGGCGGTGTCAGCGCCCGGGCAGCGTCGTGGACCAGCACGAAGTCGGGTTCTTCTGCATCGGCTCGACGGCCGCGAGCGCCCGGGCGACCGAGTCACCGCGATTGGCTCCGCCGGCCACGACGGTCGCGATGCTGCCGAGGATCAGTTTGGCCCGGTCGGTGCGATCGGGCGGCACCGCCACGACGACGCGGTCGACGACGCCCGAATGCAGCAGGCCGTCGACGGCACGTTCAACCAGAGTGCGTCCATCGAGCTGAAAGAAAGCCTTGGGAACGCCGGCGGCCAGCCGTTCGCCCGACCCCGCGGCCGGGACAACTGCGACCGTGCCGGTCAACCCCGTTCCTTGCGACTCAGGGAATTCAGGAAGCGGCGGCGAGAACCTCGTCCAGGATGGTGTCGGCCTTGGCCTCATCGGTGCTCTCGGCCAACGCCAACTCACCGACCAGAATCTGCCGGGCCTTGGCCAGCATGCGCTTCTCGCCGGCGGACAGGCCGCGTTCCTGATCGCGGCGCCACAGGTCGCGCACGACCTCGGCAACCTTGTTGACGTCGCCGGAGGCAAGCTTCTCCAGATTGGCCTTGTAGCGGCGGGACCAGTTGGTCGGCTCTTCGGTGTGCGGCGCGCGAAGCACCTGGAACACCTTGTCGAGGCCCTCTTGGCCGACCACGTCGCGGACGCCGACGTACTCGGCGTTCTCAGCGGGTACTCGAACTGTCAGGTCGCCCTGCGCCACCTTCAAGACGAGATATTCCTTTTGTTCCCCTTTGATGGTTCGGGTTTCAATCGCCTCGATCAACGCAGCACCGTGGTGTGGATAGACAACGGTGTCTCCGACCGCAAAATTCATCAGTTTCGAGCCCCTTTCGTGACTCCATGCTAGCACGTCGCGCCAACACGTGCGGAACAACGGTGCAGGTCAGGGGCATCAGGCATGTGCAAAGGGGGTTGACATACGGAGAGTTTCGTGCAAGGTGCCGACATATCCAGAACCCGTTCGGCGCCGCCCGGGGGCCTGGAGTTGTGAGCCGTTCGAGGTGTCAAAGATGGTGTTGCGCTGCTCTAATCCGACTCTGGTGCCCTGCGGTTTCGCGGCCCGCGCCGACCTACTACTGTGCATAGTCGAACCGCAGTGGCGTTCGAGGGCCGAGCAGGAGGCTTTGAGTGAACCGCTTCGACTACCGCGTCTCGAAATCCCGCTCGAGTCGTCGCTCGGCAAAGCTCGCCGCGCTGGCAGCCGGTGCCGTGATCGGCGCCGGCGCGATCGCCGGCTGCAGCGCCGGACAGGTTTCGCAGACCGCCATGCAGCAATCGGCTGTCGACGGCAGCCAGGCGGTGATCAACAACGTCGCGCTGCGCAATGTCCACATTCAGGCGCTGCAGACCGGTGACTTCCTGCACCCGGGCGCCACGGTGGACCTGGTCCTCGTCGCGGTCAACCAGTCGCCCGACATCACTGACAAGCTGGTCGGCATCACCACCGACATCGGCAAAGTCACCGTGACCGGTGACCCCACCCTGCATGCCAGTGGCGTGCTGTTCGTCGGCTCTCAGAACGGCCAGAGCAAAAAATCCGACAGCGCCGTGGAGAACGCCGACTCGGTCAAGGCGACTATCGCACTGAGCAAGCCGATCACCAACGGCCCGAACTACGACTTCACCTTCAATTTCGAGAAGGCCGGCAGCGTCAGCGTGGGAGTGCCGATTTCAGCGCCGGAAAGCGCGCCGCACCACGAATCGCCGGGGCCGGCCTAACCTCCGCTGATCTGTCACACCAGCCGGATACCGTCACCGGGTGGCCAAGGCACGTTCGCAGTACCGCTGTTCGGAATGCCGCCATGTCACCGCCAAATGGGTAGGACGTTGCCTGGAATGCGGCACCTGGGGCTCGGTCGACGAGGTGGCCGTGCTCAGTGCCGTACGAGGCGGCACTCGGGCCGCGGCAGGCCCGTTCTCGGCCGCCATTCCGATCAGCTCGGTCGAGCCTGACGGCACCCGGCACTGCCCAACCGGGATCGACGAACTCGACCGCGTGCTCGGTGGGGGCGTCGTGCCCGGCTCGGTCACGCTGCTCGCAGGCGATCCCGGAGTCGGCAAGTCGACGCTCTTACTCAAGGTCGCCCACCAATGGGCGGCGTCCGGGCGACGCGCGCTGTATGTGTCCGGCGAGGAGTCGCGCGGCCAGATCCGGATGCGCGCCGATCGAACCGGTTGCAGCCACGACGAGCTTTATCTGGCCGCCGAGTCGGATCTGCATGCGGTACTTGGCCATATCGAGGCGGTGCAGCCGACGTTGGTCGTCGTCGACTCGGTTCAGACCATGTGCAGCGCCGAGACCGACGGCGTCGCCGGTGGTGTCACGCAGGTGCGCGCGGTGACCAGCGCGCTGACCGCCGCGGCGAAAACCACTGGTGTGCCACTGATTCTCATCGGCCACGTCACCAAGGACGGGGCTATTGCCGGCCCCCGTTCGCTGGAACATCTGGTCGACGTGGTGCTGCATTTCGAAGGCGACCGGAACTCGCTGCTGCGCATGGTCCGCGGCGTGAAGAACCGTTACGGCGCCGCAGACGAGGTCGGCTGTTTTCTGCTGCAGGACAACGGGATTGAGGGTGTCGCCGACCCGTCCGGGCTTTTTCTGGATCAGCGACCGCAGCCCGTTTCCGGAACGGCGATCACCGTGACGCTCGACGGGAAGCGCCCGCTGGTCGGCGAAATCCAGGCGCTGCTGGCCACTCCATCGGGCAATTCACCGCGCCGCGCCGTCAGCGGGATCGACCATGCGCGTGCCGCGATGATCGCCGCGGTGCTGGAAAAGCACGCCCGGCTCAGGATCGCCGTCAACGACGTGTACCTGTCCACCGTCGGCGGCATGCGGCTGACCGATCCGTCGTCGGATTTGGCGGTGGCGGTGGCGCTGGCGTCGGCTTACGTGAACCTGCCGTTGCCGGCCACCGCGGTGATGATCGGTGAGGTCGGGTTGGCTGGTGATCTGCGGCGAGTCAGCGGCATGGAACGGCGGCTGGCCGAAGCGGCCCGGCAGGGGTTCACCACGGCGCTGATCCCATCGGGTTGTGACGCTGTGCCGCCGGGCTTGAAGACGCTGCAGGCGCCCACCATCGCCGCTGCGCTCGAGCACGTGCTCGACATCGCCGGGCACCGCGACAAGGCCCACACAGCACCACATCGTCCGGACTCTGCACCCACGGAGCAGAATGACTTGGTGATGACAGGCGGCAAATCGACGACGAACGGCTCAGCGGCGCAACAGCGGCCCTCCTTGCGTGAGGCCGTGGCGCGGCTTGCGCCGGGCACCGCGCTGCGCGACGGCCTGGAACGCATCCTGCGCGGCCGGACCGGCGCACTGATCGTCCTGGGCTACGACGACAGCGTCGAAACGATCTGCGACGGCGGCTTCTCCCTCGACGTGCGGTACGCGCCGACCAGGCTGCGTGAGCTGTGCAAGATGGACGGCGCGGTGGTGCTGTCCACCGACGGCAGCCGGATCCTGCGGGCCAATGTGCAACTGGTGCCGGACCCGTCGATACCCACCGACGAATCCGGGACCCGGCATCGCTCGGCCGAGCGGGCCGCCAGCCAGGTTGGCTATCCGGTGATCTCGGTCAGCCACTCGATGAGCATCGTGACCGTCTACTACTGCGGTGAGCGCCATGTGCTGGCCGACTCGTCCACCATCTTGTCGCGGGCCAACCAGGCCCTCGCCACGCTGGAGCGGTACAAGACACGGCTCGACGAGGTCAGCAGGCAGCTGTCGAGGGCCGAGATCGAAGACTTCGTGACGCTCCGCGACGTGATGACGGTGGTACAGCGGCTGGAACTGGTCCGCCGAATCGGCGTGGAACTGGACTACGAGGTCGTCGAGCTGGGCACCGACGGACGCCAACTGCGGCTGCAGCTTGAAGAACTGCTCGGCGGTAACGAGGCTTCCCGCGAGTTGGTCGTGCGCGACTACCACGCCAACCCCGAGCCGTTGTCCAAGGCTGAGGTTGCGGTCACGCTCGACGAGCTGGATGCCATGTCTGACGCCGAGTTGCTCGACTTCACCACGATGGCAAGGGTTTTCGGCTACCCGTCGACTGCGGAAGCTCAGGACTCCGCGGTGAGTTCGCGCGGCTACCGGGCGATGTCGGAGATCCCACGGCTACAGTTCGCCCACGCCGACCGGCTGGTCCGCGAGTTCGGCTCGCTGCAGGGCCTGCTGGCGGCCAGCGCGGGCGACCTGGAAGCCGTGGAAGGCATCGGCGAGATCTGGGCCCGCCACGTGCGAGAAGGACTGTCGCAGTTGGCCGAATCGACCATCGGCGATCCGCTCAGCTAGCTCAGCCGCCGGGGACGGGTGGCGGACCGGGCAGCGGCCCGGGTCCGGGCGGGCCGGGCAATCCGGGCGGCAGAGGCGGCGGCGCGGCACCCGGAGGAAGCGGCGGAGCCATGATGAACGGAACCGCCAGCGAGCGAAGATTGCCCAGCTGCACGACGAGGTTGTAGGTACCGGGCCCGATCGCCGGCCGCGGCAGCGGGCAGTGCGGGCCCGACCCCATGCCCGTCCAGGTAACGGACGTGGTCACCTGTTCGCCGGGTGCAAAAGTCTTGACCAGGGTTTCGTTGGACGGCGCGCAGTCCAAGTTCGACCACAACCGCTTGTTGTCCAGCGAGTAGACGTAAGCGGCCAGCACCGCGGCGCCCACATCGCGCTTGCAGGCCACCAGCCCGATGTTGGTGACGACCATGACGAACTTCGGCTGGTCGCCGATGGCATATTGCGGCGCGTTCGTCAGACCCTTGACGGCGAGCGTGGAGTCGGGGCAGTCGTCGCCTTCCTTGAGTACCGGCGGCGGCTGCACAGCGGCCGTCGGCGTCTCGGCCGGCTGGTCGGTGTTCTCACCGGCCGGCGGCTCCACCGGAGTCTTGACCTCGGGGTTGCTTCCTGGTGCGCCCTGTCCGGCCTGGGTTGACTTCTTGGCTGCGCCGTTGGAGGTGTTGGCGCCGGCACTTCCGCTCATGACGGCGACGATGATCGCGACGACGATGGCGATTACGACGACCGCGACGCCAACCGCCAATCCCCGGCGTCGCCAGTAAATCTCTGGCGGCAGTGGGCCTCGCGGTTCCAGATCCAGCACATTCACACGGTAAGGCCAGGTCACGTCGACCTGGCCGACCAAGCCCGGCGTGTCGCCCAGTTAGCTGAAGACGGCGATGGGGCGGCAATCGGTTGAGCCCGCCGCGGCGGCCATCGTCTACGCCTACGACCACGGCCTCGTTACGCCGCGGTATTCGACTGAGGGCTTAGGCGTCGACCTTGTCCCCGACGTCTCCGATGATGTTGCGCAGCACCACTCGCCCATCCATGAGGTGATAGGTGGCGCCGACGATCGCCAGGTCTCCGGCGGCGACCGCTTGGGCGATGGCCGACGAGCGCTCGAGCAGTTGCGTGCCGGTCTCGACCACGTGGCGTGCCTCGAACTCGTCGGCCCGGGTAAGGCCTTCACGGCGGCCCAGCAAGATGGACGGCGCCACCCGCTCGACCAGGTCGCGCACGTAGCCGCCGGGCATCGCGCCGTCGTCCAGCGCGGCCAGCGTCGCCTTGACCGCACCGCAGCTGTCGTGGCCGAGGATCACGATCACCGACACACCGAGCGCACCCACTGCGAATTCCAGTGATCCCAATACCGCGGAGTCCATCACGTGGCCGGCGGTCCGTACCACGAACATGTCCCCCAAGCCCTGATCGAAGATGAGCTCGGCGGCCACCCGGCTGTCGCCACAGCCGAACAGCGCGGAAGTGGGTTTCTGACCTTTGGCCAGGCTGGCCCGGTGCTGCACACTCTGGCTTGGGTGCTCGGGCTGGCCGGCAACGAACCGCTCGTTACCCTCTTTGAGTGATTTCCAAGCAGTTACGGGATCGGTGTTCGGCATGCCGCTCATTCTGCCGTAGCACGCTATGAAGCCCTCCCCAACGCAGCGTGAACTTCTCGACTGGTACGAGTGGTCGCGGCGTGACCTGCCGTGGCGCGACTACGAGGTGACACCGTGGCAGATTCTGGTCAGCGAATTCATGTTGCAGCAAACGCCGGTGTCGCGGGTGGAGCCGATCTGGCGGGACTGGGTGGCGCGCTGGCCCACGGCATCGGCGACGGCGGCGGCCAGCGCCGCTGACATCGTGCGGGCCTGGGGCAAACTCGGCTATCCGCGGCGGGCCAAACGCCTGCACGAGTGCGCCACCGTCATCGCCCGCGATCACGGCGACGTCGTTCCCGACGACGTCGACGTTCTGTTGACCCTGCCGGGAGTCGGCAGCTACACCGCTCGCGCGGTGGCGTGCTTCGCCTACCAGCAGGCGGTCCCGGTGGTCGACACGAACGTGCGCCGGGTGGTGGCGCGGGCCGTGCACGGACGCGCCGACGCGGCCGCGGCATCCGCCGTCCGCGATCACGCCGACGTGTCGGCGCTGCTGCCCAAAGATTCTTCAGCACATACGTTTTCAGCTGCGCTGATGGAGCTGGGCGCCACGGTGTGCACCGCGCGAACGCCGCGGTGCGGGCTGTGCCCGCTCAGCGTGTGTCAATGGCGTTCAGCCGGCTTCCCGCCCTCGGAAGGTCCGGCTCGTCGGCCCCAGGGCTACGCCGGAACCGACCGGCAGGTTCGGGGCCGGCTGATGGATGTGCTGCGCGGCAGCGAGGTCCCGGTCACCCGCGCCCAATTGGACGTCGCATGGCTGACCAACACCATCCAGCGCGACCGGGCGCTGGACTCGTTGCTTGCCGACGGGCTGGTGGCCAAGACCAGCGATGGGCGATTCGCGTTGGCCGGCGAAGAAGGCTAGCGCGCAGCCAGTAACGATTCCACCGCCTGCCGATACAGCTGCGGCGCCTCGTCGTGAACCAGATGCCCGGCATCGGGTGCATGCAAATACGTTGTGCGGTAACCGTTTTCGTTCATAGAACGCATCTGGCCAGCGGGAGTCACCGAGTTGCCGGCCTCGACGAGCAGCGCCGGGGAACGCACCGCCTGCCATTGCGACCAGTAGTCGCGGGTGCCCCACTCGGCCGCGATCTCGATCCACTTCGACGTGTGCCCGTGCAGCCGCCACCCGGTCGCGGTCCGGTCGAATGCCTCCAAGAAGTACTGGCCGGCGAGGTCGCCGAATTCTGCGAATACCTGTTCGGCAGAATCGAATTCGACCGGCAGGTTATGGAGCCACGGCTCCCACGGACCGGTGGTCCGACCGCGGAAGTCCGGCGCCATGTCCTCGACGACCAGCGCCGAGACCAGCTCGGGGCGCTCGGCGGCCAAACACCAGGAGTGCAGCCCGCCCATCGAATGCCCGACCAACCGGACCGGCCCGTCCAGCGCGGCCACGGCGTCACCGAGGTCGGCCACGAAGCGTTCGGTGCTGATCGGACACGGGTCGGCGACATCGCGACCGCGGTGCCAAGGCGCGTCGTAGGTGTAGACGGCACCCAGCTGAGTCAGCCACGGCAGCTGACGCGACCAGGTGGTGCCACGGCCCATCAGGCCGTGCACCAAGACCACCGGTTCGCCTCGCCCACCGCGGTGGGTTAGCAGATCAGCAGCCATGCGCCTATCTTTGCGCGCTTTGGGTCGCCACCGGGTTGATTGCTCGGCTCTCCCCCGCAAGCGGGTGGGGGTACCTCCCGCTTGCGGGGGAGTGCCCCCACCTCGGCCCGCTCGCGGCCCGCATCGTCGCCATCGGTCGGCACGGTAGCCTTGCGCCATGCCAGTGGTGAAGATCAACGCAATCGAGGTGCCCGCGGACGCAGGCCCCGAGTTGGAGAAGCGGTTCGCCCACCGCGCGCACGCGGTCGAGAACTCGCCCGGCTTCCTCGGCTTTCAACTGCTTCGTCCGATCAAGGGCGAAGACCGGTACTTCGTGGTGACGCAGTGGGAGTCCGAAGAAGCGTTCCAGGCATGGGCGACCGGGCCTGCCATCGAGGCGCACGCCGGCGTGCGGAGCAACCCGGTGGCCACCGGCGCATCGCTGCTGGAATTCGAGGTTGTGTTAGACGTTGCCGGATCCGGACACCCGGCGTAGTCCGCGCCGGGGCCGACTCCGCGTCGCGGCGCTGACTTCCGCCGCCGTATTGGTCGCCGCCCTGAGCCCGGGTTGCGCACCACCACCAGCACCGTCCGCTAACGCCGCGGGCGCCGGTCGGCAGATCAATATGAGCACGCCAGCCGGTCTGCGAGCTCAGCAGACCCTGGACATGCTGAACTCTGACTGGCAGATCGGTCCGGTCGGAGTCGGCACCCTTGCCGCGCCGAAGATGGCCAGCCAAATACAGACCATGATGGAAAAGCTCTGGTGGGACCGGCCATTCACGTTCCGCGGAGTCGACCTCACAGCGGGCGCGGCCACCCTGAAGCTGACGACGTCTTACGGTGCGCAGCAAGAGATTCGGATACACACCGCCGACGACACGTTGGTGGATGGATTCGACCTCACCACTCTGGCCCCGCCCATCTCGTCGTGGCGTGACGTCGACGCGGTATTGCGCAAGACCGAGGCCCGCTACTCATGGCAGGTCACCAAGGTCGACGACGGCCGCTGCGATCGGATAGCCGGCACCAATCCCGATTTGTCACTGCCGTTGGCGTCGATCTTCAAGTTGTACGTGCTCTATGCCGTGGCGGATGCCATCAAGGCCGGCACTGTCTCCTGGGACGATCAGCTGACCGTGACCGACAAGGGCAAGGCCGTCGGTTCAAGCATGGATTTGCCAGTGGGAGCCAATATTTCGGTACGCACCGCGGCCGAGAAGATGATTGCCACTAGCGACAACATGGCTACCGACATGCTGATCGAGAGGGTCGGCCCACAGGCCGTCGACAACGCGCTGGCCAACACCGGCCACCACGATCCGGCCGCGATGACGCCGTTCCCGACTATGTACGAACTGTTTTCGGTCGCCTGGGGCCGGCCGGATGTCCGCGAGCAATGGCAGCGAAGCACTGCGCAGGAACGTGCTGCGATGCTCGAAGAAGCGAATTCCCGTACTTATCAACCGGACCCGTGGCACGCTCACGTCCCCGCTTCGAAATACGACGCGGAATGGTATGGCACCGCTGAAGATATCTGTCGGGTGCACGTGGCTCTGCAGGCCGGCGCGGTGGGTGCGGCCGCACCCGTCAAGAAGATCCTGGATGCTTCTCCGGGTGTCAACCTGGATCGCGGGCAATGGCCCTATATCGCCGCCAAGGCCGGCGGCCTGCCGGGCGACCTGACGTTCAGCTGGTATGCGGTCGACCGGAGCGGGCAGCCGTGGGTGGTGAGCTTCCAGTTGAACTGGCCTCGCGATCACGGGCCGAGTATCACCGGTTGGATGCTGCAGGTCGCCAAGCAGGTCTTCGCGCTGATACCCACGCCATAACAAATGGGCGGCCACCCGATCGGTGACCGCCCATCCGTTTGACTGGTTTTACTGCGCTGCGGGCGGCGGACCACCGGCCGCGTGAGCGCCGGCGTTCGCCAGGTCCGACGATTCGGCCGGCTTGCGGGCTCCGACGAAGGTGAACACGGCATCCTCGCCGCTACCCTCGCCGTCCCAGTTGTCCACGTCGACCGTGACAATCTGGCCCGGGCCGACCTCTTCGAACAGGATCTTCTCGGACAGCTGGTCCTCGATCTCCCGCTGGATGGTGCGCCGCAGCGGACGAGCGCCCAGCACCGGGTCGAAGCCGCGCTTGGCCAGCAGCGCCTTCGCCTTGTCGGTGAGCTCCATCGCCATGTCCTTGGCCTTGAGCTGCTTGCCCACCCGGCCGATCATCAAATCGACCATCTCGATGATCTCTTCGCGGGTCAGCTGGTGGAAGACGATGATGTCGTCGATGCGGTTGAGGAACTCGGGGCGGAAGTGCTTCTTCAGCTCGTCGTTGACCTTCTGCTTCATCCGCTCGTAGTTGTTCTCGCCGCCACCCTGGGTGAAGCCCAGGCCGACCGCCTTGCTGATGTCGGACGTACCCAGGTTGGAGGTGAAGATCAGCACCGTGTTCTTGAAGTCGACGGTGCGACCCTGCCCGTCGGTCAGCCGGCCGTCCTCGAGCACCTGCAACAGGCTGTTGTAGATCTCCTGGTGCGCCTTCTCGATCTCGTCGAACAGCACCACCGAGAACGGCTTGCGCCGCACCTTCTCGGTGAGCTGGCCGCCCTCCTCGTAGCCGACGTATCCCGGCGGGGCACCGAACAACCGCGACGCGGTGAACCGGTCGTGGAACTCGCCCATGTCGATCTGAATGAGCGCGTCGTCGTCACCGAACAAGAAGTTGGCCAGCGCCTTGGACAGCTCGGTCTTACCGACACCGGACGGGCCGGCGAAGATGAACGAGCCGGACGGGCGCTTCGGGTCCTTCAGCCCGGCGCGGGTACGACGGATCGCCTTCGAGACCGCCTTGACCGCGTCCTCCTGGCCGATGATCCGCTTGTGCATCTCGTCTTCCATGCGCAGCAACCGGGTGGTCTCGGCCTCGGTGAGCTTGAACACCGGGATGCCGGTCCAGTTGCCCAGCACCTCGGCGATCTGCTCGTCGTCGACCTCGGCGACGACGTCGAGATCGCCTGAGCGCCATTGCTTTTCCCGCTCGGCACGCTGGCCGACCAGTTGCTTTTCGCGATCGCGCAGGCTGGCCGCCTTCTCGAAGTCCTGCGCATCGATCGCGGACTCCTTCTCGCGGCGCGCGTCGGCGATCTTCTCGTCGAACTCACGCAGGTCTGGCGGAGCGGTCATCCGGCGAATCCGCATCCGGGCGCCGGCCTCGTCGATCAGGTCGATCGCCTTGTCCGGCAGGAACCGGTCGTTGATGTAGCGGTCGGCCAGGGTGGCCGCGGCCACGATCGCGCGCGTCGGTGATCGACACCCGGTGGTGCGCCTCGTAGCGGTCCCGCAGACCCTTGAGGATCTCGATGGTGTGCTCCACCGTCGGCTCGCCGACCTGCACCGGCTGGAACCGGCGCTCCAGCGCGGCGTCCTTCTCGATGTACTTGCGGTACTCGTCGAGCGTGGTCGCGCCGATGGTCTGCAGTTCGCCACGAGCCAGCTTCGGCTTGAGGATCGACGCCGCGTCGATCGCACCCTCGGCGGCACCCGCACCGACCAGCGTGTGCAGCTCGTCGATGAACAGGATGATGTCGCCGCGGGTGTTGATCTCCTTGAGCACCTTCTTCAGGCGCTCCTCGAAGTCACCGCGGTAGCGGCTGCCGGCCACCAAAGAACCCAGGTCGAGGGTGTACAGCTGCTTGTCTTTCAGCGTCTCGGGAACCTCGCCGTGCACGATCGCCTGCGCGAGGCCTTCCACGACCGCCGTCTTACCGACGCCGGGCTCACCGATCAGCACCGGGTTGTTCTTGGTGCGTCGGGACAGCACCTGCATGACCCGCTCGATTTCCTTCTCGCGGCCGATGACCGGGTCGAGCTTGCCTTCCATCGCCGCCGCCGTCAGGTTGCGGCCGAACTGGTCGAGCACCAGCGAGGTCGACGGGCTGCCGGACTCGCCACCACGGCCACCGGTACCGGCCTCCGCGGTCTCCTTGCCCTGGTAGCCGCTCAGCAGCTGGATCACCTGCTGGCGCACCCGGGTCAGCTCGGCGCCGAGCTTGACCAGCACCTGGGCGGCAACGCCCTCACCCTCACGGATCAGACCGAGCAGAATGTGCTCGGTGCCGATGTAGTTGTGGCCGAGCTGCAGCGCCTCGCGCAGGCTCAGCTCCAAAACCTTCTTGGCGCGCGGGGTGAACGGGATGTGACCGGACGGAGCCTGCTGGCCCTGCCCGATGATCTCCTCGACCTGGCTGCGGACACCCTCCAGCGAGATGCCCAGTGACTCCAGCGACTTAGCCGCTACCCCTTCGCCTTCGTGGATAAGGCCCAGCAGGATGTGCTCGGTGCCGATGTAGTTGTGGTTGAGCATCCGGGCCTCTTCTTGCGCCAGGACGACCACCCTGCGGGCACGGTCCGTAAAACGTTCGAACATTGGCGGTTACCTGCTCTCCCTCACCATCGGTACTTCGTCATTCTCGGCACAGGGGCCGACACCGCGGTACCTGCCTTCCACTGTAGTGGGCGACCGGCCGGGCTTCCTACCTTGCGGTCCGAACCCCATAGCGAAGAACCCCGGCTACAACGCAGTTGCAACAGAGCAACGCAGGAAAACTGCCAATCGTTGCCCAACTTTGGTGATCGGTCAGTTCGCCACCAGCGAAAGCGCGTTCTACCCGCGCTCCGGTTTAGGTCGCGGCGTGGAATGCGTCGATGACGTCGGCCGGGATACGGCCCCGAGTCGACACGTTGTGGCCATTGCGACGGGCCCAGTCCCGGATTGCCGCGCTCTGCTCGCGATCAATGGCTCCACGGCCGCGGCCCGAGCTGGCACGTCCACGCCTGCGACCGCCGACCCGGCGGGAGGCCTCAACCCACTGCTTCAGGTCGTTGCGGAGTTTCGTCGCATTCTTCGCCGAAAGGTCAATCTCATAGGTCACGCCGTCGAGGCCGAATTCGACGGTTTCATCGGCGGCACCTTCGCCGTCGAAATCATCGACAAGGGTGACGGTCACTTTCTTCGCCATTGGCTGAGCCTCATGCTTTCTTCTTAGACACTTGCCATACAAGACACGTGCTTGGACCGCCCCCGCCGCACAATCTGCCATATCCAGACGGGTTATTCAATACGAACCCTCAGCAGCACTCAGTTGCTATGCGGTCGCACAATAGGAAATAGGACTGTTTCCCTTATTGACAGGCCGGTCAAAGCCATCAGCAACCGATCGATGCCCATTCCGGTTCCCGTGCACGGCGGCATAGCGTGCTCGAGGGCAACGAGAAAATCCTCGTCGAGCAGCATTGCCTCGTCGTCGCCGGCCGCTGCGGCCCGGGCCTGCTCAGCGAACCTTTCCCGCTGCACCACCGGATCGATCAATTCCGAATATCCGGTGGCCAGTTCGAACCCGCGAATATACAGGTCCCACTTTTCGGTAACACCGGCGATGCTGCGATGCTGACGCGTCAAAGGGGTTGTCTCCACCGGAAAATCCCTGACAAACGTGGGCGCGGTCAGCCCGGCACCGACGATGTGTTCCCAGAGTTCCTCGACCAACTTACCGTGCCCATACCCGCGATCGGCAGGCACTTCGACTTCGAGTCCTGCCGCGATAGCAAGCAAGCGATCGACACTGGCGTTTGGTGTGATCTCTTCGCCGAGAGCCGCCGATAGTGACGGATACATTTCTATCGACGCCCATTCTCCGTCGATGTCATAGACGCTGCCGTCGGGTAGCGGGAGTTGTCGAGTACCGATGGCCTCGTCAGCGACCTGTTGAATAAGCTCGCGGGTTACAACAGCGGAATCGTCATAGGTTCCATACGCCTGATAGGTCTCCAACATGGAAAATTCAGGAGAATGTGTGGAATCGGATCCTTCGTTTCGGAACACCCGATTTAGTTCGTACACCTTGTCAAACCCACCGACGACACAGCGCTTCAGGAACAGTTCCGGGGCGATCCGCAGGTAGAGATCGATGTCGAGCGCATTGGAGTGCGTGACGAACGGCCGGGCCGCCGCGCCGCCCGCCAAAGTCTGCAGCATCGGTGTTTCGACTTCCAGGAAGCCGCGTTGCTCCAGCGCGTTCCGTATCGCGCGAATGACGGCGATCCGCTGGCGGGCAACCGTGCGTGCCTGCGGACGCACTATCAGGTCAACGTAGCGTTGCCGCACCCGCGACTCTTCGCTCATGTCTTTATGCGCCACCGGCAGCGGTCGCAGCGCCTTGGACGCCATCTGCCAACTGTCGCCGAGCACGGAAAGCTCACCGCGCCGCGAGCTGATCACCTCTCCGTGGACGCTGACGATGTCGCCGATATCGACGTCGGCTTTCCATTCCTCCAGCGCTTCCTCGCCGACGCTGGCCAGGCTAAGCATCACCTGCAGTTGGGTGCCGTCGCCTTCTTGGAGTGTGGCGAAGCACAGCTTGCCTGAGTTGCGGGCGAACACCACCCGGCCGGCGACAGCGACGATGTCACCGGTGGTCGAATCTGCCGGCAGGTCGGGATATGCGGCGCGAATCTGAGCCAGGGTGTGGGTGCGGGCGACTTCGACGGGATAAGGGTCGCGGCCCTCGGCCGCCAGGCGGGCGCGTTTGTCCCGGCGTATCCGGAACTGCTCGGGGATATCTGCGTCGCCGGCGTTCACGACCAGCCAGCTTAAAGGAGTGCGGACCGTCTCAAGTGACCGGACAGAGCCGCGAAACATAAACCATGGTCGTGATCCTGGCCCGTGTGTAACCCTGGCTTCTGTTTCGCGTCAGGTCGGGGCAGTCAGCGTGCCGTCTTGAGCCGTCCGCGCTGGCTGTCTCGGTTGCGTTCGAATACCAGCCGCAGCCCTTGCAGGGTCAGGTGCTGGTCATAATGATCGACCGAATGCAGCTCGGCCAGTAGCAGGGGGGCGGTGTGACCGGTGGCGACCACCGTGACGTTGTCGCCGGCGAACCCGTCGACGTCGTCGCGGATCCGGCCGACCAGGCCGTCCACCAAGCCGGCGAAGCCGAACACGGCACCGGCCTGCATGCACTCGACGGTGTTCTTACCGACCACCGAACGAGGACGGGCCAACTCGACCCGCCGCAGGGCGGCCGAGCGCGCCGCAGCGGCGTCGGAGGAGACTTGTATGCCCGGCGCGATCGCACCGCCCAAGAATTCGCCCTTAGCAGACACCACGTCCACGCAGATCGACGAGCCGAAGTCGATCACGATGGCCGCGGTCCCATACTTCTGAAAAGCCGCGAGGCAGTTGACAATTCGGTCTGCCCCGACTTCCTTCGGGTTGTCGACCAGCAGCGGGATGCCGGTGCGAACACCGGGCTCGATCAGCACGTGCGGCACCGTCGGCCAGTACTGTTCGAGCATCAGCCGCACCTCGTGCAGCACCGACGGCACCGTGGACAGCGCGGCCGCGCCGGTGAGCTGATCCGAATCGTCACCGATCAGGCCGTCGAGGGTCAGCGCGAGTTCGTCCGCGGTGATTTCGGGTTCGGTGCGAATCCGCCACTGCTGCGCGACCTTCGCGTGCTCCTTGGAGCCCGAGATCAGCCCGACGACGGTGTGCGTGTTGCGGACGTCGATGGCCAGCAGCACGACTAGGCATCCTTCATTGGGTCGAGCCTCATCGCGGCGAGACCAGCTCGCCCGCATCGGCGGGAACGAACGCCGGATCGTTGCCCAGATCGATCGCCCGGTTCTCGGCGTCGACGAAGACGATCTTCGGCTGGTAACTGCGCGCCTCGGCGTCTGCCATCTGGGCGTAGGCGATCAGGATCACCAGGTCACCGGGATGCACGAGATGCGCGGCAGCGCCGTTGATTCCGATCACGCCGCTGCCACGCTGACCGGTGATCGCATACGTGACCAGGCGCGCGCCGTTGTCGATGTCGACGATGGTCACCTGTTCGCCCTCGAGCAGGTCGGCCGCGTCCATCAAGTCGGCGTCGATCGTCACCGAGCCGACGTAGTGCAGGTCGGCCTGCGTGACGGTGGCCCGGTGGATCTTCGACTTGAGCATCGTTCGTAACATCAATTCCTCCAATGTGATTCGAGGGATTCGGCCGCGATGGCGGGCACTCGCCCGTCGGCGCCGACGGTAGTTCCGATTTCAATTGCGACGTTGTCGAGCAGCCTGGTCTTGCCGAGCCGGGCGGCGACCAGCAAGCGTCCCGCGCCGCTGACCGGGGCGGGCCCCAACGCGCTGTCACGCACTTCGAGGTAATCCACGTCGATCGCGGGCACCTCCGACAGCACCGAACCGGCCGCTCGCAGCGCTTCATCCGCGCCACCAGGAGCGGCGTGCGACCCGGCCAGCAGCGCCGCCGACAAGATGCCGGCCAGCTCGCGTTGCGCGGCGTTGAGGTAGCGGTTGCGCGACGACATCGCCAGACCATCCGTCTCGCGCACGATCGGCACGCCAACGACCTGAACATCGATGTTGAGGTCGCGGACCATCTCGCGAACCAGGACCAGTTGTTGATAGTCCTTCTCGCCGAAGAAGATTCGGTCGGGCGTCACGATCTGCAGTAGCTTGCACACCACGGTCAGCATGCCGGCGAAATGGGTGGGGCGGGCCGAGCCCTCGAGCTCGGATCCGAGTGGGCCGGGGTACACCGTGGTCCGCGGGCCGTCCGGGTACATCGCGACAGCGCTTGGGGTGAAGGCAATTTCGACTCCTTCACCGCGCAACAGCGCGAGGTCGTCGTCGACGACCCGCGGGTAGGCGTCCAAATCCTCGTCAGCGCCGAATTGCAGGGGGTTGACGAAGATCGACACCACTACCACCGAACCGGGCACTCGCTTGGCGGCGCGGACAAGGGCGAGGTGTCCGTCGTGCAGCGCGCCCATGGTCGGCACCAGCATCACTCGCCGACCGGTGTGGCGCAGGGCGCGGCTGACCTCGCGGACATCGCCGGGGCTCGGGTAGACGTTCAGTTCGCCGGCATTGAACTTCGGCGGCCGTTGGATGCTCACCGCGCCAGCACCTCCAGCACGTCCTCGGGAGCGTGCACCCGCTGGGCGGTGCGCATTGCGTTGACCCGATAGGCCTGTGCCAGTTGGGGATCGACCGCCTCCAGCGCGCTGAGGTGACCGGCGACGGCGTCGGCGTCACCGCGCGCGATCGGTCCGGTGAGTGCGGCCTGCCCGCGCTGCAGCGTGTTCTCCAGTGCCGCGCGGGCCAGCGGTCCGAGGATGCGCTCGGCGATGCCGCCGGGTTGGTGGTCGACGAGCTGTTGACCGAGCAGTTCGGTGCCCGACACCGCGGCCCGCAGAGCATCCAGGGCGTCGGCGACCACCGTGACGATGTGGTTGCCAGCGTGGGCCAATGCGGCGTGGTACAGCGTGCGGGCCTGCTCGGGAACCCGGAACGGCTCGCCGCCGATCTCGAGCACCAGGGACTGCGCGATCGCGTAACCGACCTCGTCGGCGGCGGTGATCCCGAAGCAGGTGTCCGGCAGCCGGGAGATGTCCTCGTCGGATCCGGTGAACGTCATAGCCGGATGAATCGCCAGCGGTATGCAGTCCTGAGCGCTCAGCGGCGCCAGCACGTCAACGCCGTTGAAGCCAGAGGTGTGCGCGACGATGGTGCCCGGCCGCACCGCGGATGTGGCAGCCAGGCCCGAAACCAGGCCCGCCAGCTCAGTGTCCGGGACGGCCAACAGCAAAAGCTCGGCGTTACCGGCGACGTCGGGCACCGGAGCGACGGGGGTGTCGGGCAGCCAGCGCTCGGCACGCTGCCGGGACGCGCGGGACACCGCGCTGCACGCAACCACGACATGGTCGACGCGTTCCAGCGCCACACCTAAGGCGGTTCCCACCCGGCCTGCGGAGATGATCCCCACCTTGAGCCGAGCGGGGCGCAACCCGTCGAACTGCACCATCGCAGACGACCCTCACAACTCTCTTGGTTCGTTCCAGTCCCGCGTAGCGGGTACCGGACGGTCGTAAAGACTCTACCGCGAAGACGCAGCTAAGACGCTGTGGTCTTCGCCTCAGTCTTCGCGGCGACGGCGACGACCGCCCTCGGACGGAGCGGTTTGCAGCCGCGCAAGCAATTCGGCGACCGACTGGCCGCCAGACGGCGGCTCCTCGGCCTCGGAGTACGGGTCGGTGCTGCGATGACGAGCGCTGGGCGGCGGCGGAGGCGGCGGAGACATCACCGGCTCCTTGTCCAGCGATGACGGCGCCGACGGCGGTGGCGGAGGCGGCGGCGGTGACATCGCCGGCGCCGGTGTGGCTGACCCGCTGAAGCCGGGGTCGGGGAAGTCCGCGGAATGACGGGACCGTGCGCGACGGCCCGACTCGCCCCATTCGGCCGCGGCTTCGCCGGCCTGACCCGTCGACGGTTCGGCAGGTCCGCTGGAATGGCGTCCCCGTCGTTCGACCGGCGAGGAAGGCGGTTCGCCGATGCTCGGCGAACGATGCGACGTCCTGTCGCGTGACGGCGCGTTGTCGTAGGCCCACGACGACGGCGCGGCGCTGTCGGCCTGGCTGGCGTTCCAGTGGCTGCCGGGCGCTCCGGGCGGCAGCCACTGACCCTCGGAGCTGACCGGCTGCCAGGCCGGCTGCTCTTGCTGGCGGGGCTCTTCCGTGGGCGGCGGCCATGGAATTCGCGGCTGTTGCTGTGGCGGCTCGGGCGGCACGACGAACTGCGGCTGCGATTCTGGCGGCGGGGCGAACTGCGGCTCAGGCTGCGGAGGCGCCTCAGCCCGCCGATGTGAACGTCGTGGGCGCTGTGGTGGCTCGAATCGCTCGGGCCCGGGGGTGGGCGATGCCCCCGACGCGGCCCAACCGCCGGGCTGCGGTTGCCGTTCCGGTGGAGCCCAGCCTTGGCCTTCCGGCGGACGCTCGGGCGCAGGTGCGGGTGGCGCTGCCGGCGCGGCCCACGCGCCCGACTGTCCGGCGTCGTTGCTCTGAGGCCAATGGGCGCCGCGTTCTGGTTCCGGTGCCTGCTGCGGCTCCGGCGCCCGGTTTTGCCGCGGCGCTGCATACGCCTCGGCGGGCGGCTGCTGCTGGGCGTACGCCTGCTGATAGCTCTCGGCGGCCGGCTGCCTCGGCGGAGTAGGTACCAACGGCTCCTCGTGCACGTCGATGATCGAGTCGTCGGTGCGCCGGGCCGGCTCTTCGGCCCGCACCGACGCGACCCGGTTGATCCGCTCGCGGGCGCTCTCGTTGTCGCGGTCCCATTCGCTGTAGCCACGGAGGGGTTTGCGTTCACTCTCCAGCGCCGGACGCTCGCTGAGCTCGGCGTCGAACAGGATCTCCAGGTTCGTGCGCAGCGCGGCCAGCTCGGCCCGCAGCTCCGACACCTCATCGGAGGCCTGCGCGCGCAGCTCGCTGGCCAGCTCCCGGCGCAACTGGGATTCGACGGTGAGCTCATATTCGCGGCGCGCGGAGATCTCCCGGTCCAGTTGCAGGTCGTAGACCAGCTTCAGGTCCCGCGCCCGGGCCTGATCCACGTCGCTTTGCCGGCGGTAGATCACCGAGACGAACGCCGCAACCACAGCGGCCCACAAAGCGAGGATCACGGCAAGCTTGAGGAGCTCCACCTTGCTGGTGAAAACCAGCGCAGAACTGGCACCGATCGCCAAGACCAGCAACGTGGTCAGCAGCACCCAACCCGGTCTGCGGCCGCCGCGCCGCACCCGGGCGCCGCGGGACAGATCGGTCATGGCCCAAATGTACCGGCCCGAGGTCACTCCGCGTGTCGCCGTGCTCCGGCGTTTCTCACCAGGACTAATCGGCCGCCGCGCCCCGCGCTAACCCTCGGCGCCCTCACCGTTCTCGGTCGGATCCCCTGGCGATTTGCAGCAGTGTTGCAACCACAGCCCAGCAATCACCAGAGCCAGCGCGCTGATGGCGGCGACCGCCGTCCCGCTGGTGTCTGCGCTCGCCACCCTGAGCCATGACCGCCGGGGCAACAAGTACGCCAGTACCCCGACCCACCAGCCCAACGCAAGCGCTCCTACCCAGGCCGACGCCTTGGCGACGACCAGGCTGCGCGCCACCGAGAGGGGATGCAGCCAGCCTGGTCCGTCGCCGATCTCACCGTCGCTGATCTTGGTTCGCACGTAGCGCCCCCACCCGGCCTCGGCAACGGCGACCGCAAACAGCGACAGACCCGTCCAGATCGTGATCGGCGGAAACCACCGGTAGAGCAGCACAACCAGCAGGTATCCCGCCGCCGCCGTGCCCAGCGCCGCTGCGGTCAGGTCCCGTTTTCGGGTGGGCCCCATCAGCTTTCCGACGCGCGCGGCTCGAGCACCACATCGGTGCGCCGGACCCCGGAGCGATCGGCCGCATCCAGCTCGGCGAGCAGCTTGGCCGCCGACTGCTTTCCGCCCGCCACCGTCAACGCCGCGTCTGGGTCCACGGCCAGCCACGGAATCAGCACGAAGGCGCGCAGGTGGGCCAGCGGATGGGGCAGGGTCAGGCCGTCGTCAAGGGAGAACAGCTCGCTATCCCCATCCAGCGATGTCAGATAGCAGCTGACCAGATCCACGTCGAGGGTCCGCGGGCCCCACCGCTGCCCCCGCACGCGATGCGCGGCGACCTCCATTTCCTGGGCGAGGCGCAACCAGCCGTGTCCGTCGAGCGTCGGATCCTCGGCGATCAGCACCGCGTTCAGGAACGGGCCCTGCTCGACGCCGCCCCAGGCCGCCGTCTCGTACACCGGGGAGACCGCCTGCACGGTGCCGCCCAGCCGGTCGAGCACCGACTGCAACCGGGCCTGCCGGTCACCGAGGTTCGATCCGATCGATAAGACGACGCGGGTCATAGGGGGACCACCTGACCACGTCCGCCGCGCCGTGACCGGCGGGCCACCACGGCTACATCGTCGAAGCTCTGCGGAATCGGAGCTTGCGGCTTGTGCACTATCACCTCCACTGCGTGCACCCGTTTGTCTTGCATGACGTCCTCGGCGATCTCGCCGGCGACAGTTTCGATCAAATTGCGGGCCGGGCCGGCGATGACGGCCGCCGCGCGCTCGGCCAGCACGCCGTAGTCGTAGGTGTCAGCCAAGTCGTCGCTGGCCGCCGCGCCCGCCAGGTCGATCCAGACGGTGATGTCGACGACGAAATCCTGGCCGTCGGCGCGCTCATGGTCGAATACCCCGTGGTGGCCGCGAACGGTCAAGCCGCGCAACTCAATTCGATCAGCCATCAGATCCCATCGTCCCCGCTCGCGTCCACGCCTCGACGACTTCGAGGGCGTCGACCGAGGC
Organism: uncultured Actinomycetota bacterium; assembly: GCA_963723615.1. GTDB lineage: Bacteria > Actinomycetota > Actinomycetes > Mycobacteriales > Mycobacteriaceae > Mycobacterium. Next base: position 260,913 of record CAVRRV010000011.1, on the reverse strand, counting down.
TCGCACGTCGTGTACCCGCACCCCCCACGCGCCATGCAACGCGGCCAGCGCCGACACCACCGCGGTTGCCGTCTCACGGCCATCGGGTGGCCGTGCCACACCGTCCGGGCCGGCCAACAAGCTACCGAGAAATCGCTTGCGCGACGCTCCGACCAGCACCGGGATGCCACTGGCCACCAACTCCGGCAGCGCGTGCAGCAAGGCCCAATTATCTTGGCCGGACTTGGCGAATCCCAGACCGGGGTCGACGATCAGGTTCGACGGATTGACTCCTGCGGCAACCGCATCGTCGACGCAGGCCATGAGTTCGGCGCGTACTTCGGCCACCACATTGCGATAGGCCGGCAACTGATGCGGCCGATCGGCCGATACCGAACGCCAGTGCATCAACACCCACGGCACATCGGCCTCGACGAGTAGACCCGCCATGGCGGCGTCCGCGCGCCCGCCCGACACGTCGTTGACCATCGATGCGCCACTTTCCAGCGCGGCACGCGCCACGCCAGCGTGCATCGTGTCGACGCTGACTGTAATTCCTTGCGATGCAAGCTCTTTGACGACGGGGACAACACGAGCCGTCTCGACTCGAGGGTCGACGCGGACCGCTCCGGGGCGGGTCGACTCGCCCCCGACGTCGATGATCGACGCACCCTCGGCGGCCAACGCCAGGCCCCGCTCGACAGCACGATCGGCGTCGAGGTAGCGACCGCCATCCGAGAACGAGTCGGCGGTGACGTTCACCACCCCCATGACTTGGACGTGCGTCGTGCTCACTTGCGCAAGATCAGTTCGAGCGCCTCGGCTCGAGATGCGTTGTCGGACTTGAACTGTCCGCGCACGGCCGAGGTCGTGGTGACAGCGCCGGGCTTGCGGACGCCCCGCATCGACATGCACAGGTGTTCGGCCTCGATAATGACGATGACACCGCGCGGGTCTAGTTTGCGCATCAGGGCGTCGGCGATCTGCGCGGTGAGCCGCTCCTGGATTTGTGGCCGCTTGGCGTACAGGTCGACCAGCCGAGCGATCTTGGACAAACCCGTGACCCGGCCGTCATGACCGGGGATGTATCCGACATGAGCCACACCGTGAAACGCCACCAAGTGGTGTTCGCAGGTGGAATACAGCGGGATCTCTTTGACCAACACCAACTCGTCGTGCTGTTCGTCAAAGGTAGTGTCCAGCACGGAATCCGGTTCGATGTAAAGGCCGGCGAACATCTCTCGGTAGCTGCGGGCGACGCGGGCCGGCGTGTCCGCCAACCCGTGCCGGTCCGGGTCTTCTCCGATCGCGTAGAGCAACTCGCGGACAGCCGCTTCGGCGCGCGGTTGATCGAAGACTCGTCCGTTCAGGGTCGCGGATTGAGAATTCGGCCGCACCATCGCAGAACTCCGTTCGTTTCAGCCGTGTGTCGACGGGTTGGACGGGCTCGGGTCGCCACCCGGTGGGTCGCCGGCCTGGCCCGTCTCCGGTGCGGGTGCACCGGGCGGCGGATACGGCGGATACGGCGGGTAGGGCTGACCCGCGTGGTGGTGCGGCGGCGCAGGCCAGTGCGGTGGCGGCTGCGTCGGCAAGGGCGGTGGGTACCAGTAACCCGGCGGCTGTTGCGCGGGCGACTGTTGCGGCGGCGGCCATCCCGGGGCGTGCCAGCCCGCCGGGGCACCGTAATCGGGTTGCGTGGACTGCTGCGGACCGCCATGAGAACCGTTGTTGCCGTTGGTGGTTCGCTCAGCCTCGGCCTGCGCGGCATCACGGGACGCCGCTGCGATGGCAGCCTTGAAAGCGGGCTCGGCCTCCGGCTTAGGCCACGGCTCGCCGCGCTCGATGGCCAGCTCGCCCGGCGTTTTGATCGGCGGCTTGTCCGACGGGATGCGGCCACCGAAGTCGTCAAACAAGGTTAGCCGTGGCCGCTTTTCGACGTCAGCGAAGATCGCCTCCAACTCGGCACGGTGCAAGGTTTCTTTCTCCAGCAGCTCGCCGGCCACAATGTCCAACACGTCGCGGTACTCGGTGAGGATCTCCCACGCTTCGGTGTGCGCCGCCTCGATGAGCTTGCGCACCTCGTCGTCGATATCCCGCGCGACCTCGTGGGAGTAGTCGGCTTGGTTGCCCATGGTCCGGCCGAGGAAGGGATCTCCGTGCTCGGTGCCGTATTTGACCGCACCGAGCTTGGAACTCATTCCGAATTCGGTGACCATCGCACGCGCGATTTTGGTGGCCTGCTGGATGTCAGACACCGCGCCGGTAGTGGGCTCGTGGAACACCAGTTCCTCGGCGGCGCGGCCGCCCAGGGCCATCACCAGCCGGGCGATCAGTTCCGAACGGGTGTGCATTCCCTTGTCGTCCTCGGGCACCGCCAGCGCGTGGCCGCCGGTGTTACCCCGGGCCAGGATTGTGACCTTGTAGACGGGATCGACGCCGGGCATCGCCCAGCCGGCCAAGGTGTGCCCGGCCTCGTGGTAGGCGGTGATCTTCTTCTCTTGCTCGCTGATGATCCGGCTCTTGCGCCGCGGCCCGCCGACCACCCGGTCCACCGCCTCTTCCAGGGCAGCGCCGGTGATCACCGTGCCGTTCTCGCGGGCGGTCAGCAGCGCCGCCTCGTTGATGACGTTCTCCAGGTCGGCGCCGGTCATGCCGACGGTCCGCTTGGCCAGCCCGTCGAACTCGACGTCGGGACCGAAAGGCTTGCCCTTGGAGTGCACCCTCAGCACGGCACGCCGGCCGGCCAGGTCGGGGCTGGACACCGGAATCTGGCGGTCGAAGCGTCCCGGCCGAAGCAGCGCCGGGTCGAGGATGTCGGGACGGTTGGTAGCCGCGATCAGGATCACACCCTGGCGCTCGCCGAAGCCGTCCATCTCGACCAGCAACTGGTTCAGCGTCTGCTCGCGTTCGTCGTGACCGCCACCCAGCCCGGCGCCGCGCTGGCGGCCGACCGCGTCGATCTCGTCGACGAAGATGATGCACGGGGTGTTCTGTTTGGCCTGCTCGAACAGGTCCCGCACCCGCGATGCGCCGACGCCGACGAACATCTCGACGAAGTCCGAGCCCGAAATGGTGAAAAACGGAACGCCGGCTTCACCGGCGACGGCCCGAGCAAGCAGGGTCTTACCCGTTCCCGGCGGGCCGTAGAGCAGAACGCCCTTGGGGATCTTGGCGCCCAGCGCCTGATACCGCGACGGGTTCTGCAGGAAGTCCTTGATCTCGTAGAGCTCCTCGACCGCCTCGTCGGCGCCGGCGACGTCGGCGAAGGTGGTCTTGGGCATGTCCTTGTTCAGCATCTTGGCCCGCGATTTGCCGAAGCCGAAGCCCATCCGGGCGCCGCCCTGCATGCGGGAGAACATCATGAACAGGCCAACCAGCAGCAACAGCGGCAGCACGTAGATCACCAGCGAGCCGATGATGCTGCCCTGGTTGACGACGGTGCTGACCTGGGTGTCCTTGCTGTTCAGCTGGTCGAACAGCGGGACGGCATAGCCGGTCGGGAAGTGGGTGATGATCTTGTCGGAGCCCTCGGTGCCGGTGGCGGCGCTTTTCAGCGTCATCCGGACCTGCTGCTCGCGATCGTCGATCTGGGCGCTCTTGACGTTGCCGCCCTTGATCTGGGCCATCGCCACCGAGGTGTCGACCGGCTTGAAGCCGCGGGTGTCGTCGCTGAAGTAGAAGAAAGACCAACCAAGCAGCAGCACGACTGCGATGGCCGTGAGCGTGCGGATTACGTTTTTCCGGTTCATCAATCATCGGCCGTCGCCGGCCAGGTCCTTCCCGATACACGCAAGCTGGAATAGTCCAGATTACCGCCAGTGCTGATCGCCAGCTCGGGCGCAGCCGAGCGCAGCGGGTCACGCCTTGAATCGTCACCAAACCGAATAACGAATCGCGGTTCCCGACATCGTCTGCAGCACACCCACCCGCGTAGCACCTATCGGGCGGAGGCGGGCGTGTGCTTTGGTGAACTTGTGTCGGACAGCTTCCCCATCACCGAACGTGTAATCGAGACCAACGGCGTGCAATTGCACACTGTCGAGGCGGGTGAGTCCGGCGCACCGGTCGTGGTGCTGGCGCACGGCTTTCCCGAGCTGGCCTACTCCTGGCGCCACCAGATCCCGGCGCTGGCCGCCGCCGGTTACCACGTCCTGGCTCCTGATCAGCGCGGCTACGGCCGCACCACCCGCCCGGCGGACATCGCCGCTTACAACGTCGCCGACCTGTCCGCCGACCTGATCGGTCTGCTCGACGACGTCGGCGCCGACAAGGCGGTGTTCGTCGGTCACGACTGGGGCGCCCAGGTGGCGTGGGGCTCGGCGCAACTGCATCCGGACCGGGTGGCCGCGGTGGTCGGGTTGAGCGTTCCGCCGGTGCCGCGTGCCCAGGTGCCGCCGACGCAGGCGTTTCGGGCGATCTTCGGCGACAACTTTTTCTACATGCTCTATTTCCAACAGCCCGGGGTCGCCGATGCCGAACTGGACGCCGACCCGGCGAAGACCCTCCGCCGGGTGATTTTCGGTCAGGCGGCACCGGGTGACCAAGCGGCCGCAATGCGCATGCTCCGGCCCGGACCGGAGGGTCTCATCGAGCGGCATCCCCGAGCCCGACGGGCTGCCGAGCTGGATCAGCGCTGACGAACTCGACCACTACGTCGCCGAATTCACCCGCACCGGGTTCACCGGCGGGCTGAACTGGTACCGGAATATGGACCGCAACTGGGAGATCCATGGCCGACCCGCCGTCCGCCACCATCGACCGTGCCGGCGATGTTCATCGGCGGCACCGACGACGCGGTGCTCGGTTTCATGCGCCCCGATCGCGCAAAGGAAGTGGTCACCGGGCCGCTACCGCGAGGTGCTGATCGAGGGCGCCGGGCACTGGCTGCAGCAGGAGCGCCCGGACCGGGTCAACGAGTTGTTGCTCGACTTCCTGTCCAGCTGAAGACCGGCGTGGAGTCGTCATGAACCGTCCACTGAACTTCGGCGTCTTCATCACACCGTTCCACCCGACCGGCCAATCCCCCACGGTGGCACTGGAATACGACATGGAGCGCGTGGTCGCGCTGGACCGCCTCGGCTTCGACGAGGCGTGGTTCGGCGAACACCACTCCGGTGGATACGAGCTGATCGCCTGCCCCGAGGTGTTCATCGCCGCAGCCGCCGAACGGACCAGGCATATCCGGTTGGGCACCGGTGTGGTGTCGCTGCCGTACCACCATCCGCTGATGGTGGCCGACCGTTGGGTGCTGCTGGATCACCTGACCCGCGGACGGGTGATGTTCGGCGCCGGACCGGGCGCCCTGCCATCGGACGCCTACATGATGGGTATCGACCCGATCGAGCAGCGCCGGATGATGCAGGAGTCGCTGGAGGCGATACTGGCGCTGTTCCGCGCCGAACCGAGCGAGCGGATAAGTCGGCATTCGGACTGGTTCACCTTGCGTGACGCGCAATTGCATATCCGGCCCTACACCTGGCCATACCCCGAAATATCAACGGCAGCAATGATTTCGCCGTCCGGCCCACGACTGGCCGGAGCCATGGGCACATCGCTGCTTTCGCTGTCGATGTCCGTTCCCGGCGGCTACGCGGCGTTGGACAACACCTGGCAGGTCGTGCAGGAGCAGGCCGCCAAGGTCGGCCGCGACGAGCCCAGCCGCTCCGACTGGCGCGTGCTGTCGATCATGCACGTCGCCGACAGCCGCGAAAAAGCGATCGAAGACTGCACGTACGGCCTGCAGGATTTCGCCAACTACTTCGGCGCCGCCGGGTTCGTCCCGCTGGCCAACGAGGTCGAAGGATCGCAGACGCCGTACGAATTCGTCGAAGACTATGCGGCCAAGGGTAATTGCTGCATCGGCAGCCCCGACGACGCGATCGAACACATCGAAGACCTGCTGGAGCGTTCCGGTGGATTCGGGACGTTGCTGATGCTCGGTCACGACTGGGCCTCGCCCGAGGCGACCTACCACTGCTATGAACTGGTGGCCCGCAAGGTCATTCCGCACTTCAAGGGTCAACTCGAAGCGGCCCGGTCATCTCACGAGTGGGCCAGGGACAAACGCGAAGAGTTGATCGGGCGTGCCGGACAAGCTGTCGTGAAGGCGATCACCGAGCACGTCGGCGAACGCGCGACGGAAAACGGGAGCAACTGATGCGCGCCTCGGTACTGCGGGAAGGCCGGATGGTGTACCGCGACGACGTGCCCGATCCCGTGCCGGGTCCCGGTCAGGTTCTGGTGGCGGTGCGGTCGTGTGGAATCTGCGGTTCGGACCTGCATTTCGCCGCCCACGGCGCCGAGGTGCTGTCGCTGAGCGGTCAGATGTCGAGTGCGGCCGGCGGCGGTATGAGCGTCGACCTGGGCCACGACGTCTTCATGGGCCACGAGTTCAGCGCGGAGGTACTCGAGGCTGGGCCCGACACCGAAACCCATTCGGCCGGAACCCTTGTCACGTCGATCCCGGTGCTGGTGTCGGGCAAGAGCGTCGAACCGATCGTCTACAGCAACAATACACTGGGCGGCTACGCGGAGCGGATGCTGCTTTCGGCGCCACTGCTGCTGCGCATTCCCAACGGGCTCAGCCCCCAGCACGCCGCGCTCACCGAGCCGATGGCGGTCGGGCTACATGCCGTCAACAAATCCGCCGTCCAGCCCGGCGAGACCGCGCTGGTGCTCGGCTGCGGACCGATCGGCATTGCCGTCATCGCTGCGCTGCGGGCCCGCGGCGTCGAGTCGATTGCAGCAGCCGACTTTTCACCGAAGCGGCGCGAACTCGCCACCACGATGGGCGCGCACCAGACCATCGATCCCGCGCAGAGTTCGCCGTTCGACAGCGTTCGCCCGGTGGTGGTCTTCGACGCCGTCGGCGTGCCCGGCATCATCGACGACGTGATGCGCCGTGCCCGGCACGGCACGCGGCTGATCGTCGTCGGCGTCTGCATGCAAGCCGACACCGTGCACCCGTTCTTCGCGATCGCCAAGGAGATCAACGTTCAGTTCGTTCTCGCCTACGACCCCAACGAGTTTGGCGAGTCATTGCGGGCGATCGCCGAGGGCGACATCGATGTCACCCCGATGATCACCGGCGACGTCGGCCTCGAGGACGTCGGCGCGGCGTTCGACGATCTCGCCGACCCCGAACGGCACTGCAAGATACTGGTGACCCCTTAGGTCTGCCTCACCCCCCGGCCGGCGGATGAGGCACCACGGTCGGCTTGAAACCGTATCGGGGAGCGGCGAATTGCATGCCGCGCCCGCCATTGCCACCCACCACCGGCAACCCGCCCACGCTGTTGGCGACGGGCTGCGCGGTAAGCGGCTGCGCGGAAACCGGAGTGCCAAGCCCACCGATCGACGTCACGGCGGGACTGACCGCCGGGGCCACACCGCCCCAGGTCGAGGGCACCGACAGCCTGCCGACCGATTCCGCCCTACCCAGCCCGCCCACAGCGGCGCCAGGGATCCCGGCAGGAAGACTGGGCGGTATCGCCTCGGCGACACTGGCGGCTTTCGCGCTCACCGCCGGCAGAAGACTATGCGCGAGGCCGTCGACGTCTTTGAAAGCGGTGGTAAAAGCCTTGTAGGGAGATCAATCGGATGAAAGCGTCAAACCCGGTACTGGCATCCAAAGTCTGCGATCCGGTCAGACCCTCCAGGATGTCACCCATTACCCCGCCCACGACCATGCCGTCGCCGTTGGAGTTCCAGACGTGCCCGGTCAGTCCGAGCGCTGCAGCGAGATTGTCGAGGTTCCCGAGCCAGGGTGGCGCCGGCGTCTCTCCGGCCAGCGCGGCCAAGGTGTCGGCCACCGCGGAATGCCCACTATTGGAGCCGATCGCTTGGCGACGGCCGGGCCTGAGCCCCCAAGCCGGCTGGATTGGCCGACTCCGCCGCCGTTGTGAACGGCGTCAGCGTTGACGCCGAGGATGACGCGCCGGCATACCCGTACATCGCGGCCGCATCCTGGCCCACATTTCGGCGTATTGCGCCTCGGTGCCACGATCGCGGCCGTGTTCTGCCCAGGAGGTTCGTCGCCACCAACGCCACCAGCAACGCGCGGTTGGCCGCGATCTCCGGAGGCGGCACCGTCGCCATGAATGCCGCCTCGTAGCGCTGACCGCGGCCACCGCCTGAGCCGCAGCGTGGTCGGCCTGCCCGCGGCGCTGACCAGCCATTCCACTTGCGCTGCGGATGTGCCGGCCATCGATGCCGAAGCCGGGCCCAACCAGGATCCGTCGGTCAGGGCGGCGATCACTCCGTGGTACGCCGACGCCATGGTGTGCAGCTCGGCGGACAGCCCGGCCCAGGCCGCGGCGGCCGTCAGCATCGGCCCGGGCCCGGGCCCGGAATACATCAACGCGGAGTTGATCTCCGGCGGTAGCAGTGCGAAATCCAGCATGACTGCCCGGCCTAGCCGACCGCGCCGCTTGGCGGCTTCAGTGGCTGCATACGAACCGGCGCTGGCGCCGAGCATGGTCGCCAGCAACTCCTGCACCGCGCGGCGTGAGCGCTGACCGTCTGGTAAAGCTCCGCGTGCGAGCGAATTGCGCGGCAGTCAGCGCCGACACCAAATCACCCGCGGCGGGCGTCACCCCGGTCGTCGGGCCAGCTGCGGCCGCGTTTCCGGCTCGCAGCGCCGCGTTGATGGTGTGCAATTTGGCCGCAGCTTCGGCCAGTAGATTGGGCTCTGCAATTACGCTGGACATGACTCCTCCTGAAAAGTGCTTGTGTTCAACAAACTTCAGCAGCCAATGACATGGCTGAAGCAGATAGCCGGACACGTTAAGCCAGCCGCGCCCGCCGACTCCAGCCTCCCGCGACCCTGTTCACCGCCGAGTCTGTAACTGTTCATTTAGCTGCGGGATTGAGCTGAGAGATATGAGTTAACAATGAAAGTCGTTGGAGTTCAGTATGATTAGAAATCAATATGAACTCTGCGATGGTTGCCACACTACACGGTAAGCTTTGCTCTGCGACTATCCGCTCGCGCAGCGGCCTGCCAGACTCACTCACATCAAGTCGTCGCGAATATCGCGCGCCACATAGCTATTTGATGTGCTGCATCTGGATTGACCTATAAACAACGTATTCATGACGATGGTCGCCGTCATGCTATTCGATGTGTCGCCAGAGCCGCGTGTACCACGATGACGGCCACGTCGCGGAATCGCCGGCGCCGCGTCGCGCAAACCCGTTTAGCAGGCGTCAAGACCCTGCGCTGGTATATCTTGATGCAACTGGCTAACTCAACACGGGAAAGCAGTCCACCGTCCCGGCGTGGCAACCACAGATGCTCCTGAGGAGGCACCATGCCAACGCCGGCGCCGAGCCTGCAACGGCAGATGCTGCGGCGCCGTCCGGTGAGCGGGGCCCCGGTCGCCGACGGCGCCTCGGACCAGTTGCAACGCAGCCTTGGCGTTTTCCTGCTGACGATGTTCGGTGTCGGCGAAACCGTCGGTTCCGGGATCTTCATCGTGCTCTCGCAGTCGGTGCCGCAAGCCGGGCCGGCGGTGGTCATCTCGTTCCTCATTGCCGGCGCCGCGGCGGGTCTGGCCGCGATCTGTTACGCCGAACTGGCCTCGGCGGTACCGGTTTCCGGATCGGCCTACTCCTATGCCTACGCCACGCTCGGAGAGTTCGCGGCAATGGGAGTCGCGGCCTGCTTGCTGCTCGAGTACGGCGTGTCCACCGCCGCGGTGGCCGTCGGCTGGAGCCAGTATCTCAACAAGTTTCTTGACAACGTCTTTGGTTTTGTTCTCCCACATGCTATTTCAGCGGCGCCGTGGGACTCCAGAACCCGGCGTCGTGAACCTGCCGGCGATTGCGCTGGTGGCGATGTGCGCGCTGCTGTTGATCCGGGGTGCAAGCGAATCCGCCAAGGCGAATGCCGTGATGGTGGTGATCAAGATCAGCGTGCTGGTGTTGTTCTCGGCGATCGCGTTCACCGCGTTCAACGCCGGCAACTTCAAGGATCTGGCGCCTTTCGGCGTATCCGGCATCAGCTTGGCCTCAGGCACGATCTTCTTCGCCTATATCGGTCTCGACGCGGTATCCACCGCGGGCGACGAGGTCAAGGACCCGCAACGCACCATGCCGCGCGCGATCATCGCCGCCCTGCTGATCGTCACGGCAATCCACCTGCTCGTCTCGGTTGCCGCCGTCGGCGCACAGCGGTGGCAGGACTTCAAGGGCGAACAAGCGGTGCTGGCGGTGATCTTGGACCACATCACCGGCAATACTGCCGGCAGCACCATTGTGGCTGCGGGAGCGGTGATTTCGATATTCTCCGTGACGCTGGTGACGCTGTACGGCCAGACCCGGATCCTGTTCACGATGGGCCGCGACGGGCTGCTGCCGGCGACGTTCGCGAAGGTGAATCCGCGCACGATGACGCCCGTGCAGCAACACCATGATCGTGGCGTTCGCGGTGGCGGCGCTGGCCGCGGTCGTGCCGTTGGACCGGCTGGCCGAAATCGTGTCGATCGGCACGCTGACGGCGTTCATCGTGGTGTCAGCGGGAGTGATCATCCTGCGGATTCAGGAGCCGGATCTGCCGCGCGGCTTCAAAGTGCCCGGTTATCCGGTGACCCCGGTCCTGTCGATCGCGGCCTGCGCCTACATCCTGTTCAGCCTGCATTGGTACACCTGGATCGCGTTCAGCGGATGGTTGGCGGTGGCGCTGAGTTATTACCTGATGTGGGGCCGCCGGCACAGCGCCCTCAACGGCGACGCCAACTCGGTGCCCGTCATCCGCGACTAGGGTGCCAAGCATGCCCATCAGCCAACGCGCCAAAGCGCCGATTCGTCTCGTGCTCGCATTGGGTCTCGCCGCAGCGGCATCGGCCTGCGACCACAGCCCGGAACGGGTCGGCGACAACCCGCGCCAGGTGACCGTCGTCGGCTCCGGCCACGTACAAGGCGTCCCGGACACGCTCACCGCGGATGTCGGCATCGAGTTCACCGCCCGCGACGTCACCGCGGCGATGGATCAGACCAACAACCGCCAGCAGGCGGTCATCGATGCGCTGGCCAACGCCGGCGTCGACCGCAAGGACATCAGCACCACCGATGTGAGCCTGCAACCGCAATACGACAATGCCGGCGGCGCCATCACCGGGTATCGGGCCGCCAACTCGATCCGGGTCAAGATCCACCCCGCCGGCACCGCGTCGCGCCTGCTGGCCGTCATCGTCGGAACCGGCGGTGACGCGACCCGGATCAACTCGGTCAGCTACTCCATCGCCGATGATTCGCAGCTGGTGAAAGACGCGCGGGCGCACGCTTTTGCCGACGCCAAAGACCGGGCCGCGCAGTACGCGCAGCTGTCCGGGCTCGGACTGGGCAAGATCCTGTCGATCTCGGAAGCCTCCGGCGGCGCGACCCCCGACGGTATCCCAGCGCCACGGGGCGGCATGCAGGCCAGTGTTCCGCTGGAGCCCGGTCAGCAGACGGTGAGCTTCTCGGTCACCGCGGTGTGGGAACTTCGCTAGGAGTGGCCCCTAAGACGTTCTTTACACACGAACTCGCCTCCCTGAGAGCGCACGCCTCATGAAGGTCCGGTTCCCTGATGTCGCCAACGCACGACCTCACTACGAAAGCGTCTACTGCACCCTCGTCCACCCCACGGAACCAGAAGCCCTCTGGGTCCGGACCACCGTTCAGAAGCGCCCCGGGAAGGAACCGACCGGCGCGCTCTGGGTCACCTGGTTCAGCCCGACGGGAGTTCGTGCCACCAAGATCAACGACCTCCCAGTCAGCCCGAGCGGTCACGGTCTCAGCTGCGGGCCAGCCTCGCAAGGACCAACGGGCACCCGCGGGTCAGTCGAGTCCGATCAGCTCTCCGCTCGGTGGGATCTTGCCTTCGCTCCCCGGACGCACAGTCTCGAGCACCTTCACTCCGCGGTCCTCTACCGCGCGCCCCTCCCACGCACCAAGGCGACGTCACCCGTGCCCGATCTCGACGTCGAAGGAACCCTGGTCGCTCAACGACAAACCCGTCGACCTGACCGGGTGGACCGGAATGCTCGGCCACAACTGGGGCACCGAGCACGCAGCACGGTGGATCTGGTTGCGGGCCAGCGGTCTCGGCGACGACGGCACCGGCTGGCTCGACGCCGTGCTCGGCCGCGTGCGGGTCGGCCCGGTACTCGCGCCGTGGACCTCCTTCGGTGCCCTCGAGCTCGACGGCACCCGCCACCACCTAGGCGGGCTGCTCGCCAGGGGCACATCCGTCGCCTTGTCCGACAACGGTGCCACCATCGGGCTCACCGGTTCCGGTCTCTCAGTACGCATCCGGGCCGACGTCTCACTCGCGGCAACTGTCGGCTGGGAGTACTCCGACCCCGCAGGCCACCGCCACGAGGTCGTCAACAGCTCCGTTGCCGACATCTCGCTCGCCGTCGACCGCGGACGGTCTCGGGACGCCTTCCAACCGACTCGGCGTGGAGTCCTCGAGATCGGAGGCGACCGACGCGCCCTCGACGTCCCATTACAGGCCTACCGGGACTGACATCATGAACTGCGACAGCTAGTCCTGGTAGACCCTCGGGTCCAGGGTTCCGATGTACGGCAGGTCGCGGTAGCGCTCGTCGTAGTCCAGGCCGTAGCCGACCACGAACTCGTTGGGGATGTCGAAACCCACGTAGGCGATGTCGGTGTTGGCCCGCAGCGCGTCGGGCTTGCGCAGCAGCGTGCACACCCGCAGCGACTGCGGATGCCGGGTGGCCAGGTTGCGCAGCAACCAGGACAGGGTCAGCCCGGAGTCGACCACGTCCTCGACGATCAGCACATCCCGGTCGTTGATGTCGCGGTCGAGGTCTTTGAGGATCCGCACCACACCCGACGAGGACGTCGACGATCCGTAGGAGCTGACCGCCATGAACTCGAACTGCGTCGGCAGTGGGATCGCGCGGGCCAGGTCGGTGACGAACATGACGGCGCCTTTGAGCACGGTGATCAGCAGCAGGTCTCGATCATCGGCGCCGGCCCGCTCGCGGTAGTCCACGCCGATCTGCGCTCCGAGCTCGGCGATGCGGCTTTGGATCTGCTCTTCGCCTAGCAGGACCGACTTGATGTCCCCCGGGTAGAGCTCCGGCGATTCCGCTGCCACGAGCACAGCGTGCCACGTCGTCGGGCCGGAAACCAACGGTGGCCGATTAGACCGGTTCCTGGTGCAACGTCAAGACCCCGCCGCTGCGACCGGCGACCAGCCGCTGATTGCGCAATGCGGAGCCGACGGCCACCCCGCCCTGGCCGCGCCACGCGGTGACCAGCGTGTCCACCCCGCGGATCTGCTTGTCGGTCAACCCGATCGCGCCTCCGGCGAGCAGCCAGCCGCGGATGACCCCGCGACGAACCGGGTCGGGCAGCGCCGTCAACGCCTCGGTGTCGAGCCCGTTGGGGGTTACCGCGACGGGCATCGCCTGGGCGATCAGCGAATCGATCAGCTCGGTGTCCCCGCGCAACGCGGTCGCCGTGCGGGCCAGCGCCTCGGCCACACCGCCGCCGAGCACCTCCTCCATCAGCGGCAGCACCTCGAGACGCAGCCTGCTGCGGGTGAAGCGGCGGTCGGTGTTGTGCGGGTCGTGCCAGACGTTCAGCCCCAGCTCCGCGCAGGCGGCATGCGTCACCTCGCGCCGCACACCCAGCAGCGGCCGGCACCAGGGCGGGTCGTAGCGGCGCATGCCGGCGATCGACCGGGCACCCGAGCCGCGGCCAAGGCCGAGCAACACCGTCTCGGCCTGGTCGTCGAGTGTGTGGGCCAACAACACGGGCCGGTCGCGACGGGCATCCGCCAACGCAATGTAGCGGGCGTTGCGGGCCGCGGCCTCCGGGCCACCGTCACCGGCCACCTGCACGCGTAAGCACTTGAGCGTCAACGCATCCCAAGTACTCGGCCTGTCGCTGCGCGGTTGCGGCCACAGTTGCCGACCCGGACTGTAAGCCATGGTCGACGATCAGCGCGGTGGTCGGCAGTATCGTCGCCGCAACACCGGTGAGCGCCAACGAATCCGGGCCTCCTGATAACGCCACACACCAGCGATCGGCGGTGTCGAGAAATTCTGTCGCGAACGCCGCCACCACCGCGCGGAGTTCGGCTACAGCACCCGGTCGATCCATCGTTGCGGGTATTCGATCTCAATCGGCCGGGGCAAGGTTTCCGGACTCGTCCAGACGGTGTTGAACCGTGCCATCCCGACTCGATCCACCACATGGTCGACGAACGCCTTACCCCGGGTGTACTGGCTCAGTTTGGCGTCGATGCCCAGCAACGCGCGCAGCAGCCGTTGCAGCGGCGGCTGCTTGCGGTTCCGTCGCTCGTCGAAGCGGGACCGGATAGTGGACACCGACGGAACCACAACGGGCCCAACGGCATCCATCACATGGTCGGCATGGCCCTCCAGCAGCGTGCCGAGCACCAGCAGCTGATCCAGCGCTTCGCGTTGCGGGTCGGACTGCACGGCGCGCAGCAACCCGAGGATGCCCGCCGAATTCGGGTCGCCTTGTGCGGAGTCGCGACGTCCACGGGCGAAATCGGCCAGCCGGCTCACCACCTGCGCGACGTCGTCGCTGCCCTCCTGGGTCAGCACACCCAACGCTTGCGACATGTAACCCGACAGCCACGGGTTGGCGGTGAACTGCACGCGGTGGGTGACCTCGTGCAGGCATACCCACAGCCTGAAATCCGAAGGCTCAAGCCGTAATTGGCGTTCGACCGCGATGACGTTCGGGTAGACCAGCAACAGGGCACCGCCGTCGCTGAACGGGTCGTACTGACCGAGGATGCCCGATGAGACGAATGCCAGCACGGCACCGGTCTGCGCTCCGGTGACCCGTCCGCTGATCGCGCCGCGCGGCTTGTCCGTTCCGCCGGTCATCGCCCGCATCGACTCGGCGGCGGCACGAATCCACCCCGGCCGGTCGACGATTCGGGCCTCGGGCACCGCGCCATCGGTGTGCAGACCGGTGACCTCGCGAACCGGCGGCTCAGCCGCCTTGGCAGCGGTGGCCAGGTTTTCGACCACCTGGCGCCGCGTGTAATCGGTGGACGGCGGGCCCGGGCGGGCCAGCCATTGGCCGACCGTCGCCGCGAATCCCCAGTCGACCGTGCGCCCGACAGTCAAGTCCGCTGAGGCGGTCACGCGACGCACCCGCACGACCATAGGGTCGCGGCCACCGCGTCGATCGCCGTGCGGCCGGACATCCCGGCGTCATTGGAGATCAGCGCGAAGCTCAGCACCCGCCCGCTGCGGTCGGTCACCACCCCAGCTAACGCGTTGATCGCGGTCAGCGAGCCGGTTTTGGCGCGCAACCAGCCGGCGGGGCCGGAGCCGGCCGGAGTGCCGTCGATGAAGCGATCCGACAGCGTGCCGCTGCCTCCGGCGATCGGCAGCAAGTCCAGCAACGGCCGCAGTGCCGGCTGGCCGGATCCGGCTGCCGCTTGCACGACCGAGTCGAGGATTTTGGCGGTGAGGCGGTCTTCGACCGACAAGCCGCTGGAGTCGCGCAAGATCGCGCTGCCGGTGTCGATGTGCGCGGTGCTCAGCCGGTTGGTCACCGCGTCGACGGCGCCGGCGAAGCTCAGTGGCCGCTGCATGGATGCGGCCACCTCGCGCGCGATGCACTCGGCCATCACGTTGTCGGAGACGTTCATCATCTCGTTGAGCCGATCGATCAGCGGGGCCGACTGGACCGCGGCCAGTTGCCGCGAGCCGGAGCTGACGGACTGGCCGGTGACGGTCACCTGCTGCGGGTCGACGCCAAGCGCGGTGGCCAGCGCGCGTCCCGCGTCCAGAGCCGGCGTCACCGATCGCCGCGATTCGTCGGTCGCCGGCTGGATCCGTCCGGCGTCGAGCATCACCGACTCGATCGGCGCGATGTCGCCACCCTCGATGTCGGCCGGGTCCCAGCCGGGCGCAAAGGTCGGGCCGCTGAACAGCGATGTGTCCACCTGCACGGCGGTCGGCGTCACGCCGCTGCGACGGACCTGATCGGCCAGATCGCTGAGCCGAGCCGCGCCGTGGTACCAGGTGTCCTGCCCGGGCGCCGCTCCCGACAGCGTCGGGTCGCCGCCGCCCACCAGCACGACGGTCCCGGGTTGCTCGGCGGCTACGACGCGGGTTGTCACCCGCGCGTTGCGGTCCAGCGCCAGCAGCGCCGCGGCGCTGGTCAAGGTCTTGTTGGTCGACGCCGGCTGCAGGAGCAGGTCGTCGAATTGGCTCCACAGCTCTTCGCCGGTCATCGCGTCGGTGACCCGGCCGCCCAGCTTGCCCAGGTTGGGGTCGGCCACCACCGCCGCCAAGGCTGCGGCCAGGCCGGACTTGGTCGGCGTCGCGGCGCTGTCGGCCACCGGGACGACGCCCGGCTTGGCGGTGACGGCCTGCGGCGGTGGCGGCACCTTCGGGCCGCCGACGCCGCGGCCGCTGCCGGTGAGCACCGCAGCCGCAGCCACCAAGGCGGCAACGATCGCCAGCACGCCCACCCCCACGATCAGGTGCGTAGACGTACGCCACGTGGTGGGACGCATAACTCTCCTGACTTCTTTGCGCCTATTGTGCCCAAACCCCCGCGGACGGGCGTGATGCGGGAGCCCTACGATCGACGTCAAGCGACAATTCCCAGGCGAAGGAGCCGGACCGGTGCAATTCGACGTGATCATCGAAATCCCCAAGGGTCAACGCAACAAGTACGAGGTCGACCACGAGACGGGCAGGGTTTTTCTGGATCGCTACCTCTATACGTCGATGGTCTATCCGACTGACTATGGCTTCATCGAGGACACCCTGGGCGAGGACGGCGACCCGCTGGACGTCCTGCTGCTGCTTCCCCAGTCGGTGTTCCCGGGCGTCGTGGTGAAGGCTCGGCCGGTCGCCATGTTCCAGATGACCGATGAGGCCGGCGGCGACGACAAGGTGCTGTGCGTGCCCGCCAAAGACCATCGCTGGGACCACATCCAGGACATCGGCGACGTCCCGGAGTACGAGCTGGACGACGATCAAGCACTTCTTCTCGCAGTACAAGGCGCTGGAGCCGGGCAAGTTCGTGAAGGCCGCCGACTGGGTGGGCCGCGCCGAAGCCGAGGCCGAGGTGCTGCGTTCGATCGAGCGGTTCAAGACCGAAGGCCACTGACTCGCCGCGTTCGGCTCTGAGCGAACGCTGTCGGGTCGAAGCCGCCGTGCCGCGGTGGCATCCTGGCTAGGTGGGCCCGCTTCATTTCGCTGCGAATTTCTGGTGGCTGATCTTCCCGCTCGGCGGCGCGATCGGCGGAGGTGTGCGAGCGATCGCCGCGGCCAACGAACGCAGGGCTGATCGGCGACTCGAACGGTATCGGCTGAAGCAGCAGGCCAAGATCGCGATCGCCGAAGCGTCCGGGCGCGGGCGAGACAATGCGGACAGCCAGCGCCGCGAGGTCGTCAAACTCCTTGCCGCGCACGATCGGACCGACGCCCGATGGCTGGACTACGAGGTCGACGTCGCCAGATTGCTCGACTTCCCACTCATGACCGATATGCGCAATCCGCTGACCGTCGCTTTCCACAAGGCCAAGCAGCGGGCCGACCTGCTGCGTCCGGAACGGCCCGATGACGTGCTCAGCGATCGCAGCGCGCAACTCGAATACCGCGACGCCGTGCACGAGTACGTCAGCGCGTTCGAAATCGCCGAAACCGAAGCGATCCGCCGGCGCCGCAGCGACTTCTCCGAAGACGACCAACAACGGCTGGCGCGAGCCCAGAACCTGCTGCGGCTTGCCCAAGACGAGGCCGCGTCTCCGCAGGAACGGCAGAGCGCCTACGCCCGGGCAGGCCGCGAACTCGAGGGGCTGATCGTGTTGCCGGCCGCCGCGCGGGCCGGCATCGAGCGACGCATCGCCGCCCAGATCGAGGCCTAACCGTCCTGCGACCGGTCGCTGTCGCCGCGGGTGGCGTAGAGGCTGGCGGCCGCGGCGACGGCAAGGGTCACCGCGATCACCGCGAGACTGACCAAGGTCGGTATCTCCGGGACGTCGACGTGCTTGCCGCCGTTGATGAATGGCAGATCGTTCTCGCGTAACGCGTGCAGTATCAGCTTGACCCCGATGAAGAACAAGATGACGCCGAGACCTTTGGACAGATAGACCAGCCGCTGCAGCAGACCCTCGACGATGAAGTACAGCTGCCGCAGGCCCATCAGGCGAAGACGTTGGCGGCCAACACCAAATAGGCCTCTCTGGTGAGCCCGTAGATCGCGGGAATGGAGTCGAGGGCGAAGATCAGGTCGGCGGCGCCGAGCGCGAGGACCACCAGAGCCATCGGGGTCACCGACCGCTCGCGAACCCTCTTTGACGCAGAGCTTGCGACCGTGCCAGCCTATCGGTGACATTCAAGTGAGTTGCGAGCGAACCGGACGACCGCGTTCTCCGTGTCTGTGTCGTGCGCGGCGCCGCGTCGCCAGCCGCAGCGCGGTGTACACCAGAAATGCGCCGAAAAGGTAGAACACCCAAGAGAATCGCTGAATGGCCGACCGCGCCAAGCGCGATGAAGACGCCGCGTAAAACCAGCGCGATCACGATGCCGACGAACAGCGCCTGTCGCTGATAAACCTTGGGCACGGCGAAGCTCGTCATGATGATGACGAAGATGAACAGGTTGTCGATCGACAGGCTGTATTCAGTGAGCCATCCGGCGAAGAATTCCACGGCGAACTGCTGCCCGTGGAAGTACCACGTCCAGATTCCGAAGCAACACCGCGAGTCCGACGTAGGCCGACAATGCGATTGCGCGATCGGCGCATCGTCGGTTCCCCTGATCGGCGCGCCATGACCACGACGTCGAATAGCAGGACTGCGGTCGTCGCGCCCAGGGTGACGATCCACTCGAGCAAGGAGACGTGCAAGAGGAGACCTCCGGTCGTTGACAACCAGAGGTCTCTTCCACCGTCGCAACCAGTATGCGAAGGCCCGCGGCCCGGTCACCCGATGGTGGGCGACGTGATGACGACTCCGCGGCGGAGGAATACTCCCCTCTGCGATCAGTCTGTCAGGTCGGAATCGCCGTCGCGGCATGACCGGAATGCGCCGGTAAAGGCTCTGAGTAGTTTCAAACCGTGACCGAAGTCGGCGGCACCCCCGGCAGTGCGGAGCCTTCGCCAGCCCGATCGCGCGCAGCAGCATGGCCCGGGTCGGTACCGCGACGGCGTTGACCGCGCTGTGCGGCTACGCGGTGGTCTACCTGGCCGCCCGCGATCTGGCGCCGGCAGGCTTCTCGGTCTTCGCGGTGTTTTGGGGAGCGTTCGGACTGGTCACCGGCGCGGCCAACGGCCTGCTGCAGGAGACCACGCGGGAAATCCGCTCCGCCGGCTACGTGGAGATGGTGCCGGGCCGACGCACCCATCCGCTGCGAGTGGCCGGCATGGTCGGGATTGGCGCGGCCGTGGTGATCGCCGGCAGCTCACCGCTGTGGAGCAGCCGGGTGTTCACCGAGCCCACTGGCTTTCGGTGGGCCTGCTCAGCGTCGGGCTGGCCGGATTCTGCCTGCACGCCACCTTGCTGGGCATGCTGGCCGGCACCAATCGCTGGACTCAGTACGGGGCGCTGATGGTCACCGACGCCGTCATCCGAGTGGCGGTCGCGGTGGCCACCGTCGTGATCGGCTGGGGGCTGGTGGGGTTCCTGTGGGCCACCGTCGCGGGCGCGGTGGCCTGGCTGATCATGATCGTGGCCTCGCCGACGACCAGGGCGGCGGCCCGATTGCTGACGCCGGGGGGCACCGCGACGTTCTTGCGTGGGGCGGCCCATTCGATCACCGCGGCCGGTGCCAGCGCGATTTTGGTGATGGGTTTTCCGGTGCTGCTGAAGGTGACGTCCAGTCGAGCTCGGCGCCGAAGGCGGGGTGGTCATCCTGGCCGTCACCTTGACCCGCGCGCCGCTGCTGGTGCCGCTGACCGCGATGCAGGGCAATCTGATCGCGCACTTCGTCGACGAGCGGACCGAGCGGCTGCGTGCCCTGATCGGACCGGCAGCGCTGGTCGCCGCGACCGGCGCGGTCGGCGTAGTTGCGGCCGGCCTGGTCGGCCCGTGGCTGCTGCGGGCTGGGTTCGGGCCTGACTACCACGCGGCCGGCGCGCTGCTGGCCTGGTTGACCGGTGCGGCGGTGGCGATCGCGATGCTGACGCTCACCGGCGCCGCCACGGTCGCGGCCGCGTTGCACCGCGCCTACGCGCTGGGCTGGGTTTCAGCGACGGTGGCGTCGACGCTCTTGCTGTTGTTGCCGCTGCCGCTGGAGACCCGCACCGTGGTCGCGTTACTGTGCGGTCCGCTGGTGGGTATCGGGGTGCATCTGTCCGCGCTGGCATGTCGCGGGCGCTGATCAGCCTGAGTTGGCCGGTCAGGCGTGTACGTTGTGGGCTTGAAATGCCCAGTGAAACGCGCAACGTCTGGATCGTCGTCCCAGCCTTCAACGAAGCCGGTGTCATCGGCGACGTCATCACCGATCTGCGATCGGTTTTCACCCACGTCGTCTGTGTCGACGACGGCAGCGAAGACGACACCGGCGACATCGCGCTGCGGGCCGGGGCGCATCTGGTGCGCCACCCGGTGAACCTGGGCCAGGGTGCTGCCATCCAGACCGGCGTCGAGTACGCCCGCCGCCAGCCCGGCGCTCTGGTGTTCGCCACCTTCGACGCTGATGGTCAGCACCGCGTCAAGGACCTCGTCACGATGATCGACCGGCTGGGCGCCGGCGACGTCGACGTCGTCATCGGAACTCGGTTCGGTCCGGGCGTCAGCAGACCTCCACTGCTGAAACGCGTTGTGTTGCAGAGCGCCGCGAGGCTGAGCCCGCGCGGCCGCAGGCTGGGGTTGACCGATACCAACAACGGACTGCGGGTGTTCAACAAGACCGTCGCCGACGGGCTGGACATCACCATGAACGGGATGAGCCACGCCAACGAGTTCATCATGCTGATCGCCGAAAACCGTTGGCGAGTCGCCGAGGAACCCGTCGAGGTGCTCTACACCGAATACTCCCAATCCAAGGGCCAACCGCTGCTCAACGGTGTCAACATCATTTTCGACGGATTCCTGCGAGGAAGGATGCCGCGTTGAACTGGATTCAGGGTCTGCTGATCACCTCGATCATCGCGTTGCTGGTTTACCTGCTGCGCTCTCGTCGCAACGCGCAGTCGCGGGCCTGGGTCAAAGTCGGCTATCTGGTGTTTGTGATGGCCGGTGTGTACGCCGTGCTGCGGCCCAACGACACCACAGTGGTGGCGCACTGGCTCGGGGTGGACCGCGGCACCGACCTGATGCTCTACGCCCTGATCATCGCGTTCAGCTTCACCACCTTGAGCACCTATTTGCGGTTCAAGGACCTCGAATTGCGTTACGCCCGGCTGGCCCGCGCCGTCGCGCTCGAGGGCGCGCAGGTGCCGGAATGATCAGCCTGCCCGACACCCCAGTGCAGCCCACGTGAGGTGAGCAACACCAGTCCAAGCGAAACAGCGGCGACCACGACCAAGCCGATGATCGCCACCACCAGGGGCCGCCAGCCAGTGCGGACAAGTTCACGAATGTTGGTGTTCAGGCCCACGCCGGCGAAGGTCAGTAAGAACGCCCACCTCGACACGTTGGCAATGTTGGCGGTTTGGCCCTTGCTCAGCCAACCTGCGGTGGCGCTCGCCGACACCGCCAGAAAACCCAGAACGAACTTGGGGAACTTGTCCCAGATGAACGCCGCTCTGGCACGTAGGCCCGCTGCGATCTGGTCTGCCTCGCCGCGTGAGGTCCAGTACAGCGCGAAACCCAGTACGACGAAACCGATAAGGGCGTTACGGGTGGACTTCACCAGCACCGCAATCTTGCCCGCCTGCTCGGAATACAGATAGCCCGTCGCCGTGGTTTCGGCGGTGTTGTCCACCGAAAGACCGGCCCACAAGCCGAACTCGTGGTCGGTGAGGCCGATCGCGGGTCCCGGTACCGGAAACGTGAACAATGCGACCGCGCCCAGTGCCAAGATCGCCGCGATTGCGTAGCCGACGTCCGAATTACGTGCCCGGATAGCGCCTTTGGCGGGCACGATTGCTGACACGCCGCAGATGGAGGTCCCGATGGCCAGCAGCGAACCGAGCTTGCCGGACAAGCCGAAGAAGTGCGCCGCGGCGAGGATGATCGCGCCGGCCAGGGTCATGTCCACCAACATCTGCACCAGCGAGATGCCGCCGAGTTTGACGACGTCGCCGAGAACGAAACGCACTCCCAGTGCGACAATCCCGATCTTCAACCAGAATTCGTACGTCTGGACGCCGGCTTGGAAGATGCGGTGCAGGCCGATGGTGTTGGTGACGACAAGGCCGATGACAATCGCCGACAGCACATACTCGATGTCGGGCACTGCCCAATGCTCATGGTGCGCAAGAGAATTCCACCACACCTGCGCGTACTTGCCGAGCAAGCCGATCGGGCAGGATCCGTCTGATCAACAACTACGGTGCTCACCAGGTCACCACGGAATCTTGGGCAGCAGCCCAGCCACGGCCAACAGCACCACAATCCCGGCCACGATGGTGGCCCACCAATCAACGCCTATCCGTCCGAGGCGTTCACCCCTCGTTGGTGCGCCATCGTCGTCGCTCGCGGTCACCGCAGTCTCCTCAACTCACCAGTACCTACCGTCAAAACCTGCGCCGATTTCTACCGGCGCCCAGAGCATTTGGACAACGTATTCGTTCCGCCTGATTGATACCGAGCAAGTCGACTCAATAGCGCGCCCCAACCTGTGGTGTTTTGGGGCGTCGTTGTGGAGTTCAGAATGCCGTGACTTCGGCAATGGCGGTGCGGTTTGCGCCGGCGAAGGCGGGGACGACGAAGCGACGCAGTATGGACCGGTAGCGCCTGACGTCGCCCTCACCATCCTCGAGGCCGCGCATCACCATCAGCGTGACGTCGCCCAGCCACAACTGGATGTCTGAACGGGGCAGCCCGGGTGGCAGTTCATTGTTGGCCAAGGCCGCGTCCAGAACGGGATCCCACATCTCGGCTCGCATCATCTCCGTCGTTCCCGAAGCGATCATTCGTCGGCCAAGGCTCGTGCCATCGGGCTCGATGATATGCCGTGTCAGGGGGTCGCGGCGGGCGTGTTCGGCGGTGTAGATGACAGTCTCGACGATCTGGTCCGGAAGGCTGGTGTGCCGGGCGATCGATTTGCGTGCCCGGTTGAGCAATGCCCGCGCGTGCCGTGTGATCAGCTCGATGAGCAGGTCGTCGCGGTCAGCGAAGTAGCGGTAGACACTGGGCCGTGACAATCCAACCTCACACGCAACGTCGTCCATCGTGGTCTTGCGGATTCCGTGGCGATCAATGCAGCGTTCAGCGGCGGCCAGGATGCGCTCGCGCGCATCGTCGGCGCTCGTAGGTGCGGTTGGCTGACTGGGCGATCGTCGAGGCATAAGGCCATGCTACTAGGTACGTCAGTCGTCCGGTGATATATGCGCGGCGCGTCTTACATGGTTGTGCTGCTTGACACGCCGCCACTGGCACATGCATACTGACTGCTGACATTTTTCGTTTTGTGTCAGTGAGGAGCGCACAGATGCCGATGGGACTGCCACACCGGATCGCGATAGTCGGCGCCGGATTGATCGGGTCAGCGTTGGCCGGTCACCTGATCCTGGCGGGAAACAAGGTCATCATTGGAGCGCGACGCCCCGACGCCTTCACTCCGCCCGACTATCAGCGGGAAGACATCGACTATCCGGTCCGCACGATTGAGGAAGCAATCGACGGTGCGGAAGTGGCAATCCTGGCGATCCCAAACGCGGCCGTCGCGCCGTTCGCCGAGGTTTATCGCGATCAGCTGGCCGGCGCGGTCATCATCGATCCTTCCAACCCGTTCCGCTGGCACGACGACGGCGTGATGACCATCAAGCACCTCGGCGGCAAGGCTTCCGGAACGGTGACCGCCGAGTTGTTCCCGAAATCATCGGTGGCACGCGCTTTCTCACACCAGCTCGCCGAAACGCTGTGGCTGCGAGGTCGCCGGGAACCTGGTCGATGGGGGATCGGGTACGCAGCCGACGACAACGACACCGCATGGATCACCGCCGACATCATCACCCAAACCGGCTTCGCGCCGATCCGAGTCGGCACGCTGGCCCACTCAGCGCCCATTGATCCCGGCGGAGTGCTATTCCCCGGCCTCCTCGGACTCTTCAGCCCACAAGGTATGCAAGCGGCCCTCGATAAGGGGCCATTCACAAGAGAACTGCCATGTCGCACGTGACACCCGCGCATCGTGCACCTTCAGACACCGAGTCGGGTCGGCCGACAGCTGCCTGCACGCTACGGAAGCACGCACCAGTCTTGATTACCGAGAACCAAGTCGCATTTAGCACGGCAGCGGCCGCACCAGCCGGGTCGACCCGCCGCTGGTGGCTGGGCACCACCCTGATGGGCGGACTCGGCCGCATCCTTACCGCGCTGACACAGCCCCGGCCGCTCTACCCGCGCCGTGAGCTCGCCTATTTCGAGGCGGGGCGGATGTCTCGGGCGATGGATCGACTGTGACCGCCCGTTACTGATTGGTTATCGAAAGGTGTTTAGGTGAAGGCTGTTCCAGTTACCGGCGTGGCCGCACGCGCGTGGATACCGCTGGTGCTCGTGGTGGTGTTGGCTGTCTCGGGATTGATTGTTGTGCGGCTGCACAAGGTCTTTGGCTCCCAGGACCTCAATGCCAACGCCGGCGCCGGTATCGAGATCGTGCAGTTCAACCCCAAGATTGTGGTCTATGACGTGCTTGGCCCGGCAGGGACCACCGCCAAGATCGACTACTACGACGCGGACGCCAACACCCATGAAGTCGATGCGGCCCTGCCGTGGTCAACCACGATCTCCACGACGTTGCCCGCGGTCAGCGCCAACATCATGGTG
The DNA here is from genome assembly GCA_963723615.1 of uncultured Actinomycetota bacterium. GTDB lineage: Bacteria > Actinomycetota > Actinomycetes > Mycobacteriales > Mycobacteriaceae > Mycobacterium. The sequence goes on along the minus strand of CAVRRV010000011.1, from coordinate 236,033 downwards.
CAGGGCGACAGCGATCACATCGGCTGTCGTATCACCGTGGACGGGACGGTCAGGGATGAGAAAAGTACCGATGGGGTTAACGCGCAGACCTTTTGCCTGGTGAAGTCCGCATGACCGAGACGAGCAAGACGCACGCCGTGCCGCAGGCCAAGCGGCCGTTCTTCGCCCATACCATGCGCGTGTTGGCGGTGCCGATCATCCTGGGGTGGGTGCTGTTCGCGGTCGTCGTGAGTACGATCGCCCCCTCATTGGAAGTGGTCGGGGAGACGCATTCGTCGCCGATGGCCCCCAAAGATGCGCCGTCCCTGAAGGCGATGATGCTGATGGGTCACAACTTCAAGGAATTCGATTCCAACAGTACGGTGATGATCGTCGTCGAGGGCCAGCAGAAGCTCGGCCCGGACGCTCACCGGTACTACGACAGCATCCTCGGCAAGCTGCGGCAGGATCCCCAGCATATCCAGCATATTCAGGACTTCTGGGGGGATCGGTTAACGGCGGCCGGAGCCCAGAGCGCCGACGCCAAGGGCGCCTACGTGATGATCAATCTCGCCGGTGAACAGGGCACGACGTTAGCGAACGAATCCGTCGAGGCTGTCCGCAAGGCCGTGGAACGCACGCCTGCCCCGCCCGGGGTGAAGGCCTATGTGACCGGCCCGGCCGCGCTCACCTTTGATCAGCACGTCGTCGGGAACGCCAGCCTGAAGAAGATCACGTTGTTTACTCTCGTGGCGATCGCGGTCATGTTGCTGCTGGTCTACCGCTCCATCGTCACCACCCTGGTCCAGCTTTTCTTGACCGGGATCGGGTTGCAGTCGTCCCGGGGATTTGTCGCGGTTCTAGGCAACTACAACATTTTCGGGCTGACCACGTTCGTATCGAATATCTTGACCATGCTGGCGATCGCAGCCGCGACGGATTATGGGATCTTCATCTTCGGCCGTTATCGAGAGGCGCGTGGGGCCGGTCAGGATCGCGAAACCGCGTACTACACCACCTTTCGGTCGGTTGGTCCGGTGATCGTGGGTTCGGGCCTGACGATTGCCGGGGCGACGTACTGTCTGAGCTTTGCGCGGCTGCCGTACTTCACCACGATGGGTGCACCCGTGGCGATCGGAATGCTCGTTTTGGTGGCGGCCGCGATCACGCTGGGGCCGGCTGTTCTTTTCGTCGGCAGCCGTTTCGGTCTCTTCGAAGCCAAGCGGGCGGCTCGGGGCCGACTGTGGCGCCAGGTGGGCACCGCGGTGGTCCGGTGGCCCGCCCCGATCCTGGCCGCCAGCTCGATCGTGGTGCTGATCGGTATGGTCGCCCTGCCCGGATATACGACGAGCTACAACGATCGCTACTACCAGCCCGCCAGTACCGCGGCCAATCTCGGATACGCCGCTGCCGACCGCCATTTCACCCAGGCCCGGATGAATCCCGACATCCTGATGGTCGACGCCGACCACGACATGCGTAATCCGGCCGACATGCTGGTTCTGGACAGGGTCGCCAGAAACGTCCTGAACACCGAGGGTATCGCCATGGTCCAGGACATCACCCGGCCGCTGGGAATTCCGATTCAGCACAGCTCGATACCGTTCCAGAACAGCATGGGGGGCCAGAGCACCATGCAGCAATATCCGTTCCAGCAAACTACCATCGCTAATCTGCGGAAGACGGCCGACGATTTGCAGATCCTCACCGACACCACCCAGCGGCTGTACGGTGTCTTGAGCCAGGTCGTCGCCACTACTCACGACCTGGCTCAAAACACGAACCACCTGACGGGTATCACCGACGAATTGCGCGATCACATTGCGGATTTCGACGATTTCTATCGGCCAATCAGGTCCTATTTCTATTGGGACAAGCACTGTTTCGATATTCCAGTTTGCTGGTCGCTGAGGTCGTTATTCGACGCCTTGGACGGCGTAGATGAGCTCACCGACGACCTGCACAATGTCAACCAAGACACCCAAAAACTGGATGCGCTCTTGCCGCAGACGCTCGCGCTGCTGATCCCGATTATCGAGACCACGAAGAACACCCGGGGATTGATACTGTCGACGTTAAGCACCATGTCGGCAATACAGAACCAAAATGCGGCGCTCAATAACACCGCGATCGTCATGGGGCAGAGTTTCGACGCCGCCAAGAACGGTGACCTCTTCTACCTGCCACCCGAAGCGTTCCAAAACCCCGAGTTCGAGCGGGGCTTGAAAATGTTCCTCTCACCCGACGGCAAGTCCGCTCGCTTCTTCATCACCCACCAGGAAGATCCGATGACCCCGCAGGGAATCGCGCGTGTCGACGCGGAGAGAAAAGCCGCCCAGGACGGGCTGAAAATGTCCTCCCTGTCGGACGCCAAAATCTATCTGGGTGGTACCGCTGCCACCTTCAAAGACATGCACGACGGCGCCAAATATGACCTCATGATCGTGGTGGTGTCCTCGCTCACCCTGATCTTCATGATCATGCTGATCCTCACCCGAGCCCTGGTTGCCGCGGCCGTGATCGTCGGCACCGCGGCCAGCTCCATTGCGGCATCCTTTGGGCTCTCGGTGCTCATCTGGCAGGACCTTTTCGGCATGAAAATCCACTGGCTGGTGATGCTGATGTCGGTCATCATCCTGTTAGCGGTCGGATCGGACTACAACCTGCTGCTGGTCTCCCGGATCAGGGACGAGATCCACGCCGGACTCAAGACCGGAATGATCCGGTCCATGGCAGGCACGGGTGGCGTGGTGACCTCTGCGGGTCTGGTGTTCGCCGTCACCATGGCCTCCATGCTCGGAAGCAGTCTGATCATTGTCGCTCAGCTGGGTTCCACCATCGCCATCGGGCTCCTGCTCGACACCCTGATCGTGCGCTCGCTGCTGATGCCCTCGATCGCCACCCTCCTGGGACGGTGGTTCTGGTGGCCGCAAGTCGTCTACCCCCGCGGCGACCATAACCGGCCCCGGATTCAGCAGCCGACCGACGAGACGGCCACGACCCAGCCGCTCCGCGTGGGTGCGATGAGTCACGAAGGACCGCAATGAGATCAGCGAAGCTCTCCGTTCCAGCACTGGTCACGGCGGCCATGGTCGCTGTGGCCGCCTCGGCGCACGCCGACCCGGATACCGATTTCGCCAATCAGCTTCACGGGTACGGCATCTACGGTCCCCTTGACTACAACGCGTGGCTGGGCAAGATCGCGTGTGAACGACTACACAACGGCGTAGACACCACCGCGGACAAGTCCGCCCGCTTTGCGTTGGTCAACCTGCCGCGCGGGACCACCACCGCCCAAAGCTACCAATTCCTCGCCGCCGCAATCGGCACCTACTGCCCCGACCAGGTACCGATCCTGACTTCGGCGGCCGCACGTCACCAATGATGTTGTAGCCCAGTCCGCGAGGCCAACCCGCCGCATTGACAAGAGAGGAGATACCCATGAACCGACCGAGGCAACCGCGAGCACGTTCGGTTCTGCGAGCCGGGATCGCCGCGCTTGCCGCCACGGTAGCGATGACGGCGTTGCCCGCCACCGCGATGGCCGACGCCACCGATGATTACCCGATCCCGCACCGGATGATCGTCACCACCTGCACCGCCGAGCAGATCCTCGCCGCTGCACGCGATCTCACGCCAATCTATTATGAGCGCTACATGATCGACAAGCACAACAAGTCGCCCCAGGTTCAACAGGCCGCCATCGACAATGCGCACTACTTCTATTCGCTCAGCCCTTCCGATCGCAGAGCCTATTCCGAACAAATGGTCACCAACTTTGCCGATCCCATGACGGCGGCGTGGCCCAATTGGGCGAAGATCTTCTTCAACAATAAAGGCGTCACCGCCAAAGAAACCGATCACTGCGCCGACTACCCACCCGCCGACCTATCCGTGTGGGACTGGTCACCCGCTCGATGACGAACTCTGGAAATCCCACCGCCGCAACCAGGTTAGCCAGACCGCTGACCATCACGTCGATACCGACTTCGCCAATCAGCGCCACACGTAAGGCATTTACGGGCAGCGCGACTCGCCGCAATCAACGCAGAGATTAGAGGAGCGCACGTGCACCCCTCCATGCGGCAGTACGACCTGGTCGTCATCGGTTCAGGTCCCGGCGGACAGAAGGCGGCCATCGCCGCAGCCAAACTCGGCAAAACGGTGGCGGTCATCGAACGCGACCGGATGCTCGGCGGCGTGTGCACCAACACCGGCACCATCCCGTCGAAGACGCTGCGCGAGGCGGTGCTCTACCTGACTGGCATCACCCAGCGCGAACTCTACGGCGCGAGTTACCGCGTCAAAGAAAACATCACCCCCGCCGACCTGTTGGCCCGAACCCAGCACGTCATTGGCAAGGAGCAGGAAGTGGTGCGCTCCCAGTTGCTCCGCAACCGCATCGAGCTCTACACCGGCCACGGCCGCTTTATTGACGAGCACACCGTGCTGGTCGAGGACCAGCACGGTGGCGAGCGGGTCGCCGTCAGCGGGCGCTTCATCGTCATCGCCACAGGTACCAAGCCGGCGCAACCACCGGTCGTGGAGTTCGACGAAGAGCGAGTGCTGGACTCCGACGGGATCCTCAACCTGAAGTTCGTGCCGGCATCCATGGTGGTGGTCGGCGCCGGGGTGATCGGCATCGAGTATGCGTCGATGTTCGCCGCCCTCGGCACCAAGGTGACTGTCGTCGAAAAACGGCATACCATGCTGGATTTCTGTGATCCCGAGATCGTCGAGGCGCTTCAGTTTTACCTGCGCGAGCTGGCCGTCACGTTTCGGTTCCGCGAGGAGGTGACCGCCGTCGAAGTCGGCGCCGCCGGCACCGTCACCACCCTGGCCAGCGGCAAGCAGATCCCCGCCGAGGCGGTGATGTATTCGGCCGGTCGGCAGGGCCAGACCGAGCATCTGGACCTGGCCAACGCCGGGTTGGAAACCGATAGCCGCGGGCGGATTGTCGTCGACGAACAGTTCCGCACCAAGGTCGACCACATCTACGCCGTCGGCGACGTGATCGGGTTCCCGGCGCTGGCCGCCACGTCGATGGAGCAGGGTCGGCTGGCCGCCTACCACGCCTTCGGCGAGCCGACAGCAGGGATGCTCGAGCTGCAGCCGATCGGTATCTACACGATTCCGGAGGTGTCGTATGTCGGCGCCACCGAAGTCGAGCTCACCAACGACTCGATCGCCTATGAGGTCGGGGTGTCCCGCTACCGAGAACTGGCCCGCGGCCAAATCACCGGCGCCTCCCACGGCATGCTCAAGCTGCTGGTGTCCCCTGACGACCTAAAGCTGTTGGGCGTGCACATCGTCGGCACTAATGCGACCGAACTCGTGCACATCGGGCAGGCGGTGATGGGCTGTGGCGGCACGCTCGAGTACCTGGTGGATGCCGTGTTCAACTACCCGACGTTCACCGAGGCCTACAAGGTCGCCGCGTTGGACGTGATGAACAAGATCCGCACGCTCAGCCGGTTCCAGGCCCGATCTGTCGATGCTTGACATCGGTCGCGGAACCAAACCGATGCCTTTTCACCGAGTCTGCCAGGCCAACCCGCCTCAATGTAGGCCGTTCAACTTTGCAGCAGCTTAAAATCGCGGCGGCCCCGTTGCTTGCACCGCTGACCGCCGAAGAGCGAACCGCGGGACGTCGCCCTCATCCCACCCGGACGAGCCGATAAGGGCTCATGGCGTGGGGGCTGGCGGGGATGGCGATCGTTCGGCGGATCGCGTCGTTGATCACGTGCGGCGCCTGCTGGGGCAGCATGTGTCCGGCGTCGGGAACGTGCACATGCTTTGCGCCGCAGATGCCGACGGTCAGGTCGACGGCGTGTGACGGCGGGGTCAATGGGTCTAAGCCACCGCTGACGACGACGGTCCGTGCGTGAATCGATGCCAGGCTTGCGTATTGGTTGTAGGCCCGCAGGCTGGGCAGAAATCCGACTGCGGTGGCCACTGGCGTGGTGGTCAACGCTGCGACCACGGTCGCCGCCAGGGTTGCGCTGTGCCCGCGTCCGCGCCAACGGCTCAGAGTCGCGCGCACCGGCCCCACTAGCGCATTCAGTGCGCGCTCGGGGGTGTGCTCGATGAGCCCGACCAGCGCCGCAGGAGCGGGGGTGGCGAGTAGCCGGGCGAGGCCGCGTTCGGCGAGCTTGCCGGCGGCGCTGGCGACCAGGACCAGCCCGTCCGGTTCGACGGGACGCTCGGCGGCGGGCCGGCCCAGGTAGGCCAGCGCCGTCATCGCACCCATCGAGTGCCCGACGAGGGTGAGCGACCCAGTGACGTCGAGGGCAGTGAGCACCTGGACGAGGTCATCGGCGAGTTGGTCAATTCGGTAGCTGTTGATAGGTGCCGCTGCGGACCTGCCGTGGCCGCGGTGGTCGTAACTGATGACCCGCACGGATCGGCCGTATCGGCGCAACAGGTAAGTGATTTGACGTTCCCACGAGGTGTGATTGAGACAGAGCCCATGGAGGAAGACCACGGTGTGTTCGGCGGTACGGGGGCCGGTGTCGTACACAGCCAGACGCACCCCGTCACTGGTCCTGACCAGCCGATGCTTGGGGTAGGGCCGGTCGCCTATGTGGCTGAAGCGAACAAGGGCCGAGTCGACAGCCGGTGCGGCCTCGTTCGGGAGGTTGCGCGGGATCGTGGCTGGCGCGGTCATGACGCGCCGTGTCGTCATGGCCGGGACTCGGCACGGAGCCAGCCGGGCGAAGCCCTTGGGCTTGGAAAGTGTTTGCCCGCTTATCATCTGGGATTCCCTTCACTCGTCCCCGGCCTGCGCCAAGGTTCGGCAATCCGACTGTTTCGTTAGATGCAGATCCGGGTTGTCGACGACTGACATAAAACGTTATTTGTTATATTGTCACTCAAATCAGCTAAATGTCAAGATATGAGTTAAGATCCGTATGCACTGGCATCAGACATCTGACGGATTATGTGATACAGGGGGCATGTCCCGGGAAACACCCAGTCACCCGGCGTTACATGGAATACGCGGCGCGTAATACACAGCAAGCCGAGCATGACTGTGACCGGACATGGCCACGATGCCAACCGGTGGCGACGGCGCGGCCGGAAAGGCAGTATCAGCGGGCGTGGGTGTGCCGGAAGTACTCCACCGTGCGACGCACACCATCGGTGAGCGGCACGTGCGGGCGCCAGCCCAAAACCCGTTCGGCTAAGCCGATGTCGAGGCAGGAGCGTTCCAGATCGCCCAGCCGGGGTGGGTGAAATTCCGGGTCGTCGGGAGCTCCGACGGCGGCGGCGACCGCTGAATGCAGTTGGCGGTCAGAGGTTTCCACGCCGGTGCCGACGTTGAACCGCTGCCCGCCGCCGGCCGGACCGGACGCCCTGATGAACGCGTCCACCACGTCGTCGACGAACACGTAGTCGCGGGTGTGCGAGCCGTCGCCGAACACCTTGGTGGGCTTGCCGGACAGCAAAGCCTGAGCGAAGATCGCAACCACCCCGGCCTCGCCGTGCGGGTCCTGGCGCGGGCCATAGACGTTGGCCGGCGCGATGTGCGAGCACTCCAGGCCGTAGAGATGACGAAATGTGTTGAGGTAGATCTCCCCGGCCACTTTGCCCGCCGCATACGGCGAAGCCGGGTCGGTGGGCACGTCCTCGCTGGTCGGGTAGGACGGCGGGGTGCCGTAGATCGATCCGCCCGACGAGGTGTGCACGACCTTGCGCACGCCGGTGCTGCGCGCGGCATCAGCAAGCCGCACAGTGCCGATCACGTTGACCGAGGCGTCGAACTGCGGGTCGGCCACCGAGTGCCGCACGTCGATCTGCGCGGCAAGGTGAAACACCACCTCCGGGCGGTTTTCGTCCAGGAGCGCCTGCAGATCGGCGGTGACGATATCGGCCTCGACGAAGATGAACTCGGGATTGTCGGTCAGATGCTCGAGGTTGGTGGCCCGCCCCGACGCGAAGTTATCCAGGCCGACGACGCTGTGCCCGTCGCTCAGCAACCGGTCGACTAGCGTCGACCCGATGAACCCGGCTGACCCGGTGACCAGTGCACGCACCGGCCCACCATACCGACGGGCTGCCGGGATACCGAAGGTGGCGCTGGCCGCGGCAGCGCTCATCGCGGTGCAGCTGGTGATCCGCGCGGTGCTGGCGTTTCGGGGCTACTTCTACTGGGACGACCTGATTCTGATCGGCCGAGCCGGCACGCATGGCGTGCTGTCGCCGTCGTACCTTTTCGACGATCACGACGGCCACGTCATGCCCGCCGCCTTCCTGGTCGCCGGCGCCATCACCCGGCTGGCGCCATTGAACTGGACCGGACCGGCGATCAGCCTGGTAGTGCTGCAATTGCTGGCTTCGCTGGCGCTGTTACGCAGTCTCTACGTGATCTTGAGCTGGCGGCCGGTACTGCTCATCCCGCTGACCTTTGCGCTGTTCACCCCACTGGGCGTTCCGGGGTTCGCGTGGTGGGCGGCGGCGCTGAACTCGCTGCCGATGCTGGCTGCGTTGGCCTGGGTCTGCGCCGATGCGATCCTGCTGGTCCGCACCCACAACCAGCGTTACGCGGTCACCGGCGTGCTGGCGTATCTCGTTGGGCTGCTGTTCTTCGAGAAAGCCGCGGCGATTCCGTTCGTCGCATTCGCCATCGCCGCGCTGCTGTGCCACGTCCAAGGTGATCGGGCCGCGCTGGCGACGGTGTGGCGGGCCGGCGTTCGGTTGTGGGCGGTGTCGCTGGCGCTGACCGCCGCCTGGGTCGCGGTCTACCTGGTGGTGGTCAACCAGCAGAGATGGAGTTGGGATCTGCAGATGACGTGGGATCTGCTGCGTCGCTCGGTCACTCACGGGATCGTTCCCGGTTTGGCAGGTGGCCCGTGGGCCTGGGACCGCTGGGCGCCTGCCTCGCCGTGGGCCACTCCGCCGGTGTCGGTCAGAACGCTGGGCTGGCTGGTGTTGGTTGTGGCGCTGGTGCTGTCGCTGGTCCGCAAACAACGCATCGTGCCGGCATGGCTGACCGCAGCCGGCTACGTGGTCGCCTGCCAGGTGCCGATCTATCTGATGCGCTCATCGCGGTTCACTGCCCTAGAGCTGGCCCAAACCTTGCGCTATTTCCCCGATCTCGTCGTGGTGCTGGCAATGCTGGCCGCGGTCGGGTTCTGCGCACCTAACCGCCCGTCGTCGCAGTGGCTGGATGCGTCCGCGTCCCGCACGGTGGTGACGGCCGCCCTGGCGGCGTCCTTCGTGGCGAGCAGTTGGTATTCGACGGCGACGTTCCTGAAATCCTGGCAAGACAACCCGGCCCAGCCCTATCTGCAGAACGCCCGCCGCGGTTTGGCCGCAGCCCACGCGACTTCGAATGCGCCGTTGCTTGATCAAGAGGTCGATCCGCTGGTGCTCGGCCGGGTGGCCTGGCCGGACAACCTGGCCAGCCACATGTTCGCACTGCTGCGCGACCGCCCGGAATTCGCCTCGGCGACAACCCAATTGCGGACATTGGACAGCACGGGCCGAATGGTCGACGCGCAGGTGACCTGGGTCCGGATGATCGTGCCTGGACCGGTGCCGCAGTGCGGGTACTTCGTGCAACCCGACCGGCCGGTTCGGCTTCCTCTTGACGGCCCGCTGCTGCCGACGGACTGGACGGCCGAGATCAACTACCTGGCCAACGGCGACGGCTCGATGACGCTGTCGCTGTCCGAAGGGCCCGCCGCACGGGTTCCGCTGCATCCCGGGCTCAATCGCGTCTATGTCCGGCTGCCCGGCGCGGGCAATGCCATCACGGTGCGAGCCAACACGGCCGCGCTTGCGGTCTGCCTCGCGGCCGGGCCATTGGGCTATGTGCTGCCGCGGTCGAGCCACCTAGGAGAATCGAACTCCTGACCTGCTCATTACGAGTGAGCCGCTCTACCGACTGAGCTAAGGTGGCGTGCCCTGCCGGGCGGGACGAGTCTACGGCAGGCCAGGTCACCCGCCCAAGTCGCCGGCTAATCGCGCAGCGCCTGCCCGATCGTGGCGACCATGGCGTCGACGGCGAACTTCGGCTTGACGTTGACGGCCAACGCTTCGCGGCAGTCCAGCACAGCTTCGATGCAGCGCAGCAACCGATCGGGTGAGACGTGGGCGGCCATCGCCGCGATGGGCTCTGCCATGTCGGGGTGGTTAGGCCGCACGCCTCCAGCGCTCGCGGCCACCAGCAGCGCGTCCCGAAAGTAGGTCGCCAGGTCGATCAGCGCGCGGTCCAACGCATCCCGCGACGCTCGGGTCTGACGCGACTTCTGCCGTCGCTCAAGATCTTTGATCGCGCCGGTGGCGCCGCGCAACGCACCGGCAGTGCCCTTGCCGGTGCCTCCCGCGCCCAGCGCGGTACGCAGCTCCTCGGTCTCGGCTTCGTCGCGCCCGGCGGTCAGCACCGCGGCTTCCGCCTCCGCGGCGGACACCAGCGCTTCGGCGGCACTGTAGGCCTTCGATCGTGTCGCCGCGTCGCGGGCCAGCCCCAACGCCTGCAGCCGTCGCTCGCGCGCCTCCGGATCGGTGGCGAGTCGCCGCGCCCGACCCACGTGGCCGCCACTGACCGACGCCGCCCAGCTGGCGGTCTCGGCCGGCAGACCGTCGCTGTCGATCAGCACCTGGGCGATGGCCGCAGGCTGCGGCGTCACCAGCGCGATATGCCGACAGCGGGACCTCAGCGTGATCGCGATGTCCTCGGGATCCACCGACGGCGCGCACAGCAGAAACACCGTGGATGGCGGCGGTTCCTCGACAACCTTGAGCAAGGCGTTCGCCGCGCCTTCAGTCAGCCGGTCCGCGTCCTCGATCAGCACGATCTGCCAGCGCCCGGTGCTGGGCCGGCGAGACGCTATCTGGACGATCGCGCGCATGTCGTCAACGCCGATGGACAGTCCCTCCGGGATGACCCGGCGCACGTCGGCGTGGGTGCCGGCCATCGTCGTCGTGCAGGAACGGCATTCTCCGCAGCCGGGCACCCCGGCGGATGTGCACTGCAAGGCGGCCGCAAAGCACTGCGCGGCGATCGAGCGCCCCGAGCCAGGTGGCCCGGTGATCAGCCAGGCATGCGTCATCACGGCGCTGTGAGCCGAATCACCGCGGGCCGCCGCCGCGGCGGCCACCAGGTCAGCTTCGACCGACTCCTGGCCAACCAGCCGTGCGAATACCCGCGACATCACCCGAGACACTAGCGGTCACTGCTGACACCACCGCAACATCAGCGGCTGTACACGGAACGTTTTGGCTACTTTTTGGTCCGCGCCGACCGATACGGTGGGCAGGTGAGCACGGCGGCGGCACTTCCTAGGCGGATCAGCGGATTCGCCCAATGGTTTGTGCGCACACCGTGGCCGCTGCTGACGCTGAGCATGCTGCAGGCTGACATCATCGGCGCACTGCTGGTGCTGGGGTTCCTGCGCTACGGCCTGCCGCCCGAGGACCGCGTCGAACTGCAAGTCCTGCCGGCCCTCAACTTGACGATCTGGTTGGGTTCGATCGTCGTGCTGTTCCTCGTCGGATTTTCGATCAGCGTGCGGCTGTTGGTGCCGGTGTTCCGGTGGCAGCGCCGCGACGCCCTGCTCACCGACCCCGACCCGGCAGCCACCGAGCTGGCCCGTAGCCGCGCGCTGCGGACGCCGTTCTACCGCACGCTGATCAGCTTGGGCTACTGGTCGATCGGCGGTGTGGTATTCATCATCGCCAGCTGGCCGGTGGCCAGACATGCCGCGCCGGTGGTGGCCGTGGCCACCGCCCTGGGCGCCACCGCCACCGCGATCATCGGCTACCTGCAGTCCGAGCGGGTACTGCGGCCGGTGGCGGTCGCCGCCCTGCGCGCCGGGCTGCCAGAGAACATCAGGGCGTCGGGTGTCATCGGGCGCCAGATACTGGCCTGGGCGCTGTCCACCGGGGTGCCGCTGCTGGCGATCGTGCTGACCGTGGTGGCCGACAAGGCTTCGTTTCTGCACGGCCCCCCCGAGAAGCTGTTAAACCCGATCCTGTTGCTGGCATTGGCGGCGCTGGGTATCGGGCTGGCCAGCACGTTGCTGGTGGCCACGTCGATCGCCGACCCGCTGCGTCAGCTGCGCTGGGCGCTCGGTGAGGTGCAGCGCGGTAACTTCAACGCGCACATGCAGATCTACGATGCCAGCGAGCTGGGCCTGCTGCAGGCCGGCTTCAACGACATGGTGCGCGACCTGTCCGAGCGGCAACGGCTGCGCGACCTGTTCGGCCGCTACGTGGGTGAAGACGTTGCCCGCCGCGCGCTGGAGCGCGGCACCGAGTTGGGCGGCCAGGAGCGGGACGTCGCGGTGCTGTTCGTCGACCTGGTCGGCTCTACCGAGCTGGCGTCGACACGACCACCCGCCGAGGTAGTCAACCTGCTCAACGAGTTCTTCCGGGTCGTGGTCGACACCGTCGGCCGGCATGGCGGTTTCGTCAACAAGTTCCAGGGCGATGCGGCGTTGGCCATCTTCGGCGCGCCGATCGAGCATCCGGACGCGTCCGGTGGCGCACTGGCCGCGGCCCGCGAGTTGCACGACGAATTGCTCCCGGTCATCGGCTCCGCGGACTTCGGCATCGGGGTTTCCTCCGGTCGTGCGATAGCCGGTCACATCGGCGCGCAGGCCCGTTTCGAATACACCGTGATCGGTGACCCGGTCAACGAGGCCGCGCGGCTGACTGAGCTGGCCAAGCTTGAAGACGGCCACGTGCTGGCATCGTCGGTCTCGGTCAGCGGCGCGCTTGACGCCGAGGCGCTGTGCTGGGACGTCGCCGAAGTCGTCGCGCTGCGCGGACGTACCGTGCCCACCCAATTAGCCCGCCCGCTTAATCTCGCCGCCCCGCAAGAAGTATCCAGTGAAGTCGGCGGCTAGCCGCCCGCCGGCGGGGGACCGGCCGGCACCGCGCTGAGGTCGCCTGGCGTCAGTGGCCCGATGTCGACGAACGATTTCCCTTGTTGGTCCGACGCGCCCCCGGCGGGGTCAATACCCAAGTTCAGCAAGTCGCTGAGGCCCGGCACGTTCGCCGGCTGATCACTTTCGGGGACTCCCATGTCGGACTCGGTGATGTTTTGCACCACCACCGGGCTCTCCGATCCGCTCATGACCTGCAATAAGTCGGCGACGGAGGGACTGCTCGCATCCGGGTTGTCGTGTGTGTTGCCGGAGAGCTGTACCGCGGGCACCTCGATGTCGCGCAGCGGTGGCGCGGCCGGCGCGGCGATGATGACGCTGATGCCGCCGAGCGCAACACCAGCGGTGATGCAGTATCGGACAGCGGATCGCATGACTCTCCCTAAGTGCCGCCGTGACGGTTACACAGCAGACGTGGGGATTACTGTACCTGAGAACTGGCTGAGAATCACCAGTCTTTCAGCGAAAATTTAAAAAATAGAACGCTGAGGATCCGCCGGGCCTCCAGACGCCGGCACATATGACCTTCTCGACGTCCGGAAACCAGGGCTTTTCGCGGGCCAGAGCGGCCGGCTAGCTGGGCTTGGCGGCTTTCTTCGCCGGTTTCTTGCGCGCGGTCTTCTTTGCCGTCCGCTTCACCGGGCCCCGGGCGCGCCGGTCGGCCAGCAGTTCGGCGGCCCGTTCGTCGGTGATCGACAACACGTCGTCGCCCTTGCGCAGGCTCGCGTTGGTCTCACCGTCGGTGACGTAGGGGCCGAACCTGCCGTCCTTGATCACCATCGGCTTGCCTGACGCCGTGTCGTTGCCCAGTTCACGCAGTGGCGGCGCCGCGGCACCCTGGCGGCCACGACGCTTGGGCTCGGCGTAGATCTTCAGCGCCTCATCGAGGGTGATGTCGAATATCTGGTCTTCGGTCGCCAATGATCGAGAGTCGGTGCCGCGCTTCAAGTATGGGCCGTAGCGGCCATTCTGCGCGGTGATCTCCTCGCTGGAGTCAGGGCCGACGCCGACCACCCGCGGAAGCGACAGCAGTTTCAATGCATCCTCAAGCGTCACGGTTTGCAGATCCATGCTGCGCAGCAGCGATCCCGTCCGCGGCTTGGGTCCGGTGGGCTTCTTGGGTTTTTTCGCACCCTGGTCTGCGCTTCCGTCGTCGTCGTCCGGCTTCGGCAGGACCTCGGTGACGTACGGACCGTAACGGCCGTCCTTCGCGACGATTTCGTGTCCGGTTTCCGGATCGACGCCGAGCGTGCGCCCCTCCTGGGGGGTGGCGAAGAGTTCCTCGGCCAGCTCCAAGGTCAGTTCGTCGGGCGTCAGCGAATCGTTGAGGTTGGCCCGTTGCGGCGTGGGCTCTCCATCATCGCCGGCCACCATGCGTTCCAGGTAAGGCCCGTTCTTGCCCACCCGCACATAGACGGGGCGACCCTGCGCATCGTCAAAGAGCTTGATGGAGTTGACTTCTCGGGCGTCGATGCCCTCGAGGTTGACGCCGACCAGCCTCTTCAGCCCGCCGGAGCGGGCCACCGAGTCGGGCACGCCGTGGTCGCCGCCGAAGTAAAAGTTGTTCAGCCAGTTGGTGCGACGCTCCTGGCCGGAGGCGATCGCATCCAGTTCGTCTTCCATCGCGGCGGTGAATCCGTAGTCGACCAGCCTGCCGAAATGCTGTTCCAGCAAACCGGTGACGGCAAAAGCGACCCACGACGGCACCAGGGCACTGCCCTTCTTGTGCACGTAGCCACGGTCCTGGATGGTCTTGATGATCGACGAATACGTCGAGGGCCGTCCGATGCCCAGCTCTTCCAGAGCTTTGATCAACGACGCCTCGGTGTAGCGGGCCGGCGGGTTGGTGGAATGCCCGTCGGGGGTCAGCTCGGCGGCATCCACCCGCTGGCCCTGGGTCAGTTGCGGCAACCGACTCTCGGCGTCATCGGCTTCGCCGCCGGCCAGTTCGTCGACGGTTTCCACGTAGGCCTTCAGAAAGCCCGCGAAGCTGATCGTGCGGCCGCTGGCCGAAAACACGACCTGCCGGCCCTGGGATTCGCCGTTGATCCGCAGGCTCAGCGTGGTGCCGCGGGCGTCGGCCATCTGCGAGGCGACCGTGCGCTGCCAGATCAGCTCGTAGAGCCGGAAATCGTCGCCGTCGAGCTCGCGCCGCACCGCGTCGGGGGTGGCGAAGGTCTCCCCCGCGGGTCGGATCGCCTCGTGGGCTTCCTGGGCGTTCTTCACCTTGCGGGTGTACTGGCGCGGCGACGGGTACACGTACTCCTCGCCGTAGAGCTGACCGGCCTGGGTACGGGCAGCGTTGATCGCCGACTGCGACAGGGTCGTCGAGTCGGTACGCATGTAGGTGATGTAGCCGTTCTCGTAGAGCCGCTGAGCGATGCTCATCGTGCGCTCGGCGGAAAACCGCAGCTTGCGGCCGGCCTCCTGCTGCAGCGTCGAGGTCATGAATGGCGGATACGGGCGACGGGTGTAGGGCTTTTCCTCCACCGACGCGACGGTCAGCTGCGCTCCGCGTAAACCTGTGGCCAGCGCGCCGGCGCTGGATTCGTCGAGCACCAAGACTTCGCTGGGCTTACGTACCGCGCCCAGCGAGTCGAAGTCGCGGCCGGTCGCCACGCGTAAACCGTCGACGGTGGTCAGCCGGGCGGTGAAGGTCGGCGGTGCAGCCTTCGGGTCGGACACGCTGGCATCCAGCTCGGCCACCACGTCCCAGTAAACGGCGCTGCGGAACGCCATGCGGTCGCGTTCGCGCTGCACGATGATGCGGGTGGCCACCGACTGGACCCGGCCCGCCGATAGCTTGGGCGCAACCTTTTTCCACAGCACCGGGCTGACCTCGTAGCCGTACAGCCGGTCCAGGATGCGGCGCGTCTCCTGCGCGTCGACCAGGTCGATGTCCAGGTCGCGGGGGTTTTCGGCGGCCTCGAGGATGGCCGGTTCGGTGATCTCGTGGAAGACCATCCGCTTGACCGGTATGCGCGGCTTCAGGGTTTCCAGCAGGTGCCAGGCAATGGCTTCACCCTCGCGATCACCATCAGTGGCCAGATAGAGCTCGTCGACGTCTTTGAGCAGGCCCTTCAGTTCGCTGACCGTGCTCTTCTTCTCCGGGCTGATGATGTAGAGCGGTTCGAAGTCGGCGTCGACATTGACCCCCAGCCTCGCCCACGGCTCCGACTTGAACTTCGCGGGCACGTCGGCCGCCGCGCGCGGCAGGTCGCGGATGTGACCCCGCGAGGACTCGACGATGTAGTTCGCGCCCAGGTAGCCGGCTAATTTGCGCGCCTTCGTCGGCGACTCGACGATGACGAGTCGCCGCGCGATTCCATTCCCGCGCCCAGCACGGTCGCCTTCAGCCACCTGTGTTTACGCTCACTTTCACTTATATTTCATGCCCCGAGCCGGTCCCGCGGGTAGAGGTCCCGCAACAAGCCGACGTCATTCTGCGGTGCCTGTGGGCCCTGCAGACACCTGACAATGTGGCACCCGGGATGGGCCGACGCAAACCGACCCCCCGTTTACCGCCCGTCGAATTGCCGCTAAAGGTGCGGCCAGTACGGCAACGCCTCGGCTGCGCCAGGCGGTTCCCCGACGTTCTCTACCAGGCGCGATAGCCTGCGCCGGCCGCTGATCCGCAGCGCGGGCCGAGCCCCGCGAGTGCCGATCAGGGTCGGCGCTATGCCGATCCGCATCAACGCGGACGCCAGGGGCGAATGGGTATCCGGCGCGTGCGGATCCAGTCCGAGTAGATAACGGTCGGCCTCCGGGCTGCCGGCGGCCAGTATCCAGGCCCGCAGCTCCCGCGGGCCTGGCAACCACACAGGTGGCACGGTCTTCACCGCGCCGCGCGTCCACTCGCCGGCGATGGGACGCAGCCTGGCGTCCACCGCGGTCCGCACCAGCGGCGTGTTCTCGTCGGTATGGGTGATTTCGGCCACCAAACCGGCTTCGTCGATCATCTGGCCCAGCGCCTGAGCACGCCAGAGCTGATCCACGACCACCGACAGCCTGGCCCCACCGCCGACCGTCACGATCTGGCCAGCGGCCGCCAGCACCCCGGTGAGGTCGCTGACCGCAGGCGGCACCGACTCGGCCGAGAAGAAGGACAGCTGGCTCACGTCAACGACAGTAAGCGCCCGGACGACGATGCACGCCGCGGCACGGCGTGTCGAAGGGCCGGGCAATCAAGCGCAGCCCGGACGACGACGCGCGCCGCCGCACGGCGTGCTGGGGAGCCGGGCAATCAAGCAGCGAGAACCCCCCGACCGAACCCGGTAACTCCGGACCGTGCGGGGGGCTGTCGTTAGGAGTTGCTCAGACGGCGCGGACGCCGGTGGCCTGGGGACCTTTGGGGCTTTGGCCGACCTCGAATTCGACCCGCTGGTTCTCCTCAAGGGTGCGGAAGCCGCTTCCCTGGATCTCCGTGTAGTGGACAAACACGTCGGCCGAACCGTCTTCGGGGGCGATGAAGCCGAATCCCTTTTCCGCGTTGAACCACTTCACAGTTCCCTGTGGCATTTCTTGATCTTTCCTTTACTTCTCGGGTGCGGAGCACCGCCTTTCGGTGCTCCGGGCCCGTTCCGACCGCTATACCTTGCCGAGTCGCCGGAACTTCACCCGACCTACAACCTCGCAGGAACCGCGGCCGCAACGTCGATCCTGCGAAAGTTTGACACGAACACAGAAGCTGCGACCGCAAACAGTCAATCACGTTCATCGCCTCAGCGACACCCTCAGGTGATCAAATCAGCTACCACGAGGTAAACAATCAGGTGCGAAGCCGAAACGCTTGGCCGCAACCCCGCCGTCGGTCGCGGTTTTAGTCAATCAACCCAGATCAGGAGGCGCGGACACATGGTGACGTTCGGCAGCGAGCTGCTCGCCGCCGCCGTCGCCGGCAGCGAGGCGGGAGAACATCCGCTACGTCATGTCGCTGAGCTGCCGCCACGGCACGGCCGCCAACGCCCTTGGCCGGCATGGGCCGAGCCAGACGTGGTTCGCGCATTCACCGAGCGCGGTATCAATTCGCCGTGGGCACATCAGGTTGAGGCAGCGGACCTGGCCCACGCCGGCCGTCATGTGGTTATCAGCACCGGCACGGCATCTGGCAAATCGCTGGCCTACCAACTGCCTATCCTCAATACGCTGGCAATCGATCCGCGTGCCCGGGCTCTCTACATCTCACCGACGAAAGCGCTTGGCCACGACCAGCTGCGCGCCGCACACTCGCTGACTGCGGCGATCCCCCGGCTGGGTGACGTCGCGCCGACGGCCTACGACGGCGACAGTCCCGCCGAGGTGCGTCGTTTCGCACGGGAGCGTTCCCGGTGGCTGTTCTCCAACCCGGATATGGTCCACTTGGCACTGTTGCGCAACCATGCCCGCTGGGCGGTCTTTCTGCGCGGCCTGCGCTACCTGGTTGTCGACGAATGCCATTACTACCGAGGTGTTTTCGGCTCGAACGTGGCGATGGTTCTGCGTCGGTTGCTGCGGTTGTGCGCGCGCTATTCCGCCGACCCGACTACAACACCGACGGTGATCTTCGCCAGTGCGACGACCGCGGCGCCCGGTGCGACTGCCGCCGAGCTCATCGGCCAGCCGGTCGAGGAGATCACCGAGGACTGCTCCCCGCAGGGCGCCAGGACAGTGGCGTTGTGGGAGCCGGCCCTGCGCACCGACCTCATTGGTGAAAATGGCGCTCCGGTAAGACGGTCCGCCGGTAGCGAGGCGGCACGCGTGATGGCCGACTTGATCGCCGAAGGGGCGCGCACCCTGACGTTCGTCCGATCGCGGCGGGGCGCCGAACTGACCGCGCTGGCAACGCGTGCGCGGCTGGAGAACATCGCTCCGGAGCTGACCGAGACGGTGGCGTCCTACAGGGCGGGTTATCTGCCCGAGGACCGCAGCGCACTCGAACGAGCGTTGCTCAACGGACAGCTGCGAGGTCTGGCCACCACCAACGCGTTGGAATTGGGTATCGACATCGCCGGGCTAGACGCGGTGGTGCTGGCCGGGTTTCCCGGGACAGTCACGTCGTTTTGGCAGCAGGCCGGCCGATCCGGACGGCGTGGTCAGGGCGCGCTGGTCGTGCTGGTGGCCCGAGACGATCCGCTGGACACCTATCTGGTGCATCATCCCGCCGCGCTACTGGACAAGCCGATCGAGCGCGTGGTGATCGACCCGGCCAACCCGTATATTCTCGGCCCGCAATTATTGTGCGCTGCAACGGAATTACCACTTGACGACGCCGAGGTGCGGACATTGGGCGCAGAGGATGTGGCGGGCAAGCTGGTCGACGACGGGCTGCTGCGGCGGCGATCCGGCAAGTACTATCCGGCGCCAGGCGTGGATCCGCATCCGGCGGTGGACATCCGGGGCCCGACGGGTGGCCAGATCGTGATCGTGGAGCGCGAGACCGGACGGTTGCTTGGGACGGTCGGTGTCGGCCAGGCCGCGGCCTCGGTGCACCCTGGGGCGGTATATCTGCACCAGGGCGAGAGTTACGTCGTCGATTCGTTGGACTTCGAAGAGGGCATGGCCTTTGTGCGTGGCGAGGATCCCGGATATGCAACGTTCGCACGGGAACTGACCGACATCGCGGTGACCGGAGCGGGTGAACGACGGGTCTTGGGATCAGTCACCCTGGGGCTGGTACCGGTTAGCGTGACCAATCGAATCGTGGGCTATTTGCGCCGTCGGCTGACCGGTGACGTCATCGACTTCGTCGAGCTGGATATGCCACCGCACACCTTAGCCACCACCGCGGTCATGTACACCATTACGCCAGAGGCCCTGCACCGCAACGGAATCGAACCGCTGCAGATCCCGGGATCGTTACACGCCGCCGAGCACGCGGCGATCGGACTGCTGCCCCTGGTGGCCAGCTGCGACCGCGGCGATATCGGCGGATTGTCCACCGCGGTGGGCCCCGAGTCCGATGGGCTGCCCAGCGTCTTCGTCTACGACGGCTATCCGGGCGGGGCGGGCTTCGCCGAGCAGGGTTTCCGCCGGGCGAGCACCTGGCTGGGCGCCACCGCCGCCGCGATCGAGGCGTGTGAATGCCCGACGGGATGCCCGTCGTGCGTGCAGTCGCCGAAATGCGGCAGCGGTAACGAACCACTGGATAAGGCCGGGGCTGTGCGCGTCTTGCGCTTGGTGCTCACAGCGCTGACTCACGAGAATCAGACACAAGAATGACGACCGACCCCTCGACGGTCGACTTCCACGCGTCTGTCTCATGGGAGCCGCCATGAAACGCATTTCCTCGCTGCTGAAGAAACGCGCACGTGCCGAAAAACAAACAGTGCGGCGAACGGTCGGACAACGCGATCCGTTCGCAAATGCGTAATGGGCGCAGCAGAAAAATACCCCGGCCGCGCTAAGCTGTGCAAGTCACCGGCTGACGTATAAAGGTCACCCTTAGGTTGACCCCCGTCAGATGTTGCCGGATTGGGCAGTGAAGCAACAAGTTATCGCTGGGTGACCGGTAAAATGTCGAGGTATGGCACGGGACTGGCTGCTCGTGGAAACGCTCGGCAAGGAACCCGCCGTAGTAGCGCTGGGCCGTCACTTGAAAAATCTCGTCCCGATTACCACGTTTCTGCGGCGTAATCCTCATCTTGCCGCCATCCAGAGCGCGATCGCCGAGTCGTTGCAAAACGGCCAAAGCCTGGTCAGCATCACACCCAAAAGTCACCGAGTGATCCGCACCGAGCCGGTATTGATGTCCGACGGCCGCATGCACGGTGTGCATATCTGGAGCGGGCCCGCTGAGGACGAACCGCCGGAGCGGCCGATCCCGGGCCCGCTGAAATGGGACATGACCCTCAGAGTGGCCACCGATACGCCGGAGTCGCTGGCCAACTCAGGCAGAACCAGAAATCTCGAGGTCGACCCTGAGGGTCGCGCATTCGCGGACAGCTGGCCATCGGGCGATCTCAAACCCAACGAGGGCAAGGCGCTCGCGGCGGCGGTCAACTCTCAACCAGGGCACACCCTGTGCGACACCTGGGACAGCACCGATTGGCAGGGCAACCACATTCGGGTGAGCTTCGTCGCTCGCAATGGACTGGAGCCTGGGCCGGACGGCCGCGACCACGTCATCGCACGAGGGATGAATTGGCGCGCCGAACCGGTCGACCCGGCCCAGCCAACCGACCGACTCGCGCAGCGGATCCTGCACGGGTTGGCGCAGCCCGGTGTGCACCGGGCGTTAGTCGATCCGAGCAATTGGACACTGCTGAAATGGCTCGACGAGCCGTGCCCCTTCTATGACTGGCGGCGAGTCCTGGCCCATGCCCCGCGGATGCATCCCAGCGACGAGGCGAGGATGGCAGCGATGACCGCCGAGTTCGCCGGCGGGGCCACTAGTGGGGTGCTGCGCATGCCGGGCCACGACGGCGGCTGGGTTCCGGTGCATGTGACCGTCAACCGGGTGGAAGTCGAGCAGGATACGTTCGCCGGGCTGGTCGCACTGCGGTTGCCCACAGCGACCGAACTCGCCGACGCGAGCCTGTCCGATCCCGATCCAAGCGACGACTAGGACCTGTCAGCCTGGTCGGCCGGGCCTGCCCGGGCGGCGGCCCGGGCGCTGCCCCATCCGCCGACGGCCAGACGCACGTCGACCGTGACGACGATGTCCAGGTCGTCGACAGTGCAGCCGGTGGTGCTTACCCGCATCGCGCGGGCCACCGAGTTTGCCTGTGCGCACGCTGTCTCGGGTCCGGCGGCGACTCGCGCCGCGGCGGCCAGCGCGGCCAGATCGGCCGCGGCCTGAGCCCGGTGACGCGCCACCACCGCAGAACCCAGGTAGGCGCTGCCGGCGGTCACAGACAGCAGGACGCCGACCATCGCGGCCGCGACGACGGTGGCTGATCCCCGCTCATTGCGGCGGCTCCACCGCCGAGACCCCGGTGGCCGTGATGGCCAGCGTGGGCAGCAGATTCGACCGCGCGGTGACTGTCGCGACGACGAATCCGCCGTCTCGGCGCAGCTGCACCCCGGCGCCGCCGGGTGCGATAACTCGGGCGGCGACGACGGCCGAGCGCTCGTCGCCACGCGCGGCCAACCGGGCCGCCTCGCGCGCGGCGTCGATGCAGCGGACCTGCATCGACACCGCTGTGATACCGGCCAGGCACAGCACCAGCACCGCAACCAGCGTAGCGACGCCGAGCGCCGCCTCCACGGTGCTTGCGCCGGCATCGTCGACTAGGCCTTGGTGTTGAGCGCGCGGGCGATGATGTTGGTCAACGCCGTGACGATCGAGTCGCCCGTCACGACCGTGTAGAGGATCGCAGCGAACGCCGCCGCCGCGATCGTCCCGATGGCGTACTCGACTGTGGACATCCCTGACTCGTCCACCGCTAACAGCGTCACGCGCGCTTCGAGAGCACGAAACATGTTGGCTAACATCATATTTCCTTCCTCTGTTACCCCAAGTAGAGCTCACACGAACCGTCACAACAAGCCCGACTGCAGTAAGTCACCCGCCAGGCCCGCCACCACCGGGGCAATGCCCAGGCACACGAATGCCGGCAGGAAGCACAGCCCGAGCGGACCGGCGATCAGGACCGCGGCACGCTCGGCAGCAGCGGCGGCCGTGTGTGCCGCGTCCTGACGACACTGCGAGGCAAGCGCGGCCACCGCCTCGGCCAGCGCCACGCCCGAGACCGATGACCGCCGCGCCAGCCGCAACAACGCATCGGTCTGCGGGTCGACGGAACCGGACGGCAGACCCGGCGGTGCGGACCATGCGACGGCCGGGTCGGCGCCCAAGGCCAGCAGGTCGGCCGCGCGACGCAGTATTCGGGCCAGAAGCGGCGGCGCCGACGGCGCCGTTGCAGCTGCGGCGGTCGACACCGCCATACCCGCGGCCAGGCAGACAGCCAGAACGTCCAGGCTCGATGCGACGGCCAGCGGATCCGGGCCGCGCACCGACTGCCGCGGCGTCCGCCTCGCGCGGGCCGCCATCGCGGCCCGCGCCCGCACTGTCGACGGCCCGGCGCCGCTCAGCAGCGCCGCGGCCAGCAGCATCGCAGCCGTGCTCATGACACCGCCTGATCGGTGATGCGGTCCGACCACAGCAGCCCGCCGCAGACCAGCGTCAGCCCGACGACCAGCAGCCAGCCGCCTGCGTGCCCGCCCAGCAAGAACGCCACCGGGTGCGCCCCGATGAGCTGGCCCAACAACACCGACAGCAGCGGCAGGCTCGCCAGGATGGCCGCCGTAGCGCGCGCACCGGCCATCGCCGACCGCACATGTCCTGAGAATCGTTGTCGCTCTGCGATATCGCGTTGTGCCGCGCGCATCAGCGTCGACATCGCCAGGCCGTGTTCACCTGCCAGTTGCCAGCACACCGCGAGCCGATCCCAGTGCGCCGGCAGCGCCGAGGTCTCTGCGACAGTGTGCAAACCGGCGGTGACGTCGGCACCCAGCCAGGCACGCGCGGCCACCGCACGACATGAGTCCGCGACCGGCCCGGCAGTTTCTTCTGCCGCGACGGCGAAAGCCTGCGCCGGGTGGGCACCGACCCGCAGTTCGCCCACCAGCACGTCGATCGCGGTCTCCAGCTCCCGGCTCTCGTCCATCCCCCGACGGCTACGCCGCCGGCGACGGTAGCGCAGGCCGCTCGTTGCGCCAAGCACCGCGACGGCGAGAACCGTTGTCAGCGGCAGCAATATGGCACCGAAAGCCATTACGCACACCGCGATGAACCTGGCGGCTGGCGGCGATAACTGATTGTGGGTGCGGGCAGGGCGAGCAAGCCGCCGACGTGGCGATGACGGCAATACGAGCACCGCCGCGGACAACGCCAGTGCGGCGGCCACCGGTCCGGTCATGTCGGTGGCCGGCTCTGCAACAGCCGGCGCAAGCCGGCGACGTCATCGGTCAGTCCGCGGTCGGCGTGCCACACGGTGACCGCGCGCACCCAGCCGTCAGTTCGCCGCAGCATGGCGATCTCGCTGAGGCGCCGCCGCCCGCCGCGGTCGCGGGCGACATGCAACACCACCTGAACCGCTGCGGCCAGTTGACTATGCAGCGCAACGCGATCCAGGCCGCCGAGAGCACCCAACGCCTCCAAGCGGGCCGGGACTTCTCCGGGATTGTTGGCATGCACCGTGCCCGCACCGCCGTCGTGGCCAGTGTTCAGCGCCGCGAGCAGATCGACCACCTCGGCGCCGCGGACCTCTCCGACGACGATGCGGTCCGGCCGCATCCGCAGCGCCTGCCGGACGAGTTGGCGCACGGTGACCTCGCCGACGCCCTCGACGTTGGCGCACCGTGCGACGAGCCTGACCAGATGCGGATGTGGTGGCGCCAGCTCAGCGGCGTCCTCGACGCACACGATCCGCTCGTCCGGTGCCACTGCGTTCAGCATCGCCGACAGCAGCGTGGTTTTGCCTGCCCCGGTGCCGCCGGACACCAAAAACGCCAGCCTCGCCGAGATGATGTCGGCGAGTAGCGCGGCGGCCGTCGGCGCGATGGCGCCGGCCGCGATCAGCGCGGACAAATCCTGCGTGGCCGGTCGCAGTACCCGCAGCGACAGGCAGGTGCCGCCGACGGCGACCGGCGGCAGGACGGCGTGCAGCCGCACCGCGAAGCCTCCGGTGCCCAACCCGGTCAGCTGGCCGTCCACCCAGGGCTGCGCATCGTCGAGACGGCGACCGGCCGCCAGTGCCAGCCGCTGCGCCAGGCGTCGAACGGCAGCTTCGTCGGCGAACTGAATATCAGTGCGCCGCAGGCCGTTTCCATCGTCGACCCAAACGGCGTCCGGCGCGGCGACCAGCACATCAGTCGTCCCGGCCGCGCACAACAACGGCTCGAGGATCCCGGCGCCGGTCAGCTCGGTCTGCAGTATCCGAAGATTGCTCAGCAGCTCGGTGTCGCCGAGTACTCCGCCGGACTCGGCCCGGATCGCATCGGCCACCACCCTGGGGCGCAGCGGAGCGGATTCGGTCGCGAGCCGCTCGCGCACCCGGTCGATGAGCGAACCGGTCATGCCGCCCGGCCTTCAGGCTGGGCCGCCGGGTGCGCCGGCAGCAATGCGAGGACTCGGCGGGCCGCCGCTGCCAGCGCGGAGCGCGGCCGCAACCGCAGACCGCCGTGCTCGAGCTGCTCGGCCAGCCGCGGGTAGGGCTTCATCGAGGCCAGCAAGGGCACGGCGGCGATCGCGGCCACCTCCTCGGCCCGCAGGCCGCCCGGCGATGGACCCCGCACCACCAGCCCGACGTTGGGATTGATACCCGCGAGCACCGGGGCGATCGTCGCGGTGGCCGCACACGCCCGCACGTCGCACGGGCTGACCACAACGACGAGATCGGCTGTGTCCAAGGCGGTCTGAGCGGCGTCGGTCAACCGGCGCGGAAGATCGCAGACCACGGTCACCCCGCCGCGGCGGCCGGCATCGACGACGGCATCGACTGCCCCGGCGTCCAATTCATCGCCGCGCCGAGTGCCCGAGAGCATGCTGATGCCTCGGTGTTGTGGCAGTGCTTCGCGCACCGCCGACCAGTTCAGCCGTCCGCCCTGCAGCGCCAGGTCCGGCCAGCGCACGCCGGGCGTCGTTTCGGCGCCCACCAATAGATCGATGCCACCACCCCAGGGATCGAGATCGATCAGCAACGAATCGATGGCCGCCTGCGCCAGTGCGACCGCGAACAATGAGGCACCCGCCCCACCACGTCCGCCGATAACCGCCACCACCTCGCCGCGGGCGCCGTTGTCACGCGCTGATTCACCGGCATCCGCGAGCTCGCGGATCAAATCATGTTCTTGCGCAGGCATTCTCAGTACGTGTCGGGCGCCCACCTCGATGGCTGCGGCCCATGTCGCCGCCGACGCAGGTTCGCTGCCGGTCAGCACGATCACGTGCGAGCGGCGGGGCAATCCGGTGTGTGTGCATCCTTGCGCCGCGGCCTCGTCGAGCACTATCGCGGCAGCCGCCGACCACGTTTTCCTGCTCACCGGTAATGCGCTGCCGGCGTGGACGACGCGCACACCAACGGCTGCTGCGACCCGATCCAGCTCATCGCGCAACGCGGGTTCGGCAAGCACGGCCAGAATCCCGCGAGCGCCATTGGTAGTCATTGGCCCACCGTGCCGGGGCCCGACCCTGCGCCGCCAGTCGCGAAAGAGGATTTGTGGACAGCACCCGATCTGTGGACAAACCGCCGGCGACGGCCACGCGAGGAAAGGAATTCACCCGACAAAAGGGACGACCCCCGCCAGGGGGGAGGAGGCGAGGGTCGTCGTGTATCAGCCCCGGGGGGTCGGGCTGATACACCCTCGGCTAAGCCGAGTAATGCTTACTATACACATGACAGTGTGACGCAGCGCAAGTGCTGTTTGCGATCGAAAGCATGACATTCAAGTAGCTGGGCCGGCACTGTTGCGGCCGTCACGAGCAACCACACCGTGTTTGACCGGCGGTTTTACGGGTGCCGTCGCGATTTGCCGGATCGTCCCTCTATGCTGGGGCGGTGACCGTCTACGACTCGGCCGCTGACCAGCAAACATCACCGACGACCACCGGTCCCGGGCCACGCACGGCAGCTTTTTTCGATCTTGATAAGACCATCATCGCCAAATCCAGCACGCTGGCGTTCAGCAAACCTTTTTTCGCTCAGGGTTTGATCAACCGCCGCGCCGTCCTCAAGTCCAGCTACGCCCAGTTTCTATTCCTGCTGTCCGGCGCCGACCACGATCAGATGGACCGGATGCGCATTCATCTGACCAACATGTGCACCGGCTGGGACGTCGAGCAGGTCAAATCAATCGTCAATGAGACGCTGCACGACATCGTCACTCCGCTGGTGTTCGCCGAGGCCGCAGACCTGATCGCCAGCCACAAGTTGTGTGGCCGCGATGTCGTGGTGGTGTCGGCATCCGGCGAGGAGTTGGTGGCACCGATCGCCCGCGCGCTGGGCGCCACCCATGCGATGGCGACCCGCATGGTCGTCGAGGACGGGAAGTACACCGGCGAGATCGGGTTCTACTGCTACGGCGAAGGCAAGGTGCAGGCGATCCGCGAGTTAGCTGCGCGGGAGGGCTACCCGCTCGAGCATTGCTATGCCTACTCCGACTCGATCACCGACCTGCCGATGCTCGAGATCGTCGGCCACCCAAGTGTGGTCAACCCTGACCGCGCCCTGCGCCGTGAGGCGTCCGCCCGCGGCTGGCCGGTGCTGGCGTTCTCCAGGCCGGTGTCGTTGCGCGACCGCATCCCGGCACCGTCGGGAGCCGCGGTCGCCACGACCGCCGCGGTCGGTGTCAGCGCGCTGGCCGCCGGGGCGCTGACCTATTCGCTGCTGCGCCGGTTGTCGCTGTAACGGGCTCACCGTCAGCGCTCCAGCAAATCATCGGCGACACCGGTCCACAGCCCGTCAGTATTTTCACGGCAATTACCCCTTGCTGTGACCGGGGTCACGTAGTACAAATGAGTCACGGAAGCCCGGTGCGGCCAAGATCGGTCCGGAAGAGAAGGGTCGATCTCCCGAACTGGGCTGCCCAGCACGGTTCCCGGCACCCACGCGGAGTCACAGCCGCGATAATGGCATAAGTGTTGCGGGCCTGCGTAATTGCGAAGAGCGGACGGCGTCGACAGTCCTTTGGGTAGGGTTGCGGCCGGAAGCATCGCAAGATCGCCGAGGCCACCCACGCAGCCCAGAGTTGCACGCTTGGTAACCGAGTCCCGTGCTAGCGGGCGGCGAGCCGAAACCCTTCGGAGCGTCGCCCGCTTTATTCGTCTGAACCACCCGGTAAAGCACTCACCGCGACGCGGTCCCGGCAACCTACCCATCAAGCGATTCGGCAATCGCCAGCGCCTCCTGCGCGCCGGTGCGCATGGCCCGGCAAGACAACACCAACCACGCGGCCACGCCGTCGGGCGTCCCCGCGGCGAAGCCGCGCGCGGCCTCCCGGTAGTCGGCGACGCGACGCATCCAACCCACCTCCGGTACGCCCAGCCCGTGCGGGTCGAGACCGGTCGCGATGGTCACCAGCCGCGACACCGCCCGCGCCACCACTCCGTCCGCGCTGCCGAACGGGGCCAGTGTCAGCAGTTCTCCGTGTGCGACCGCGGCGATCACCGGAGCCGGCGCTCGGGTGGCGCCGGCCACGATCTCCGCGAGCAACTCCAGGCGGGTCCCGACGTCGGCGTCGGCGCGTGGCCTGCCCAGCCGGCTTTCGTCGACTTGGTCGGCGGCGGCGAGCATGTGCAGCCGCGCCAGCGCCTGCAGCGGCGCCCGCTGCCACACCCCCACCAGGTTGGTCTCGCCGCCCTCCAGCGCCTGCGCGACGCGCAGCGCTCCGGCGAAAACGGGGTCGCTGGCCGCGGAGGCGTCCAGTTGATCGTCGAGTTTTCGGCCGCCGCCGTCGAGCACCGCCGACGCCCTCGCCGACCGCAGCGCCGCCTCGGCGGCGGTCACCGGCCAGCGCCGCAGGTTGGCGCGATGGCGATGCGCTCGACCGAGCGCATCGCGCGCCTGGTCGCTGGCCGCGGCGACACCGGGCAGCTCCATCAGCGGAGCCAGCGGGTCAGAAGTCACGAGCTGTCAGGATAGTCAGCACGAGCACCCGGGATCGCGGCCAGCAGCTGCCGGGTGTAGTCGTGAATCGGCCGGGTGAACACGTCCTCGGTCGCGGCGTGCTCGACCACCCGGCCTGCCCGCATCACCATGACCTCGTCGGCGATCTGCCGTATCACCGCCAGGTCGTGGCTGATGAACAGATACGTCAGGCCGAGCGCTGCTTGCAACTCGGCAAGCAGGTCCAAGATCTGCGCTTGCACCACGACATCGAGCGCCGAGACGGCCTCGTCACAGACCAGTACCTCGGGCCGCACCGCCAATGCCCGCGCGATCGCGACTCGCTGACGTTGGCCGCCTGACAGCTCTCGCGGGCGGCGGCTCAGCAGCGACGACGGAAACGCGACCTGCTCGGCCAGCTCGCGCACCGCCTGCTGACGCTGACGACGATCACCGATCCGGTGAATGCGCAACGGTTCCTCGATGGTGTGAAAAACCGAGTACATGGGATCCAGACTGCCGTAGGGGTTCTGGAACACCGGCTGCACTCGTCGGCGAAACGCCAGCGTCTCACTGCGGCTCAGCGACGCGGTGTCAGTGATATTGAGACCGTCGAAAACCACTGTGCCCGAGCTGGGTTGCAGCAGACCAAGCACCATCCGCGCCAGGGTGGATTTTCCCGAACCGGACTCGCCCGCGATCGCCAGCGTGGTGGCCCGCCGCAACCGGAACGACACGTCGTCAACTGCCCGCACCTCGGCCCTGCGCCACGGCGCACCGCGGGACGGCCGGTAGACCTTGGTCAGCTCGGAGGCGACGACAACGTCCTCGGATACGTTGGTGCCGGCGTGCTCGGACGCCGCGTGTGTGACCCGCTGGCGGGTACGCGCTGCAGTGGTGGTGTCACGCAGCGAAGGGGCAGCAGCCACCAGACGTTGGGTGTACGGGTGCTGCGGATCCTGCAGAATCAGCTGCGCTGCACCGGTTTCCACTACTGCGCCGCGGTGCATCACGATCAAGCGCTCAGCACGTTCAGCGGCCAGCGCAAGGTCATGGGTGATCAACAACACCGCGGTTCCCAATTCGCCGGTCAGATGCTGCAGGTGATCGAGCACCTGGCGCTGCACGGTGACGTCCAGCGCCGAGGTTAGCTCGTCGGCGATCAGCAGCCGCGGCCGGCCGGCCAGCCCGATGGCGATCAACGCACGCTGGCACATCCCGCCGGACAGCTGATGCGGGTACTGACGGGCCCGCAGCACCGGATCGGGCAGCCCCGCGTCGGCGAGTAATTGGACAGCTTGCTTCTTGGCAGAACTGATATTGTTGGCGCGCAAAGCCTCTCGTACCTGAAAGCCTACCTTCCACACCGGATTCAGGTTGGTCATCGGATCCTGCGGGACATAGCCAATACCGGTGCCCCGGATGGCGCGGAGCCGCCGCTGGTCAGCCGCGGTGACGTCTATGCCGTCGAACACGATGCGGCCTGCGGTGATTCGTCCACCCGGCGCCAGCAGACCCAGAATCGCCGCGGCGGTGGTGGATTTACCCGAACCCGATTCGCCGACGATTGCCACGGTCTGACCGGTACGCACCGTAAGATCTACCTGCTGCACCGCCGGAGCGTCGTCGCCGAACCTGACTTGCAGGCCTGCGACGCTCAGCAGCGGCGACTCGGCTGTTGTCATGTGCGCCGCTCTCCCCCGCAAGCGGGTGGGGGTACCCCCAGCCGCCTTGCGGCGAGGGGGCGTGCCCCCACCTCATCGCTGCGCTCTGCATCGTCGCCGGCTGTGATCATGTGCGCCGCTCCTCCTCATCGCTGCGCTCTGCATCGTCGCCGGCGCGAGTCATAGCCGCCACGCCCGCGATGTCGGGTCCAGGGCGTCGCGCAAGACGTCGCCCATGATCATGAAAGCCAGCACCGTGATGGCCAGAGCGCCGGCGGGATAGAACAAAATCGGCGAACCTGCCCGTAGCCGGATCTGGTCCACGTTGATGTCGCCGCCCCACGACACCACCGACGGCGGCAGCCCTACCCCCAGGTAAGACAGCGTGGCTTCGGTGACGATGAACAGGCCGAGTGCGATCGTGGAGACTGCGATCACCGGGCCAATGGCGTTGGGCACGGCGTGGCGTGCCAGTATCCCAAACCTGCTCAGCCCCAGCGCCTTCGCCGCCAGCACATAGTCGCTGCCGCGGACCGCAAGCACCGCGCCGCGCGCGATCCGGGCCACCTGCGGCCAGCCGAACAGCGCAAGGATCGCGATCACCGTCCACACGGTGCGGTGATGCATGACCTGCATCAGCACAATCGCGGCCAACAACAGTGGGATAGCGAAGAACACATCGGCGATGCGGGAGACCACCGCGTCGATCCAGCCGCCGTAGAAGCCGGCCAGCGCTCCCACCGCCCCGCCGACGACGAACACCACCAGGGTGGCGCCCAGACCGACGGTGATCGAGGCGCGGGCGCCGTAGACGGTGCGGGCATAGATGTCGTGGCCCTGCAGATCGGTGCCGAACCAATGCGCGGCTGACGGTGTCAGCAGGCTCTGGTTCGGATCGGCGTAACCAGGATCGGCTCCCGTGAACAACGCCGGAAACGCGGCGACGACGATGACAAACGCGATCAGCGTTGCGGCGATGATGAATTTCGGACGCCGACGTAGCCCGCGCCAGGTATCGCCCCAGAACCCGGCGCCGGCAAGTGCTTCGGCGTCCCGGTCAGCCATAGCGAATCCTCGGGTCCAACGCCGCGTACAGCAGATCCACCGTCAGGTTGGTGACCAGGTAGACGACGACAAGCACTGTCACGATCGACACCACCGTCGGCGCTTCCTGACGAGTGACGGCTTGATAGAGCACCCCGCCGACTCCGTGGATGTTGAAGATTCCTTCGGTTACGATCGCTCCGCCCATCAGCGCACCGAGGTCCGCGCCGAGGAAAGTCACCACCGGGATCAGCGAATTGCGCAGGATGTGCACTGTCACCACCCGGGGCCGCGACAACCCTTTGGCGGTGGCGGTGCGCACGTAATCGGCGTGGGCGTTGTCGGCCACCGCGGAGCGGGTCAACCGCACCACGTAGGCGAATGACACCGAACCCAGCACGATGCCGGGCAGCAACAGCCGCGCGAACGTCGCCTGATCACCCACGGTGACCGCGGCGATGCCCAACCGGACCCCGAAGACGAATTGCGCAAGGAAGCCCAGCACGAAGATCGGGATCGCGATGATGATCAGGCTCACGATCAGCACACCCGCGTCGAACGCCCCGCCCTGGCGCAGCCCGGCGATCACCCCGAACCCGACACCGAGCAACGCCTCCACCGCCAGCGCGATGAACGCCAACCGGAAGGTGACCGGAAACGCTTGGGCCAGCACAGAACTGACCGGCAGGCCGGAGTAGGCGCGACCCAGATCACCGCGCAGGATACCGCCGAGGTAATGCAGGTACTGCAGCCAGAACGGATCGTTCAGATGGTATTGCGCGCGCAGTTGCGCAGCCACCGCCGGGCTCAGCGGCCGGTCGCCGCCCAGTGCCGCGACGGGGTCGCCGGGCAGCAGGAAGACCATCCCGTAGATGAGCAGCGTGGCCCCCAGGAAAACCGGGAGCATGGCCGCGACGCGTCGGGCGATGTACCACCCCATGTCAGGCCTTCACGATGTGTTCGTAGTCGGGCAGTCCGTTCCAGGTCAATGCGACGTGGCTGACCGCCGGTGACCGTCCGGCGACGGCGATGGTGTACCACAGCGGCACGACGGGCATGTCCCCCAACAGGATTCGCTGCGCGTCGTTGGCGATCGCAAACGATTGCGGCAAGTTCGGTGCCGCCTCGGCCGCGGCAATCGCGGCGTCGAACTGCGGGTTGGAATAGCCGACGTCGTCAGCGCCGGCTCCGGTGACGAACAACGGCTCCAGGAATTCCAGCATCGATGGGAAGTCGCCCTGCCAGCCAGCGCGGAACGCGGTGCCGATGGTGCGGTTGGTGATCTGGGTGCGGAACCCGGCGAAGGTGGGCTGGGGCGCCCCGACGGCATCGATACCGAGCGTGTTTTTGATGCTATTGGCCACCGCGTCCACCCACTCCTGGTGCGAGCCGTCGGCGTTGTAGGCGATCGCGTACTGGCCGGTCCATTTCGAGATGGCGTCGGCTTCCGACCACAGCCGGCGCGCGCGGTCAGGGTCGAAGTTCAGCGCATCGTTGCCGTCGATGCCGGAGTCATAGCCGGGCAGCGAACTGGCGGTGAAATCGCGCGCCGGTGCGCGTGCACCGGAGAAGATCTTCTGACAGATCTGCGGTCGGTTGATCGCAGCCGATAGCGCGAGTCGGCGCAGCCGGCCCTCTTCGCCGCCGAAGTGCGCCAGCCGCAGCGGAGTATCCAGTGTCTGGTTGACCGCGGCGGGCGCGGTGACGGCGCGATCGCCGAGGTCTTTGCGGTAGACGGTCAGCACGCTGGGCGGAATCGTGTCCAGCACATCGAGATTGCTCGACAGCAGATCGGCGTAGGCGGTATCGAGGTTGGCATAGAAGACGAACCGCAGCCCCTTGTTCTGCGGAATTCGGTTGCCGTGGTAGCCGGGGTCGGTCACCAGATCGAGTTTGACGTTGTGCTGCCAGGCCGGGTCTCGTCGCTCGTCGGCAAGTCGGTAGGGGCCATTACCGATCGGGTGCTGGCCGAACGCCGCCATATCCTTGAGCGCGGCGTCGGGTAGTGGATAGAACGGCGAAAACCCAAGCCGCAGTTTGAAGTCGATGGTCGGCCCCTTGAGCCGGACGGTGAATTCCTGGTCGTTGACCACCTGCAGCCCCGACATCGTGGTCGCCGTCGGTTTCGCCGCGGCCACCTCATCGAAGCCGGCGATCGGGTTGAAAAAGCTCTGCTGCAGTTGAGCATTGGTGGCCAGCGCACCGTAATTCCAGGCGTTGACGAACGAGTGCGCCGTCACCGGTGAGCCGTCGCTGAACGTCCAACCGGGCTTGAGAGTGATCCGGTAGTTGACGTCGTCGGTGGTGTCGATCGACCGGGCGACCTCCAGTGCGGGCGTGCCCTTGTCGTCATAGGACATCAGACCGGCGAACAGCCGGTCGATGATCCGACCCCCGTTGCTGTCGTTGGTATTCGTCGGGATCAGCGGGTTCTGCGGCTCGCCGGCATTGACGATCACCACGTCGGTACGGACGCTGCCGGTCCCGCAGCCGGCCAGCGGCGCGGCGGCCAGCACAACCACGGCAGTCGCCACGATGCGCAACCAACGCAAGCCGTCCTCCTCCGATCACCACTACAATCCCGGCGTGACTGTCACCGAACTCGCCGAGGGTACCGTCGCCTATAACCTCGGGTATTTGACCGCGGCGTTCGGCATTCCCGTCTTGGGACTGATTCTGTTGGTCGTCGGTCTTCGACAACGTTCACGACGCCGCCGGCTGCCTCTACTCGGCAACCCGATGGGGCCTCCCGGTTACCCCCCGTCGGGTCCGTCCCCGTATGGCTACTCGCCGCCGAGTGGTCCGGTCGACACCGGCTACCCATACCAGCCGGGGCCTCCTGCGCCGCCAGCGCACCCACAGTATTACCCGACTGGTTATCAGGCGGAGCCGCCACGTGGCTCGTCGGGCACAGCGCTGATCGTCGTGGGGTCGATCCTGTTGGCATTCGGCCTGGTCGGAATCCTCCGCAGCGCGGCCGATATGGCCTCACAACACAGAAGCTCTGCGCACGGGTCAGCTCATTCTGCGGATGTCGGTCAGTGCATCCGTCAATCCAATTTGCGGGAAAACAACCTCACCCCAGCACCGCAGGACTGCTCGAAGCCGGACTCGATATTCGAGGTCGCCTCCAAAGGCGGTGCCTCGGCGAACTGCCCAGACGGCAAGATTGAAGACTCCGACTACGCCTTTCTCCGCGACGGGACCACCACCCTGTGCCTAATGCTCAATTTCAAGCAGGGTCAGTGCTATGCGGCGACCGGCGAGGCCAAGAACCCGACGTTTGCGGCAACCGCCTGCGATGGCTCGCTACCGCGTTTCGAGGTCGTCAAACGGATCGACGGCAGCTCCGATGCCTCGATGTGTCCGGCAGGAACCAAAGCGATCTCCTATCCGGTCCCGGCGCGGCTGTACTGCCTAGAGCGACTCCAAAACTGACGCAACTGATTAGGCTCGGTGCGTGACCGAGACGCGCACCGATGCACCGTCGTCATATCCACCGTCAAAACAGTTCGCCGCGCAGGCCAACGCCGGTGACGAGTTGTACCGAAAAGCCGAGCATGACCGGCTGACTTTCTGGGCCGAGCAGGCCAACCGACTGTCCTGGGCGACACCGTTTTCCCAGGTGCTCGATTGGTCGGCGGCGCCGTTCGCCAAGTGGTTCACCGACGGCAAGCTCAACGTCACTTACAACTGCGTGGACCGTCACGTGGAAGGCGGTAACGGCGATCGAGTCGCCATCCACTGGGAGGGCGAGCGGGTCGGCGAGGGCCGCACCCTCACCTACAGCGACCTGCAGACCGAGGTGTGCAAAACCGCCAACGCGCTAAGCGGTCTGGGTCTGGTTGCCGGCGACCGCGTCGCGATCTACCTGCCGATGATCCCGGAAGCCGTGGTCGCGATGTTGGCCTGTGCACGGCTGGGCGTCCTGCACAGCGTGGTGTTCGCCGGTTATAGCGCCACCGCGCTGGGCGCCCGGATCGCGGACGCCGAGGCCAAGCTGCTGATCACCGCTGACGGGCAGTTCCGGCGGGGCAAGCCGGCGCCGCTGAAGGAGGCGGCCGATCAAGCGGTCGCCGACGCCACCACGATCGAACACGTCCTGGTGGTCAAACGCACCGGCATCGACGTCCCGTGGACGCAGGGCCGCGACCTGTGGTGGCACGACGTCGTCGAGCAGGCGTCGCCAGAACACAACGCCGAGGCTTTCGACGCCGAGCACCCGCTGTTCCTGCTGTACACCTCGGGCACCACCGGCAAGCCCAAAGGCATCGTGCACACCAGCGGTGGCTATCTCACCCAGGCGTCCTACACCCACCACAACATCTTCGACATCAAGCCGGAAACCGACGTGTTCTGGTGCACCGCCGACATCGGCTGGGTCACCGGGCACACCTACAGCGTCTACGGCCCGCTGTCCAACGGCGTGACCCAGATCATCTACGAAGGCACGCCCGACACACCCAACCAACACCGGCATTTCGAGATCATCGAGAAGTACGGCGCGACAATCTATTACACCGCGCCGACGATGATCCGGACGTTCATGAAGTGGGGTCGCGAGATCCCGGACGCCCACGACTTGTCCAGCCTGCGGCTGCTGGGGTCGGTCGGCGAGCCGATCAACCCGGAGGCCTGGCGCTGGTACCGCACCGTCATGGGCGCCGGCCGCACACCGGTGGTGGACACCTGGTGGCAGACCGAGACCGGCGCGGCGATGATCTCGCCGCTGCCCGGAGTCGCGGCGGCCAAACCGGGTTCGGCGATGACGCCGTTGCCGGGCATCTCGGCGAAGGTCGTCGACGACCACGGCAACGAACTCACTACCCCATCGAGCGACGAAGGCGAACACACCGCCGGGTATCTGGTTTTGGATCAGCCGTGGCCGGCCATGCTGCGGGGCATCTGGGGCGACCCGGAACGCTTCCGCGAGACCTACTGGTCGAGGTACGCCGAGCAGGGCTGGTACTTCGCCGGGGACAGCGCACGTTACGACTCCGACGGTGCGATCTGGGTAATGGGCCGTATCGACGACGTGATGAACGTGTCAGGGCATCGCATCTCCACCGCTGAGGTGGAGTCGGCGCTGGTCGGGCACTCCGGGGTGGCCGAGGCCGCTGTGGTGGGGGCGACCGACGACACCACCGGTCAGGCGATCTGCGCGTTCGTCGTCCTGCAGGCCGATCACGCCGACACGGTGGGCGAAGAGATCATCGACGAGTTGCGCGCCGAGGTGGCCAGGGAGATCTCGCCGATCGCTCGGCCGCGCGAGTTGCACGTGGTGCCCGAACTGCCGAAGACCCGCAGCGGCAAGATCATGCGCCGCCTGCTGCGCGACATTGCCGAGAAGCGAGAACTCGGTGACACCTCGACGCTGCTTGATCCGGGGGTGTTCGACGCGATCCGCGCCGCCAAGTGACGCCCGGCGACGACGCGGGCCGCAACGGCCCGAGCAGAGGGCGGGCAAACAAGCACTGCCCGGCCGATCAGATCTAGGCAGGGACCGGGACGAAGCCCGCGCCGGGCCGGT
This sequence comes from uncultured Actinomycetota bacterium, assembly GCA_963723615.1. Classification (GTDB taxonomy): domain Bacteria; phylum Actinomycetota; class Actinomycetes; order Mycobacteriales; family Mycobacteriaceae; genus Mycobacterium. Next base: position 199,399 of record CAVRRV010000011.1, on the reverse strand, counting down.
TCTTGGCGTTGAGGTCGCCCAGTACGGCGTTGATCGACTGCACCACCGCCGGGGTGTGCAACGGGATGTATTTGATGATGCAGGCCGGCAGGTTCTCGCTGAAAGCGCCGTGGATCATCCCGACCAGCAGGTTGTTGACGGTAACCGGGCCGCCTGAGTCGCCCGGTTGTCCGCACACCTGCATGACGATGGTGCCCGGGTCTTGACCCGGGCCCCACGTGACTCCACATGAGTTGCCGGTGGTGCGGCCCTGCTTGCAGGCGACCTGGCCGAAGGCCGGCTCCGGCCCGATGCCGTTGATCACGAAGCCACCGAAGTTGGCTACCGGTGTCACCTTGGCCGGATCGAACTGGATGACCGCGTAGTCGAGTTTGTCATTGCCCGACACCATGGTCCCCAGGATCCCGCGGTCTTTTGCCGCCTCGGCGGCCACCTGGGCGCCGGGACCGCCGCAGTGTGCCGAGGTGAAACCGATCAGCTCGCCTTTGCCATCGGTGCCGATGGTGGTCAGCGTGCACAGGGTGTCGCCGTTGACGACGATGCCTGCCCCGCCACCGAGCGGGAGCCGGTCGTCAGCTCTCGCGGGTGCACCGTGCAGGCCCGCCAGGCCCGCTGAAGTCGTCGTGACCAACACCGCCGCGATGCGAAGCAGCCGGCGGTACGTGGTCTGCAAAGTGATCCTCCGTCGAGAAGGCTGGACGTGTGCCCGAAACGGCGGCGCCAGTCTAGCGTGATCAGTGCCCGCCAGCGTCGATTCCCAAACGGGCTTGCGGTGTTCGGTTGGCCTCGTCTGACATCGGACCGCATGGCAACATGAACCGCGACGACAGCAAACCGGGAGGACGTCTGTGAGTAAGCCAGATCGAAAGAACGCCGATCGCAACGATGGGGTTCCCCGCACGCTGACCACAATTCCGTTGACCGACCCGCACGCGCTGTCCGTCGAGCCGTCGATCGGTGAGCTGGTCAAGGACGCCACAGCACAGATGTCGACCCTGGTGCGCGCCGAGGTCGAGCTGGCTCGCTCGGAAATCACCCGCGACGTCAAGAAAGGCCTCACCGGCAGCGTCTTCTTCATCTCAGCGCTGGTGGTGCTGTTTTACTCGACCTTCTTTTTCTTCTTCTTCCTGGCCGAGCTGCTCGATACCTGGCTCTGGCGTTGGGTGGCCTTCCTGATCGTGTTCGGGATCATGGTGGTGGTAACCGCGGTACTGGCTTTGTTCGGCTATTTGAAGGTCCGGCGCATCCGCGGACCGCAGCAGACCATCGAATCGGTCAAGGAGACGCGGACGGCTTTCACGTCGGGTCATGACAAACCGTCGGCGCGGGCGCTCAATACGGCGCAAGGCGGGACACCCGCCGACCCCTCGGGTTGGTAGATGGCGCCACCAGATCCGTCGGTAACCCGTATCGACGGGCCATGGCGGCATCTGGACGTGCACGCCAACGGCATCCGGTTCCATGTCGTCGAGGCGACGCCCGCCGACCGCGGTACGGCCACCCCTTCGACAGCGCAGCCGCTGGTGATCATGCTGCACGGCTTTGGCTCGTTCTGGTGGTCATGGCGTCACCAGCTCCGCGGCTTGACCGGAGCCCGCGTGGTCGCGGTGGATTTGCGCGGCTACGGCGGCAGCGACAAACCGCCCCGCGGGTATGACGGCTGGACGCTCGCCGGCGACACCGCCGGACTGATCCGTGCGCTGGGACACACGTCGGCGACCCTGGTCGGTCACGCCGACGGCGGGCTGGTCTGCTGGGCCACCTCAGTGCTGCACTCGCGGCTGGTGCGAGCCATCGCGGTCATCAGCTCGCCGCACCCCGCCGCGCTGCGTAGATCGGCACTGACCCGCCGTGATCAAGGCCGTGCGCTGCTGCCCTCGCTGCTTCGTTACCAGGTACCGGTTTGGCCGGAGCGTGCGCTGACCCGGCACGACGGCAGCGAGATCGAGCGTCTGGTGCGCAGCCGCGCCAGCTCTAAATGGGTTGCATCCGAGGACTTTTCCGAAACGGTCGGCCATCTGCGGCAGGCGATCCAAATTCGGTCAGCAGCGCACTCCGCGCTGGAGTATCAACGCTGGGCAGTGCGCAGCCAGCTGCGCGAAGAGGGCCGGCGCTTCATGAGGTCGATGAGCCGGCCGTTCGGTATCCCGATGCTGCACATTCACGGTGACGCCGATCCATACGTCCTGGCCGATCCGGTCGAACGAACGCAGCGTTACGCACCGCACGGTCGCTACGTATCAGTCTCCGGGGCAGGACATTTCAGTCACGAAGAGAAGCCAGACGAAGTCAACGGCCACCTGTCGCGGTTCCTCGAGCGGGTGTACAGATCGCCACTTAACTGACACACGCGCCGGTGGCCACCGGCGCAGTATCGCCGATTTGCGCAAGCTGAGTGGCCACCTCCTTGGCTGTCAGGACGAAACCGGTGTCGTTGTCGTCCACTGCCGCGCCGAACACAACGCCGAGCACCTGACCATTGAGGTCAATCAGTGGTCCACCCGAATTACCTTGTTCCACACTGGCTCTGACCGTGTAGACCTCACGATTGATTGTCGCACTCCGATAGATGTCGGGTCCGCTGAGTTCGATGAGTTCACGGATCCTGGCCGGCGTTGCCGCAAAACCGCCGCCTCCGGGATAGCCCATCACCACCGCCTCGGTGCCCGATGTCACCGGGGCGTTGGCGAAGGCCAGCGGTCCCGCGGGCAGGTTGGGCACGGCCAAGATCGCGATATCGACAGTCGGGTCGTAGGACACCACGGTGGCGTCATAGGGGTTACCGCTGGCCTCCACGGTGACACTGTTGGCGCCGGCCACCACGTGCGCATTGGTCATCACACGGTCCGGCGATAGCACAAATCCGCTACCCTCCAACACTTTCTGACAGCTCGGCGCAATCGCGCGGATCTTGACCACGCTCGGTTCGGTGTTCGCGACCACCGGGTTGTTGGCCAGCGCCGCATCCGGGGCCGCCACCGCCGCTACCGGGGTGCGGCTGAACGGCTCCAGCACCTGAGGCAGACCCGAGGTATCCAGCAGCGACGACAACCGCTTGGGCACAGTCTTGAGCCAATCCGGCGCGAAATCGTTGACCTGGGCCAGCACCCGCGAACCCCGCACTGCAGCAGCCAAATTGGGCTGACCGGCCGACGACGTCAGCGGGGTTGCCAGCAGCCACGCCGCCACCAGCACCACCACGAGCTGCACTCCCACCCCGACCAGTGAATCGAAGAATCGGACCGAGTTGCTGTGGATCGCGCCGCGCACCGCGCGGCCCAGCACCACACCGGCGACCTCGCCGACGACGACCAGCGCCAGGATCAGGAACAGCGCAGCGAACAGTTTGGCCCGCGGGGCACTGACGTGCGCGACGAGGTGCGGGGCCAGCAGGACTCCGGCGATCGCGCCCAGCAACACACCGACGAACGACAGCAGTGAGCCGAGTGCACCCGAACGCCAGCCTGAGATCGCCGCGATGAAAGCAACTGCCAGCACGGCTATGTCCAACCACTGTGAGGAGCTCATCAGGCATCATCCTCGTCGCCGACCAGGGCCATCGCTTCGTCCAACTCGCGGATATCACTGGTGTCCCACGGCTTTGCCCAACCAGCCACGTCCAGCATCGCCGAAATCACCTGACCGGTGAACCCCCAAACCAGCATCTCGTTCAACAGAAACGCCGGCCCGGCGAAGCGGCGGCTGAAGGTGCGGCGGTACACCGTCAGCCGGTTGGCCGGATTGATGAAAGCCCGTACCGGAACCCGGGCCACCATTGCTGTCTCGGCCTGATCCACGACGGCCACCGGTCCTGGGTCGGGCGAATAGGCCAGCACGGGGACGACGTGAAAGCCCGACGGCGCGATGAACGTTCGCTCCATGGTGGCCAGTGGATGCAGTCTGCCGGTATCGATGCCGGTCTCTTCCCGCGCCTCTCGCAGCGCGGTCGCCACCGGCCCGTCGTCACCGGGATCGGATGCGCCCCCGGGGAATGCGGCCTGGCCCGCATGGTGACGCAATGTAGCGGCCCGCACGGTGAGCAGTAGGTCGGCGTCATCAGGAAGGGAGTCGGGGGAAGCGCCGTTGGCCTGGCCCGACGGCGGACCCGAAAACAGCACCAGCACTGCCGCATCGCGTCTGTCTTTACCTACCGTTGCCGTCGCCTTAGCGGCCGTCACCATCGCCAACACATCAGCGGAAAGGCGCCGCCGGTAAGCGTCGGGCATCTGAGCGACGTTGTCGACCAGTGGACGCAACCAAGGCGGCCCGAGCTCAGGCGTCAACAAGACCGTCTCGCGCGAATGAGTGAGGTCCCCACCGAGCCGTTGGGGAGTGCCGCCTCCGCTCACCGGCGCCTCCTTCGTCCGTCCAACAGCCTGGTTCTGCCCGGCAAGCGGGTAGTGCCCCGAAGTCGCGCCACTACGCGGCGCGCATCGTCGCTCGGCGTCATCGTGTCGGAGCTCCGACCGCAGCCGTGATCTCGTCGGCAGTGGCGAAAGCGCGCGGCAGGGTCTGCGCAACGCTACCGTCCGAGTCCAGCACGACCGTCGCGGGCATCACATTGGGCACCCGCAACGCTGCCGCGATCCGACGGCTACCGTCCTGCAGTGTCGGCAGCCTGACACCCAGCTGTGCCAACCGCAGCAAGGCGGCCGTCTCGTTCTCGTCCTGGTGCACCGTCACCACCATCACCTCCGATCCGACCCGTCGTTGATACTCCGCCATCGCAGGGAGTTCGGTCGCGCAAGGCGCACACCAATACGCCCACAGGTTGAGCACCACGCGGTGCCCAGCCAGTGCCGGGCCGACGTCAACGACCGAGCCGTCGGCTGCGCATTCGGCCGTCACACCGCGCAACGCTGGCGAGCCGGGCTGCCCGCCCGGGCGCGGACACGGCGCCAGATCGGCACGCTGACGCGGTCCGGCCAGCGCCGCTGGAGCATCGGCGTCGCGGTGCTCGCGGCCGGGGCCGGTAGGCGGCGCGGTTGACGAATGCGACGCATCACGCAGCTGAACCAGCAACGCCGCGAGCAGAGCCGCAACGACCACCAGGACCGCGACGGTCCAGCGGGTGGTTCGAGCGGTGAAGATGGTCAAAAGGGCCCCGTTTGCGATTCAGTCCGGATGCGGTTGGCGTGCGGCTTCTGTAGCCGACGCTACAAACCGGCCATCGCCAAAAGGTGTTCGGCTTCCGGGCCTTGCACCAGCGCGGCGGCGATCAACGGCTCGGTGGGACCCGTTCCGAATGAGGGACAGTCCTTGGCCAGCACGCAAGCCCCGCAAGCCGGCTTGCGGGCGTGGCACACGCGGCGACCGTGGAAGATCACCCGGTGACTGAGCAGCGTCCACTCGTTTCGTTCGATGAGTTCGCCAACGGCATGCTCGACCTTGACCGGGTCCTCCTCAGCCGTCCAGCGCCAACGCCGAACCAACCGCCCGAAATGGGTGTCGACGGTGATTCCGGGGACATCGAACGCATTGCCCAGGATGACGTTGGCGGTCTTGCGCCCCACCCCGGGCAGCGTCACGAGCTCTTCCATGGTGGCCGGCACCTCGCCGTCGAAGCGCTCGACCAACGCTTGACCGAGACCAATCAAGGACGTCGCTTTATTGCGATAAAAGCCGGTCGGGCGAATGAGCGTTTCGAGTTCTTCGCGATCCGCCTGTGCGTAGTCCAGCGCGGTGCGGTAACGGGCGAACAGCGCCGGGGTGGTGAGATTTACCCGCTTGTCTGTGCTTTGCGCCGACAAGATCGTAGCCACCGCCAGCTCCAACGGTGTGGTGAAATCCAGCTCGCAGTAGACATGCGGAAACGCCTGTGCCAGTTTACGATTCATGCGACGAGCCCGTCGCACCAAGCCTAACCGGGTTTCCGAAGACCAACGTTGGGCGACGGCAGCGCCGCCCCCAGCGGAGACTCGGGCTGCGGCACGAGAAGGTTTGCCCATTGTCACCCTCGACAGAGTACTAATTCGTGATCCCGCTGAGACCTTAGCCGTGTTTACTTGCTGCTTGTGTCTTGGTTGCTCGTTGCATTCACCCCGGGGTTGCTGATGCTGGCAACTTTCGGGTTGGAACGGCTGGAAGCAGGCTTGGAAAACGACACACTTACTGCAAGCGATGTCGCGGAATTTCTCGAGCAGGCCGAGCCCATAGACGTCAGCACATTGGCCCGGGAAGGGATGCCCGAGGCTCTGGACTGCCTGCACCGCCGCATCGGACGCATCACCGATGAGTCGCGCTACCTACCCAGCCGCGCGGAGCCAACCACAGAACCATTGTTGGCGGCCACCATTATTTCCGCCCCGAAACAGCCCGTCTTACCGAGACAGCGGCATAAGCATTCGCGGACGAATCGGCAATTTGGGCCGCCTCGGCATGCCAATCGTGTGTAGCGTTGGCACGTCGAGTCGATGGCTTGCCTCCTAGACTCATCTCGCCGGCCTCCCAGGGGCTGGTGCACTCGCCCGCAGGCGGGTGGGTGAGTGGAGGTTCCCCGCTTGCGGGGGCGGCCGGGCAACCGACCCGGGCACTCGACCGGTGCCTACCAGAGTCATTTGAATAGCTGAAAGGGCAACGTGGACGAGATCCTGGCGAGGGCCGGAATCTTCCAGGGGGTTGAACCGAGCGCCGTCGCCGCGCTGACCAAGCAATTGCAGCCTGTCGACTTCCCCCGCGGACACACGGTTTTCGCGGAGGGCGAGCCGGGTGATCGGCTGTACATCATCATTTCCGGAAAGGTCAAGATCGGCCGCCGTTCACCGGACGGTAGGGAAAATCTGCTGACCATCATGGGTCCGTCCGACATGTTCGGTGAGTTGTCGATCTTCGATCCCGGGCCGCGGACCTCTAGCGCGACCACGATCACCGAGGTGCGGGCGGTGTCGATGGATCGCGACGCGCTGCGGGCCTGGATCGCTGATCGTCCCGAGATCGCCGAGCAGCTGCTGCGGGTGCTGGCACGCCGCCTGCGCCGCACCAACAACAACCTCGCCGACCTGATCTTCACCGATGTGCCGGGCCGGGTCGCCAAGCAGCTGCTGCAGCTCGCTCAGCGTTTCGGTACCCAGGAGGGTGGCGCGATGCGGGTGACCCACGACCTGACGCAGGAGGAGATCGCTCAGCTGGTTGGCGCCTCACGCGAGACCGTGAACAAGGCGCTGGCCGACTTCGCCCACCGCGGCTGGATTCGCTTGGAGGGCAAGAGCGTGCTGATCTCGGACTCCGAAAGGTTGGCCCGCCGAGCGAGGTAAGCGCGAGCGCAACCGAGCGACCATCCAACCCCGAGCGAGGTAAGCGCGCGCTCAGCGACGCAGATAGTCCAGTTGAGCTTGCACCGACCATTCCGCGACGCCCCACAGCTCCTCGTCAACGTCGACGTACACGTGCTCGACAACCTGTCGCGCGGTGGCGTCGTCGCCGAGAGTGCGCAATGCCGAACGCACCTGCTCCAGCCGCTGCTCCCGGTGCGCCAGGTAGCCGGACGCCACCGCTTCCAGATTGGCGAGCTCCGGCCCGTGGCCGGGTAGCACTGTTCGCTGGCCGAGCCCGCGCAGCCGTTGCAGCGACTCCAAATAGTCGGCCAGGCTGCCGTCTTCGGTGTCGATGACGGTAGTTCCGCGGCCCAACACGGTGTCGGCCGTCAGCACTGCGTCATCCACGACGAAGGACAGCGAGTCGGCGGTGTGGCCCGGTGTCGCCAATACCGTGATCCGCAGGCCCGCAGCGTCGATCACCTCGCCATCGGTCAGCTCAGCGCTAAGGCCACGCAAGAACCCGCTGCCCGCCGAGCGCACCGGTGCGCCGGTCAGGTCGACCAGCTTGTCGATGGCATCGGTGTGGTCGCCGTGTCGGTGGCTGATCAGCACCAGGCCGATGCTGCCCAGGCCGGCGACTTTTGCGATGTGCTCATCGTCGTCTGGCCCGGGATCGACCACCACGATCTCGTCGCTGCCTGGGCCACGTAGCACCCAAGTGTTCGTGCCGTCCAGCGTCATCAGGCCCGGGTTGTCGGCCAGCAGCACCGATGCGGTGTCGGTGACCGGGCGCAACCGGCCGTAGGCGGGATGCGTCAACAACTCAGCGGTGCCGGTCACGGTCGCTATCCGACCTCCACCACCAGCTCGACCTCCACCGGCGCGTCCAACGGCAACTCGGATACGCCGACCGCCGAGCGGGCGTGGGCGCCGCGATCGCCAAACACCTCCGCAAGAAGATCCGATGCGCCATTGATCACGCCCGGCTGACCGTTGAATCCAGGTGCGGATGCGACGAATCCGACCACCTTGACCACCTGGGTTACCGAGTCAATCCCCACCAGCGAGTCGACCGCAGCCAGCGCGTTAAGCGCGCAGATCCGAGCCAGCGCCTTGCCCTCCTCAGGGGTGACATCAGTCCCGACCTTGCCGGTCCGGGCCAGTTTGCCGGCCTGCATCGGCAACTGGCCCGCCGTGTACACCAGGTTGCCGCTGCGCGCCGCCGGAACATAGGAGGCCAACGGCTTCGCCACCTGCGGGAGTTCGATCCCCAGCTGCCCGAGCCTGGCAGACACGCTCATTTCGGGCGTTTCAGATATGCGACGTGCTGCTCACCGGTCGGCCCGGGCAACACGGCAACCAGCTCCCAACCATCGACACCCCACTGGTCGAGGATCTGCTTGGTGGCGTGCGTCAGCAGCGGGACCGTGGCGTACTCCCACGCGGTCGGTTGGCTCATACTCCGAGCTTATCGTCAGGACCGTCGGCGTCTCTGGTTAGCATGCAGGGGTGGCGACCACACCGAGCGGCGGCAGTACCATCGGCTGGCCATCGCGATTGTCGAAGGCCCGACTGCATTTCGTGACCGGCAAAGGCGGTACCGGCAAGTCGACGGTGGCCGCCGCGCTCGCGCTGACTCTCGCGTCCGGTGGGCGCAAGGTCCTGCTCGTCGAAGTCGAAGGGCGCCAAGGGATTGCGCAACTCTTCGATGTGCCGCCGCTGCCCTACAAAGAGCTCAAGATCGCGATCGCTGAGCACGGTGGCCAGGTCAACGCGCTGGCGATCGACATCGAGGCCGCGTTCCTGGAATACCTCGACATGTTCTACAACCTCGGCATCGCGGGCCGGGCGATGCGGCGCATCGGGGCGATCGAGTTCGCGACGACGATCGCGCCGGGCCTGCGTGACGTTTTGCTCACCGGCAAGATCAAGGAATCCGTGATTCGAGTAGACAAGAACAAGCTGCCGGTTTATGACGCGATCGTCGTCGACGCGCCTCCGACCGGCCGGATCGTCCGCTTCCTGGACGTCACCAGGGCGGTGTCCGACCTCGCCAAGGGCGGCCCGGTGTACTCGCAAGCCGAAGGTGTGGTGAAGATCCTGCACTCGGATCAGACCGCCATCCACCTGGTGACCCTGCTGGAGGCGTTGCCGATGCAGGAGACCTTGGAGGCAATCGACGAGCTACAGGGGCTGGGTCTGCCCATCGGCAGCGTGATTGTCAACCGCAACATCGCGGCTTACCTGCAGCCCGACGATCTCGCCAAAGCCGCTGAGGGTGATGTCGATGCCGACGCGGTGCAGGCCAGCTTGGCCGCCGCCGGGATCAAGCTGAAAGATGCGGACTTCGCGGGCCTGCTGACCGAGACCATCCAGCACGCCACCCGGATCACCGCGCGAGCCGCGAGCGCGGAGCAACTCGAGCAGCTGAAGGTGCCGCGCCTGGAGCTACCAACCATTGCCGACGGTGTCGACCTCGGCAGCCTCTATGAGCTTTCTGAATCCCTTGCGCAGCAGGGGGTCCGATGAGTATCACACCACCGACACTGGATCTTGGCTCAATTCTGGCTGATACCGCTAATCGTGTGGTGGTGTGCTGCGGCGCTGGCGGGGTCGGTAAGACGACCAGCGCGGCGGCGATGGCGCTCCGCGCAGCCGAATACGGCCGCACCGTGGTCGTTTTGACCATCGACCCGGCCAAGCGCCTGGCACAGGCGTTGGGAATCAACGACCTTGGAAATTCGCCGCAACGCGTGCCGTTGGCTCCCGAGGTACCCGGGCAGCTGTACGCGATGATGCTCGACATGCGCCGCACGTTCGACGAGATGGTGGTCCAGTATTCCGGACCAGATCGGGCACAGGCGATTCTGGACAACCAGTTCTATCAGACCGTCGCCACCTCGCTGGCCGGCACGCAGGAGTACATGGCGATGGAAAAGCTCGGCCAGCTTCTGGCCGAGGACCGCTGGGATCTGGTGGTGGTGGACACCCCGCCTTCGCGCAACGCGCTGGACTTCCTCGATGCGCCAAAACGGCTTGGCAGCTTTATGGATAGCCGGTTATGGCGGCTGCTGTTGGGGCCGGGACGCGGGATCGGGCGACTGGTAACAGGCGCTGTCGGCTTGGCAATGAAGGCGCTATCGACCGTCCTCGGTTCGCAGATGCTCTCCGACGCTGCGGCTTTCGTACAATCGCTGGATGCCACCTTCGGCGGCTTCCGGGAGAAGGCAGACCGTACCTATGCGTTACTGAAGCGGCGCGGTACCCAGTTCGTGGTGGTGTCGGCGGCCGAACCGGATGCGCTGAGGGAGGCGTCGTTTTTTGTCGACCGGCTTTCGGAGGAACGTATGCCGCTGGCCGGGCTCATCCTGAACCGAACCCATCCGATGTTGTGCTCGTTGCCGGTCGAGCGCGCCATTGACGGAGCCGAGACACTCGAAAACGGGACGGAAGCCACCGACACCGCCGGCGCGAACGGCTTGGCCAAGGCCGTCTTACAGATTCACGCCGATCGGGCGTCGACTTCCAAGCGGGAGATCCGGCTGCTGTCCCGGTTCACCGGGGCAAATCCCCACGTCGCCATTGTCGGGGTGCCGTCGCTGCCGTTCGACGTCTCCGACCTGGAGGCGCTGCGTGCGATCGCCGACCAGATGACGGCGGCCGGCGAGGATGCGGGCCGCACAACGGCGCGCTGAGGAATAGCGTTTACGCGCTAGGGCTGAGTCGCCCGCCTACTTAGCCAACGCTGCGATGCTTGCGCTGTGCGCTGAAGAACTCCGCCCAGGACACCACCTCAGGGTGTTGCTTGAGCAGCGCCCGCCGCTGGCGTTCGGTCATCCCGCCCCATACGCCGAACTCGACGCGATTGTCCAACGCGTCGGCACCGCATTCCAGCATCACCGGGCAGTGCCGGCAGATCACCGCGGCCTTGCGTTGTGCGGCCCCCCGGACAAATAGCTCATCGGGATCAGCGGCCCGGCAGAGCGCCTTGGAAACCCAGGCGATCCTCGTCTCCGAGTCGGCCCCGCAAAGAATATTGTTCATCGGTGCTGCGTTCGGCCTACGCGCCGCGGTCCGTATACCTGACACCAGCGATCCCCTTCGCTCTTGCCACCGGTGTGGCGCCTCTGCTCGATCCAGACCACCGATGCGACCTGTGCCACACCATGCACGTCGGTGTTACCTGTATCTCATTGTCTGCATAAGCTACGTGGTCAGGTACCAATTACGCAACAGTCTTGTAACCGCTTTTTTGGGACGACCGTGCAGTCCGATCATGAAGAGGCGCCGAGAACCGGCGATTTGGGGCCGCTAATAGCGGCCTGAGCTGCGACTGAGAGAAACCTGAGCCGCCGCGGCGGCAGGAACTATCCTCATAGGCCACTCGGGAAGATTTACGTCGCAGCGCCGCTAGTGTAGTAACCATGTCGGAGCGCCCCACGACTGCGGTCACCATCACCAAGCTCGTCGGGTGCTGTCTGCTCGCCAGTGTCATCGTCGCGGCCTTGCTGTTCCCCGTGGTCGGCGGCATCGGCCTGGTGTCCAACCGGGCCTCCGAAGTCGTCGGCAACGCCTCGGCTCAACTGCTCGAGGGCGATGTCCCGGCGGTGACCACGATGGTGGACGCGAAGGGCAACACGATCGCTTGGCTCTACTCGCAGCGCCGGTTCGAGGTGCCCAGCGACAAGATTGCCAACACCATGAAGCTGGCCATTGTCTCGATCGAAGACAAGCGGTTCGCCGAGCACAACGGCGTGGACTGGAAGGGCACCCTGACGGGGTTGGCCGGCTACGCTTCGGGCGACGTCGACACCCGCGGGGGCTCGACGATCGAGCAACAGTATGTGAAGAACTACCAGTTGCTGGTGATCGCGCAGACCGACGCAGAGAAGCGAGCGGCCATCGAGACCACGCCGGCGCGCAAACTGCGCGAAATCCGGATGGCGCTCACCCTGGACAAGACCTTCACGAAACCGGAGATTCTGACCCGTTACCTGAACCTGGTGTCCTTCGGTAACAACGCGTTCGGCGTGCAGGATGCAGCGCAAACGTACTTCGGTGTCAACGCGTCCGCCCTGAACTGGCAGCAGGCAGCCCTGCTGGCCGGTCTGGTCCAGTCGACCAGCGCGCTAAATCCCTATACCAACCCCGACGGCGCACTGGCCCGCCGAAACCTCGTCCTGGACACCATGATCGAAAACCTTCCCAACGAGGCCGACGCGCTGCGCGCCGCTAAGGCCGAGCCGTTGGGGATTTTGCCGCAGCCCAACGAACTACCACGTGGCTGCATCGCAGCGGGCGATCGCGCCTTCTTCTGCGATTACGTACAGGCCTACTTGGCCCGCGCCGGCATCAGCAAGGAGCAGGTCGCCCGAGGTGGCTACTTGATCCGCACCACACTGGATCCCGATGTGCAGGAGCCGGTCAAGCACGCGATCGACAACTTCGCCAGCCCCACCCTTGAGGGTATTGCCAGCGTGATGAGCGTGATCAGGCCTGGTAAGAACGCGCACAAGGTGGTCGCGATGGCCAGCAACCGCACGTACGGGTTGAACACCGAGGCCGGCGAGACCATGCGGTCGCAGCCGTTCTCTCTGGTCGGCGACGGCGCCGGGTCCATCTTCAAGATCTTCACCACCGCCGCGGCGATGCAGATGGGCATGGGCATCAACGCTCAACTCGATGTGCCGGGCAGGTTCCAGGCCAAGGGCATGGGTAGCGGCGGCGCGAAGGGCTGCCCCAAGGAGACGTGGTGCGTAATCAACGCCGGCAACTACCGCGGGTCGATGAATGTGACCGATGCGCTGGCCACGTCGCCCAACACCGCGTTCGCACGGCTGATCCAATTGGTGGGTGTACAACGCACGGTCGATATGGCGATCAAGCTCGGACTGCGGTCCTACGCCGAACCTGGGACCGCTCGCGATTACGACCCTGATAGCAACGAGAGCCTGGCCGATTTCGTCAAGCGGCAGAACCTCGGATCATTCACGCTGGGCCCGTTCGAGCTGAACGCGCTGGAACTGTCGAACGTCGCAGCGACGCTGGCCTCGGGCGGCACGTGGTGCCCACCCAACCCCATCGACAAGCTGATAGACCGTAACGGCAACCAGGTCGCCGTCGCCACCGAGGCCTGCGACCAGGCGGTACCAGAGGGGCTGGCCAACACGCTGGCGAATGCGATGAGCAAGGATGCGCTGGGCGGGGGCACCGCTTCGGGGTCCGCCGGTGGGGCGGGGTGGAGCCTGCCGGTGTCCGGCAAGACCGGCACGACCGAGGCACACCGGTCGTCGGGCTTTGTCGGCTTCACCAATCAGTACGCGGCTGCCAACTACATCTACGACGACTCCACTTCGCCGTCAGATCTGTGCTCGTCGCCTCTGCGGCGCTGCGGTGACGGCAACCTCTACGGCGGCAACGAACCGGCCCGCACCTGGTTCACCGCGATGAAGCCGATCGCCACTAACTTCGGCGATATACACCTGCCGCCGATTGACCGGGAGTACGTCGAAGGCGGCCCCGGATCTCGGGTGCCGAGCGTCGCGGGTCTCGACGTGGACGCCGCGCGGCAGCGCTTGAAGGATTCCGGTTTCCAGGTCGCCGAGCAAGCCAGCTCAGTCAACAGCAGCGCGAAGTACGGCGAGGTGGTCGGAACCTCACCCAACGGCCAGACGATCCCGGGTGCGGTCATCACCATTCAAACCAGTAACGGCATCCCGCCGGCGCCGCCCCCGCCACCGGAAGGCGGTCCTCCGCCGCCGGTGGGGTCTCAAGTCATCGAGATCCCGGGCCTCCCGCCGATCACCATCCCAATCCTGGCGCCGCCACCGCCATAGCCAGTCTGCTGGTGTCTGGCGCGCAGCCAATCGACAAGCGGCAGTAGGCTGGCCTGCATGCCGTCCGCCATATCAGCTCTCAAAACAACCGGCGCCGTGGCGCTGGGATCGGCCGTCGCCGGAGTCGGTTACGCCTCGATCATCGAACGCAATGCGTTCGTGCTGCGACAGCTGACCATGCCGGTACTGACGCCTGGCTCGTCGCCGCTGCGGGTGCTGCATATCAGCGACATCCACATGCGGCCCGGCCAGCGCCGCAAGCAGGCGTGGCTACGCGAACTCGCTGGCTTGGAGCCCGACCTGGTCGTCAACACGGGCGACAATTTGGCGCACCCCAGGGCGGTGCCCTCGGTCGTCCAGAGCCTCAGCGACCTGCTTTCGGTGCCGGGCATCTTCGTCTTCGGCAGCAACGATTACTTCGGACCCCGCCCGAAGAACCCGCTGAACTACTTGAGCAACCCCGGTCACCGTGTGCACGGTCAGCCGCTGCCCTGGCAAGACCTACGGGCGGCATTCACCGAGCGCGGCTGGCTGGATGTGACCCACAACCGTCGCGAATTCGAGGTGGCGGGATCGCACATCGCGGTCGCGGGTGTGGACGACCCGCACATCGCGCGGGATCGCTACGACGCGATCGCGGGTCCAGCCAGTCCGGCTGCCAACCTGCGGCTGGGGCTGACCCATTCGCCGGAGCCCCGGGTGCTAGATCGCTTCGCCGCCGACGGCTACCAACTGGTGATGGCCGGCCACACCCACGGCGGACAGCTGTGCCTGCCGATCTATGGCGCCCTTGTGACCAACTCGGGTCTGGACCGGTCCCGCGCCAAGGGCCCGTCGCGCTGGGGCGCCAACATGCGGTTGCATGTCTCCGCCGGGATCGGCACTTCGCCTTTTGCGCCGGTGCGGTTCTGCTGCAGACCCGAAGCCACCCTGCTGACATTGATTGCTTCACCGACCGGCGGCCGCGACCCGCACCGCGATCGGGGCCGATCGCAACCAACGTATTCGGCACGTTGAGCCCAGCGGCCCGGGTCGCAATTCGTAGCCGACCACGCGGCTGGACCGACAACGCGATCCGGTTGATTGAGGCCGATGCCCACCGCAGCGCAGACACGCATCTGCTGCGCTACCCGCTGCCGTTGGCCTGGAGTGACGAAACCGGTGTCGAGCTCTATCTGAAGGACGAGACGACCCACATCACCGGCAGCCTCAAGCACCGGTTGGCCCGCTCGCTGTTCCTCTATGCGCTGTGCAACGGCTGGATCGGCGAGGGCACCACAGTGGTCGAGGCGTCGTCGGGTTCGACGGCGGTGTCGGAAGCCTACTTCGCCGCGCTATTGGGTCTGCCGTTCATCGCGGTGATGCCCGCATCAACCAGTGCATCCAAAGTCGTGTTGATCGAATCACAAGGCGGCCGTTGCCATTTCGTAGAAAGCTCGAGTGAGGTCTACGCCGAGGCCGAACGGGTCGCCAAGGAGACCGGCGGCCACTACCTCGACCAGTTCACCAACGCCGAGCGAGCCACCGACTGGCGGGGCAATAACAACATCGCCGAGTCGATATTCGTCCAAATGCGCGACGAGAAGCACCCGATTCCGGACTGGATCGTGGTCGGGGCGGGCACCGGGGGAACCAGCGCGACGATCGGGCGATACATCCGCTACCGGCGCCGCGCCACCCGTCTATGTGTGGTCGACCCGGAGAATTCCGCGTTTTATCCGGCGTACGCCGAATCTCGATCCGACATCGTCATTACTGCGTCGTCTCGGATCGAGGGTATTGGTCGGCCCCGTGTCGAGCCGTCATTTCTGCCCGACGTGGTCGACCGGATGGTCTCGGTGCCCGACGCCGCGTCGATCGCGGCGGCACTCCATGTCAGTGCGGTGCTTGGCAGGCGGGTGGGCGCCTCGACCGGCACCAATCTGTGGGGGGCTTTCGGCCTGCTGGCTGAAATGGTCGCCGAGGGCCGCACCGGTTCAGTGGTCACACTGCTCGCCGACAGCGGCGACCGCTACGCCGACACCTACTTTTGCGACGAGTGGGTCAAGGCCCATGGACTGGACACGGCCGCGCCGACTGCGGCGCTGACCGAATTCGAACGCTCGGGCCACTGGGACTGACTCCGGGCCTGGTCGACATCGCTGCCCGGAGCGGTAACCAGCAGCCATAGCACCCCGAGGGCCAGCAGTCCGCCGAACACCACGGCGCCTAACACCGTCATGATTTACTCGCTTCCGTTGCACAGCGTGTGCGGTATTTATTCTATTTAATGTCGCCGACATCCCTGGTATTCCACGCCGAACTGTGGCGCAAATCCCCGACCGGCGCAGATGTGATCTGGCACGGCACCGACCTGGCCTGCCGGTGTGGGCAGCACGGCCATCCGCTTTGGCGAATCGCCGGGTCGGTGCGATACGCTGTCGTGGCTTCAGGCGGGGTGTGGCGCAGCTTGGTAGCGCGCTTCGTTCGGGACGAAGAGGCCGTGGGTTCGAATCCCGCCACCCCGACTCATGTTCTTGCAGGCCAAAGCATCTGCCGGGTAGGCCGATGAGGGGCTTTGTTTCGTTCCAGTCCGCAGTTGTGCCCGCTGACCCGACGGGCTAACGCTTCTCCGGACGCGGCAGGCTCCTCCTAGCGGCAGCAATTCGGGTCAAGCACCGTGCACAGTGCCATTAAGGACTCTCGGCGCGGGCGGTGGTAGACGTTCGTGCCCCGACGTTCTGAGTCCACCAGCCCTGCCCGCCGCAACTGCGACAGATGGTGACTCACGGTCGACTCGCTCAGATCGACTGCGGCGGCCAGGTCGGAGTTGCACACCTCGCCGGCATCCGAGCTAAACAGCAGGGAGACAAGTTTGACCCGTACCGGATCGGCTAATGCCTTGAGTCGCAGTGCAATCTCCAACGCTGCATCGTTATCGACGACACCTGCAGCCACCGGCGAGCAGCACACCGGCGCGGACATATCCACCTCCGGCAACGTCTTCGGCATACGCACCATCCTGCCATAAGGATTGACATATATCGAAGAGGTGGAATCATCGGGCCAGTCACGAGTTCGACATAAGCCACAGAGGTTGGAGCCTTCATGACCCGAGCTCAACTTGCCCTCAACGTCGATGACTTGGACGAGGCCATCACCTTCTACTCCAAGTTGTTCAACACGCCGCCTGCGAAGGTCAAACCGGGCTATGCGAACTTCGTGGTCGCCCAGCCGCCGTTGAAGCTCGTCCTTATCGAAAACCGGGGCCGGGGTGGAACTCTCAATCACCTTGGCGTGGAAGTCGAGTCCAGCGACGCGGTGCATGCCGAGATTGCCCGCCTGGCTGATGAAGGCATGTTCACCGAAGAGGAAATCGGAACGACATGTTGCTTCGCCACGCAGGACAAGGTATGGGTGACCGGACCCGGCGGCGAGAGGTGGGAGGTCTACACCGTGCTGGCCGACGCGGAGACGTTCCGCTCCGGTGCGCACCACGGGGAGAACGCGGACGACGACGGCTGCATCTGTTGGGGAACTGCCCGCGACGCCGACACTGCTGACCCGGAAGGCGCGTGTTCGTGAGCAAGACCGTGCAGCACGACGAACATCCCGCTGTCGTCGAGAAGCTTTCGCTCCTGGACCGGCTCCTGCCGGTCTGGATCGGCACTGCGATGGCCGCTGGTTTGCTGCTGGGACGGCTCGTACCCGGCCTCGACACTGCGCTAGATCATGTCCAACTCGACGGTGTTTCGCTGCCCATCGCGTTCGGCCTACTGGTCATGATGTATCCGGTGCTGGCCAAGGTTCGCTATGACCGGCTCGATACGGTCATCGGGGACCGCAAGTTGCTGCTGTGCTCGCTGCTGCTGAATTGGGTGCTCGGCCCCGCGGTCATGTTCGCACTGGCGTGGCTGCTGCTACCCGATCTGCCGGAGTACCGCACCGGGCTGATCATCGTCGGCCTGGCGCGGTGCATCGCCATGGTCATCATCTGGAACGACCTCGCGTGCGGAGACCGCGAAGCCGCAGCGGTGCTGGTCGCCCTCAACTCGCTGTTCCAGGTCGCCATGTTCGCCGTCCTCGGCTGGTTTTACTTGTCTGTCTTGCCGGGCTGGCTCGGCCTGGAGCAGGCCACCATCCGGACCTCTCCGTGGCACATCGCCAAGTCGGTAATTATCTTTCTTGGCATCCCGCTGCTAGCCGGCTACCTGTCTCGACGACTCGGCGAACAGACAAAAGGACGACGCTGGTACGAAACGACGTTCGTGCCCAAGATCGGCCCGTGGGCGCTGTACGGCCTGCTTTTCACTATCGTCATCCTGTTTGCCCTTCAAGGTGACCAGATCACTCACCGCCCCCTCGACGTTTCCCGCATCGCTTTGCCGCTGCTGGCGTACTTCGCCGTCATGTGGATCAGCGGCTACCTGCTCGGCTGGGCACTCAGCCTCGGATACCCGCGCACCACCACCCTGGCGTTCACCGCTGCGGGCAACAACTTCGAACTTGCCATCGCCGTCGCCATCGCCACCTACGGTGCAACATCCGGACAGGCACTTGCTGGTGTCGTCGGACCCCTCATCGAAGTGCCCGTGCTCGTCGCGCTTGTCTACGTCTCCCTGGCCTTGCGCCGCCGAATCAACCAAGATGCAACGCAATTCCCGCCTAGCGTCGAGCCGAGCGTCCCATGATGACCACCACCCCTGATCCGACTGAAGGCGACGCGGCGAAACCTGCCGTGTTGTTCCTGTGCACTCACAACGCAGGTCGATCACAAATGGCTATGGGTTTCTTCAAGCACCTCGCAGGCGACCAGGCCAGCGTCTACTCAGGCGGCTCCCAACCGGCTGATGGAGTAAACCCCGCCGCTATCGCCGCGATGGCCGAAAAAGGCATCGACATCGCCGCAGAACAACCCAAGCAGTGGACCACTGACATGCTCGAACCCGTCAACGTGGTGATCACCATGGGATGTGGCGACTCCTGCCCGATCCTGCCCGGACGCCGCTACGAAGAATGGGTTCTACCCGACCCAGCTGGGCAACCGCTTGACGCGATACGACCTATCCGCGACGAAATCGAACAGCGGGTACAAAAGCTGCTGAACCAGTTAGGTGTCAGTGCGAAGCGTGGGGAGTGACTCCTTCAGGCCCCGCCCTGAACCGGGCAGTGCTCACTGTCTGTCGCCCGAAACCTCACTGTGCCAACAGGTTAATGCCCCGAATGCGGACCCATCATCCCAGGCCCCATCATCGCGCCTGGTTTCATCATGTGATCGCCTGGCTTCATATCGCTACAGCAATCCATTGAGTCGTGGCCCATCGCCATGTGTCCCACCGCCATTGAATCGTGGCCCATCGCCATGTGTCCCATTCCCATCTCGCTCCAACACAAGAAGAAGCCGGAGAAGAAAATCGCGGCAACGATAAACAGGCCACCTGCGACGATGCCCACCCACGCGAGCGCGTGATTCAAGCGGCTCGACTGGTGCCGAGGACTGGTGGGCTGTTCGGTGCCTGGATCATCAGTTGGTTGCGCAACGTCGGTCGTGTTGGCCATTGCTTGAACCTCCTCTATCGGACTGGATGGGCGTTATGCTACCCCACCCTGGGTGGGGTGGGGATAAGCTATGATAGGGGACAGGTCATCCGGGGACAGGGTTACGCGCAGGCCACAAGAAGGGGACGGTGATGTCGGAGGAGTTGACAGTCAAGAAGCGTGCTGCGCTGAACAGGCTGAAGACGGTGCGGGGCCATCTGGATGCGATTATTCGGATGCTGGAGACCGACGCGTACTGCGTGGACGTGATGAAGCAGATTTCGGCGGTGCAGTCGGCGTTGGAACGCACAAACAGGGTGATGTTGCATAACCACCTTGAGACCTGCTTTTCGCAGGCCGTCATGGGTGGGCAGGGAGAAAAGGCAATAGACGAACTGGTCGACGCCCTGAAGTTCAGCCCCGCCTTGACCGGCCCCGATACCTGCTTGAACGGAACCACTGCCGATGAGGCGGTCAGGACTCGCACTGCATGAGCGGCCCTGCCCAACGTGCCGGCTAACCGCCCGACCCAATAAGACCGATCCGCGACGACTGGGCGCGAAGGGTAGGGGTGACCCCTCAGGTGATCGGCACCGGCAACAACTATTTCAGCAGGTCACGCTCGTTCGGGACGAAAAGGCCGTGGGTTCGAATCCCGCCACCCCGACTCATGTTGCTGCAGTCCAAAGTCCAACCGCACGGCCGGCGTTGACGCCGTAGCGTCTGCTCGGCTCCGTAGGTCCTACGGGACAACCAAGCTGTTCATCGAGAGAGGCGTCCCGAAGTAGGCAGCGTGGGGATCAACGACTACGGTCTTGGATTCGCTTTGCCTGGCCAAGACCTCGCGAGCCATCTGTTTGAACGAGATCTTCTCAGGCCCTCCGATGTTCTCGATCCCGTCCAGGGGTTGGCCTTCTGCCACACGGGCGACCTCGTCGGCGAGGTCCTCGGTGGCGACGGGCTGGATCAGCGCGTCCGGAACGCGCACTTCGTCGCCGACCGTCAGCGACCCTGTTATGGCGTCGGTGAACTCCGCAAACTGGGTAGCGCGCACGATCGAGTAGGGAATCGCCGCTTCTTCGATGAGTTCCTCCTGGGCGACCTTCGCCCGCAGGTACCCGCTCTTTGGCAACTGGTCGCAACCAACAATCGACACTGCGACGTAGTGCCCGATTCCCGCGCCCTTTGCAGCGGCCACCAAATTCGTCGTCGATTTCGTGAAGAACTCCATCACCGGATCGTCGTCGAACGAGGGCGCATTGGACACGTCAACAACCACGTCGGCACCCGTTAGAGCTTCCGCCAGGCCTTCCCCGGTAAGGGTGTTGACGCCACTCCGAGGCGAAGCCGCGACCGCGTCGTGGCCGCGGTCCCTCAGCTTATGCACCACTTTTGACCCGAGGACACCCGCGCCGCCAATCACCACGATCTTCATCGTCGTTCCCTTCACGGATCACGCAACATCGGCGCTGTAAAACCTTAGTCGCGGCGACAATCCGGCGAAACCCCCAAAGCACCAACACGACCCGTCAACCCGGTTGCGTCGGCCGGCTATGTCAAGCGGGTTTGCCGATCGGCAACCTGGCGGTCAAGGGCAGTAACCCAGATCGGTCGGACATCCGCGGCTTGGTCCGGATCGCCTGCGCGACTGTGGGAAACATCAGATGATCTCCGGGTGGAAGTTATTGTCACGGGCGGCAACAGCGGCATCGGCGAGGCGACCGCCGCGGCACTCGCGGCCGCCGGTCACAGCGTCGTGATCGCGTGCCGCACCATCCAGAAAGCCGAGCGGGCCGCCGCCACGATGGCCGGCGACGTTGCGATAGCGCACCTCGATCTGGCCGATCTGACCAGCGTGCGAAAGTTCGCCGACTCGGTGGACGGCGTTGACGTGTTGATCAACAACGCCGGCGTGCTGGGCCTGCCGCTGACACGCACGGCGGATGGATTCGAAACCCACATGGGCACCAACTACCTCGGACATTTCGCATTGACATGCCTGCTCGGCAACCGGATCAGGGATCGGGTGATCTCAGTAGTCAGCTCCGCCTACGCTCTCAGCCGCCTCCACCTCGACGACTTGAACTGGCGCACCCGCAAGTACTCGAAATGGGCGGCCTATGGGGAATCCAAGCTGGCCATCATGCTGTTCACCCACGAGCTGGTAAGCCGCGGCCTACGGGCATACATGACCGACCCGGGGGCGACGGATACGGATATCACCAGGGACACCACCGGCGTGCTGCCTTGGGTGCGTGAACACACCTTTCGCCGCTTTCCTGCGCACAGCGCCGCCACGGGCGCGCGGGCCAGCATTCAAGCGGTCACCACCGATCTGCCCAGCGGCAGCTATCTCGCACCGCGCTTCAACCAGTGGGGCAAGCCGAAGGTAACCACACCGCGCAAGAAGGCCCGCGACGCCGCGATGGCCCGTCGCCTGTGGGAATTGTCTGTTGAGCTGACCGGCTGCGACTGGCCCGTTTGACGGGTGTGGATTCGCGGGTATACGTGCGCGTGACCCACGTACAAACGACGGTCGAACCTCAGTTGCCCGCTGCGCACGGGCCGCTGTCGACGGCCGTCCGACGCAGTCTCACTGAACCCGCGCCCCGCGATCAACTGACTCGCATCGGCGCCTCGGTGCGCGACTCCGATCCGTACGACCTGGATCTGCAGCTGGCTCTCTACATGTGCTACGAACTGCACTACCGCGGTTTCGCCGGCGTCGACCCCACTTGGGAATGGAATCCCGGATTACTGCATCTGCGCGGGCAATTGGAGCGCGCCTTTCTGGCCGGAGTGCGTCGCGATGTCGGCCCCATCGAACCCGACCAGACCGCCGAGACCGAAATGGATTCCCTTTCAATTGAATCCGTGGATGGAACCGGACCCTCCTACTGGCTACGCGACAACGGAACGTGGCAGCAGATGCGCGAATACTTCGTGCACCGATCGCTATACCACCTCAAGGAGGGAGATCCGCACGCCTGGGCGATTCCACGTCTCAGCGGCCAGGCTAAGGCATCGTTCGTAGCGGTCGAATTCGACGAATACGGAGCCGGGTGCGGTCCAAAAGCCCACCAACAGCTATTCGCCGACCTGTTGACCGCCGCGGGCCTGGATTCGACTTATCTGGCTTACCTCGAAGTCGTTCCCGCCGAGTCGCTGGCGGTGGTCAATTTGATGTCGTTGTTCGGCCTGCACCGGCGGCTACGCGGAGCTGCCGTTGGGCATTTCGCTTCAACGGAGATCACCTCGTCGCCAGGCTCGGGCCGATTGGTCGATGCGTTGCAGCGACTGGCCGCGCCACCGGAATGCGTCGCGTTCTACCGAGAGCACGTCGAGGCCGACGCGGTGCATGAGCAGGTGGTGCGCATCGACGTGGTGGGCGATCTGGTCGCTCGGGAACCTCAGCTGGACCGCGATGTGGTGTTCGGTATCCGTGCCCACGCTGCGGTCGAAGATCGCCTTGCCGAGGCGATTATGGTGTCCTGGAAGGCCGGCGAGACGTCGTTACGACGACCGCTGAGCTGACCCGCCGCGCGATCGGGCGGGCCGGCAACGTCGATGGCTGGTGTCGCACAGCGGATAGTTCTTGCTGCGCCGACAAGTACAGATGGCCACCATGAATCGGTCGGATTCGACGACATCGCCGTCGGGTGTCTCGATACGCACCGGCCCGGACACCAGCACCGGGCCGTTGGGTATCACTTGTACTCGTGCGCGGTCGGTCATGGCTTGTCCGCTCGGATCACTACGAGTTGCTCTGTCCGACAACCTTGTTCAATCCGGCCAGTGGCTTCCAACCACTCAGACCGCGCCGACATCACCGGTCCGAACGGAACCCATTGGGAAGCAATGACTTCGGCATCTAATCCACTCGACCGCAGCGATTTCAGCGACTGCCCGACACCGGAGTAGGCCGACTGCACCAGGAGCATGGAGCCACCATCGGCTAATAAGCTGGATGCCGAGCTGCACAACGGATCCAGCACCATCCGGCCGTCGAGACCCGCATTCCAGGCCCACGCCGGGCCGGCGATCCGCGGGATGAATTCTTCGTCGCCGCCCGGCGGGGTGGGCACATAGGGCGGATTGGACACAATGACTTCGAACGGCGCGCAATCCAGCGCACCCTTCCACGATCCTTCGCGAACGTCGACATCGACACCGGCGTGGACGGCATTACCGCGCGAACACCGAACAGCGCGTGGACAAATATCGAAGGCGGTCACACTGGCCGCCCCCAACTCAGCCGCGGCGATCGCGACGACACCACTGCCCGTACACAGGTCCAACACCCGTCGCCCCTGTGCCAGCTCGGTCCGATCCAGTGTGTCGATCAGCAACAGAGAGTCGAGTTGCGGCGGGTATACACCGTCGACGTCCAGCGAATCCGACGGTGCGGGATAAGTGATGGTCACTTCGGCCTTCCGAGGTCGTGATCGCCGTGGCAGTCACGGCTTGACGAGACTTGTGCCCACAAACCACGGCCTCGAAACCGAATCCGGCAGCGAAGTACTCAGGCGCCTGCCGCAGCATGGGCAAGTTGCTTGACATTCGTGGAGCAGAACGCCGGAAGGTCAGATGGTGATCGGCTGGTCACCAAATTTTCATCGACGACTTTGGCTTCCTCCTCGACGACTTTGGCGTCGGCGTTGCGCAAATCGGTGCGAATGCCGAAACCGCGTACCGGACAAGGTCTTTGAGGCCGCTCTGCTCCGTCATCAGGGTATAGCCAAACCGTCTCATACCACTCGGGTACCCCTGCACGCCAGGGCGAACGATCCGCCGAACTACAGACGATCCTTTACCGCCGCGGACAGGCGCGCCCCGTCGGCCTTGCCGGCCGCCACCGCGGTGGCTGCCTTCATCACCATGCCCATCTGCTTCATCCCCGGCCGCTCACCCAACTCCTCGGCCACCTGCGCGATCGCGGTGTCGACGACGTCGGCCACCTCTGCTTCAGTGAGCGGGGTCGGCAGATACTCCTCGATTACCCGGGCTTCGGCGTGCTCGTTGGCCGCAAGCTCCCCGCGGCCGTTTTGGGTATAGATCTCTGCTGCTTCGCCACGCTTCCTGGACTCCCTGGCCAGCACCTTGAGCACTTCGTCGTCGGAGAGCTCGCGTGCCTGTTTGCCGGAGACCTCCTCGGTCTGGATCGCGGCCACCAGCATGCGCAGCGTCGCGGTGCGCAACTTGTCCTTCGCCTTCATCGCATCGGTCAGATCCGCCCGCAGCCGGGACTTGAGTTCCGCCATAGCTGAGACGCTACGCGCTGCACCACCGTCAGACGTCGAGGCCCGCGCACATGGCGGCACGTTGAGAAATGACCCGGTGGTCGACAGTATGGGAGCCATGATCGACGACGACGGTGGCTCCACCTGGTGAGCGCGCCGCCGCCCGATTACCCGGATTACCCGGATTACCCAGAACGGGAATATCCGCCGCTCGTTTACGGTCCACCCGGGTACCCACCACCGGGCTTCCCATCATTGGGTTACCCGCCGACCGGTTACCCGCCGCCCGGTTACCCGCCATCGGGCTACCCTGCGCCGGGCTATGCCGGTGCGCCACCGAGTTACCCACCTGCACCGGGTTATGGCCCGCAGCCCGGCTATGGCGCTCGGCCACGGCAGGTTCGCGGAACGCTGACGCCGGGGATCATCCCGTTGCGGCCGTTGAGCCTCAGCGACATCTTCAATGGCGCAGCCGTCTATATTCGGGCCAACCCGAAAGCCACCTTGGGGCTGACGGCCGTCATCGTCGTGACCACACAGGTCATCACGTTGATCGCCGCCGCCGGACCCTTGGCTGCTGCGAGCCGGCTGAGAACAGCCCCGCCCGACGAACTCACCGGCGGCGACCTGGCCGCCTGGACGCTCTCAGCGGCGCTCACCGCCTTAGTCGGTTGGCTGGCCGGCATACTGCTCACCGGCATGCTCACGGTGGTCGTCGGCCGCGCGGTGTTCGGCGCGACAATCGGCGCCGGCGAGACATGGGCCAAGATTCGCGGGCGGCTACCCGCATTGATTGGCCTGGTGGCGTTGGAGTCCGCCGGGCTGATATTGCTGGCCGGCTTGGTGGGGCTGATCGTCGGGGCGATCGCCGTCGCAGGCAACGCGGCGGCGGCGATCGTCATCGGTCTCCCACTGATGCTGATGTCGATCGCGACGGTGGTCTACTTGTACACGGTGCTGTCGTTCGCGCCGGTGCTCATCGTGCTGGAGCGGCTGCCGGTGATCGATGCGATCACGCGATCATTTGCGTTGGTTCGCAACAGTTTCTGGCGAGTGCTCGGCATCCGGGTGCTGGCCTGGGTGGTGGTGGTTTTGATCGCGGGTGCGGTCGCTGCCCCGTTCAACTTTCTCGGCCACCTGCTGGGTGGACCTAGCGGCCCGGAGCTGATCGGTGTGACGGTGGGGGCCGTCGGAGCGGCGATCGGCCGAATCATCACCGCTCCGTTCAGCGCGGGCGTCGTTGTCTTGCTCTACACCGACCGTCGGATCCGTGCTGAGGCATTCGATCTGGTCCTGCAGACCGGCGCCGCCGGAAACCCCGCGGCGACCGCATCCACCGACTACCTCTGGCTGACGCGGCCGGTATAAGGACGAGCCGAGGATGCCCGCAATCGACATCGACCGCGATACCGCACACGAGGCCGCGCAACGCGAACTCGACAAACCGATCTATCCCAAAGGGTCGGTGACGCAGCGACTCCACGAATGGATCCACGAGTTGCTCTACCGCTTGCTGGAACAAGGCTCTTCCGTACCAGGCGGGTGGTTCACCGTCAGCGTGCTGCTCACCCTGTTGGCCGTCGCGGTAGTGATCGCTATTCGCATCGCACGACGCACCATACGCACCCGTCACGCTGGCGACTATCAGCTCTTCGATGCCGGTCAGCTCAGCGCCGCCCAGCATCGCACTACCGCGGAACACTTTGCCGCCGAAGGCAATTGGGCCGCCGCGATTCGGCATCGACTGCGTGCGGTGGCCCGTGGCCTCGAGGAGACCGGGACACTGAACCCAGCTCCCGGCCGCACCGCCAACGAGCTGGCCAGCGACGCCGGCGAACGCATACCCGAGCTGGCTTCCGAATTGTCACAATCGGCAACCGCATTCAACGACGTCACCTACGGCGAAACACCGGGTACGCCGACTGCCTACCAGATGATCGTGGATCTCGACGACCATTTGCGATTCCAGTCTGCGGCCGGCCCACCCGGACCGGCTGAGCAGCCCACAGTCGACTCATGGGCGCCGGTTCGGTGACCATCGCGGACGCACCCATCCCGGTGCGGCGGTGGTCGTGGCGGTGGGTGCTATTCGCGCTGGCCGCCATCTGCGTCGTCGCCGCGATCGGCACATACCTGACCGCAACGCGACCGGGCGGGCGGATGGACCCCACCTCGACCGGACCCGACGGCGCGCATGCGTTGGTAGCGCTGCTGCGGGACCATGGTGTCACCGTTGTCGTCGCCAACAACATCAACGATGCGGAAACCGCAGCGCGCCCCGGATCACTGCTGCTGTTCGCTCAGACGCAACGCGTCACCAACGAGTCGTTGCTGAAACGCCTGGCCGGCACCCCAAGCGATCTGCTACTGGTGGAACCGACCTCGCACGCCCGCGCCGCACTCGCCCCGGGTATCCGTAGCGGCGGCGCGAGCGTCCTCGACACCAAACCGGATTGCGTTCTGCGCGAAGCGGACCAAGCGGGGTCGGTGGACTTCGGACCGGCCAACACCTTTCAGGCTGTCGCTGATAAAGCGGTCAGCAGCTGCTACGGCGGAGCGCTGGTCCGCTACCGCGACGGCGAACGCACCGTGACAGTGGTCGGCAGTACCGAGTTCATGACGAACGGAGGTCTCTTGCGGGCCGGCAACGCCGCGTTGGCAATGAACCTAGCCGGCGAGCATCCCCGCCTGGTTTGGTACGCGCCGCAACGCATCGAAGGTGAATCATCCAGTTCGGCAACAATCTTCGATCTGATCCCCAATAACGTCATCTGGATCGTCGTGCAATTGTGGCTGACGGTGATCCTGATTGCGTTATGGAAGGGCCGTCGGATCGGTCCGCTGGTCGCCGAGGATCTGCCCGTGGTGGTACGCGCGTCGGAGACGGTCGAGGGCCGTGGCCGGTTGTACCGATCGCGGCGCGCCCGCGATCGCGCGGCCCAGGCATTGCGCGCCGCGACGCTACAGCGAATGCTGCCCCGGATCGGGCTGGGCGTCGATACACCGGCACCGGCGGTGGTGATCGCCGTGGCTCAGCGCAACAGATCAGATCCAGAGTCGCTGCGGCATATCCTGTTTGGCCCGCCGCCGGCCACCGACGCCGACTTGATACAGCTTGCCCGTGCACTCGATGACATCGAAAGGCAGGTCGCACATCCATGACTCAACCGCCAACCAGCTCCGCTCAGCCGCCCGCAGCGCAGTCGGCGCGTCATGCGTTACTCGCGTTGCGCGGCGAGATCGGCAGGGCCGTCGTGGGCCAGGATGCGGTGATCACCGGGTTGGTGATCGCGCTGTTATGCCGGGGTCACGTTTTGCTCGAAGGTGTTCCAGGCGTGGCGAAGACGCTGCTGGTTCGCTCCCTCGCCGCTGCTCTGCAATTGGAGTTCAAGCGTATCCAGTTCACGCCAGACCTGATGCCCGGCGACGTCACCGGATCGCTGGTCTACGACACCCGCACCGCCGCATTCGTCTTCCGGAGCGGTCCGGTTTTCACCAATCTCCTGCTGGCCGACGAAATCAACCGCACCCCGCCTAAGACGCAGGCCGCCTTGCTGGAGGCGATGGAAGAGCGTCAGGTCAGCGTGGACGGCGAACCCAAGGCGCTGCCCGACCCGTTTATCGTCGCCGCGACGCAGAACCCGATCGAATACGAGGGCACCTACCAGTTGCCGGAGGCGCAGCTAGACCGGTTCCTGCTCAAGCTGACTGTGCCACTGCCGCCGCGCGATGCCGAAATTGCCATCCTTGGCCGGCACGCACACGGCTTCGATCCGCGCGACCTGTCGGCGATCCGACCCGTCGCCGGGCCGGCAGAGTTGGCCGCGAGCCGCGACGCGGTGCGTCAGGTACTGGTGGCCGACGAGGTGCTCGGCTACATCGTCGACATCGTCGGCGCCACCCGCCATTCGCCGGCGCTGCAGCTGGGTGTTTCACCGCGCGGCGCAACCGCCTTACTGGCCACCGCGCGGTCGTGGTCGTGGCTCTCCGGGCGTAATTACGTCACCCCCGACGATGTGAAAGCCATGGCCCGCCCGACGCTGCGGCACCGGGTGATGCTTCGGCCGGAGGCCGAACTGGAGGGCGCCACAACCGATGGTGTACTCGACGGCATCTTGGCCTCGGTCCCGGTGCCACGCTAGTGATCCTGACCGGGCGCACCGGCCTGCTTGCACTGTTGTGCGTTCTGCCGATTGCGCTATCACCCTGGCCAGCAACATCTTTCGTCGTACTGCTGGCGGGGCTGGCGGGCGGGGTGCTCGCTGACGTCGGTCTGGCCGCCAACCCGTCCCAATTGCACTACACCCGTTTGCCCAATGGCTCGGTTCGGCTCGGCGAGCCGGTGAATGTCGGTCTGCTGATCCATAATGGTGGTCGACGTCGCTTCCGCGGACAGGTTCGCGATGCCTGGGCTCCCAGTGCGCGTGCCGAACCGCCAGCCCATGCTGTCGACATCGTCGCCGGGCAGGTCCAGCGGGTGGACACCTGCTTACGCCCGGTCCGCCGCGGCGATCAGCGGTCGGCAGCAGTCACTGCGCGCTCGATTGGCCCGCTGGGGATGGCGGGGCGGCAGAGGTCGCGCCCGGTGCCCGGCCAGGTGCGGGTGCTGCCGCCGTTCCTGTCGCGCAAGCACCTGCCGTCGCGCCTGGCCAGACTCCGGGAGATCGACGGGCTATTACCCACGTTGACCCGCGGCCAGGGCACCGAATTCGACTCGCTGCGAGAGTATGTGGTCGGTGACGACGTGCGCTCAATCGACTGGCGGGCAACCGCCCGTCGGTCCGACGTCGTGGTCCGGACCTGGCGGCCTGAACGTGACCGGCGGGTCGTCATCGTGCTCGACACCGGACGCACCGCCGCCGGCCGCGTCGGGGTCGACCCCACGGCCAGCGATCCTGGCGGTTGGCCCCGGCTGGACTGGTCGATGGATGCCGCTCTGCTGCTGGCGGCGCTGGCCTCGCGAGCCGGCGACCATGTCGACTTCCTGGCCCACGACCGGGTGAGCCGGGCCGGCGTGTTCGGTGCGTCGCGCACCGAGCTACTCGCCAGCTTGGTCGACGCGATGGCGCCGCTGAAACCGGCGCTCATCGAATCCGATGCCACGGCAATGGTTTCCGCTATCGTTCGCCGGACGCGGCGGCGAGCGCTGGTCGTGCTGATGACCGACCTCAACGCGAGCGCCCTCGACGAGGGCCTGTTGCCGGTACTCCCCCAGCTCTCGGCCAAGCACCGCGTGATCATCGCCGCGGTTACCGACCCACGCGTCGACCAACTGGCCGAGGGGCGTACCGATGCGGCCGCGGTGTATGGCGCGGCGGCGGCCGAACGATCCCGAAACGACCGGTGGGCGATCGCCTCGCGGCTACGCCACAGCGGAGTGGAGGTGATCGATGCGCCGCCCGCCGAGCTCGCACCCGCATTGGCGGACCGCTATCTGGCAATGAAAGCCACCGGGCGGCTTTGACTCAGCGGGTTGGGACCACGTCCGGTGCATCGGCGATGTCCCCGGTGTCGCCGGCCCGAACCGCGCGTCGGCCGAAGTACACGATGTACGCCAAAAAGCCAGCCTCGGCGATGATTCCGATGCCGATCCGCAGGAAAGTCGGCAACGGCGACGGGGTGATCAACGCCTCGATGGCACCCGAGACGAGCAGCACCACGACCAACCCCACGGCAACCGCGACGACGGCACGGCCCTGCTCGGCGAGCACCTGTCCGCGCGGGCGATCACCCGGCGAGATCACCGACCAGCCCAGTCGCATTCCGGCGGCACCCGCCAGGAATACTGCAGTCAACTCCAGCAGCCCATGCGGAATCAGCAACCCCAGCATGACGTCACCCCTGCCGGCCTGGACCATCAGACCGGCCACGACTCCGAGGTTGGCGGCGTTTGCGAACAGCACGAATGGGATCGGAACGCCCAGTAAGACGGAGAACGCGATGCACTTCGCCGCCACCCAGGAATTGTTCACCCAGACTTGCAGCCCGAACGCGGCAGCCGAGTGCTCGCTGTAATAGGAGGCGAAGTCGTGGTTGACCAATTCGTCGATCTCGCTTGGTGTTCCGATAGTGGATTGCACTTCTGGGCTGCCGATGACCCACAGCGCGATGACTGTCGCGACGGCAAAGAACACCACCGCCGTCGCCAGCCACCACCGCCAGGCACGGTAGGCCACCACCGGGAAAGACACTGTCCAGAACCGGGTGAATTCACTGGACAGCGGCGCGTGGGCACCGGTGACCGCGGCTCGGGCACGCGCTACCAGACTCGAAAGTCTGCCGACCAGGGCTGAATCTGAGGACCCGGAGCGCAGCATGGACAAGTGCGTCGACACGCGCTGGTAGAGCTCGACGAGTTCGTCGACCTCTTCGCCCGTCAGCCGTCGACGGTTCTTCACCAATCGCTCGAGGCGATCCCAGGTGTCGCGGTGCGCAAGCACGAACGCGTCGACGTCCACCACTCGGAGC
Source organism: uncultured Actinomycetota bacterium (assembly GCA_963723615.1). Classification (GTDB taxonomy): domain Bacteria; phylum Actinomycetota; class Actinomycetes; order Mycobacteriales; family Mycobacteriaceae; genus Mycobacterium. The sequence continues at coordinate 168,082 of CAVRRV010000011.1, read as the reverse complement.
CTAGCGGCGATCGCGAGCTCGGCGCAGCCGAGTGCAGCGGGTCGCCGCCCGATAAGCCGGGTAGCGTTCGCAGTATGTCGGAGGTGGTAACTGGGGACGCCGTGGTGCTCGATGTGCGGGTCGCCCAACTACCGGTGCGGGCGGTCGGTGCGCTGATCGACATCGCCGTCATCGTCATCGGCTACCTGTTGGCATTGATGTTGTGGGCGGCCACGCTGAGCCAATTCGACGACGCGGTGACCGCGGCGATCATGATCATCTTCACCGTGCTGGTATTCGTCGGATATCCCCTGGTCTTCGAGACCGCAACACGGGGTCGCACAGTGGGCAAGATCGTGATGGGTCTGCGAGTGGTATCGGACGACGGCGGCCCGGAGCGCTTCCGCCAGGCCCTGTTTCGGGCACTGGCGTCAGTCGTCGAGATCTGGATGTTGTTGGGAAGCCCCGCGGTGATCTGCAGCATGCTTTCGCCGAAAGCCAAACGGATCGGCGATATCTTCGCGGGCACGGTAGTGATCAGCGAACGCGGGCCGAAGTTGGGGCTGCCGCCCACAATGCCGCCATCGCTGGCCTGGTGGGCCGCGTCGCTGCAGCTGTCCGGGCTGGGCGCAGAGCAAGCTGAGCTTGCACGCCAATTCCTTTCCCGCGCACCCCAACTCGATCCGCAGCTACGCGATCAGATGGCCTACCGGATTGCCGGTGACGTGCTGACTCGTGTCGCTCCTCCGCCCCCGCCGGGAACTCCGCCGCACCTTGCCCTGGCCGCGGTGCTCGCCGAGCGACACCGCCGGGAACTGGCGCGGTTACGACCCTCCCCGAACGGACCGGTCCCATGGCCCCCACCGAGTGGACCGCCCCCGTGGCCGCAGGCCGGACCTTTTCCCTGGCCTCCGCCGCCGCCCGGACCCCCGGCACCCCCTCCGGCGCAGTCCTGGCCAACAGCCCCGCCGTCGTGGCCGCCATCGTCCGGCGGCGGCTTCGCGCCGCCCCGCTAGATACGAACGTGGCGTGACCTACTGCGCGACCGTGACGGCAAGGATCGTGATGTCGGCGACCAACAGCGCCAATGCGCAGACCGGAACAACGATGCCCCATCGGCGACGTGCCGTGAAGAAGGAAATGACGATCGCCAAACCGGCCACAATCGGCGCGCCGTAGAACAACACGTCAAAGCTGATCCCGCTAGGACCCAGATTCGGGCATTGCTGATCACTGCAGGCGGCGGTGCTCATCACTGCGCCGAGCGCAAAGACCATCACGACCGCTGCGGCCACCACCGTCAACAGCGCCAGCACCCAGTTCACCCATAACCGCAGGCGCCCGATGTCGCCGGGCGCGGAGGGTTCGTTCACGCGGTCAAGACCCGCATCGATCTTCACATCGCGGTTTTCCTCGTTCATCACTCGTGTGCTACCCCACTACTGCGGGCTACAAACCCGACGTCAAGCGAACCGGCGGGACGCACCGTTGCATCACGATAGTTTTCGATATATCGTTATCGCATCGGTAGCGCACACGGTGCTTCCCCAGTTTGTCGACCAGCCGGATTTGAGGGAGGAGGAGGAATGAAACCGAGTGAGGTTCTAGCGCAGATGCGCGATGTTTTGGAGACGCGCGGCTGGACCCAGAAGCGTTATGTAGACGGGCTGGGTCGTAGGTGCCTTCTAGGTGCGGCGGCTGGAACCCGCCAGGGAATTTGGAGGCCAGAACTCTGCGCGGCCAATTCGGCGGCGCTGACGGCGCTGGAGCATAAGATTGTTGAGATGTACCCGGGCAGCGCCGGTATCTGCTCCTTTAACTCCTTCCCGTTTAACTCCTTCCCGGGCGACAGTATCTCCATCTTCAATGATGCCCCCGGCCGCACTCTGCAGGAGGTATTCGATCTGATCGACAAGACCCGGATCGGCCTGGAGGAGAAGGGGCAGTGAAGCCTACCGGGAAACGGCATCTACGCGATAGCCGCCGATACCCCTAAGCACGATTAGGCAGAAGGTAAAGGACCACAGACATGAGCAACCCATTCACTACCCCTGGCGGGCCGTTTGCCGGCCTGCCAGGTTTCGGATTCGGCTTCGTCCCCGCGCAACGGCGCGCGTTTCAAGAAGCCAGGCAGCAGGCACGACGGGAGTTTCGGGAGCACCTGCGCGACCACGCCGGCGGGCATGACGAACCGTTCGGCTTCGCTGCCGGATTCGGCCCCGGCTTCGGTCCCGGCTTCGGTCCGGGGCTCGGTTTGCCTTTCGGCCCAGGCGGCTGGCGTCGCGGCCGGCGTGGCCGCGGACGCCGTGGTGACGTTCGCGCCGCCATCCTGGTGCTGCTGGCCGAGCGCCCGATGCACGGTTACGAAATGATCCAGGAGATTGCCGAACGCAGCCAGAACCTGTGGCGGCCCAGCCCGGGATCGGTGTATCCGACCCTGCAGTTGCTGGTCGACGAGGGGCTGACTGTCGGCTCCGAAACCGACGGCAGCAGACGGCTTTTCGAGCTGACCGACGCGGGTAGGGCCGCCGCGGAGAAGATTGGGACTCCGCCGTGGGAAGAAATCGCCGAGGGTATCGATCCGTCCCACTTCGACTTGGGCGCGGCGACGGGCCAACTGCTCAGCGCAATGGCGCAATTCCATGCTGCAACTCGTGAGCAGCAACGGCGCATCATCGACATCGTCAACAACGCGCGGCGCGAAATCTACACCTCGCTCAGCGAAGACGACTAGTGTTCGGTCGCGTTGAGCCGCAACCCACACGGCTCAACGCGACGACTCACGACACCTCGACCCAGTCAAGGGTGCGCTGCACGGCTTTGCGCCAGCCCGCGTATCCCGCGGAGCGCTCCTCGTCGCTCCACGCCGGTGTCCACCGCTTGCCTTCCTGCCAGTTGCTCCGTAGCTCGTTCGGATTGGCCCAGAAACCGATCGCCAGGCCCGCCGCGTACGCCGCGCCCAGCGCAGTGGTCTCGGCGACCACCGGCCGCACCACATCGACACCCAGCACGTCAGCCTGGATCTGCATACACAAGTCGTTGGCGGTGATCCCACCGTCGACCTTCAGCGCCTCAAGGCGCACGCCCGAGTCGGCTTGCATCGCCTCGACCACATCACGGCTCTGGTAACAGATCGACTCCAACGTCGCGCGGGCCAAATGTGCGTTGGTGTTATATCGCGACAGTCCGACGATCGCGCCGCGGGCGTCGGAGCGCCAATACGGAGCAAACAGACCGGAAAACGCCGGAACGAAGTACACCCCGCCGTTGTCGTCGACCTGGCGGGCCAGCGCCTCGCTCTGCGCAGCCCCGCTGATGATGCCTAACTGGTCGCGCAACCACTGCACCGCCGAGCCGGTGACCGCGATCGAACCCTCCAATGCGTAAACGGGTTTGGCGTCGCCGAATTGGTAGCACACGGTGGTCAGCAGACCATTGCGTGACCGAACGATCTGCTCACCGGTGTTCAGCAGCAGGAAATTACCGGTGCCATAGGTGTTTTTGGCCTCACCGGGGTCCAGGCAGACTTGGCCGACCATTGCCGCATGCTGGTCACCGAGAATCCCGGTGATCGGCACCTCTCCGCCGAGGGGTCCCGCCTCTGACGTGACGCCGTACGGCTGCCGCGGCGAGGACGCCGCAATTGACGGCAGCATCGTGCGCGGGATATCGAAAAAGGACAACAGCTCGTCGTCCCAGTCCAATGTCTCCAAGTCCATCAGCATGGTCCGACTGGCGTTGGTGACATCGGTGACATGCACCCCGCCACGGGGACCGCCGGTCAGATTCCACAACAGCCAGGTGTCCGAAGTGCCGAATACGGCCTCTCCGCGTTCGGCCGCGGCGCGGACGCCCTCGACGTTCTCCAGAATCCATTGCAATTTGCCGCCGGAGAAATAAGTTGCCGGCTGCAGACCTGCTTTATGCCGGATCACGTCGCCGCGGCCGTCGCGGTCCAGTGCCGACGCGATTCGGTCGGTGCGGGTGTCCTGCCAGACGATCGCGTTGTAGTACGGTCGGCCGGTATGCCGGTTCCAAACCAGCGTCGTCTCCCGCTGATTCGTGATTCCCAGCGCAACAATGTCTTTCGAAGAAAGATTAGTCGCGTTGAGCGCTGACATCAGAACCGAGGTGGTGCGCTCCCAGATCTCGATCGGGTTGTGTTCGACCCAGCCGGCGCGCGGCAGGATCTGCTCATGTTCAAGCTGATGACGACCCACCTCAGTGCCGTCATGGTCGAAAATCATGCAGCGGGTGCTGGTGGTGCCCTGGTCGATCGAAGCGACGAACTCGGCCAATTGCCTTCCTTCTGCGTGACGCGGTTGCATGCAATCGTCCATGATGAACTACATGGCCATACAGATCTTCGACATCGACAGCATGCCGCGTGGCGGACCGGATGCGTCGTGGCTGGACCGGTGGTTGCAGACCGATCGCCCGGAATACCTGGACCGCGACGACGTCGACGATCTGAAACGCACAGTGGTCCGCTCGCTCGACTACCTCGGACGGCTCTTCGGCAACCACCACGCGTTCGCGCGCATCGCGCTCGGTGAGGTCGCCGACGTGTCCGATCCCAAAATCCTCGAACTCGGATCCGGCCACGGAGGACTGTCGCGAGCACTGGTTGAGAGTCATCCCACCGTCGAGGTCACGGTCACCGACATCGAACCCGAATCAGTAGCCGCCATCGCGGCCGGTGACCTGGGAAGTCATCCACGCGTCACCGTACGCGAGATGGACGCGACCGCCATCGACGCGCCCGATGGATTCTACGACCTTGCCGTATTCGCACTTTCCTTCCACCACCTACCGCCGCCGCTCGCCGCCCGAGTGTTCGCCGAAGGCACCCGCGTCGCCAGCAAGCTGCTGATCATCGACCTGCGGCGGCTGCCGTCGCCGCTACACGTCGTGCAGCTGGCGTCGATGCTGCCGTTAACGAAGCTGGTCCCGGTCGTACACGATGGTTTCATCAGCTTGCTGCGTGCCTACAGCCCGTCGGCGCTGTCGGCATTGGCTCGGTACGCTGGCCCGGCGATCACGCTCGAGCTGCGCCGCGGTCCTTTCAGTCCTATGGGGCGCCCCCAAATCGTGGTGGCCCGGCGGTTGCATAGCGACCAGTAAACCGGTTGCATCGGCGGTGTGGGCGAAGACGTCAAGCGGACCACCTACGCGCGCGTAGACCGGCAGGAGTACCGGCGCAAGGTGCAGCTGTGCCTGGACGTCTTCGAAACGATGCTCGCGCAGTCCAGCTTCGAGTCCGACCGCCCACTTACCGGGATGGAAATCGAATGCAACCTGGTCGATGACGACTACCAGCCGGCGATGAAGAATCAGGATGTCCTGGCCGCCATCGCCGACCCGGCTTACCAGACCGAATTAGGCGCCTACAACATCGAATTCAACGTGCCGCCCCGGCCGCTGAGAGGCCGGACCGCGGTGGAATTGGAAGCCGATGTACGAGCCAGTTTGAACGCCGCCGAGACCAAAGCCAACGCCGGAGGCGCCCACATCGTCATGATCGGGATCCTGCCGACGCTGATGCCCGAGCACCTCGCGGGCGGATGGATGAGTGAGTCGACCCGGTATGCCGCACTCAACGACTCCATCTTCAACGCCCGCGGCGAAGACATCCAGATCGACATCGGCGGGCCGGAGCCGCTCATTTTGAACTCGACGTCCATCGCGCCTGAATCGGCCTGCACCAGTATGCAGTTGCACCTGCAGGTTTCGCCCGCCGATTTCGCCAACAACTGGAACGCCGCGCAGGTGCTGGCCGGGCCGCAACTGGCGCTAGGCGCTAACTCGCCGTACTTCTTCGGTCACCAGCTGTGGTCCGAAACCCGCATCGAACTGTTCGCGCAGTCCACTGATACCCGGCCCGATGAGTTGAAAGCCCAGGGCGTGCGGCCGCGGGTGTGGTTCGGCGAACGCTGGATCACATCGATCTTCGATCTGTTCGAGGAGAACGTCCGCTACTTCCCGTCGTTGCTGCCGGAGGTGTCCGACGAGGATCCGGTCGCCGAACTCGCCGCCGGACGCACCCCCCATCTGCCGGAGCTACGCCTGCACAACGGCACGGTGTACCGGTGGAATCGGCCGGTGTACGACGTCGTGGAAGTGGATGGGGTCGAGCGGCCACACCTGCGGGTGGAGAACCGCGTGCTGCCGGCTGGACCCACGGTCATCGACATGCTGGCCAACTCCGCGTTTTACTACGGCATGTTGCGCACGCTGTCCGAAGAAGACCGCACGGTATGGACCAAGATGAGCTTCGCTGCGGCGCAACATAATTTCCTCGAGGCCGCTCGACATGGCATGCAGGCGAGCCTGTACTGGCCGGGATTGGGCGAGGTCACCACCGAGCAATTGGTGCTCGGCAAACTGCTGCCGATGGCCTACGAGGGACTGGACCGTCGGGGCGTCGCCACCGACATACGTGACCGGTTTCTCGGCGTGATCGAAGGCCGTGCCCGCGCCGGACGCAACGGCGCGGTCTGGCAGGTGTCCACCGTGCAGGCGCTACAGCAAGGCGGGATGACCCGGCCCGCGGCACTGGCCGAGATGCTGCGCCTGTACTGCGATCACATGCACAGCAACGAACCGGTGCATACCTGGGAAGTGCCCTAGCCGCAACATAATCCGCGCAAGGCGTCAGAGGTCAAAGGGGTCGTAGTGCGCCTTCTCCGTGGTCCAAAGCCAGTCGGTGACATCGGCGAGAGTGACGAGCGTTACCGGATCGTCGGCGCGCAGAAGCAGCGGCCGGGAGGCAACGACTTTCACCATCCCGTTCGTGGGATGCGCCCAGACGGACTCGTCGAGGTACCCGACGCACACGCAACTCCTGGAATGTCTGTTTACTGCAGGCATTGCCGGTGAGCTATCGGAATCGCGTAGCCCCCGTTGTTCCGCGTTCCGCTACCGGCGTTCCTGTTGCACCGACGTTAGGGTCCCGGCCCAGCGGTGACACGCGTAGCGCACAACCTGTTTGTCAATCCGCCTACAGGCCGGGCAAGCAGTTGACGAATGGTATGAGTCCGGGGCATTGCTGCGCTATGTTCGGCGGATTCGCAGGCGGCGGAGGCGGCGGGATAGGCGTCGGAAACTTGTTAGGCCCCTCCCAATAGTGGGCAGGAGCTTTGGTCCGCACGTCGTAGTCGAAGTAATAGGTGTGGCAGACACCCATATCCCAAACCAGGTCGCCAGGAGGTCTTGGCGGGTCATTAGGCAACTCTTTGCCCGGACACCATTGAAATGGGCCGTAGGTGTAGGCATGGGCGGTGGCCGCGACTGCTCCCATACCGGCGACCGCAACACCGCCCGACAGCAGCATCCGAGCGATCATCTTCTTCCACGCGTACGTGTGAGGTGACATGGCTCCGGCTTTATCAATGCTGGTCAGTCGGCGAGCCCGGCGGCAGACACGACCGCCCACAGCACCTCGGGGTGGCGGATGTCGCTGTGTGCGCCGCTGAAGGCCGACTGGTTTGCGCAGATGACGGCGTTGGCGTCCAGGCTGTAAAACCCGCCCGGCCGGAATTCGTACGGCTTTCCCTGCGGGGCCAGCAACAGCGCCGTGGGAGTCGGGTTCTGTTGGTATCCGTCGTGTCCCATTGCGCCCCAACGGAAAACCAGGTCGGCGGCCGATTCACTGTCTTGCCCGGCCAGCATGCTGGCCGCGGGATACCACCACCCGACCGCGCGGTCAGCGGCGCTGAACGTGGCCAGCAGCGGCCCGTCGACGCGGCTGCCGTCGGCGGCCAACCCGCCGGCTCGCGACGGATCGAACATCAGCGAGGACGCAAAGGTGAAGTGGGAGAACGCGCCCTGAATCAGCGTCAGCGATTTGACCGGGCTTGCCGAGCCGGTGCGGTTAGCGGGCAAACCCGCCAGAGTGTATGACACCAGCCGAGCGCCGAAACTGTGCCCCATCAGATGGATTCGCGGCGGGCCGTCGGGGCCGCTGAGGCTCGCCAGCAGCGGGCCGAGGCCGTTCTGGCCGACCACACCTGCCCGGTTTTTCATCTCGTAGTAGCTCATCGTCCGCAACACCTCGCGCGCCCCGCTCCACAACCCCGTGAACGGATTGCCGATGCCCTGCGCGGCAGTGGTCGCGTGCGGTGCCATAGCTGCGGCATGCCCGAATGCCGTCGCGGTGTCGGCGGTGAGCAGCGCGGCTTCGCCGGTGTCTTCGACACCCTGTGGTTTGGTTGTCACCAAACCCGTTGCCAGCTGATGGAATTGGTTCAGCGCCGCCGGGTCTTGCGGCTGTTGATCAAGCAGCTGCCCCATGGTGGCCAGCTGCTGTTGCTGTTGCGGGAATGCCGGGGTCAACGCGGCGGCCAGCTGCGCGCCGGTGGACGGCACGGCTGGTGCGTTGTCCGGATCGTCGTCGGGGAACAGCAGAGACGGCCAGATCACCCCGACGGCCGCGCTGCTGGACAACTGCGTGCCGAGCTGGTCGGCCAGCAGGGTGAACATCGCTTGGTAGAGATCGCGGGCGGAATCGACGCCGTTGTTCCAGCCATGCGAGAGCACGAAGAGATCGGTGATCCCACCTTTGGCCACGGCCGCAGACAGTCCACCGTCACCGCTACCGGTGGCGGTGTTGGGTGTTCCGTCGGCATTGAAATCGACTTCGTAATACGCCAATCCGTTGATGTTGGTCACGATGATCTTCCTTTTTCGTCTAGGTGCTGGACAGTGCGGCCATCAGATCGATCAGACCGGCGCCTTGGTAGAACTCATGGCGTCCCAGGTCTATCGCGTTGTCCCGGAACAGTTTTTTGACCAGTTCCGGCCGGCCGATGTACTCGTTGCGGATAGACAGGAACGCGGCGATCGCCCCGGAGACGTGCGCGGCCGACATCGACGTGCCGGTGTCTTCGCAGTAGCGGGCCACCCGCGACGGGTCGCCCGCGGCGGGTGCCAGCGGCGGAACACCGGCAATCATTTGTCCGGTGGCCGCTGAGGTGATGCCTTCGCCTGGCGCCACCAAGTCTGGCTTGGGGCGCCCGTCGAGCGTGGGGCCCTTCGACGAGTCGAAGGTGACGCCGTAAGTGTGTGGACGGTAGCGATGCACGGATCCGACCGTGATGGCGGATGCGGCGTTTCCCGGATCGGTGATCGTTGAAAGCTGCCCATAGACGTCGCCGGACAGCCCCTCGAGTGTTCCGCCTGCGCCGGCATTGCCTGCGCTGACGACCGCCACCACGCCGGTGCCGACCAGCAGATCCAGTTCGCGGCACAGCGGACTTTGGCCCGCCGCGAATTCGGTTGGTGGCCAAGGACACCCCAACGACAGGTTGACCCCGTGGATTTGCAGGTCCCGACCGCCGCTGTTGACGGTGCGGACATAATCGATCGCTTGGATCACCGCGCTCGACAGCGTGTTGCCGTAATCGTCGAGGACCTTGATGCTGACCAGATTGGCTTTCGGCGCGACGCCCGACAGTGTGGCCCCGGCAGGCAGGGTACGCAGCACCCACTGCGGCAGGTCTTGCGCGGTCGGTTCGTTGTGCGCGATCCGCAGCCTTTTGGGGTCCTGCGGTGCTTGGCCCGCGATGATTCCGGCAACATGGGTGCCGTGGCCGTAGGTATCGGTCAGCGGAGACGGCTTGGTGTCCGTGGACGACTGAATCATGAAGTCGCGGTGCAGTTTAGCGACCGCACGGGCTGTCAACGTGTCGTTGGCTGCGAAGTGCGGATGCGTCGCGTCGATGCCGGAATCGAGCACGGCCCACACGACACCGGTTCCGGCGGAGCCGAAGGTGCGTCTAGCGGCGTCGGCCTTGATGGTCGTCACTGAGCGGTCCAGGTGTGCGCGCAGCACCAGGTCGGGCCAGATGCGGTAGATGAGTCCGAGGGCACGGCGCGCCGACGCCTCGGTCGGTGTGTCGCCGCCGTGTGCCAATCGGGTGATCTCATCCGGGTCGAGCACGCACCGCATGTAGTGGCGGGCCACCGGCACTGGTTGCGGCGGGCCCGTGGTGCCGAAAACGTCGTGAAAAAGTCTGAGGAAGCTCCGCCGCACGGTTGCCGGATTGGCCCCGGGTTCTAACCGCAGTTCGACCAGGACTACCCGCCGGTCCTGATTGTCCGTAAGCACCATCTGAGCCGCGCTCGGCGGAGCATTTGACGTATCGCCCATCGCAAGCGGGCTGATGATCGATGCTCGCCGCGACCCGCGCGGCGGCGGAAAGGCAGTCATGGCTGCTGATCTTGCGATGAGAAACAGCAACGCTGAGGCACCGGCCAAGGGTGCACACGCGCAGCGCACCCGCGAATGCGTAGTGCGCTACTCGATTTGTGCCGCGAGCGGTTAGCTGCCACGGGCCTGACGGATCACGATCGCCAGCCCCTCGCGGTCTGACACGTCGAGTTTGATACAGGCGCGGTAGATGTGGCCTTCGACGGTGCGGGTGGAGACGACGAGCCGTTCGGCGATGTCGCGGTTGCTGCAGCCTTGGGCGACGAAGTTGGCGATCTCGCGTTCCCGTGGGCTCAGCGGAAGCGGATCTGAGGCCACCTCCAGCGCGGGTGTGCGCACACCGCCGCAGGCGGCGGCGAGTCGGGCCGCAGCCGCGCCGGCCTCGACGGTGCGGGCACGATCGCCAGCGGTCTCGAACAGCGCAGCGGCTTGGGCGGCCGCATCAGCCGCCGACAGCAGCGCGCCGACGGCCTCGAACTGCTCCGCGGCCCAATGCAGTTTCGCTGGATCCGAGGTGAGCAACGCGGTCGCGTACGCGGCGTGGATGTGGGCGAGTTGCCCTCCGATGCCCTCCGCGACGTCGACGAGGCGCTGCAATGAAGATTGGTCACCGAATCGCGCCGCGTCATGCAGGGCGAGCATTTCCACGGCCCGCTGACCGGCACCTTTAGCCAGGTCGGCTGCCTCCAACGCCCGCGAAATCGCGCCGCTGACATGGCCTTGCGCGGCCGAGAGCCACGCCTCGGCGAGCCGCACCTCCGCCTCGAATACAGCGACGTGGCGGCCTACCCGGCGGTGCAGTTCCGCCAGCGTCTTCGTCCCGCCTTCGATGTTTCCCAGCGCGCAATGCGATTGGGCCAGCAGGAGCCCAGCCGGGAAACTCCACGATGACGCGGACTCAGCCGTCAGCGCCGCGACGGTCTCTTCCATCCGTGGCAGCGCGGCCGCGAATCGGCCCCGCGCCACCTCCACAGTGCCGACTAGAACATTGGCCATGCCCCACGCGAGATACTGCCCCGGCGCGGAGATCTGCACGATGTCGCCGGATCGAGCTTCTGCGGTATCGAAGTCGCCGGCCAAGGTGAGCGCGCGGATCTCGCCGTATGCCGTGAGGTAGCGCAACAGGCCGTCTACCTTGTGCTCGACCTGTCGGCCTCGTGCCACGATCGAGGCCACATCGTCACCGAGGCCCATCAACGCCGCCGCCAAGGCTCCGCCGAAGACCGCCCATTCGATCGCGGATGGTGATGCCGCCCCGTCGCCTAACACACGTTGCGACGCAGAGGCGGCCTCATCGAGCCGGTTTTGGAATGTCCGCGTTGCCGACGCAATCCCCTCGACGACCAGCCGCAGCGCGGGTTCGTTCACCCGGGTTTGCAGCAGATGCAGTACTTCGTTGGCACGCTCGGCGTCACCCATCGACCAGTGCAAGTTGGCTATCCGGGCGACGCCCCACCGCACCAGGTCGAGTTCGCTCATACCATCCGGATCGAATGCGCTGAGGATCTGTTCGCAATCGGCCGCCTTGCCTTGCCATAACAGAGATCGGGCCAGTAATTCGCTGGCGACCAGTCCGCCGCCACGATTCACCGCAGCGCGCGCCAGGCGCTCCCCGAGGGTGATGTTTGTCAGTGCAATGGCGTCCTGGGCTGCGGCTGCAAAGAGTTTGGTGTCGGCGGTGACATCGCTGTCGAGGGCCAGCTCGGCCAGCCGGATGCGTTGGGCCGGTCCGGCAGTCGGCTGCTGCTGCAAGGCGTGAAACAGTTCTCCCTTCAGCCGCCGGGTGGCGGCCCGGCCCAGACCGCGGCGGATCACTTCCCCGTAGAGGGGGTGGGTAAAACGGACATCCAGGTTGGTGCGGTCCTCGATCACGCGTATCAGTCCGCGTTGTTCAACACGCTCGACGGTCTCAGCGCCGACCAGAACCGACAAGGTGTCCAAGGCCAGCGGCTCGGCGAAGGCCAGCAGCTGCAATATGTGCGCTTCGTCCTCGGGTAACTGCTCGATACGGGTATCCAGCAGCGACGCAAGCTCGGAGGTGATGGCGGTGCCGCCCCGCAGCTGCCACACACCGCGGACTTGTTGTAGGGCGCCGGCCTCCAGCGCGCCTTCGACGAGATGCCGCACGAACAGGGCGTTGCCGCCCGAGGCGTTCCACATCAGATCCGCGGACAGCCCTTCTACGCGGCCACCCAATGCCTCTTCAACGAGGCCCACGCACTGCGACTTGTCAAACGGCACCAACCGCAGCCGCTGAAGATAACCGTCCTTCCACAGCGACGTGATCGCGTCGGGGACCGACTCGCCGCTGCGCACCGTCGCGACCATACGCACCGAATCTTCCAGCGCCAGCTGATGCAGCAGCGTGGCCGAGAGTTGATCGAGCAGGTGCGCGTCGTCGACCCCGATGATCGAATGCTCGTCCGCGTGAATCGTTTCCCGCGCTGCGGCCAGGAATGCTATCGGGTCGCGGGAGGTGGCCGGGCCGACGAGGTGAGCGAAAACCCCCAGCGGGATCGAGCGCGCCGACTCCGTTCCGGCCACCCAATGCACGCGCGTCGGCAGAGACTGTGTCACCGACCGGGCCAGCGTGGTCTTACCGACTCCGGCGTCGCCGAAAAGCACAATGCCACAACGGCCCTGTTGGCCGACGAGAGCCGAGCGAATGAGGCTGAACTCATTTTCGCGGCGGACGATCGGCCAGGAGTGCATCTCCATGAGCAGCGATTTTACTGGCGTCAAACTGGCGAAATCGCTTAATCGCGCAGCAAAAGATCTTGGTGCCCTTGCCGGCCGGTGGCCGGCCGCGAATGTCGTATCGGTCATTTTCTCATTGGGACCACCACTTAGGCCGTCGGCAGACCCACCTTGGTGCAGTCGAACCATCCCCACAGCGTGCGGGCGTGATTGCTGAACTTCGATCCAGAGATCGTCCGTGAGGTCAGGTGGCAGGTGGTGCCGTCCGGGGGTCCGCCGCCTTTGGCCGTCGGCCAACTCCCATCGGAGTTCTGACTGATGAAGATTCCGGTGTGACCATCGTTGCTGGTCTGGCTGGTGGCGATGTAGATGTAGAAGTGGTCGCCAGGATTCGGCGTCGCGCCGGGAACCAATTTCACGAAGCCGGGGCTCGACAAGCTCACATTGCCCATGCTGACGAACACTCCGGTTCCCGGCCGGTACGGACCCACCGGGGGTGCGCCGCACCATTCTCGGACGGCTCGGACGAACATGGCACAACTGGTCGTCACCTTGGTAAGGGCCTGGGCTCGCCAAGCTTCATGGCGTTACCTCTAAACGTTGCCAAAATTTAAACGTTGCCAAAATTCCGGATTAGCGCTGCCGCGATAACGGTGAGCGGGCGACAGTGCCGTCACGTCCCCGGTTGTCGCGCCGACGAAACTATGCTCGCGGCACGCGGTGAGACCGGATAGCCTATGCGACTACTCCAATGTCGCCACCTACTACCGGACGCGTCTACGGTGCGGGAACGGAAACGATCACGTGCGTCGCGACACGCGTTTCGTAGCTTGCACCTCAGAATTTTCAAGTTCGCTCGGACCGACGCGCAGGATCGCGGCCAAGTCCGCGCGCGACGTGGCTCCCACCCGTTGACATGCGCGATAGACATGTCCCTCCACGGTGCGGACCGACATGACCAGCCGGTCGGCGATGTCGCGGTTGGACAAGCCCGCAATAACCAATTCGATGACCTCACGCTCGCGACCGGTCAACGGAACTCCCACCCGAGTCCGCAGTGCCGGCGTGCATAGCCCACCGCATGCGTCGGCCAGTTCCCGCGCCAGCGCTGCAGCATACATGGCACGTTTGCGCTGTTGGGCGTTGCCAAAAGCTATGGCCGCTTGTGCCGCGACGTCAGCCGCCGTGGCGCGATCACCGATCGCCCGGTAGTCATTCGATGCCGCGAGCAGCCCTTCGCCGTCGCGGGATTGCAGCGATTCGGTATGCCGAGCAACGGCATTGGCCAGCGGTAGCGACAGCATGTCGGCGAGCTCACGCGCTCGCGCAGCCCCGGAGGCGTCGCCCCACTGGGCCGCCGCCTGCAGGCAGGCCAGCTCGTGAGTCGGCTGAGTTCGCTCACGCGCATCTGTGGCGGCCGCCTGCACAATCGCGACCGCGTCGCTCAACGAGCCGGCGGCGGCCAGCGCCCACCCGGTCGACAGACTCAGCGCGGTCTGCATGAATACGTAGTCCTGCGGCACACACTTTTGGGCCTCGCTCAGCGCGTCATTCGCCTCGTCTGGCTGCCCGAGTTTGGCGTGCGCCTCCGCCAGCGCGAAGCAGCTCGCAGCCCGTAAGCCTGTTGTTACGCCATGCTTTTCAACCCCGGCCAGCGCTTCATGCAACAGCTTCACCGCGTTGGGAACAGCGCCTCCCACCAGCTCGGCATGACCCAACAGAAACGCGAGGTTCGCATACGCGAGCCCGGGAATGTCGCTCGCTGAGTCGGCGATCCGTTTGGCAGATTTCATGCCCTCATCGATGCGGCCGGTCAACCGGCAGGCCCGCGCATACACGGCCCCGAACCAGAACCGCATATGTGACGCGTGAAACGATGTCATCGCACGGTGCAGGGCCTCGTCGGCTACTTCGGTGATGTCGTCAACTCGTCCTAGCGCGCCTTGCGCCATGATCAACGCCACCGATGCCATCATCGCGTGAAAGTCGGGCAATGCTGCGGACTTCATCGCAGTCCTTGCCTTCGCGGCGGCCTGTTCACAGCGCGCCATTACCGCGTCCACACAAGCTTCGACCGCGGCGCGCTCGGCGCGGTCCGCTGCGGACTCACGCTTTGCGGCAAGGGTCTCCAGGATGGTCCACGCTTCCGCGGGTCGGCCAAGCATCCAGATCAGGTTGGCTGCTCGTACCGTGGACCAGTGATGGCCGTCAGGGCCGTCATCTCCATCCATCTCCCGTAGGGCGGCCTCGGCTTCGTGACCGCGTCCGAGAAGCACCAGGTTCATTGCCCGCAGGCTCGCTGCTTCCGGCACGCCGGCATCGGCAGCGGCCCTGGCGAATCGGTCGGCCAAGTCGAGATCGAGCAGGGTCATGGCGAACCGTGCCGACCGAAGGAAGAGGTCGGGGTCAGGGGCGAGGTCGGATTCCAGGGTGAGCAGTGCCCGGCGCACGGTGGCAGGCATATCGGAGTCGGTGTCTTTGGCCAGCCGCTGCGCCAGTCGACCACGGAGCCGCGACAGATACATTTCGCCCGCGGTTGCGCGCCGAAGCTCGCCAAAAAGCGGGTGCGCCAACCGGGACATCAGCGTATTGCCCGTCCGCTCGAGGGTCACCAAGTGCATCTGTTCGGCAGCCTCGAGGTGGCGGCGGCCCACCAGGTCGCACAGCACATCGACTGCGAGCGGTTCGCACTGCGACAGGGTGTCCACCACCAGCGCAAGCTCCGGCGTCAGACGACTTAGCTGTCGGCCGACCATGTCGCCGAGGCTGGGCGAGACCGCCACGTTCTCGTCCCACATCCACACTCCGGCCAGCTGCCGTATCCGGCCAGCCGCGAGCTGATCCTTCAACAGCTGCCCGACGAACAGCGCGTTTCCGCCGGTCAGCTTCCAGAACCGCTGGGCGCTGCGGGCGTCCACTGCCCCGCCGAGGGCCGCCTCCACCATCCGGCGGGTGGCGTCCGCCGATAGCGGTTCGAGGTCCACTCGAGCGAGTAGCCCGTCTTTCCAGAGCGCAGTCACGGCATCGGGCTCGCCGTTCCCCGCACGCAGCGTGACGACCAGCCGTGCGCCGCGCGACTGGGCGAGCTGATGCACCACGTGCGCGGACAGTCCGTCGAGCAGGTGCGCGTCATCGATACCAATCAATAGGCGGCCTTGACGGTGTTGTGCGACAAAAGAATCGATGAGTCGCCGTACGCTTACCTGCGGATCCGAAACCACCTCGCCGAACGAGGCGCTGAATGCGCCGAGCGGCAGTGGGCGGGCCGATTCGGTGCCGACAATCCAGCTCGTGCGCCCACCGCAAACTTGCGCGCGGTCGAGGACTTCACGCGCGAGTCGGGTCTTCCCGACGCCCGCGGCCCCGACAATCACGACGCCCGAATAGCTGCCGACCCCATTTAGCGCGCGGTGAATAACCGTTAGTTCGCCATCACGCCCGGTCAGCGCCCCACCGACGAACACCCGCCGAATATAACGCACCTGAGCGCCGGGTAAGCGGCCTCGTCGAAAGCACGCAGAAATCTTATCCGGAAAATTGGAGGTTTCTCAGCCTGGTCTCAGCTAAAGTTCAAACCACGATTGGAACTGTGTGCAAAGGGGCTCGTCATGCTGCAGCGCACTCTTCGTCCTTGGACTACCGCCGGTATCGCGATTGCCCGCGACAACGGTGACACCTGGGAACATCTAACTCCCAAAAGGCCGGTTCAGGGGGTTCGACGTATGCCAGCGGAGAGCGGGTCGGGTTGGCCGTTGGTGGGCCGCGATGACGAGGTCCGTCAGGCGTTGGCGGCACTCGAGGACGACGCGGAGTTTCGGGGTGTCGCGTTGGTGGGCGATAGCGGGGTCGGCAAATCGACACTGGCTCGCGCCCTGGCCACGACTGCCAAGTCGCGCGGGCTGATGGTGCGGTATGTGCTGGGCACCCAAACCGGCTCCGCCGTGGCATTGGGCGCGTTCTATCGGTCCGTGACTGTCGACGCTCCACGAGAACCCGCCGCGATGTTGGCCGCCGCGCATAGAGCCCTGGAGCAGGACGAGAACCTGGTCGTCGTCGTCGACGACGCGCAGTTGCTCGATCCGGTGTCGTCGACGCTGGTGTACCAACTTGCCGCCAGCGGCAGTGCCCGGGTGATCGTGACGATCCGGTCGGGCGACCACGTGTCCGATGCGGTGACAGCGCTGTGGAAAGAGCGGCTGTTGCTGAGTCTGCACATCGAAGCGTTCACCCGGGAGCAGACCGGGGAGCTCGCCCGCGCCGTGCTCGGCGGCGCCGTCGATACCCGGCTGATCAACGAGTTACACGACCGGGCTGCGGGCAGCCCGCTGCTGTTGCGCGGCTTGCTGAGCGCCGGCCGGGAAAGTGGTGTGTTGGTGCGCACGGAAGACGGTTGGCGGCTTCGAGGTGCGCTGCGTGCAGACCGCCAACTGCACGATCTGCTTGAGTTTCGGCTGCGATCCTTTGCGCCGGAGGAATTGGACGCGGTCGAGGTTTTGGCGGCTGCCGAGGTGCTGGACTGGGAGATTTTGCGTGGGCTTTGCGACGCGGACGCGGTGGCACGCCTTGAGCGCCGCGGCGTGGTCCAGTTGATTGCCGATGGATCACAGACCGTGGCGCGGTTGTATCACCCGCTCTTGGGTGAAACGGCAATGCAACGAGCTGGGGTGGTGCGCTCGCGGCAGCTCAATGGCATGCTGGCACAACACCTTCGGAAGCACCTGCGGGCGGAAGGGCAGCGCTCGAGGCTGCCCGACGTGCGCACCCAGATTCAGCTGGCCCAGTTCATGATGCGCAGCGACCTATCGCCCGACCTCGACGTGATCATCGATGCGGCGGCGAGCGCGGTGACCATGTCGAGCGTAGGTCATGGAGAGGAACTGGCCCGGTTCGCGTTGGATCGCGGCGGTGGCCTGCCGGCTGCGATCGTGCTTGCTGAGGCGATGGGTTGGCAGGGCCGCGGCGACGACGTCGAGGCAGTGCTTGGAGCCTTTGACCCCGACGGTGCCGATGAGTTGCTGACCGCGCGATGGGGCTGTGTGCGCGCCATGAATCTGTTCTTCAATTGCGGGCAGGTCGAGCAGGCACGGCAGGTACTCGCCAGCGTGACGGATCGCATCAACTCCGAGGCGATCGTCAGTTACGTCGCAGCAGTCGAGGTGTTGTTTACGTGCTTCTCCGGCGACATACAGACCACGATCGAGACCGGCCTGGCCCTGTGTGCATCGGATCTGCCGTTGGCGGCGGTGTGGGCGGCTGTGCCGACGTGCTGGGCGTTGGCGCTCGCCGGGCGGTTTGACGACGTTCACCGCGTAGCGGAGGCGGGGCTGCGAGCGGCTGCGCTCGCCCAACCGGGAGGGTTACCCAGGATCGGGTTGGCTGAGGTCATGGCGTTGACGGCCGTCGGTGATTATCCGGCTGCCGAGCGGGCCAGGGAGCGTCATGCCACGGGTGTGCTTGAAGCAGACGACGCGATGCGTGGACTCGTGCACCTTGCCCGCGGTGCGCTGTTGCCCGCCTGCGCTGCATTTCATGACTCGATGTCGGCAATGTCGGGTGGTTTTACATCGGTCTGGTCGATGCCGGTGGCGGCCTGGTGGGCGCAGGCCGAGGGCGCACGGGGAGACGGTGAGGCGGCCGCCGCGGCGCTGCGGCGTTCGGAGGACGCCTACGGACTACACCTAGCCGTGTTCTTGCCGGAACTTGAGCTGGCCCGGGCCTGGGAGCGGGCATCTGTCGGCCAGACGACGGCCGCCCAGAAGCATGTTGTGCGCGCCGCGCAGATCGCGCAACAATCCGGGATGTACGCCGTGGAGATGTCTGCGCTGCATACCGCTGTCCGGTTCGGCGATCATTCGGTCGCCGCAAGGCTAGAGGAGCTCGCCAGGACGCTGAACACACCGCTGGCGGAGGCGGTGGCCGCGCATGCTCGCGGACTGGCCGACCATGACGGCGACCTGCTGGACGCCGCGGCGAATCGGTTCGCCGACCTGGGTGCGGTGGCACTTGCCGCCGACGCGGCGGCCCAGGCAGCGCACGAACACGCGCGCAAACGCCATCGTGGTAAGGAAGTAGCCTCATCGGCCCGGGCACACGCGCTGGCCAGCCAGGGCGAAATCCGGACACCGGCAGTCGCTGCCGCAGCCCGGCCGCTGCCCATCAGCGACCGTGAACGCGAGATCGCGATGCTAGTCGTGGCCGGCTGGTCCAACCGTGAGGTCGCCGACCGGCTGTTCGTCTCGGTGCGAACGGTGGAGGGACACCTCTACCGTCATCTTCGCCAAACTTGGTATCGATGACCGCGACCAGCTCGTCCACTTACTAAGGCTGGAGCGGTCTGGGGAACTGACCGCGAAAGTAATATTGCCACCGGGACAAAGGTGACACCCGGGAACATCTAACTCCCAAAAGGGCCGGTTCAGGGGGGTCGACGTATGCCAGCGGAGAGCGGGTCGGGTTGGCCGTTGGTGGGCCGCGATGACGAGGTCCGTCAGGCGTTGGCGGCACTCGAGGACGACGCGGAGTTTCGGGGTGTCGCGTTGGTGGGCGATAGCGGGGTCGGCAAATCGACACTGGCTCGCGCCCTGGCCACGACTGCCAAGTCGCGCGGGCTGATGGTGCGGTATGTGCTGGCCACCCAAACCGGCTCCGCCGTGGCATTGGGCGCGTTCTATCAGTCCGTGACTGTCGACGCTCCACGAGAACCCGCCGCGATGTTGGTCGCCGCGCAACAAACCCTGGAGCAGGACGAGAACCTGGTCGTCGTCGTCGACGACGCGCAGTTGCTCGATCCGGTGTCGTCGACGCTGGTGTACCAACTTGCCGCCAGCGGCAGTGCCCGGGTGATCGTGACGATCCGGTCGGGCGACCACGTGTCCGATGCGGTGACAGCGCTGTGGAAAGAGCGGCTGTTGCTGAGTCTGCACATCGAAGCGTTCACCCGGGAGCAGACCGGGGAGCTCGCCCGCGCCGTGCTCGGCGGCGCCGTCGATACCCGGCTGATCAACGAGTTACACGACCGGGCTGCGGGCAGCCCGCTGCTGTTGCGCGGCTTGCTGAGCGCCGGCCGGGAAAGTGGTGTGTTGGTGCGCACGGAAGACGGTTGGCGGCTTCGAGGTGCGCTGCGTGCAGACCGCCAACTGCACGATCTGCTTGAGTTTCGGCTGCGATCCTTTGCGCCGGAGGAATTGGACGCGGTCGAGGTTTTGGCGGCTGCCGAGGTGCTGGACTGGGAGATTTTGCGTGGGCTTTGCGACGCGGACGCGGTGGCACGCCTTGAGCGCCGCGGCGTGGTCCAGTTGATTGCCGATGGATCACAGACCGTGGCGCGGTTGTATCACCCGCTCTTGGGTGAAACGGCAATGCAACGAGCTGGGGTGGTGCGCTCGCGGCAGCTCAATGGCATGCTGGCACAACACCTTCGGAAGCACCTGCGGGCGGAAGGGCAGCGCTCGAGGCTGCCCGACGTGCGCACCCAGATTCAGCTGGCCCAGTTCATGATGCGCAGCGACCTCGCCCCGGACCTGGATGTGATCATCGGTGCGGCGGCGAGCGCGGTGACCATGTCGAGCGTAGGTCATGGAGAGGAACTGGCCCGGTTCGCGTTGGATCGCGGCGGTGGCCTGCCGGCTGCGATCGTGCTTGCTGACGCGCTGAGTTGGCAGGGCCGCGGCGACGACGCCGAGGCAGTGCTCGGTGACGTCGATCCTGATGGCGCCGATGAGTTGCTGACCGCGCGATGGGGCTGTCTGCGCGCGGTGAATCTGTTCTTCAATTGCGGGCAGGTCGAGCCCGCACGGCAGGTACTCGCCAACGTGAGGGATCGCGTCGATTCGGAGGCGAGCGTCCGTCTTGTCACCACTCTGGAGGTGTCGTTCGCGTGCTTCTCCGGTGACGTTGCGACGGCAATTGACCTAGGGCTGGCCCTGTGTGCATCCGATGCGCAACCGCCGGCGACGACGTGGGCGGCGGCGTCGACGTGCTGGGCGTTGGCGCTCGCCGGGCGGTTTGGCGAGGTTTACCGCATAGCGGATGCGGGGCGGGCAGCTGGGCTCGACCAATTGGGACCGCACCGGTTTGTCATGGGGTTGGCTTTGGCTGAGGTGATGGCTGCGACGGCCGCCGGTGATTATTCGACGGCCGAGCGGGTTTGGGAACGCTATGCTCCGATGGCCACGGTGGGACCTGAGGCAGACGCCTTCGTGCACGCGATGCTCGGACTCGTGCAGCTTGCCCGCGGTGCGCTGTCTGCGGCTTGTGTTGCATTTCGTGACTCGATATCGGCCATGTCGCATGGGTTTCCAACGGGCTGGTTGATGCTGGTGGCGGCCTGGTCAGCGCAGGCTGAAGGTGCGCGGGGAGACCGTGGGGCTGCGGCTGCCTCGTTGCAGATTTCCGAAGAAGCGTATGGACCGCAGGTAGCTGTGTTCTTGCCGGAACTTGAGCTGGCCCGGGCCTGGGAGCGGGCATCTGTCGGCCAGACGAAGGCCGCCCATAAGCATGTTGTGCGCGCCGCGCAGATCGCGCAACAATCCGGGATGTACGCCGTGGAGATGTCTGCGCTGCATACCGCTGTCCGGTTCGGCGATCATTCGGTCGCCGCAAGGCTAGAGGAGCTCGCCAGGACGCTGAACACACCGCTGGCGGAGGCGGTGGCCGCGCATGCTCGCGGACTGGCCGACCATGACGGCGACCTGCTGGACGCCGCGGCGAATGGGTTCGCCGACCTGGGTGCGGTGGCACTTGCCGCCGACGCGGCGGCCCAGGCAGCGCACGAACCCGCGCGCAAACGCCATCGTGGTAAGGAAGTAGCCTCATCGGCCCGGGCACACGCGCTGGCCAGCCAGGGCGAAGTACGGACACCGGCAGTCGCTGCCGCAGCCCGGCCGCTGCCCATCAGCGACCGTGAACGCGAGATCGCGATGCTAGTCGTGGCCGGCTGCTCCAACCGTGAGGTCGCCGACCGGCTGTTCGTCTCGGTGCGAACGGTGGAGGGACACCTCTACCGCATCTTCGCCAAACTTGGTATCGATGACCGCGACCAGCTCGTCCACTTACTAAGGCTGGAGCGGTCTGGGGCTTAAGACGATCGGCATGTGCCACGCACGATTTGGCCCTCGCCGTCCTACCCTGGAAACCGCGGGCCGCCGCTCGTGCGCGGTAGCTTAGTACGAGCCAGTACGAGCTCGACCGAGCGTTCATGGTGTTCAGTCCCAGTTTGGCGCCCTGTTGTGCAGCCGACGGGCCACCTCCGCCCCGCTTCCACGGGCACCACCGTGATGAAACGACTGGGGGAGTTCACAAATGCCGTGGCCCGAAAGGTAGTCCAGTGTCGGCTGGGTTACCCGAACGGAGCCACCGCCTGTACGCCACGATGGTGGCGTACATCGACTGCGGCGTAGCTGGAATCACCCGGCTCGTCGGGACCATCATCATATGCCGCGAGGAGTTCCTGGCATCCTTCAGTGCGGGCCGGATCAGCAACGGCCGGCGCTGAAGCCGTCGGTCTCATGGCCAATAACCCGCGCGTGCGTCACAAATTCCGTACTTACAGCAACAATTGGTTACGCCCACTCCTCCACGTATTTCCGCGTACCACTCCACGTATTTCCGCGCGACTATTACTCCAACTGTGTCAAATACTCTGAGACCAGCTCGACAAGTCGTACTTTCACCCACATGACACCTTAGGTTTTGGCATGACCCCCGGTCCGCTCAGCGGACCACGTTGTTGCTAAAAGGAATTCGTCTGGACTGTGATGCTCTCGTATCACTAACCCGGGGCGAGGCTAACGACAGCGCAACAAGGAGTTGGCGATTGTGTCCAACCATAAGAACTTCACGCGTAGTCGTTAGCCAATGCCGCACAACGTTCTGATGGCGTCTTATGAAAAAGAGATCGATCTTCGGTTGGTTGGGTAGGTACGTCACCCGTTGGCCGGTGTCCGTCATAGGTATCTGGCTGGCGCTGCCGACCGCGTTGTTCTTCGCGTTCCCGCCGCTGTCGCAGGCGATCGAAGAACATCCCGTGCCACTGGTGCCGCCGAGCGCCCCAGAAGCTTTTCCCGGCATCTGCTGCGCGTCCGCGCCGGTGTGGTGGCCGAACGGTACCTGCGCGGGCGCCCTCACCGCGCTGGTGCAGTAGACCAAATGTCCACCGTCCCTTGCCGATCTGGTCTCGCGCACGGCGCGTCGCATTGGCGCCGCGCTCCAGTGCCTAACCGAAACATCGGCCTGTTGACCACCCGAGCCGCAGAAGCACATCATGAACATCGCGTTGGCGGAAGTGAATTCAGGGCTCCCTTCGCTTTTGCGCTCGGTTGTTCGGTCATTCCACGCATGCGGCAATCGCTTGCAGCTGCGGTCGCGGCTTCAGAGGATAATTCCAGTAGCACCAACGCCGGCGATCTATCAGATCGCCGACCGGCTGCACGAACAACGAACAGTTCGAGTGGCGGGTGATGCGATCGCGCCCACCGTGTCTGCGTGGTTGGCCGAGTTGGGGGTCCACAGCCCGATGGCGGATGATCTTGCACGAGCGGTGCGCAGCGGCGACTGGCCTGCTGTCTATGCCATTGGCGAGCACCTGTCCGTTGGCGTAACCCGTTGCAGTGTCGCCGCAACTAGGTGACGCATCGCGGCATGACCCGGGCAACCCGGAGTAGGTTGGACCACATGGCAAATGAGGTAATGGACTGGGATAACGCGTATCGCCAGCAGGGCCGCTTCGAGGGTCCGCCACCGTGGAACATCGGTGAGCCACAGCCAGAATTGGCCGCGCTGGTTGCCGCCGGCAAGTTCCGCAGCGATGTGCTCGATGCCGGTTGTGGCTACGCGGAGTTGTCGCTGGCGCTGGCCGCCGATGGCTACACCGTGGTCGGCGTCGACCTCACGCCCACAGCTGTCGCCGCCGCCAACCGGGCGGCCCAAGAGCGCGGATTGAGCACAGCCAGCTTCGTGCAAGCCGACATCACCGCGTTCACCGGTTACGACGGCCGCTTCAACACCGTGGTCGACAGCACGTTGTTCCATTCGCTACCGGTCGAGGGCCGAGACGGTTATCTGCAGTCGGTGCATCGTGCGGCAGTCGACGGGGGGAACTACTACATGCTGGTGTTCGCCAAGGGCGCGTTCCCGGCCGAATGGGAGACCAAGCCGAACGAAGTCGAGGAGGCCGAGCTGCGTGCCGCGGTGAGCAAGTACTGGCAGGTCGACGAGATCCGGCCGGCGTTTATTCATGCGAACATCCCGCCGGCACCGCCTGGATCGGATGTCCCGATGCCGGCGCATGACCACGACGAGAAGGGCCGGATGAAATTGCCTGCCTATCTGCTCACCGCACACAAGGCCGGCTGAACTTCACACCGCTGCGGTGGCGTCGGTCAGCGCCGCAGCGAAGGTCGTCAGATCGTCAGCGGTGGCGTCCACATGCGGCGAAATCCGCAGCACCGGCGTGGTCAGCTCCAGCGGCGCCCGCTCCACACCCGCCGACGTCGTTACGATGCGACGTTCGGCGATTAGCCACGCCCGGACTTTCTGCGGGTCGGCGCCGTCGAGGGGTGCCAGCGTGGTGATGGCGGTCGGCTCGTCGACCGCTTCAACCACCCGCCACCCGTGCAGATCGGCGAGGACGGTCCGGCTGATGCGGCCCACCTCCGCCAGACGTGCACGCACGGCAGCCGGGCCCGATGCTATGTGCTCGCCCAGCGCAACGGAAAACCCAACTCGTGCAGCTACATTGGCTTCGCCAAGTTCAAGTCGTTGGGCGACCGACAGTGATGAGATCCATTCCGGCGGCGGCAGTCGCGGCTGCAGCCGCTGCATCAGGGTCGGGCGCACGGCAAGAACACCGACGCCTCGCGGGCCGGCCATCCATTTGCGCGACGACGCATACACCGCATCGACGCCCACGGCGCAGTCCACCTGCCCGAGCGCCTGGGCGGCGTCGACGACGAGCGGTAGCCCCAATTCACTGCACAGCTGTCCCATCTGCTGCAGCGGCTGCACCACACCGCGGTGGCTGGCCACCGCAGTCAGGTGAACCAGACCTGGTGGGTCAGCGGCCAGACTGATGGCCGCTTCGTCGACCGCGACCCGGCCTTCGCGATCGGTCGGCAGCGTCCGGCGGGCGAAGCCGTGCGCGGCCATGAGGGCCAGGTTGGGTCCGTATTCGCCGGGGAGGCAGGCCAAAGTGCGGCCGCCGGGCGGCCAGCTGGACAGCAAAAGGTCGAGCGCATGCAGCGACCCGGTGGTGAACACCACTTCTGCCTCGGACATACCGGCGAGCGCGGCGAGGGCGGCGCGTCCGGCATCAAGAACAGGTTTGGCTGCCTCGGCCGCGACGTATCCACCGACCTCGGCCTCGTGCCTTGCGTGTCGGGCGGCGGCGTCGAGCACGGCGAAGCTCTGCCGTGAGCAGGCCGCGCTGTCCAGGTGCAACCCGGCGACCGGCGGTCGGGCCGCGCGCCAGGCTTGGGCCAGGCTTCCGCTCACTTGACCGAGAGCGACAACCCGAAGTCACCGGCGTCGTCGGTCCACCACCGGGTGCGCCGCAGCCCCGCCTGCGCCAATTCGGTGGCCACAGCTTCCGCCCGAAATTTGCACGACACTTCGGTCAGCAGCTGTTCACCGGCAGCGAAGTCGACGGTCAGGTCCAGTGCACCGATGCGCACCCGCTGCGCCCGCTCGGCCCGCAGCCACATTTCCATTCGCTCTTCTTCACTGTTCCAACTGGCGACGTGCCGGAAGGCATCGACATCGAAGTCGGCGTCGAGTTCCCTGTTGATGACCGCGAGCACATTGCGGTTGAACTGCGCTGTCACTCCGGCGGCGTCGTCGTAAGCCCGGACGAGCCGGCCCACGTCCTTGACCAGGTCCGTGCCCAACAACAGGCTGTCACCCGGCCGGAGCACCGCCGCCAACGCCGCCAGGAACTCCGCACGCGGGCCACGGTTCAGGTTACCGATCGTCGAGCCCAAGAACACGAACAGCCGCCGCCCGCCGCCCGGGATTTCGGACAGGTGCTCCTCGAAATCACCACAGACAGCGGCAATTTCGATGCCAGGATACTCTCGCTGGATGGCGGTCGCGGCTGCCGACAGCATACTGGCGTCGACGTCGAACGGCACGAACCTGCGCAGTGCACCGCTGTTTTGCAGTGCATCCAGCAGAATCCGGGTCTTCTCCGACGTCCCGCTGCCCAGCTCGACCAAAGTGTCGGCGCCGGTGACAGAAGCGACCTCTGCAGACCGGGCACGCAGGATCTCTGCCTCGGCGCGTGTCGGGTAGTACTCGGGCAGCCGGGTGATCTGGTCGAACAGATCGCTGCCTAGCGAATCATAGAACCACTTGGGCGGCAACGATTTCGGAGAACTTTGAAGCCCGTCGCGCACATCACGGCAGAGGGCCTCATACGCCGAGTCCGCGGCCAGGTGGTTGGACAGCGACAGCGTCATCAAGGTCCCTTCATAGGATTCAGTGCGGTCAACGTGACGTGCTCGGCGGTGACTTCGACGAGGTGGCGGTCCGGGACATCCTCCCAACCGGGCTGGTCGTCATACGGCTCGCTGGCCAGCACAAGGCCATCATCGCGACGCAATATCGACAGGGTGTCGCCCCAGGTGGTGGCAAGGAGCCGGGAACCATTGGCCGCCAGGATGTTCAGCCGTGCATTGGGGTCGTCGGCCCCCACCTCTGCGACCGTATCGCCCAACGCATCAAGGCCGCGGGTGAAGATCAAGGCAGCGAGAATTGCACTGTCGCAGACTGATTCGGCAGGTGCACTGGTGGGCAACACATCGCGGTCGACGATTCCGTTGTGCGACAGCAGCCACTGCCCGTTGGTGAACGGCGCGGTCGCGCTGGCTTCGATCGGCATGCCGACCGTCGCCGAACGCACCGCCGCCACCACGCAGTGACTGCGCAGCGCCGGCGCGACGGAAGCGAATGAGGTGTCGCCCCATAACGGCGCCGCGCTACGCCAGCGCCGCGGCGCGGCACCGTCGAAAAAGCCGACGCCCCAACCGTCGGCGTTCAATAAGCCGTGCTTTTGCCGGCGCGGGGCGTACGACTGCACCCGCAGACCGTGCGGAGGGTCGAGCACCAGCGAGGAGACCGTGGTTTCGCGTCCCAGCCAGCCGAGGTGGCGGCACATCAGGCGTGGCCCCCTCCGTCGCCCTCGACGGACCACGCCAACCGAACACCGGAGAAGATCTGCCGCCGATACGGGTGATCCCAGTTACGGAAGCTGGGCCGCAGAGTGGCCGATTCCACTGCCCATGATCCACCGCGCAGCACCCGGTAGTCCCCGCCGAAGAACGGCTGGGAGTAGTGCTGGTAAATCATCGGGGTGAAACCCGGCCACGGCTCCAACGCTGAGCTGGTCCACTCCCAGACGTCGCCGAGCATTTGCTCGACACCGTAGGCCGACGCGCCGGCCGGGTAGGCGCCGACCGGTGCCGGACGCAGTGCGTCGCCGCCGAGATTGGCACGAGCAGCCGACGGCTCATCGGCTCCCCACGGATAGCGACGGCGAGCATTGATCGCCGGATCCCACGCGCACGCCTTTTCCCATTCGCGTTCGGTGGGCAGCCGCGCACCGGCCCACGCCGCGTAGGCCTCGGCCTCGAAGTAGCTGACGTGCTGCACCGGTTCGTCGGCGGGGATGTCTTCGACGCGGCCGAACCGGGTGCGCGTCTGCCCGTCGGCGTCCCAGAACTGCGGCGCGGTCAGGCCTGCGCTTTGGCGGTGCTCCCAGCCGCGGGCCGACCACCACCGCGACTGCGCGTAGCCGCCATCGTCGACGAATTGCCGCCATTCACCGTTGGTGACGGGGACACGGCCGATGCGAAACGCCAGCACGTCCACGACGTGGGCCGGGCGTTCGTTATCCAGCGAGAACGGCTCGCTTGTCCCGTCGACCCCCAAGACGAACGGGCCGCCGGGCACCAAAACCGATGTCCCGGCAAGTCCCGCCCGGCTGGCAGGCAGCGTGCGGGTGTCCTGCAGCAGCGGCGGACCGGTGCGCAGATTCAGTGCCTGCAGCATTGTTTCGTCGTGCTGGTTCTCGTGGCTGACCACCATCCCGAAGACGAAATTGCGGTCCGGCTCGTCGGGCAGCCCGTCGAGGGCATCCAGGGCGGCCGACCGCACGGTGCGGCAATAAGCCCGCGCCCGGTCCGGGGATAGCAGCGGCAGGTCGGCGCGGCTGGCCCGCGAGTGCACGAAAGCGTCGTAGAGGTTGTTGACGGCGCCGGACAACATCCCCGGCTGATCCGGGTCGCCGCCGCGCAACAGCCACAGTTCTTCCTGCTGCCCGATGTGGGCCAAGTCCCAAACCAAGGGACTCATCAGCGGGTTGTACTGGCGGCGGAGTTCGGCGTCGTCGAAATCCACCAGCCGCAGAGTCCTTTCCCGCGCTCGCTTCAAATCACGGACCAATGCTTCGCGTGACGTCACGGCTGCCCTAGCGCCAGCTGGGTTACTGTGGCCGCGATGCCGTCTCCGATCACCTGATCGGAAAAGTCGTCGGCGGGGCAGCGCCCGCGTTCCACCGCCTCGACCAGGCGCTGCATCGCCTCGTCGAGCCCGGCAGGTGCGCGTTCGGCGGCCGCGGCCACGCACCGGTTGGCCGCGGCGTGCACCCGCCGGTCGTTGAGCCCGACCCGAGCAGCGACGTCCCAGGCGGTGGCCACCGGCTCGACGGCTTCGGCCGCGATACTGGCGGCAACCGGGTCGTCGAGCAGAGTGACCAGCGTGAACACCACCGCCGGCCAGATCGCATCCGGAACGCTGTCCAGGTAACGGATTTCCAGCCACTGCCGCGGACGCACCGGCGGGAACAGCGTGGTCAGGTGGTATTCCAGGTCGTAGCGAGTCGGCCGGCGCCCGCCAAGCAGCTCACGGCCGTCGGCCCAGTCCGCGAAGGGCAGGCGGTGCGTCACCGGCACCGCGGTGCCTTCTGGAGGGTTGTGCACCAGCATCACCGGCGCCTTTAGCGCATAACGCGCCCAGTCGGTACCGGGATCCTCGCCGCTGGCGGTCAGGATGGGTCCGCACCGCGCCGAATCGAGCTGACTCCACACCCGCTGCCGGGTGGATCGCCAGCCGGAGAACTTTCCGCCCAGCAGCGGCGAATTGGCGGCGATCGCGACCATGGTGGGCCCAAGGGCGTGTGCCAGCCGCACTCGGTCCGCCCATCCGGCTTGCGGCCCTGCGTCGAGATTGACCTGAACCGACGCGGTCGAGGTCATCATCGCTGCGCCCGCGACACCGGTGTGACTGGCCACGAAGAACTGCTCCATGGCGCGATAACGCGCACCCGGGTTGATGCGCTTGGCCCGCCGCAACGGATCCGCGCCCAGCAACACCAGTCCCAGACCGGCGGCGGCGAAGGCTTTTCGCAGCACGGCTTGGTCGTCGGCGATCGCCTCGATCGCCGACACCACCTCGTGCGCAGGTGGGCCGGAGAGTTCCACGGCTCCACCGGGTTCGACGGTGACCACGCTGCCGCCGGGCATTGCAGGGAGCGACTCCAGAACCTCGGTGATTTCATCCCAGGCCGGTCTGCGGTACGGCTCGGCCGGGTCGTAGCAATGCGCCTCGATCTCCAGGCCGACCCGCCCTACCGGTCCGTCGGACAAACAGGTGTCGGTGATGAACTGCGCCGCGACCGATGCACTGGCCAGCTCGCCGTCCGCGAGACGCGCGGGATCCAGCTGCGACGCGACGGCAAACGCCATATTCCGATCCCTTCGGGCCCGGACCGTCGGTCGCGGACCGCTGGTTGCGCGCGGCTACCCAACGATAGTCACAAGTTTCCATCTTCCGGACGGCACCGACATATTCCCGTTGGTCACCGACTCCCGGGGTTTGGGCGCCGCGGCGCCAAGCCGATAACCCGCGCGCGGTTATTGGCCGAGCGCGTTCTCCATGGCACCGGCCAGCACGTTCACCGCCGGACCACCGTTGCCGGACTGACAGACTTTGGCTTGCAGCAGGACGTTTTCCCGCAGACGGGTCTGAGTGAAACATCGACGGTCGGTTCCGGCTTCCTGCTTGCTCCACGCCGCGTCGGCAGCGCCTGGCGGCCCGCCGTCAAAGGACCACACTTGAGTGGCTCCGTTGTCCAGGTGCATCGCCGTGGTCTGCCCGGAGCAGCCGACCGTGCGGTCGACGACGCGGTGAAACGCCGCGCCGGCGGCGTCGCCGGTTGCGAACACACCGACCGCTTGCTTGACGAAGTGAGTCTGGTCGGTGGGTGAGGTCTGCGTGCTGGCGCCGTTGAACGACGCCAGGTCGGGATCGTTGTAGACCTCCGGCAGCCCGATATCGGCCCAGTTGTTGCAGACCGGGTTGTCGACGAAGTAAGGCTGGAACGGCTGGGTGAACAGCGATTCGTCCCGCATCGGCCCCCCGACGATGTTGCCCACCGAGCCCTTGCCCAGAACCGCGTAGCTCACCACGCCCGGGTCCGAAGGCCGGGCCGCCACGATTGGGGCGGCGAATACGGCGGCGACGCCACCGACCGCCGCGCCAATGGTCACCGCCGCCGCGATGATCCGCCTACTCTGACCCAATTGCGTTAGACCTTGGCCGATACTTCGATCGTCATGGGTTCCGATCATGCCAACTGGGCCACGCAAACAGAAGTCGAACGCCCACCCCGACACAAATGCCCGGGTCGGGATGGGTACCACACCGGTGGCGTCCAGCGATCCCGCCCACAATCGAATGCGGTTGCGCTGCAAGCTTTTCGCTGTCCGACGTGTCTCTAGTCGCCGTTACGGGGTCGGCGGTGGCTGTCCATGACCGCCATGGCCGCCGGGACCACCGGGACCCATGTCCGGGCCCCAGGGCCCACCGGGGCCCATGCCCGGGGGAAATGGTCCACCCGGGAAGGACGGCCACTGCCCCGGCCAGGGCGCGGGGGCGTCGGGACCACCGGGGCCCTCGGGGCCGTCCGGACTGAACATGCCGTGGTGGTGATGGCGATAGTGGTGGTCATGCCCGGCGACCGCAGCGCCGGAGAAGAAGATAACCGCCACCACGAAAACGATGCCGGCGACGATCACCACCCACGCCGCTACCTGATAGAGGCGGGAATGCGTTGCTGCATACGGGGGCGCAGCTGGATGTGGCGGCGGAGGCGGGCCGGGAGGCGGCGACTGGATTGGGGGCTCGGGTGCTTGGGTCATGTGTCGATAATGCCCAGGCACGGGCCGACCATCAACTAACCGCAAGCGTGAGTCTGACGTTTAAGCCCCATGCGCCGATCGAACATCCGCGCCGGTCGCCGGCAGCGCATCCGGCCGGCCGCTTACCGTCCTAGCCGCAGAACGCCCAGGCGAATTTCAGAATGACCACGGCGATGAGCGTGATTCCCGCAATGATCGCCACCCAGGCCGCTACTTGGTAGAGCCTTTCGGACTGTGGTGCCGGCGCGACGGCGGGCGGCGGTGTGGCGGGAGACGGTGGGATCGACGGCTCAGTTGTCTCGCTCATACTTCGCATAATGCCTCAGGTCAGCAGCGGCCGCGAGCGGGCGGCGGTCGTGAAGTGGCTGTTGAGTCCCACTTCGGCATGACATGCAGCCGTCCGGCTACCCCGTCGACGGCTTCAAATGTCGGAGCCCGGCGCCCGCGGTAGGGGCGCCGGGCTCATGGCAATGGTGACAGTCCACGGCTTCAGAGAATTGGGTCCGCCTCGGAAACCCTTCACCCGGAACGGGTTACAGCGAGGGCGGCAGCCTCCTCTGCAGGCTATGGGTGCGCCGGAGCGAGCGACGGAGCGACGGACTCCGGCGTTTGTGACGGTCCCGGGCCACCGAACCCACCGTGGAGACCGCCAGGCCCACCGTGGAATCCAGCCCCCTGCTCGTGGTGGTGGTGCATGCGTTGACCCATGGAGTGGTGCCACCCGTGATGGCATCCGTGGTGACCAAGGTTGGCGATTTTGAAGCCGGCGAAGAAGATGGTCGTGACGATGAACAGGATCCCGGCGACGATCACAACCCACGCCGCGAACCGGTAGAGCCAATACGGTTTAACAGGCACGGTCGCTGGCTCGGTGGCGACGGTGGTCGGCCTGGTTGGGATTTCAGGTGTTTCACTCATACCTGAAATGATGCGTGGGCAACGGATAGGGCGCGCTAGGTACAACTTATGAAATACCTATGAGTGGCGCCGCAATGAGGCCCGGCAGCGTCGCTAAGCCGACGACGACCCGTCAATTGCCGTCTGACCAGGGTTTGAACGGGTTGACCGCGAACTGGAGCACCCGGTAAGGCGCCCGCGCCCGCGGATCGCTGTTATGCCACTGGCTGACGAACACCCGTAACTCGTCCAGCGTCGACCCCGGGGAGATGTACCCGCCGTATGGCTGGGCCAACCGATTGTCGTAAGGCGGCGGCAGACTTTCCGCGGGCTCAGGCCACTCGTCGTGCTGGACCACGGTCGTCACCGGCGCGGCGCCCAGCGAGGTCGGGTCGTCGGCGACCCGCACTTCCATGTTTCCGGTGCTGGAGTTGAAATACGACAGCACCGCCTTGCCGTCGATCTGCTTGAAACTCATCTCACCAATCAGGTCGCCCCACAGCGGCGTTGGCGACGTGTTCCAACCGCCGTCGGGGCCGGACACCCAGCCCTGCCACCGGGACCGGTCGCCGAAGTTTTCTGGGGCGACCCGGTACAGCACCACCGGTTGGCTGCGGTCGAAGTTATCGGCAACGATGTACACCCAGCCGGTCTGCGACTCTCCTGTCGGTATCGGGTCGTAGTAGCCGCTGATCTGAGACTGCTGGCCACCCGCGTAGTCGGCGTCCCGCATCGAACCTGGACAAGTCTGCCAAAACCCATGTGTTGGTTCGGCTTTCACCAGCCGCGAATTCTGCGGCACCAGTTCTTTGGTGGTGGTAACCAGGAGGTAGTTCTGCCGGTTGATCTGCACAACGCC
Organism: uncultured Actinomycetota bacterium; assembly: GCA_963723615.1. Lineage (GTDB taxonomy): Bacteria > Actinomycetota > Actinomycetes > Mycobacteriales > Mycobacteriaceae > Mycobacterium. The sequence goes on along the minus strand of CAVRRV010000011.1, from coordinate 135,249 downwards.
CGCCGGCAGCTGCGACGCGCCCGACGGCGTCGGGTCGGCCAGCAGCGGCTCCGTGACACCGGTGACGCCGGTGTATCGGACTCCATCCGGGTCGTCGACCGACGATGTGTCCACCCGCAAGGCGATCGGCGAGTAGTAGCCGCCGAAGCCGACCCCCTGGCCGCCGAAGCTGTCGCCGCAGACCTGCACTACTTCAGTGGGGAACTCCATGAACACGCACAAATCGGTGGCCCCGATGCCGTAATCACGGGTGGGCGTGCCGGTCCCCGCGGTCGGACCGATCCGAATCACCTCGCCGGGTGCCAGCGGCTGCAGGACCGGCTCCGGCGTCGGAGCCGGCGGATCGGCGTGGGCGGGCAAAAGCCCTTGGTGGGCCAGCAGGCACGCCGCGGACACAACCATGAGCGAGCAGCGCGCGATCTGGCGGGAATCGGCAGGGCTCACCCGCGGGTCACAATTCGGCGGCCAGCAGCTCGGCGATCTGAATGGTGTTCAATGCCGCGCCCTTGCGCAGATTGTCGCCTGAGACGAACAACGCCAGGCCCCGTCCGTCCGGCACCCCAGGGTCGCGACGGATCCGGCCGACCAGGGATTCGTCGACACCGGCGGCCGCCAGCGGCGTTGGCACGTCAACGACCTTCACCCCCGGTGCGCCATCAAGGATTTCACGGGCGCGCTGCGGCGAAAGTGGTTGGGCGAACTCGGCATTGATCGATAGGGAGTGACCAGTGAACACCGGAACCCGCACACAGGTGCCGCTGACCAACAAGTCCGGAATACCCAGGATTTTGCGGCTTTCGGTGCGCAGCTTCTGGTCCTCGTCGGTCTCACCGGAGCCATCATCGACGAGTTTTCCGGCCAGCGGGACGATGTTGAAGGCTATCGGCGCGACGTAGGCCTTCGGCTCCGGGAACTGCAAAGCGCTGCCGTCGTGCACCAGCTGCTCGGCGTCGTCGATGACAGCGCGTGCCTGGTCAGCGAGCTCGGCGACCCCGGCTAGTCCGGTGCCCGACACGGCTTGATAGCTCGAAACCACCAAACGCACCAACTGGGCCTCGTCATGCAGCACCTTGAGCACCGGCATCGCAGCCATCGTCGTGCAGTTCGGGTTGGCGATGATGCCCTTCGGCCGGTCCCGAGCGTCAGCGAAATTGACCTCGGAGACCACCAGCGGCACTTGCGCGTCCTTGCGCCAGGCCGACGAGTTGTCGATCACCGTCACCCCGGCGGCCGCGAACCGGGGCGCTTGGACCCGCGACATCGTCGCGCCGGCGGAGAACAGCGCGATGTCCAGGCCAGTCGGGTCGGCCGTTTCGGCGTCCTCGACTTCGATTTCCTGACCACGGAAGGTCAGCTTGCGGCCCTGCGAGCGGGCCGATGCGAAAAACCGCACGCTAGTCGCCGGAAAATCGCGCTCGTCGAGCAGCGCGCGCATCACCTGGCCCACCTGACCGGTGGCGCCGACGACCCCAATCGACAAGCCGCCCATCAGCGACCCGTCCCCGCATAGACCGTCGCCTGCTCCTCACCGCCGAGGCCGAACGCCTCATGGAGAGCGACGACAGCCTTGTCCAGCTCGGTGTCCCGGCACAGCACCGAGATCCGAATCTCCGACGTGGAGATCAAGTCGATGTTGACACCGACACCGGCCAGCGCCTCGCAGAACGTGGCGGTGACCCCAGGATGGCTGCGCATCCCGGCGCCGATCAGCGACACCTTGCCGATGTGATCGTCGTAAAGCACTTGACTGAAACCGATCTCGTCTTTGAGCGCGTCCAACTTCTCCACCGCAACCCGGCCGCTGTCGCGGGGGCAGGTGAATGTGATGTCGGTCCTGCCGTTTTCGATCTTGGAGACGTTCTGCAGCACCATGTCGATGTTGACGTCGGCGTCGGCGACCGCGCGAAATATCTTGGCCGCGTAGCCCGGATAGTCGGGGATGCCGACGATGGTCACTTTGGCCTCGCTGCGGTCGTGTGCGACGCCGGTCAGAATGGGGTCTTCCATGGCTATGTCCTCGATCGATCCGGTCACAACGGTGCCGGGTTTGTCCGAATATGACGACCGGACGTGCACCGGAATGTTGTAGCGGCGAGCGTATTCCACGCATCGCAGCATCAGCACTTTCGCGCCGCAGGCGGCCAGCTCGAGCATCTCCTCGAACGTGACGGTGTCCAGATGGCGTGCGTTAGGCACAATCCGTGGGTCCGCGCTGAAGATGCCGTCCACGTCGGTGTAGATCTCGCAGACGTCGGCGCCCAGCGCCGCGGCCAGCGCCACAGCGGTGGTGTCCGAGCCGCCGCGGCCCAGGGTGGTGACGTCCCTGCTGTCCTGGCTGACGCCTTGGAATCCGGCGACCAGCACGATCAGCCCCTCATTCAGCGCGGACTGCAGTCGGGTCGGGGTGACATCGATGATCTTCGCCCTACCGTGGGCGCCCGTCGTGATGACGCCGGCTTGCGAGCCGGTGAACGAGCGGGCCTGAGCGCCGAGCGATTCGATGGCCATCGCCACCAGCGCGTTGGAGATGCGCTCACCGGCCGTCAGCAGCATGTCCAGCTCGCGGGCAGGCGGGGCCGGGCACACTTGCTGGGCCAACTCCAACAGACCGTCGGTGGTGTCGCCCATCGCCGAAACCACCACGACGACGTCGTTGCCTTGCTTCTTGGCCTCGACGATGCGTGCGGCGACCCGGCGGATCCGTTCGGCGTCGGCCACCGAAGATCCGCCGTACTTCTGCACGACGAGCGCCACGTCGATCCTTTCCAGCCGTTCCGGCCCGGGGAGTTCCCCTCAGCGTCGCGAGGTTTAGGTCGACAACAGAATACGTGGGTTGACCCGGTGACGATGCCGGGCGGCCGGTCCTACGAACAGCTGATGCTCGCCCGGTATTTGATATCCAATAGGGGCCGACGTACAACAGGCGGACATGTGGTGAGAAAGGGGTCGTCGAGATGGCCACGGTGTTATGGGGTACCGAACCAGACGAGCATGACTATCCGGCGGCGGCGGACTATCTGGCGCTGCTCGCCACGCCCGCGCAGATCAGCGAAATTCTGGCAGCGCTGAAGGTCGCACCGATCGTGTACAAGAAGGCCAAGGATCTGCTTCGCGCGTCTCGCTTGGCCCTGCTGCCAACGGATAACCCACATGTGGCGACGGATCTCAAGAAGATCAAGAAGGGCAAGCAGCTATCGCCGATTCTGGTCGTCCGCGGCGACCTGACCCATGACGTCGCGTTGCAGATCGCTGACGGCTACCACCGGGTGTGCGCGAGCTATCACACCGACGAAAACACCGATATCCCGGTCAAGATCGTCCCGGTCGGGGGGTAACGGCCTGGGGTTTTGGGCAAGCGCGCAGGAGCGGTAAAGTACAAGCCGTGCAGTGGGTGCTCCTTCTCGGACGCCGCGACGGGGTCTGATCCAGACCGGCCTCCCGTCGCGGGTGTTCGCGATGCGCCGGTCGCCGCCTGATAGGCGCCCCTTTGATCCCCCGGAGCAATTACCGTGACCAGCTTTCAACCGTCGGGCGATTCCCCCGACGTATTCACCTCCAGTCGAACCATCACCAAACCCGCCGGCCAGCCCAACGTCGGCCAACCGGCGTGGAACACCCAGCGTGGGTCGTCGATGCCGGTCGATCGGTATCGTCCCTTCGCCGAGGAGGTCGAGCCCATCCGGCTGGCCGACCGCACCTGGCCCGACCGGGTCCTCAGCCGCGCTCCGCTGTGGTGCGCGGTGGATCTGCGGGACGGCAATCAGGCGTTGATCGACCCGATGAGCCCGGCCCGCAAGCGCCGGATGTTCGACCTGCTGGTCCGCATGGGCTACAAGGAAATCGAGGTCGGGTTCCCGTCGGCCAGCCAAACCGACTTCGACTTCGTTCGCGAGATCATCGCTGACGGTGCGATTCCCGAGGACGTCACCATCCAGGTGCTGACCCAGTGTCGGCCGGAGCTGATCGAACGGACCTTCCAAGCGTGCGAGGGCGTGCACCGGGCGATCGTGCACTTCTACAACTCGACATCAATCCTGCAGCGCCGCGTGGTTTTCCGCGCCGACCGGCCCACGGTACAGGCGATCGCGACCGACGGCGCTCGCAAATGCGTCGAGGAGGCCGCCAAGTACCCCGGCACCCAGTGGCGCTTCGAATACTCGCCGGAGTCCTACACCGGCACCGAACTGGAATACGCCAAACAGGTCTGCGACGCGGTCGGGGACGTCATCGAACCCACGCCGGACAACCCGATCATCTTCAACCTGCCGGCCACCGTCGAGATGGCCACGCCGAACGTCTACGCCGACTCGATCGAGTGGATGAGCCGCAATCTGGCCCGGCGTGATTCCGTCATCTTGAGCCTGCATCCGCACAACGACCGCGGAACAGCCGTGGCCGCGGCCGAATTGGGCTATCAGGCCGGCGCCGACCGGATCGAGGGCTGCCTGTTCGGCAACGGTGAACGGACCGGAAACGTCTGCCTGGTGACGCTGGGGCTGAACCTGTTCTCCCGCGGCGTCGACCCGCAGATCGACTTCTCCAACATCGACGAGATCCGCCGCACGGTGGAGTACTGCAACCAGCTGCCGGTGCACGAACGTCACCCCTACGGCGGCGATCTGGTGTACACGGCGTTTTCCGGCAGCCACCAGGACGCCATCAACAAGGGCTTGGACCAGATGAAGGTCGACGCGGACGCCGCCGATTCCGATGTCGACGACATGCTCTGGCAGGTGCCCTATCTGCCGATCGATCCGCGCGACGTCGGGCGCACCTACGAGGCGGTGATCCGGGTCAATTCGCAGTCCGGCAAGGGCGGGGTGGCCTACATCATGAAGGCCGACCATGGCCTGGCGCTGCCGCGGCGGCTGCAGATCGAGTTCTCACAAGTGATCCAGAAGATCAGTGAGGGAGAAGGCGGCGAGGTCAGTCCCAAGGCGATGTGGGATGCGTTTGCCGAGGAGTATCTGGCACCGGTGCGGCCGCTGGAGCGGATGAAGCAGCGCGTGGACGCCGCCGAAGAAGACAGCGGTATCACCAGGATCGTCGCGACGGTCAAGGTCGATGGCGTGGAGACCGAGACCAACGGTTCGGGCAATGGCCCACTGGCCGCGTTCGTCGACGCGCTGGGGCATGTCGGCTTCGACGTGGCCGTGCTGGACTACTCCGAGCACGCGATGAGCGGCGGCGAGGACGCTCAGGCGGCGGCTTACGTCGAGGCTTCGGTGACGATCGCGAGCTCGGCGCAGCCAGGCGAAGCGGGTCGTCACCCATCAGTCCCGGTCGGCGGACGGACGGTGTGGGGCGTCGGTATCGCGCCATCGATCACCACCGCGTCGCTGCGCGCGGTCGTCTCAGCGGTGAACCGCGCCGCACGCAATTGAGGCATCAGGCCGAGATCTTGGCCATCAGCATCCCGGCCAAGGTCTGGGCTTGCACGCAGCTGTCGGCGCCCACGGTCAGGTAGATCCAGCCCTTGAGTACGTCGACGGTCGCGGGAGGAGCCACAAAGCAGAACGCCTGGTCGCCCAGGCCCGGGATGTCTTGAACCTGGCCGGCGGTCTGCTTGTTGGTGGCGAATCCCTTTGATTGCGAGTTGAGGCACTGTTCGTCGGCGGGCTTCCCGTCGATGCAGTACGAGTTGTTCCAATACAGCTTGAAGCTGACGTCGTTGCCTGCCGTCGGCACGGAATCACACTGCGCTTCACTGCTGGACTGTGTGCCCTCGGGCGATGGAAACGTCCTGCCCATCACTTGACTGATGTCGGATCCGCTCAGCAGGCCGCAGAAATTCGCAGGAACGTGGACGCTGGTGGCCTTCGGCGCTGAGCCGGCATTGCCGCCGCCGTGTGTACCGCCGCCGCACGCCGCTGTCAGGACCACGGCGGCCGCCACTGCAGCCCACGTGCGCCACCGAACCATCGCTGCTCTCCCGGACTGCTCTTCGCGTTCGTCGCATACCTGCTGATTCCGTTCAACATCATCGTGGACTTGTTCCGGCGTGACCACACCGGGCTAGATGAAGGTGCTGTGGGGCTACTAGCGGCAACGATGCACGCTGTGTAGCCGGCGTGAGGTGGGGGTACCGCCCGCTTGCGGGGGAGAGCCGGGCTTTAGAACAGCGCGAACTGCTCGCCTGCGCGCGCCACGTCGATGAACTCCTCGACACCGCTGCCACCGGCCACGGCCCCCACACAATCCATGAACTTCGCGTCGGAGACCACCGGCACGCCAAGCTCGCGAGCCAGGTAACCCTTGCCGTGGGCCGGACGGCGTTCGTTGCAGATCACCAGTGAGGTTTCCCGGTCGACGGCATCGGCGTAGGCCAGCCCGGCGTGCAGGATCCGCTCGACCAGCTCCTCGTGCGTCCGCTCCACCTCAGCCGCCAGCGCGACCCGCATGCCCTGGACCAGCGGCCGGCCACGGACGTACGGGCCCGGGTTGAGGTACGGGCACGGCATCCGGGAGGCCAGCATCTTCAACGGCCGCAGCTCGTCGTGGGTGACCCTGCCACTAGGCCAGTGTCTGCGAGTGACGGGCCGCACGGGCAGCCAGACGTCGCGCTCACGGGCCCGCTGCAGCGCCGCCGCCAGCACGTTGGTCAGCACCACGGCGTCATCGAACGCGTCGTGCGGGCGCCGTTGGGTCACTCCCCAATGCGCGGCCAAAGTCTCCAACCGCAGGTTGTCGACGCCCAGTTCCAGCCGCCGGGCCAGCTCGACCGTGCACATGACGGTGTCGATCGGCAGTTCGACATCGGCCATCTCGGCCTCCGCGGTCAGGAAGCCGTAGTCGAACGCGACGTTGTGCGCGACCAGCGTGCGGCCGCGCAACAACTCGACCACGTCGCCGACGATGTCGCTGAACTGCGGCTGGTCCTCGAGCATCGCCGCGGTCAGCCCGTGCACGTGGGTGGGCCCGGGATCCACCCCCGGATTGAGCAGGCTGACCACGGATTGCTCCACTTGGCCTTGGGCGTCGAGGGCGAGCACCGCGAGGCTGATGACGCGGGCGTTGCTAGGTCGGAAGCCGGAGGTTTCGACGTCGATGACAGCCCATCCCGCGCCGGGCTCTGTGACCGGCCGACCCCAGGTCATCGTCGACGGGCTAGCCACCGCAACGTCCCGCATAAATGGAGGATGGCACGCCGAACCGACATCGCCGGGTGGCTGCGCGTCGTGTCGTGAACTTAACCCGACGAGGCCGACCCGCTGCGCTCGGAAAAGCGCCGAGCTTGCGATCGCCCTTAACCCGACGAGGCCGACCCGCTGCGCTCGGAAAAGCGCCGAGCTTGCGATCGCCCTTAAACTGCGCGGGTGCTTACCGCCCGAGGACGTCTGGCCCTCGCCGCCGGAGCCGGCGCGCGATGGGCCTCTCGGGTGACCGGTCGGGGAGCCGGCGCGATGATCGGCGGCCTGGTGGCGATGACGCTGGACCGGTCGATTCTGCGTCAGCTCGGTACCGGCCGGCGCACCGCCATCGTCACCGGCACCAATGGCAAGTCGACGACGACCCGGATGACCGCGGCCGCCCTGCGGACACTGGACGGGGGGAGTTCGGTGGCCACCAACGCCGAGGGCGCCAACATGGACGCCGGTCTGGTGGCAGCGCTCGCCGCTGATCGCGCCGCCGCGCTCACGGTTCTCGAGGTCGACGAAATGCACGTACCGCATGTTTTGGATGCAGTAGAAGCCGCGGTCGTTATTTTCCTCAACCTGTCCCGCGACCAGTTGGACCGGGTCGGCGAGATCAACGTGATCGAACGCAGGCTGCGGGCCGGGCTGGCCGCGCACCCGCAAGCGGTCGTCGTCGCCAACTGCGATGACGTGTTGATGACCTCGGCCGCCTACGACCACACCAACGTGGTCTGGGTGGCGGCGGGTGGCAGCTGGGCGGCCGACTCGGTCAGCTGCCCGCGCAGCGGCGAGGTGATCGTCCGCGACCAGGGCCACTGGTATTCCACCGGCGCCGATTTCAAGCGACCCAGCCCGCAATGGTGGTTCGACGACGACATGCTCTATGGCCCGGACGGACTGGCGCTGCCGATGCGGTTGGCGCTGCCCGGCACGGTGAACCGGGGCAACGCGGCCCAGGCGGTGGCGGCCGCAGTCGCGCTGGGCGCCGAACCGGTGGCCGCGGTGACCGCGGTGTCCGGGGTGCACGAGGTCGCGGGGCGTTACCGGACCATCCGCGTCGGTGCGCACACCGTGCGGATGCTGTTGGCCAAGAACCCGGCTGGCTGGCAGGAGGCACTGTCGATGGTGGACAAAAATGCCGCCGGGGTGGTGATCTCGGTCAACGGTCAGGTCCCCGACGGCGAAGATCTGTCCTGGCTGTGGGATGTGCGCTTTGAGCACTTCGAAAAGACGGCGGTGGTGGCCGCCGGCGAACGCGGCACCGACCTTGCGGTGCGGCTGGGCTACGCCGGTGTGCAGCACACCCTGGTCCACGACACCCTGGCGGCCATCGAATCGTGTCCGCCCGGCCCCGTCGAGGTGGTGGCCAATTACACGGCGTTTTTGCAGTTGCAGCGCAGATTGGCTCGTCATGGCTGACTCGACGGTGCGAATCGGGCTGGTGCTGCCCGACGTGATGGGCACCTACGGCGATGGCGGGAATGCGGCGGTGCTGCGGCAACGACTGCGGCTGCGAGGCATCACCGCGGAGATCGTTGAGATCACGCTGGCCGACGCGGTGCCCGACAGCCTCGATCTGTACACGTTAGGCGGGGCCGAGGACTACGCGCAGCGGCTGGCCACCAAGCATCTGGTCCGTCACCCGGGGCTGCAGCGCGCGGCGGCTCGCGGCGCGCCGGTGCTGGCGATCTGCGCGGCCATCCAGGTGCTCGGCCACTGGTATGAAACTTCGTCGGGCGAACGGGTCGACGGCGTGGGCCTGCTGGATGTGACCACCTCGCCGCAGCCGGCTCGCACCATCGGAGAGCTGGTCAGCACGCCGCTGCCGGCCCGGTTGACCGCGCCGTTGACCGGTTTCGAGAACCACCGCGGCGGCACCGTGCTCGGCGATGCCGCGTCGCCGCTGGGCGCCGTGACGAAGGGCGCAGGCAACCGTGCCGGCGACGGGATAGATGGCGCGGTGCAAGGCAGCGTGGTCGCCACGTACATGCACGGGCCCTGCTTGGCCCGCAACCCCGAGCTCGCTGATCTGCTGCTCAGCAAGGTCGTGGGTGAGCTGACGCCGCTGGAGCTGCCCGAGGTGGAGTTGCTGCGCCAGGAGCGGCTGCGGGCCTGAAACCTGCTTCAGACCATGGCGCGGCGGCCGGTCAGCGCGCGGCCCAGGGTCAGCTCGTCGGCGAATTCCAGGTCGCCGCCCATCGGCAGCCCGGACGCAATCCGCGTCACGGTCAGGCCAGGAATGTCGCGCAGCATCCGCACCAGATAGGTGGCCGTCGCCTCGCCTTCGGTATTGGGGTCGGTGGCGATGATCACCTCGGTGATGTCGACGCCGTCGACCTGCTCACCGATCCGGTGCAGCAGCTCGCGGATCCGTAACTGCTCGGGACCGACGCCGGACAGTGGATCCAGTGCCCCGCCCAGAACGTGGTAGCGGCCGCGGAATTCCCGGGTGCGCTCGACGGCCTGAACATCCTTGGGCTCCTCGACGACGCAGACCTGCGAGCCGTCCCGGCGGGGGTCCGCGCAGATGCGGCAGCGCTCGTCGTCGGAGACGTTGCCGCACACGGCGCAGAACCGCACGCCGTTGCGGACCTTGGCCAGCACCGCGGTGAGTCGGTCGATGTCAGGCGGTTCGACGGACAACAGGTGAAAGGCGATGCGCTGCGCGCTCTTTGGCCCGATACCCGGCAGCTTGCCGAGCTCGTCGATCAGATCCTGGACCGGTCCCTCAAACACCCAACGCGCCGCCCATACCACCGGCCAGCGGACCCAGCTGCTCCTGCGCCATCGTCGTGACCTGCTTGGAAGCGTCGGCGAGCGCGCCGACGATCAAATCCTGCAGCGTCTCGACGTCGCCGGGGTCGACGACTTTGGGATCGATCTTCACCGCGACTACCTCGCCGCTGCCCTTGACGGTGACCTCCACCAGACCGCCACCGGCCTTTCCGTGCACCTCGGCGTCGATGAGTCGCTGCTGGGCAGCCATCAGCTGTTCCTGCATCTGCTGCGCCTGGGCGAGCAATGCCGACATGTCCGGCTGGCCTCCGGGTTGCATGACAGTCCCCTTGCATATTGGTCTCGACTTGGTTTCGCCTGCGCCTTGCGAGCGGTTCGAAGTTCCAAGCGTAGACGGCGCCGGGCTAACCTGGCGCCGTGCGCATACCACTTTGCCTGCGTGTCGGAGCTGCCCCAGCATTAGCGGCCGCCGCGACCCTCGCTGTCGTCACTGCCGCACCGACAACCCCGAAGGCCACCGCAGCCCCGGGCAACATCGCCGGCATGATCGTGTTCCTCGACCCCGGTCACAACGGCGCCAACGACGCATCCATCAGCCGTCAGGTGCCCACCGGCCGCGGCGGCACCAAGGACTGCCAGGCCAGCGGAACCTCGACCAACGACGGCTACTCGGAGCACACCTTCACCTGGGACACCACGCTGCGCATCCGCGCCGAACTCAACGCGCTGGGGGCACGAACGGCCATGTCGCGCGGCGACGACGATGCGTTGGGCCCGTGTGTGGACCAGCGCGCCGAGATGGCCAACGCCCTACACCCGAACGCCGTCGTCAGCATCCACGCCGACGGCGGTCCACCGAGCGGGCGGGGATTTCACGTCAACTATTCGGCGCCGCCGCTCAACCAGGTACAGGCCGGCCCATCGGTGCAATTTGCCCGGATCATGCGCGACCAAATGCAGGCCTCGGGTATTCCGCCGGCCACCTACATCGGCCAGGACGGCCTGTACGGGCGGTCAGACCTGGCGGGGTTGAACCTGGCGCAGTATCCGTCCGTCCTGGTCGAGTGCGGCAACATGAAGAATCCGGTCGACTCGGCGTTGATGGAGTCGCCAGAGGGTAGGCAGAAGTATGCCGACGCCGTGGTCAAGGGCATCGCAGGCTTTCTGGGCGGCCAAGCCGCGGCCCACTGACCTAGGCCAATTGCGCCGGCCAATTGCCCGGCTCCTTCTCAGGCTGTCCCGGCCTGCATCGTCACCGGGCGGCTAGCCCTCGAGTTCCTTCTTCAGGTTGGCCAGCACCTCGGACTGGATCTTCTTCAGCCCAAGCGGCGCGAACGTCTTCTCGAAGAATCCCTTCACGCCACCGGCACCCGTCCACGTGGTGGTGACGGTGACACTCGAACCTGGTCCCGCGGGAGCCACCGTCCAGTTGGTGACCATCGTCGAATTGGCATCCTTTTCGATGACGGCATGGCCGGCGACGTCGACGTCGGCCCGAACATCGCGAACCCGGGATTTGGTGGCCTGCAGCTTCCAGGCGGCGACAGTTCCCTGTCCGTGCCCGCCTTCCAGCACGTGGTAGTCGCGGTAGTGCGACGACAGAATTTTGGGCCGGACGTTCTGGTAATCACCAACGGCAGACAGCACGGCTGTGGGCTCAGCGTTGATCAAGATCGTACTGGCTGCACTGACGTGTCCCATTAGGCGAAACTCCTCTGCACGGGGGCCGGCGCCACGCCCGGGTGCGGTGTCCCTGCGCGGGCTGCTGTCGGGGACTAGCGTATATGTGGTGCCTGTCCCTGCTTCCGCACCGGCGGCTCATGCGGCGGGCGTCGAGCGGTTGTTGGCGAGTTATCGTTCCATTCCCGCGACGGCGGCCGTCCGACTGGCCAAGCCCACCTCCAATTTGTTTCGCGACCGCGCGAAGCGCAACGCGCCAGGACTGGACGTATCGGGGCTGACGAACGTCATTGCGGTTGACCCGGACTCCCGCACCGCCGACGTGGCGGGCATGTGCACCTTTGAGGATCTGGTGGCCGCGACCGTGCCCTATGGCCTGTCGCCGCTGGTGGTTCCGCAACTGAAGACCATCACTCTGGGCGGTGCGGTTGCCGGGTTGGGCATCGAGTCGGCCTCGTTTCGCAACGGCCTTCCCCATGAGTCGGTGTTGGAGATGGACATCCTCACTGGCACAGGCGAATTGCTGACCGTTTCACCCCAGGAACACCCTGACCTCTACCGCGCATACCCGAATTCGTATGGCACACTTGGCTATTCGACCAGGCTTCGCATCGAGCTGGAGCCCATCAAGCCGTTCGTCGCGCTGCGGCACGTGCGGTTCCATTCGCTGACCGACATGGTGTCGGCGATGGACCGCATCATCGACACCGGCGGTTTCGACGATGCACCCGTCGACTATCTCGACGGTGTGGTGTTCGACGCCGACGAGAGCTATCTATGCGTCGGCGTGCGCACCACGACTCCCGGCCCGGTCAGCGACTACACCGGACAGCGCATCTACTACCGCTCCATCCAGCACGATACCGGCACCAAAGAAGACCGGTTGACGATGCACGACTACTTCTGGCGGTGGGACACCGATTGGTTCTGGTGCTCAGGCGCTTTCGGCGCGCAAAACCCTCGGCTGCGGCGATGGTGGCCCCGCCGCTATCGCCGCAGCAGCGTGTACTGGAAGCTGATTGCACTCGACCGGCGGTTGGGTATCGCCGACCGCATCGAGAAGCGCAACGGCCGTCCGCCTCGCGAACGGGTGGTCCAAGATATCGAAGTTCCACTCGAACGCACGACAGAGTTCTTGGAGTGGTTCCTCGACGCTGTACCGATCGCCCCGATCTGGTTGTGCCCGCTGCGGTTGCGCGACCAGGACAGCTGGCCGCTGTATCCGATCCGCCCGGGACGTACTTACGTCAACATTGGGTTCTGGTCCTCGGTTCCGGTGGGCGCAACCGAGGGCGCGACGAATCGATCGATCGAGGCGAAGGTCGGTTCGCTGGCTGGGCACAAATCGCTGTATTCCGACTCTTACTACAGCCGGGAGGAGTTCGATGAACTCTATGGCGGCGAAACGTACAAGACCGTGAAGAAAACCTACGACCCGGATTCGCGTCTTCTTGACCTTTACGCAAAGGCGGTGCAACGGCGATGACGACCATCAAGGAAACTCCGACCAACCCGACAGGCAAGTTGAGCCTCGCCGAGGTTTTGGCGGTCTTCACCCGCGGAGCCACCCAGTCACTGCGATTCACTGCGTATGACGGCAGCACCGCCGGGTCCGAAAATGCCGTGCTCGGAATGGACCTGCTGACTCCCCGCGGCACCACGTATCTGGCCACCGCCCCCGGTGAACTCGGGCTGGCCCGGGCTTATGTTTCGGGTGACATCGAGGCGCGCGGGGTGCACCCGGGCGATCCCTACGATCTGCTCAAGTTGCTAGCCGACAAGGTCGAGTTCACCAGGCCCTCACCGCGGCTAATGGCAAACATCATCCGCTCGGTCGGCATCGAGCGTCTGCTACCGGCGCCGCCACCGCCGCAGGAGATGCTACCTCGCTGGCGGCGGATCGCGGAGGGTTTGCGGCACAGCAAGACTCGTGATGCCGAGGCGATTCATCACCATTACGACGTCTCCAACTCTTTCTACGAGTGGGTGTTGGGGCCGTCGATGACGTACACCTGCGCGGTCTATCCGGATCCCGAAGCGACGCTGGAGGAGGCGCAGGAGAACAAGTACCGGCTGATCTTCGAGAAGTTGCGGCTGCAGCCGGGCGACCGGCTGCTCGACGTCGGCTGCGGTTGGGGCGGCATGGTTCGCTACGCGGCCCGACGCGGCGTCCGCGCGATCGGCGCCACGTTGTCCGCAGAACAGGCCACCTGGGCGCGAAAAGCGATTGAGGCTGAGGGGTTGGGCGAACTGGCCGAGGTGCGTCACTCCGACTATCGCGATGTCCGCGAACTCGGTTTTGACGCAGTCTCATCGATCGGATTGACCGAGCACATCGGCGTCAAGAACTACCCGTCGTATTTCGAGTTCCTCAGGTCCAAATTGCGCACCCGCGGCTTGCTGCTCAACCACTGCATCACCCGCAACAACAACAAGGCGAATTTCCGTGCGAGCAGTTTCACCGATCGCTACGTCTTCCCGGACGGAGAGCTGACCGGCTCGGGACGGATCCTGTCCGTGGTCCAAGATGTGGGTTTCGAGGTGCTACATGCGGAGAATTTCCGTCACCACTATGCGATGACGCTGCGTGACTGGTGCCGCAACCTCGTCGCGAATTGGGACGAGGCAGTCACCGAGGTTGGTCTGGCCACCGCGAAGGTATGGGGCTTGTACATGGCGGCATCGCGGGTGGCCTTTGAGCAGAACAACATTCAGCTGCACCATGTGTTGGCATCCAAGCTTGACGCGCACGGCACCGACGGCCTGCCGCTGCGGCCGTGGTGGCAGCCCTAGGCGCTACGGCTCAAATCACTATCGGCTGCCGGCAATCGCGACGATGCGTGTCGTTTGCCCAGCGCGAGCCGCAATCCCCGTGGTTTGAGGGTGATGGTTTCGGCGATCCGCAGCCGGTAACCGTCCTCCGGTGTGAGGTCATAACGATGAAGGATTAACCCCAGCGTCAGCACGGCTTCGTGCAGAGCGAACTGGCGACCGATGCATGCCCGCTGACCCGTCCCGAACGGCTTGTAATCAACCCACCATCAACGCAAAGCTCGTCCCGTTAGTCGGGACCGTGGATCACTTCGCGGGGCTCAGCTTGATTACCCGGTTAGCCGTTGTCGATGCGGCGCGCGCCCAGTTCGTTTTGCAGCAGCTCTAGAGCGGCCTCTTCGGGGTCGCGGCGCGGTGTCGACGCGTCGTCCTGCCCGGCCTCGGCCAGCATGCTCTCCTCCTCGGCCCGCTGAGCGGAATCCGCCTCGGCGGGAGCCTCCGTCGTCGCGGGTGGACGCGAGACCCTGCGGGAACCCCCGCCACGCTCGGCGGGACGGGCCGGCGCAGTCGCGGGTTCCGTCGCCGCCGGGTTCGCGGCGCCGGCTTCACATCGCACCCGCCAGTCCACGCCCAGTGCATCTTTGAGCGCCTCGGCGATGACGTCGGCATTGCGTTGTTCGCACAGCCGCTTGGCCAGCGGAGCCGATTCATGGGTCAACACCAAGGTGTTGCCCTCGACCGCGCGGACGGTGGCGCCGGCCAGCATCACCTCGGTGGTTCGGCTGCGTTGACGTACCTTGTCGCGCACGGTCGGCCACAAGGTGCGGACCGCGGCCGCGCTCGGTTCGCCCGAGCTCGCGGCACTCGGGTTCTCATCGGGCGGGCTGGGTTCGGGCGGGCTGGGCTCGGGCGCCGGTGTGCGAACCGGCTCGGCTGCGGTGGCCGGCGGCTGCGATTGCGGCGGCAAGTCCGAAAGTTGCAACGGCGCGGCCTGCTGTGGCTTTTCAACGAGCGGAATGGACATGTCCAGCCTGGTCTCGATCCGCTCAAGACGTTGCAGCAGAGCCGATTCGGCATCACTGGCCGACGGCAGCAACAGCCGCGCGCAGATGACCTCAAGGAGTAGGCGTGGTGCCGTCGCGCCACGCATCTCAGTCAGCCCGGCGTGGACGACTTCGGCGTAGCGGGTGAGCGTCGCCGGACCGATCCGGACCGCTTGCTCGCGCATCCGGTCCAGCACGTCTTCGGGCGCGTCGACCACGCCGCGGGCGATGGCGTCGGGAACTGCTTGCAGCACAAGCAAATCACGGAACCGCTCCAGCAAGTCGGTGGCGAATCGGCGGGGGTCGTGACCGGCGTCGATCACCGATTCGACCGCCCCGAACAACGCCGCTGCATCCCCGGCGGCAAGCGCGTCGACGGCCTCGTCGATCAGCGCCACGTCGGTGGCGCCCAGCAACCCCAGCGCGCCCTGGTAGTTCACCCGGTTGCCGTCGGCGCCGGCCAGCAACTGATCGAGAACCGACAGAGTGTCGCGGGGCGAACCGCCGCCGGCCCGGATCACCAGCGGGTAGACGGCATCGTCGACAACCACACCCTCCTGGGTGCAGATCCCTTCGATCAGCCCCCGCATGGTGCGCGGCGGCAGCAGCCGGAACGGATAGTGATGGGTGCGCGAACGGATCGTCGGCAGCACCTTCTCCGGCTCGGTGGTGGCGAAGATGAAGATGAGGTGCTCGGGCGGCTCTTCGACGATCTTGAGCAGCGCGTTGAACCCTGCCGTGGTCACCATGTGCGCTTCATCGACGATGAACACCCGGTAGCGGGACTGCGCCGGCGCGTAGAACGCGCGGTCGCGCAGCTCACGGGTGTCGTCCACGCCGCCGTGGCTGGCCGCGTCGAGTTCGACGACGTCAATGCTGCCGGGTCCGTTGGGCGCGAGCGCGACGCAGGAATCGCAGAGACCGCATGGCGTAGCCGTCGGGCCCTGCTCGCAGTTCAACGAGCGGGCCAGGATGCGCGCCGACGACGTCTTGCCGCAGCCGCGCGGGCCGGAGAACAGATATGCGTGGTTGATTCGGCCTGCCGTCAACGCGGTGGACAGCGGCTCGGTGACGTGTTCCTGTCCCACCACCTCGGCGAAAGACGCCGGTCGATACTTGCGGTAGAGGGCCACGGTCAGCAAGGCTACCCACGCCCGCCGACGATGCGAACCCGACGGGTTCGTTGAGGAGAAGGGCAATCAAACCCAGCCCGCCGACGATGCGAACCCGGACCGACGCGACCTAACCCTGGCTCAGCAGCGACTCGGTCGCGGCCAGCAACGCGCAGGTCGCCAGCCCGTCGATCGCATCTTGCAGGTCAGACAACGGCGGGAACGTCGGTGCGATCCGAATGTTCTTGTCGTCCGGGTCTTTCCGGTACGGGAACGACGCGCCCGCCTCCGTGACGGCGATACCGGCGTCCTTGGCCAACGCGACAGTGCGTCGCGC
This sequence comes from uncultured Actinomycetota bacterium, assembly GCA_963723615.1. Taxonomy (GTDB): domain Bacteria; phylum Actinomycetota; class Actinomycetes; order Mycobacteriales; family Mycobacteriaceae; genus Mycobacterium. The sequence continues at coordinate 118,433 of CAVRRV010000011.1, read as the reverse complement.
TGTGCCGGGCAGCACGTCGAGGCTGATGAAGTAGCCGCCCTCAGGCTCGTTCCAGGAGGCGATCTTCGATTCAGCCAGCCGCTTGTCCAAGATCTCTAGCGCCAACGCGAATTTGGGCGCCAGCAACTGCTGGTGGCGCAGCATCTGCAGGCGCACTCCATCGGCGTCGCCGAAGAAGCGCAGGTGCCTGAGCTGGTTGACCTTGTCAGGTCCAATCGATTTCTTGCCGGCGTACTGCAGATACCAGGCGATATTGCCCAATGATCCACCGAAGAAGCTGACGCCTGCGCCGGCGAAGGTGATCTTCGACGTCGACGCGAAGACATACGGCCGGTTGGGGTTGCCCGCGGCGGCGGCCAGGCCCAGCACATCGACCTGGCGAACGAAGTCCAGCGTCAGGGTGTGCACCGCGTAGGCGTTATCCCAAAACAACCGGAAATCATCTGCCGCCGTGTGCATCTGGACCAGCCGCCGAACCGTTTCCCACGAGTAGGTGATGCCGGTGGGGTTGGCGAACACCGGAACCGCCCACATGCCTTTGATGGCCGGGTCGACGGCGACCAGTTCTTCGATCAGGTCGACGTCCGGGCCGTCCTCGCGCATCGGGATCGGGATCATCTCAATGCCCATGGTTTCGGTAATGCCGAAGTGACGGTCGTAGCCGGGCACCGGGCACAAGAACTTGACCCCGTCCTGCTCATGCATCCAGGCCCGCGGCGAGTCCACACCGCCGTGCAACATCGAGAAGACAACGACGTCGTGCATCAGCTCCAGGCTGGCGTTGTTGGCGGCGATCAGGTTGGGCACCGGAATGCCGAGCAGCTCGCCGAAGATGGCCCGCAGTTCGGATAGGCCGTGCTGCCCGCCGTAGTTGCGGGTGTCGGTGCCCTCTGCATCGCGGTAGTCAGCCCCGGGCAGACTCAGCAAAGCGTTGGACAGGTCGAGCTGCTCGCTGCATGGTTTGCCGCGGGTGAGGTCGAGGGCCAGCTTCATGGACTGCAGTTCGGCGTAGTCCTGCTGGTGGCGCTCATGCACTGCCGCGAGATCCGTACGGCCTAGGGAGCTGAACGAGCCGTACGACACCATCCGCCTTTCACCGTGAAGCCGTCGGTAGTAATCAGTCGGATCGCCGCGCAGGCTCCGACGTAGGGGACCCCGCGCACCCGCCAGAGCCCATTGACCCTTGCTGCCTTCCGGCCCTGGGGGAGTTCACAGGATAGACGCCGCGCGGGGTCCACCGTGAGTCTAGTACCCGGCTTCAGATCAATCCGCGACAGTCAGAAGACGCTGACCTGCGCTCGGCTACCATTGCCGACGGAGGATTCGCCTAGTGGCCTATGGCGCTCGCCTGGAACGCGGGTTGGGTTAACGCCCTCGCGGGTTCAAATCCCGCATCCTCCGCACTCAGTCCGGGGTGTGACCAGGCCTGATTGATAGGGTCTGGTCGCTTCCGGACCACCAGCTCAAGGAGGGGCATGGGACGCAGGGTTGCCACGTTCTGGCACGCGACGTTCTCGATTGCCGCCGGCGTCCTCTACTTCTTCTTCGTGCTACCGCGTTGGCCCGAGCTGATGGGCGACACCTCGCACTCTTTGGGCACGGCGGCGCGGATTGTCGCCGGCGTGGTCATCGCCCTGGCAGCACTGCCGGTGGTGTTCACCTTGCTGCGGGCCCGCAAGCCGGAGTACGGCACGCCTGCGCTGGCACTGACGCTGCAGACCTGCTCGACTGTGGCCCACGTGCTGGCCGGCGTGCTGATTGTGGGCACGGCGATCAGCGAGATCTGGCTGAGCCTGGACAACGTAGGGCAGTGGCTGTTCGGCGTATACGGAGCGGCAGCCGCGATCGCGGTACTCGGCATTTTCGGGTTCTACCTGTCGTTTGTCGCCGAGCTGCCGCCGCCACCGCCGAAACCGCTGAAGCCCAAGAAAGAGAAGAAGCAGCGGCGTCGCCGCAGCAAGAAGGACGGCGAGGCCGAAGAAGCCGACAAGGGCGAAGACGCGATGAGGGCGAAGAAGCGGACGCCGAGGCCGACGAAGCCGCAGACGCCGAGCGCCGAAGCCGAGGCAGAAGTCGACGACCACGAGGGCGACACCGAGGCGGACGGCGACACCGAAGCCGATGAGGCCGACGAAGCCGTCGAAAGCCCCGAGGTCGAGTCGACGACGGCGGAACCCGAGTCGACGGCCGAAGAGGGGCCCGCGGTGGAAGACGAAGACACTGTCGAGTCATCGACGGGCGGGCTACGCAACCGTCGCCCAACCGGCAAATCGTCAGGGGTGCATCGGCACAGGCGCTCGCACCGCGGTGTCGTCGTCGAAGAGTAAGCCGACCGGCCCTTGGGCCGTCAAATCCAGCCACGCCTCCATGACGCGGGTGGCCGCGCCGATATTGCCGAGCTGACAGTGGTTGCTCGCCTGTTCAGCGGCGGTGAAGATCCGCGTGGTCACCGATCGTGCGTTGGCCAGGTTGGCCGCCTGGCGCCCCAGCTGCTTCAGGGGCACATAGTGGTCGTCGGCGCCTGCGAGAAGCAACACGTCGGCGCGAACCAGGTGAGAGATTTTGCGGGTGCTCATCGCGGTAGTCGAACGAAGAAAGTCGTAGGGCGTGGCAGTCCCGGTGACGTGCATGCCCTGTCGCAATCCCCATTCTGAGACCGGCTTGCGGGCAACGGCCCGGTCGGCAATGGCATTGACGACCCAGCCGGCACGCGCGGTAAGCAACGCGCGCAACGGAATCCGGACGCCGCGGCCGATTTGACGCGCGATCGCCTCGAAGAAGTCGTCGAGGATGTCGAAAGCCACCGCACGGCTGATCCGCGGCTCGAAGGCGGCTGCGCGGATCACCAGACCTCCGCCCAGCGAGATCCCAATGGCGGCACAATCGTCGAGGCCATAGTGGTCGAGGACGGCGGCCACCGGCTGCTCCCACTCAGGGATCATCGTGAGGCCGAAGTCCTCGAGTGCACTGCCCTGGCCGGGGCCCTCGAACACGACGATGCGCCGGCCCGCGTCGACCATGCTGGCGATCATCGGCAGGAACTCTTCGACGTAGCTGTCGAATCCGCCGAACATGACGATCGGCGCCCCGGTCTGACGGTCCGGTCGCAGGTCGTAGGCCGGCATGGAACCAGAGCCGAACGGGATGAGCTCGGGTGTCACGTCGTAGGCGGTTCGCATCGCGTGCAGGAACCTGGCGCGCGCGGCCGGTCGGCGCGGATCGGTCCCCGCCATGAAGAACTCGGCCGCTCGGTCGTAGTAGGCGCCGGCCACCGTGCGATCGGCCCCGCGGGCCCGCTCGGCCAGACCGAGGAAGCCGTCGATCAACTCCGGGTAGGTGTTGGCGTGTGACGCCATTTCGGCCACCTCGTCGATGGCCGACGGGCCGATCCACTGCACCCAGCGGTTGCACTGGAAGTTGACGCTGACGTCGGGGTGGAACTGGTGGTAGCCGATCGGCGGGGTGGTGCCGGTGCAGTCGATCCGGGGTGCTGACGCGTCCATCGCGGGCTCCTATCGCAAGTTATCTTGCAATAGCATGCACCGCTAACGCGAGTATTGCAAGTAAAGTTGCGATAATCTGGACCACATGACTGCCGGCGTATCGCATCGTCGCGGTGAGTTCGTCCGCCGCACCGTCCTGGCCGCGGCGTTCGAGGAACTGGTCGCCAACGGGTTCGACGCGGCCACCGTCGCCGGGGTCGCCAAGCGCTCGGGCGTGCACGAGACCACCGTCTACCGGCGATGGGTAACCCGGGAGAACCTGTTCGTCGCTGCCTTGCTCGAACGCAGCGCCGACGCCATCCCCGCCCCCGACACCGGTTCGACCCGAGGCGATCTCCTCGCCATCCTCCGGGAGGTGCTCGCCTATGTGGGCGCACCAGGGGGCACGGCAGTGTTGCGCGCCACGATGTGGCCGATCGACGACAGCTACGCCGATGCGCGCAAAGCCTTTTGGGCGCATCGTATGGACGCGCTGTCTCCCGTGGTGGCGCGGGGTATCGAGCGCGGCGATCTACGCGCCGACACCGATGCCCGGCTGCTGCTGGAGATGCTGGTCGCGCCGATTCACGGTCGGCTGCTGCTCACCGGTGAACCGGTCGACGACGGCCTGGCCGAGCGGCTGGTCGACCTGGCGCTCAACGGCGTGGCGACAACCCGTCGCGAACAGTGAGGCAGCCCTTGCGGATACACGGCGACCGAATCCCATTCCCGGTTCGGCCGCGCTTCCCTATGCTGAGCGAGTGCCAAACAACTATCGAGTCGTTCAGTGGAACACCGGAAACGTCGGCAAGAGCTCGCTGAAATCGATCGCCGCCAACCCCACACTCGAGTTGGTGGGGTGCTATGCCTGGTCAGCGGAGAAGGTCGGCCGCGACGCCGGCGAACTCGTCGGGATCCCGCCGCTGGGCGTTGCGGCCACCAACGACGTGGACGCGCTGCTCGCCCTGAAACCCGACTGCGTGGTCTACAACCCGATGTGGATCGACGTCGACGAGCTGGTCCGCATGCTGTCCGCGGGCGTCAACGTGGTGACCACGGCGTCCTTCATCACCGGACACAACCTGGGCGAGGGTCGCGACCGACTATTGGAGGCCTGCGAGAAAGGCGGCTCCACGATCTTCGGGTCGGGTGTCAGCCCGGGCTTCGCCGAGCTATTGGCCATCGTGTCTGCGATGGTGTGCAACCGGATCGACAAGGTCACCGTCAACGAGGCCGCCGACACCACATTCTACGACTCACCGGCGACCGAGAAGCCGGTCGGTTTCGGCCAGCCGATCGACCACCCAGAGCTCGAGGCGATGGCGGCAAAGGGGACGGCGATTTTCGGCGAGGCGGTCCGACTGGTGGGCGACGCGCTCGGCATCGAGTTGGACGAGGTGCGGTGTGTGGCCGAGTTTGCCCAAACCACTGCTGACCTTGAGATGGCGTCATGGACCATACCCGCGGGATGCGTTGCGGGCGTTTATATCAGCTGGCAGGGCATCGTCGGCGGCAACACCGTGGTCGACCTGAATGTGCGCTGGCGCAAGGGACAGACGCTTGAACCTGACTGGAAGATCGACCAGGACGGCTGGGTCATCCAGATCGACGGGCAGCCGACGGTGACAACCAAGGTCGGCTTCCTGCCGCCGCCGTACTTCGAGGCCACGACGCTCGAGGAATTCATGGACCTCGGTCACATCATGACGGCGATGCCCGCCATCAACGCGATCCCGGCTGTCGTCGCCGCGGCGCCGGGCATCGCGACCTACACCGATCTGCCGCTCACGCTGCCGCGCGGCGTCGTCAGGACAACCTAACGTGCTGGAATGTTTTGCAGCTTGGGCGCCTGGTCGGGGCAGTAGATGCTGATGGCGCTGCCGAGGAACTGATACGCCTGCACTTGAGTGGTGCCTCTGGGGAGGTTATTGGAGAGGAAATGAGCGGACGCCGCAGCATCGGGATCGACGCCCTGACCCAACCGTCGGCAGACGATCTTGGCTATGTACGGGTTGTAGTCATGCGGCCCGTAGATGCCGTACCTCGCGATCTGGTTGTCGAAATCGGTGTCGGGGTCGGCGTATGCCGGCGCGGCCAGGCCAATCGCCGCGGCGATGCCGACGACCGCAATACCCCCGAACCTGGAAGCCTTCACGCGCTGAATCCTACCGCTATTGGTGCTGCGTCGGCCTCTCCTGCTGGCGCCCATCGTCATCGATCCTCCTCGCCCATCCCCGGCACCGATTGGAAGCGTCATACCGGTTTCTCTCAGTCGCCTATTCCGATTAGAGTAGCTAAGGTTACACACAAGCTAATTAGTTGAGCCCCCTTCGCCCCTGGTTAAGGATGGAAGCACCCATGACCACCACCGAGCCGAGGACCGAGCCGCTGTCGACCCAAGATCCCGATGTCCGCCAAGAGAAGGTCGCCGCTCGGCGGCCAGTCAAACGGAGGCCACTTTACGGACTTCTTTCCCGATTCTGGGTCGTGCTGCTGATCACGGCCGTGGTCGCGCTCTCAGGGTTCGTCGTCCACCGGTTGCACGGCGTCTTTGGCGTTCACAACGGTTCGTTCGGTGGTGGCTCAACCGCTGACGTCATCGACCAGTTCAACGCCAAGACGATCACACTCGAGGTCTGGGGCTCACCGGGCAGCACGGCAACTATCAACTACCTCGATGAGAACTCCCATCCGCAGCAGGCTCTCAACGTGCCCTTACCCTGGAATACCGTATTGAAGTCAACGAAGCCCGGCATCCCGGCCAACCTGGTAGCGCAAGGAGACGGCAGCTGGATCGCCTGCCGGTTCGTTGTGAACAACCACGACGGGCGCGGTGACGTCATCAAAGCTCCGAATCACTCGCCCCCCAACGAAACCGTGAATGCCTTCGTCTATTGCCTGGACAAGTCCGCATGAGTGAGACCGAGGTCGAACGGCCTGCACCGCCTCCCATCTCCCAGCCGTTGATCCCGCCGTTCCTGCCGAAGTGGATCCATCGGCTTGCGCTGCCGATCGTCCTGATCTGGTTGGGTATTGTCTTCGTCACCAACACCATCGCGCCACAGTTGGAAGTCGTCTCCAAAAACCACTCGGTGTCGCAGAGTCCCAAAGACGCGCCGTCGTTCCAGTCGATGATGCGCGTCGGATCGACGTTCAAAGAGTTCAATTCCGACAGCTCGGCAATGATTTTGTTGGAGGGCGACAAGCCGCTGGGGGCGGAGGCACACCGCTACTACGACGAGATCGTCAAGCGACTCGAGCAAGACAAGAAACACGTTCAGCACATCCAGGATTTCTGGAGTGATCCGCTGACCGCCGCGGGCTCCCAGAGCCACGACCAAAAGGCCGCGTACGTCCAGGTCTACCTCTCCGGCAACATGGGCGGCGGTTTGTCCACCGAGTCCACCGAGGCCGTCCGCAAGATCGTGAACTCGGTGCCTGCGCCGCCAGAGATCAAGGCATACGTCACTGGGGCGGGTCCGTTGATCGCCGATCAATCCCATGCGGGCGAGAAAGGCGTCAAGAAGGTCACCCTCGTCACCCTCCTGGTGATTCTGGTGATGCTTTTGTCCGTCTACCGGTCGGTGAGCACCGTTTTCATCATGCTGTTCATGGTCTTCGTCGAGTTGTTAGCGGCCCGCGGTGTCGTCGCGACGCTGGGAAACTACGGCATCATGGGGCTTTCCACGTTCGCGAACAACATGCTGGTGTTGCTGGCGATCGCTGCCGGAACGGACTACGCGATCTTCATAGTCGGCCGTTACCATGAGGCCCGCAGCCTTGGCGAAGACCGAGAACAGGCCTTCTACACGATGTTCCACAGCACGGCGCATGTCGTGTTGGGGTCGGGGCTGACGATCGCCGGCGCGATGTACTGCTTGAGCTTCTGCCGGTTGCCGTATTTCCAGTCGCTGGGTGTGCCGTGTGCGGTCGGCATGCTGGTCGCGGTCTTCGCGGCGTTGACCTTGGCCCCAGCGGTGCTGACGGTGGCCAGCTTCTTCAAGCTGCTGGACCCGAAGCGCAAGTTGCAAACCCAAGGATGGCGTCGTATCGGCACCACCATCGTCCGCTGGCCCGCACCCGTCCTGGCAGTCACGATCGCGATCGCACTGATAGGTCTGCTCGCCCTGCCCGGCTACAAGACGGATTACGACACTCGTCACTTCCTGCCGCCGGATACCCCGGCCAACCTCGGCTACGCGGCGGCCGACCGGCATTTCAACCAGGCCCGGCTGAATCCCGAACTGTTGATGATCGAGACCGATCACGACTTGCGTAACTCGGCCGACTTCCTCGTCCTGGACAAGGTGGCGAAAGCGGTCTTCCACATCCCCGGTATCGGTCGCGTGCAGACGATCACCCGGCCGCTGGGCACGCCGCTCGACCACAGCACCCTCGGTTTCCAGATGGGCGCGCAGGCCGCGGGCCGGATCCAGACCGAGCACTACCAAGAAGAGCAGGCGAAGAACCTGCTGAAGCAAGCGGACGAGCTCCGGAAAACTATGGCAACTCTGCATGAGCAGATGCAGGTCACCCAGGATCTCAGCAACACCACGCACGAAACCACGCTGCTCACAAAAGAAACGGTGCAGATCACGGAGAAATTGCGAGACGACATCGCTGTCTTCGATGATTACTTCAGGCCGATTCGTAGCTTCTTCTACTGGGAGAAGCACTGCTTCGATATTCCGAGCTGCTGGGCGCTGCGATCGATCTTCAACGCGCTAGACGGTCTCGACCAGGTGACTGAGAACATCGAGAATCTCAGCGCGAATCTCGACAAGCTGGACAAGATTCAGCCGAAGCTGGTGGCGCTGATACCACCGCAGATCGCCAGCCAGCAAGCAAACCTCGACACCATCATGTCGAACTATGCGACGACCAATGGTCTCAACGACCAGGCGAAAGCGCAGTCCGACAACGCCACCGCCCAGGGCGACGCCTTTGACAAAGCGAAGAACGACGACACGTTCTATCTTCCGCCGGAGGCATTCAAGAGCCCGGATTTCGCGCGCGGTCTCAAGCAGTTCATGTCACCTGACGGCCACGCCGTCCGGCTGATCATCTCGCACGAAGGCGACCCGGCTACCCCTGAGGGCGTCAGCCACATCGCGCCGATCAAGCAGGCCGTGCACGAGGCGATCAAGGGCACCCCCTGGGAGGGTTCCAAGGTCTACCTCGGCGGCACCGCCGCAACGTACAAGGATATGCACGACGGCTCCAACATCGACTTGCTGATCGCCGGAATTGCCGCTGCCACATTGATTTTCGTCATCATGCTGATCATCACCCGAAGCGTGGTGGCGGCTTTCGTGATCGTCGGTACCGTGCTGCTCTCGCTGGGCGCGTCGTTCGGTCTGTCTGTGCTGCTCTGGCAGTACATCCTGGGCATCAAGTTGCACTGGATGGTCCTGGCAATGGCGATCATCCTGCTGTTGGCCGTCGGATCGGACTACAACCTGCTGCTGATATCCCGGTTCAAAGAAGAGATCCACGCCGGGCTCAAAACGGGCTATATCCGCGCCATGGCCGGCTCGGGCTCGGTGGTGACATCTGCCGGCTTGGTCTTCGCCGCCACGATGGCCACGTTCGCCTTCAGTCCGTTGAAGGTGATGGCGCAGGTGGGTACGACGATCGCTCTGGGTCTGTTGTTCGACACGCTGATCGTGCGGTCGTTCATGACGCCGTCGCTCGCTACGCTGCTCGGACGCTGGTTCTGGTGGCCGCAACACGTCCGTCCGCGCCCCGCCAGCAGCATGCTGCGGCCGTATGGACCGCGTCCGGCGGTTCGCGAGCTGCTACTCAAGGACGTCGACGAGCACCCACCGGGCGGATTGGTGCAGCAGCGGTAAATAGTTTTTCCGGCCCGCTGATTCGCGGGCCGACTGGAACATTGACTTCACGGCCGCGCTAACGCGGCTGATCGCGCAGCTCGGGGTTGCGCTCTACCAGTTCCACACCGACATGTCGCCGGCCGGATAGTTGGCGCAGTTCTCGGTTTCCTTCGCGACAACGCCCTTGTTGTTGAAGAAGATCTTCATGTGATTGGGCCAGGCCAACGACAGCGGATCGATCTGGGGTGCATAAAAGTTAGCGGAATAACCCCTGCGATCCGCCGGCGACAACGAGTAAAACCAGTGCACCTTGTCTTGGGTGGCCTGCTGAACGTTCGGGTGATTGTCGTAATCGGTCATGTACCGCTGGTAATAGACCGGTTCGAAATCGCGTGCAGCGGCCAATATCTGCTCGGGGGTGCAGGTCGTCGCGATCATCCTCCGCGGTATCGGAAAGTCCTCGGTGGAATCGTTGGATGCGCAGCCAGCGCACGGACCCAATGGATCGGCCGTGGCGACCCTGGGGAAGGCGGTCGCGGCCGCACTGAGCGCGAGCACTGCAACGCCCGCGCGGACGGCGGGGCTCAGACGAGAAAGACGCATGCGGCTACTATAACGCTCCGGTAAAGGCCGCGCCTATCGCTCCCCGGACTTTTGGCTAGCCGGCGGGCGTGATCTCCAGGCCGACGTGAACCTTGTCGATGCCGCCCCGCACGATCGAGTGCGCATAGAACCACCAGGCGTGGTACCAGTACCGCTTGAGGACGGCGTTGTAGACCCGCCGGGTCTCCGACTTCGGCAGCACCCGGGCGACGGCCTCGACCTCTTCGCTCTTGGGCTTGCCCAACGCCGCGCTCTTCGCGATCGTCACTCGGGGGGTGTTTTTAATCCGCTTGGTTTTCCACGACCCGTCGTCGGTGATTACCAGGAGCTTGTTGCCCTCGGGCACGCCCCAGATCGGTGTCGGCTTGGGGCGGCCGTCCTTGGTGAACGTCGTCAGCAGCAGGTACTTGGACTTGATGATGTCCTGGAAACTGGCAGCCACGCTCTTCTTTATATCTGCTTCGCCTCGCCACGGCCCCGCCGCGCAGCCCGGTCAGCAAGTCGCGGAATCGACGTTTCGACGTTGTCAGTCGCTTGCAAGCTCGCGGCGCTCGATCAGGTCGCCGAGACCCTTCACACCGAGCCGCTCACGGAACGCATGCGCCGTATAGCCGACGGCTGTCGCGTCGGTTCGGGCCCGCACGGTCGCCGAGCGCGGCAGGTTGAACAACACACCGATTTCACCGAAGTAGTCGCCGGGTCCGGCGACCTTGACCAATTCCTCACCGCCGTCGGCCAATTCGCGCACAATCTCAAACTCACCTCCGGATACCACATAGATCAGATTGCCCATCGTGCTCTGCTCGAACAGCACTTCTCCGGCGGTCAGGTGGACAGTTTCGGGAAGCTGGCTGGTCGACGCGAGCGCGGGTATCAGCTCGACGACGCGATCGGCCAACGGCAGCATCCGGCTGTCGTGGGTCGCGACCACCACCACGCGCTCGCCCTGGGCAAGCGAGCGGATCAGCCGCAGCACCTCCTCCACCTGAATGAAGTCCAGGTGCGCGGTCGGTTCGTCGGCAAGGAGCAACGGCGGATCCAACGCGATCGCGCGCGCGACCGCGACGCGTTGCTGCTGACCGCCACTGAGATCCCCCGGGCGATGTTTCAAACGATCTGCCAGATTGACCCGCGTCAGCAGCTCCTCGGCGCGCTGACGCGCCGACGAGCGTGATACTCCGGCCGCGCGCAGCGGAACCATCACGTTCTCGAGGGCGGTGAGGCTCGGCACGAGGTTGAACGCCTGGAAAATGATGCCTACCTTGTCGCGGCGGAAGTTCCCCAACTCGCCGCCGTCGAGCGTTGTGATCTCGACGTCATCGAATTTGATTGACCCCGACTTCGGGCGCAGTATGCCGCCCAGGCAGGACAGCAGGGTGGTCTTGCCGCAACCGCTGGGCCCGAGCAGGATCACCAGCGAACCCGCAGGTACGTCGAGGCTCATGCCGTTGATCGGCCGGACAGCATAGCCACCGCTGGAGTACTCGACGACGAGGTCCTGAATGCTGAGATCGCCCACCGCTCAAGGACCTCCGAACGCGAGCGCGGGATCGACCGCAACCGCGCGCCTCAGCCCAGCGAGGCTGGCCAGCAGACCGATGGCAATCGCGATCGCCGGTAATAACAGGTAGGCCCGCATCGGCACCACCACGGTCATCGGGAACAACGGCGCCAGCACCTGGGTAAGGATGGCGCCCAGCGCCGCCGCGAGCAGCGCGATGACGACCGCCTGCAGCGCAAGCCCCGCCAGGATCGACCGCGTCGGCACGCCAATTGCCTTGAACACCGCGAAATCTCGCAGGCGCTCGAGCGCCGAGAGGTATGCCAATGATCCGACGATCAGCACCGCAACGATCCACAGCAGGACGGCCACCATCGTGATCGCGGCGCCCGCGACCTTCATCGGGCGCAGAAGGTCAGTGACACCGACCGCCCGATCGACGGCCTGGTAGCCGTCGGGCAGCTGTCGTGGAGTGCCGACGATCCCGATCGAGGTGATCACCGGCTGCCCGTTGTACGCCAACTGCTGTAAGCCTTCGGTCGTCAGGAAGATGTTGGGTGTCTTCGCCAGTGCGGTGGAATTGGGCACAATTCCGACGATGCGCAGTGTGTGCGCACCGACCTCCATCTCATCACCGAGGTGCCGGCCCAGCGTGCTCGACACCGCGACCTCGTCCGGCGTGGACGGTGCTCGGCCCTGAGAGAAGCCCGGCATGCCGGGTCCATGCTCCGGCGCGCCGAAGGCCGTGCTGTTTCGCGTCGCCGTGCCTTCCTTGATCGTCATCGCGGCCGTGGCCAGGGGGGCTGCGGCCATGACGCCAGGGTCTGCGGCCACCCGGGGCAGGTCGACTTCGGCGAATGGTGTTGAGCCCAGGAACGGTCCGGCAGCGCCGGTCTTGACCACGAACCTGTCGACGCCCATGGAGTCGACAGTGCGCTGCGCCTCCACCCGGAAGCCGTTGGCAAGTCCGGTCAGAACCAGCGTCATCGCAAAGACCAACCCGGTGCTGACGATCGCGATGACAAGGCGCCGGCTTCGCCATTGCATGTCGCGCAACGACGCGAACAGCATGCCCGCGACATTACCGATGACCAGGCATTTTCGTCCGGGTTTGGCTATGTTTCCGCTGCGGCCGGTGTCATGGCATTGCCTCGGCCCAGGCGATGTGGCCCTCGAAGCCGAGCGATGTCGCCATCTCGCGGTAGCGATTCACGAAGCCCAGGTAATTCACACCTTCACCGCGCGCCCGTGCCAGCAGCGCTCGCAGCCGCAACAGCAGGATGTCGCGCCCAGCTAGACCGTAGTCGGCTGGCGCGACCGCTAACCGCTCAATCGCGGCCTCGGCGTCGGCCACATCATCCTCGCCTCCGCGAGCGAGCAGTGTCTCCACCAGAACACCGGTCGCAGGAACGCCCCACCCCGGCAGCCGTCCCTCGCGGAAGAGATGGTCGACGGCGGCGCGCATGAGCGGTATCGCGTCATTGCGATCCCCACGCCGAGCCCTCTCCCGTGCCATGTACACCTTGACGATCGGTAACTCGCTCAGGTTGTGTAACACGTCGCCGACCTCGGCCAGCAGCTTCTGTCCGCGGTCACGCTCCGCATCGGTTTGGCGGTGCACCAGCGCAACGCCCAGCGTCATCCGGGCGAGGGTCAACGCGTGGTCATCACTAGATCGTTCGGCAACCCGCAGGGCAGCCTCGATCTCGCGCACCGCCGAATCGTCGGCCGTCAGCACGCCGTAGGGTATCCCCGCCAGGTAGACGTAGGCGACGACCGAGGCGTAGGACATGGGGTCGGCGCTGCGGGCCATGGCCAGGCCGTGGCGCAGGTCGTCGCGCCATCCGTGACGACCCAGCCAATAACGGGCCATAGCCCGCGTCGCAAAGGCGACCGCTAACGGAGACCCGACAAGGAAGTCGCCTTTAGACGGGTCACCGTCGGCCAGGTCAATGACCCTTTGTGACCACCGCAGCACGTCAGACCACTCGGTGCTCTCGCCCTTGGCGTAGACCAGCGGCACGGATAGCCCCACCGTCAAGGTCGGATCGTCGAGCGACTCGATGAGGGCCATCGCTTCGGAGGCCAGCCGCGACGCCTCGCGCACCCGATCCTGGAACGCGTGATCCATCACCAGCCCGGCCATGGCGATGGCCAGCGACGCCTTGTCCCCGGCGGCGGTGCACAACTCCCGCAATTCATCGAAGCGGCCGCCAGCCACGTTCACATGGACTCGAAAGGCGATCCCGCACAACATGGTGCGCGGGGCGATGCGCATAGCTGCCCGGTTGGGGTGAACGGCGGGTAATGCGTCAGCGATGTTCCGGGCGCGCTCCCAGCTCAGGCGGGCAGCGTTGATGTCGCGGTTGGTCGCCCAACTCGCGGCGCGCATGTGCCAGCCGTAGGCGGCGTGCAGATCACCGGCGGCTTCGAGATGTTCGGCGATCAGGGCCGCGTTCTCCTCTGCCGCCGCCTGGTCACGTGATTCGATCGCGCCCGCCACGCGCCGGTGCAGCTCGGCGCGATCCGATTTCAGTTGTGATTCGTAGGCCACCGTGCGGATCAGCGGATGGTGGAACACATACTCGGGTCGCCGAGTGAAGCGGACCTGATCGATGAGGTGAGCGGCCAGCAGATCATCAACGACAGCTTCAACCCCCAGCGCGGTCAGCAGGTCGAGGGTGAACCGCGAGCCGAGCACTGCCGCTGCGCTCAGCGTGCGTTTCGCGTTCGGCTCGAGTCGGTCGATGCGAGCGGCGATGGTCGCCTGCAAGGTGGCAGGCACCTTGGCCTCACTGACATCTGCGGTCGATACGTATGCGCCGGTCTGTCCCTGCAGCACGCCGCGCTCGGCCAGTTCGCGCACGATCTCCTCGGCGAAGAACGGGTTCCCGGCGGCCCTCTCGGCGATCGTCTGGCCCAGCGCGTCATTCGAGGGGTCCTTGCCGAGCAGCCCCGAGACCAGTGCCGCGGTTTCTGAATCACTCAGCGGCGCAAGAGCGATGGTTTGAGCACCATGTACCCGAGCCAACGCCCCCTCGTACTCGGGTCGGTAGGTGGCCAGCACCAGCGAGGGCGTCTGCGGGATCACAGTGAGGAACTCGGCCAGCATCGACTCGCTGACCTCATCGATCCAGTGCGCGTCCTCAACGACATAGACCGCCGGGCTTTCGCGGGCCAACGCGGCGGCATTCACCAGTACGGTTAACCGCCGCCGCCGGGCATCGGGATCAATTGCCGGTAACGGCACATTCGGGTCGGCGATGCCCAACAGGTCATCAAACAGCAGCAGGTCCTCGGGGTCTGCGTCGGGCACCCGGTCGCGCACTCGATCGCGAGCGGTCTGTCCGTCAAGACCCTCGACGCCGGTTGCCGCGCGCAGCAGCCGTGCCACGGCATGGAAGGGGACCTGGCTGGTGTGTGACTCGCAGAAGGCGGTGAACACGTCGACACCCCGGGCGGCGGCCATCGCGGCGACCTCGCGCACCAGACGGCTCTTGCCGATGCCGGGTGGTCCGACCACGTCGACCACTACGCCGTGGCCGTCGACTGCGTGGTCCAACACGCCTTCAACGGCGGACATCTCCCACCGCCGACCGACCAGATTCGACTCAGTGTGCCTGACGGCGCGATGCTGGTCTCCGATGCCCAGCAAGCGGCGGGCAGGCACGCCTTCATCGGCACCCTTGATCTGGACCAGCTCAGATTCGCCGAGAGTCGCAGCGCCATCAACAAGTCGCGCTGTCGACCCGCTGAGCATTACCCCACCCGGCGGAGCGACCGATTCCATCCGTTGCGCCATGCCGACCTGCTCACCGACGGCGGTGTAACCTAAAGCACCCGAACCGACCTCGCCGGCGATCACTTGACCGGAGTTCAGGCCCACTCGCAGCTGCAGCGTGACGCCGTCGCGACCCTCCACCTCCGCGGCAAAACGTTGGGTTTCATCCTGAATATCCAACGCCGCCAGGCACGCACGAAAAGCGTGATCCTCCAATGCAGTCGGCGCTCCGAACACGGCCATGATGCCGTCTCCGGTGAATTTGTCTAACGTGCCGCCACAGCGTTGTACTGCGGCCGAGAAGCGGTCCACCAGTTCGGCCATGATCTCGCGTAGCCGCTCCGAACCGACCGCAGTGGCGATATCCATCGAATGCACCACATCGGCGAACAACACCGTCACCTGCTTGTACTCCGCATGGGTATCGACTTGGGCAGCCGGTGCACCGCATGCGTGACAGAAGCGCGCGTTCTCGAGGAGTTCGGCGCCACACGCGCGGCATGCTGCCACGGCCGTCATCCGACCCTCCGCCGCTTAGCCCCCGTCCTGTCAGGATAGGGCGCAAGGCGGCTGACGGCGGGGTTGTTGGCGGAGTTAGGGATCGGCCGATTCACTGTGGTCTGAGTCGAACTCGGCTTAGGGTGTGTTCATAGCGGATAAGGACGAGCACAGATGAACATCGACGACGAGTCCGTCACAACGCTGGAGGACCTCAGGGGCGATCTGGCGCAGCGGTATAAGTGGACATCGAGCGGCGGCGCCTCGGTCGACCCGGCGATTGTCGAGGCCGATATGGCGGCGCTGGACCGCGAGGGCTACGTCATTTGGGAGAACCTGCTCACTGCCGAGGAGTGCCGGCAGATCCGTGACGTAGTAACTCCGTGGCTCGGCCACACGGGACGCAACTCTTTCGAGGGGCGGCGTACCCAGCGCATCTACAGCGTGCTGAGCAGGACGCGGGTGTGCGACCGGCTTGTCGATCACGCGCGGGTGCTGGCGGTGCTCGATCGGTTGCTGATGCCCAACTACCTGCTTTCGGCGTTGCAGGCCATCAGTATTCAGCCCGGAGAGGCCGCGCAGCTGGCTCATCATGACGACGGTTTCTACCCGATTCCCCGTCCGCGGGCGCCGTTGGCGGCCGCGACGATATGGGCGATCGACGACTTCACCGCCGACAACGGCGCGACGGTGCTGTACCCGGGCAGCCACCGCTGGGCCAAGCGGCGACCGGGCCCGGATGATCATCCGCTACCAGTCGTGATGCCCGCCGGCTCTTGTGTGTTCTTCGTGGGCACCCTTTGGCACGGCGGAGGCGCCAACACCACCGCCCGCGACCGCCTTGCCGTCACCGCGCAATACTGCGAACCGTGGCTGCGACCAATGGAGGCCTTCACCCTCTCGGTGTCGCGCGAGATCGCTCGAACGGTTTCCGATGACATCCGCCGCATGCTGGGCTATAGCATCCACCCGCCGTTCGTCGGCGCGGTCGACGGCCTGCACCCGCTACGGCTGTTAGACGACCAATAGCCGGGAAGCCCTGCGTTTCAGGCGTGGCGGGCTGCTTCCTGGGCGAGCTGCACGCGGGAGCTCAGGCCGAGTTTGGTGTAGACGTGGGTGAGGTGCAGCGCGCGGGCGGCCGTGACAGGCACCAGATCGGGGTCGGCGATCGGCGCCAGATCCACGTACCAGACCCCATCGGCATAGTCGTCCGCCAGCTGGTTCCCGACTTGCACCGCAAGGCGCGTCTTGCCTACCCACCGGCTCCGGTCAGGGTGACCAGCCGGCTTTCCGTCAACAGCTTGCGCACCTCGGTCAGCTGCGGGCCACGGCCGACAAAGCTCGTGAATTGCGACGGAAGATTATGCCCAGCAACATTTTTAGCTGTGTTCAGCGGCGGGAAGTCGTTGCGCAAGTCGGGATGGCACAGTTGCACGACGCGTTCCGGGCGGGCAGCGCGTCGACAACTAACGCCTCGGCCGTACCCGACAGCACCGTCTGACCGCCGTGGGCCAGATTGCGCAACCGCGCCGTCCGGTTGATGGTGGGGCCGATGTAATTGTCGTCATCCGGCAACTGCACCTCGCCGGTGTGCACGCCAATTCGCAAGCTGATCGGCGCCAGCGGCGCCCGCTGCAGTTCCAACGCACACGCCACCGCATCGCTGGCCCGCGCAAATGCCACGACAAAGCTGTCGCCTTCACCCTGCTCCACCGGGCGCACACCGCCATGAGCGACCACCAGATCCGAGAGCGCTCGATCTAGGCGCGCGAACGCCGCGGTCATCTGCTTGGGCTGGGTGTCCCACAGCCGTGTGGAGCCCTCGACGTCGGCCAACAGCAACGTCACCGTGCCCGTCGGCAAAAGCCCGCTCACGCCCAACTCGCTACAGTCCACCAGCGGTGCGTCCGCGCGTGGATCAATCTCGCTCATGCTAGCCAGCATGCGGCCACCACGACCGCAAAACATCAGCGGAAACGCCTAGAGCCGCGGACTTCCGATGCGGATTTTTCCCGGGGCAAGCCCGCATTGAGGCCTAACGCCTCCCCGATACCGCGCGCTTCCGCTGTCGGGGTTGGCCATAGGTTGCGCCGAACTGCGGCACCTCCAGAGGGCCGGCGTGACGGGCGGCGGTGATGGCATTGCGCAGCGGACGAGCCAAGCCGGCGAACGACGCCATGTCGAACACCATCGGCGTCAACAACCGGTTGTGCACGAAACCGAACGCGCTGGCCGTCTGCGGATCAGCCCACCCGAGGGTTCCACCTAGACCGATATGGCCGAACCCCTTCAGCATGCCGGGAATCGGCGACTCGTGATAGCCGAGGTGAAACGGCATCGGCACCATCATGTTCAGGTCGGGGAGCACCCGCGGCTTGCCCGTCAAGCCTTCCACCAACTCCGACGAGAGGAACTGTGTTCCGTCGATGCGGCCGTTGTTGGCCAGTGCGGCGTACATCTTGGCCAGTGCGCGCCCGGTGACCACGCCATTGGCAGCGGGCACCTCGCCGTCGAGAAACGGGATATCGCCCTGCACAAGGGATTTGATGCCCGGGAAGTACATCGCACCTAAGGCGCCCGAGATTGGTAGACCGGCGACCCTGGGCGCGACGAAGTCGAACAGCGGATTGGGCCGGTTGCTCTGCGGGGCCAGAATCTCCGCGACCTTGGTCGGCGCGTCGGCCGGAGGTCGACCGAGATGCAGCCCGTCGGTGTTGAGCGGAGACGCCAGCTCGGTGCGGATCAGCTCTCGCATGCCCATGCCCGTCACCGCCCGGGCCAGACCGGACAGCAGCCAGCCGTAGGTCAGCGCGTGATACGCCGGGGCGCCCCGCAGGTGGTCGACCGGGGCGGCGGCCAGCCGCTCCTCCATGAGGCGGTGATCCATCAATTCCGTCTTGCTGACACCCTTGAGATGCGACAGTCCGGATCGATGCCGCAGGACGTCGCGGACGGTGATGTCAGCTTTCCCGTTGGCCCCGAAGTCCGGCCAGTAGTCAGCAACCGGCGTGTCGTAGCACAGCAGCTCGCGGTCGACGAGCCGGTGAATCACCGTGGATGCGACTCCCTTGGTCGCGGAGAACACCATCGCGCCGGTGTCGGCCGTCCACGGCACCTCGCCGGCCCGGTCCGACCAACCCGTCCAGACGTCGACGACCGGTCGGCCTTCGATGTAGACGGAGAGCGTCCCGCCACCGAACCGGCGCCCGGGAAAAAGCCCGGCGAACAGCTTGATCACGTTTGCGAAACGCGGATCGGCGGCGCCGCGGACACCGCGCGGCAAGCCGCTGTCGGCTTGAAGCAGAGACGCTTGTGTCACTGTGTTACGCCCGCAGCTCTTGGTAGAGCCGCATCGCCACGCCGCGATGCGATCATGACCGTGATGCTATTACCTATAGCGAGCCCGGCGGGTCAAAAGGATGGCAGCATTTAGAGATGACTAGACGCAGCATCGGTCGCATCGTAGCTATCGTAGCTATTGCACCGCTGATGATTTTGACCCTGTTCAGCGCTCCTGGCGGGATTCGTGTTGCCACTGCTGATCAATGTCCGGACGCCGAGGTGGTGTTCGCTCGCGGCACCGGCGAGCCCGTCGGCCCCGGCGGGGCCGGCCAGGCCTTCATCGACTCTCTTACTGCGCAGCTTCCCGGGCGTTCCGTAGACGTCTACCCGGTCAACTACCCGGCGACCAGCGATTACGTCAACAGCGCGATGGCCGGTGCCGGTGATGCGGGCGCCCACGTCCAGAGCATGGTTGCGAGCTGCCCGAACACCAAGATGGTGCTCGGTGGATATTCGCAGGGCGCGGGTGTGGTCGATATAACGTCCAACCGGATACCGCCGCAGGTCGCCAATCACGTCGCTGCGGTCGCCCTCTTCGGCAATCCCGCCAGCACGTACGCAAAGCAGTTGTCGGACAACCAGATCCCGGCGATCAGCCCGGCCTACCGTCCGAAGACAATCGACATCTGCCTTCCCGACGACATGATCTGCGCCGACGGCGGGAACATGCTCGCGCACCTTGGGTACGTCCCCGACGCGACCAACCAAGCCGCGACGTTCGTAGCGGGTCGGCTCTAGCGCTCCTTCTTGCGATCCGTATCCCGGCTCGGCTGAACGCGTTTGGGCTCGCCCGGCATCTTCGGGTAATTAGGCGGGTAGGGCAAATCGCCGAGCCCGCGCTCTTCATCCGCCGCGGCCATGTCCAGCAGCGGCGCAATCGACTGGTCGATCGAGTCGATATCGGCCCACGGGTCGTCGCGGTGGGCCGACAGATCGGCCACCGTCGCGATGGTGTAGTCGTCGGGGTTTGCGCTTGCCAGCTCGTCCCACGTCAGCGGCGTCGACACCGTCGCGATCGCAGTGCGCCGCACCGAGTAGGCCGAGGCGAAGGTGCGGTCGCGGGCGTTCTGATTGAAGTCAATGAAGATGCGCGCGCCCCGTTCTTCCTTCCACCACGAAGTCGTCACCGCATCCGGTGCACGACGCTCCACCTCGCGGGCCAGCGCGATGCCGGCACGGCGTACCGCGATGAAATCCCAATCCGTTTTGATCCGCAGGAACACGTGGACGCCGCGACCGCCGGACGTCTTGGGAAAACCGATTAGCCCGAGCTCGTCGAGCAGTGGCCGCAACACGTCGACGGCGACGGCTCGTGCTTCCGCGAAACCGGTACCCGGCTGCGGATCCAGGTCGATACGCAGCTCGTCGGGGTGCTCGGTATCCGGGCAACGCACCTGCCACGGATGCAGGGTGATCGTGCCCATCTGCGCAGCCCACACGATGGCGGCCGGGTGAGTCACCTTCAGCGCGTCGGCGGTCCTTCCCGACGGAAACGTCACCCGGCAGGTCTCCAGGTAGTCGGGATGGTGCTGCGGTATCCGCTTCTGATAGATCTCCTCGCCGTCGATGCCGTCGGGGAAGCGCTGCAAATGCGTCGGGCGGTCCCGCAACGAGGCCAGCATCGGACCACCCGCGACGGCGAGGTAGTACTCTACGAGCCGTCGCTTGGTGCCGTTCGAACCCAGCTTCGGGAAATACACCTTGTCCGGGTTGGACAGTCGCACCGCGATGCCGTCGACGTCGAGTTCCTCCGCTGCAGCAGCCATATCTGGATTCCAGCATGCCGGACGCCACAATGAAGTCATGGACTTACCCGTGATGCCGCCGGTTTCGCCGATGCTGGCCAAATCGGTTCCATCGATCCCGGCGGACGCATCGTATGAGCCCAAATGGGATGGATTCCGCTCGATCTGCTTCCGCGACACCGATCAGGTGGAGCTGGGCAGCCGTAACGAGCGGCCGATGACCCGCTATTTTCCCGAACTGGTCGCGGCGGCCCAGGTCGAGTTGCCGAAGCGCTGCGTGATCGACGGCGAGATCGTCATCGCCACCGACCACGGCTTGGACTTCGAGGCTCTGCAACAACGCATCCACCCGGCCGATTCACGGGTGCGGATGCTCGCCGAGCAGACACCGGCCGCCTTCATCGCCTTCGACCTGCTCGCCCTCGGCGATGACGACTACACCGGGCGACCATTTTCCGAACGCCGCGCAGCGCTGGTCGACGCGTTGAACAGGTCCGGCCCGTCGATCCACGTCACACCCGCGACAACCGATCTGGCGATCGCGCAGCGCTGGTTCGACGAGTTCGAGGGAGCCGGCCTCGATGGCGTCGTCGCCAAGCCACTGGGAATCACATATCAGCCGGACAAGCGCGTGATGTTCAAGATCAAGCACGAGCGCACCGCGGACTGCGTGGTCGCCGGTTATCGAGTGCACAAGTCGGGCGGCGAGGTGATCGGCTCGCTGCTGTTAGGTCTCTACAAGGACGACGGCACGCTCGCATCGGTGGGCGTCATCGGTGCTTTTCCGATGGCCGAGCGGCACCGACTATTCACTGAGCTGCAGCCGTTGGTGACCAGCTTCGAAGATCACCCGTGGAACTGGGCCGCTCACGAGGCGGGCGAACGCACACCGCGCAAGAACGAGTTCTCCCGCTGGAACGCGGGCAAAGACCTGTCGTTCGTACCGTTGCGGCCCGAAAGGGTGGTGGAGGTTCGCTACGACCACATGGAAGGCGAACGGTTTCGCCACACCGCACAATTCAACCGCTGGCGCCCCGACCGCGAACCCGGGTCATGTACCTACGCCCAGCTGGAAACCCCAGTCACCTTCAGGCTCGGCGACATCGTCCCCGGTCTCGGCCCGGGCGAGGGTTAGACCGCGACGGACAGCGTCGACAACCCGCGCAGCGTCACATTCTGCTTGTAGACCGGTTCACCCTCGAGGCGCGCTTCAGGGAAGCGTGCCGTCACCGCCGACAGCGCGACAGCCGCCTCCAGCCGAGCCAGCGGAGCGCCCAGGCAGTAGTGCAGACCTCGTCCGAATGCCAAGTGCTGGAATGCTTCTCGATCCGGATTGAAGGTCTCTGGCCGCTGAAACTGGTTGGGGTCATGCTGAGCTGCGGCCAGCAGCAGCATCATGGAATCGCCTTTGACTACCGTGGTGTCGCCAATCGTCATGTCGTCAGCGGCGATTCGGACCACCAACTGCACGGGCGGGTCGTAGCGCAGCGTTTCCTCGGTGACCGCCGGAGCGCGATCTGCGTCGGCGCCCAGCGCGGCCCACTGGGTGGGGTGACGCAACATCGCCAAGATCGCGTTGGCGATCAAGTTCACGGTCGTCTCGTGTCCGGCGATCAGCAGCAGGTTGCACGTCGCGACGATCTCATCCGCGGTCAGCTGATCGCCGGATTCCTCCACCGCGATCAACCGCGACATCAGATCGTCGCCGGGTTGCGAGCGGCGTTGTTCGATCAGGTCGTGCAGGTATTCCCGCAGCCACTGACCGGCGCGAATGCGCTCCTGTAGACCTTCGGCCGGCTCGCCGGTGACCGCGAAGAACGGGTCGAGCGCCTGCGCGAGCAGCGCCGACGCACGGCTGAACCCCGGCTCGTCCTCCAGCGGAACTCCCAGCAGTCGGCAGATGACCGCCACCGGCAGCGGGTAGGCCAGATCACTGATGACGTCGAACCGTCCCCGCTCGGCGATGTGGTCGAGCAATCCGTCGACCAGTTCAGTGATGTCCGGTCGCAGCTCGTTGACCACCTTGGGCACGAACGCCTTGCTCACCAGTTTGCGCAGTCGGGTGTGATCAGGCGGATCAAGAAACAGGAAACTGGCAGCTCCCATCGGGCGCGGAGTCGCACTATCAGCCAGCAGACGTTGCGCCAAGGTCGACTTGAGCCGGTCGTTCGAGGAAGACGGGTGCCGCAGTGCTTCGTCGCAGTCGCGATAGGCCGAAAAGACGGTGAGGTTGGTTTCCGGCAGCTGCATCGGGCCGCGGTCGCGGAACTGCCGGTACACCGGATACGGGTCGGCCCGGTTGGCCGGGTCCAGTAGTTGCAGCAGGAGTTCCTGCGGCCCGGCGACACTCGACGTGGCAGACATGTTTGTATTGTGCAGGCGTCAAAGAAATTGCAGGTAGCTACGGTCGTGCGGAAACGAAGATGCAACCGCGCACGCATGGCGTTAGGTTTCGACCTGTGGAAAACGGGATCTCCGTTGCGGCCACGGCGATGCTGGTGATCGGGGTTGCCGTCGGCTGCTCATCGGGTAAGGCTGCATCGCCCAGACCCGGAGTGTTGCCGCCCGGTACCGCTGTGGTCAGCGTCCACGGGAAGGACGTGGGCACCACATACGCGGTGCGCTGCGAATCGATCGACTGGATGACAACGATCAAGACCAAGCTTGAAACGTCGGGCGTGAGTGCGATGCTGTCCAATGCCAACCGCCTGAAGGCCGAGTTCGTGCGGTTCCATAATCTCGACGGCTTCACCGGCTCCTACGAGCGCGAACTGCAGGGCGAGGCGACCGTCACCATGACCGGTCCCACCTACCACATCACCGGCGCCGCTCTGGGTTTCAACACCGCGAAACCGATCGAACTGACGGCCGAGACATTCACCATCAAGGTGTCGTGCTGACGCTGTCGCGATCAGCTGCGCAAGAAGTCGACGATGTAGGCGGCGAGTTCTTCGCCGGCGTCTTCCTGCAGAAAGTGCCCGGCATCGCGCACCACCGGGTGTTCGATCCCCTGTGCGCCCGGCATCTCGCGCTGAAAGATCGGCGCCATGCCGCCGGTGATCGGGTCGCCGTCGCTGAAAGCGACCAGCATCGGCGTCGAACTCGCGCAGAGCTTCGCCCACGCTGAACGGTTGGCCGGCGCCGCGGGATCATCCGGTGACGTCGGAAGCAGGCCGGGCATGGCACGCGGTGCGGCACTGTACGTGTCGTCGGGAAATGGCGCGTCGTAGCCCGCCCGGACCTCGTCGCTCATCGGCCGACGACAGCCGCCCTGCACGAAGCGACCGACGTCGATAGACGGTGCACTCTGGATCGCCTTCCGGAATTGCCACCAGATCTCCGGCATCGGGATGTCGCCGGTGGGCAAGCCGGTGTTGGCGACGACCAGCCCGCTGAAGCGTTCGGGATGCTCGGCGGCTAGCCGCAACCCGATCAGCCCGCCCCAGTCCTGCCCCACCAGGGTCACCCGATCCAGGTCCAGGACGTCGAAAGCCAGCGCCCGCACCCACTCGACATGGCGCGCGTAGGTGTGGTCTTCACGGCGAGTCGGCTTGTCCGAACGACCGAAGCCGACCAAGTCGGGGCAGACCACCCGGTGCCCGGCCGCGACCAACACCGGGATCATCTTCCGGTACAGGAAGGACCAGGACGGCTCGCCGTGCAGCATGAGCACCGGGTCGGCATCGTTTGGGCCGTCTTGTACCCAGGCCATCCGCAGGCTGCCGCCGTCGTCGTCTGAAACCTCACAATAGCCTGGGGTATAAGGGAATTCAGGTAAGTCCGTGAACCGCTCGTCAGGTGTTCGCAGCGTCTGCATGAGTGTGAAGATACGCCAGGTTCACGAGCCCTCGCGCAAACCGGCCAAGCTCGGGTGTGCCATCAATCGATCCAGAAACGGACGGTGGCCTTTCAGCAGCTTGGTCCTGGCCTGCGCTACGGGAAACCAGCCCACCCGGTCGACCTCGGGGAAAACCTGAATCCGCCCGGACCCCCTGGGCCATTCGAGTTCGAAGGTATTGCTGTGCGCGTCGGCGAGGTCGAGATCACCCTGAACGGCGAACGCGGTGACGACCTTGCCGCTGGGTTGCTTGATCGGTGGAAACTCGATGCGCGGCCCGGCCGGCGGCGCCAACCCCACCTCCTCTTCGAATTCACGCTGCGCGGCCGCCCACGGGTCTTCGCCGTCGGTGTATTCGCCCTTCGGGATCGACCAGGCGCCGTCGTCCTTGCGAGTCCAAAACGGCCCGCCCGGATGACCGACCAGGACTTCGACAGTCTCGTCGCGCACCCGATACAGCAGCAAACCCGCGCTGAGCTTGGGCTTGGGGCTCACACTCCGACCGCGCGTTCCAAATCTTTCAGCGAGCTTTCCAGGTGACCGAGCAGCCGCTGCAGGTGCGGCACACTTCGCCGGCAGCCGACCAAGCCGAAATCGATGTTGCCGGCGTTGTTGACCAACGTGATGTTCAACGCCTGCCCGTCCAGCGCAATCGACAACGGATAGTTGCCGTCGAGCCGGGCGCCGCCCCAGTACATCGGCTCGGTTGGGCCCGGCACGTTCGAGATGACGATGTTGAACGGTGGCGGCGCCGACGAGACGAATCCCGGGACCGCGGCCAGACCCAGCGGCGCGATCAGAAAAGCCGACAACGCAAACGCTTGTAGCCGAGGCAGTTCGGAGAAAACCTTTTTGTTGCCTCGCATCGATGCGCTGATCGTCTCGAGCCGCTTCGCCGGATCCTCCACGTCGGTGGCCAGGTTGCATAAGATGCTGCCGACCATGTTGCCGCCGCTGTCGGCCTCCTCTGCGGTACGCAGACTCACCGGGACCATCGCGATCAGTGGTGTATCGGGCAGCGCATGCAGATCCAGCAGATAGTGGCGCAAAGCTCCGGCGCACATCGCCAGGACGACATCGTTGACGGTCACCCCGGCGGCCCGCTTGACGCTCTTGAACCGGTCCAGCGACCACGACTGCGCCGCGAACCGGCGCGCACCGCCGATGGGAACGTTGAGCATGGTCCGCGGCGCGGCGAACGGCAAGGTCAGTTGCTGTTCCACCAGCGCTGCACGGGCCAGCGACAACGTCGAAGGACCAAACGCCGCAACAGATCCCGCCACCTGTCTCAGTGTCTGCCATCGGGACCGGCTGGCCGAACTGCGCCTGCGTCGGGGCAGGCTCCAAACCGCCCGCAGCTCTGGATCATCGGGATCGGTCGACAACGTGCGCTGCATCAGCTTAAGCACGGAAACACCGTCGATCAACGAGTGGTGGGTCTTGCTGTAGAGGGCGAACCGGCCGTCGTTCAACCCCTCGACGAAGTGGGCTTCCCACAGCGGGCGATGCCGATCGAGCAGGCTGCTATGCAGCCGCGAGGTCAACTCGAGCAGCTCGCGGACCCGCCCCGGCGACGGCAACGCCGAGCGCCGCACGTGATAGTCGATGTCGACGTCTTTCGCGTCGTCGTAGGCCCACGCGACGTTGCCGATCCCGCCGAGTAGCCTCGCGGGCCGCTTACGGAAGGTGGGCTGGAAATCGATGTTGGCGACCAGGGCGTCATAGGCTTCCCGGGCGAATTCCGGTCCGGCGCCCGCCGGCGGCTCGAACAGCTGCAACCCGCCGACGTGCATGGGGTGCTCGCGCGATTCCGTCATCAGAAAAACCGCGTCGGTGGGCGACATCAGGTCCATCAACCCATTAAAGCGTGCCGGCAACGGCGTCGGCGCAATCTGCGCAACAGACCAGCGAAATGACTGAAAATCAAAACTTTTCGTTCACGGAGAAAGCAAGCGCGCGGCATTCGGCTACAAGATCACCGGGTCAGTTGACGGCGCCGCGGGTCACTTGCGGCCCGGGCGCAGCGCGATGTCGCGACAAGAGCCGCGCTGCTTGACCCGGCGCACCGAGTTGGAGCATCGCGGCCAACGCCGTTTCGAGGACCACTTCTTGTTGCACGCGACTACCGCCAATCGACGCAAGCCCGGCGAGCGATTCGAGGAGATAGTCGAGCGCGGCGCGCGGCTCACCCTCCGTCAACGCAATAAGACCTTCGCCGATGAGACGCAACGTCGTTGCCTGCGCATCGGTCGCGCCCGGAACATTGATCGCGCGGATCGCGGCCGGATCATTCGCTGCGGCCAGCACCAGCAACGCGTGGAACGCGATAAACGGCGTTTGGGGCGCATAGGCAAGGCAGCCGGCCTCGGCGAGCACGGGCATCGGATCAGGTGGAGTAACCCAGTCCGGATGCAGGCGCGCCCGCCATGCGAGCGAACCGGCATCGACGAGACAGCGCACGTCCTTCGAACGGGGCGGCGCGAGGAACGCGGCGTACCGACGCGCGGCGGCAGCCGCGTCGCCCATCGCTAGCTCGTGCAGCGCTGCGTGCCACTGAAAGTGCGGGAGGTAACGCTGCGTGCTGCCGTCGTTCGGGATCCAGTCCGTCAGCCATTTCAGTCCGGCTCCATGCGCGTCGGTCTCGTAGTGCACGTGCGTCAGCGCATGCGCGGCGTTGCCGTTGCCTGGATCGAGTTCGAGTGCGGCGTCAGCCAGGTCGGCCGCGTCGTACCAGAGGCCCTGCTCCGTTCGGCCGTAGGCGCGCAAGCCGAGATACCAAGGCGCCTCGCCGTGCACGCCAGTGAACCGCTCGACGTACTGCCACGCGTCCGGCAACGCGTCGCCAGCCCCTGCGAACGCAATCGACGGCGCGAGCACAAGCAATGCGACTGCATCGTCAGGGACGCGGTCGAGATGGTCGATGAGCGCGTCGGTGCCCGCCACGTTTCCCTTCTCGCACCACGTCGCGATGGCCTCGACGTGGCTGCGGTCTTCGTCGCTCCCATGTGCAAGCGCCTCGCGCGCTCGCGCGAGGTGGCCGGTGACTGCGTCAGGGCCGCCCGCGCGGTCGGGCCGCTCGGTGGCAATCATCGCGAGCGCGACGTGCGCACGCGCATGGTGCGGATCTTCCGCGACCGCGGCAGCGAAGGCGACCGACGCGCCGTCTTGGACGGCGAGCAGGCGACGCACACCCTCGGCATACCAAGCAGGCGCACCACTCAATTCCTGCGCACTCGTGATGAGACTGGGCGCCCGCGCCGGACGCTCGCGCGTGTCGTCGGCGAGCAGCTCCGCGATAGCAGCCGCTTGGGCACGGATTTCGGGGATCGCAGTGGTCTCCCACTCCTCACCCTGGCGGATCGATCCAAGACACACGATGTCCGGGACCGTGCCCCCGGCCCCGTCGATGAGGTAGCCGTTCGCATCGAGTCGCACGCCTACGCCGCACGGGTGCAGCGATGCGACATCTGTGGCCAACAAGTTCGCCCAGAGCGCGGAGCGATGCAGGGATCGCCGATCCCACGCGGCGCCGGCAGCAACGACCACCGCGTCACCGCGCCGACGCACCGATCCGTCGCTCGTTGTCACA
Organism: uncultured Actinomycetota bacterium; assembly: GCA_963723615.1. Classification (GTDB taxonomy): domain Bacteria; phylum Actinomycetota; class Actinomycetes; order Mycobacteriales; family Mycobacteriaceae; genus Mycobacterium. The sequence goes on along the minus strand of CAVRRV010000011.1, from coordinate 90,220 downwards.
ACCAGTTCAACGCCACTGCCGCGCAGCGACACATCGGCGACCTCGCCCGCCTCGATGTTCAGTTGGCCACTGTCGATCGCGGCATGAATCGCATCGGCAATCGTGGGCGGCATGCGGTGGCGAAGCACGTCCCACTGCCGCAAGTCCTCGCGCAGGAACCGGCGCTGGTCTTCCCACCCCAACGACCGCCACAGCCGGGCCGTACGCGGCCGCAGTGCGTCGATCACTTGCCGCCAATCCGAACCGGCTTCGCGGGCCTGCGCGAGATCCGCAGCGAGCGCGGTGCGTAATTGCTCGAGCGAGACCTCGGCAGCGAGTGCATCGAGGTTAGGCAACTCTGTCGGCGCGCCGGTGGCGCGGAATCGGCGCGGGAGCGCGCCGTTACGGGATAGCAGCGTGACCGTGGCGCCGCGCGCAATGAGATGCAGCGCGACATCAACGCCCGTGAGTCCCGAACCGATCACCAAGACTCTCGCGGGCCGACGCGCACCAAGAGCCGCGAGCGCGCCGGGCGCCCATGGATCCACCACAACCTTGCCGTCGGCGCCTGCGTCCAACACCGGAGCGAAGGCGCGTTCCAACGAGTCGGGCATGCCACCTTCGGGGCGCCCAGACGCGAGCACAACGGCGTCGGCCGATAACGAACGCCCATCGTTCAGCGCCACGCGCGCGGGCGCGCCCGGCACCAACCCGACAACCTCGGCGGTCTCGATCCGCACGTCGGCGACTGCGAGTTGTTCTTGCAGGTAGCGGCCGTATGCAAGACGAGGTGCGAAGCTATCCACCGGCGCGACAGCTCGTTCGTCGAGCCAACGGCAGAAGTGATCGGGATCGTCTGGCCATGCAGACATGCGCTGCGCAGGAACGTTCAACAAGTGGGTCGGGTCATTGGTGCCGTACGCCGCTCCGGTGCCGGGACGACCGGACGCGTCGATCAAAGTGATCTGCGCTTCTGGTTTGCTCCGGCGGAGATGTATCGCGGCGAGCACGCCCGCAGCTCCACCACCCACGATCGCGACGCGCATCATTGACGGAAGGTTATCTCTTGCAGATCTGGTCGAACCGGAGATAGCCGAAGAGCATTTCCAGGGTTCGCGAATGCTACCCGCGGCTGAGCTCGACGGCTTTGACCACCAGCAGCAGCGCGCCGATAACCAGGTAGCTGCGCAAGGCGATCATGCCGAGCCGGGTCCCAGGCGACCACGTGACCGGCTCTAGCAATGCCAGGGGCGGCATCCGCCAGGTGTTGCGGTCGACGGGGCGCGCCGGGAATTGTGGCGCCGGCGGTGCGGGTTGGCGGCGGGCCAACCAACGCAGCACCGGCATCGCGGCGACGCCGAGTATGACCATTGCCAGAGCCAAGTACCCGGCGACCGTGACGACGTTGAGGTCGGGGAACAAGGTGGTGGCCATCAGGATCCCCGAGAGCAGCAGCAGGGTGCCGACTATCAGCCCGGCAACCCAGTTGAGCCAGGGCCGATTGATCCAGGGCCCCAACACTTCCCGGTCGTTGCACAACAGCAGCAAAAATACGCTGGCGCTGGGCAACAGCAGGCCGGCAAGGGCCTGCACCGCGGTGGTCATCAAACCGAGCGGGGCTCCTGGGATCAGCACGATCGCCGCGGCCAACACCACCATTGCCGTGTAGGACAGGTAGAACTGTTTTGCGTCGGCGAAACCGCGGTGCAGCGAGTGTTTCAGGCCGAAGACATCGCCGAAGGCGTAGCTGGTCGCCAGGGTCACCGCGGCCGCGCCGATGATGGAGGCGTCCATCAGCACGATCGCGAACAACGAGCCGAGCACACCGCGGTGTTGGCCGAGCAAGTGGGCGATCGAGCCGGCGTCGATGAAATTACCCGCGGTGCTGGTCGACCGCGCCGCCCAATCCCCGGTCATCACCAGCGCCGCGGCGCCAACAACCACGACGAGGGCCCCCAATACCGTGTCGACACGTTCATAGCCGATAAACCGGGGCGTGATGCGTTTGTCGACGATGTTCGACTGCTGAAAAAACAACTGCCAGGGTGCCACAGTGGTGCCGACAATGGCGATGATCAGCAACACCGCATCCGAGCTCACGCCACCCGAGATGCTAGGCACCACAAACGACTTCGCCGCATGCCCCCACTGCGGGTGCGACATCAGCAGCATCGGGATCTGCGCCAGGGTGACGGCGATGAAGACGAACATGGCCCGCTCCCACCGCCGGAAGCTGCCGCTTGCCATGATCGCCACCAGCGCCGCCGCCGAGACCGGCACCACGGTGTATTTCGAGACGCCGAAGTAGTAGGCGGCCAGGCTGACGCCGATGAACTCGGTGACGATCGTCAGGAAGTTGAGCAGGAACAGGTCGCCGACGGAAAACCAGCCCCAGCCGCGGCCGAAGCGTTCGTTGATCAACCGGGCGTGCCCGACCCCGGTGACCGCGCCGAGCCGGACCACCATTTCCTGGTTGACGATGAGCACGGGGATCAACAGCAGCAGCACCCACAGCAGGGAGTAGCCGTAATTCTGGCCGGCCTGGGCGTAGGTACTAACCCCACCGGCATCGTTATCGCCGACCATCACGATGATCCCGGGACCGACGATGGCCAGCAGAGTCATCAGCCGGATCTTCAGCGTCCGGGGACGGTCGGTCTCGCCGATGCTGATGCGCCCGAACGCGCCCTCGATATCACCCACGTGCGCCGTGTCGAGCACCGCGGTGCGCGGCGTCGGGGCCGGCGCGGACTGGTGAACTTCGGCCACCGGCGCCCCAGGCGTGTTGTCCTCCCCGGAGGTCATGGGGCCTCGCCTCCCGACACCGGTGCCCTACGGTCCCCACCTGCTTGGGTGACTTCGCGGACGGGGCGGGGGGCGGGTTCGCGGCGGCGCCAGTCCTCCGGGATGGTCGCCTCCAGCACGTCGTCGACGGTGACCACCCCGAGCACGCGGTCCTGCTCGTCGACGACGGGGATGGCGTAGAGGTTGTAGTCGGCCATCAACAGTGCGATGTCGGTCAGATCGGCGTTGGCGCTGACCCGCACCGGGTCGGAATCCATAAGGTTCCCAACACTTTCGCTGGGTTCGGCCTGCAACAGGGCGATCACTGACACCACACCGGTGAGGCGCTTGTTCTCATCGAGAACATGTAGTTTTAGTAGCGCCTCCGGCTGGATGCCCCGAGCGGCGGCGATCAGCGCCAGCGCCTGGACCGCGGTTGCGGTGGCGGCGCAGGAGACGAAGTCGACGTTCATCAGCCCGCCGGCGCTCTCGGGGTTGAACCCCATCAGAGTGATCACCTTGATGCGCTGCGGGGCAGGCATCAGATCCAGCACGCGCCGCCGCCGCGACTGGCGCAGGTCGGCGATCGCGTCGGCGGCATCGTCGGCGCGCATCCGGCCCAGCAGCGCGGCAACTTCGTCATCGGGCATGGCATCGAGCAGCCGGCTGGCCTTCTCGGGGTCGAGTTCCTCGAATACGTCGGCTTCCAACTCCGGGTCGCTGCGAACCCGATCTAGGATCTCGCCGCCTTCGGCCTTATCGGCGTCCTCGATGAGATCGGCGATCTCGGCGGGCTTGAACCCCCCGACCCGGCCCCAGGGACGGCGCAGGGCATCGGACTGGGCGTGGCCGATTAGCGGCTCGAACGCTTTCCAATCGCGGGGCGCATGGCCCCCGGAGGCCTTGATTAGCCCGAAAAACCTTGCTGGGCGGCGAGTGTCCAGCCGCGCAAGCACCCACCCGGCGCCGGTATCTTCCAGCTCGACGTCATAGGCGCGCACCAGCTCCACGGCGGCCACATCGATCAGCCGGTGCCCCAGCAGATCGGCGCGCAGCAAAACCTCACCGTCGCGGCGTTCAAAACCGCGAAGGTCAACCTTGTTCTTGGCCAACACAACCCGTTCCGGGGCGAACTCGTGAATCGATTCGCTGCCGATGAAGACACGCCGCCCGCCGACCCCGGCCACGATCCCGGTCACCAGCGGATACTCATCGACGCCACGCAGCCGCACGATCACGTCCTCCACCCGGCTCACAGCCTCGCCGGAGCGGGCCAGCACCGGCGCACGCAGCAGCTGTGAGAGATGGATCACCGGCTGCCCGCCGCCATGTTCAGCCGCCGTCCCTGATGTGCTCACTTGCTTGTCCCTCCTCGACGCTGTGCGACAGACCCTCGCGAGCAGACTGCACGAGAACCAGGTCTCACGATGCCATGTGCGGGTATGGCGTTCGTCGTCTGACCGGCTCGGCCGCAGAGCGTACGCTGCGGTCGCCGCGAGCAGCTACGGCCAATAGGTAAACGGCGGGCAGCCATTCGGAAGACAGTGTTCAAGTCGTGGCCCCTCGGCAGGCGGACCCGGGCCAGGCGCGAGGGACCAGCAGCAACGTCCCCAGCAGGTGCATGCCGCAGTTATGCCCGGCCTGCGTGTACGTCGCGATACCACCGGCATCGTTATCGTCGACCATCACGATCAATCCGGGTTCGCTGATGACCAAAAGCATCGTGATGTGGGGTTCCTACGTCGCCGGCTGTCGTTGTCAGAGAACGCCTTTCAGTTGAGGGTGAATCACGCAGTCGGGCCAACGAAGGGGCGCCAGGCGCGTTGGGTGCCCGCGCCGACGTTCGTTCTCGACGAGCTGTCGGAGCAGTGCAACGGCAGGGTTCCGGCCGATCTGGTGTTTCCAGGCCCGGACGGCGGCTACCTGCCGCGGCCGAAGTCACAGCGGGGATGGTTCGCCGGCGCAGTCAAACGCGCTCGATTTCGAAGTACCCCTCCGCCGGGATGGCGACCGCCGCGTGTTTGTGCCAGTCATGATCGCTGGCCGGCATCCTCGGACTCCCCTCTGCGCTATCCGTGCGAACACTTCGCCCCGATCACGCCCCCGGACCATTTCGTCGGCGGCCATTCGACCAGGCGACCACCGTTGCGTCGATGTTCATCGGACAGGCTCCGTCGGTCCATCCCCGCCAGTCCTCAGTTCCTCGAACAACCCTGCGCGGGCCAACAGCATGCCGCTGACCATCAACACCCAGACGGGGAACGCCATCGTGATCCACATGCTGACATCGCTGGCCACTAGCAAGGCAACGGCAGCCAGATAGCTCAGGCCAACCAGCCAGCGTGGCATCAAGCCCGTCCGAAGCCATATCGTGGCCAGCGACATCATGAACACCGCAGCCATCCGGACCGCATAAGTCTGGCTGGCCGCTAGCATCACCATCTTCCCGAACTGGATCGTCTCCGCACGCGCCGACGGATCGGTGACCCCGGCGTTACTGGCCACCAGGCCGGCAGCCACAGCGGTCGAGACGAACATCATGGCCAAAAACAGCACGCCGCTGCAGATGAAGACCGACGAGAAGAACTTGTCTTCATAGCGCCCCAACCCGTCGCGGACCACCCCGATGAACCACAAAAAGCTAATGCCCGCGAACGGCATCAGCGTCCTCGCGGTCACGATCCCGCTGCCGTTACTGCTCAGCCATTCGGACGAACCTGCCTCGCGCTCAGGCATTTTGGTGCCAATCAGGATCAGCGCGGCGCCAAACAGCAGCGCAAAGATCACACCGGCCAGCGCGGCAGCACGTGGCGTCGTCAGCTGGCGCGGGCTGGGCTTAGATGACATTGCCATCACGCCATCGTCTCACCGGACCGCGCCCCAGCCGGGCTATTTCACGACGAACTTCGACTCGCGACAGCCCAGCGCTGCGGGCATGAGATCGCGGTGCACACGCGATGGGGCTGTTCGATCAACTGAGGTTGGCAGCGCGTTCTGGAAGATGCGCACCGATGCTCTGCGCGGGGGTGCCCGGTCACGGCGAATATTGCAGGCGTAGATAACGATTAAGCGCGCGTGTGCATCATCGAGGGCGTGCAAAGGCCGCGATTTGTCCGGGGCCGTACGCAAACGGGCCTTGGTGGTGACGGTGCTGCTGGCGGGGTTGTGGGCTGACGAACTGCTGCGCGTTGATGTCTGCGCGCCGTGCGCTTCACAGCGATCGGCGTGGATAAACAGCGCGCCCGCGGGGCGCTGGTGCACGGGCGATGGCACACCACCATCAGGACCATGTGACCTGCGCTCTCCTGCGTGGACCGCTCCTGACCGGCAAACGACACGACCGGGCAGGCTGGCCAGCGTCACGACGATGACACCCAAGGCGCCGACCTAGCGGACGCTCCCAATCAGGGCGTCCCGGGGCGTCCCGCGGGAGAGCATCGGCCAGTAGTCCTGCATCACCGTGAAAATGAACGCCGTGCTAATGCCGAACAGTAGCGCGCCGTCCATCGCCTCCAGCGCGCTCACCATATGCCACTGGGATCCCACTTCCGCTGCGCTGGCCGACGTCATCGTGCCCAGGGAATAGAGCAGCGCGTCGATATACGAGCCGAAGGCGCCAAGCCACAGATATGCCGCCGCCCAGAGCATGGCCTCCAACCCGTGCAACACGGCCAGTATCACCGCGACCGTTCCGATGACGCCGATCAGGATCGCAATTACTCGCAGCGGATGGAGCTTCTGCTTCTCAACCCTGACCCGAATCCGCCTTCCGACGAACGCCATCATCACCACCGCGGTCGTGTGGAACGCGACCGTCAGCACGATCAACGACAGGCCCAGGGTCCAGCTCGCACCCACCAAGAGTTACTCCCTTCATCGGCGACACCTGCAGACACTTTATGCGCAGTGTGGGCACACATTCTGAATACCGCGTCTCGCTGTGATAATGACGGCAAGGCGGTCGTTCTCGAGTCGCAAAAAAAACGGCGCTAATGGCGATTGAATGAGTTCCCAATGGATGTCAACGGGGGCGGCTTGACATCGCTTAGGAACTCAACGGAGCCATCTTCACCGCCACATTGCGCCGTGGCGGACGCACTGCTCTGCAGATCCTGCTCGGCGAGCTCGGCATCAATTACATCATCTCCCCGGGGATAAGTCCTGCACTTATCCAGTGCCAGTGCGAACATCAGGGCCACCTGCGGTTGTCCCCCCTCCGCTCACATGCACCCGGCACGCCCCGTAGCCGTCCTACTCAAATCTATTCAAACTGGAAACCAAACCGGTGCAACCTGGACGCCAACACCGGCAAGCTTTTCCAAACGTTTTGCCGGCCGCGGCGGGATGGATTATCAGCAATCCACCAAAAGTCGGGTCCGGTTCGATTAGGGGTTGTTCGCCACATCGACACGGTCTAGCGTCTTATTTACCCGATGAAGGAGGCAGCAATGTCGCTCTCAGCCCCTACTATTGTGCGCCGTAGGGTAGCAGGTACGTTCGCTACCGGAGCCATCAGCGGCGCAATGCTATTTGGTAGCGCCGCGATCGCCGTGGCCGATCCGCCGCCCAACTGCAGCGCCGCCGACCTGGCCCGTGTTCAATCCGGTGTTTCGGCTGCCACGTCGGACTACATGTTCACCCATCCCGATGTCAACGATTTCTTCACCGGTCTTAAGGGCCAGGACCGCGATGTGCTGCGCAATAACGCGCAGAACTACCTCAACGCCAACCCCCAGGTACAAGGTGACCTTCAAGGCATCCGTCAGCCTTTGGCTGATTTCAAGGCTCGCTGCCAATAGACCTATGCGCCAGCCCACGGTTCTACTTTTTTGAATCTAGCTCGGCCCGTCGGAAGGATGACTGCCATGCGAATTGGGCGCACCTATCTCACAGCGCTCGCGACGGCTCCCGCCGCCGCAGCGGCGATTCTTGCCGCCTTCATCGGGAGTCCACCGCATGTCCAACTCAGCTCTGCTCCCATCCACAACGCACCCCTCGATGACTGGAACATCCCGGGCGTGCCCGGCAACGTCGACTTTGATGTCCCGGACGTCAACGTGCCGGACTTGATAGACGTCCCGAACGTCGACGTGCCAAACATCAACTTGCCCAACATCAACCCGGGGCACGTCGGTCGGCCGGGTCGCGGACGGTAGCGCCGCATCGCCCACGAGCGCACCGAAGCCGCCCGCCGTCGCTGCTCGATTGCGCCTATAGTTTGAGCGCGACTGACTGACTACGGTGGCTTCTCATGGCGACCTGTCCAAACGGCCACAAGAACCCGGACGGGTCAACGTTTGTGTGGAGAATGCGGTGCCCAGATTGAACGAGCAAGCGAGCCCAAGAAGTGCCCCCACTGCGCCGAGACCGTGCTCGCCGACGCCAAGGTGTGCAAGCACACTGGGTACCGCTTTGCCCCGGCAGCCTAACGTGCAGATTGCAGCCGGTCGCACGCGTATCTACGACCCCTGAGCGCGCAGATCTACGCGGTGCGGCCGATGATCTGGACCTCCCGACGCCAGATCGTCGACTCAACTACGACCGACGAGACGCCGGGGCAAGGGTCAGGGTGATCTCGTTTTCGGCGACGGCGGGTATCTGCCACGACCCAAGTCGGACGGCGGGTGGTTCACGTCGGCGGTCAAACGCGCCGGGGTACAGACCCATCACTCCGCACGACCTGCGGCATACCTGCGCGTCGCTGGCGGTCTCTGCCGGGGTCAACGTCCTGGCGTTGCAACGGATCTCGGGCACACATCGGCCAAGGTCATGATCCGCTTCTTGCCGCCCGAGGTCATCGTCATGCACCCCAGGCGGTGGGGCTGGTTCCTGTCCCTGCTCGACGCCTCCGACCGGCCGCTATTCCTGGGCACGGCGAACGCTCCGATGAACGTCGCCGGTGTGCTCACAGACGTGGCCTCGCAGCAGATCGTCGGGTCGATGCGCGGCCTGCCCGTGGTCACCGACCCGAACATCCCGGTTACCCAGGGGCCTGGCAACAACGAGGACCCGGTGTTCGTGGTGAGGGCATCCGACCTCGTGCTCTGGGAGGGCGGGATCAGAGCGAGGGTCCTACCCGAAACCAAGGCCACGACGCTCACCGTGCTGCTCCAGATCTACAGCTACCTGGCGTTCTCCGCGGCCCGCTACCCGCAGAACGTCGTCGAGATCACCGGCCTGACAGCACCGACGTTCTGAGAAACTTGCTGCCGCACGGTAACAAGAAGTCCAGCAGAGCCACTGCAAAGTGCGGCGATAGGCCGGTCCACCGGACCCGGTAACTCGGCACCGCGCTCTCGTTGTAAGACTTGGCGTTTGGCGGAAGCTCAATTCCGCATTGCCCACAAACCAAGCCGGCGTGGTTATGTCATCGCCTCGGCCCACTCGATATGCCCCTCGAAGCCAAGCGCTTTCGCCATCTCGCGGTAGCGATCCCGGAAGTCCGCGTAGGACGCGGCCTCGCCGCGAGCCTGCGCCAGGCGAGCCCGCAGCCGCAGCAGCCAAATCTCGCGCACCGCGAAACCACCGTCGGCCTCCGCTAACCGCTCGATCGTGGCGTCCGCCAGCCGCTCGATCGCGGCCTCGGCTTCGACCAAGTCACCCTCGGTCCCCCGATCGAGCAATGTTTCCACCAGAACACCTGTCGCAGGAATGCTCCACCCCAACAGGCGTCCCTCGCGGAACTGGCCGTCTGCGGTCACGCGCAGGAGCGGTATGGCGCCATCGCGATCTCCGCGTTGAGCCTGCTCACGAGCCAGGCAGACCTCGACGATAGGTAACTCGGCCAGGAAGAACCCCCGACGCACAAACACTTCACTGACCTCCGCCAGGACCTGCCGTCCGCGGTCGCGCTCCGCGTTGGTCCGACGGTGCACCAGCGCAATGCCCAGCGTCATCCGGGAGATGGCGACGGCGACATCATCACCGGATTGTTCGGCAATTCGCAGGGCATCCTCGATCTCGCCCATCGCGCGATCGTCGGGCCTCAGCATGCCCGGCGGTATTGCCGCGGAGTAAGCGTAGGTGACAACGGTGGCGTAGGACATCGGGTCGGTGCTGCGGGCCATGGCGAGGCCGTGCCGCAAGTCGTCGCGCCATCCCGGAAGTCCCAGGCAATAACTGGCCGTTGCCCGCGTCGTAAAGGCGAGCGCTAACGGAGAGCCGATGATGAAATTGCCTTTTGAGGGATCACCGTCGGCCAGGTCGATAACCATCTGTGACCACCGCAGCGCGTCAGGCCACTCGGCGGACTTAGCTCTGGCGTAGATGGACGCGAGGGACAGGCCCACCGTCAAGGTCGGATCCTCGAGCGACTCGATGAGGGCCATCGCTTCCGATGCCAGCTGCGACGCCTCGTGCAGCCGGGCCTGATGCAAGTGATCCATCACCTGCCCCGCCATGGCGATGGCCAGTGAAGGCTTGTCCCCGGCAGCGGCGCACAACTCCCGCAATTCCTCAAAACGGGCGCCTGTCGCATGTTCATTAACTCGCCAGGCGATTCCGCACAACATGGTGCGAGGAGCAATGCGCATCGATGCCCGGTCGGGGTCATCGGCAGGTAGGGCGTCGGCGATCGTCCGGGCGCGCTCCCAACTGCGCCATGCCGCGGCGATGTCGCGGTTGGTCGCCCAGGTTGCGGCCCGCACTTGCCAGCCGTAAGCGGCGTGCCCATCGCCGGCCGCCTCCAGATGCTCGGCAATCAAGGCGGCATTTTCATCGCCCGCTGCCGGGTTACGTGATTCGATGGCGGCCGCCACGCGCCGGTGCAGCTCGGCGCGATCCGATTCGAGCTGCAATTCGTAGGCCACCGTGCGGATGGACGGATGGTGAAACACGTATTCCGGTTGCCGGGCGAAGCGGACCTGATCGATGAGCTGAGCGGCCAGCAAATCGTCAACGACCGCTTCAATGCCCAGCGCGGCAAGCCGGTCCAGGTCAAACCGCGCACCGAGCACTGCCGCTGCGCTCAGCGTGCGCTTTGCCATTGGGGCAAGTCGATCGATACGAGCAGCGATAGCTGCCTGCAGCGTGACCGGCACGCTCACATCGCCAACCTCTGAGCCCGACAGGTATGCACCGGGCTCACCGCGGAGCACGCCCCGCCCGGCCAGTTCGCGCACGATCTCCTCGGCGAAGAACGGATTGCCGGCGGCCCTTTTGGCGATCCTCTGGCTCAGCGCGCCATTCGAGGGATCCGGGCCGAGCAGCTCCGAGACCAGTCCCGCGGTTTCCGAATCACTCAGCGGCGCAAGGGCAACCGTTTGGGCACCTGCCACTCGGGTCAGCGCGCCCTGATATTCGGGCCGGTAAGTGACCAGCACCAGCGAGCGCGTCTGCAGCATGACCGTAAAGAAATCGGCTAACAGCGACTCACTGACCTCGTCGATCCAGTGGGTGTCCTCGATGACAAAGACCGCCGGGGCCCGGCGGGCCAGCGAGGCCGCATTTACCAACATGGTCAATCGCCGCCGACGAGCATCCGGATCGATCTTCGGCAGCTCCACATCGGGATCGGCGATGCCCAGCAGGTCGTCGTAGAGCAGCAAATCCTCAGGCGCCGCGTCGGGTGCCTGAGCCCGGATCTGCGCCCGCGCGGCAGGTGGGTCAAGACTCTCGACGCCGGTGACCGCGCGCAACAGGCGCGTCACGGTATGGAAGGGGATCTGGCTGGTGTGCGATTCGCAGAAGGCGCTGAACACGTCAACATCATGGGCATCTGCCATTGCCGAAACTTCGCGCACCAGACGGCTTTTGCCTATGCCAGCCGAGCCGACGACGCCGACCACCGCGCCGTGGCCACCGATTGCACGCTTCAGCAACCCTGCAACGACGGACATTTCCCACTGCCGACCGATCAGATCCGGCTGCGGCAATGGCGGCCGAACTGCTATCGGGTCATCTTCGTCGGCAATATCGTCAAGGTCGAGCAGCGACAGCAGGGCGGGCATGCCGGAAAGCTCGGTAACCGCATCCCAACAAGTCCGGCACTCGTCCAGGTGTGCCTCGAATTCGCGCCTGTCCGTCTCGGACAAAGACCCCAGCACGTAGGCCGCGTCCCACTCTGCGTACTTGTCGCCGTCTTGTCCGCGCGATTCAGGGACGGGTGCTCCCTGCCCAGAAACGGCGGTCATGGTGCCACTCCCATCTCCTGCAGCGTTTGCTGCAGCGCTCGCAGCGCGTGATGCAGCCGCGATTTCACGGCGCCTTCGGCGATGCCCAGGTCGGCGCCGATTTGTGCGGTCGTCCAGCCGTGATAATACGCGCGTCGAACCATTGCCCGATCCTCAGCAGACAGCCCCGCGAACGCGTGAGCGACCAGTGTCCGGTTGGTTTCCGGAACGTCCATAACCAGCCTTCCAGTGATAGCACGGGTGCGGCGCCGCTTTGGTTCAACACCAGCGCTAGCCGGTGGACAACGTGCGCGGCCGGTTGCCGTGCAATCAGGGAGCTGCAGAATCGCAAAACCGTGCGCCCTCACGCGGTTCGGTGCCACACGTGCGGCACGCGGTCGCTGCGGTCATCCGACTCTCCGCCGCTTCCGGCCCCCGAGGTCCCAGTTCACCAGCATAGGGCGCTAGACGATGCGCAGACGAGTTTGATCAGGTCGCCGTCAGCGATCGCCGCGCGGCGGGGGTCTGGGGGCGGATTCCGACGATGTGTGAGGTAGGAGCGCGTCTGTTCTGAGATTCTGCGGGGGTGTCCGCTGCTCCGGCGGCTGCTCCTTCGGGGGTAGTGACGTTCTTGTTCACCGATGTGGAGGGGTGACGGCGAGTTGAGCAGGCATAAACCCCCGCGCGGCGCGTTGGTACCGGCGAAGCTCCATTCGAGCAGTGGACTACTTAGGTGATCGAAGGATGCGCTGACAGCTTCGCCCTGGCGCCATGTACGAACGGCGTCGGAAATTCACGTCGAAAACGCGGAGCACATTTGTTCGCCGGAAGGAAACAGCGCTGCACCGGTGGTCGGGAACTACGAAGACGCCGCAACACATCTACGGAACACGGCCGAGCAGGGGATGGAAGTCACGTAGTGGACTACTCGCGATCTCACCGCTGAAAGGGCGGACGATCGACCGAGCAGAACCCAACCCTTGCCACATACGGAGGTCAGCATGACGCGGCATAGATTTATCGGTGATCGAGAAGCGCCCAGTCTCCAGCCCTCGTTCCGTAGTGGACGCGCAGTGCTTGGGACGGGATCGGTTCCCCCGCAATTGGATGCGCTCGCACGCAAGCGCTCTCTGTTCATCGAGTCGAAGAAGAAACCTAAGGTCGATATTCGTTCCGTCGACGACGGACGGGAGCTGTGGCGCGTGGACGTCCCCGTGGACGCCGAAGCCCGGGGTGCGCAGCTGGGCCGCACCATGGAGCGTCATCCGGCAACGAAGTTCCTCGACGAGGTCTCCGAAGACGTCTCCTTCGAGTCCTACCGGCCCGAGTGGATCGATGCACTGCCATTCCCGAATTTGCGTGTGGACAAGGCCGCGCGGCAGCTGCGCCGGTTCGACGGCACGCGGACGCAACCGCTTTGGGTCTACGACAGCGCTCGGTACGCCTTCAATGATGACTCCTGGCCGTGGGGCCTCGTGGGGCGGATTTTCAACGACCAGGGAAACAGCGGAACTGGAACGCTCGTCGGAAACCGGCTCGTATTGACGGCCGGGCACATGGTGCCGTGGTCGAGCGACTCGTGGTGGATGCGGTTCGTTCCTGCCTACTTCAATGGAACGTCGCTCTTCGGCGCCGGCGTCGAATCGTATGTCTCCGACGTGCAGGGGTACAACACTGGCGGAACCGGGTATGACTGGGCGGCTCTACGCTTGTACGAACCCCTCGGCGCATCATTGGGCTACTTCGGCTACAACAGCTACTCCACCGCCTGGAACAATCAACCTATCTGGAGCAACATTGGGTACCCCGGCGATATCGATAATGCTGAAGAGCCGGCGTTTCAGCAGGGCTTCACCATCAACGACACTGACGCCGACAAGAACGGCGGCGAAGAACTTGAAACCGAAAATTGCGACCTAAATCACGGCAACTCCGGCGGCCCTATATTCGCATGGTGGAACAACGGCACCGATCCACGCCTCGTTGGTGTTGTCAGCAGCCAGGAAACCGAGGACTCACCAGCTCGCAACGATAACGTGTTCGCTAGCGGCGACGGTTTTGTGAATCTGTGCGCGTGGGGCCGGACAAACTGGCCGACCTAAAGCAAGCCTGAAAACGACTCTCGGGATCGCCGTAGCGCTGCACCACCGCCGAGGACCGGACAACCAATTCGCACATGATCTCGCACCACCGTTCTGCGCCTACCGCTGCGGCGACTCCATCGAGTGCACCACATCGGCCTACAACACCGTGACTTGCTTGTACTCCGCCGATGCGGGAGCGGGGCAATCGGCGCGCCGCACTTGTTGCAGAACCGTGAGTCCGGCGGCAACTCCGTTCCACACGACCCACACGACAATTCCGCCGTCGTCAGCCCACCATCGAAATCCATCACTCCGCACGATTTGCGGCACACCTGCGCGTCGTTGGCGGTGTCGGCCCGGGGTGAACGTGCTGGCGCTTCAGCGGATGCTCGGGCACACCAGCGCAAAGATGACGCTCGACAACCTACGCGGACCTGTTTGATGACGACCTAGACGCGGTGGCAGCCGCGTTGCACGGGCGCTATGCGCCGGGGAATGTGCTCAAAATGTGCTCACCGGGTGCTCAAGACACCCGATAAACTCGCTTTGAGCTGCGGAAACGTTGGCGGTGGCGGAGGGATTTGAACCCTATTCAGCTACCAGGTCACCGAGCCAAAATGGCCTCTAGCTGCATAAACTCATAGCTAGTTATGACTCTAGTTATCTGTAATCTTCGATAGATTGTGGGCAAAATGTGGGCACGGACTAGCCGCGCTACGGTGCTGCCCAAGCTCGCAGACATCACCTCACAGGGGGTCATCAGGCCGTCAGGTCGCAGGTCACCATACCCAGCGGGGATAGGGCTGAAATGCCGAACCGGCCCTCACACCTGGCCCTCCTGAGGTTCTGGGATGGTCCGGCCACCGCAGCACTGCCCGCGCGGGCACCGACTGGGGCCTGGCCGGGTGCTAGTCGGTCACCAGCTGTGTTCCTGCGGCGGGCATACAACTTGGGCTTGTGATTGCGGCGCGGTGGTTTACGCGCCACCCGTAGCAACGGAGTGCAGGGTGTTAGTCGGTCCCGCTGCGGTGCGGGAGATGGTCCGCCGCTATACAGAGGCTGTCACTGCGCGGTGTAACGATGGCGGTGGCGTTAAGCCGACGTGTTAGGGAGGCGCAGATGTCGAAAGAGTGGCCGCTGCCGGGCTGACCGGCAGATTCTTCAGGTCTTTCAACTCTGCGTGCGTGAGTTGCATGTCGTATTTTTTTGCGAGTTCTTCCAAGTCAACCGAGGGGCTTTCGTCGTGGCCACCGGAGGCACGTGCTACGACAAGATCGAGATTTTTGGACCGCCCCGTCTGCCAGTTGTTCATCTTGCGATTGATGGCAAACGACACCTTGCCCGCGGCAACATGTTGTCGCAGAAGGCTCGACGTGCTGAGCAAGTCAAACATGCGTGGTAGTTAGAGCAGGCTTGTTGCTCACGCTCACAAAACGCAATGTTAGTGAGAGGGGCAAATCGACCGTGCGTGCAAGACCCGCTACTAGGGCGCGGGCGTGACAGCGGCGGCTCAGAGCCGCGCGCCTGTGGCCTTGATGAGTGGCCGGAACGGGGCGAGCGTGCGTCGCCACGACCAGGCCGACCCTATCGCCGACAGGATCACGCACGCGCACATCAGAGTCCACACGAGCGCCCCGCCGGGGTTGAGCGGGCGAACGGCTGGAACGAACATGGTGCCGAGCTGCACCGCCAACGCGAGGGCCCCGAGAGCGTAGGCCGCGAGGTACATGATGATGGTCGACCGCGCGCCTGGGGCGACACGGTAAAGCGTGATCAGTATCCGCAGCGCCATATGTCCGATGTAGCCGACGACTGCGATGAGCACGACGAAGTAGGCGCGCATCCATATCTCGCCGCCGAAGGGGACCATCAGCAGGGACGGCACGGGATGGGCCGACTTGGGCCAACTGGACTGCCAGAAGAACATGAGCATCAGCGCGATAGCGACTTCGGCGGCGGGCAGTACCCGCTGAAAGACCATCGCCCGCACCTCGTTCTCCTCGGCGAGCCTGAACGCAACCCCCATGAAACTTGTTATGACAGCGACGATTAGGAAAATATCGCCGATCAGGTCGCCCACGTTCCAGCGCCCGGTGATGGCGTGCAACACCGTGCCGACGTACCCCTCGCTGAAAGGGGCCATCAGCCACAGCGCGAGGCACTGCATTATCAGGCTGAGTGTGATGGGGCGGTCGAAGTTCGAGGGCAGGGTGTAGCGACGGGTCCAGACGCTCCCTGCCGTCGCAACGGCGACGGCAACCAGAGTGCAATAGGTGGGCATCAGTCGTTTCCTAGAACCTTGAGGAGCCGCGCAGGCCCGGCGTCTTCTTACGGGGCTTCGCCTTCACCTCTCGCTTCGTGATCACCGCTAAAGGCGGGACCACCGGGCCCGCTGCCGGGGTGTCCTCCTTGTCGATTAGTCCGAAGCTCAGCAACAGGCTGACGGGGTTCATGCCGAAGTAGTGAGCGATCAGGAGCAGCTCGTCGGCGCTGGGGTAGTCCTCCTGCTGCTTGCGCCGGTAATAGGTGGCCGCCGAGACCCCGAGCGCCCGCTGGATGTCCTGTGCGCCAACATCATTGAGCACGTACGCCAGGAGGCTTTCCAGTGGTCTTCCGTTCCCATCTTTGCGTGGTGACATGCTGCAGAGGCTATACCAATCCCGAGACTGGTTCAAATGGCACTGGCCTGCATAAATACATCGCGCGGCGTAGATATTGGTCTCATAAATGAGAGCTAACTTGTCAGGAACGCGTCTCTGTGTCTACTTTGTGAGACATGTCTCAGTTATCGAGTGGAATGCAGGTCATGCACGACCACGTGACGCAGCTCGAACGTGAAAACGCAGAGCTACGTGCGCAGCTTCGAGACCGGGAGGCGGAATTGCAGTGGCTGATGAATTGATCGACAGCGACGAAACGATGGCCGGTCCAGCTGCTGAGGAAACAAGCGCGGCCATCGCGCCCATGACCGAGACGGTGGCCGCCGACCTGGCGTGGGCGCGGCGCTGGCAGCCCTTTTCGCCACTCCGCTGGTCGTCGTAGCCTCTGGGGGCCTCGCGTCGAGGGGGCGAGGCCCCCAGTTCTTCCTGCTCACCTTGCTGTTACTGGGACCGCTCGGAGTAGCCGCCGCTGCCGTCGCGCAACCTCGAACGCCGGGCCATGCCGAGACAAGCTGGGCTGCTGAATAGCGACATCAGCGATGTTGTCCCCAAACTGCGGGACCGGATTGCTGAACGGCGGCGTGGAACGGGACCGCCAACGCGCGTTCAGAGCCAGACGCTTGACCAGCAATTCTTTAGATGGAACAAATCGCAGATAGGTAACACACGGTTGCTGGACTCAGGCGGAAAACCGCCTCTTACCTGTGCAAACTCCTGTCGGGCTGACAGGGTTTGAACCTGCGACCACTTGACCCCCAGATTCAGGCAATGGGTCCGTCGGTGTTCGTGGGTGTCGAGTTTCTGCAGGTCCGAGCGTTTCGCGTAGGTCGGCGTACACCCACGAACACCCCCGGAATCGGGCTGGTTGGCGTACCAGTTGGCGTACTGCGCTGAACCACGTGGTGGTCTCCCCCAGTCCGCTTTCAGCCCAGACGGCGGGTGAATTTGAACACTTAGCTCGTCGTGACTCGACGTGACTACACCCGTGCCACAGGGGTTTTGGGGCGCTCGATGGCCTCGGAGCCCGTGGCGTCCAGCCGCTGAAACCTAGGGAACGTATAGCCAATAATCCACTAAAGGGCTGCTGTCACAATGCTATAGGGGCAATTTAATGTGGCGTGCGATAAGCAAAGCTGCCTCGCGCGTAGGACCGGACCCGATGCTTCGGCTTCAAACACCTCTGAGATAAGTGTTGGGATCCCAAGTACCGTCAAGTACCGCAGAAAGCCCTGACATTGCCGGTACTTTCGTGCTGGGCAGCAGGATTCGCCCTGCGAGACTAGGACCGAAGCATCGACCACGGTGGCCTATGCCGGATCGAGGAGCACAAGCCATGTCTGTTTCCGAGGCGGTCCGCGACCTTGTCGACGACACCGTGGAGTCATCGGCGTTGATCCCGCACAATGGGTTTCTGGAGCCCAGATGCCGAGTGTGCAGGAACGACCAGGCTCGCAAGAAAGTGAACGGCATGCTGGCCACCGGGGCCAGCTACGCCATGATCGTGCGCGCCCTCGGGGAACACAACACCAAGCTGGCCAAGTGTGATCGCGTAACGGTCGATTCGATCCGCAACCACACCACGCGGCATTTCCCGGTCCAGAACGTCGCCAAAGCAACCTACCGAGAGATCCTCGAACGCCGGGCAAAGGCGAACGGCGTCGACTTCGTCGAAGGCGTGGCCACTGCGATCACACCCATTGCGTTCTTCGAGACCGTAATGGTGAAAAGCTATGAGAACCTTGTCGGCTCGGAAACTAAGCTCGATGTGAACACCGGCATGATCGCGGCAGGTCGGCTGCAGTCGCTGATGGACTCCCCCGACTACAACCGCGAAATCGCTGAGTTGAGGCTTCAGTTGTCCATGATTGGTAAGGCAGTCAAGTCTACAGTGCCGCAGGAGATGTGGGGCGAGATCGTCGAGAAGTTGGAGGAGTTTGAGCAGCAACTTCCGGAGGCGCTCGATGTCGGCACGGACTCCTACGATGACGACGAGCCCTACGACCCGACCGAGTTCACCGACGAGGACGACGACGAGTTGTAACCGCTGCAGCGCCCGGCCGTCACCGAGGGCGATGGGGTCCGCTGCCGGTGTGGATGGGGCGTTCGTGGTCGCGTGGACGGGGTGTAGGACGCCTATCGAATTGCCACAGAGAAACTGGCATTAAGTACGAAGAAATTGATCTTCCACCGTTTCTAAGATAGGCATGCCCTCAGATCTTCTTGGAAACACACGGGCAGATCGTAGAGCGGGTTCTCAAGTTCCGCGTCGCCCGTCATCCCAGGACCGACGGTGTGGAGCTCAGACTGCTCCAGAGATGGGGCATCGGACGGACGCCGAGCTGGTTCACCACCATCTGGGCAGCCTGACTGACTCCCTCGGTGAATGTGGGGAAGGCGAACTGAAGCTCGGCTACCTCCTCGACGCGCATCCCCGCCGCCATACAGGCCGCGACCATCTGGATCACTTCGGCCGAGTACTCGCCGAGCACGTGAGCGCCGACGATCTGCCGTCGCGCGGTCTCGACTATCAGCTTGCAGAACCCTTCCGGCTGCCCGTCGGCGACGGGGCGCAGCATGTCCTCATAGCGGGCCACGGCGACGGCGCACTCGTAGCGGGCGCGGGCCTGCTCCTCGGTGAGCCCGACGCTGCCGTACTCGGGGTCGGTGAAACTGCCGGCGGGGACGATCTCATGGGCGACCCGGCGACGCGGGCCGAGCACCGCGTTCTCAGCGGCGACGCGGCCTTCGAGCGTCGCGCTGCTGACGAGCATGCTGTTCCCATCGACGTCCCCGGCGGCGAAGATGTGGGGGACGCTCGTGGCCGTGAACGCGTCGACCATCACGTAGCCACGCTCGGTTACTACGCCGGCGGCGGCGGCATCGACGAGGTCGGCGTTGCCGGGCCAGCCGACGGCGAAGAACGCCGCGTCCACCTCGACTGTTCTGGACTCATCGCCGACTCGGTACAGGATGCGCACACCGGGTTGCAGCGCCTCGAGTTGGTGGACTGCGGCGCTGGTGATGACCTCGATGCCGCGCCCGCGGAAAGCGTGTTCGAGCGCGACCGAGACGTCGACATCGGCTCGCTGCACGATCCGGGGCGCGTGCTCGACGAGTGTGACTTCGCAGCCGAAGTCCGCCAGGATCGACGTGAGCTGGCAGCCCGTGTCGGCCGCCCCGATGACGCAGACCCGGTCGGGCAGGGAGTTCAGGTTGCGCAGGTCCTCGTAGGTCAGGGCGAGCTCGGCCCCGCGGATCGGCAGTCGCCCGGCCCTGCCGCCGACGGCGATGATCACCCGATCCGCAGTCCACTGGCGGCCGTCGGCCGCTGCGACCGTGTTGGCGTCGACGAACCGGGCGTCGCCGGCCTCTTCGACGAGATCGACCCCGACGGAGCGAATGTGGTCGGCGACGCGCTTGCGTTCATAGAGGTAGCCGGCCACCCGCTGGGCGTTGGCCAGGGTAGTGGCGAGGTCGACCTCGGGCCGTGGCCCGCGCAGACCGAACGTTTCCCACGAGCTCCAGTCCCTCACCAGGCGCGCGGCCCGAGCCAGCGTGCGCACCGGTGCCGGGCCGCTGTTCAAGGCGGTGCCGCCGACCCGTCCCCGCTCGACGAGCGTGACCTCTGCGCCAAGCTCGGCGGCGTGCAGGGCGGCGGAAACACCGGCGGGGCCGCCTCCAATGACGACAACGCGCATCTCGCCTGCTCCTCTCACCCCGACGCGGTCATGTCGACCACGACCTTGATGGTCTTCCCTGCTTGTCGAGCACGGCCGACATCTCCTCGGCGACCACACGCCGGACGAGCCAGACCGGGTCGGACTGGGCCAAGCCTCGGCAGCCGTTTCCCAAAGTAAGCCACCGCCGTCCAGTCGAGTCCCTGCCTCGGAAGACCCTTACCGCCAGTCATGTTCATACAACACCGGGCCGTCGCTTCCATAGCAGAAGGAGCGCTCTGAAGCGTCCACGTCGATGTCTGGAAGCTCGGGATACGGTTGCCCGCTTTCAGTCGTGAAGTGGCCGTCCATGACGGCAAGGCCACGAAGCGTCGTCGCCTTTCTCTCCGCCACATGCGACCGACCGCGCGGGATGAGAACCGGGAGCATGGCTGAAATCCACGCAACGCGCCGCCTCGCGCGTCAGCGCCCCCCAACAGATTTCGGCGCACCAGCCGAGGTGGACTATTTCTCGAGTAGAGAGTGGTAGAGCTCGAACGAGGCTTGCTCCACTGTGTTGCGCGTGAGCTTGCCGTCTTCACGCACTTCCCAGATCGCGGTGCCGGTCATCGCGATCGGCTTGTGGTTCGGTTGTGTGCCGAGGAAGCCGTTATTCGACCCGGTCAAGACCCAGCGGGACGTTACACGGGTGCCGTCTTCGTTCTGAAATGTCTCGATGGCGTCAAGGTGCAGGTCCTCAACGTTGTCGAGGAGTTCTCGGATCGAGTCCTTGAAGTCGTCCTTCCCAGAGATCTCCTTGCCGCCGATCACGACGACCACGTCATCGGACACGAACCGGTCCACCGCATCGGGGTCATGCGCGTTCCATACTTCGTCCCACATATCTAGGACAGTCTTCGTTGATCGCATGTTGTTAACGATTCCACTTGGCCCGGTGGACGGGAGAGTTTCGGCAGACCCGAGGCATAAGTTCTTCGGTGCCTATGGCGAACGGGGCGGCAAACCGCATCAGGGTCGGGGGATCGATCAGGTGCTAGCTGCTAGCCCTGTTCGGGCCAGTCGCCGTGCGGATCGAGGCTGTTCCAGTCACCCCGCGAATCGATGCCGTCCCGGTCGTCCCAGGTGTCGTGGCGTGTGTCGCGGGGGGCGATGATGCGGCGTCGTAGCTCCAGCAACAATTCCTCGGTGGGCACCCTGCGATAGGGCGTTGGGGTTGGTCGGGCGGAGTGCGTATCCCTGGGGCGGGGCGTTGGGGGTGGTTCGGCGCAGTGTGGACACCAGCTCTTTGGGCTCCCCTCCGGCCAGGATGGTGTCGATGCTGCCCGGCGTCCAGGAAAGCTTGTTCTCCAGCATGGCGTAGGTGCCCGGGCTGGCCTTACGCACGCCGTGCTCGATGTCGGCGAGCGTGCGAACGGTGAACTGCAGGCTGTTGGCCAGGTCGGTGCGGTTGCGGTAGCCCAGCGCGACCCGCCGACTCACGACGTGGTGGCCGAGCCGTTCCAGGGCGCGTCGATCCATAGAGCGATCATGACGTACTACGGGCGGCAATGTCGAATTACGGCGCACATATTTTTCTACTTGTTACACAATAAGTGGAAACTACTTCCGTGGTACGCCCGCTAGGTCGGCCCTGACCTGGGTGATCGTGTCCCAGAACAGATCCTCCACCTTCTCCTTGGACAGCCCGACGACCTCCACCCTGGGTACTCCGGCCACCTCCCGCGTCCGCTAGTGGCTGGACCTCAAGTCTCCCACCACCTCCGTGGCCACGTCCCGACAAACCGCTGGTGGCGCTGGGGCAACCGGCGTAGCTCTACCGCCTGCTGCCATCGACATCGGTGGCCTCCGCGTGAGCGGAATCACATGGAAACTGTTTCCGTAACATTGACCAGATTTCCTTTTATCTCCTACCATTGCTGTCACAGCACACAACAGGTCGGAGAAACCTCTGGTCGGAACCCCCATTTCGGGGTTACCTCGGCGGGCTTCAGGGGCTGGTTCGTGACATACCGGCAGAGATCCGCCCAGCCAACCCACGAAAGGGAAACCCACCATGCCCGACAGGTTCACAGTCCACAGCCGCGATTGGGATGGGCAGCGCGAAAAGCATCTCGTTCTGGCGGCCGATGGGCATGACGCGGAACGCGCCCACCGAGAACACTTCCCCGACAGGGAGATCGTCGCAGTGGTAGCTGGTCATGAAGAAAATCCTTGCTGCCGCCGGTATCGGCGCAGCGCTCATCACCACCCCTGTGGTGGTAGCCGAAACCGCCTCGGCTGATCCCGGCCAGAACTGCAGGACCGAGTGGAACACCATGTACACCGTGCCCATCGGCGTCCGCACGACCTGCTTCAACCCAGACGGCAGCTATCACGTGTGCACATCCCTCGGGACGGACGGTAAAGGACCGGGGACGTGCTGGGACTATCCGGCTCCCCCTCAGATGGCGGGACAGCCCACATTCAGCCCGCCCGTGCCGGGAATGCCGCCTCCGCCGCCGCCCGCACCATAACTCGAAGTCCAGCGCGCTGAGCCGCAAGGTGCTCGCGTCCACTGATCTCTATGTGAAAGGAAACCCACCGATGACACAACAACACCCCGGTCCCGGCTTCTATCCCGATCCGGCCGGCGGGCCAGCGCGGCGCTGGTTTAACGGCACCAGCTGGACCGACCACTACGCGCCGCCGTCCCAGCCGAGCCGGATCACCATCCACTACGGGTTCGCTCTGCTGGCCGTGCTGTCATTGATGGCCACCCTGTTCTTTGGCATCCCCATGTTCGTGAGCAGCGGTAGCGGCCCCGACCACGAAGCCAACGGCATCGCCGCCGTCATGGCCCTGCTCTGGCACTTCCAGAGTATCGTTCAGTGACGGGTATCACGCCACCGCGATCGCGTTGGGAGGCCCGTTGGCCGTCGACACGTCCCCGCTGGGCGGGCTTGAGGCTCGCCGGCCGTTTCCGGTGCGCCTGGGACCCAAGGGCAACCTGATTTACAAGCTGGTGACCACCACCGATCACAAGACGATCGGGATCATGTATGTGGCTGTCTGCTTCGCGTTCTTCTTTACCGGTGGGCTGATGGCCCTGCTCATGCGCGGCGAACTCGCCACGCCCGGGTTGCAGTTCTTGTCGAATGAGCAGTTCAACCAGCTGTTCACCATGCACGGCACCATCATGTTGTTGTTGTATGCCACCCCGATCGTGTTCGGGTTCGCCAACCTGGTGCTGCCGTTGCAGATCGGCGCGCCCGATGTGGCGTTCCCGCGACTGAATGCGTTGTCGTTTTGGTTGTTTGTGTTCGGCGGGCTAATCGTGCTGTCGGGGTTTATCGTCCCGGGCGGGGCGGCCGATTTCGGCTGGACCGCCTACACCCCGCTCAGCGACGCTATCCACAGCCCCGGTGCCGGCGGTGATCTGTGGATCATGGGTCTGATCCTGGCGGGTCTAGGCACCATCTTGGGTGGGGTGAACATGATCACCACGGTGGTGTGCATGCGCGCACCGGGCATGACGATGTTCCGGATGCCGATCTTCACCTGGAACATCCTGGTGACGTCGATCCTGGTGCTGCTGGCGTTCCCACTGCTGACCGCCGCGCTGTTCGGGCTGGCCGCCGACCGGCATTTGGGTGCTCACGTCTACGACGCGGCCAACGGCGGAGCGATCCTGTGGCAGCACCTGTTCTGGTTCTTCGGCCACCCCGAGGTCTACATCGTGGCGCTGCCGTTTTTCGGCATCATCACCGAGATCTTCGCCGGTGTTTTCCCGCAAGCCGATGTTCGGCTACACCACGTTGGTCTACGCCACCATCGCCATCGGCCTTTTGTCGATGGCGGTGTGGGCACACCACATGTTCGCCACCGGCGCGGTGCTGCTGCCGTTCTTTTCCCTGACGTCGTATCTGATCGCGGTCCCAACCGGGATCAAGTTCTTCAACTGGACCGGCACCATGTGGAGGGGCCAACTGACGTTCGAGACGCCGATGCTGTTTGCGATCGGCTTTCTGGTCACCTTCCTGCTGGGTGGCCTGTCCGGGGTGCTGCTGGCCAGCCCGCCGATCGACTTCCACGTCACCGACAGCTATTTCGTGGTCGCGCACTTTCATTACGTGTTGTTCGGCACCATCGTGTTCTCCACCTTCGCCGGGGTGTATTTCTGGTTCCCCAAGATGACCGGCCGGCTGCTCGACGAGCGGCTGGGCAAGCTGCACTTCTGGTTGACCCTGATCGGTTTCCACACGACGTTTTTGGTGCAGCACTGGCTCGGCAACATGGGCATGCCCCGCCGCTACGCCGACTACCTGCCCACCGACGGGTTCACCACCTTGAACGTTGTCTCCACGATCGGGGCGTTCATCCTCGGAGTTTCCATGCTGCCGTTCGTGTGGAACGTGTTCCGCAGCTGGCGCTACGGCGAACCTGTCACCGTCGACGACCCCTGGGGGTACGGCAATTCGCTGGAGTGGGCCACCAGTTGCCCGCCGCCGCGGCACAACTTCACCGAGCTGCCCCGCATCCGCTCCGAGCGCCCCGCATTCGAGCTGCACTACCCATGGATGGTCGAACGCCTACGCGCCGAATCCCACGTCGGCCGCCACTCCGAACACTTCGACGTCCGGATGTCCCATTGATTGCCCAACTCAATGAAGAGGATCAGGGCCGCCTTCGTGTCTCGGGCACTGCGGCCGGCCTCACCTTCATCGCGCTCAACCCAGCCGACAATAATCAAGCCCAAAGGAAATAATGACATGAGCAGCACAAATGACAATCCAATCCAGACGACTGATTCCGGTATCCCGGTCGAGAGCGACCAGTATTCGCTGACCGTTGGCGCGGGCGGCCCGATCTTGCTTCAGGACAGTTACCTGATCGAGCAGATGGCCGCCTTCAACCGGGAACGGATCACAGAGCGGCAGCCGCACGCCAAGGGCAGCGGCGCGTTTGGCCGGTTCGAGGTCACCAACGATGTCAGCGCCTTCACCAAGGCGGCGCTGTTCCAGCCGGGGAGCACCATCCGGCTGGTGTCCAGGTTCTCCACGGTGGCGGGGGAACGAGGCAGCCCCGACATGTGGCGGGACCTGCGCGGCTTCTCGCTGAAGTTCTACACCAGCGAGGGCAACTACGACATGGTCGGCAACGACACGCCGGTGTTCTTCGTCAAGGATCCGATGCACTTTCAGAACTTCATCCGGTCGCAGAAGCGGCTGGCCAAGAACAACCTGCGCAGCAACGATATGCAGTGGGACTTCTGGACGCTGCTCCCGCAGACGGCGCACCAGGTGATCTGGCTGATGGGCGACCGCGGCTTCCCGAAGAGTTGGCGGCACATGAACGGGTACTCCAGCAGCACCTACATGTGGATCAACGCGCAGGGCGAGCGGGTCTGGGTGAAGTACCACTTCATCACCGACCAGGGCATCGAGTTCTGGACCCAGGCCGAAGGTGACCTCCTGGCCGGGACCGACCCCGACTATCACACCAGGGACCTGTATGAGGCGATTGAGCGCGGCGACCACCCGAGCTGGACGCTGAAGGTACAGATCATGCCGTTCGAGGACGCCAAGACCTACCGGTTCAACCCGTTCGACTTGACCAAGGTGTGGCCGCACGCCGACTATCCGCTGATCGAGGTCGGCAAGATGACCCTGGACCGCAACCCTGTCGACAACCACACCGAGATCGAGCAGGCCGCTTTCCAGCCCAACAACATGGTGCCGGGGATCGGCCCGAGTCCGGACCGGATGCTGCTGGCACGGCTGTTCTCCTACGCCGACGCGCACCGGGCCCGGCTCGGCGTGAACTACGAGCAGATCCCGGTCAACGCCCCCGTCGCACCCGTCAACACCTACAGCAAGGACGGTGCGATGCGGATCGTCAACCGGACCGACCCGGTGTACTTTCCGAACTCCAAGGGCGGTCCGCAGGCCGACAGCGAGCACTACAAGCCGGCGAGCTGGTACGCCGATGGCGAGATCATGCGCGCCGCCTATGTCGAGCACGCCGAGGACGACGACTGGAGCCAGCCGGGCACGCTGGTCCGCGAGGTCATGGACGACGCGGCAAGGGAGCGGCTGGTCAGCAACATCGTGGGAGCGCTGCTCGCCGGCGTGACCGAGCCGGTGCTCCAGCGTGCCTTCGACTACTTGCGGAATGTGGACAAGAGCCTCGGCGACAAGGTCGAAATCGGCGTCCGCGCCGGACAACGCTAGCGACACAACCAGTTCTATTTCGAGACCGCGTTCAGTTCTGCTCGGGCCTGGTCGATTTGGTCGTATGCGTAGGTCGCCATGGCGGCGGTGGTCATGGTCTCGCCCTTGCGGGCGAGCGATTCGTAGATCTCTTCGCCGAGGACCTCGCGTAGGCGGGCGACGGTGGTGCTGAGCTCGGGAACCCACGCTGAGGTGAGGGGATCGAACGCGAAGCCGACGATGGTGGCCGCCGCCTCGTGGCGGCCGAGCCGATCCAGACACGCGGCGAGGGCAGCCAAAACGGCACGCATAGTGGCGGTGTTACCCGCGTCGAGGTAGTTGTGGATGGCCACAGCGCAGTATTCGAGCGCGGCCAGCGGGTCGCCATGCTCCGCCTCGCGGCGTGACAAAGCGGCCGCCAGGTGGGTTTCGTTGGAGCGGTTGCCGCTGTCTCGTGCGATCACCAGGCCCCGGCGCAGAGCGTCACGCGCGCGGTCAGGATCGGTGTGGCGGAAGGCGAACCCGTACTCGAGAAGCGCGAATGAGAGAACGAAGGGGTTGTGGGTGGCCTCGGCGGCCTCGATCACGCCGTTCGCGGCGGCCATCGCCTCGTCAGCGCGACCGGCGATCGTGAGTGCGACGACCAGAGCCGCCCTGGTGATTGTGTGGGTGTCGCGGCCGCGCACGAGTTGGGCGCGGCACCACTCGACCGTCCGTTCGGGCTGGCCGATGACAAGATACGCGACACCGAGCAAGCTCTCGAGGCCGTAGGGAACCTCGCCGCTGCCACTGCGGATCGCCATCTCGCCTGCGTCGCTGTAGCCGACAGCCTCATCGACTCGTCCGGTCGTGTAGCACTGCGACGCGATCACATACAGGAACGCGAGCCGGGGCTGGTCGACGGCGCGGGCGGGCTCGATCAGCTCTTCGGCCCAGGTTGTCGGCTCATAATTCTCGAGCAGATCACCGAGGAACCCCGCGTAGGTGGCGATGGTGGCTGCCAGGTCGAGGTCGCCGTGGTCGGCGGCCCAACGGAACGCGGTGCGCAGATTCGCCAGTTCGGCGGCGAACCAGTCGTAAGCCTCCCGCTGCCGGGGGCTGTCCCACAGCGCCATGATGTCGGTTTCACGCCAGGCGAAGTAGCGAGCATGGGCGGTCCGGACCTCGGTGGCCTCGCCGCCCGCGACGAGTTGCTCCTCGGCGAACTGGCGGATCGTCTCCAGCATCGAAAATCGGGTGCGCCCCGATGATCGGTCGGCGACCAGCAGCGACTTGCGCACCAGCGCGTCGAGAAGATCCAGGATGGCGTAGTCGTCGGCGTAGTCGGATCCGGCTATCGCGCAGGCGCTTTGGAGGTCGAATCCGCCTGCGAACACCGAACAGCGTTCCAGCACTGTCTTTTCAGCGTCATCGAGCAGGTCGTAAGACCACGCCACCGCATGACGCAGTGTCTGGTGGCGCTCCAATCCGCGTCGTGATCCCACCAGCAGTTTGAATCGGTCATCAAGACGATCACGCACCTCGGCCGCCGTCATCGACGCCATCCGCGAGGCCGCTAACTCGATCGCCAGGGGGATCCCGTCGAGGCGACGACACACATCCTCCACGGCGGTCGTCTCATCGGCCAACGTGTCCGACACCATGCTTTGGGCGCGTTCGACAAACAACTCCACCGCCGCACCAACGTCCAGTGAAGGCACCCGCCACAACTGCTCGTCGGCGACGCCGATTCCCTCACGACTGGTGGCCAGAACCTTCACGGTGGCCGACGCCGCGAGGATCGCTGCGACCAGATCCGCGACGCTGTCAACGACGTGCTCACAGTTGTCGAACACCAACAGCCGCGACCGGCCCTCCAACGCCGAAGCCACCGACTCGCTGACGCTCTTGCCCGGTTGCTGAGTGATTCCCAACACCGCCGCCACCGCATCGGGCACCGCTGCCGGATCAGTGACCGCCGCGAGTTCGAAAATCCAGACCCCGTCGACAAATTCGTCGGCTAACTGCGTGGCGACTTCCACCGCAAGGCGGGTCTTACCAACGCCGCCGACGCCCGCCAATGTCACCAACCGATGCGAGCGCACGGCCGCTTGCAGATTGGAGACCTCGGCGTCGCGGCCGATCAAGCTCGTGATCGCCGGACGCAGATTTCCGGGATTGGAGTCGACTCCACGCAATGCGGGAAATTCTGTCCGCAGTCCGGGTGCTCGGACCTGAAACACCCCGACCGGAGTGGGCAGATCCCGCAACCGGCGCGGCCCCAAGTCGACAAGGTCTACTCCGCTGAGCAGGACCGCTGTCGAGTCGGCCAGCAGGATCTGACCACCATGCCCGGCAGCCATCACCCGCGCGGCCCGATTGAGCACCGCGCCGAAGTAGTCCCCGTCTCGTAGTTCGGCCTCACCGGTCGCCAGCCCCATCCGGACCGGCAATTCCAGTGCCCGCTGCGCGGTTACAGCGGCGTCGACGGCTGATTTCGGCGAGGCGAACGCTGCGCACACGCCGTCACCGGTGTGCTTGAACAACCAGCCGCCATGTGCCTCGATCGCGGCCCGCAACACCTCGTCGTGGGCGGTCAGCGCCACCCGCATCGCATCCGCGTCAGCCTCCCACCGACGGGTCGAACCCTCGACGTCGGTGAACAGAAACGTCACCACCCCCGAAGGAGCAGCCGGGGTCATGGCATTGCCTCGGCCCACGCCATGTGGCCCTCGAAGCCGAGGTCTGCAGCCAACTTTCGGTAGCGGTCCCGGCATTCGTGGTACGTCTCTTCGGCGTCCTGTACTTGCGCCAGCCGTGCTCGCATACGCAACAGCCAGATGTCGTAGAGGACCATGCCCGCTTCGACCTCAACCGCCGCGCACCGATCGATCGCCGACTGCGCGTCCCGGATGTCGTCGTTGGAACCCCGCTGCAGTAGGGCCTCAACGAGGATGCTAGTCGTCATCGGCACGAATATCGCTCCACCGCCGTCGATCTCGTCATCCACCACCGCTCGAGCCAGTTCAATGGCGCCGTCAAGGTCGCCCTGTAGCGCTCGGTCCTGCGCGACATAGGCGTCGATCATCGGGATTGCGGTTCTGGAGTAACGCTGACGTACTGTGATCTCTCGAATCTGCGCGAGTAGTTCCAGTGCGTACGCGCGCGAGTCGCCTTCACCCGCCAATAGCGCAAAGGCCACGTTGGACTTTCCCAGTCCGAATGCGACGTCCTCGCCGGTCTGTTCTGCGTCCGAGAGTATTTCGGTCATCTTTTGCAGAATTTCCTCGCTGGGAAGGAGCACGCCGTGCATGATCGCCATGGCGTGTGTGTAATACATCACCCCACCGCGGGTCACCGCCTCTGCGTTCCTGGTCATCTCAAGGGCCTGTTCGAAGTCGTCGCGCCAGCCCGTGATCCCGAGGCACCAGCGGGCGAGACCACGGAACGCGATGGCAAGTGCCAACGGAGAACTCGTCGCGACTTCACCGCCCTTGTTGGCATCGCCGTCCGCGAGGTCGATTGCGTGCTCCGACAACCGCAGAACCTCGTGCATTTCTGCGGTTTCATGCTTGACCGAGATTGCGGCGGTGATCAACGCCAGCGTCAAGGTCGGGTCGTTGATCGACTCGAGCAGCGCTACCTGTTCGTTGGACATGGCTGAGGCCTCGCGCCGGTGCGCATTGAAGTAGGTCTCCATGATCGGTCCGGACATCCCGATGGCGAGCGATCGCTGATCGCCTGCGGCCAGACACAGGTCACGAAGCTCATCGAAGCCCGCGGAGAACCCACTGCCGCTCACCCGAAACCCCGTAGCGCATAACAGGGTTCGAGGCGCAATGCGATATGCAGTTCGATCGGGATCGTCTTCGGGTAGTCGGTCGGCGGCCTGCTGTGCCCGCCGCCAACAGTTCGTCGCCGCGTTGTTGTCGCGGTAGTTGACCCAGGACCCGGCACGCATATGCCATTCGAAGGCTGCGTGCAGATCGCCTGCTGCCTCGAGATGCTCCGCGATCATCGCCGCGTTCGCTTCTGCCGAGGCTGGATCGCGATCCTCGATGATGGACGCCAGTCGTCGATGTAGCTGAGCACGGTCAGATTTGAGCTGTGATTCGTTCGCGACAGCACGGATCAGGGGGTGCCGAAACGCGTACTGGGGAGGCGAGCCGAAGCCGACCTGGTCGACGAGTTCGGCTGCGACCAGCGGTGCCACATCGGGGGCATCGACAAGTGAGGACAGCAAGTCGGCGTCGAACCGGGATCCGATCAGGGCCGCAGCGTTCAAGGTTCGTTTGGCTGCTGCATCGAGACGGTCGATGCGGGCGCCGATGGTGGCGTGCAGGGTCGCGGGCACATCGACGCGGTCGATGTCACCACGCAAGGTGTAAGAACCCGGCTCACCGTCGAGCACGCCGCGCTCGGCAAGATCGCGCACCATCTCCTCGGCGAAAAACGGGTTGCCTCCGGCCCGTTCTGCGACACGTGCAGCGACGTCGTCCAGCAGCGGGTCCGTGCCTACCAGATGAGTGGTCAGAGCCGCGGACTGCGCGTCGCTCAAGGGCCGCAGCGCAATCGTCTGCGCACCGGGTATACGGCTCAGCGGTCCTTGGTACTCGGGTCGATAGGTGATGAGGGTCAATGCCGGGATCTGGGGGACCACCGCGAGGAAGTCGGCGAGCATCGATTCGCTGGCGTCGTCGATCCAGTGCACGTCCTCGATGACGTAGACGGTCGGGTCGGCGCCCGCGAGCGCGGCCGAGTTGATCAGCGCCGTCAATCTCCGGCGCCGCGCGTCGGGGGCGATGTCAGGTAGCGGTTTTGCGGGGTCGCGAATCCCCAGTAAGTCCTCGAGAAGCTCGAGGTCTTCGGGCGCCGCATCGCCGCGTTGGTCACGGACCAGTACCCGGGCAGCCGCGGCGTCCAGATCGTTGATCCCCATTCCCGAGCGCAGCAATCGGGCCAATACGTGGAACGGGACATCGTGTGCATGTGACTCGCAGTACGTGCTGAGGACTTCCACCCCGCGCCCGGCCGCAACCGCCGCGGCCTCCCGGATCAGCCTGCTCTTCCCGATACCTGGCGGCCCGACAACGGTGACCACGCAGCCCCCGCCGCCCATGGCCTCGTCGAGGATCGCGCTGATCGTGTTGAGTTCCCAGCTGCGTCCGACGAGGGTCGATTCGGTACGGCGTGATGGCCGGTGTTCGCTGATGGCCAACAGTCGCCGCGCGGGCGCAGGATCTTCGGCGCCCTTGATCTGAACCATTTCCAGGTCACCGAGAACCACGGCCTGCTCCACAAGCCGCGCAGTCGACTCGCTCACCATGACTCCGCCGGGCGGCGCGGCGGATTCCATCCGCTGGGCCATGCCGACCTGCTGGCCGATAGCCGTGTAACCCGCTTTGCCCGAACCGATTTCCCCGGCGATGACCTGCCCTGAGTTCAGGCCGATCCGCAGTTGCAGCGTGGCGCCGACCTCTTTCTGGATGTCCAACGCCGCGAGGCAGGCGCGGAAAGCATGGTCTTCCAAGGTGACTGGAGCGCCAAATACCGCCATGATGCCGTCGCCGGTGAACTTGTCGACCGTTCCGCCGTAGCGTGTGACGATTGCCGTCGAGCGGTCCAGGAGGTCGGCCATGATCTCGCGCAGCCGCTCCGCACCGACGGCTGCTGCAATGTCCATCGAATGAACAACATCGGCGAACAGCACCGTCACCTGCTTGTACTCCGCCGATGCGGCGGCGTGCGTGAACGGCGTGCCGCACTTGTTGCAGAACCGTGAATCCGGTGGCAACTCTGTGCCGCACGACCCACAGAACAGCCCCGTCGCGGTCAGTCCACCGCCACCATCCCCGCTGGGGTCCACATCGATATCGTTTCATGCTGGTCGATGATGTCCGTCATATCGCCTTGCATCTCCGACACGAAGTTTCGAGACCCTCGTAAGTCGTCTTATTCCAGACGGGTCCGGCCGGTATATCGCGCACCTTGGTGTGCGGAACGTAGACGCGGGAAGACATCAGCGCAATGCTGCCAAGAGATCGACTTGCCGCCCTACGAAATCGTGCCTCTTGTTCGGGTAGTGGCGAGAACAGGATTGGCCTCAGTCGTGCGGTGGTCAGCAGCGTAGAGTGAGGGTCGCCGCTGGGCACTTCGCCCCCGACCCGCACCGCGAAGGTACCCCGCCCTATGTCGGGCAGCGATGAAGATGAACGAGGTGTGGCGTGACTGACGAAGGCGAGGCCGAGGCCATGGCCGAGGCTCGGGAGCGCGTGGCGGACGAGCGGGACCGAGTAGCCGACGACCGTGAGCAGTTAGGAGATGAGCGGCAGCGCATCGCCAACCTGCGAGACGATGCGGCCGACCGGCGGGCCAACGAGGTGGACAAAGCTGATCATGGCGCTGATGTCCGCCCGGTCAACGATCGGCTCGACCTCCTCGCCGCTGATCGAAGCGCTGCGCGTCGCAGACTGCAGGCGGAGCGTGCTCAACGAATCGCAGGCACGGCGGGCACTCGCACCGCTGAAGATCGACAGTGGGCGGCCGACCGGCGGGAGTTTGTCGCCGACGACCGCCAGGGACAGGCCGACGCTCGTGAGCTCCTTGCCGATGAGCGCGAATCGATTGCGAATCGCCGCGACGAGTACCTCAAGACGCTCGTCGGCTCAAGCGGCACCGACCGCACAGCGGAGGACGCTTACGCAGCGGCAGTCGCCGACGCGTACGCGAGTCGCGAACAGGCGGTCGCGGCGAGGGCGGCGGCAGCGCTGGCCCGCCAAGTTGCCGATGGCGACCGTGCGGCCATCGGCGGCGTCAATCCGCTGGCTGCCGAGTTCGTCAAGATGACCAGGTCGCTGCTCCAGTCAGAAACCGTTGAGCTGGCGATGCAGGACGTGGTTCGCGCCGCAGTCCGTTTCGTCAACGGCTGCGACGCAGCCAGCTTCTCCGCCTATGCAGACAACGTTGTCACGACGCTAGCCTCGACCGGTGCCATCGCCGACGAGGCGGACGCTGAGCAATATCGCGCGTTCGACGGTCCATGCCTCCAAGCGATCCAAACGATGCAGTTGGTGATTGCTGCCGACCTGACGAGTGACCAGCGATGGCCGAAGTTCGTTCGTGCCGCGACCAACGTCCGCAGTGTGATCTCCGCGCCGGTGTCGAACGAGCGGCCAACGGGGGCTGAGCCCGGCTCGCTCAACAACTACAGCATGCAGGCGAACGCCTTCACCAGCGAGGACGCGGACACCGCAATTTTGCTCACCGCACATCTGGGCGTCCTGCTTCGCCTCGCCGTGATGACGTTCGAGGCCAACACTCTGGTCAACCAGCTGACCGAAGCAGTCACCAGCCGCGACGTTATCGGTCAGGCGAAAGGCATTCTGATGGAACGAGAGCGGCTCACCGCCGGACAAGCGTTTGACGTGCTCCGTGCTGCGTCTCAGCGCCTGAACCGCAAGCTTCGTGACGTCGCCGACCAACTCGCGACGAGCGGCGAGATCGCGACCGATCCCCCCGGCCGAGACAGATAATCTGGCACCTTCGGCTGCCCGAGATTGAGCTCACCGACTGTCGTGGGATCGGCGGGGCGAGCAGGTGCAACTGGAGCGCGTACACGTGTAGCACCCGTCCGTCGGTGCGAACCTGCTGTACCCGAGCCGCCGTGGGGACAAGCCTGCTCGCGGCAAGGCGGCCTCGGCGGCATTCCGCGAGAGACGCTCAACCTGGGCGTCCTAGAAGGCCTGCGGCAACTGGGCCTCGATGACGTAGAGGTGCTTACCGACGACCGCACCGATTTGGCCAACAGCCTGCAGTTGACCGTGCGCACGCTGGCCGACATCGAGCACGGCGTGCGCAAAGCCAGCCCCGGCACCTACGCCATGCTGGAAAACAAGCTGACCTGGGCACCGGGCAGCATCGACACCATCCTGGCCGGTGGGGGACCCAAAGAGCTGGTGTCCACACTGCGCCGCCCCACCCCCAACGCCCCGTCCCAGGAATACGCACTGCGCCCGACCAACGCCAACGCCCTCTCGAACGCCTCAACTGAGGAATTGCTGCTGGAGTTACGCCGCCGCATCATCGCCCCCCGCAACGCCTGGGACGACTGGGGCGGCGGCCTGGACTCGCACGGCGACTGGCCCGAGGAGGGCTAGCAGCCAGCACCTGACGATCCCCTGCCCGACTCAGATGCGGTTTGCCGGGGGTGTTTTCTTTGCCGGTATAGCGGTTTCTCGGCAGCAGGATGTCATGGTGACACCGCCAGGCCATACGGGAGAGCCGATATCCCTACATCCGCCCCTCGGCCCGCTTGGCTCGGGCATCATAACTCGATGGCTCGTGACGTGCCGGTTCAGTATTTCCAGTCGATCATCACGGTCCTGCTCGCCGTCGCAGGAGCACTGCTGTTTCAGGTTCGGTTCTTCGAACTGACCAACAGAGAGCGCACGAAAGAGGTCGATCCGTTTCTCCGGCTCGGCATGATCGCGGTGATCACCGCGACGCTATTCGCCTCCCTAGAGGCGATGCGAGAGGGTTGGGGACCTCTTGCGGCGGCGCTTGTGACTATCGGGCTGGCGCTATCGCTGCTTCCCATCCTGCTTCGCGTCCTCCCGCCGCTGACGCGCGACCTTACGCGCGACCTCAAGACGCAGCAGCGCGACCCACACCTGTGGGTCACCGTTCTCGGTCTGATCCTCTATTGCGCGATCGTGACGACCATCGTCGCGTTGATCTGACTAACCGACAGTCAGAACCTCGACACGAGCAGCGGCCTGGCCTCGCGGCACTCCCGAGACCGGAAATAGGGCAGTCGCCGTGAACGGGAGCTTCGCTCAACTAGCGGGTGACAATAACAGCATCACGGCAGTCAACAACAGTTGGTGCCAACGCTATTGGGAACAACAACCGCGCTATCTCCATCTACGGGGGTAACGCGCAGTCCGCCTCCGGCGCTACCGTCAGGGACAACGGCGGCTCCTGCCACTGAATTGAAACACGCGACACGGCCGAATCGGCCGCGCGGCCGTAGACGACGGTCCACGCACCGCGAACCCCCGTCCACACCGGCAGCGGTCCCCATCGCCCTCGGTGACGGTGGGCAGGCCGAGTCATCAGTCCGCGAAACGAATGTCGGGTGCGGTGGCTGTGTGACCTGCGGCGTCACTGCGGCGTCACGCGACCGCATCGTGTCAGGCGACCGGCCGGGCTCTCTAGTACTCGACGGCTCCCGTCCCGCTGACGCGGCCGATGGTGTGGACCTGACCCGGCAGCTGCGCCACATCGGCGACCGTCACGACCCTCGCGCCAGCTGGCGGCTGGCCGACATGCCAGGTGCTGAGCTGTTGCCAGACCTTCCGTTCGCGCCACGGTGCCCACCAGCGCCGGACCGTGCGGACCTCGAAGTACGCGCCGTGCTGACCGGCTGCGGCCCCTTGCTCGCTGGCTGGTGATCCGGTCTCTCGCGTCACGACCCTCGTTGAGGGGCTCCAGGTCACGCAGGATCTCGGTGAGGGTGATCCGGTGAATCTTGCCACGGCCCAGAATGATCGGGACACCGCGCCAGTCCAGGAGATAATTGACCAGACGGCGCACATCAGGGTCTTGGCAGACCCGACAACGTGGTTCC
Organism: uncultured Actinomycetota bacterium; assembly: GCA_963723615.1. Lineage (GTDB taxonomy): Bacteria > Actinomycetota > Actinomycetes > Mycobacteriales > Mycobacteriaceae > Mycobacterium. The sequence goes on along the minus strand of CAVRRV010000011.1, from coordinate 54,131 downwards.
CTGCGCTTAAAGTCGGCCGTCACGGGTTCACCCGCCCTACTTATCGGGCTCATCCGAAAGTGGTGGTAGCCCAGCAGCTTCGCGCAAAATGTTCAGCGCACGCAGAGGATCGTCAGGCAGGACGTGATACTGCAGTCCTTCGGAGTGATCAGGATTCACAGCCCTCACGATAATGCTCTCGACCGACGAGGCCCACACCCAAATGCCCTGTGGCACAGGTGTAGCGCAGAAGTGTCCACACCCCTCGACAAGCAGGAGACCAGCCCGGCACCATTTGGCTGTATGCGGTGCAGGCCAATCGCGGGCACGAAGTCGTGAGCCGGGGGAGTCGGCCCCGTGGCACAGGTGTCGTCACGTCGAGCTAAATGTTCAAATTCGCCCGCCGTCTGGGCTGAAAGCGGACTGGGGGAGACCACCACGTGGTCAGTACGCCAACTGGTACGCCAACCAGCCCGATTCCGGGGGTGTTCGTGGGTGTACGCCGACCTACGCGAAACGCTCGGACCTGCAGAAACTCGACACCCACGAACACCGACGGACCCATTGCCTGAATCTGGGGGTCAAGTGGTCGCAGCTTCAAATCCTGTCAGCCCGACCGATGTCAGCCCGACCGAGAAGCCATGGCTTTACCTGTGGGTATTCATTTCACGAGGTTGCATCATGGGACCGCTTGGGACCAGTACAGCAACCGGTACAGCAACCCTCAACGATTGCGACCGCCCCGCTGGACGAGCCAGATGGTTAACGCGACGGAGGCCACCACGGCGATAATGAGCAGGATCTGGGTTGTCATCGCACTAATCTATCGGTGAGCAAGCTTGTCATAGGCTGAGTGCCCCGCTCAGACCCGCTATAGCGGCGCGGGCCACATCGTCGGACGTGCGCCCGTAGACATCGCCGACCCCGGCCGAGCGCGACGTCGTCGTACGGCTGGTCAGCAAAGGACTGGCCAACAATGACATCGCCACAAGACTTTTCGTCTCGCCGCGCACCGTGCAAACCCACCTCACCCACGTCTACACCAAACTCGGCCTGAGCTCCCGCGTGCAGCTCGTCCAAGAAGCAGCCCGCCACACCTGAACACCGCCGCAAGCGCAGCCAAAGATGCTAACGTGCGGTTCGCAACGCTTCACCGATCGACTGAAACAACTTGGGCGGCAAGGGCATACGAATCGGCGCGACTAGCGAACGCGCGCAGGGCCATTGAGTAGACTGCACCCTTCGGCCAGCGCCGGCCCGTAGGTGAGAGCGCCACATTCGCAGCGCCAGGTCAGATGCCGGCCGCACGAACAGGCGACGCTCCCGACGAGCATCCGCCCCGGCCGTAGCGTGTGGCCGCGCGGGCACCGTAGCGGCGGCCGGGCCATCCACTGACCCGACGTCGAGCGGACTAGCTCGCCGACAGCAGCCATGCCTCAACGCTAGGCGGGTGTCGGTCCTCGCGGGTAGTGTCGTTCTTTCCGCCGTCGCAGAGTCGTACGAGGAGCACAGTTGCCCAATCACCACCCCTCGCGTTCGTGGCGTGGCTGCGCAATGTGCAAGCCGCACAAGCGCCGTGGCGCCGGGCGGTCGTCGAAAGACCCCATTGCCGTGAAGCGGCGCCTCGGCGTCAGTCGGCGATACTCGAGCCGCACCCTGGACCGCGGCTAAGCGAGACCTAACCGACCGCGCGCCGCCTCGTCGCGGCCTTCCGCGAATGCGCCGAAGCTCACCTCACCGGACCCGGCCCCGCCAAACCAGCGAGCGTCCCTCCCACACGAGCCGAGGACTAATCGACGCCGCACCCGCAACGCCGACGGCACCTTCGACCTGTCCCGTCGCCGGGTCCGGCACGAGCAGCAGCTCCTAAAGAGTGGCCTTCTGGCGGCGGGTACGACCTCGTGGTATGGCGCTCAGCGCGCCTTCCCGCTAGGGCCCCGAGGACTCCGCGCGGGCTGTTTGGGTGGCCGGGGCATCCCTCGGTTTTTCGGTCGCCACGGCCGCACCGCGGGCCAGTGCCGCCGTGGCCGCGACCATCACGACCACCGCCAGCGCGAGCGCGAACCTGCCGACGTCGTTGGTCTGAAGCCTCTCGCCGAGCACCACGATGCCGAGCACCGAGCCGACGGCCGGCTCGGCCACCGTCAACGTCGGCAGCGAGGCGGTCAGTGTGCCGGCCTGGAACGACGACTGCTGCCATACCGTGGCAGCGATGGCGACCAGCACCAACGCGTACAGCTCGGGCGTGCGCAGCACCGCCCATATCCCGTCGCCGAGCCGGTCGACCACGCCCTTGGTCAGCACCGAGAACAGGCCCCACAGGGAACCGGAAACCAGCCCCAACAACACCGCGCGGACCGGGCCCGACCAGATCCGGGCGCCGAGCAGGCACAGCACCAGCGCGGGGCCCATCACGGCCACCACCACCATCCAGGTTCCCAGCGGTGCCCGGGAATGCCCGGCCTGCGGGTCACCGACAGTGACGAAGACGGCCACGCTGGCCGCCAGCAGCACCGCCCAGGTCCACTCCGAGGGGGTTACCTTGCGGTGGCCGAGCTTGGCGCTGATCGGCAGCGCGAACAACAGAGAGGTGACAAACAGCGCCTGGACCAGCACCACCGACCCCAGGCCCAGCGCCGCGGCCTGCAACGCGAAGCCGACCGCGGCGATCAGGCTGCCCAGCCACCACCGCGGGTTGCGCAGCAGCCGGGTGAACAACGCGATCGCACCGACCCGCTCGTCGGTGACGTCGTGCGCCAAGCGCTGCTGGACGGCGTCGCTGATCGCGATGAATAGGGCGGCAACCAGAGCAAGTACCGCGGCGATGTCCGCCTTGGCCACGCGGCCACCTCCTCTTCCTCTTCTTCCTCTTCGCGTCTTGGGTAGCACCCGCAAGCACGGTCGTCGATGCAACGTCAACGCATGGGGAAACAGCCAGCCCCACGGTCACTGACGAATTGTCGCTGAGGGCGGTGCGGTTAGCCCGCCGAGCGAGTGGCCCAAGAGCACGACGGTGTCTCACGACGATCTGCCAATTGGCAGATATGACGCTTCCGGTCGAACGGAAACTGCCGGGTGAGCCCATCCACGCGAACGCCATCTTCGCAGGTAGAACCACTGACGCAAGCAAGCGTCTTGGTAGGGTTAATTCATGGGTGGCGAGTTTATCGAGATCCGGATAACCCACCCCTGGGAATTTATCCAGCCGGCGCCCGAGGCCGTCCGCCCGCGGCTGCTGGACTGGCAGGTTGACGCCAAGGGTAGGCACGTCGCCTGGCGTTACCGGATAACCCGCTACGAGCAGGACGGCCAACCGAGGTGGTGGTTGGACGGGACCGGCCAGCACCCGTGGACCAGCGACGACGTCGAGTACCTGAAGGACGTGGCCGAGCACCACGCCGGTCGACTGTTGCGCAGACAGCGATGGCGGCCCAAGAGCATGTACAACGGCCAGGAGCCGCCGCTGTGGATAGGTGGTCGAGGGTGGTCCTCATGAGAACTGGGAATTGTGGCCACCCGCAGACAGCGGCGAAATTCGGCCCCTGATCGGCAGCCAGTTCCCAAGGCGCAATAGAGCACTATGCCGATTTGACCGAAACATCAGCGGAAACGACGGTTCGTGTGGATGTTGACGTTGTCCATCCGCACGCCGATCTGCTTACCGCCACGATTGACGCATGCCGGTTGACGAGCGGTGACACGATATTGATGTGAACGACAGTGGTCGGGCCGCGTGAGATGACCGCCACGGGGCTGTCGTGCCGATCGTGCGGCACGGAACTGAGCGCGAAAGCCAAGTTCTGTAGCGAGTGCGGTGCACCGGTCACACAGGTCACCCGGTCGGCGGAGTACAAGCAGGTCACGGTGCTGTTCGCCGACGTGGTCCACTCGATGGATATCGCGGCGGCGGTGGGTGCGGAGCGGCTGCGCGAGATCATGGCCGAACTGGTCAACCGCTCCTCGGCGGTGGTGACGCGCTATGGCGGCATGGTGGACAAGTTCACCGGTGACGGGATCATGGCGGTGTTCGGTGCGCCGGTGGCGTTGGAGGATCACGCTATTCGTGCTTGTCTGGCTGCCTTGGGCGTTCAGGAGGAGGCGAAGCGGCTTGCCGTCGCAGTGCAAGACCGCGACGGTGTCGGCCTCCAATTGCGGGTGGGACTTAACTCCGGTGAGGTGATCGCCGGTGAAATCGGTTCGGGGCCATTCGGTTACACCGCCGTCGGTGAACAAGTCGGGATGGCGCAGCGGATGGAGTCGGTGGCACCGCCGGGTGGGGTGATGCTCAGCCTGTCCACTGCACGGCTGGTTGAGGGCGCTGCGACTTTCGGCGACGCTGAGCTGGTGCAGATCAAGGGTGTCGACGCGCCGGTGCCTGCCCAGCGGCTTTTGGGCATGAGCGAGGGGCATCGCGCTGCCTGGCGTGCTGAGTCGAATCTGGTCGGTCGGCGATGGGAGATGTCCGCCGTCGAGGGTTTGTTGGACCGTGCCATCGACGGGCATGGCGCTGTGGTGGGCGTGGTGGGCTCACCGGGCATTGGCAAGAGCCGTCTGGTGCGTGAAGTCTCTGCGATGGCAGCCACCCGCGGTGTCGAGGTGTTCACCACCTTCTGCGAGTCGCACACCAGCCAGGTCCCTTTCCATGCCGTCGCACGGCTGCTGCGCGCGACCACCGGCGTCGACGGTCTTGACCCCGAGGCCGCCCGAGCCCGGATACGGGCTCAGGCAGCTGACGCCGAGGCTGAGGACTTGCTGCTCTTCGATGACCTGCTGGGGATCGCGGACCCTGAGGTGGCACTTCCCCGGATCGATCCGGATGCCCGTCGGCGGCGTCTGACCGCCCTGGTGAATGCCGCGTCGTTGGCCCGCACCCAACCGGCGCTGTACGTCGTTGAGGATGCGCACTGGATCGATGAGGTTAGCGAGTCGATGCTAGCCGAGTTCCTCACGGTGATCCCGCAAACCCCATCGATGGTGCTGCTCACCTATCGCCCGGAATATCGGGCCGCGTTAACCCGCGTTGCAGACGCGCAGACCCTAGCGCTTACGCCACTAAGTGATTCGGAGACGGCAGCACTGGTTTCGGAGCTGCTCGGCCCCGACCCCTCGGTTCGCGGCCTGGGCCACGCGATCGCCGCTCGGACCGCCGGTAATCCGTTTTTCGCCGAGGAGATCGTGCGGGAACTGGCCGAGCGTGGCGTGCTGCAGGGACAGCCCAGGGCATACACCTCGACCGCAGAAGTCGCTGATGTCAGTGTGCCTGCCACCTTGCAGGCGACCATCGCCGCGCGCATCGACCGGCTCGACCCGAACGCCAAACGCACGCTGAGCGCCGCCGCGGTGGTCGGCTCCCGGTTTGGTCTCGACCTGCTCACCGTGCTGGGTGTCGAACCGGTCGTTGCCGACTTGGTGGCGGCCCAGCTCATCGATCAGGTCAGCTTCACCCGACAACCGGAGTATGTGTTCCACCACCCGCTGATTCGCGCGGTGGCCTACGAGTCGCAGCTCAAGTCGGATCGCGCCGACTTGCATAGGCGTGTGGCGGCTGCGATCGAAGGACGCGACCTGGACTCGGTCGACGAAAACGCAGCCCTGATCGCCGAGCACCTGGAGGCCGCCGGTGATCTGCACGCCGCGTTCGGCTGGCACATGCGCGCCGCAACGTGGGCGACCAACCGCGACATCACCGCGGCGCGACTGAGTTGGGAGCGCGCGGTAAAGATCGCCGACGCGTTACCAGACGCTGACCCGGGCCGGGCAGCAATGTGCATTGCTCCTCGGACTATGTTGTGCGGGACCGCCTGGCGAGTCCATGTGAACGTGGCCGGTGCCCGCTTTGATGAGTTCCGGGAGTTGTGCGCCGGCGTCGGGGACAAGGCGTCACTGGCGATCGGGATGGCGGGGCTGGTGATGGATCACGCCTATCGGGACCGGCTGCGTGAGGCGTCGCAGCTGGCATGGGAAGCCTGGGCCCTCGCCGAGTCGATCGGCGAGCCGACCTTGACGGTGGGGCTGTCCATGCCGCTGATGTACAGCAAGGGTGAAAGTTGTGAGTGGGGTGACGCGCTGCTTTGGTCACAGCGGGTCATCGACCTGGCCGACGGTGACCCGTCGAAAGGCAACTTCATGGTCGGGTCACCATTAGCGATCGCCCTCGCGGCGCGAGGTATTGCGCGGTACTGGCTGGGTCGGCCGGGATGGCGCGACGACCTGCGGCACGGCCTGGCCATGGCCCGCAGCGCCGACCCGATGTCCTACGCCACGGTTGTCGCCTGGGTCTACGTCACGGTGATCCCGCTTGGCGTGCTGGCTGCCGATGATCGCGCAGCCGGCGAGATCGAGGATGCGCTACGGATCGCCGAACGATCCGGCGATGATATGGCGGTGGCCTTCGCCCAGCTGACGCTGGGCATGGCGCTGGTGCACCGTCACACCGCTGGGGAGCGTGACCGGGGACAGACGCTTCTGGCCGAGGTCGGCGACGTGTTCCTGCGCCGGGGACACAACCTGGGCGATTTACCGGGCGTCAACGTGTACGTGGCGCGTGAGGGGGCTCGGCGTGGAGAGCGCGATGACGCCATACCGCTCATGCGCGCCGCCGTCGACCATCTGTTTCGCGAGGGATGGCTGCTGCTGTGGGGTGTTTCAGCGACGGGTGTCCTGGTAGAGACACTGCTCGACCGCGGGGCCGACGGTGACGTGGCCGAAGCCCAGGCCGCGATCGAGCGATTCGCGGCCGCGCCTGCCGACGAAGGACTGGTTATACGTGAAGTCTGGCTGCTGCGGCTGCGGGCGCTGCTGGCGCGGGCTCACGGCGATGCCGTGGCTTACACGGACTTCCGGGATCGCTACCGCGACATGGCGAGAACGCTTGGCTTCGAAGGACATACCGCGTGGGCCGAGGCGATGCCATGACGGCGGCCGCCCCATCGGGGGTGGTGACGTTTTTATTCACCGATGTCGAGGGGTCGACCCGTCGGTGGGAGAAAGACGCGGACGGCATGCGGGTGGCGCTGGCCGCGCATGACGAGGTGTTGCGCGCGGCGATCGAGGCGCAGGGCGGTTGGTTGTTCAAACACACCGGTGACGGGGTGTGCGCCGCGTTCGCCTCGCCGGGCTCGGCGGTGGATGCGGCGGTGGCCGCGCAGCGGGCGAGTGAGTTTCGCCGAACCCCACATCTACGAGGCGACGACGAACAGGTGCCATTCGCCGGGCACGCCTTTGAGCGTGTGCGCGCCCCGGTCTTCGAACGCAAGTCCTGATCCGATCACCAGATCGCGCAGCGTGCTGGACACCAGCACATCGCTCGGCCCGGCCAGTGCGCTCACGCGTGCGCCGATATGCACGCCGATACCACCGATGTCATCGCCGCGAACTTCGCACTCGCCGGTGTGCAGCCCTGCACGCACTTCGAGGCCCAGCGCCTGCACCGCGTCGCGGATGGCCATGGCGCAGCGGATCGCTCGCTGAGGGCCGTCGAACATCGCCAGGAAGCCGTCGCCCGACGTGTTCACCTCGCGGCCCCGAAACCGCGCGAGCTGCGACCGGACGACAGCGTCGTGCGCATCAAGCAGCGCATGCCAGTCACGGTCGCCGATCTCGGCGGCCCGGCGCGTCGAGTCCACGATGTCGGTGAAGAGCACTGTGGCGAGAACCCGATCGTCGGCCACCTCGGGTTGGTGGCCGGTCAGGAATTGTGCGATCTCCTGGAAGGACTCGCGCCACGGTTCGACGAAGTGGTAGATGTTGCGCCCCGGCAGTGGGACGTACTTAGCGCCTGATATGTGGTCAGCGACATATTTACCCATCGAGGGGGTGAGCAGCGGGTCGTCGGTGTGCTGGACAACGAGGGTTGGCACGCGGACTGTCGGGAGCACCGCCCGCACGTCCGTGTCCCTCGTCAGAGGCATCATGAGCGCAAGCGTCCGTGGACTGGCCCCAAGGCGTTCTTGTCGCGCCCACGTTGCCCGAATTTCCTCGTTCCACGGCATGTCCGGATTGAGCAGATGTTGGTACTCCCCGGTCCCCCACATGACGACCCACGCGTTGAGGGATTCCTCAGCTTCCTCATCGCGCCCTTCGGGTCGCGTATCGCCGCTCGCGTAGCCCTCGAGCACGATAAGCGCGGTTGTGCGAGACGGATATGTCGCAGCGAACAGCGCTGCTGTCGCGAACGCCCCGTCGAACGCGACCAGGACCGCTTCGCGGCTCCCGAGATCATCGAGCACCGCCGTGATGCTGTCGGCCCATTGCTCCAAAGTGGGCAGCTCACCCGGCGTGACAGGATCGGACACTCCGCAGCCCGGCTGGTCAAAGAAGATCAGGCGACCGAGCGACGTCATCGCCTCGACCCAGCCCTGGATGGATGGCATCTCGGGTAGGTGCTCGCAGCAAAAGAACCAGTTCGAGACGAACACGATGTCGCGCGGACCTTCACGTGACGCGCGATAGGCGACGCGCAAGTCGCCGTTTCGTGCGTAGCGCGTCTCCGAGAACATTGCGGAAGTGTAAGCCGAGGAGCGCATTGAGTTTCGGTGTCATGCAACGAGTTGAAGCAACATGTCCTTCTCTCCGCCTGTCTCGAAAACGATGGGTTGATGCGACTGTCCCCACTCTTCGGTCGTGAGCGCCAGTTCCAGGCCCAACCGCACAGCTTGGCTGTCTTGAAACCTGTCTCATTGACCGGTGGTATCGCAACCAAGAGGTTGACGGGATTGCGAGACAAGGAGTGTGGCGGTCATCGGGTCCGTCGGAAACGCGTTTGGGGGCCACCCCTCACCCAATGTCATCTCTGGTCCGCGTACCACGCATTCTTGTGCGCGATCACCTTGTTGTAGGCGCTCTCGCTGCTCTTGTCGTCAGCCTCGCGGACCAGCTGGACCGGCGGGCGACCGTCGGTGTACAGCACCCACGCCTGCCAGCTGGACCTCGATGGGTCGTTCGGGTCGTAGCGCCACGGATCGTAGGTGCTCATGTCGTCCGGCAGGATCCAGTACGTGCCCCCATCGGGAGCGGGTGCCCAGCCAGGCACGGCCCAGTGGCCGTACTTGGCCTTCGTCTGACCTCTGGTCAGCAGCCCTGGCCGCTGCCAGTCCAGGTCGGGAATGGCCATCCTTATTCCTTTCTGGTCGTCGTCGCCTCAACCTGTCACCAAATCTGGTTGCTGGGAGAAGAAAGTCCTATTCAGTCTCGTCGCTCAGCACCCGGTAGACGGTTGCGCGGCTGACGTCGAGGGTTGCCGCAATGGTGGTAGCAGACTCTCCGCTGTCGTGCATGCGCTGCGCCAGAGCGGCTTTGGAGGCATCCAACGCCTTGGGACGACCGATGGACTGTCCACGTGCCCGGCGAGCGTCCCGGGCCGCCGTGCGCCTTTCCTTGCCTAGTTCCAACTCAAGCTCGGCGAGGCTGGCGAGGACTCCGGCCAACCATGCGCCCCGTTGCATTCGATGTGTCGATTCCTTCGCGGAGTGACCGCAGCACGATGCCACGCTCACCGAGGTCACGGATCGTCATCATCACCTCGGCGGCGTTGCGGCCCAGGCGGTCAATGCCAACCGCGCCGATGACATTTCAATTGGCCGCCTATGTCGGTGTTGTCAATCTGGGCTCTAGTCATCTCAGACGGCTCGCTCGCCAGCATCCGTCGTCTAACTAGGGTCCTTGTCGTATTGATAGACATCGTCTAACATGACTCTTAGATGTAAAACGAACACCTGAGGGGCGTAGATGAGCAAGGGCCAGATCGTCGGCTACCAGCGGGTCAGCACCGTGGACCAGAACACCGACCGCCAGCTCGACGGGATCGAACTGGACGAGGTGTTCACCGACCACGCCAGCGGTAAGGACACCAACCGACCACAGTTGCAGGCGATGGCCAAACATGTCCGCAAGGGCGACGAGGTGGTGGTGCACAGCATGGACCGGCTGGCCCGGTCGCTGGTTGACCTCCGCCGCACCGTCGATGAGCTGACAGCCAAGGGTGTCCGGGTTCGGTTCGTGAAGGAGGGCCTGACATTTGGCGACACCAGTGACCCGTGCGCGACGCTGATGCTATCGGTGATGGGCGCAGTCGCCGAGTTCGAGCGCGCCCTGCTGCTGGAGCGCCAGCGTGAGGGCATCGCCATCGCCAAGACCAAGGGTGTCTACAAGGGCCGCAAGCCCTCGCTGTCCCCTGAGCAGACCGCAGAGGTGAAGTGCCGCCTCGCCGCCGGGGAGTCAGCGGCGGCGCTGAGCCGGGAGTACGACGTCAGCCGGGCGACCATCTACAACACCAATCCGTGGACCGAAGAACACGTGATCGCGGTGGACGACCTCTATCGTCGGCACGGTCGCGTGCTCGGTTCCGCGCATCCCGAGCTCATCGCGTTGGCCGAGGGACTGCAACGGGTGCCCACGTCGGTGGCCCTGCGGATGAGGGACCTGCACGCCGCGCACAGCGAGCCGGGCGTCTACCCCGGTAGCAAGGGGTCTGTCGCGTTCACCGAGCTTGACCGAAAGGTGGCCGACCGATGATTGCCGAAGGCATGGAAAAAGAGGAACCGCGAGGGCGACGGCGCTGCTGGTTGCATGACGTCGAACTGCCCGCGAATGGAGAGTGCGATGAATGCTCGAAGTTGACGCCGGTTGGACAGCCGGTGACCGTGACAGTGTTCGCGGACGGCGACGACGACGGCTATCGGGCCTGGATCGCCAAGCACCGTGGCGGCTACGTGATCAACATCCAGAAGACCCACAACCCGAGTGACGCGATTCTGCACCAGGCCACGTGCCACACGATTAATGGTGAACCCGCACGCGGGGATGTGTTTGTGGGCGATTCCTACGTGAAGGTGTGCGCGGTGCGGCGCGCCGAGCTTGTGGACTGGGCGATCCGCAACGTGGGGACGTCGATTCCACCGTGCCTAATCTGCTTCTGAGTCGGTGCCCGACCGCAGCCGCCGCCATCTAGCCTGATCCGGGCTGAAGCCGACGGCACGCCGACCGGCCGTGAGGAGGCGGCGGTGACCTGGCAGGCCGGTCAGCACCAGCCCGACGCCCTGGCCGCGCTGGTCGTAGCCCAGGAGGGCGGTCATGGCGGTGGCGGAGGGATTTGAACCCTCGGACGGGGGTTACCCGTCACACGCTTTCGAGGCGTGCTCCTTAGGCCGCTCGGACACGCCACCGCCGGACAGCTTACCCAACGCCGGCTTGGCTACCCCAATCGCTGACGGGCGAAGAAGGCCTCCAGCAGCGCGGCGCATTCGTCGGCCAGCACACCGCCGCGCACAGCCGGGCGGTGGTTGAGCCGCCGGTCGCGGACCACGTCCCACAACGAGCCGACCGCTCCGGTCTTGGGCTCCCAGGCCCCGAACACCAGGCGGTCGACCCGCGCCATCACCAGCGCACCCGCGCACATCGTGCACGGCTCCACGGTGACGGCCAGGGTGGCTCCGGACAGCCGCCACCCGTCGCCGAGCACGGCGGCGGCCGCACGCATAGCCAGGATCTCGGCGTGCGCGGTCGGATCACCGAGTGCCTCACGCGCATTGACCGCGCGGGCGAGCTCGGTTCCGTCGGCGCCGACGACCACCGCACCCACCGGGACATCCCGTGGGCCCGCGGTGGCGGCAACCGCCAGCGCGGCACGGATCAGGTCTTCGTCGGACCTCACCGTCCGAGACGGTCGATCACCGCCGACAGCTCCTCGGCGAAACCCATCTCCCGCGCGATGCGGCCCAGCTGCTCGTCGGCATACAGATCGGTCTCGTCGAGGATGACGCTCAGCACCGCCTCGGGCAGCCCGACATCGGACAGCAACCCGAGATCACCCTCCTCGAACGGGTCGGCGTCCTCCAGATCCTCCGGATCGATGTCGGCGTCCAGGTTGTCCAGTACTTCGGCGGCGATGTCGTAGTCCAGCGCCGCGGTGGCGTCCGAGAGCAGCAGCCGCGTTCCCGACGGCGCAGGCCGCACGATCACGAAGAACTCGTCGTCGATGTCAAGCAGCCCGAAAACCGCCCCGGCGCTGCGCAACTCACGCAGTTCGGTTTCCGCGACAGCCAAGCTGGTCAGGGCTTTTGACCGCATGGCTGAACAACGCCATTTGCCGTCTTCGCGCACGACGGCCACACCGAATCCGTCCGGTGTGTCCGCCTGCGCGGAAGCCCGCTGTGCTCCCATGGGCGCCTACGCTAGTCGCGCTGGAGCCCATTGACCAGCACATGACCAGCAAATCGGCGTCGCGTCCGCGGCTATCGAGCGGTGGCTTTTCCGGCGAATGTGCCAACCTTGGGGGGTGGCGAAGACACCGGTGTGCGTGCTGGGCCTGGGACTGATCGGCGGCTCGATCTTGCGCGCAGCCACCGCGGCCGGTCGTGAGGCCTTCGGCTACAACCGCTCGGTGGAAGGAGCCCAGGCCGCCCGGTTCGATGGCTTCGACGCCACGACCGATATCACCGACGCGCTGACCCGGGCTGCCGACATCGGGGCGCTGATCGTCCTGGCCGTGCCCATGCCGGCATTGCCTATCCTGCTCACCCATATCAGCGTGTCGGCCCCCAACTGTCCGCTTACCGACGTCACCAGTGTCAAAAGCGCCGTGCTCGATGAGGTCATCGCGGCGGGCCTGGAGGCGCGCTTCGTCGGGGGGCATCCGATGACGGGAACGGCGCACTCGGGTTGGGGCGCCGGGCATGCTCGGCTGTTCACCGGTGCCCCGTGGGTGATCAGCGTGGACGACCAGGTGGACCCTGCGGTGTGGTCGATCGTGATGGAGCTGGCGCTGGACTGCGGGTCGGTCGTGGTGCCCGCCAGATCCGATGAACACGACGCCGCTGCGGCGGCCATCTCACATCTGCCGCATCTGCTCGCCGAAGCACTGGCGGTCACCGCTGCGGAGGTGCCGCTGGCCTTCGCACTGGCCGCAGGGTCCTTCCGGGACGGCACACGGGTGGCGGGCAGCGCGCCGGATCTGGTGCGGGCCATGTGCGAAGCCAACGCGGGCCAACTGCTGCCGAGGGTGGACCGGGCTGTCGAATTGCTTGCCGAAGCCCGAAAGTCACTGGCGCACAACAACTCTGTTGCCGAGCTTGTCGAAGCAGGGCATGCGGCGCGCACACGCTACGACAGTTTCTCGCGACCGGAGATCGTCACCGTGTTCGTCGGCGCCGAGAATTGGCGCGAAGAACTGGCTGCCGCCGGCCGCGCCGGCGGGGTGATCAGATCCGCACTGCCAAGCCTGGGTAATCCACAATGAACCCGTCAGCGTCCACCGTGAGAGTTGTCTCCGACACCGGCGAATGCACCTTGATCCCCTCGCCGGCCCCCGGCGCTGCACTGCTGTAACTGACCGCCGCTGAGGTGACGGACATGTCCGGCAGGGTCACGTAAATCGTCGGCACGGTGATCGAGTCGGCCCGCTCGTTCAAGCCGCATCGGCGGATCGGCAGCGCGTTGAAGAACGGGCTGAAGACGACGTCGACGTCCAGCGCTCCATCGAAGGCGGCCCGATGCTCGCCCTGATGGTCGGTGACCAGCCACATGTTTTCCTCATCGCGAGCGACGGCGAGCTGCCGTTCCCGCTCGGCCAGCGTGACCGTCATCCCGAGCCGCTTGGTCGCGCCGCGGTCGTCGGTCTGCAGGTCGTAGTAGGCGGCGAACGCCGGGTTGGTGTCGGCGGCGGCGGCCACGATGCGACCGTTGGCCTTGATTCGCTTGCCGGACAACTGCACCCGCACCGATTCCATCCGCCTGGCGTCGTGGTCCCGCCAGGTGAACATCGCCGACCAGGAGCTACTCTTCGCATCCGATGGGGCTGGGCTCACGGGTCTACGTTAGGCGACGGCCCGGGAGATTTCGACGCCTGGTCATGTGGGCTTCGGCGCAGCCGACCGGTACCGGGCACCGCGGCCCAGACCGCGAATGCCAGCGCGCCGTCGATAATCAACGCCAGGGCAGCCACCATCAGCGCACCGACCACCGCGATGTGGAACTGGCGCACCTGGATGCCGTCGATCAGATATCGGCCCAGTCCGCCCAAGCTGGCGTAGGCCGCCACCGTCGCGGTGGCGACCACCTGCAGCGTCGCGGTGCGCAGCCCGCCCAAAATCAGCGGCAGCGCATTAGGCACCTCGACCCGAAACAGCACCCGCAGCTCGCTCATGCCCATCGAGCGGGCGGCGTCGACAACCGTGCGGTCCACGGCGGAAACCCCGGCATACGTTCCGGCCAACAGCGGCGGGACACCCAGCAGCATCAGGGCCACGATCGGCGGCACTAAGCCCAGGCCCCACAGCAGCACGGCCAACAGCAGCACGCCCAGGGTCGGCAACGCGCGTAGCGCGTTGACCAGGCTGACCACCACCAGCGTGCCGCGCCCGGTATGGCCGACGATCAAACCGACCGGAATGGCAACCAGCGCCGAAACCGCCACCGCCGCCGCGGTGTACTCCAGATGCTGCAAAGTGCGGACCCCCAGCCCCACCGGGCCCATCCAGTTACCCGCAGTGAACAAATAGGACAGCGCCTGCGTGAGGAAGTTCACCGCGAGCCCCCCACAACCGGAGCCGTCGGCAGCCTACGGCTCCGGCGTGACACCCGGTCCCAGGGCGTCGCGAGCCGGCCGGCAAACATCAGCAATACGTCGATAACGACGGCCAGCACGAAGATGGCGACGATCCCGGCGACGATCTGGTCGCTCTTGTTCGCCTGGTAGCCCTCGGTGAACCAGGTGCCCAGGCCGCCGATGCCGATCACCGCGCCCACCGAGACCATCGAGATATTGGTCACCACCACAACGCGTAGCTCCGCAACCAGCACCGGAATAGACAGCGGCAGTTCGACTTTGAGCACCCGCATGATCGGCCGGTAGCCGACTGCGCTGGCAGCGTCACGCACCTGCGACGGTACCGCATCCAGTGCCTCTAATACCACTCGCACCAGTAGCGCCGTTGTGTACAGCGTCAGCGCAACAATGACATTGGCCTCGTCGAGGATCCGGGTCGGGATGAGCAGCGGCAACACCACGAACAGCGCCAGCGATGGGATGGTGAACACCACGCTGGCGGTCACCGTGGTCAGTCGTCGCAGCAGTGCTCTGCGCCACGCCAGAACACCCCATGGCAGCGCGATCGCCAGCCCGGCCAGCACCGGCACCAGCGATAGCCGTAGGTGGATCACGGTCAGCGTCCACGCCGCGGGAAGGTGAGTGACCAGGTAGTGCACGGCTAGTCCTGCCGTTTGGATTCCAGCGCGGCCAGCACATCGCCGGCTTTCACTCCCCCAATGACGCTGCCCGCCTTGTCAACGGCCACCCCCATCGCTGCCGGCGACGACAATGCGGCGTCCAGCGCCTGGCTCAGGCTGGCGCCCGGGCGGAAGAGCGAACCGACGGAGGTCACACTGTCGGGCAGCGATGCGCCGCCGCGGTGCTTGCGCATCCCGCTCGCGTCGATCCAGCCCAGTGGCGCGCCATCGGCTTTGACGACCAATGCCCAGCCGTCGCGAAGTTGCGCATCCCCGATAGCGGACTCGGCGACCCAGGAGATGTCGTGTAACGGCAGGTGCGTGGCGTCCAAGAACTGCAGCCACCGGTAGCCACGGCCCGCGCCGATCATCGTGGCCACGAAATCGTTAGCCGGACGCGACAGCAGCCGCGCGGGCTCCTCGTATTGCTGCAGCGAACCGCCAGGACCGAACACCGCGACGCGGTCAGCGAGCCGGACCGCCTCATCGATATCGTGCGTGACGAACACGATGGTTTTGTGCAATTCGGCTTGCAGCCGCAATATTTCGCGCTGCAACTCGAAGCGGACTATCGGGTCCACAGCCGAAAACGGCTCGTCCATCAACAGAATCGGCGGATCGGCCGCCAGTGCGCGCGCCACACCGACACGCTGCTGCTCGCCGCCGGAGAGCTGCGCGGGATAGCGGTTGGCCAGCTTCGCGTGCAAACCGACCCGCTCCAACACGGCGTAGGCGGCCTCACGTGCTGACCGGCGCGACTGGCCTTTGAGCACCGGTACGGTCGCGACGTTGTCGATCACCCGTTGGTGAGGCATCAGGCCCGCGCCCTGAATCACATAGCCGATGCCGAGGCGCAGCCGCACCGGGTCGACACCTGCAACGTCGGCGCCGTCGACCTTGACGCTGCCCGACGTAGGCTCTGCCATCCGGTTGATCATCCGCATCAACGTCGTTTTGCCGCAGCCCGAGGGCCCGACAAAAACGGTCAGCGTCCCCCTGGGCACTTCCAGGTTCAGTCTGTCGACGGCGACGGTGCCGTCAGCGTAAACCTTATGGACGTTGTGGAAGCTGATCAAGCTTCAACTCCCGATCGGATGGTTGAAGCCGTTGTCATGCAGCCAGTTCCGGGCTGCCTGATCGGGGTCGATGCCGGAGTTGCCGGACACCGAGGCGTTGAGATCCGCCAACCCGCGGCTGGTCAGCTTGGCTGATACCGCATCCAGCACGACCTTGAGCCGATCGGATTTCTTCTGCGAATTAACCAGCGGCACAATGTTTCCGGCCAGGAAGTTGTGCAGTGGATCGTCAAGCACCACCAGATGGTTCTGCAGGATGGCCGGTGAGGTGCTGAAGATGTTGGCCGCGTTGACCTTCCCCTCCATTAGCGCGCGAACGGTGACGGCACCGCCGTCGTCGCTGATCGCGATGAAATGGCCGGGCGCGATGTCGAGCCCGTATCTCTGCTGCAGTCCGACCAAACCCGACGGCCGAGCTTGAAAATCCGACGGCGCGGCGAACTTCACCTCGGGTGAATGCGCGGCCAGGTCGGCGATCGTCTTGAGGTTCCATTTGGCGGCGGTCTCGGCGGTGACTGTGACGGTATCCGTGTCCGACGCAGGTGACGGCGTCAGAATCGACAGGTCACCCGGCAACCGTTTGTACAGCTCCAATTCGACGGCGTCGAGCATGGTCACTGTCGCATCCGGCTGAAGGTACAACAGCAGGTTGCCGATGTATTCGGGCACCAGGTCGATCGAATGGTCTTTCAGCGCAGGGACATAGGTCTCGCGGCTGCCGATTCCCAACCACCGACCGACATTGAAACCGTTGGTCAGCAAGGCTTGTGCATATATTTCGGCCACGACCTTCGATTCCGGGAAGCCGGCGGAGCCGACCACGATCGAGTTCATACTGCTCGATACCCCGCCGAGCGGGTTCGAGCTGCCGCAGGCCGACACAGCAAGACACAAGCCCGCAAGCCATACTGCCGCGCGGTGTCCGCGCCGTCGCAGCATGCTCATAGCAACCGACACTATCGCCAGTTACCAGGTCACACGGCGTTGGCTCGGGTCCCGAGGCCCAAGTTGCCCACGTTTCCCGGTCGTTCGGCTCCACTTCCGCCCGAAAAAGGGTGAAGATGGGAGCATGAGCAGCGATTCGTCTGTATCACCCGACCAACCGCCCACGACAATCACGCCGGCTCAACGCACCGACGCGCCGTCGAAGGAGTCGGCGGTGAAGTTCACTCGCACCGCGAGCGTGTGGACGTCGCTGACCGCGGGCTTCCTGATTCTCATCGTGCTGCTGATCTTCATCACGCAGAACACTGCATCTGTGCAGCTCGCCTTCTTCGGTTGGCGCTGGAGCCTGCCGCTGGGGGTGTCGATTTTGTTGGCGGCAGTGGGCGGCGGGCTGATCACGGTCGCGGCTGGCACAGCACGGATGTACCAGTTGCGGCGCGCGGCAAAGAAGAACCTGGCCGCCGGGCTATAAGCGACCGCAGCTGACGCCTACAGATCAGACGTCTGCAGCTGGGTCAGCCCACGGGCGATCAACGGCGCCACCGTGTCGCCCACCCGGTCGGATGCGTCGGCGTCCGAGCTATCCGACATGCGCCTGCGGAAATCGATGCCCGCCGCGATGATGGCCAGCTTGAAGTAGGCCAGCGCCATGTAGAAGTTCCAGTGCGCCAACGGCTGTCCGGAGACCATCGAGTACCGGTGTGCGAGCTCGTCGGCGACCGGCAATTGCGGCGACGTCCAGGCGGCGTGCGCGTTGATGATCAAATCCAGCGACGGGTCGCGGTAGACGCACATCAACGCCGCATCGCTGAGCGGGTCACCCAGCGTGGAGAGCTCCCAGTCCACGACGGCACGCACCTGGCCCGGGTCGTTCGCGTCCAGGATGGTGTTGTCGATGCGGTAGTCGCCGTGCACGATCGACGTGCGGCTCTGCTGCGGAATCGACTCCTGCAACGCCGAATGCAGCCGCTGAACGTCGGCGTCGCGGTCGTCATCCGGCAGACGCACAAGTTCCCACTGCGAACCCCACCGGCGAACCTGGCGTTCCAAATATCCGCTGGGTTTGCCGAAGTCGGCGAGTCCGACGGCGGTCGGGTCGACGGCATGCAGGTCTGCCAGCACCCGGATCAGCCCGTCGACACAGCCTTCGATGACCCGCTCGTCGCCCAACGCCTCGAGTTCGGCGCGACTGCGCACCACCTGCCCGGCGACGTATTCGACCATCTGAAATGGTGCACCGAGCACCGATTCGTCGTTGCACAGCGTGACCGTGCGGGCCACCGGAACCGCGGTATCGGCCAGCGCTGCGACCACTTTGTACTCACGCGCCATGTCATGCGCCGATGGCGTCAGCCCATGCAGCGGCGGGCGGCGCAGCACCCACTTCGACGAGTCATCGGAGACCAGGAAGGTCAGGTTTGAGCGGCCCCCGGAAATCAGCTGCCCCGTCAGCTCTCCGTCACGGCCGACGCCGGCCGAACGCAGATATCCGTCCAGCGCGACCAGGTCGAGCCCGTCAAGCGGCGAAGAAGTCACCGGACCTGTCTATCACCGACTGCTTCACCGTTGATTCCGCGGCAGCAGGTCCCACACGTGTTCGGTGCCGTTTACCGTCACCACGCTGGCCTGACCCGACCTGGAGAACAGCAACCGGGTCACCGACACGTAGTCGATAGGAAACGACAACACCCGCCTGGTTCCCAGAATCTCGTGCAGCACCACGTTGATTACCCCGCCGTGGCTGAAAACCGCCACGGTGTCCTCATGCTCCGCGGTGGTGGCGACGTTGTCGACGGCTGCACGCACCCGTGCCCGAAACGCGTCTTCGTCGACCGAGCTGGGCAAGTGACCCTGGGCCATCCGAGCCCACTCCTGCGGGTTCTCGTCACGGATCTGCTCGATCGGGATATAGACCGGCAGGTCACGGTCGTATTCGGCGAAGCGGTCGTCGATCTCGACGGTCAGCCCGCGCGCGGCGGCGACCCGTTCCGCGGTCTGGATCGCGCGGCGCTGCGGGCTGCTTACCACCCGGGTGATCGGAAACCTGGCCAGCGCCTCAGGCAGGCGCGCTACTTGCGCTCGTCCCTCCTCGGAAAGGTCGGGGTCGGCGCCCTGGCCGGGTTCGCTGCGGAGCGGCAACGCATGCCGGACCAAAAGCAGCTGCATGGGTCTTTCCCGTCGTCGTCTCCCGCACAGCCTCGCATGCGCTGGAACGCCCTTGGCATCTCGATGGAGAATGCTATTCTCTATCCAGAGAGTGGGGTGTGCGAATGACGGCCACCGACGGTAGTTCTTCGTTGGATGCGGGCGTGTTGGGACGCTGGCTGGACGCCAATGGGGCTCCCGGCGACGGCGAAGAGCCGGTCCTCGAGCCGTTGTCCGGGGGCTCGCAGAACACGCTGTACCTGATTCATCGGGGGGACCAGCACATGGTGCTGCGGATGCCCGGCGCCCGTGCCGACGCGGCCCGCATTGACGGGCTGCAGCGCGAGATCCGACTGGTGCGCGCGCTGCGCGGCACCGACGTGCCGCATGCCGAGCTGATCGCCGCCAACGACGCCGGCGATCTGCTCGGTATGCCCTTCTATGTCATGCGGGCGATCGACGGCTGGAGTCCGATGGACGGCGGCTGGCCGGCGCCGTTCGATACCGACCTGGCCACGCGCCGCGGCTTGGCGTTCGAGCTCGTCGAGGGCGCGGCCAGGCTGGGCCGGGTGGACTGGCGCGCTCAGGGGTTGGACGGCTTCGGCCGGCCCGACGGATTCCACGAGCGGCAGGTCGACCGTTGGCTGGCCTTCCTCGACAGCTATCGGGTGCGTGATCTTCCCGGCTTGGACGAAGCCGCCGACTGGCTGCGCCGCAACCGGCCCGGGCACTACAAGCCGGGCATCATGCACGGCGACTACCAGTTCGCCAACGTGATGTTCGCGCACGGTGAGCCGGCCCGACTCGCCGCGATCGTGGATTGGGAGATGACCACGGTCGGCGATCCGTTGTTGGACTTGGCCTGGTGCCTGCTGGGTTATGACGGCGAAAACCCGCGCGAAGACGGGTTTTATCT
This sequence comes from uncultured Actinomycetota bacterium, assembly GCA_963723615.1. Lineage (GTDB taxonomy): Bacteria > Actinomycetota > Actinomycetes > Mycobacteriales > Mycobacteriaceae > Mycobacterium. Next base: position 33,848 of record CAVRRV010000011.1, on the reverse strand, counting down.
GGACATGTTGGGTATGCCGACGCGCAGCGAGTTGCTGGAGCGCTATGAGCAGGTGAGCGGGCTGCCCACCGAAAACATCGACTACTACCTGGTTTTGGCCAACTGGAAACTCGGCATCGTGCTGGAAAAGACCTACGCCGCCGGCGTGCGTACCGGGAAAGTCGACCCCAAGATCCAGGACGCGTTCGGGGCGATGATCCCGCAGCTGATTGCCACCGCCGCCGAACTGGCCGGCTCGCTACCCACGAAAGCCCACTGAGATGGGTTATGCCGACCAGCTTTTCGACCTCACCGGCCAGGTGGTGCTGATCACCGGGGGTAGCCGCGGGCTGGGCCGGGAAATGGCGTTCGGCGCCGCCCGGTGCGGTGCGGACGTGGTGATCGCCAGCCGGAAGATGGAGAACTGTATCGCCACCGCTGAGCAGATCGAGCACGAAACCGGCCGCACGGCAATGCCGTACCAGGTCCATGTCGGGCGGTGGGACCAGCTCGACGGCCTCGTGGACACGACCTACCAACGGTTCGGCAAGGTCGACACCTTGATCAACAACGCCGGCATGTCACCGGTTTACGACAAGCTGACCGACGTCACCGAGAAGCTGTTCGACGCGGTGGTCAACCTCAACCTCAAGGGCCCGTTCCGGTTGTCCGCGTTGGTCGGCGAACGTATGGTGGCGGCCGGCCGCGGGTCGATCATCAACGTCAGCACCGCCGGGTCGCTGCGCCCGGCGCCCGACATCATCCCCTACGCGGCGTCGAAAGCCGGGCTCAACGCCATGACTGAGGGACTGGCGCGGGCCTTCGGGCCGACGGTCCGGGTCAATACGCTGATGGCCGGGCCGTTCCTCACCGATGTCAGCAAGTCCTGGAATCTAGACCAGGCGGCGCACAACCCGTTCATCCACCTGTCGCTGCAGCGAGCCGGCGACCCAACCGAAATCGTCGGGGCCGCACTGTTTCTGGCCTCCGACGCGTCCAGCTTCACCACCGGCTCGATTCTGCGGGCCGACGGCGGGTTCCCCTGACGAGCAGGAGTAATCGAAATGGCATGGGATTTCTCTACCGAACCGGAGTTCGAGAAGAAACTCGACTGGATCCGCGAGTTCGTCCGCGAAGAGGTCGAGCCACTGGAGGTGCTGTTCCCCGGTTGCGAGTTCTTGCCGTTGAACGACGAGCGTCGCAAAATCGTCGACCCACTCAAACGGCAGGTTCGCGACCAAGGACTGTGGGCTCCGCACCTCAGTCCGGAACTCGGCGGGCAGGGCCTCGGCGCGGTCAAGCTGACGCTGATCAACGAGATCCTGGGCCGCAGCCCCTGGGCGCCGATCGTCTTCGGAACCCAGGCACCCGACACCGGCAACGCGGAGATCATCGCCCGCTTCGGCACCCAGGACCAGAAGGACCGCTATCTGAACGGCCTGCTGTCCGGCGAGATCTTCTCCTGCTTCTCGATGACCGAGCCGCAGGGGGGCGCCGACCCGCGGGTCTTCACCACCCGCGCCGTCCGCGACGGCGACGACTGGGTGATCACCGGACGAAAGTACTTCTCCTCCAACGCAGCGGTCGCGTCCTTCTTCATTGTCGTGGCGATCACCAACCCCGATGTGGCGGTGCACCACGGCGCGTCCACATTCCTGATTCCGGCAGGCACCAAGGGCCTCAACGTGGCAGCCAACCACCATCTGGTCGGAGCGGATCCGCACGAACCGGGCCATTCCCTAGTGCACTACGACGGGGTGCGGGTGCCGTCGGACGCATTGCTCGGTGAACCCGGCCAGGGCTTCCTGATCCTGCAGACCCGGTTGGCGGGCGGACGGCTGCATCATGCGATGCGCGCGATCGGCATGGCGCAACGCACAGTCGAGATGATGTCCAAGCGCGCGAAAAGCCGTTTCACTCAAGGTACTTTGCTCGCCGATAAGCAGTTGGTGCAGGAGTTCATCGCCGACTCGTATACCGAGTTGACACCGTTTCGGCTGACGGTACTGCACGCCGCGTGGCTGATTGACAGCGGCGACGAGCACGCCGCCCGCGCCGAAATCGCCACCTGCAAGATCTTGGCGTCGCAGGTGCTGAAATCTATTGCGCTGCGTGCGATCCAAGTGCATGGTGCGCTCGGGCTCACCGATCAGATGCCGCTGGTCAATGTCCTGCTCGGCGGTATCGCGCTCGGTCTGGCCGACGGCCCGACCGAGGCGCACAAGGTCAACCTGGCCCGGATGCTGCTCAAGGGCTACGAGGCCGAGGACGGGGATTGGCCCAGCGAGATGCTGGACGTCCGCCGCGCGGCAGCCCGCGCCAAATACGGTGAGCTCGTTGACCAATAGCCGGGTAACCGCGGCTGTCGAACGTGCCCTTGACGACCGACAGCGAGAAGCGACCGAGGAAGTCGAACGCATCCTTGCCGCCGCCGTTCGGGTGATGGAGCGCGTGGCACCCGAGCCGCCGCGGGTCAGCGACATCGTCGCCGAGGCCGGCTCGTCGAACAAGGCGTTTTACCGGTACTTCGCCGGCAAAGACGACGTCATCCTCGCGGTGATGGAACGCGGCGTCGCGATCGTCGTCTCCTATCTGCAGCACCAGATGACCAAGGAATCCACGCCGCCGGGTCAGCTGCGGCGCTGGATCGAGGGTGCCCTCGCCCAAGTCGCCGACCCACACCTGATCAGCATGAGCCGCGCGGCCGCGGGCCAGGTTTCGGCCACCGCCAACTGGCGGGCCGCCGACGACGAGATCATGCGGCCAATGCGCGATCTGCTGACCGAGCCGGTTGCAGCACTGGGCAGCAACGATATTCGCCGCGACGCCGACGCCGTCTTCCATTGCACGGTGGCCGCCATGCGCCGCTACCTGGATTCGGCGCAGCGCCCCGGCCCCGACGACGTCGACCATTTGGTGCGGTTTTGTTTACGCGGACTGGGGGTCAGCTGATGCGGGCCGTTGTCTGCCGCTCCTATGGCCCCCCGGAAGATCTTGTTGTCGATGACGTCGCCGATCCGATCCCCGCTCCGGGGCAGCTGGTGGTACGGGTGCATGCCGCGGCCGTCAACTTCCCCGACGTGCTGCTGATCGCCGGCAAGTACCAGGTCAAGATTCCGATCCCGTTCACCCCGGGCAGCGAACTCGCCGGCGAGGTGGTGGCCGCCGGCGAGGGCGCGCCGTTTCGGCCAGGCGATCGGGTGTTCGGCACCACGCCGACTGGTGCTTTCGCTGAGCTGGCCCTGCTCGATGCGCACCAGGTGTCAGCGATCCCCGCCGGCACCGACTTCGCTCCCGCGGCGGCGTTTGGCGTCACCTACCGCACGGCTTATCACGCCCTGCGATCGGTTGCCCAAGTCGCGGAAGGGGATTGGGTGGTGATCCTCGGGGCGGCGGGAGGCGTGGGACAGGCCGCGCTCGACCTGGCAGTCGCCATGAAGGCCCGCGTGCTGGCAGCAGCCTCGACCGAGGAGAAACTCGACATCTGCCGGCGGCGCGGCGCCCAGGCGACCGTCGCGTATGACCGCGACGAACTGAAATCGGCCATCCGCGAGCTCACCGGCGGTGGCGCTCGCGTGGTTATCGATCCGGTCGGAGGACGTTACGCCGAACAGGCGCTCCGCGGTCTTGCTCGCGGCGGCATCTTCGTCACGCTGGGTTACGCCGCGGGCACGATACCCGCTATTCCGCTCAATCTGGTTCTGCTCAAAGACATCACGATCCGGGGCATGGAGATCCGCACCTTCACCGCCGATCACCCCGACGACGCCGCACGCGACATCCACGAGCTGCAGCAGATGTTCGCCGACGGCCGGATCCAGCCTTACATCGGTGCCCGGTTTGGATTGGCCGACACCGCAACGGCGTTACGGCTTGTCGCCGAGCGCAAGGCGATCGGCAAGGTGGTCATCGACGTCACGGCGTGATGATGTTGAACGCCGGATCGGGGCTGTCCAGGACACCCAGAAACTGTTGCAGGGCCGCCTGGTCACCGGAGATCTCCAGCCCCGGTGAGTCGAAATCGCCCATCGCCACGGTGAGCAGACGAAACGCGTTGTCCAGCTTGACGGTCACGGTAGCGGTTGCGGAATCGGCGGGCACCTGGCGGTGTACCAGCACGCCGTTCCGCAGTGCGAGCCGGTAGTTCCTGTCCGTATCGGTCAACCAGACGTCGATGGCAAGATCCAAGTCCCAGGCGCGGGGTCCGTTGACGCTGAGGGCCAGGCCGTCGAAGATCTGCTCCGGTGTCAGCGCAGACATCAACGTCGGCGAGGTGGTTTGGGCCGCGCTGCCGAAGTTGCCGTCGCGCAACTCGGCGGCGCCGGACAGGAAGAAATTGCGCCACGTCGCATTCTCGGCGCCATAAGCCAACTGTTCCAACGTGTCCGCGAGCAGGGTGCGGGCGCCGGCATGCGTGCTGTCGGCGAACACCGCATGATCGAGCAGCGTTGCGGCCCAACGGAAGTCACCGGAGTCGAAGGCTCGCCGGGCAAGTTCGACGACACGATCGATCCCACCGATCGCGTCGACGTAGCGGCTGGCCAGCGCTTCTGGCGGGTGTGGCCACAGGCGGGCCGGGTTGCCGTCGAACCAGCCCATGTAACGCTGGTAGATCGCCTTCACGTTGTGGCTGACCGAGCCGTAATACCCGTGGGTATGCCACGCCTTGTCCAGCGCCGGTGGCATCTGAAGCGTTTCGGCGATCTCGCTACCGGTGTGACCTTGGTTGAGCAGCCGCAAGGTCTGGTCGTGCAAATAGGCGTACAAGTCGCGTTGCAGCGAGAGGAATTCGACGACGCGATCACGTCCCCAGGTCGGCCAGTGGTGGGAGGCAAACACCACATCGGTGCGGTCGGCGAATTTGTCGATCGCCTCGGTGAGATATCCCGACCACGCGTGCGGGTCGCGGACCAGCGCACCACGAAGGGTCAACAGGTTGTGCAGGTTATGGGTGGCATTCTCGGCCATACACAATGCACGGAATCGCGGGAAATAGAAGTGCATTTCGGCTGGGGCCTCGGTGCCAGGCGCCATCTGGAACTCGATCTGGACCCCGTCGATGGTGTGGGTTTCACCGGTGGTCTGGATGTCGACGGTCGGGACGATCAGAGCTATCTCACCAAGGGACGGCGCCTGGCCCAGGCCACAACCGACGTGTCCTTGCGGGCCGCGCTCCAGCATGGATCCGTACATGTAAGTAGCGCGACGCGTCATGGCGGACCCGGCATAGACGTTCTCTTGCACGACGTGCTCGGTGAATCCTTCGGGCGCCAAAACTGCCACCTTCCCGGCGTCCACGTCAGCCTGGGAGGTGACGCCCAGCACGCCGCCGAAATGGTCCACGTGGCTGTGGGTGTAGATAACCGCGACGACGGGCCGGTCACCGCGGTGCGTGCGGTACAGCTGTAGCGCTGCGGCCGCCACCTCGGTGGAGACCAGCGGGTCGATGACGATCAGACCGGTATCGCCCTCGACGAAGCTGATGTTGGAGAGATCCAGGCCGCGGACCTGGTAGATGCCCGGCACCACCTCGTAGAGACCTTGTTTGGCGGTCAGCATGCACTGGCGCCACAGGCTGGGATTCACCGATGGCGGTGCCTCCCCGGTGATGAATGAATATGCGTCGTTATCCCACACCACGCGCCCGTCGGCGGCTTTGACGACGCAGGGCGTCAGCGCAGCAATGAATCCCCGGTCGGCGTCGGTGAAATCGGCTGTGTCGTCGAGCGGCAGCCGCCGATTCTGGTGTGCGGATTCGATGACGGCCGTCGGAGGCTTCTGGTCCACGGGCCTGACACTGCCATCAATTCGGCTTACCGGCAAATGTCCGCTGAAGTGGGGTTTAGCCGCCTCAACAGGGAGCTTAATTTTTGGCGAATCCACTAACCACGGTCCCAGCAAAGCTGCATACTTCCGAAACGGTCCGTCAACGTCGATGGGCCGCCACAACAACATAAGGAGAACCGGGTGAAACGTTCAGTAACGGTCGCTGCAGCAGCGACGGCGATCTTCGTCGTAGGTCTGTCTGGCTGTTCGAGCAACAAGTCCTCGACGAGCGGCTCTGGCTCCTCGTCAGGTCAGAGCAGCGCGGTGGTAACCGGCCCGGGCGGCGCAGCCGCAGCGGCCAAGGTCAGCGTCGACGGCAAAGACCAGAACGTCGCAGGCACAGTCGCCTGCACCAGCGCGGCAGGCGACGTCAACATCGCCGTCGGCGGGGCACAAACCGGCATCGGCGCCGTGCTGACTGACGCCAACCCGCCTGCGGTGAAGTCAGTCGGGCTGGGCAATGTCAACGGGGTGACGCTGGGCTACACCCCGGGCACCGGCCAGGGCAACGCCAGCGCGACCAAGGACGGCAGTACCTACAAGATCAGCGGGACTGCGACCGGTGTGGATATGTCCAACCCGATGCAACCCGTGAACAAGCCCTTCGAGATCGACGTCACCTGTCCCTAGCGCTTCGGCCTTGAGGTAATCGCACCGAGACGACGGCGACGACCCGGCGTCGCCGTCGTCAGGTGAGATCTGGACCCGCTTAGCGAGCGAAGTCGTAGACCGTCACGTCGCCCACCTGTTGGGGGGCGAAGTTGGCGGCCACCCACCTGGTGATTTGGCTGGCCGCGCCGGCCCCCGAATTGGGACCGCCGTGGTTTGGACCCTGTCCGTCGCTATCGTCGCGGATGAAGTAGCGGATCTGGCCGTCGGCGACGTAGTTCTGGAACTGCGGCAACGTCGGCCAGTTGTCGCTGCCGCTGAATCCGCCGATGGCCATGACTGATTTGCCGGTGCTCAGCTCCAGGCTGTCGGTGGTGTGCGCGCCCACAGTCGCCGCCGCCCAACGATTGTCGGTTCCGACCAGTAAAGCGTCGAGGGCTCTGTTCTCGGCGGCCTGCTGGTCGGGATTGCCACCGTTGGGCCGCGGCGCATGCTGAGGCCCCGGGGTGGGAATGGACCCGCCGTGATACGCCGCCACGGCGTGGATCGTGTAGGCCGCGGTGCCACCCAACCCGAACACCAGTCCGGCGGCGCACAACGCCACGATGCCGCGGCCGACGTGGTCAGCCCTGACCAGTAGCACCGAAGCTACGACGATGGCGCCCGCCAGCATCGCCCACCGCAACCACGGCAGCCAGTCCGGTGTGCGGCCGAGCAGCATGAAGTCCCACCCGACGGTTACCACCAGCATCAGGGCCAGGGTTGCCCGTGACGATGCAAACTGCCTGGCACGCCACAGCTCTCGAATCGAAATGGCGGTGACCGCCGCGACAGCGGGCGCCATCGCAACTGTGTAATACGGGTGCATGATCCCCTGCATGTAGCTGAAGAGCAGCCCCGACACCGACATCCAGGCACCCCAGAACAAAAGGCTGACACGGATCCGGCCGGTGCGCGGCGCCGAATGGGTGAACCACAGCATTGCGATCAGTCCGATCAGGGCGGCGGGCAGCAGCCAGGAGATCTCGCTGCCGACCGCCATCCCGAACATCCGCGTAATACCCGTCCCACCACCAAACATCGGCGATCCACCGCCCGGGCCAGACCCGAAGCCCCGGCCCACACCGTTGTCGGCGAACGCGAGCTGCAGCAGGCTGTTGTCGGTGGAGCCACCGATGTAAGGCCGCGATCCAGCGGGCCAAATGGCCACCAGCGCAACGAACCAGCCGGCCGAGATGACAGTCGTCGTCAAACCGATCAGCAGGTTGCCGATCCTGGTACGCAGGCTGCCGGGCGCGGCGACCAATACCACCAGCCCGATTGCCGGGATCACGATGAACGCCTCCATCATCTTGGTCAGGAAGGCGAATCCCAGTGCGGTGCCAGCAAGTGCAAGCCAGCGGCCCGACGAGCTGTCGAGCGCACGAATCGTGCAGTAGCCGACGGCGACCAGCAACAACACCAGCAGGGCGTCGGGGTCGTTGTACCGAAACATCAAGGCCGCCACGGGTGTTAGCGCAAGCATCGCGCCGGCGAGCAGGCCGGCGATCGGTCCGCTGGCGCGCCGTACTGCACCGTAGAGCAGTGCCACCGACCCAACACCCATCAGGGCCTGCGGCACCAGCATTGCCCAGGCGCCAAAGCCGAACAGCCAGGCCGATAGGCCCATCACCCACATTGCCGCGGGCGGTTTGTCGACGGTGATCGCGTTGCCGGGATCTAAAGAGCCAAAGAGCAATGCCTTCCAGCTCTGCGTGCCGGCCTGGACCGAGGCGGCATAAAACTCGTTGGCGTAGCCCGATGCGCTGAGGTCCCAGAGATAGAGCAGCGCCGTCGCGCACAGCAGCGCCCACAGTGCAGGCGTTATCCAGCGCGGCCGCCGCGAATACGCAACCGGCGCCGGGATGGTCATCGGCGAAACGTCTGCCACGAGCGTCATAGCACACCACCCATTCCCGTGCGACGGGGGTGAAAGACCCAGCCAGTCATGCCTGTAATTCTGTTGCCCCGGTGTGGGTTTCGAGTGGGGCGAAGCTATGTCCGCGCTGTGAATCGACCCGAGGTAGGTTATGCGTCTGCGCTGAGCGGCAACCGGACCGTGAAGTCGGTGTGCCCCGGTGCGCTGTCGAGCGTGATTGTGCCGTGATGGGCTTTGACCACCGCCGAGACGATCGCCAGCCCCAGGCCGGTGCTGCCGCCCTTGCGGGATCGGGAGGTGTCGCCGCGGGCGAACCGCTCGAATACCTCCGACTGCAACTGCTCGGGGATCCCGGGCCCGTTGTCCAGCACGCTCAGCACGGCATGCGTCGCGTCAGAGTTCAATCGTGTGGTCACGAGGGTTCCCGGGCCGGTGTGGACGCGAGCGTTGGCCAGCAGATTGGTCACCACCTGATGCAGCCGGGGCGCATCGCCGGAGACGATCACCGGCTCTTCGGGTAAGTCGAGCTCCCACTGGTGATCCGGACCGGCGACGTGCGCGTCGCTGACCGCGTCGACGGCCACCCGCGAAAGGTCCACCGCTTCGCGTTCCAGCGGCCGCCCGGAGTCCAGACGGGCGAGCAGCAGCAGATCCTCGACAAGGTGGGTCATCCGCTCGGTCTCGGACTGCACGCGGTTCATCGCATGTGCCACTGCATCAGTGTCGTCACCCACTCGTTGCGCCAGCTCGGTGTAGCCGCGGATCGCAGCCAGTGGCGTGCGTAGTTCGTGGCTGGCGTCGGCGACGAATTGGCGTACCCGGGTCTCGCTGGCCTGCCGTGTCGACAATGCCGCCGCAATGTGGTCGAGCATCCGGTTCAGCGCCGAACCGAGCTGCCCTACTTCGGTGCGCGGGTTGGCGTCTGGCTCGAGCACCCGCACCGGCAGTTCGACTTCGCCGCGGTCCAGCGGCAGATCGACGACCTCGCTGGCGGTTTGGGCAACGCGGCGTAGCGGCGCCAGTGCTCGCCGGATGATCACGACGCCTGCCGTGGTGGCGGCTGCGACGGCGATCACGGTGACCACCGCGAAGATCAGCAGGACGCGGATCATCGTGGCGTCGACGTTGGACATCGACATACCGGTGATGATGATGTCGCCGCTCTGCCGGGCGGGCGCAGCTACCACGCGATATCGGCCCAGGCCGTCGAGATCTCGGGTCACCGGCGAGCGGTTGATCGGCAGCGCGCCCAGCTGGGCCTTCGCGGCGTCGCTCAATGTGGCGCGGGCGCCGGCGGTGGTCAGGTAGCCGGCCTCGATCGCCCCGCCGTTGGGGACCACCGCGGCGACCATCCCCACCGGCTGGCCGGGAGCGTCCAGGAAAACCGGCCCCGGGCCGGGCCGTGGGAATGGCCGCTGGTGATGACGCCACGGCGCCGAAGGCGGCTCACTGAATATCCGCACCGACCGGTGCGAGGCCTCCTGCACGTCAATGTCGAGCTGCCCGACCAGGTATCGGTACAACGCGAGCTCGGTCACCGCGCCGATTCCGACACAGACGATGGCGAGTACGACGACCTGTCCGACCAACAGCCGAAGCCGAAGGGACCAAGTCCGCCCCACGCTAACGGGCCGGCTTGAGGACGTAGCCGGCGCCGCGCAGCGTATGAATCATGGGCTCACGCCCGCTGTCGATCTTCTTGCGCAGATACGAGATATACAGCTCGACAATGTTGGACCGGCCGCCGAAGTCGTAACTCCACACCCTGTCCAAGATCTGTGCCTTGCTCAGCACCCGCTTGGAGTTGCGCATCATGAAGCGCAGTAGCTCGAACTCGGTGGACGTCAACGCGATTGGCTCGCCGGCGCGGGTCACCTCGTGGCTGTCCTCGTTGAGCACCAGATCGCCGACGATGAGCTGCGCGCCGCTGTCCTCCGTTGTCACCCCGGTGCGCCGCAGCAGTGCACGCAGCCGCAACACCACCTCTTCCAAACTGAACGGCTTGGTGACGTAGTCGTCGCCACCGGCGGTGAGGCCGGCGATGCGATCCTCCACCGCGTCCTTAGCCGTCAGCAGCAGCACCGGCAGCTGTGGATTCTCTTCGCGTAGTTTCCGTAGGACATCAAGCCCGCTCATATCGGGCAGCATCACGTCGAGAACGACCACATCCGGTCGCTGCGAACGGGCGGACTCCAGGGCCGATGCCCCATCGCCTGCGGTGGCGATGTTCCAGCCTTCGTAGCGCAGCGCCATCGACACCATCTCGGCGAGGACGGCTTCGTCATCGACCACCAGCACGTTGATCGGGTGCCCGTCGGCACGGCGCATAACGACGCGCTCGACGGGTGCTTGGGGTTGGCTCACAGCTTCCTAGTATGCCCAGCCCGATGAGTCGCCGCTGTGGCAATCCTATGTGTCGGCTGTGAGCCGAACCCGCCGCAGTTCGGGGGTTAGAACCAATAGCGGCGGCCGCCGACCGGGCGACCGACCGCGCCGAGGATCCAGAGAATCACGCCGACGACAACGAGAATGCCGCCGATCGTGTACAAGATAGGGACTGGAACCAGGTATCCGACGACGATCAAAATAATACCGAGGACGATCATGGCGACTCCGTTCAACTATTGATGTGGTTGGCAAGTGATTGTCGAATCGACATTGCGCATCGACTGAGCGAGCAATCACGCTCGATGCTGCCGCACCCGCGGATGCTGAGAAATTCTGCAGCACTGCCGATTACGCTAGTACCAGTAGCGCCGGCCACCCACCGGGCGACCGACGGAGCCCAGCACCCATAACACTGCACCGATCACCAGCAAAACGATGCCGAGCGTCTCCAAGATGGAGACTTTGAGCACGTATCCCAATATCAGCAGGATGATGCCGAGAACAATCATGACGACTCCATTCCAATCAGGTGCTCGATGTCCATGGCGGGCATCGAACTGGGCTGCGGCAAATGACAATCGGCCACCTTCGGGTTGACACCCGCGTAATTCAGGGGACCCACGAGCACAGTGACCGCGATGGTGCCCAATGACGCACAATTCTGGTCGGTATTCTTCAAGTAGTCCCGCTGGAAAGCGGCTATCACGCCGATCACCAACCAGACCACCACAATTGCACTGATTAAACCTCCGCCGCGCATCCTGGCCTCCATCAACGTCGGAACACCGCCGGGCAAAATAGCAAACCTGAAATACCCGCGGTGCCGCGTATTCAAACATCGCAATTCTACGCAAGCCTAATGGCGCAGGTCAGCAGCCTGAATAGCCATGCTGGCAGCCCGCGCCGACGTTTCCGGGGCAGCCTACTGCCTGATTAGTACTGCGGTACAGGAATATTGGAATGCCGATGCCGAGAGATTCGGCCGAGTAGTCCGGTGGCTCCTGCGGCGGGCGTGAGCCGCTCCGGCGGCTCGGCGGGCGTCACCGGTTCCGGTGCGTTCGTCGCCTACCCGGCCCATCGAAACGAGACACACTGCGCACCAAGCGCGGACGGTGCCGAGCGGGACGTCAGGTCCGTCGCGCAGACACGAAAACGGTTGGCGGCAGCACGTCGTCTTCGGGGACGTTGCGTCCGTATCGGGTCAGCAACTCGGCCATGGTGATTGACGACGCGTCCCAGCCGTGTTCGCCCAGCCAGTCCGTCACCTCGGTGCGCTCCTCCGGGTACCAAAGGTCTTCAACGTCCGGCACAGCGGTGTCGAGCACCTGCGCGGCCGCGGCGCGCAGACGTCGGGCCTGGTCACGCTGGTGGGCCAGCAGATCGGGATCCAGCGCGCTCTTTGCGGGTGCGTTGGTGGCCAGCCAACTGCCGGACGGGCTTAGTGAGTCAATCCGCTCGAACAGCAGATCTTGCGCCCGCGCAGGCAGGTAACGCAGTAGCCCCTCGGCCGACCATGCGCTCGGTCGGGATGCGTCAAAGCCTGCTTCCCGCAATGCCGTTGGCCAGTCCTCTCGCAGGTCTACCGCGACGCTGACCAGCCGCGACGTCGGCTGTGCGCCGCGGTCCTGCAAGGTGGTCGATTTGAACTCCAGGACCTTCGCCTGATCCAGCTCGTACACCGTGGTCCCGTCGGGCCACGGCAGCCGCCATGCGCGCGCGTCCAAGCCGGCCGCCAGGATCACCACCTGCCGAACCCCGGAGGACGCCGCGTTGAGGAAGAACTCATCGAAATACGCGGTCCGCACGGCCATGAAGTCGATCATCACCTGCATATGAGCCCGCAGGTCGGGCTCCAGGTCGGTCAGTTCGGCCGACTTCGTGGGGTTTGCGAACAGGCTCCACATGCCGTCGCCGGCCGCCTCGAGAAATGCCCGCGCGAACGGATCCTGGATCAGCGGGTTCTCGCTCTCGGTTTCCGCGGCGCGGGCCGCAGCCACTCCGAGCGCTGTCGAGCCCACGCTCTCGGTGATGTCCCAGGAATCATTGTCGGTTCGCGGCATGGTCGTTCCTCCCATCTGTAGCCAACATCGGACAGTACGCTCGCTGGCTGTGAGGGAGCTGGCCGACTTTTCGTGTTCGGCTAGCTCATCATTCGGGTGTCGGACGATTCACGGCGAGCCACTGGGCCGCGCGACGGTTCGACGCGCGCGACAGCCAGCCATCTTGAATGAGCTCGGCCAGCTCAGTTCTGCTCACATCGGCTAACCGGCTGGCTCGTACCAGCACCGACGGATGGTCGTCGAACCGATCGGTGGTGAAAAACGGCGAGCGCGGGTCCTGCACAAGCGCCAACTTCTCGCTTTCGGATTCCACCCAGATCATGATCACGTCGGCCAACCGGTCCCCCGTATCAGGGTCGGTGGCGTCGGGTTGCGGGGTGCGGAAGAAGACGAACGACTTGCCGCCGACCTGGTAGATCGCGTTACCCTTGGGTCCTTCGATGCGCGTGGAGTGCGGCATGCCGGCGGCGATCTCATGGACGTCGCTCAGCTGGGCCGGTCGGTCCGCCATCGGCTTACTGCTGCAACAGTTCTGCCATCGCCGGGATGATCGTCTGCAACGCCTTCAACGGTCGCAGCATGACCTTGAACGATACGATCTGCTCGTCGTCGTTCCAGTGGATCATGTCGATCCCGTTGACGTAGATGCCATCGATCGTCGCGGCGAACTCAAGGATCGCGGACCGCTCCTCGTACCACTGCTCGACGTAGCGAAAGTCACTATCGCCGAACACCTTTGCGGCTGCCTTGAGGTACATCGCAGTCTTTTCTCGGCCTTCCTGCGGAGTGAACACCGCGGGGGAGAAGAACACTGCGTCATCGGCGAGCAGGGCCTCCAGGTCGTCGGTGCGGCCGCTCTCGATGATCGCGATCCAGCGAGCAATTACGGGTGGCGTCATACCACGATCCTTGCAGACTCAGCGCAACGTGCGACCTCCGCGACCCGACCCGACGCAGGGGCGGTAGCTTCACCATCGTGGAGGACCTCAAAGCCCCGGACGGCCTCGCCGAGTGGATGTCGCAGCAGGGGCTAGGCGACGGCCCGCTTGAGGACGTTTCAAAGATCAGCGGCGGGACGCAGAACATCATGGTGCGGTTCACCAGATCGGGCCGGCCCTACGTGTTACGCCGCGGGCCGAAGCATCTGCGCCCGCGCAGCAACGTCGTGATCATGCGTGAGACCCAGGTGCTGGCCGCGCTGGCCGGGACCGACGTGCCGCATCCGCACCTGATCGCCAGCTGTGCCGACCCCGGCGTGCTCGGCGACGCGGTCTTCTATCTGATGGAGCCCATTGACGGGTTCAACGCCGGCGAAGGGTTACCTGAGCTGCATTCCGGCGACCCGGCTGTGCGGTTTCAGATGGGCCTGTCGATGGCCGATGCCCTGGCCAAGCTGGGGGCGGTCGACTATGTCGCGGTCGGCCTCGGCAATTTCGGTAAGCCGACGGGCTTTCTGGAACGTCAAGTGCCACGGTGGCTTTCGGAATTGGAATCGTATCGCGAGTTCGAAAACTATCCCGGGCCAGACATTCCCGGGGTTCACGATGTCGCGAGATGGCTCGAAAAAGGCCAGCCGCCGGTGTGGACGCCGGGCATCATGCACGGCGACTACCACGCGGCGAATGTGATGTTCTCTCGCACCGGTCCGGAGGTCATCGCGATCGTGGACTGGGAGATGTGCACGATCGGCGACCCGCTGCTGGATCTGGGCTGGCTACTGGCCACCTGGGGGCAATCTTCCGCGTTCGGCGGCACGCTCTTTGAGAAAGGCGGATTGGCCGACACCGACGACCTGGTGGAGCGGTATGCCCGCAACACCACTCGCGACTTGTCGCACATCACCTGGTACACCGTGCTGGCGTGTTTCAAGCTCGGCATCGTGTTGGAGGGCACGCTGGCGAGGGCCTGCGCCGGCAAGGCACCCCAGGAAATCGGCGAATTACTGCATACGGCCACGGTGCAGTTATTCGAGCAGGCGCGTGAGTTGATGGACAGCGCATGATCGATTTCGACATACCCGCCGACCTGGCGGCGCTGCGCGACGAGATCCGCGCGTTTGTCAGCGAACAGATCGTGCCCTACGAGACCGATCCCCGCCTTACTCGTCACGGCCCCGATGACGAGCTGCGCGCCGATCTGGTGGAGCTGGCCCGCAAAGCGGGGCTGCTGACATTCCAGGCGCCCAAGCGTTTTGGTGGCCGCGAGCCGTCGCACCGCGAGCAAGCGGTGTTGTTCGAGGCGGCCGGTTGGTCGACGCTGGGCCCGGTGGCACTCAACTGCGCCGCACCCGACGAGGGCAACATGTACCTGCTGGGCAAGGTCGCCGACACCGAGCAGATCGAACAATTCCTGCTGCCGATGATCGACGGGCGAGCGCGGTCGGTGTTCGCGATGACCGAACCCGGCGGCGCCGGTTCGGATCCCAGCCAGCTGGCCACGATGGCGGAGTTCGACGGCGCCGACTACGTCATCAACGGGCGCAAGTGGCTGATCACCGGTGCGCACGGCGCCCGGACCTGGATCATCATGGCCCGCGTCGCCCCCAACCCGCATGGCGCCGACGGCCCGACACTGTTCCTCTGCGACGGTGCAACCCCGGGCATCGAGCTCGAGCGAGTGATGAACACGATGGACCGCAACTACGTCGAAGGCCACGGGGTGGTGCGGTTCACCGACCTGCGGCTGCCGTCCTCGGCGGTGCTCGGCGAGGTGGGCCAAGCCTTGCGCTACGCACAGTTGCGGTTGGCGCCGGCGCGGCTGACGCACTGCATGCGCTGGCTCGGGGCCGCGTCGCGCGCGCAGTCGATCGCGGTGCGGCATGCGCGCGAACGCACCGCATTCGGCAAACCGATCGGTGAGCACCAGGGCGTGAGCTTCATGATCGCCGACAATGAAATCGCGCTGCAGCAATGCCGACTCGGGATCTGGTGGGCGTGCTGGACCCTGGACATGGGCGATCGGGGCACCGGCCGACACGAAAGCTCGATGGTCAAGGCTTATGTGTCTGAGGAGCTGTTCAAGGTCGCCGACCGTTGCGTGCAGATCCTCGGCGGCATCGGCATCTCCGACGAGACACCGGTCGGGATGATCTTCTCCGATATGCGGGCCTTCCGGCTCTACGACGGCCCGACCGAGGTGCATAAGTACGCGATCGCCCGTCAAGTGCTGCGATCGCAAGCGCTCGAGCGCTAGTTATCGCCGAGCCTGCCCCACCGCGATCAACGCCTCATCCAGCGTCGGGTACAACGAGATGACTTTGTCCAGGCCGGTCAGCTGTATCGGTCTGCTCGCCGCCGGATTGTTGGCCACTACGGCGACCTGAGCAGATTTGCTGACCTTTTCGTGGGTGGCCACCAGGATCCTCAAGCCCACCGATGCCATGAAGCTCACTTCGGAAAGTTCAATGACGAGAACGGGCGGGTCTTCGTCAAGCGCTCCATTGATCGCCGCTTCGAAGGCCGGCGCGGTACTCAAATCGATTTCGCCGCCGATGCTTACCACGGCGACCCCTTCCCGGTGAGCGACGGAGGTCGTGATCGGATCCGCAGCTGACAACGGCCATCCTTAATCTGGAGTCTCATCGCTGCTGGCGGACCCGGTGCCGACCCTTGCCGCCGTCGCAAACTGGCAGAAATATTACTTCAACAGTCGTCGCGGCGAGGCTCGGTTACTCTGGGCGCGGGGCTTATACCCGCTGCGAAGGGCCGGGAGGTTCGATGTCGGATCAAACGATAGATCTGTCGGGAACGGGCGTCGTCAATCAGACGCCGGCAATCTCGAGTGCAGGTTTGCTGCTGCCACAGCTGGTGCAGCACTTACGCCAGAACCGAACGGGTTTGCGCGAGGAGTGGGCCCGCAGGATCACCGAGGCCGAATTGCTGACCGCGATGTCGCCCGAGGAGATCTTCTCCGAGGCAACGACGGTGTACGACAGCTACGTCGAGGTGCTCGAGACCGGTAGCGTCGAGGCGCTTCAGGACTACGCACGCGACTTGTCAGAGCGCATCATTCCGCGAGGCGTCGAGACAAATGAGGTCGTCGGCATCGTGTTGCTGCTGCGCGACGTCCTGGCCCGTTCGCTGTTCGAGAAGTACCAGACGGACTTCGACCTACTCAACCGGGTGCTCGACGCCTACGAGCCTGCCGCCAACCGGATCGCCAACACCGTCGCGGTGAGCTTCGTCCAAGAGCGTGAGCGCATCATTCGGCAGCAGCAGGAGGCCATCCGCGAGCTGTCCACGCCGGTGCTGCAGGTGCGCGAACAACTGCTGATCTTGCCGATCATCGGCATTCTGGACAGTCAGCGCGCCCGGCAGGTCACCGAGCAGCTGTTGCGGGCCATTCGCGCAAACCGGGCCAAGGTCGTCGTTATCGACATCACCGGTGTGCCCACCATCGACTCCACGGTGGCGAACCACCTGGTGCAGACCGTCGACGCGTCGGGATTGATGGGTGCCAGCGTGATCATCACCGGCCTGTCCTCGGAGATCGCGCTCACCCTGGTGACGATCGGGCTGGATCTTTCCAAGATGAACGCGGTCGGCGACCTGCAGGGCGGCATCGAAGAAGCCGAACGTCTGCTGGGCTACGAGGTCACCCGCACCGGCGAGACGGGCGGATAGACGGTACCTCTTTGAGAACTAACGCGAGCGCGCCATGCCAGTACCGATCCTGAAGCAGGGCGCAATCCTCATTGCGTCGGTGCAGGCGGCGCTGACCGACTCCGACACGGAACGCCTCCGGCAAGATCTGATGGAGCAGGTCAGCCGCTTCCGAGCGCAGGGCATCATCGTCGACGTCACCGCCATTGACGTCATGGACTCGTTCGCCGCCCGATCGCTGCGCACGATTGCGCACATGACCCGGCTACGCGGCGCGGACACCGTCATCGTCGGCCTGCAGCCGGAGGTGGCGTTCGCGATGGTCCAGCTGGGGTTGATGTTCGACGATATGTACACGGCGTTGGACCTCGAAGAGGGCCTGGCACTGCTGAATCGGCACCTGGGGCTGGGGAAATCGATCGGACTCGACGGTGGAGGATGACGTCAAGGTCGATGTCGGCAACCCCGACGACATCGTCGCGGCGCGTCAGGCGGGTCACCAGTTGGCTCGCGACCTGGGTTTCTCGTTGACCGATGTCACGATGATCGCCACGGCGATTTCCGAAGTCGCCCGCAACATCACCAGCTACGCCGGCTTCGGGGCGATTCGGGTTTGGGTGCAAGACCGGGAGGGCCGGCAGGCGCTGGTGGTGCGAGCCGAAGACGATGGTCCCGGCATCGCCAACATCGAAAGGGCAATGGAGGACGGCTATTCCACCGGTCGCGGCCTGGGCCTCGGCCTGCCCGGCGCACGCCGCTTGATGGACCGCATGATCGTGGAGTCCACGCCGGGTCACGGGACGGTCATCGAGATGTGGAAGTGGATTCCGAACAATGGCTGAGCATGGTTGGCTGGGGCCGATCGAATGGGCGGCCAAGTCGCGTCCGCGGCCGGGCGAAAACGTCTGCGGCGACCGTCTGCTCGCGGTCGACGTGAACGGTACCGGTGCCCTGATCGGTGTACTGGATGGTCTCGGCCATGGCGTAGAGGCCGCCGAGGCGGCGAACTGCGGCGTAGAGGTCCTGCGGAATGCCCGCAGTGAGCCGCTCGACGTCTTGGTCCAGCGCTGTCACCGCGCCCTGTCGGGTACCAGAGGGGCGGCGATGACACTGGCACGCATCGATTTTCAGGCCGACACGCTCAGCTGGGTCGGGATCGGCAATGTGGCAGCCGACCTGGTCGCCAAACACCCAGCCGGCGTCGAGGTGCGCTCTTCGGCGCGCCTTGCCGGCGGGATCGTCGGTTACCGGATACCCGAAGTGCTGACACCGCAAGAAGTCCCGATTCGTCCCGGCGACCTGCTTGTCATCGCCAGCGACGGCATTGTCGAAGATCACCTGGACGACATCGACTTCTCCGCGCCGGCTCTGGTGATCGCCGACCAGATTCTGCACAGCCACGCCAAGGACAACGACGATGCGCTGGTGCTCGCCGCGCGTCACCGAGGTGCGTCGGGATGACGCGCGGATGACACGCGACGACGACGACGACGCCGGCGTAGCCGGCATCGAGGAGCGGCGCTAATGACACAGGCCGGCGACTTCCATGTCGGGTACGCTGCCGCATTGCGTACCTACCTGGAGTCGCGCGAGCAGGAAGACCTCGCCGTCGGCCACGAGCTTGGACGCCGGGCCTTGCAAGAAGACGTCAGCATGCTGGAGATCATCGAGAACCACTTCCAGTTGGTCGACGAGCTGGCGCTGAATCCGGGATTCGACGGAGCGGCGGCCCTGGCTTTCTTATTGCAGACGCTGGCCCCACTCGACGTCGCGACTCGCGGATTCCTCCCTGGCACAAAGCGTTACGAGGAACAGCGGGCCCGCGCCGAAGATCTCGCCGATCGCGACGAGTTCCGCAATGCAGTGGTGAACTCGCTGCAGGAGGGATTCTTCGTCTCCGATCGCAGCGGAGCGGTCGTCGAGCTCAACGACGCTTTCACCAAGATCACCGGCTACCAGGCAGACGGTCTCCCCTACCGGTGGCCGCATCCGTGGTTGGTCGACGAGAAGGCAGCACGGCAACAACAATCCAGGCTCAGCCAAGTAAACCAAGTCCAGTACGAAACTCCGATTCGGCATCGAGATGGCCGTCTGGTGTGGGTGGCGGCGAACGTCAACCGGGTCACGGCGGATGCCGCCGATGGCGATGTGTACGTGGGAACGATTCGTGACATCACCGCCGAGCGGGCTTTCGCCGCGCGCGAAAGTGCGGTGCTGCGCTTGGCCACCGCGGTGAGCGTGGCCAAAAGCGTGTCCGAGGTACTTTCGATCACCCTCGACGAGTGCCGACTCGCGCTCGACGTTCACCGGGTGGTGGCCGCGGTGTGGCCGACGAACGGTGGTGACCCCACCATCCAGGTGGCGGGAGAGAAGGCCGCATCGACCTGGCGTCAACTTGATCCGTTGCTGTGTCAGGTATTTCAGCAAGCCCGCCATCAGCTTCCGCTCACCGTACAGCCGATCGAATGGCCGGACGCCCCGGGCATGTCACGTGGAATCGTTGCCGTCCTCACCGGCGGGGGAGACGTCGCACTGTGGCTGGAGCTTCGGGTACCTCGCCGGGTCAGCGCAGAAGATCGTCTGCTGGTCACCGTGCTCGTCGGCCACCTCGGGCTGGCAATACAGCATGTGCGCCAATTCGAGACTGCGCGTGAGACCTCGCTGACACTGCAGCATGCGATGCTGGCACCCACGGAGCTTCCGCCCGGCTTCGCGGTTCGCTACGAACCGGCGGTCCCACCCCTGGAAATCGGCGGCGACTGGTATGACGTGCTGCGGGTGGGCGATCATCGGATCGGCATCATCGTCGGAGACTGCGTGGGCCGCGGCCTCTCCGCTGCGGCGGTGATGGGTCAGCTTCGCAGCTCCGCTCGAGCGCTGCTCCTTACCGGCGCCGAGCCCGCGATGCTGCTCGAAGATCTCGATTCCGTGGCTGAGCTGATTCCGGATGCCTTCTGCACGACCGTCTTTCTCGCGGTCCTCGACACCGAATCCGGCGAATTCTTCTACAGCTGCGCCGGTCACCTGCCAGCCGTGCTGGCAGCACCGCAGGCTAAGCCGACTCTGCTCTCTGACGCCCGTTCAGTGCCGTTGGTGGTGCAACGCAAGAGTTCTCGTCCGCAATCTTCTGTGGTCCTGCCGCCCGGGTCGACGCTGATGCTCTACACCGACGGGCTAGTCGAGCGGCGCGACGTGTCGCTCGACGACGGGATCGCACGCGTAAGCGAGACGGTGGCAGGCGGGATGCACCTTCCCGTCGACGCCGTCGCGGACGCGGTGCTCAACGAAATGGCACCCCCAGGTGGATATGACGATGACATCGCGATCGTCGTCTATCGGCAACCCTACGCTCCCCTGGCGATTGAAAAAGTCGTCACAGCAGATCAATTGACCGATATCCGGCATCAACTCGCTGCCTGGATGCGGGCCGCCACCATCCCCGACGATCGAGTCGCCGACATCGTGTTGGCGGTCAACGAAGCCTGCGCCAACAGCATCGAGCACGGCTACCGAGGGCGCAAACCGGGCAAGGTTCGGGTAGAGGGCGAAAACGACGGCGCGCGAGTACATCTCCGGGTCATCGACAGCGGGACGTGGAAGCCGGCGCCTGCAGACCCTGGCGTCCGCGGACGGGGGTTGCTGTTGATTCGCGCGGTGACCGACTGGCTCGAGATGGAGTGCACCCCAACGGGAACCACCGTCGACATGAGCTTCCGCCTGCCGGCGTAACGCCTTCTGCTACGGCAGCACGGTGTGCATCAACATCACGTCGTACGCCGACCACAGCGACAGATTGAAGTACAAGTCTCTGCCCGTCGACCAAGGATGGATCATCGGCGCGTAAATGCCGCCGGGCATCTGGAAGGACGAGACGAGCGGCTGCTCCGGACTCCATGGTCCTTGCGGGGACGGCGCAGTACGCGCCACGACGTCGTTGCTGCCACCGTTGGTGTAGAGCACCAGGTACTGCTTGAGGTAGTTGTTGTACTGGCCCGACATTTCGCCCACCGGCCCGGGGAAAATCGGCGTCGCCGCCCCCGGATCCATTGGGACCCAGCCCTTCCCCTCGCCGTTCCAGTATTGATACTTGGTGAGATCCGGCAAAGCGTTCGGAGGAACTCGGGACAGAAACGCCGGACCGCTGCGGCCGGACGGGGTTCCGAACGAGTAGAGGTAGCCGTCCTTACCCCGCATGAAGGCTCCCATCTGGAAGTTCTGGTTACCCGGAAAGAACCGTCCGCCGGGCACGGTGTCCGCGCCGGCCAGGCGGATGCTGCCGGGGTAGACCCCCCAAGACTGGCCGTTGTCGAGGGAGCGCGCGATTCCCGAATAGTTCGTCGACCAGTCGCCGTCGCGGCCCCAGTTTTTGATCGACATGAAGTTCATGTACTGGGTTCGCCCGAGGGAAATAGCGGCGGTCGGGATGATTCCGGTCTCGTGCTCCGCCTTATGGATACTGTTGACGACTTGCTTGGAA
Source organism: uncultured Actinomycetota bacterium (assembly GCA_963723615.1). Classification (GTDB taxonomy): domain Bacteria; phylum Actinomycetota; class Actinomycetes; order Mycobacteriales; family Mycobacteriaceae; genus Mycobacterium. The sequence goes on along the minus strand of CAVRRV010000011.1, from coordinate 11,990 downwards.
AGGCCCGGCGCCCACACCGGTGAGCCGGAGTATGGGTTGTTCGGCACGCCGTCCGCCACGTGGATTCCGTGGGACAGATCACGGTCTTGGCTGCGGAAAAGCGTGTTGTATCGCCACTGTTGGCCATGGACGCTGCAATAGCCGAAGGTGTCACCGAAGGCCATCAAAACCTGGCGATTACCGGGATCACCGTTGTCCCAGGGAATCCCGAGGTCTGTCCCGGAGATGCCGAAACGTTCGAGAGTCTTGTTTGGACTATTCGGACCGGTCACGAAGTCGACGAGCGAGGTCGGAGCCCCCGCGATCCCGGGAGGGGGAGGCGGCGGCATCGGGGCCGCGTTCGGCCCCATCCGAGCGGCATCCGGGCTCGGTTGAATAGCCGCGCCGGGCGGGCCGGGCGCAGGCGTTACCGCAGCCTGAAGTTGCGCGGGATTTCGAATAAGCGGTTTGAGCAAAGAAGCGATCAGCGGACCGAGTTTTGGTAGCGGAGCGTTGTCATCCGTACCGCGAGGCCTCCGCCCCGTCGGTGGTGCGACCACCGGCGCGGGCGTGGGCATGTTCGGCATCCCGGCTGGGGGCGGGATGTTCGCTTCCGGGGCTGAGCACGGCAGCGCGGCCGCTGGTGGCGCGTAGCCAACCGGCATGATGAGTCCAATAGCGGTCGCCGTGGCCACCGATATTGAAACGATTCGACGGGTCGCCGACATATCCCACCTTTCCAAGGACGAGCCGTCGCATTGACGTCCGCAGTTGGCTTATGTGACGATAGTGGTCAATGTGGTAGTTGGGACCACTGAGCTGCTAATAGGTACCCATCCGTGACCGTGTCGCAACCGGCGAAGAACGCGACTGGGGCGTCGCGCTGGCAGGCTTGATCGCCTCACGGTTAGATCGGTTTCTGTGGTTCGCGAAGCCTTCGTCCATGACGCTGTTGTCGCGATGCAGCCTGGCGGCAGTCCGGAGGCTCTCGGCGGCGCAATCACGATTGCGCTGTGCGGGCATTGGGACCATCCACCGCCATGCCCACTCGCGCCGCATTACGTCGCCAGCTTCCCAGCGGGTGAAACCGTCACGCTGCGGGTGCTTTTCGCTACCGACCCGGCGAACGAGCAGCGCGTCCGTTCTCTCATCGGCGAGGCGCTCGCCACAGGACAGTTGACTGGTCCCGACGGCAGAGTCGCCATCTGGCACCTACGATCCGCTTCCCCAGGACGTATCCGCCCAGACGAAGAAGACCACGCGGCCCATCTGATTGCGCACTGAGGCGACGACAGCGCCGGCAGTCGCTTCGCCGCAGCCGTGTCGCTCTCGGGTAGAGAGAACATCGTCGCTGGTAATGAGCGCGCCCGAAGAGATTCGAACTCCCAACCTTCTGATCCATAGGCAGCCCAGACCGGTCCGTGGCGGTCTACCAGTCCGATCAAAGGCGCGCCCTGTGCGAAGAATCGCCGCCGCGGCGCGGTCGTCGGATTGCCAGCGGACTGAGGGTAACCGATAATCCCCGGTGGGCCCCGCATAGATCCGGGCTACCTCTACCGCAATTGCCGATCCGCGATCCACGATCAATAGTTCGCCGCGAAGGAGCCACCGCTGACGTGAACGACGATGCGCGCGTCGATATCGTCGGCCGCCAGTACGAGCGGTGGAGATACCCACGTCCTGTTGAGGATCTCGAGGCGTGGAGCGTTCACAACTGGGACTTGTTCGACCCGCTATATGCTCACCGGGTTCTATGGCCCGACCGCGAATATCAACCTGATCTTGACATTCTGATTGCGGGTTGTGGCACGAACCAGGCCGCAATTTTCGCGTATACCAACCCGGCTGCGAAAGTAGTGGGAGTCGATATCAGCCAGCCGTCGCTGGATCATCAGCAGTACTTGAAAGACAAGCACAGCCTGGGGAATCTGCAGCTGCATCTGCTGCCGATCGAGGAGCTGTCGACGCTGGGACTGGACTTCGACCTGGTGGTATCGACCGGCGTTTTACATCACATGGCCGATCCACTGGCCGGCTTGAAAGCTCTCGCGGGATGCCTGCGGCGAGATGGCGCCATGGCTCTCATGCTCTACGCGAAGTACGGGCGAATCGGAGTAGAACTGCTCGAATCGGTCTTTCGAGACATGGGCCTTCATCAGGACGAGGCGTCGGTCCAAATCGTCAAGGACACGATCTCGGTACTACTGGGGAATCATCCTGTCCAAAGCTATCTGACGATAGCGCGAGATTTGCAATCCGATGCCGCACTGGTGGATACGTTCTTGCACGGTCGCGCGCGCAGCTACACGGTCGACGACTGCCTCGATCTCGTCGACTCGGCCGGACTGGTCTTTCAAGGATGGTTCCACAAGACGCCGTACTACCCGCACGATTTGTTCGTACCACCCAGCGGATTCTATCCCGCCGCAAACGCATTGCCGGAGAACAAGCTCTGGTCCGTGATGGAACGCGTGCAGACGTTGAACGGTTGCCATTTCTTTATGGCATGCCGCCCCGACCGGCCGAAAGAGGGCTACACGATTGATTTTTCGACGGTTACCGCCCTCGACTACGTCCCGGTGCTGCGCACACGTTGCGGGAGCTCCGGGTCTGAAATCTTCTGGCCGGGCTCGCGCTTCGGTCTCAGGCCGGCTCAGTTGTCCTTTGTGCGCCACGTCGACGGCCGTCGCACGATCCGAGAGATCGCTGAGTGTGTCGCGCGGCAGGGCGAGTCGCCCGGCACCGACGCGGGTGACCTCGAGGATTTCGGCCGCAAACTGTTTCAGTCGCTGTGGCGTATCGATTATGTTGCGATGGCCCTGAACACGAACTCTCATCGTTAGCTGGCCGTAGTAGCGCTTCTCGATGTCTTGGTGCGCAGTCGGCTGGCCCGGGGGCTTGCCCTCAAGGAACAACACGCGGCATCCTGGTCAACGTGCTCGGCTCTGTCACCGCAGTGGTCGCAATGAGCAGCCCGCCTGATCTGTGGCTGGCCGTCGAGCCAGCACACCTGCCCCATTACAGTCACACAGCGGTCGTCGTTGGCAGCGTGATCATCCTGTCCATCATCGTGCTGATGGTCGGGATCACGTTCGTCTGGTCGAAGCGGAGATAGCCGAAGAGCATTGCCAGGGTTCGCAAATGCTATCCGCGGCTGAGCTCAAGGGGAAGGTGATGCACCCGCCCCGATCGGCGGGCTAACCGATCCCGCGCGGCAACTCAGAAGCCGCCAGGGCTCGGCGGGCGGCCGTGCAGGGAACCAAGGCCGCTCTGGATTCCCTGATTCAACTGGTCCTTGACCGCAGGCTTGTCATGCGGGACATCGACTGGCTGCCTGCAGCTGCAGCTGAGCGTTCCGAATGAGCTGGGGTCAGCGCCGGCCGGTGTTGCTACCGCCATAGCAGCACCGAGCGCGATCGCGGCACTGAAGACGACTTTCGTGATCAACAATGGTCCTTACTTGAGAGTTGATACCCCGACTGTACTTGGTTCTACTGGCTATGCCTTGGGCAGAAGGCGGCAATGCTGACTCCGACGAAAAATCCGGCGTGATAGCCGTCCAGATTAGTCTGTGTCATCACGTCGTTCGCGATGTCGGTCGCCTGCCTACCTTGATCAAGTTCATCGCAGACCTCATGGCCGGCGACGATCGCGCTTTGCCCGGACGCGAAGGTGATGCCCTTGGAGCCGAGCGCGCCCAGGAAATTGCTGCTGTCGACCGCGTCGGCATGCGCCGTCGGGGCTGCCACCGCCACCAGCCCAAGCAGCGCGACCGCCAGGACAACGCCGGCCAATAGTGATCGCAGCGGGCTGGGCGAACGCACTTGGGGGGTGGCGACCGCGGCGGCCGCCTCAGTGAATAGGGAAGTCATTTGCTGTCTCCAATCTGGATGAGTAGGAGTTCGGCGAGTTCGCCGCCGTTTTTGACCGTGATGGCGTGGCTAATCAGAGCAAGATCGGGACGAGGCCGGCGGCGAAGATCAGGTAGAGCAGTGCGGCCATGGCTAGCCGTGTGGGGGTGAGTTTGTTGGCGCGCATCGTCACGAGCAGGTAGGTGATGGCTGCCATGGTGATGGCGCCCGACCAGAGCAGGGCGTGGTCGAGTCGCCAATCGGTGAACAGCAGGCCCAGCCCGCTGGGCACGGTGGCTTGGATCATCATCGCGCCGGAGATGTTGGCTAGGGCGAGTTGGGTTTTGCCTTGTCGGACCCAGATGATCGCGTTCATGGTTTCGGGTAGTTCGGTGGCGATCGGGGACAGCAGCAGGGCGGTGACCGCGCTGGACAATCCGAGCATGGGGCCGATGGCGTCGAGTTGGTGGACGAATATTTGCGAGGACACGAAGATGACGGCCAATGCGCCCAGCGTTTGCACCAGGACCACCGTGGTAGCCGGTCGCGCCGCGCGCGGTTGCAGCTTGAGCGGCGCCAACTCGTGCTCGTCGTGGTCGCCGCTGGTGCCGCCGCGGATTTCGCGCCAGAAGTAGACGCCGTAGGCGGCGAAGAACAGCAGTCCCAGCCACGGCTTGATCGCGAAGGCCACCAAGCCGAGAGCGACTTTGACCACGAACACCGCCATAAACCAGCGCTGGTCTTTGACCAGGCGCGCCGTGTGGGCGCGATCGGCCAAGATCGGTCCGCCGTCGTCGTCGCGCTCGCGGGTGGGTGGATCGAGGCTTGCCGCCCCGCCTCCGGCGGCGACCAGTTCGCGGCTGTCGATGCGGGTGCGGGTGCGGCGCCGCAGCAGCATGGCACCGGTCACCCCGTAGGCGACGGTGGCCAGGACCAGCGGGCCGCCCATGGCCGCGCCCACTCCGATGTTGCGGATCTCTGCGGTGGGGCCGGTGGTGACTGCGACCAGCGTGACCACCGACTCCGGTAGTGCGGTGCCGAAGGCGGCCAGGATGGTTCCGACCGCCATGGTCCCGATGTTGAGCCGCTGGCCAAGCCATTCCACGGCATTGACGAACCACTCGCAGGACAGATAAATCGCCACCGCACAGGCAATCAGCAACACGACATGCACCACGAGGGCCCCGCCTTCCTCGTCCGCGCCCAGATGGGGAACGTTGGAACTAACTGTTCGGATCGCTCCTTATCATGCAGACATTTCGTCATATTCGCAAGTGTTAAAATATTTGATGAGGCGAATCCCGTCCTCATCCGCGCGTAAGAATGGATGCCGCCATGGCAAACCAAAAAGTACGGCGACCCGAACCCACGAACGCGATCTCGCGCGCCGAACCCACCCGGCCGCAACTAGCCTCGGCAGCCGCCACGTTCGCACTCCTGAGCAACCCGACACGACTACACGTGCTATGGCTTGCCGCCCAAGACGTCCACGACGTCACCGCCCTGGCAGAACGCAGCGGCGTCGGCGTGGCCACCATGAGCCAGCACCTAAGCAAACTCCGCCTGGCCGGCCTGATCAGCGCACGCCAAGAAGGCCGCCACCACATCTACACCGTCGAGGACCCCCACGTGCTCACCTTGGTCCAGCAGATTTTCGCCCACATCGCCCCTGACGGGAGCCTCGCACCCGACCCGCCGCGCGAATAACTCAGCCGTTAACTCCGGGTTCTGCCGTGGTGACTACCCACCCAGTCAGCACCGCGCGTCCGCGGACACCAAGTTGCCGAGGAGCGATTTCGCGCGCCTCCATCCTCGCCTCCATCCTTAAGTCGATTGCTCGCCAAGGACCCGGTAGACGGTCGCACGGCTGACCCCCAGCGCGGCCGCGATTGTGCTCGCCGATTCGCCGCCGGCGTGCATCCGCTGCGCCAGAGCGGCTTTCGCCGTGGAAACCACTGACCTACTCGATGCGAACGAGACAATATGGACGTTTACGACGTTCAAGGCGTTGGGTGTGACAGAAACTTGCAGGTCACAGCGTTGGAACGGTTGGGCAGTTGAGGCTGTCGTCGAAACTACTGCGGACTGACTGCGGACCAGCTCATAGATGACGGGCTGCCTCTTGGACGAGTTGTACGCGGGAGGTCAGCCCGAGTTTGGTGTAGACGTGGGTGAGGTGGGTTTGCACGGTGCGCGGTGAGACGAACAGCCGGGTGCCAATGTCGTTGTTGGCCAATCCTTCGCTGACCAGTCGCACCACATCCAGCTCGGCCGGGGTGAGCGATGCCCAGCCGCTGGTGGGTCGTTTGCGTTCGCCGCGGCCACGCTGCGCGTAGGCGATCGCCTCCTCGGTAGACAGGGCCGCGCCCTCAGCCCACGCTGCCTCGAAGTCTTTGTCGCCCAAGGCATCACGAACCGCCGCCGCCGAGGCTTCATAGCCGGCGTCCCAGATCTTGGAGCGGACCGCGCCCATGCGCTGCCGAATGGCGTGTGCCGCGCCGAACAGCCGGGCCGCTTCGCGGTGACTGCCGCCATCACCGGCCAAAGCGGCGAGGCACTCCAGGGTGTCGGAAGTGTCCAAATACGATTGCATGCTGGCGGCGATCGCGAGCGCGTCGTGGGCGTCGCGTTCGGCCTGATCCGGCTCACCCTGCGCGATCGCCACCCGGGCGCGCGTCGTGAGCGCCAGCATCAGCCAAAAGCCGGTCGTTGTCGTGACGGCTTCGTCGGCCCAGCGACGGGCCGCAACCGGATCGCCGCCCGCCAGCGCGGCCTCCGCACCTAAGCGGCACCCCGCCGCCGCGGTCGCGGGCAGGACACTCTGGTGCCGCCAGGCCGCCTCGTGCGCCTCCGCCGCTGCTGCAGCATCGCCCGCCGCGAGGGCCGCGATGCCCAACGCGACGTAGGCGTTGCCCGCAGCAATCCCGCCCAGCTCGGCGGCGGCCTCGATGGCCGCGTCGGCGGCGGCCCGGGCCGCACCCGTGTCACCCTGCCACGCCAGCACGGCGCCCTGGAAGGTGAGGCTTTGCGCCCTATAGAACACATCGTGAGCGGCTTCGGCCTCGGCTGGCGAGCTCGGCGAAATTGTGCGGCGGCGCCGGCCTGATCGCCCTGCCATGTCTCTGCCGTTCCGAGGCACCAGCGGCATACGCGCGAGTTCGACCGGTCACCGATTGCCTCGGCGAGATCGCGTCCTTCTTCGGCGGCCGCGCGCCCCGCGATCGGGTCACCCGCCGTGAGTGCCGCAAGCGCCTGCCAGGCGAGGATCTGGCTGAGCCTCCACCGATCGTCCAACGCCCGGGCCAGGCCGATCGCCTCGGCGAAATACGGTCCGGCCACCTCGGCGCTGAGAGCGGCGATAGAGCCGCGGGCGGTCAGCGCCCGGACCAGCAATGCCGGGTCGTCGACCTCGCGCGCGATCGCCAGGGCCTGCTGAGCGTGATCCAGGCTGCCGGCGGCCCCCGTCAAGGCGGCGAGCACGGCCCTGTCGGCCAGCGCCCGGGCGCGCACCGCGGCCGTCACCTCGACATGCTGCGCGTTGTCGTCGGTGAGGGCGGCGTCGAACCAGGCCAGCCCTTCCCGGAGGCGGCCCCGCGCTTGCCACAGCGGCTGCAGCGACGACGCCAGCGTCAACGCCAGCTCGATGTCGGAGTTTTCGCGGCTCCACGCGAACGCGGCGCGCAGGTTGTCGATCTCGAGGTTGGCTTGCTCGAGGCGCTGCTCATAATCGCTGCCTGCCGGCGCGTCGAGCAGCGCCGCCATCGACGTGTAGTGGTCGCGGTGGCGCGTCCGCACGGCGTCGGCCTCGCCGGATTCGCCGAGTTTTTCCAGGGCGTATTGGCGCACCGTCTCCAGCAGCCGGTATCGGGTTCGGCCCCCGCTGTCGTCGGTGACCACCAGTGACTTGTCCACCAGCAGGGAAAGCTGATCGAGCACCTGATAGCGCTGCACATCACCACCGCCGGCGACTGCTTGGGCGGCGTCGAAGTCGAACCCGCCCAGAAACACCGCCAGCCGGCGAAACAACACCCGCTCGGGACCGGTCAGCAGCGCATGCGACCAGTCCACCGAGGCGCGCAGGGTCTGTTGGCGGCGCACCGCGGTGCGCGCCCCGCCGGTCAGCAGCCGGAACCGGTCGTGCAGGCTGTCGAGGATCTCGGTTAGCGACAACGCCCGCACCCGCGCCGCGGCCAGCTCGATCGCCAGCGGCACTCCATCCAGGCGCGCACAGATCTCGCCCACCGCCGCGGCATTGTCATCAGTGAGGCTGAAACCGGGGCGGGCATGGCGGGCCCGGTCGGTGAACAACTCGATCGCCTCGTCGGCCAGCGACAGTGACGGCACCCGCCAGCTCACCTCACCGGCCACCCCGATCGCCTCACGGCTTGTCGCGAGCACGGTCAGTCTCGCCGCCCCACTCAGCACAGCGACGACCAGCTCGGCGCTGGCATCCAGCAGATGCTCGCAGTTGTCGAGCACCACCAGGACTTGACGGTCGCGAACAAACCGCAGCAGGCTGTCCATCGTGGAGCGCCCAGGCTGGTCGGGCAGCCCCAGTGCACGCGCCACCGTCACCGGCACCAGGTCGGGGTCGGTGATCGGCGCCAGATCTACGTACCACATCCCGTCGCCGAACTCGCCGGCCATTGCGGCCGCGACCTGGACTGCCAGCCGGGTTTTGCCCACCCCGCCCGCCCCGGTCAACGTCACTACGCGGTTACCGGCCAGCAGCTCCTGAAGCTGGATCAACGCCGCGTCGCGGCCCACGAAACTGGTCAGCTGCACCGGAAGACGGGTGGACACAACGGTGCTGGAGACCCGCAGCGGCGGAAACTCGTTCACCAGGTCGGGGTGGCACAGCTGCACCACCCGCTCGGGGCGTGGCAGATCACGCAGCGGGTGGGTGCCCAGATCGGTCAGCCAGGCGCCCTCAGGTAGCCGGTCAACCACCAGCGGTTCGGTCGCCCCCGACAGCACGGTCTGACCGCCGTGGGCCAGGTCGCGCAGCCGCGCGGTGCGGTTGATGGTCGGGCCGGCGTAGTTGCCTTCGTCGCGCAGCTGGATTTCGCCGGTATGCACCCCGATGCGCAGCCGGATCGGAGCCAACGGCGCCCGCTGCATCGCCACGGCAGCGGCCACCGCATCCGAGGCGCGCGCGAACGCCGCCACAAAACTGTCACCCTCGCCCTGCTCGACCGGGCGGACTCCGTCATGGGTGGCGATGACATCACACACGACCTGGTTGAGGCGCGCGATGGCCGCGCTCATCTCCTCGGCCTGGGTCTCCCACAGTCGCGTCGAGCTCTCGACGTCTGCCAGCAGCAGCGTCACCGTGCCCGTCGGCAAAAGCCCGCTCACGCCCAGCTCGCTCCAATTCACCAGCGGCGTCTCCGCGCACGGCTCAATGTCGCTCATGCTAGCCAGCATGCGCGGACCGCGTACGGCAAAACATCAGCGCAACCGCGTAGATCCCCACTAACCGGGGGCGCAATCTACGACCCCCGCCCACGCGAAATGGCAAGTATCAGCCGCTGCCGCTGAGTTAGTCGCTATCGTCCGCTTGGTCGGCGAGCACACGGTATACCGTGGCGCGGCTGACCCCGAGAGCCGCGGCGATCGTGCTGGCGGGTTCGCCGCTGCTGTGCATCCGGCGTGCCAGAGCAGCCTTGGACTTGTCGAGTGCCTTCGGTCGGCCAATCGCCTGCCCACGTGCACGACGCGCCTCCCGGGCGCCCGCTCGGCGTTCGCGGCCTAGCTCAAGTTCAAGTTCGGCCAAGCTGGCGAGCACCCCCGCCACCATGCGGCCTGTTGCATTGGATGTATCGATCCCCTCACGCAATGACCGCAGCACCATGTTCCGCTGGCCGAGTTCGCGAATCGTCGCCATCACCTCGGCCGCGTTGCGGCCAAGCCGGTCGATCCCCGCCACCACGATGGCGTCGCCGGGGCGTGCGTAGTCCAGCAGCGCAGCGAGACCGGGCCGCTCCTCCCGTGTTGAGGCTCCCGAAAGCTTGTCGCTATAGACGCGATTCGGCTCGACACCGGCGGCGGTGAGTGCGTCGAGTTGTTGGTCCAGCGACTGGTGGCCGGTGCTCACCCGGGCATATCCGAGTTGAGCGTCTGTGGTGGGGGCAGTGGGTGTGGTCGTCATAGCTCGATTTTGTCTCACAAGTCTCATAAACACAAGTATTGCAACAACAATTGTGAGGCAACTTTTGCGACAAGTCGATGTGGGATTTCATCTACCGCTGGATCACTCAGCCCCCTTGTCTCACAACTTTAGTTTTGATACGGCCAACGCCCGAGCAAGCGCACCGAGGTTCACTCGCAGCGGCAACTACGAGGCGACAGCGGACAGACGCCACTCACCGGGCACGCCCTTGAGGTCGTGAGTGCCCCGGTCGTCGAACTCGAGCCCTGATCCGATCACGAGGTCGCGCAGCGTGCTGGACACGAGCACATCGTTGGGCCCCGCGAGTGCGCTCACCCGTGCGCCGATGTGTACGGCGATGCCGCCGATGTCGTCGCCGCGGATCTCGCACTCGCCGGTGTGTAACCCGGCTCGCACCTCGAGGCCGAGTGACTGCACTGCATCGCGAATTGCCATGGCGCACCGTATCGCTCGCTGAGGGCCGTCGAACATCGCCAGGAAACCGTCGCCCGCCGTGCTCACCTCACGGCCCCGAAACCGAGCGAGCTGCGCGCGAACGACAGCGTCGTGCGCATCAAGCAGTGCATGCCAGTCGCGGTCGCCCATCTCAGCGGCCCTGCTCGTCGAGTCAACGATGTCGGTGAACAACACCGTGGCCAGCACCCGGTCGTCGGCCACGTCGGCCTGCTCGCCGGTGAGGAACTCGGCGATCTCCAGGAAGGAGTCCCGCCACGGTTCCACGAAGTGGAACATGTTGCGTCCCGGGAGCTCGACGTACTTTGCGCCCGATATGTGATCGGCGACGTCCTTGCCCCACGCGGGCGGGATGAACTGGTCGTCGGTGTGATGAAGGACGAGGGTTGGCACACGGATAGTGGGGAGCAGCGCGCCCACGGTCAACTCGGTCAGGAGGGGCGTCAGAAGAGCGATGGTCCCTGGGCTCGCCGCCAAGCGTTCCATCCGAGCCCACGCTGCGCGGATTTCCTCGTTCCAGGGCATGTCCGGATTCTGAACATGCTGTATCTCTCCCGTGCCCCACATGGCAATCATGGCTGCGTTGGTTTCCTCGCGATCGAGCCCGTCGGTGCGTTGAACCCTCGGGTCCGCGTAGCCCTCAAGGACGACGAGGGCGGTTGTCCGCGACGGATGTGTAGCGGCGAACAGCGCCGCTGTCGGCAACGCGCCGACGGGGATGATCAGCGCCGCTTCGCTACTCCCTAGATCGTCGAGCACCGCGGTAATGCTGTCGGCCCATTGCTCCAAGGTCGGCAACGCGCCGGGCGTGACCGGATCAGACGCTCCCGTGCCCGGCTGGTCGACAAAGATGAGTCGACCGAGCGATGTCATCGCCTCAACCCACCCTTGAATGGATGGCAACTCCGGCAGGATCTCGCAGCAGGTGAACCAGTTCGGGGCGACCACGATGTCGCGAGCGCCAGGGGGCGACGCGCGGTAGGCGACGCGCAGGTCGCCGTTCATCGCGTAGCGCGTCTCCGAGAACACGGCGGAAGTTTAAGCCGGAGCCGCGTCGAGTTTCTGGTGTCAGGCAAACCCGCCAGCACGAACGGCGATCAAAGTGGTGACCCACGCGACCCCCAACACTTTTGTTGCGATCTTTGAGAAACCCACAACGTTAGTTCTGAGACGATGTTGGGACGCTACGGCTCCCGAAAGGCTGGGCAGCATTCCTTTGGTAGTACGCGCGGGGCGCTATGCCCGCGCTCCGCGATCTCCTCGTCTGCTCGCTGGATGCATCATCAGCGAGACGCACATGCGTTTGCGCCAGAGTTGCTTGAGAAGACGAAGCTGATCGCCGTGCCGACCGGGTTGACCACCGTAAACAGGATCAGGATGAAACCACAGCAGGGTACCGCACTTTGGCGAATTCATGATCGACCCGTTTTGTAGGCGACGCCGCGGTCTTCGGGGTGCCCGACGAGGACCTTGGCGAAGCGGTGAAAGCGGTCGTGCAGCCGGTGCCCGGAGTTCAGCCGGGGCCTGAGCTCGTC
>CAVRRV010000010.1:0-22094 GCA_963723615.1 uncultured Actinomycetota bacterium | reverse complement strand
ACGGATCGGTCTTGTAAGCACACCCTGCAGTCGGTTGATCGACGCCGGGTTCGCCGCAGCAGACCCGATGACCGGCGCCGATAGAATGTCTCGACTGCGATGACAAGAAAACCCAAGGCTGAGCAGCGGCGTCGTGACCTCTGCGACGCGGCTGTCGCACTGTTGGCAGCGGACGGCGCACGCGGGCTGACGCACCTGCGTGTCGACCGGCACGCGGGTTTCGCTGACGGAACCACGTCGTTCTATTACCAGACCCGAGCGGCTCTGCTTCGCGGTGCGATGGACCGAGTGATCGAGCTCGACATCGCTGATTTCACCGCAGCGCTCAACGCGACTGGCGACGGCGAGGTCGATTCCCTCCTGTCAACGCTCGCCACCCAGGCCATGCGCACGGCTGTCGAGCCGGAGCGTTCTCGAGCGCGGGCTCGGTTCGAGCTCATGATGATCGCCTCTCGCGATCCCGACCTCGGCGCGGTATTCGACGGTTTGATGGATCAGTTCGTCGCCATCAGCGAAGCGGCCGTCGCACAGGTTCAGCCGGTCGAGGCGCCGCCCGACCGGGAACTGATCAAGGAGCAGGCGTTCGCCGTGGTCACCTTTCTCGGCGGATTCCTCTTCCGGCTCGCCTACGGCTTGACCGACATGGACAGCGCTAAAAGCCTGGAACAATACCTGCACTCCGTGATTGCCGGTGTGGCTGCTGACCATGCACTGACCAGAGACGGGCATTAGGGCGCAGGACGGGTCAAGCCCTCACCATGTGACGGGCAATTCCTCGATGCCATAGATTTCCTGCGCGTTCTGGAATCGCAATTCGTCAGCCGGAATCGCCAGCGCCAGCCCAGGCAGCCGGCGGACCAATGTGGACAGCGCGACCTGCATTTCGACTCGGGCGAGATTCTGTCCAATGCATTGGTGCACGCCAAAGCCAAAGCCCAAGTGGCCATGCGTGTTTCGCTCGGCGTCGAAGCTCGCCGGGTCGTCAGCGAACTCAGGGTCCCAGTTCCCGGCGGGTAGGTTCATCAGGACGAAATCGCCGGCACGGATCAATTCGCCGCCGATGCTGAGGTCCTCGGTCGCTACCCGGTCCACCTGGCTGTGCACGATCGTGAGGTAGCGCATCAGCTCTTCCACGATATTGGCGACGACGGCCGTCTCATCGGTTCGACAGAGTAATTCGAATACGCCGGGATTCTGCAGCAGCGCAACGGCTCCCAGTGCAATCATGCTTGCCGTGGTCTCGTGACCCGCCTGCAACAGGATCATGGCGTTCATTGCCGCGGTCTCGCGGCTGAGTTCGCCAGAGGCGACATAGTCGGTGATGAGCCGGCTGATCAAATCATCGCCCGGCTCACGCTCTTTGCGTTCCACAAGATCGGACATGTACCCGAAGAGCGCGCCGATCGCCGCCGCCTTCTGTTCCTCGGACGACCTCGCGTCGAGCCCGACCGTGCTGTGGTGTTGGAAGAATTCATGATCGCCGTAGGGCACGCCCAGCAATTGTGAGATGACCAACGACGGCACCGGCAACGCGAAGTCCCTCACCAGATCTGCCGGCGGCCCACCCTCGGTCATCGTGTCGAGGAAGCGGTCGACCAACTCCTGGATCTGCGGCCGCATGGCCTCCGCGCGCCTCCACGTGAAATCGCGAGTCATCATGCGGCGCAGACGGTTATGCTCAGGGTCGTCGATCCGCGCGAATATCACCGGCATCTCACCGGTCACACCCGCCGCCCGTAGGCGCGTCTTGATCGTCTCCGCGCTGAGTCGCGGATCGACCAGCGATGACCGGATGTCCTCGTAGCGACTGACCACCCAGGTCGGCCGGCCCTGCCACACCACCTGTCGTAGACCCGCCGAGTCCCGCCATTCGGTGAATTCCGGCGGCGGCGCCAGCGGGCAGCCCGCGTGCCGAGGCCGTGGAATGACGGGAAGGTCGGGTTCGTCTCCGCTTGTGTTGCTGGTTGTGGTGGTCATGGCGTCACCGAGACCCGGCCTTGCACGTGCGCTCCGCGGACGGCATCGAAGGCATCGCTGATGTGATCTAGATCGAATGTCGGCCCAACCGTTGGGATCGGGTCGACCTCGCCGGTGCTGAAGGCGGTGATGACCTCCTGGAATTCGTCGGTCGAATACGCGACCGAGTATCGGATGGTGATTTCCTTGAGCAACGCGGTGATTGGCTCAATGCTGGTCGGCTCGGCACAGGCCCCAGAGACGATGACGCGGCCGCGTGGCCGCAGCGCCGGTTGGCAGGTCTGTACCAGCTCGGGGCGTCCGACGCATTCGACGACAGCGTCATAAGCCTGCGGTTCGGCTTCGGAGACGGACGCGAGCACGTCGGTGGCTCCAATAGCTCTGGCCGTGTTGCGCCGCTGCGGGTCAGGGTCCGCCACTGTGACGCGGACGCCGCCCTTCTGCAAGGCCCACACGAGGGTCGTGAGGCCGACACCGCCCGCACCGACGATGAGCACGTCATCGCCCGGACTGATCTCGGCGCTGTGCACACCGTGCAGCCCAACGGCGAATGGTTCCACCAATGCCGCGTAGACCGTGGGTAGTTCGGCTGGAAGCGGGAAGCTGTGGTGCGCGGGGACGACGGCGAACTCGGCGAAACCGCCTGCGGGACCCATCCCGATGTAGCTCGCCCCCGCGCAATGCGATACCAGACCTGCTCTGCAGTACTGGCACTCTCCACACGAAATCACTGGTAGTACAGCAACATTGGTGCCCACTTGGCAGTCGTCGGCGCGTGACCCGACGGCGACCACCTCGCCGCCCAGCTCGTGTCCCATCACCATGCCGGCCGGCGCGAACGGCTGGGCCTTGATGTCGGATCCGCACACGCCGCAGGACGCGACGCGGATCACCAACTGGTGGGGTTCTGGGGTGGGATCGGGAAGGTCGACCACCTCAAAGCCATGGTCGCCGGTTGTCACAGCCGCTCTCATGGCACTTTTCCCTCAGTCCCCTCGAGTTCCACGTCGAACACCGAAAGGTATTCATCGAAGATCGGTTCCAGGTCGCTGCGGCTCACGCCCGACCCTTCCAGCGAGTACGGCGCGAGCCCATGGCGGTCGGGCGGATGAGCGGCGAGCCAGTCGAGCATCGACCACTCGGTCGACGCGGTCAGCTCGTCACCGGCCCAGTCGTACAGCGACCGCATCACCGCGATGGGGTCGCGCATCAGGTCGGCGTAATGCAGGTCGAAGAATCGATCGTCACCGATCCGTCGCCTCGTTGCCAGCGGACGATCGACGTGTTCTTTCAACTGGCGCAACACATTCCCCACCGTCAGGCCGACGTCGATATCGGCACCCGTTGCGGCACGGGACAGATAGTTCAGTCGCAGGAACGAGGCGGTCGACTTGAAGGGGTCGCGGTGTGCCCACACGATCCGAGCGTCGGGATAGGTGGCGAGAAGCGTCTCGATGTGCACCGCGTGTGACGGCATCTTCAGCGACCAGGTGCCCGGCGCGCGAGACTGCAACACCTGCAACACCGTTCGTTCGTAAGTGTAGGCGCTCGACATGTCGGTCTGCAGCAGCCAGTCGGCGTATGCGGGTGTCGGCATGAACGCCTCCCACAGGTAGGCCTTGAAGTCTTGGTTCTGCACAAACACGCATTCTGTCGGCCCGTCGGCGTCATCCCAGTGGATGAGCGGAATATTGGCCGCCTTCAATCCTTCGGCGAGCACGTCGAGCTCGGCCTTCTTTTTCAGACAGCGTGGATCGGTGCGCAAGGTATCCGGGGTCGACGGGGGTACCGAATCCTGGGCCTCCCAGGTCAGCAACGAGCGGCGCAGCGGATCCTGGTCCAAGAGGTAGCTCGCGAGCGAGGTGCCGGTGCGCGGCAGGCCGAGCACCACCAGCGGACGTTCGATGCGCTGGTCGTTGACCTCGGGATGGCGTTTGACGTAGTCGACCACGCGAAGCCGATTCCATAGGGCGTCGACGAACTGGCCGTAGACGAACTCACGTCCGCCGGGGTTCACGCCGGGCGCGGCTTCGCAGGTCTCGACCAGCAGGCGCAGGCCCTCACGCCAGGAGTCGCCGCCGAAGTCGTTGAGGCCGGCGCGGTCGCAGGCGCGTGCGACGAGGTCGTCCAGGCCCGAAGCTGACTGCGAGGCTATCGGAGTCGCCATGACACGCGATGCTATACGTCCGTAGAGAACAAATGTTAGGTTGTCCGGGAATCAATCGTCGGAGGTTGCGCGAATGGCACCGTCACTGGACGAACTCGTCAAACAAGGGGAGAGCGACCAGAATGCCGTCGACCTGGGTGACGGCACCTTCATGTCAAGAAACATCGCCAACAGTTACCTTGTGACGACGGCCGACGGTGACTTGCTCATCAACGCCGGGACGGACTTCGAGGCGCCCGAGATCAGGTCCCGGTTTTCGCGGGTCAGCAAGGGCCCTTTGCGGATGATCACCTTCACCCAGGGCCACCCCGACCACGTCGGCGGATGGAGTCAGTTCACCCAGCCGGGTGTTCAGACGATCGCCCAGGCTAACCATCCGGATGTCCGCGAGTACTGGCGCCGCCTGCATCCGTTCTACGTGCGGCGGATCATGACGCTGTGGGGCGCGTTCATGGACGTCGAAACCGTGGCGGCAGCGCTTCCACCAGAGCCGGTGCTCACCGATTCGTTCATCGACAGCCACGTATTCGAACTCGGCGACCGGCGCTTCGAGCTGTACTCCACACCGGGCGGGGAGACCACCGACGCGCTCGTGGTGTGGTTGCCCGAGCACCGCATTGTCTTCATCGGCAACCTGATGGGGCCGTTCTTCGGCCACGTCCCCAACCTGTACACCCTGCGCGGCGACAAAATCCGCAGCGCGATGACGTTCATCCACTCGTTGGACAGGGTGATCGAACTTCGCCCCGAAACGCTCGTCAACGGCCATGACGTGTTCAGCGGCGCCGACAAGATCCTGACAACCATGACAAAGGTGCGCGACGCCACGGCCTACCTGCGCGATCGCACCATCGACGGGATGAACTCCAGCGCCGACCTGTGGACCTTGATGCGTGATGTCACCCTTCCGCCGGAATTGGCACTGCCTCAGGTGCACGGCAAGGTCGCCTGGATCGTGCGGGCGATTTGGGAGGAGCATGTGGGCTGGTTTCGCTACGAGTCCACCACCGAGCTCTACAACGTGCCTGCGTCGTCGGTCTGGTCGGACGTCGTCGACCTGGTAGGCGGCACCGCCCCGCTCACGGAACGGGCCGCTGCTCACGCGAAGGCGGGGCGGCCGCTTCAGGCGTTGCACCTGACCGATGTCGCGCTGGCCTATGCGCCGGCCGATCCCGACGCCTTGGCAGTGAAACGTGATGCCCTCGAACAGCTTCTAGCGGCCAGCGGTCGGGAGAACCACAGTGAAGTGCAGTGGCTGGAACAGGAGATCAACAGCGCCACGATCAAGGAGGACCAGTGAAGGCCGAAAACCTCTACCACACCGGGATCGTCGTCGACGACCTCGAGGCGACCATGGAGTGGTTCGCAAAGGTGGCGGACTACACCTGGACCGACGTGGTCACCGTCGACCAGGAAGCGGTCACCCCCGATGGTGACGTGACCATCCCGATGAAGATGGTCTACTCGGGCGCCGAACCCCGGTTGGAGCTGCTGCAGACCATCCCGGGCACGGTGTGGACGCCGGCGGACTCAGGCGTGCATCACATCGGGTATTGGTCCGAGGACGTCGAAGCCGACCTGGCCACCCTGGAATCCAACGGTCTGACGGTCGAGGTGAAGTCCTATAACCCTGACGGCTCCGGAACGCTGCTCTGGGCCTACGCCAAGGGTCCGACTGGGCCGCGCATCGAACTCGTCAGCCGCAACATGGAACCGTTCATCGCTTATTGGTGGGGGACGGCGACCAGCGCGACAGAGTGACTGGTCTGAGCCAGAGCCAGCAGTCGTAAAAGCCCCCGGGATCCGCAGGGGTCGGGGGCTTTTCCGTCTGGTCGCGCCGACTAGGCGGTGCGGCGGATAGTGCGTGTCCTACCTATCTCACGCTTGAGCAGCAGCTCGCGTTCGGATTCCGATAGGCCGCCCCAGATCCCGTACGGCTCGCCGACTTCAAGGGCATGCGCGCGGCACTGCACCATCACCGGGCATTGACGGCACATCTCCTTGGCGCGACGCTCACGCTGCAGCCGGGCCCGACCGCGCTCGCCGTCCGGGTGGAAGAACACCGACGAATCCACCCCTCGGCAAAGGCCTTGTAATTGCCATTCCCAAATATCGGCATTGGGACCTGGTAGTTGCTCCGCCTGTGGCATTGAAGTCCCCTCTCTACACGCCCACGTTCAGGCCAGTTTGCGAACAGGTAAGTCGTCAACTGAATCGAGCGGGTCATCGGTGACCGTCGGCCTTAAAGGTAGGGGTGCTAGGGAAAATCCGTCAATACGGTGTACTGTGCCGAATACTCAACTGTGGCTTGGGAATTTACCCCGAGTTCATCGACGTGGTGAGTCCGCTCGTCCAAGGAGTGCATGGTGACCCCGGGGTATGACGGAATGTCCCAGCTCGCGACCGGATCGCGCGGCGGTCACAATAAATACGATCAGCGTCAGATTTAATACCGGCGTAACTCAGAAACCATGAAATTTTAACTGGTCCCCGCGTGATCGATATCTCTTGCCGCCCGTCTATCGAGTCCGAACTTGGCTCCACCGCCTTCGGTGACCGACCGGGTCGCTGGCCGCTGCCGTCTGCGGCCACACCGCATCAGCTGTGGCTACGTGCGGTCGGCGCCGGCGGGCAGGGTCGCTACGGCAGCGCTCGCAACGACCTCGCGACGCTACTGCGCAGCACGCCGACCGGTCGGCTTGCCTCGCTGGCGCACAGTACCCAGGCCTCGTTTCTGCGCCAGCTGGGCTGGCACAGCCTGGCCCGTGGCTGGGACGGTCGCGCAACGGCGCTGGCAGGCGCCGATCCCGAGGCCGCTGCCGATGCGTTGATCGGGCTGGCGGCCGACGCGCTCGGCGTCGGGCGGCTGGCCACCGCGGCGACGCTGCTGAGCCGGGCCGACCCGATAGTGGCAGAGGCGCCGCACCGGCTGGCGGTGCGCCGCGCGTGGGTCGCCGCGGAGCTGGCGATGGCGGGCGGCGACGGCGCCGCCGCGCTCCGCAACGCGGAGATCGCGGTCGAGTTGGCCACGACCACGGTCGACGGGTCCGCCCGGCACCGCGCCAAAAGCGACGTGGTGTTGGCCGCGGCCCTGTGCAGCGCCGGTGCGGTCGACCGGGCCCGGGCCGTCGGCGAGGCGGCGCTGCAGCTCACCGGCCAATTAGGGCTGGTGCCGCTGCGCTGGGCGGTGGCCTGCTTACTTATCGACCTTGTCGACCCGGGAAGCCCGAATTGGCCGATCGCAGAGCTGCGGGACATCCGCGACGAGTGCGCCCGCCAAGTGCGGAACCGGGGCGGGGGCTGGTTCCAGCACTAACGGCAGGTGTCTGGGTCACTATTGTCGTAATTGTGTCCCACCGCGCCGGGCGATACCCGGTTCGTAACGCTGGAGATGTTGCCGTCGATGACAACGCTGGAGGAACGTCTCAACGCTGTCGTTGCTGAGGCTATGGCAGGTGATCGGGACGCTCTTGGAGAAGTGCTGGAGACGATCCGCCCGATCGTGGTTCGATACTGCCGCGCACGAGTCGGCCTGATGGAGCGGAGCGGCCTTTCGGCCGAGGACGTGGCACAGGAGGTGTGCTTGGCCGCCGTCATGGCGCTGCCGCGCTACCGTGATCGCGGGCGCCCATTCTTGGCCTTCGTGTACGGCATCGCCGCGCACAAGGTCGCCGACGCGTACCGCGCCGCCGGTCGCGACCTCGCCTATCCCACGGATTCCATGCCCGAACACCGGTCAGCCGAGCCGGATCCCGAACAGGCGGCCCTTGAAGCCGACTCCGTCACCAGGATGAGCGAGTTGCTCGAGATTTTGCCGGACAAACAACGCGAGATCCTGATCTTGCGTGTGGTGGTCGGTCTCAGCGCCGAAGAGACCGCCGAGGCCGTCGGCAGCACCCCCGGGGCGGTGCGAGTAGCCCAACACCGCGCATTAGCGCGGCTGAAATCCGCGATTGTCGGAGCGGGACGAGATTATGTCTGAGCCAGTTGTCACACCATTTGATCGGTTCGACCCGGACGCGGTGGCCCGCAGCGAGCGGTTCATCGGCGCGGTGGCCAAAGGTGAGCCCGTCGAGTTCAGTGACGTCGCCGACGAAGGGGATGCCGGCGATCGGGCGCTGGCCGGGCTGCTGGAGGACTGGCGCGACGAGCTGAGGGTCCCGGTACCCAACGGAGTTTGCCCGGAGCAGGACGCCGTCGCGGCGTTGGGTCGCGGGCTGGCAGCGCGTCGTCGCACCCGCTGGCGAATGGCGCTGGTGAGCGCGATGGCCGCGGCTGTGCTCGGCGTCGCGGGATTCGGCGCCTTAATGGGCCAGGCCCAGCCCGGCGACGCGCTCTACGGTGTCCGCACGACGCTGTTCGGCGAGCCGGCGTCGGTCCACGATGACCGGATCGCGGTGTCCGCCGAGACCGACCTGGACCAGGTTCAGCAAATGATCGCGCTGGGCCAATGGGATCAGGCCCAGGACAAGCTGGCAGCGGTCGGCGACAGGGTGCAGAGCGTCAGGGACGGCGATCGCAAACAGGATCTGATCGACCAGATGAACCTGTTGCATGCGAAGGTGGCAAACCGCGACCCCAACGCGACCGTGCCGCCCAGCGCACTATCGGGCGCGGGGCCGGCGATCAGCACAACAGAGCCGCTTCCGGTGATACCGCCCAATGATCCCGGAATCACGATTCAGCCCAACCCAGTTGGCGGCTGAAGAGTCTTGATTGCTGAGTGAGAAAGGGCCCGCTTAGCGGCGTCCGTGAAATCCCTCGGTATCCGAGGTCGCCTCGTTGAGCGAGGCGTCGGCGTATCCGCGGCAATAATCCCAGGTGACGTAGGAATCAGGTTCGGGATCGTAGGCCGGCTCGTGCGGACGTACGGTGCCGTCGACCAACAACTGCAGCAGGTTCGCGCGCAGCATGTCCCAGTCGTGGTAGTGGTCCTGCTGACACTCGTCGCAACACACCACCAGTCCGCGAACACCTTTGTGCGCCAACAGTGCCTCGTAAACCGCCAGGTCGGCCAGGTCGGCCTCGACCGCCATCCGCTCCTGGGGGTCAAGCGGCTGACCGGGCTCCACGTCATCCAACGCCGCCGACGGATCACACGGGTCGTCGGCGAATGGGTCGGGCGGCAAACCGGGCGGAAGGTAGTCGCGCACGGCTCCACATTACGCAGCCGGGCGGGCATCGCGCCAGCGCTAGACCCGCAGCCCAGCCGCCATGTCCCCACCTCGCGCCCGTCCCACGGCGCGGGTCGCCGCCGCTGGGTGAGGAGCCGATAGGATGGCATTCTCACTCCGCATGCGTACTGGGAGGGCCCCGGCGATGTCATCTGGCTTGTCCCGTCTCGAAGGCAGCGGCGACCTGATTGTCACCTCGTACCCCCGCGTCGGCGGTTTCCCGGACGATCATCCGGTGCCGACTGGTGGTGACGATCCGCAGAAGATCGCGATGCTGGGACTGACCTTCGACGACGTCCTGCTGCTGCCTGCCGCTTCCGATGTCGTGCCGGCCACCGCGGACACTTCCAGTCAGCTCACCAAGAAGATCCGGCTGAAGGTGCCGTTGGTCAGCTCGGCCATGGACACCGTCACCGAGTCGCGGATGGCGATCGCGATGGCCCGCGCGGGTGGCATCGGTGTACTGCACCGCAACCTGCCGATCTCCGAGCAGGCCGGGCAGGTCGAAACCGTGAAGCGATCGGAGGCCGGCATGGTCACCGATCCGGTCACCTGCCACCCGGAGAACACGTTGGCTCAAGTCGACGCGATGTGTGCCCGGTTCCGGATCTCCGGGCTGCCGGTGATCGACGACTCAGGCGCCCTGGTGGGCATCATCACCAACCGCGATATGCGCTTCGAGGTCGACCAGTCCAAGCATGTCGCCGAGGTCATGACCAAAGCCCCGCTGATCACCGCCCAGGAGGGTGTCAGCGCGGATGCGGCGCTGGGCCTGTTGCGTCGGCACAAGATCGAAAAGCTGCCCATCGTCGACGGTCACGGCCGGCTGACCGGGCTGATCACCGTCAAAGACTTCGTCAAGACCGAACAGCACCCGCTGGCGACCAAGGACAGCGACGGCCGGTTGCTGGTCGGGGCCGCCGTCGGGGTAGGTGACGATGCCTGGGTGCGCGCGATGACGCTGGCCGACGCCGGGGCCGACCTGCTGGTGGTCGACACCGCGCACGCCCACAATCGGCTGGTTCTCGACATGGTCGACAAGCTCAAGGCCGAGGTCGGCGACCGCGTGGAGATAGTCGGCGGCAATGTCGCCACCAGGTCGGCGGCCGCCGCGCTGGTCGCGGCCGGTGCCGACGCGGTCAAAGTCGGCGTGGGTCCGGGGTCTATCTGCACCACCCGCGTGGTGGCCGGAGTCGGGGCGCCGCAGATCACCGCGATCCTCGAGGCGGTGACGGTATGCGGTCCGGCCGGTGTGCCGGTGATCGCCGACGGCGGACTGCAGTACTCCGGTGACATCGCCAAGGCGTTGGCCGCGGGCGCATCGACGACCATGCTGGGATCGCTGCTGGCCGGCACCGGCGAGGCGCCCGGCGAGCTGATCTTCGTCAACGGCAAGCAGTACAAGAGCTATCGCGGCATGGGGTCACTGGGCGCCATGCAAGGAAGAGGGTCGTCAGGGGAACCTGCCAAGTCGTATTCGAAGGACCGCTACTTCGCCGACGACGCGCTCTCCGAGGACAAGCTGGTGCCCGAGGGCATCGAAGGTCGGGTGCCGTTCCGCGGGCCGCTGGCGTCGGTGATCCATCAGCTCACCGGTGGATTACGCGCTGCGATGGGCTACACCGGCTCCAACACCATCGAGGCGCTGCAGCGGGCGCAATTCGTCCGGATCACAGCGGCGGGCTTGAAGGAAAGCCATCCGCACGACATCACCATGACCGCCGAAGCGCCCAACTACTACGCTCGGTGAACTGATCGAAGGACCGCTGATGCGTGACATGGTCGAGATCGGCATGGGTCGAACGGCCCGGCGCACTTACGAACTCGCTGACATCAACATCGTGCCGTCGCGGCGCACCCGCTCCTCGCAGGACGTGACGACGGCCTGGCAGCTCGACGCGTACCGGTTCGAGATTCCCATCGTCGCCCATCCGACCGATGCGCTCGTGTCGCCGGAATTCGCCATCGAGCTTGGTCGGCTCGGCGGGCTGGGAGTGCTCAACGGCGAGGGGCTGATCGGCCGCCACGCGGATGTGGCCGCCAAGATCGCCCAAGTCACCGAAGCGGCCGCCAAGGAACCCGAACCGACGGCGGCCATCCGGCTACTGCAGCAGTTGCACGCCGCGCCACTGGATCCCGAGTTGCTGGGCGCTGCGGTGGCCCGCATCCGCGAGGCCGGGGTGACCACCGCGGTCCGGGTGAGCCCGCAGAACGCCCAGGCGCTGACGCCGGCGCTGCTGTCGGCCGGCATCGACCTGCTGGTCATCCAGGGCAGCATCATCTCCGCCGAACGTGTCGCCAGCGACGGCGAGCCGCTGAATCTGAAGACCTTCATCTCCGAGCTTGACGTGCCCGTGGTGGCCGGTGGGGTGCTCGACCACCGCACGGCGCTGCATCTGATGCGCACCGGCGCCGCCGGTGTCATTGTCGGCTACGGGTCCACCAGCGGAGTGACCACCAGCGACGAGGTACTCGGGATCAGCGTGCCGATGGCCACTGCGATCGCCGACGCCGCCGCGGCCCGGCGCGAATACCTCGACGAGACTGGCGGCCGCTACGTGCATGTGCTCGCCGACGGGGACATCCACACGTCCGGCGAGCTGGCCAAAGCCATCGCGTGCGGCGCTGACGCAGTGGTGCTGGGCACCCCGCTCGCCGAGGCGGCCGAGGCGCTGGGTGACGGATGGTTCTGGCCGGCCGCCGCCGCCCACCCATCGCTGCCCCGCGGCGCGCTGCTGCAGGTCGCCGTCGGCGAGCGGTCACCGTTGCATCAGGTCCTCAACGGCCCGTCCGACGACCCGTTCGGCTCGCTGAACCTCGTCGGCGGGCTGCGCCGCTCGATGGCCAAGGCCGGCTACTGCGACCTCAAGGAATTCCAGAAGGTCGGCCTCACCGTCGACAGCTGACCGCCCGGCGACGATGCGCGCCGTTAAGCGGCGCGAGGTGGGGGTACTCCCAGCCGCGCAGCGGCGCGAGGAGGAGCGGGGCAAACGAAACGCTGGCTCACTACCAGTGGATAAGTCCATACTGGTGCGGTGAAACCGGATTACGACGTCCTGATCATCGGTTCGGGTTTCGGGGGCAGCGTCACCGCGCTGCGGTTGACCGAGAAGGGCTATCGCGTCGGTGTGCTCGAGGCCGGCCGCCGCTTCTCGGACGAGGATTTCGCCAAGACCTCCTGGAATCTGCGCAAGTTCCTGTGGGCGCCCAAGCTCGGCATGTACGGCATCCAGCGCATCCACCTGCTGCGCAACGTGATGATCCTGGCCGGCGCCGGTGTGGGCGGCGGCTCGCTGAACTACGCCAACACGCTCTACGTGCCGCCGGAGCCGTTCTTCGCCGACAAGCAGTGGGCGCACATCACCGACTGGCGCGCCGAGTTGATGCCGCACTACCGGCAGGCGCAGCGGATGCTCGGCGTGGTCACCAACCCGACCTTCACCGACGCCGATCGCATCGTCAAAGAGGTCGCCGACGACATGGGCGTGCGGCGACACGTTCGTGCCGACCCCGGTCGGCGTGTTCTTCGGGCCCGACGGCACCAAGACACCCGGCGAGACGGTGCCCGACCCGTATCTTCGGTGGCGCCGGTCCGGCCCGCACCGGCTGTCTGGAATGCGGCTGCTGCATGACCGGCTGTCGTCACGGCGCCAAGAACACGCTGCTGAAGAATTATCTGGGCCTTGCGGAATCCGCTGGCGCCGAAGTCATTCCGATGACCACCGTCACCGGATTCGAGCAGCGCTCCGACGGCATCTGGGAAGTCCGCACCGCTCGCACCGGTCGCTGGCTGCGTCGCAAGAAGCGCACCTTCACCGCAACCCATCTGGTGCTGGCGGCCGGCACCTGGGGCACGCAGCATCTGCTATTCAAGATGCGCGACAAGGGGAAGTTGCCCGCCTTGTCCGATCGGCTGGGTGTGCTGACCCGCACCAACTCCGAATCGATCGTCGGTGCCGCGACGTTGAAGGTCTCGCCGGACCTGGACTTGACCCACGGAGTGGCGATCACGTCGTCGATTCACCCGACGTCGGACACTCACATCGAACCTGTCCGCTACGGCAAGGGTTCCAACGCGATGGGGCTGTTGCAGACCTTGATGACCGACGGGTCTGGTCCCGACGGCACGGACGTGCCGCGATGGAGGCAGCTGTTGCATCAAGCCGACGAAGATCCGCGCGGCATACTTCGAATGCTCAATCCCCGTCAGTGGAGCGAGCGCACGGTGATCGCGCTGGTGATGCAGCACCTGGACAACTCGATCACCACGTTCACCAAACGCGGCAAGCTGGGGCGCCGTCGGTATGTCAGCAAGCAGGGCCACGGCGAGCCGAACCCAACCTGGATCCCGGTCGGCAACGAGGTCACCCGGCGCATCGCCGCCAAGATCGACGGTGTCGCGGGCGGAACCTGGGGCGAGCTGTTCAACATCCCACTGACCGCGCATTTCCTCGGCGGCGCTGCGATCGGCGACAGCCCCGAACACGGGGTTATCGACCCGTATCACCGGGCGTACGGCTACCCGACGCTGTCGGTGGTGGACGGTGCCGCGATCTCGGCCAATCTTGGCGTCAACCCGTCACTGTCGATCACCGCTCAGGCCGAGCGGGCCGCTTCGCTATGGCCGAACAAGGGTGAAAACGATCTGCGGCCACGTCAGGGCGAGCCGTACCGGCGGCTGGATCCGATTGCGCCTCAGCGTCCGGTGGTGCCCGCCGACGCGCCCGGCGGGTTGCGTTGGCTGCCGATCGAGCCGATCAGCTCGGCTGGCTGACCGACCCGGTAAGCGTTCCGGTGCAGCGGCTCGCGTCCGGGTGGTTGCTGCGGCGTGGGCAGCAGCGGCTCACGCTTGTGCAGCGTGATCGTTGTCGGCGCGCTGGTGCTGAGCTCGACGTCCTCCCCGGCATGCCGGATAGTCAATCCACCCCCGGGGCCGTCGCGCAGCGTGTAGGTCACTTCGTCGTGGATGACGTCCACGGTCACTCGGAAGTCGCGCCAGCGCAACCGGAATCGCAGCCGTGAGATGCCCTCGGGCAGATACGGGTTGAGGTACAGGATGCCCTCGTCGTCGCGCAGGCCGCCGAAGCCGGCGACCAGAGCAGTCCACGCGCCGGCCAGCGACGCCATGTGCAAGCCGTCGCGGGTGTTGTGGTGCAGGTCGCGCAGGTCGACCAGAGCCGCCTCATAGGTGTAGTCGTGCGCCAGCTCCACATGCCCGACGTTGGCGCACATCACCGCTTGGGTGCAGGCAGACAGCGACGAGTCGCGCACCGTGCGCCGCTCGTAGTAGTCGACGTTGCGCGCCTTCTGCTCGTCGCTGAATTTGTGGCTTTGCCAGTGCATGGCCAAAACCAGATCGGTCTGCTTGACCACCTGCGCGGGATAGAGCAGCGCGTACGGCTCGTGCAGCAGCAGCGGGTAGGTTGTCTTCTCGTTGAAGTCCCACTCGGCGTAAGTGGTGAAGCCTTCGGACTGCGGATGCACGCCAAGCTCTTCGTCGAAGGGAATGTGCGCGGCGTCGGCGGCATCGCGCCACGCGGCGGCCTCTTCGGTGGTCACGCCCAGCTCGCGAGCGGCCTCGGAGTGCCGGGCGCACGCGTCGGCGGCAACCCGCAGGTTGTGTGCCGCCATCATGTTGGTGAACACATTGTCGCGCACGATCGCGGTGTATTCGTCGGGACCGGTAACCCCATCCAGGTGCCATACTCCGTGGCGGTCGTGATGGCCGAGTGAATGCCACAGCCGGGCCGTCTCGATGAGCACTTCCAGCCCGCAGTCCCTCTCCAGCGACTCGTCGCCGCTGACGATCCGATAGCGCTCGAAAGCCATTGCGATGTCGGCGTTGATGTGCCACGCGGCGGTTCCGGCCGGCCAGTAGGCCGAGCATTCCTGACCGCGAATCGTTCGCCAAGGATAGCTGGCACCCTTGAGGTCCAGCTGTGCGGCGCGCTCCTTTGCTAAGTCCAAAGTCGAAGCGCGCCAACGCAATGCATCGGCAGCCGCGTGCGGCAAGGTATAGGTCAGCACCGGAAGAACGAATCCCTCGGTGTCCCAGAAGATGTGGCCGTCGTACCCGGTGCCGGTCAAGCCTTTGCTGGCGATACCGCGCCGCTCGGCTCGCGCACTGGCCTGCAGGAGGTGGAAAAGCCCGAACCGCACCGCCTGCTGGCATACCGGGTCGCCTTCGACCTCCACATCGGCGCCGTCCCAATAGTCGTCGAGAATCTTGCGCTGGGCGTCCACCAAACCCTGCCAACCGCTGTAGCGTGCGCTGTGCAAAGCGGCGGCAGCCTGGTCGCGCAGCGCGGGACGGGATCGCTGGCTTGACCAGCCGTATGCCAGGTATTTCACGATGCGCAGCTTCTGGCCAGGCCGCAGCCCGCAGATCACGGTCGTGCGTGCAAGGTCGTCGCCCGCGTCGTTGGTGATCTCGTAGCGGCCTTCTACCTCGACTTCGTGGTCCATCGCCGCGGCCATCATCAACGCACTGGCGCGCGTCCGGTGCATCAGCAGCGCGCCGCATTCGGTGTCCTCGTGGTCGACGGCCTCCAGCGGACTTTCCAGGATCGCCGCCACCCGCGGATCGCCCGAAGTCGTGGGCTGGTCCTCGTTGGCCACCAGCTCGGATTGCACCGTCACACGAACGAATTCATCACCCGCCTCGACGATGTACTCGATCGCGGCGACGCTGCGCTGTGCCAGTGACACCAGCCGGGTCGAGGTCACCTTCACCTGCTTGCCGACCGGTGACTGCCAGTGCGCGGATCGGGTCAACGTGCCGGCCCGCAGGTCGAGCACCCGCTCGTGGCTCAACAGCTTGCCGTAGCGAACGTCGAACGGCTCGTCGTCGACCAGCAGACGCAGGATCTTGCCGTTGGTGACGTCGACGACGGTCTGCCCGGCCTCCGGGTAGCCGAAACCGGCCTCCGCGTACGGCAGCGGCCGGACCTCGTAGAAGGAGTTCAGATATGTGCCGGGCAGGCCGTACGGCTCGCCTTCGTCGAGGTTGCCGCGGAGTCCGATGTGCCCGTTGGACAACGTGAACAGCGACTCCGATTGCGCCAACACATTGAGGTCCAGTTGGGTCTCGCGGACCTGCCAGGGTTCGACGGGGAAGGTGTTATCCGGGATCATCGCGGCGCCTACAGCAGATCGCCGAGGTCGGTGACCACGACATCGGCGCCGTGGCTGCGTAATTCGTCGGCCTGGCCTACCCGGTCCACGCCGACGACGTACCCGAAGTGGCCGGCGTGCCCCGCCTGCACTCCGGAGAGCGCGTCTTCGAACACCGCCGCTTCGGCAGGGGAGACGTCCAGCAGCTGTGCGGCACGCAGGAACGAGTCTGGTGCGGGCTTGCCGGCGATGTGTTCCTCGCGCAGGGTCACGCCGTCGACTCGCTGCTGGATGAACTTGTCGAGCCCGGTGATCTCCAGCACCTCGCGGGTGTTGGCGCTGGAGGACACCACCGCCGTAGCGAGACCCGCGGCGGCCACCTTTTCCAGGTAGCGGCGCGAGCCGTCGAATACCTTGACGCCGTCGCTGTGCAGCGTCTCCTGGAAGGCATCGTTCTTGCGGGTGCCCAACCCGTAGACGGTGTCCTTATCGGACGTGTCGTCGGGGTCGCCGTCGGGCAGCTCGATGCCGCGGCTGGCCAGAAACGACCGGACTCCGTCCTCCCGCTTCTTGCCGTCGACATATTTCAGGTAGTCGTCGACCGGATCGAACGGGACGAACGGCTGGCCGGTCTGTTCGGCCCGGTGCGACAGGAAAGCGTCGAACATGACCTTCCAGGCCTTGGTGTGGACACTCGCGGTGTCGGTCAGCACACCGTCGAGATCGAACAGACAGGCGTGTACCGCTTCAGGTAGACCCAGCACGGCGGACCTCGCTTCCAGGGTGATTTCGGCCGTGGGCAGTTACCACCTCACCATGCGACGTCCTGATCATCGGTTCGGGCTTCGGGGGCAGCGTCACCGCGCTGCGGCTGACCGAGAAGGGTTACCGCGTCGGCGTGCTCGAGGCCGGCCGCCGCTTCGACGACGAGGACTTCGCCAAGACCTCCTGGCATCTGCGCAAGTTCCTGTGGGCGCCCAAGCTCGGCTGCTACGGCATCCAGCGCATCCACCTGCTGCAGGAACGTGCATGATCCTGGCCGGCGCCGGCGTCGGCGGTGGATCGCTGAACTACGCCAACACGCTGTATGTGCCGCCGGAGCCGTTCTTCGACGACCGCCAGTGGTCGCACATCACCGACTGGCGCGCGGAGTTGATGCCGCACTACCAACAGGCGCAGCGGATGCTCGGCGTGGTCGAAAACCCGACCTTCACCGACGCCGACCGCATCGTCAAAGAGGTCGCCGACGACATGGGCTGCGGCGACACGTTCGTGCCGACCCCGGTGGGCGTGTTCTTCGGGCCCGACGGCACCAAGACACCCGGCGAGACGGTGCCCGACCCGTACTTCGGCGGCGCGGGCCCGGCCCGGACCGGCTGCCTGGAATGCGGATCCTGCATGACCGGCTGCCGCTACGGCGCCAAGAACACGCTGCTGAAGAATTATCTCGGCCTCGCGGAATCGGCTGGCGCGCAGATACATTCCGATGACGACGGTCACCAAGTTCGCGCAGCGGCCCGACGGGCTGTGGGAGGTCCGCACCACGCACACCGGCCGCTGGCTGCGCCGCAAGAAGCGCACGTTCACCGCGAATCATGTGGTGCTGGCCGCCGGCACGTACGGCACGCAGAAGCTGCTGTTCAAGATGCGCGACACGCGGCAAGTTGCCCGGCTTTCGGATCGGCTGGGTGTGCTGACCCGCACCAACTCCGAATCGATCGTCGGTGCCGCGACGTTAAAGGTCTCGCCGGACCTGGACTTGACCCACGGTGTCGCGATCACGTCGTCGATTCACCCGACGTCCGACACTCACGTCGAACCCGTCCGCTACGGCAAGGGCTCCAACGCCATGGGTCTGCTGCAGACGTTGATGACCGACGGCTCCGGCCCCGAGGGCACGGATGTGCCGCGATGGAGGCAGTTGCTGAATCAAGCCGGCGAAGATCCGCGCGGCATCATTCGAATGCTCAATCCGCGTCAGTGGAGCGAGCGCACGGTGATCGCACTGGTGATGCAGCACCTGGACAACTCGATCACCACGTTCACCAAACGTGGACGGCTGGGCCGGCGCCGCTACGTCAGCAAGCAGGGGCACGGCGAGCCGAACCCGACCTGGATTCCGGTCGGCAACGAAGTCACCCGTCGCATCGCCGCCAAGATCGACGGGGTGGCCGGCGGCACCTGGGGCGAGCTGTTCAACATCCCGCTGACCGCGCACTTCCTCGGTGGCGCGGTGATCGGCGACAGCGCCGAGCATGGCGTGATCGACCCGTATCACCGGGTGTACGGCTACCCGACGTTGTCGGTGGTCGACGGTGCGGCGATCTCGGCGAACCTCGGGGTCAACCCTTCGCTGTCGATCTCGGCGCAGGCCGAGCGGGCCGCGTCGCTGTGGCCGAACAAGGGTGAAAACGATCTGCGGCCGCGACAGGGCGAGGCGTACCGGCGGCTGGACCCGATTGCGCCGCAGCATCCGGTGGTGCCGGCCGATGCCCCCGGCGCGCTGCGCTGGCTGCCGATCGAGCCGATCAGCTCGGCTGGCTAACCGACCGGTAAGCGTTCCGGTGCAGCGGCGCGCGTCCGGGTGGTTGCTGCGGCGTGGGCAGCAGCGGCTCACGCTTGTGCAGCGTGATCGTTGTCGGAGCGCTGGTGCTGAGCTCGACGTCCTCCCCGGCATGCCGGATAGTCAATCCACCCCCGGGGCCGTCCCGCAGCGTGTAGGTCACTTCGTCGTGGATGACGTCCACGGTCACCCGGAAGTCGCGCCAGCGCAACCGGAATCGCAGCCGTGAGATGCCGTCGGGCAGATACGGGTCGAGGTACAGGACGCCCTCGTCGTCCCGCAGGCCGCCGAAGCCGGCGACCAGAGCAGTCCACGCGCCGGCCAGCGACGCCATGTGCAAGCCGTCGCGGGTGTTGTGGTGCAGGTCGCGCAGGTCGACCAGAGCCGCCTCATAGGTGTAGTCGTGCGCCAGCTCCACATGCCCGACGTTGGCGCACATCACCGCTTGGGCGCAGGCAGACAGTGACGAGTCGCGCACCGTGCGCCGCTCGTAGTAGTCGACGTTGCGCGCCTTCTGCTCGTCGCTGAATTTGTGGCTTTGCCAGTACATGGCCAAAACCAGATCGGTCTGCTTGACCACCTGCGCGGGATAGAGCAGCGCGTACGGCTCGTGCAGCAGCAGCGGGTAGGTTGTCTTCTCGTTGAAGTCCCACTCGGCGTAGGTGGTGAAGCCTTCGGACTGCGGATGCACGCCAAGCTCTTCGTCGAAGGGAATGTGCGCGGCGTCGGCGGCATCGCGCCACGCGGCGGTTTCTTCGGTGGTCACGCCCAGCTCGCGAGCGGCCTCGGAGTGCCGGGCGCACGCGTCGGCGGCAACCCGCAGGTTGTGTGCCGCCATCATGTTGGTGAACACGTTGTCGCGCACGATCGCGGTGTATTCGTCGGGACCGGTAACCCCGTCCAAGTGCCACACTCCGTGGCGGTCGTGATGGCCGAGTGAATGCCACAGCCGGGCCGTCTCGATGAGCACTTCCAGCCCGCAATCCCTCTCCAGCGACTCGTCGCCGCTGACGATCCGATAGCGCTCGAAAGCCATGGCGATGTCGGCGTTGATGTGCCACGCGGCGGTTCCGGCCGGCCAGTAGGCCGAGCATTCCTGGCCGCGAATCGTTCGCCACGGATAGCTGGCACCCTTGAGGTCCAGCTGTGCGGCGCGCTCCCTTGCTAAATCCAAAGTCGAAGCGCGCCAACGCAATGCATCGGCGGCTGCGTGCGGCAAGGTATAGGTCAGCACCGGAAGAACGAATCCCTCGGTGTCCCAGAAGATGTGGCCGTCGTACCCGGTGCCGGTCAAGCCTTTGCTGGCGATGCCGCGCCGCTCGGCTCGCGCACTGGCCTGCAGGAGGTGGAAAAGCCCGAACCGCACCGCCTGCTGGCATATGGGGTCGCCTTCGACCTCCACATCGGCGCCGTCCCAATAGTCGTCGAGAATCTTGCGCTGGGCGTCCACCAGGCCCTGCCACCCGCTGTAGCGTGCGCTGTGCAAAGCGGCGGCTGCCTGGTCGCGCAGCGCCGGACGTGAACGCTGGCTTGACCAGCCGTATGCCAGGTATTTCACGATGCGCAGTTGCTGGCCCGGCCGCAGCCCGCAGATCACGGTCGTGCGGGCGAGGTCGTCGCCCGCGTCGTTGGTGATCTCCACGCGGCCTTCTACCTCGACTTCGTGGTCCATCGCCGCGGCCATCATCAACGCACTGGCGCGCGTCCGGTGCATCAGCAGTGCCCCGCATTCGGTGTCCTCGTGTTGGACGGCCTCCAGCGGTCTGTCGAGGATGGCCGCAACCCGCGGATCACCTGACGTAACGGGCTGGTCCTCGTTGGCGACCAGCTCGGATTGCACTGTGACACGGACGAATTCGTCTACCGCCTCGACCACGTACTCGATGGCGACAACGCTGCGCTGTGCCAGCGATACCAGCCGGGTCGAGGTCACCAGGACCTGCTTGCCGACCGGTGACTCCCAGTGCGCGTATCGGGTCAACGTGCCGGCCCGCAGGTCGAGCACCCGCTCGTGGCTCAACAACTTGCCGTAGCGAACGTCGAATGGCTCGTCGTCGACCAGCAGGCGCAGGATCTTGCCGTTGGTAACGTCGACGACCGTCTGCCCGGCCTCCGGGTAGCCGTAGCCGGCCTCCGCATACGGCAGCGGCCGGACCTCGTAGAACGAGTTCAGATACGTGCCGGGCAGGCCGTGCGGCTCGCCTTCGTCGAGGTTGCCGCGAATTCCGATGTGCCCGTTGGACAGCGCGAACAGCGACTCCGATTGCGCCAGCACGTTGAGGTCCAGATGGGTCTCGCGGAGCTGCCAGGGTTCGACGGGGAAGGTGTTATCCGGGATCATCGCGGCGCCTACAGCAGATCGCCGAGGTCGGTGACCACGACATCGGCGCCGTGGCTGCGTAATTCGTCGGCTTGGCCCACGCGGTCAACACCTACCACGTAACCGAAGTGGCCGGCGTGCCCCGCCTGCACTCCGGAGAGCGCATCTTCGAACACGGCGGCCGCGGTCGCTTCGACGTTCAGCAGCTCGGCGGCACGCAGGAACGAGTCCGGTGCCGGCTTGCCGGCGATGTGTTCCTCGCGCAGGGTCACGCCGTCGACTCGCTGCTGAATGAACTTGTCGAGCCCGGTGATCTCCAGCACCTGGCGGGTGTTGGCGCTGGAGGACACCACCGCCGTAGCGAGACCGGCGGCGGCCACCTTTTCCAGGTAGCGGCGCGAGCCGTCGAATACCTTGACGCCGTCGCTCTGCAGCGTCTCTTGGAAGGCATCGTTTTTGCGGGTGCCTAACCCGTAGACGGTGTCCTTATCGGGCGTGTCGTCGGGGTCGCCGTCGGGCAGTTGGATGCCGCGGCTGGCCAGAAACGACCGGACTCCGTCTTCACGTTTCTTGCCGTCGACATATTTCAGGTAGTCGTCGACCGGATCGAACGGGACGAACGGCTCGCCGGTCTGTTCGGCATGTTGCCGCAGGAACGCGTCGAACATGACCTTCCAGGCCTTGGTGTGGACACTCGCGGTGTCGGTCAACACACCGTCGAGATCGAACAGACAGGCGTGCACCGTTTCGGGTAGACCCAGCACGGCGGACCTCGCTTCC
>CAVRRV010000009.1:0-414983 GCA_963723615.1 uncultured Actinomycetota bacterium | reverse complement strand
GGACTCGAGTTCGAGGAGCACGGCGCTCACAAACTCAAGGGCGTCCCCGGCGAATGGCGCCTCTTCGCCGTCACGTCGCCGTAGCGGTGGTTTTCGGCGAAACTCATTCGCGGGCCGTAAACAACTTGTGCAGCCGGTGGTACCGACTACGCGAAGAACACTCTGACGTCGACGGGCTGGGGCGGCTTGGCTGACTAGGGCGGCTCTTCGCCCTGTAACTCAGCGCCAAACAGCCCTTGGTCGAGGACCACGTACCGGACGAGAATAAAGCGGGTAGTCCGAGATCAAACAAACGACTTGTAACAGAGGGAACGAGATGAACCGCTTCGACATCACGCAGACCAACGCCGCCGTGGAGCGATTGATTGAGACGACGAAGAACCCACGCCACCTCTATCTGCTGCACGCTTACAACCGTCACCGCTACCTTGAGATGGCGGGCCTCTTCGAGGAGATCTTCACACCTGAAATGACGGTCGAAAATCCCGTCTACCACTTCAACCTGCTCGATGCGACCTTTACGCTCGACGGGGCCGAGGCGGTCAAGGGGGTCTACCGCGAGTGGACCCGAACGGGTCAGTGCATCTTCTACGGACACGGCGACGAGAAGCTTGCGGTCAGCGACGCCATGATCGTCTCGACGTCGACGCTTTACCAGCAGACTCCCGGAACCATACTTGCTGGCAACGGCGCGCCCGTCGACCCCGACGCTACCTATTTGGTGAAGACTGCCACGCACATGATTTGGCCGTACGACGACCGGGGCCGATTGATCGGTGAGGATGTGTGGGAATACGACGACTCGGTCCGCGAGTTCATCCCGCTCGACCCGATCGATGTCCTCACCGCGGAGCAATCCGGCAAGTTGCTCGCGCCACTCATCAAGCCACTTCCGACCCACAACCCGTTCGCTGCGTAACGGAGGGCGTTGCAGCCGGGCTGTATCTCACAAGAATTTCCGTGCCGTCGGGGCGTTGTTCGTCGCGCCAAGCCGTCCAGAAAGTTTTGAGCAGGTGGTGCTACCGAACACGCAAAGAACACTTGAAGGCCGCCCAGCTCGGGCGACTAGGGTATGACGCGGCAACAGACGGGAGACCAACGTCGTGCCTACCTCGGACGATCCAATGGGTGCAGTGCTGCAATACGTCGAGGCGTTCAACAACGGTGACTCGACGGCAATGGCAGCGACATGCGCTGACCCGATGCAAGTTCTCGACGGAATGTCGCCTCATGTCTGGCAAGGGCCGGCAGCCGCCGAAGACTGGTGGAGAGATGTGCTTGCTGAGGGCGAGCATTTAGGCGCTTCGGGCTACCGCATCTCGCTCGGCGAGCCACGGCATGTCGATGTCACCGGCGACTACGCCTATGTCGTTGCTCCCGCGACCATGACGTTCGACCTGCGCGGTCAGAGGGTGACGCAAACTGGCTCGGTGTATACGGTCGCGCTTCGCAAAGTCGGTGCAGACTGGCGTCTTACCGCGTGGGCGTGGGCAAAAGGCAGTTAATAAGTGGTGGCACCGAATTCGCTAAGAACACTTCAGAGGAGCGGAGACACACCACCACGACCATCCACACCGTCAACATGTCCGACATCGCCCGGCGCGCCGGGCGAAGAAGGCTAGTCCGCCTCCCGAAGCGCCGGACGGGGTGCAAGCGGCACATGCATTCAAGATTTGAGATGAAGCTTCATCCGCCCCGGGCCGCGATCATCGCCGAGCGGTTGACCTTGGTCGCCGCCGTGCGGGGGATTTCGTCGACGAACTCGACGGTCTTGGGAACCTTGTAAGCGGCCAGTCGGGTCTTCGCGTAGGCGATAACCTCCGGCTCGGTCACCGGCGTCGTTGGGTCGGCGAGTTGAACCACGGCGTGCACCCGGCGTCCCCACTGCTCATCGGCGAGCCCGATAACCACCACGTCGGCGATGCCCGGGTGGCCGGCGAGCGCCGACTCCACCTCCGCGGGAAAGACATTGGCGCCGCCGGTGATGATCATGTCGACGCGGCGGTCGATGATGTAGAGATAGCCGTCGGCGTCGAGGTGGCCCATGTCACCTGCGGAACGGAAGCCGTCATCGGTCGACGGCAGCGGCGGCGCCCCACCCAGATAGCGATATCCCGCGCTCATCGGCGCACGCAGGTACACGTCGCCATTTTGGTTGGGGCCCAGCGGTTTTTTCTCGGCATCCAGGATTCGAATCTCGGTGTCCCGGAAGCCGCGGCCTACGCTGCCCGGGTGAGTGAGCCACTCGTCGCCGCGCAATGCAGTGAGTCCGAGATTCTCGGTCATGCCGTAGGCCGTCACGATCTGCTCGGGACTCAGTAGCTCGAACCAGGTTTGCACTAGCGCCGACGGCATGAGGGCGGCGCCCTGCAGGATGAAGACGATGCTGGAGAAGTCTCGCTGCCGGACGTCGGGCCGGGCGGCGATGCGCGCCAGCATCGTCGGCGTCGCCGTGAAATTTGTGATCCGATAGCGTTCGATCACGTCTAAAACCAATGCTGCGTCGAACTTTTCAAGCACCACCAGATGGTCGCCCGCGAGCAGAAACAGAAAGGTGGCGAAGCCGTTGGTGTGATACAACGGCGCGGGCACCATGATGGTCTGCGGCTGAGCCACCGGTGTCCAGTTCGACAAAAACGGTTCCCCTTGCTGAGGGATCCACAGCGACGGCGCCAGGTTGAGGATCACTTTGGGCACGCCGGTCGAACCGCTGCTGCAGATTCCGTTTGCCGTGGGAGAAACGGCTGTAGGCAGCGGGCTTTCGGACTCGCCGGCGGCGCGGGCATCGAGCTCCCACCGGCTCTTTTCGTCGACGACGACCGCGGGGTTGATCACCGCGCGCACCCGGTCCCGCTCCCATTCGGGCAGATCCCAGTGCATGGGAATGGGAACCGCGCCGATCTTCCAGCACCCCAGCGTGGCCAACACGAGGTGCTGAGAATTCGGGATTGCCAGTGCAACAAGAGAACCTGTACCGGCACCGTTGGTAGCCAGTGCCCGCCCCCACTGATTGGCGCGGGCCTCGAGTTCGCCGAAGGTGAGCGAGTGCGCGGCGCCGTCGAGCGCGACCACGGTCACAGCCGGCTCGTCACGACGTTGTTCGGCGAGCTCGGCGAGTTTGGTGCCGAATGGGATTCCGTCGTCGAGCGGATTAGAGGTCGCCTCGGGTGCGGTTTGTTCGGTGCTCATCTGCGCCGCTCCTCAGCACCGCTGCGCTCTGCATCGTCGCCGGCGCGGCTCACACCGGCTCCGCCGCGACTGGTTCGGAGAACAGTGTCTCCAGTTGGCCTCCGCGAACACCGGGCATCAGGCGCAGCGCCAGCATTTCGCTGCTGACCGGCAGCCGGATCAGCGGCTGAGTGTGCCTGTCGAGGATGCTGACATCGGACTCATCGCAAAAGCCCAGCGCGCCGAGCAGTTGGTGCGCGGTGCGCAGCACTTGGCGCGCGGTATCGGCGGCCTTGAGTCGCAGTATCAGGGCGTCGGCCGAACATACTTGGGCCGCAGTCGATCCCGTTCGACTAATGGTGTACTTGGCGAGTTCGTGAAGCCCGCGCACGGCGACGGCCGCGTCGGCGATGGTGAACCGGACGGCCTGAAATTCGGACAGCGGCTTGCCGAACTGCATCCGCGCGGTGACGTGCTGGCGGGTGATCTCCAATGCCTGCTGCACAGCGCCCAGAATCCGCCAGGATCCCAGCGTCAGGTGCACATCGACGTCGGCTGCCGGCACTGTGCCGTCGGGCTCAGTCAAGGTGGCCGGCACCAGAAACGGCCCCAGCTTCGCGCCGGTGCGCGATGACGGCTGCACGTGGTAGCGCGTGCCGTCGAGATCGGCGGCGATCCAGTCGCCGGCCAGGTCGCCATGGTCGATGCGCGGTGCTTCGGGATTCACCAGGGCGAGCCGAGCGCCGTCGATCGCCAGCAGCTCCTCGACGATCGGGTAGGGCAGAGCCGCTGCGCCGGCCGCCTGGCAGAGGACCGCGGCCGCCAGCAGATCATCCTCAGCGGATCGGACGTCGAGGTCGAATGCGCCGAGGTCGGCCAGCGCGACCCGGGCCTGGTGCCGGAGGTGTTCGTCGGTCTCGGCCCGCAGCGCCTCCTGCGGGCCGCCGAATCGTGTGAACCGTTTGGCGGCAACGGCGCCGAACTCGGTGATGTCTTCTGGCAGAGCGGTGTTCACCCGTGATCCCCCAACGTCTCGCGTGCGACAAGCATCCGCTGTACTTCGATCGTTCCCGATGCCACGGTGGCCGCCTGGGCATATCGCCAGTGGTCTTCGACCGCCCCGTGCAGTCGGGCGGAGGTCCCGCTGTCCAGTGCCGAGGGGCCGAGCACGTCGAACAGCAGCTCGGCGACCTGCTGATCGCAGGTGGTCGTCGCGATGCGGGCGGCGCTCGCTGCCGGGCCCGCCGACGGGTCGTCTTGCAACGAGACCGCTCGATAGGCCAGCAGCCGCGCGACCCGCAGGTCGATCAGTGCCCGCACCCAGCGGGCCCGGATCGACTCGGGCAACCGGTCCCAGTCGTCGCCGAGTTCGTTCTGCATCCGGTCGAGTAGCGATTCGCAGCGCGCGTACCGGGCGATGCCGACCCGTTCGAAGGCGAGCGCCTCGCGCATCACCCGCCAGCCGTCGCCGACCTCGCCGAGAACCTCGTCGGCGAACACTTCAACACCGTCGAGGAATACCTCGTTGAGATGGTGCGGTCCGAGCATCGAGCGGATTGGCCGCACGGTGATACCGGGCCGGTCCATCGGAACGAGAAACAGGCTGAGCCGCTTGGGTTTCGGCGCGCTCGGATCTGTACACGCCGCCAGCACGCACCAGGATGCCATCTGCGCGTAAGACGTCCAGACCTTCTGGCCGGTGACGCGCCACCCGTCGCCGTCGGGAATCGCGCGGGTGCGCAGCGACGCGAGGTCGGTTCCGGCTTCCGGCTCGGAGAATCCTTGACACCAGATCACTTCTCCGGCGGAGATGGCCGACAAGTGTCGGCCCTTCTGCTCGGGCGTCCCGTAACGCATGAGCGCGGGCCCGACCCAGTTGACGCCCATGTACTGCGCTCCGCGGGGTTCATGGTGGGCCCACATCTCTTCCCGCAGTACGGTCTGCTGCCATACCGAACCTCCGCCGCCACCATGCTCTTTCGGCCAGGCCAGGGCCAACAGCCCGTCGGAGGCCAACAGTTTGCAAAACGACTCGGTGGTGGCGAGGTCTTTCGGGTCGTCGGTGCAGGCACCCAGGAAGCCCTCGGGGATATGCGTGGAGATCAAATCCCGCAGGCGTTTTCTGAGTTCGACGGCGTCGGCACCGAGGTCGTAATCCATCGTCATCCCTTCGGCAGTCCGAGCAACCGCTCGGCGATGATGTTGCGTTGGATCTCGGATGTCCCGCCGTAGATAGTCGCCGCCAACGCATCCTGACGCTCGAAGAGCAGGTCGGTATCGTCGATCGAGCGCGGTCCGGCGGCAGCGGCGGCCAGTTCCCAAACCCGCTGCAGTGTCAGCGAGCCGAGGAGTTTCAGGATGTCGGCTTCTGGGCTTGGCCGACCGGCGAGTTCGTTGTGAAGCGAGCGGTACCCGGTTGCCCGCAGCGCTTCGGCGTCGGCGAGCAGTGAGCCGAGCTCGGTGAAGACCTCACCCGAGGCGTAGCCGTCGTGCGCCGTCTCGGCTGCCCGAACCGAATCGAGCCCACGCTGGATCTCAACCCAGTTCATGATCCAAATCATCTGCCGCTCATGGTTCAGCGACGACATCGCGACCTGCCAACCGCCGTTGAGAGGCCCCAACAGGTTGGCCACCGGCACCTCGACATCGTCGAGAATGACCTCGCAGAACGTTTCGTCGGAGATCGACGCCATCCGAATGGGTTCGATTGTCACACCGGGGGATTCGAGATCGAGGATCAGGCAGGAGATGCCGCGGTGTTTGGGTGCGTCGGGATCGGTGCGCGCGTACAACGTGCACCAGCGGGAGAGGTGCGCCTGGGTGGTCCAGATCTTCCTGCCCTTGACCCGGAACATGTCGCCGTCGCGCACGGCGCGGGTGCGCAAGCTGGCGAAATCGGACCCGGCTTCGGGCTCCGACATGCCAAGCGCCCACCACTCGTCGCCGCGCAGCAGCGGAATGAGCAGACGGTCGATCTGCTCGGCGGTGCCGAACTGGCGAATCCCGGGCGCCGCAACACCGGGGCCGGCGATATTCGGCAGCTTGGGTGCCGATCGCATCGCGGCTTCCAGCCGGACCTCCATCGCGTCGGCCAGGCCCAACGACCGACCGCCGTGTTCGCGCGGCCAGGTCGGCTGCAACCACCCCGCCTCGAACGCGGCGCGTTGGTAACCGCGCCGCAGGTCGAGGTCCCAGCGGTACTCGCGGTAGCGGTCGTGGTAGTCGTCCGGCAGGAAATCCGTCAACCACGCCGCGAACTCGGCGACCACCCCGTTAGCCCCGGTCATCAAGCGGCACCTCCGGCGACCCGGCGTCCCACCGCGTGGTAGAGCGCGCGGCTGTCTCCCAGCGTCGCGGCGCCCTGCCACGCGTGCCGCAGATACAAATGCATGTCGTGCTCCCAGGTCTGCCCGAGAGCGCCGTGGACCTGAACGCCGGTGCGCGCGCAGCCGACCGCCGCCTCGGCCGCCGCCGCCTTGGCCAGCGCCGCAGCGGTCCAGCCGGCCGCGGGCGACGTCGCGGGATCGTCGAGGCGCGCTGCCGCCGCGTACGTCAGACTGCGGGCACGCTCGACGGCGACGTAATTGTCGGCCAACGCGTGCTTGATTCCCTGGAAGCCGCCGATCGGCTTGCCGAACTGCTGTCGTGATTTCGCATGCTCTATCGAGCGGGCCAGCGCGGCATCTGCCACACCGACCAAGTCGGCGGCCGCGGCGAGCAACGGTGTCGCCAGGGCCGATTCCACATCGACCGGCGCGGTGACGACGGGTTCCGCGTCGATCTCGACGTCGGCGATCGGCTGCGCTGGATTCGTGCACTCGGCGGATTGCACGGCCACGCCGTCGCCGACACGGACGACGGCGGCGACCGGCCCGTCAGCTGACGAGGCCAAGGTGACAATCAGGTCCGCCCGCGGCAGGCCGGCCACTGCGATCGCACGCCCGTGCAGGCGCCCGCTCTGCAGGGTCATCGGCACACCCGGCAGCCGGCACCCGGGCGGGTGAACGGCCAGCGCGGCCACGACGCCGCCGCCGATGGCGTCGAGTACCTCGTCAACCGCGGAGCCGGCGGCACGCAAGACACCTGCGGCCAGACCGATGCTGGACAGCAACGGGATGGGGGCGATGGCCGCACCGCATTCCTCGAGAACGACAGCGAGATCGACGCGACCGAAGGAGCCCTCACCGCCGTCGGCGGGCACAGCGAGTTCGGTCCAGCCGAGGTCGACGACCGTCTTCCACACGGTTCGCCAGCATTCTGGATCGGTCATCGCCTGCCGGGCGACTCCGGGCGGGCACTCGGTGCGCAGGACGTCACGCACGCTGTCGCGCAGCGCCAGCTGACCGGAATTCAGTCCGACGTCCATAAGGCCCCTAACATAATAAAAATAGTAAACTAGCGCGATAGGCGTCAATCGCTGGTCCGGTGCACCGGGCGGCTCCGTATGGTGTTCAGCTATGGCCGAGTGGTACCTGTTCCTACCGCAAGTGAGAGTGCCGATCGCCGACATCGTGGAGCGATCGCGCCACGCAGAAGCCAGTGGGTTCAGCGGAGTGGCGTTCATCGACCACCTTGAGGCGCCCGGTCTGCGCGACGAAAAGATCTGGGAGGCAATGGGGGTCGCCACCTGGGTGGCAGCGAAAACCGAGCGGTTGCGGATCGGTCATCTGGTGCTCTGCGAGGCATTTCGCCATCCGGCGGTACTGGCCAAGCAGGCTGTCACCTTGTCGGAGGCCTCCGACGGCCGATTCGAGCTCGGCCTCGGGTCCGGCTCATGGCCCGCCGAGTTCGCCAGATTCGATGTCGGTCAACAAGATCCGATTGCCCGGGTCGAGCAGCTCGAGCGCCATCTCGGCTTGCTCATGCAGTACTGGGGGCGCG
This sequence comes from uncultured Actinomycetota bacterium, assembly GCA_963723615.1. Classification (GTDB taxonomy): domain Bacteria; phylum Actinomycetota; class Actinomycetes; order Mycobacteriales; family Mycobacteriaceae; genus Mycobacterium. The sequence continues at coordinate 406,934 of CAVRRV010000009.1, read as the reverse complement.
ACGAGGCATCGGAGCGCACCCAATCGCCGCGTCCCGAGCATCGGATACCGCTGATCCTCGGCGGAACCGGGCGCCGGATGATGGAACTTGTTCGCAGATACGCGGATTGGTGGAACATACCGGCCAACCATCTCGATCGGTTGCCGGAATTGGCGCCCGTCAGCGGGTCGGCTCGGGTGTCGGTGCAGCAGATGGTGGGTTTCGTTCGCAGGGACAGCGACCCCAACGCGGTGCGGGAGCTGAGCAACCGGCGGTTCGGAAATCTCGGTTCGGGCCTGGTGTGTGGCGACGCTGACAAATTGTCCGGACATTTCGCCAATTTGTCCGGTCAAGGCGTCGAGCGGTTCTATGTCTGGTTCGCCGATTTCGCCGCCCCGGAATCGCTCCACGAATTCGGCGAAACGGTGATCAAAGCCTTCCCCGGATAGTGCCCGCTTATTGCTGCTGCGCGGCCCGGCGACGGACCTCGTTGGGCACCACAGGTTCGCGCGCGAAGGGCCCGCGCCGCACCGCGTTCAGCCGGATCTCCGGAAGGTCCACCGACGGGTTCACGGAGTCGAGCCACGCAACGGCCTCGGCGACATCAGACGCCTGGATCGCGTCCATTTCGAACGGAACATCCTGCAGCATCTCGGTTTCCACCGGCCCCGGCGTCACGATATGGACGGCGATGCCGTCGCGGTCGACCTCGAGAGCCAGCGCCCGGGCGAACGCATTCATCCCCGCCTTGGACGCCGAGTAGGCGGTCCGCGCCATCATCGGCTCATGCGCCGCGGAGGACGAGATGAACACCAGCCGCGAGCCGGCGCGCATCCGCGGCAGCACGGCCGCGGTCACCACGAAGCACGAGTCCAGGTTCGCCGAAATGATCGCCTGCCATTGCTCGAATGTCTGCTTGCGGGCGTAGGTCCCGCCCAGAGTTCCGGCTGCGTGCACAACCAAATCGATTGTCTCCAGGGAGCTGATCGCTTGCGCGAAGCCGCTCGCGTCCGAGGCGTCGGCCGCGATATAGCGTGCGCCCAGCTCGTCGGCAGCCGCGCGCAGCGGGTCCTCTCGTCGCGCCGACAACACAACGTCGTAACCCAGTTCGCACAGTTTGCGCGCGCAGGCCTTGCCGATCCCGCCGCTGCCACCGGTGACCAGTGCGGTTCTCACGCTTGCTGCGATCTACAGATGGCGGTTGTCCCGCGGGCGGGAGAGCGCCTGCGGCGACACCGCGTAGATCCGTTGGTCGGGCCCTGCCGCCAGCACGTGGCTCTGGGTGTCGGAAAGGTGCCGGGCCGCGATGCGACGCGCCCGGTCGACGTCACCGGCCTCGATCATCTCGGCCAGCTTCACATGCGTGTTGAGCACGGCACGACGCTTGGTCAGCGAGGGGTAGGTGCCTTTAGCCGCGCTTTCGTCGGCCCATTGCTGTTCGTGACTGGTCCACAGCGTCTCCAGGGTGCCGACCACGGCGATGATCGTGCGGTTTCCGCAGCCACGCACGACGGAATCGTGGAATTTACGGCCGATTTCGGTGAATTCGGGTCCGTCCTCCAGATGCGCTGGCCATCGCGTCGTTGATCTCTTTGAGCTCGCGGACGATGGTGTCGGCGCGGTCGGGTCGCTGAGCCGCCAATGCCGCGCAGGCAGGTTCGAGCTCCAGTATCGCCGTGCCCAGATCGGCGACGAGAACCGACTCGCTCTGCAATAGCAGACCCAACATGTAGGCGGCACTGGTTTTCGCGGGAGCGTGCACAATCGCACCGCCGCGGTTGCCGCGCCGAACCGAGACCAGCCCTTCGGTCTCCAGGATCCGCAGCGCCTCACGCAGCGAGACCAGGCTGACGTTGAACTGCTCGACGAGCACTTCCTGGCGCGGCAGCAAATCGCCGTCGGCCAGTTCGCCGTCGATGATCTGGCGCCGTAACTCGTCGGCGACGATCTCGGCGATCCGCGGCGCCGACAAACGGCGTCGGGCCTCGGGGCCAATTCCCAGCGCAGTCATAGGATTCCAGCAGCGGAATGACCGGACGGAGCCGCGGCCGCTGCGCCCGCGAACTCCATAAACTGCAATCTTAGCAGTAATGGCATAATAGCCGCGCAGGTCAAGCGGCCGGTTCAACTTTGGTCGAAGCGCCGATCGGCAAAGTTACTAAGATGGTATAGACAACAACCCGACGATGTAGACGGATACAGGTTGAGCAGCGAGCAGGACAGCCGACCGACGCCGCTGGACGACGTCCGTGTTGTCGAGATCAGCTGACCGGATCGCCGGCAGTTACTGCGGGAAGCTGTTGGTCGATGCCGGCGCTGAGGTCAGGAAAATCGAACCGCCACAAGGGGATCCGTTGCGGCGGTACAGTGCCAGCTGCTCGCCGATGCTGGACGGGACGGACTCGCCGCTGTTCGGCTACCTCAACGCCGGCAAGCGCAGCCTGACCTGGGCTGCCGCGGGCACACGTTCCGACGAGCGTTCCCACGAAGAACTTGCCGGCGCCGATATCGTCGTGGTGACTGCCACCCGGGCGCGGGCATCCGAGCTCGGCATCGATCCCCAGCGGTTGCTGGCGGATAACCCGCGGGCGGTCGTCGTCACGATCTCCGACTTCGGCTGGACCGGTCCCTACGCTGAGCGTGCGGCCAGCGAATTCACGCTGCAGGCATGGTCGGGCCTAACCGGTTTCCGCGGCGATCCGGCCGGGCCGCCGATCGCGATCGGCGGTGACCTCGGCGAGTACATGGGCGGGGTGTGCGCCGCGTTCGGCGCGCTGGCGCTGCGCCGCCGCGTCGAACGCGGCGGTCGGGGCGAACATCTGGATTTGTCCATGCTGGAAGCGATCACGCTGATGCAAAGCGGCGAATGGCTGCACTCCCAGCTGCTGCAAGCGCCGCCGGTATCCCGCACGGTCGAAGTGCCCTCGATCGAGCCGGCCAAAGACGGCTACATCGGGATCACCATGGTCACCGGCCAGCAGTGGCTCGATTTCGCGGCGATGGTCGACTGCCCGGAGCTGACCGAGATTCCGCAGTTGAGTTTTCAAATCGGCCGATGGCAATACCGCGACTTCATCCGGGACCGGATTCGTCCCTGGCTGGCCGAACGGACCGTCGAGGAAGTTGTCGAGCTCGGGCAGCTGTTCCGGTTGCCGATCGCGGCATTGGGTAACGGCGCCACGGTTCGCGATACCGCCTACGCGACCGAACGCGGGGCGTTCGTGCGCAACCCGGCGGGCTTTCACCAGCCCCGCACCCCATGGCTGATGTCGCGGTGCCGGCCCGCGCCGCTGCGCGGCGCGCCGTCGCTCGGCGAGGCCAACAACGCCAGGCCCTGGCCCAAGCGCGAGCGCGACGTGCGGCCGGCGGAGCCCCGGCTGCCGCTCGAGGGCATACGCATTATCGACCTGACCGCGTTCTGGGCAGGGCCGGCCGCGACTCATCTGCTTGCGGCCTTCGGTGCCGACGTCGTCAAGGTGGAGTCGATCCAGCGTCCCGACGGCATCCGGTATTCGGGCGGCATGCGTAAGGATGTCGACGACTGGTGGGAGTACGGCTGGGTTTTCCACGCCATGAACACCAACAAGCGTTCGGTCACTTTGGATTTGGGATCCGACGAAGGCCGTCGGCTGTTCACTGGTTTAGTCGCCGACGCCGACGTGGTGATCGAGAATTTCTCCGCGCGGGTGATGGACCACTTCGGGCTCACCGCGGACGCCTTGCTGGCCGTCAACCCGCGGTTGGTGATGGCCCGGATGCCGGCGTTCGGGCTAGACGGTCCGTGGCGCGACCGGGTCGGTTTCGCGCCCACGATGGAGCAGATCGCCGGGCTGGCCTGGGTGACCGGGTTGCCCGACGGTCCGCCCGTCCCGCCGAGGGGCGCCTGCGATCCGCTGGCCGGTGTCCACGCCGCATTCGCGGTGCTGGCCGCGCTGAACTTCGCCGAGCGCACCGGAGAAGGCCAGCTCGTCGAGCTGCCGATGATCGAAACGGTATTCAACGCCACCGCGATTCAGCCGATGGAGGCCGAGGTATTCGGGGTCACGCTGAGCCGCCGGGGCAATCGCGGACATGGCTCGGCTGTGCAGAATCTCTACCGGTGCGCGGGCGACGACGAGTGGATCGCCGTCACGGTATGCACCGACGAGCAGTGGCGTGCGCTGGTTGAGCTGATGGGCCGGCCGTCCTGGACCGACGACGATCGTTTTGGCGCCGTCGCCGGACGGCACGAGGCCGCCGACGATATCGACCGTCGACTGCAGGACTGGTTTCTCGGCCAGGATTTACCAAGCGCGGTGGAAAGCCTTGCCGGCGCGGGTATTCCGGCCGCGCCGGTGGTGTCGCCGTCGCTGGTGACCGAGAACCCTCAACTCAGTGACCGTGGATTCCTCGAGCCGCTCGACCATCCGCGAACGGGCCCGGGCCGCTATCCGCGGCCCCCGTTCGCCCCGCTCGACGGACGGCGCAACTGGCTGATGCGTCCGCCGCCCACGCTCGGCGAGCACAATGAAGAAGTACTGCGCGATCTGTGCGGGCTCACCGATCAGGACCTCGCGCGGTTGGCGTCTGCCGGGGTGATCGGCACCCGGCCCAAGGGCCTGTGAAAAGGAGTAATCGATGCGAGTGATTGTCGACGAGACGTTGTGTGAGGCAAACGGATTCTGTGAATCGCTGGCGCCGGACATCTTCGAGATCGGGCACGCCGACGTCGTGCACGTTGCGGAGGGTGAAGTCCCGGAGCACTTGGAGATCGACGTGCGCGCCGCGGTCGACCAGTGCCCGAAGGCCGCGTTGCGAATCGCCGACTAGCCGCGCGGCGACGATGCGGGCCGCGAAGCGGCCCGAGAAGGAGACGGGCCATCGACTACCGCTCGGCCAGCGTTATGGCCATCTCGTCGTAGATCGACATGTTGGTGGTCAGATTCGGGTAGGTCACTCGGGCCGGCCCGAGAGCGATCCTGTCGCCGCGCAGCAGCAGCTCGTCGAACACCGCGCGCAGCTCAGCGCGCGCCAGCATCGCCCCCAGGCAATGGTGCGGGCCGCCGCCACCGAATGCTACGTGCGGATTGGGTTGGCGAGCGATGTCGAAGGTGAACGGCGCATCGAAGACCTCCTCGTCGCGGTTGGCCGACCGCAACATCGAGACCACTCGCTCACCTTTGGGGATGTGCAGACCATCCATCTCGACGTCGACTTTGGCGGTGCGGGTCCAGTACGCCACCGGCGAAGCCCAGCGCAACACCTCCTCGACGGCGCTGGCCCGACATGACTCTTCTTCGCGGTAGCGCTCAATCTGGTCCGGGTTGGCGACGAATGCCTGCAGGCCGATGGCCAAGGCGTTCTTGGTGGTGTCGCTACCGGCGAAGGCCAGGACGAAGAAGAAGAACTCGAGTTCGTTCGTGGCCAAGCTGAATTGCTCACCGTCGTCACCGGTGATGACGCCGGATGCGATCGTGCTCCAGATGTCGTCGGCCGGATTGCGTCGCTTCTCGGCGGTGAGCTCCATGGCGTAGCCGAAGATCGTCGCGAAGACTTCGGCGTCGAGCTGATCCCCGGTGGATTGAGCCTTGAGGATGCGGTCGAATCCGTCGAAGATGCGCGGGCGATCCTGTTCCGGAATGCCGATGATGTCTCCAATGACGGTCATTGGCAGCGCGTCGGCAACATCGTCGATCCAGTCGCCTTCTCCCTTGCCGAGGAGGTCGTCGATCATCCGCGCCGCGCGGGCCCGGATGCCGTCTTCGAGCTTGGCGATCGCCCGGGGCGTGAATGCACTTGAGATGAGCTTTCGGTGCTTGCTCTGCTCCGGCGGGTCCAGCGTGATGATGGTTGGGTACGAGGCGAATAGATCGGCCCGCTGGATGAGGGGGCCATCGGCGGCGGTGAACGAATCGGCATCACGGTGCAGGCGCACGGCATGCCGATGTTTGGTGGCCATCCAGAAATCCCGTTTGACGGTTTTGGCCACCCCCGGGGTCAAGCCGTGGCGGAACAGCGGCTTGTTGCGGCGTAGTTCGGCGAACACCTCCTCAGGAAAGCCGTTGCGCCACAATGCGAAATCGGACAGATCGACTGCCGTAGCCGTCATCCGCAACCTCGATTCACTCGGACGCCAGAACCGCGCGGGGCGCCGTTGGCTGACCCAACCCTACCGCCGCCAACGACCCGCGTTGACGTTCAATGCTTAAAATAGTAAAAATAGACTGAGTCGTCCACGCGCGGCGAGAATTAAGCGCGGTGATTGTGAGCGCGGCCGTGCGCGACTCGGCGGCGCGGGAACGGAGAGGGTAGTGACGGACACGGTTTCGGACTCCTCCATAGATCCGTCCGAACGAGAATTCGGGCCGAGCGGCATCAGCCTTTCGCCGTACCGATTTCCGACCGGATGGTTCATCGTCGGGTTTGCCTCGGACCTGGCCGCCGGCGAGGTTAAGCGCGTTCATTATTTCGGCGAGGAGATGGTGCTGTTTCGCACCGAATCCGGCCAGCTGAACGTGCTCGACGCGTACTGCCAGCACCTGGGCGCCAACATGGGTGTCGGCGGCACGGTGGAGGGGGAGAACATCGTCTGCCCCTGGCACGGGTGGCGGTGGCGCGGGGACGGCACGAATGCGCTGATCCCGTACAGCAAGATCGGCTGCAAAAACAACGTTCGCGTTCGCACCTACCACAGCACGGAGTGGTATGGCTTCATGCTGGTCTGGCACGAGCGGCACGGCCGGGCGCCGTACTGGCAACCGCCGGTGCTGCCCGAACTGGAAACCGACGAGTACTACCCGCTGCATCCGCACAGCCGCATGCTCAACCGGGTCAAGGTGCACGCGCAGATGATCATCGAAAACGCGGCCGACCCGTATCACGTGCAATACGTGCACAAGGCCGCCAACCCCGCCAACACGGCCTCATTCGAGGTATCCGGATACCACCTGCACGCCACCGTCAACGCCCACTTCGGCGGCGGCCGCGCGCAGACCTGGTTGACCCCGAACGGGCCGGTGGACGCCAAGATCATTTACGACAACTACTCGCTAGGACTTGGACTCGTTCGGTTCCCCAGCGACCTGGTGGCCACCATCGAGGTCACCGGCCAGACACCGGTAGACGAGGACTACACCGACTACTTCTATACCCAGGCTTCCATCCGTGAGCCCGGCGACTCCGGTGACAAGCCCACCGGGCGCGCCGCCAAGTTCCTGGCGCTGCAGCAGGAAGTCATCAAACAGGACTTCTTCACCTGGGAGAACATGAAGTACCTGGAGAAGCCGAACCTGGCACCCGAAGAGGCGCACGATTACGCGGCGTTGCGGCGCTGGGCGCATCGTTTTTACCCGGGCGAAGACCGCTCTTCCGAGGACTTTGGCTATACCGCCAACGGTGATCCTGACCCGGCGGCTGCAGGAGCCTGATGTCCCGCGTGCCGGCTGGGGCGGCACCCGCATGCGACGGAAAGCCCATCGGCCCGGCCGATTTCGGTGTCGATCGGTTCAGCGTCGCGGCAGTGCTTGATCGTCGGGCCGAGCAATACCCTGATCGGGTGATGATGTCGATCGCCGGGACGGACGTGACTTTCCAACACATGCGTCAGCGCTCCTGCGCGGCTGCTAACGCCCTGCTGGACTTGGGTATCGGGCCGGGAGACTGCGTCGCACTGTTCGCCGCGACGTGTCCGGAATGGGTCTACTACTGGTTGGGCGCCGCGCGCATCGGGGCGGTGGCCGCGGCCGTGAACGCCGCCAACAAAGGCGACTTTCTGCTGCACGCTCTCCGGTTGTCGCGCGCGAAGGCGGTGATCACCGACACCGAACGACAGTCCCGGGTCGCCGAAGTAGCCGAGGGATTGCCGGAGCTGAGCAGCGTTGTGGTCCAAGGCGATTCGCTCCACGAGGCGCTGAATCGCGGTGCCACGAGCATCGCGGACGAGTACGTCGGCAACGTCGGGGATATCGGGTCGCTGTTCTTCACGTCGGGCACGACCGGGCCGTCGAAAGCGGTTGCGACCACGTGGCATTACTTGTTCACTACGGCCGCCACAGCCGCGTCGGCCTGGAGGTTTAATTCCGGCGAGGTGCTGTGGACGGCGATGCCGTTGTTTCATCTCAGCGCGGCGCCGTCAGTGCTGGCGCCGATGCTCGTCGGCGGGACAACCGTGCTGGCGCCGGCCTTTCACCCCGGGACGGTGTGGGACGAGGTACGCGCCTGCGGCGCCGTCGGATTCGCCGGCGCCGGCGCAATGGTCTCGATGCTGCTGCGGCAGCCGCCCGATCCACGCGATGCGCAGTTGCCGCTACGGTTCATCTCCGCGGCGCCGATTGACGCTTCGGTCTACCACGACATCGAAAAGCGCTACGCGTGCCGAATCGTCACGATGTACGGCATGACCGAGGCCTTCCCGATCGCGGTCAAAGGCGTTGCCGACGTAGGCGTGCCCGGAACATCGGGCACGCCTAATCCCAGTTTCGACGTGCGGATCGTCGACTCGGACGGCGAGCCGCTCCCGGACGGATCGGTGGGGGAGATCGCTTGTCGGCCCCGCTATCCGCACGTCATGAGCGAGGGCTACGTGAACGGTGAAGGTGGCGTCGACCCGCATCCGCCGTGGTTTCGCACCGGGGACCTCGGTGTGCTGGACAGCGACCAGAACCTGACTTACGTGGATCGGGTGAAGGATTCGCTGCGCCGTCGCGGCGAGAACATTTCGTCGGTCGAAGTCGAGACCGTGGTGATGGGTCATCCGGCGGTGCTCGAAGCCGCGGCGGTCGGCGTGCCCAGCGACCTCGGTGAGGACGACATCCTGCTGGTCGTCGCGCTGCGACCGGACTCCGCGCTGGATTACCCGGAGCTGCTGGACTTCTGCAGCGCCAGGATGCCGTACTTCTGTGTGCCGCGTTATGTAGAGGTGGTCGACGAGCTGCCGAAGACCATTATCGGGCGGGTCCGCAAGGATATTCTTCGCAGCCGAGGTGTCGGACCCGGCGCCTGGGACCGAGAAAGTCACGGATACATCGTCAGCCGGTGAGACAGGGAGAACACAGATGGCCATGACCTACCAACAGCAGTACGTACTCGACGGTGCAGCAGGACGCGATGCCATCCTGAATCTGACCGCACGACACAACCGATGCTATTCCGACGGCGACCGTACCGGCTGGATCACCACATTCCGGCACTCGGGCGCAAGTTTCACCCGCGACGGTGAGCAATTCACCGATCTGGGTGCCGCCTTCGACGGCGGCAAACAACGACTGGTCAGCGTGGATCACGAAATCACCGTCGACGGCATCAATGCGACCCAGCGTTGCGTCGCATTGCTTTTCGCCACCGGCGAGGATGGCGCTACCACTTTGCGCGCCACCGGAACCTATCGAGACCAACTCATCTACGAACGTGGCGGTTGGTACTTCACTTCCCGCGAGCTCGAATGGGATTCGGTCTCGAACGGGCATTCGCTCACCGTGTGAGGGAAACGGATCCTTAGTGACAGCACCCATCAGCTACCGGTTGACGTTCGGTACCTACGAGGACGCCCTACAGATGGTCGGTGTGGCAACCGAACCAAGAACTGCGGGGACGGTGGTCAGTGCGGCGCGGATCCAGATGTTCGCCGCCACGGTACGCGACGGCAATTCGTCCTATTGGGATGCCGAATTCGCCACGAGCACGTGGGGAGGGCTGCTGGCGCCGCCGGGGCTGCTGATGGGGTGGCTGACGCCGCCGCCGTGGGACCCGACCGGGCAACCGCCCGTGTCGGCGATCGCCCTCCGAGTGCCGTTGCCCGGCACCACGTTTATCAATGCGGCCAACGAGGCCGAATTTCCGCTGCCCATCGTCGAGGGTGACCGGCTGACCGTCGTCGAGAAATTAGTGTCGGTTTCACCGGAGAAACGAACCCGGCTCGGAGTCGGCCATTTTGTCGAGACGTTGGACACCTTCTCCCGCCAAGACGGTGCGGTGGTGGCGACCAACCGAAATACTCTGTTCCGCTTTACTCCTGGTGCGCAGACATGATCCAGCGGCTGGACTGGGATCGGATCGCCGTCCCGGTGGATCTACCCGAAGTACGTGATGAGATCAGTTACCAGCGGGTGGTGATGAACTCCGGATCGACGTGGGATTACTTCCCGGGCCACTTCGACCCTACCTACGCCGAAAGCCAGGGCCATCCCACGATTTTCGTCAACACCATGCACCTCGCCGGTTTTGCCGATCGCATCGCGACCGATTGGGCCGGGCCGGAAAGCCGGGTAGTGCGCCGGAAGATGAGGCTGGCCGGCTCGATCTACGCCGGCGACACGATGGTGGGCCGAGGACGCGTTGTCGCCAAGCGCTGCGACACCACCGTCGAACCGCCGCGCTACCTGCTCGATTTGCAGATCGAGGTGACCAACCAGCGCGGTGAGCTGTGCTGTCCGGTCGAGCTCACCCTGCAACTACCCGGGTAATTGCGATGGCTGACGGCTTGGGCGAACGACATCTGGCGGTCTGCCGACGATTCGGCGAGTCGGTGCGCGCGGCGAACGGAAAATGGGATCGCCGCTCGCCGTGCGATGCATGGGATGCCAGGGGAGTGCTCGAGCACGTCATCGGTTTTCACGACGTGCTGCTGCTCCGACCGCTGGGCCTCAAGCCCGACCGCCCGCGCGACGCGGCACATGCATTCAAGATTTGAGATGTAGCTTCATCCGCCCCGGGCCGCGATCATCGCCGAGCGGTTGACCTTGGTCGCCGCCGTGCGGGGGATTTCGTCGACGAACTCGACGGTCTTGGGAACCTTGTAAGCAGCCAGTCGGGTCTTCGCGTAGGCGATAACCTCCGGCTCGGTCAGCGGCGTCGTTGGGTCGGCGAGTTGAACCACGGCATGCACCCGGCGTCCCCACTGCTCATCGGCGAGCCCGATAACCACCACGTCGGCGATGCCCGGGTGGCCGGCGAGCGCCGACTCCACCTCCGCGGGAAAGACATTGGCGCCGCCGGTGATGATCATATCGACGCGGCGGTCGATGATGTAGAGATAGCCGTCGGCGTCGAGGTGGCCCATGTCACCGGCGGAACGGAAGCCGTCATCGGTCGACGGCAGCGGCGGCGCTCCACCCAGATAGCGATATCCCGCGCTCATCGGCGCACGCAGGTACACGTCGCCATCTTGGTTGGGGCCCAGTGGTCTTTTCTCGGCATCGAGGATTCGAATCTCCGTGTCCCGGAAGCCACGGCCCACGCTGCCCGGGTGAGCGAGCCACTCGTCGCCGCGCAATGCGGTGAGTCCGAGGTTCTCGGTCATGCCGTAGGCCGTCACGATCTGCTCCGGACTCAGCAGTTCGAACCAGGTTTGCACTAGCGCCGGCGGCATCACGGCGGCGCCCTGCAGGATGAAGACGATGCTGGAGAAGTCTCGCTGCCGGACGTCGGGCCGGGCGGCGATGCGCGCCAACATCGTCGGCGTCGCCGTAAAGTTTGTGACCCGATAGCGTTCGATCACGTCTAAAACCAATGCTGCGTCGAACTTTTCAAGCACCACCAGATGGTCGCCCGCGAGCAGAAACAGGAAGGTGGCGAAGCCGTTGGTGTGATACATCGGCGCGGGCACCATGATGGTCTGCGGCTGAGCCACCGGTGTCCAGTTCGACAAAAACGGTTCCCCTTGCTGAGGGATCCACAGCGACGGCGCCAGGGTGAGGATCACTTTGGGCACGCCGGTCGAACCGCTGCTGCAGATTCCGTTCGCGGCGGGGGAAACGGCTGTGGGCAGCGGGCTTTCGGACTCGCCGGCGGCGCGCGCATCGAGCTCCCACCGGGTCTCTTCGTCGACGACCACAGCGGGGTCGATCACTTCGCGCACCCGGTTCCGCTCCCATTCGGGTAAATCCCAGTGCATGGGAATGGGAACCGCGCCGATCTTCCAGCACCCCAGCGTGGCCAACACCAGGTGCTGAGAATTCGGGATTGCCAGTGCAACAAGAGAACCTGTACCGGCACCGTTGGTAGCCAGTGCCCGCCCCCACTGATTGGCGCGGGCGTCGAGTTCGCCGAAGGTGAGCGAGTGCGCCGCGCCGTCGAGCGCGACGACGGTCACAGCCGGCTCGTCACAACGTTGTTCGGCGAGCTCGGCGAGTTTGGTGCCGAATGGGATTCCGTCGTCAAACGGATTGGAGGTCGCCTCGGGTGCGGTTTGTTCGGTGCTCATCTGCGCCGCTCCTCAGCATCGCTGCGCTCTGCATCGTCGCCGGCGCAGCTCACACCGGCTCCGCCGCGACTGGTTCGGAGAACAGTGTCTCCAGCTGGCCGCCGCGAACACCGGGCATCAGGCGCAGCGCCAGCATTTCGCTGCTGACCGGCAGCCGGATCAGCGGCTGCGTGTGCCTGTCGAGGATGCTGACATCGGACTCATCGCAAAAGCCCAGCGCGCCGAGCAGTTGGTGCGCGGTGCGCAGCACTTGGCGCGCGGTATCGTCGGCCTTGAGTCGCAGTATCAGGGCGTCGGCCGAACATACTTGGGCCGCAGTCGATCCCGTTCGACTGATGGTGTACTTAGCGAGTTCGTGAAGCCCGCGCACCGCGACGGCCGCGTCGGCGATGGTGAACCGGACGGCCTGAAATTCGGACAGCGGCTTGCCGAACTGCATCCGCGCGGTGACGTGCTGGCGGGTGATCTCCAATGCCTGCTGCACTGCGCCCAGAATCCGCCAGGATCCCAGCGTCAGGTGCACATCGACGTCGGCTACCGGCACTGTGCCGTCGGGCTCAGTCAAGGTGGCCGGCACCAGAAACGGCCCCAGCTTCGCGCCGGTGCGCGATGACGGCTGCACGTGGTATCGCGTGCCGTCGAGATCGGCGGCGATCCAGTCGCCGGCCAGGTCGCCATGATCGATGCGCGGTGCTTCGGGATTCACCAAGGCGAGCCGAGCGCCGTCGATCGCCAGCAGCTCCTCGGCGATCGGGTAGGGCAGAGCCGCTGCGCCGGCCGCCTGGCAGAGGACCGCGGCCGCCAGCAGATCATCCTCAGCGGATCGGACGTCGAGGTCGAATGCGCCGAGGTCGGCCAGCGCGACCCGGGCCTCGTGCCGGAGGTGTTCGTCGGTCTCGGCCTGCAGCGCCGCCTGCGGGCCTCCGAATCGTGTGAACCGTTTGGCGGCGACGGCGCCGAACTCGCTGATGTGTTCTGGCAGAGCGGTGTTCACCCGTGATCCCCCAACGTCTCGCGTGCGACCAGCATCCGCTGTACTTCGATCGTTCCCGATGCCACGGTGGCCGCCTGGGCGTATCGCCAGTGGTCTTCGACCGCCCCGTGCAGTCGGGCGGAGGTCCCGCTGTCCAGTGCCGAGGGGCCGAGCACGTCGAACAGCAGCTCGGCGACCTGTTGATCGCAGGTGGTCGTCGCGATGCGGGCGGCGCTCGCTGCCGGGCCCGCCGACGGGTCGTCTTGCAACGAGACCGCTCGATAGGCCAGCAGCCGCGCGACCCGCAGGTCGATCAGTGCCCGCACCCAGCGGGCCCGGATCGACTCGGGCAACCGGTCCCAGTCGTCGCCGAGTTCGTTCTGCATCCGGTCGAGTAGCGATTCGCAGCGCGCGTACCGGGCGATGCCGACCCGTTCGAAGGCGAGCGCCTCGCGCATCACCCGCCAGCCGTCGCCGACCTCGCCGAGAACCTCGTCGGCGAACACTTCAACACCGTCGAGGAATACCTCGTTGAGATGGTGCGGTCCGAGCATCGAGCGGATTGGCCGCACGGTGATACCGGGCCGGTCCATCGGAACAAGAAACAGGCTGAGCCGCTTGGGTTTCGGCGCGTTCGGATCTGTACACGCCGCCAGCACGCACCAGGATGCCATCTGCGCGTAGGACGTCCAGACCTTCTGGCCGGTGACGCGCCACCCGTCGCCGTCGGGAATCGCGCGGGTGCGCAGCGACGCGAGGTCGGTTCCGGCTTCCGGCTCGGAGAATCCCTGACACCAGATCACTTCTCCGGCGGAGATGGCCGACAAGTGTCGGGCCTTCTGCTCGGGCGTCCCGTAACGCATGAGCGCGGGCCCGACCCAGTTGACGCCCATGTACTGCGCTCCGCGGGGTTCATGGTGGGCCCACATCTCTTCCCGCAGTACGGTCTGCTGCCATACCGAACCTCCGCCGCCACCATGCTCTTTCGGCCAGGCCAGGGCCAACAGCCCGTCGGAGGCCAACAGTTTGCAAAACGACTCGGTGGTGGCGAGGTCTTTCGGGTCGTCGGTGCAGGCACCCAGGAAGCCCTCGGGGATATGCGTGGAGATCAAATCCCGCAGGCGTTTTCTGAGTTCGACGGCGTCGGCACCGAGGTCGTAATCCATCGTCATCCCTTCGGCAGTCCGAGCAGCCGCTCGGCGATGATGTTGCGTTGGATCTCGGATGTCCCGCCGTAGATGGTCGCCGCCAACGCATCCTGACGCTCGAAGAGCAAGTCGGTATCGTCGATCGAGCGTGGTCCGGCGGCCGCGGCGGCCAGTTCCCAAACCCGCTGCAGTGTCAGCGAGCCGAGGAGTTTCAGGATGTCGGCTTCTGGGCTTGGCCGACCGGCGAGTTCGTTGTGAAGCGAGCGGTACCCGGTTGCCCGCAGCGCTTCGGCGTCGGCGAGCAGTGAGCCGAGCTCGGTGAAGACCTCACCCGAGGCGTAGTCGTCGTGCGCCGTCTCGACTGCCCGAACCGAATCGAGCCCACGCTGGATCTCAACCCAGTTCATGATCCAAATCATCTGCCGCTCATGGTTCAGCGACGACATCGCGACCTGCCAACCGCCGTTGAGAGGCCCCAGCAGGTTGGCCACCGGCACCTCGACATCGTCGAGAATGACTTCGCAGAACGTTTCGTCGGAGATCGACGCCATCCGAATGGGTTCGATTGTCACACCGGGGGATTCGAGATCAAGGATCAGGCAGGAGATGCCGCGGTGTTTGGGTGCGTCGGGATCGGTGCGGGCGTACAACGTGCACCAGCGGGAGAGGTGTGCCTGGGTGGTCCAGATTTTCCTGCCCTTGACCCGGAACATGTCGCCGTCGCGCACGGCGCGGGTGCGCAAGCTGGCGAAATCGGACCCGGCTTCGGGCTCCGACATGCCAAGCGCCCACCACTCGTCGCCGCGCAGCAGCGGAATGAGCAGACGGTCGATCTGCTCGGCGGTGCCGAACTGGCGAATCCCGGGCGCCGCAACACCGGGGCCGGCGATGTTCGGCAGCTTGGGCGCCGATCGCATCGCGGCTTCCAGCCGGACCTCCATCGCGTCGGCCAGGCCCAACGACCGACCGCCGTGCTCGCGCGGCCAGGTCGGCTGCAACCACCCCGCCTCGAACGCGGCGCGTTGGTAACCGCGCCGCAGGTCGAGGTCCCAGCGATACTCGCGGTAGCGGTCGTAGTAGTCGTCCGGCAGGAACTCCGTCAACCACGCCGCGAACTCGGCGACCACCCCGTTAGCCCCGGTCATCAAGCGGCACCTCCGGCGACCCGGCGTCCCACCGCGTGATAGAGCGCGCGGCTGTCTCCCAGCGTCGCGGCGCCCTGCCACGCGTGCCGCAGATACAAATGCATGTCGTGCTCCCAGGTCTGCCCGAGAGCGCCGTGGACCTGAACGCCGGTGCGCGCGCAGCCGACCGCCGCCTCCGCTGCCGCCGCCTTGGCCAGCGCCGCAGCGGTCCAGCCGGCCGCGGGCGACGTCGCGGGATCGTCGAGGCGCGCTGCCGCCGCGTACGTCAGACTGCGGGCGCGCTCGACGGCGACGTAGTTGTCGGCCAACGCGTGCTTGATTCCCTGGAAGCCGCCGATCGGCTTGCCGAACTGCTGTCGTGATTTCGCGTGCTCTATCGAGCGGGCCAGCGCGGCATCGGCCACACCGACCAAGTCGGCGGCCGCGGCGAGCAACGGTGTCGCCAGGGCCGACTCCACATCGACCGGCGCGGTGACGACGGGTTCCGCGTCGATTTCGACGTCGGCGACCGGCTGCGCTGGATTCGTGCACTCGGCGGATTGCACGGCCACGCCGTCGCCGACACGGACGACGGCGGCGACCGGCCCGTCAGCTGACGAGGCCAAGGTGACAATCAGGTCCGCCCGCGGCAGGCCGGCCACTGCGATCGCACGCCCGTGCAGGCGCCCGCTCTGCAGGGTCATCGGCACACCCGGCAGCCGGCACCCGGGCGGGTGAACGGCCAGCGCGGCCACGACGCCGCCGCCGATGGCGGCCAGCACGTCGTCAACCGCGGAACCGGCGGCACGCAAGACACCTGCGGCCAGACCGATGCTGGACAGCAACGGGATGGGGGCGATGGCCGCGCCGCATTCCTCGAGAACGACCGCGAGATCGACGCGACCGAAGGAGCCCTCACCGCCGTCGGCGGGCACGGCGAGTTCGGTCCAGCCGAGGTCGACGACCGTCTTCCAGACGGTTCGCCAGCATTCTGGATCGGTCATCGCCTGCCGGGCGACTCCGGGCGGGCACTCGGTGCGCAGGACGTCACGCACGCTGTCGCGCAGCGCCAGCTGACCGGAATTCAGTCCGACGTCCATAAGGCCCCTAACATAATAAAAATAGTAAACTAGCGCGATAGG
The DNA here is from genome assembly GCA_963723615.1 of uncultured Actinomycetota bacterium. Taxonomy (GTDB): domain Bacteria; phylum Actinomycetota; class Actinomycetes; order Mycobacteriales; family Mycobacteriaceae; genus Mycobacterium. The sequence goes on along the minus strand of CAVRRV010000009.1, from coordinate 390,390 downwards.
CGTCAATCGCTGGTCCGGTGCACCGGGCGGCTCCGTATGGTGTTCAGCTATGGCCGAGTGGTACCTGTTCCTACCGCAAGTGAGAGTGCCGATCGCCGACATCGTGGAGCGATCGCGCCACGCGGAAGCCAGTGGGTTCAGCGGAGTGGCGTTCATCGACCACCTCGAGGCGCCCGGTCTGCGCGACGAAAAGATCTGGGAGGCAATGGGGGTCGCCACCTGGGTGGCAGCGAAAACCGAGCGGTTGCGGATCGGTCATCTGGTGCTCTGTGATGCATTTCGCCATCCGGCGGTGCTGGCCAAGCAGGCTGTCACCTTGTCAGAGGCCTCGGACGGCCGATTCGAGCTCGGCCTCGGGTCCGGCTCGTGGCCCGCCGAATTCGCCAGATTCGATGTCGGTCAACAAGATCCGATTGCCCGGGTCGAGCAGCTCGAGCGCCATCTCGGCTTGCTCATGCAGTACTGGGGGCGTGACGAGTCGTCGGAGCGCACCCAATCGCCACGTCCCGAGCATCGGATACCGCTGATCCTCGGCGGAACCGGGCGCCGGATGATGGAACTTGTTCGCAGATACGCGGATTGGTGGAACATACCGGCCAACCATCTCGATCGGTTGCCGGAATTGGCGCCCGTCAGCGGGTCGGCTCGGGTGTCGGTGCAGCAGATGGTGGGTTTCGTTCGCAGGGACAGCGACGCCGACGCGGTGCGGGAGCTGAGCAACCGGCGGTTCGGAAATCTCGGTTCGGGCCTGGTGTGTGGCGACGCTGACGAATTGTCCGGACATTTCGCCAATTTGTCCGGTCAAGGCGTCGAGCGGTTCTATGTCTGGTTCGCCGATTTCGCCGCCCCGGAATCGCTCCACGAATTCGGCGAAACGGTGATCAAAGCCTTCCCCGGATAGCGCCCGGTTATTGCTGCTGCGCGGCCCGGCGACGGACCTCGTTGGGCACCACAGGCTCGCGAGCGAAGGGCCCGCGCCGCACCGCGTTCAGCCGGATCTCCGGAAGGTCCACCGACGGGTTCACGGTGTCGAGCCACGCGACGGCCTCGGCGACGTCAGACACCTGGATCGCGTACATCTCGAACGGAACATCCTGCAACATCTCGGTTTCCACCGGTCCCGGCGTCACGATATGGACGGCGATGCCGTCACGGTCGACCTCGAGAGCCAGCGCGCGGGCGAAGGCGTTCATCCCCGCCTTGGACGCCGAGTAGGCGGTCCGCGCCATCATCGGCTCATGCGCCGCGGAGGACGAGATGAACACCAGCCGGGAGCCGGCACGCATCAGCGGCAGCACGGCCGCGGTCACCACGAAGCAGGAATCCAGGTTCGCCGAAATGATCGCCTGCCACTGCTCGAATGTCTGCTTGCGGGCATAGGTCCCGCCCAGAGTTCCGGCGGCGTGCACGACCAAATCGATTGTCTCCAGGGCACTGATCGCTTGCGCGAAGTCTTTCGCGTCAGAGCATCGGCCGCGATATAGCGTGCGCCGAGCTCGTCGGCAGCCGCGCGCAGCGGGCCCTCTCGTCGCGCCGACAACACAACGTCGTAACCCAGTTCGCACAGTTTGCGCGCGCAGGCCTTACCGATCCCGCCGCTGCCACCGGTGACCAGTGCGGTTCTCACGCTTGCTGCGATCTAGAGATGGCGGTTGTCTCGCGGGCGGGAGAGCGCCTGCGGCGACAACGCGTAGATCCGTTGGTCGGGCCCTGCCGCCAGCACGTGGCTCTGGGTGTCGGAAAGGTGCCGGGCCGCGATGCGACGCGCCCGGTCGACGTCACCGGCCTCGATCATCTCGGCCAGCTTCACATGCGTGTTGAGCACGGCACGACGCTTGGCCAACGACGGGTAGGTGCCTTTAGCCGCGCTCTCGTCGGCCCATTGCTGTTCGTGACTGGTCCACAGCGTCTCCAGGGTGCCGACCACGGCGATGATCGTGCGGTTTCCGCAGCCACGTACGACGGAATCGTGGAATTTACGGCCGATTTCGGTGAATTCGGGTCCGTCCTCCAGATGCGTGGCCATCGCGTCGTTGATCTCTTTGAGCTCGCGGACGATGGTGTCGGCGCGGTCGGGTCGCTGAGCCGCCAATGCCGCGCAGGCAGGTTCGAGCTCCAGTATCGCCGTGCCCAGATCGGCGACGACGAACCGACTCGCTCTGCAATAGCAGACCCAACATGTAGGCGGCGCTGGTTTTCGCGGGAGCGTGCACAATCGCACCGCCGCGGTTGCCGCGCCGAACCGAGACCAGCCCTTCGGTCTCCAGGATCCGCAGCGCCTCACGCAGCGAGACCAGGCTGACGTTGAACTGCTCGACGAGCACCTCCTGGCGCGGCAGCAAATCGCCGTCGGCCAGTTCGCCGTCGATGATCTGGCGCCGTAACTCGTCGGCGACGATCTCGGCGATCCGCGGCGCCGACAAACGGCGTCGGGCCTCGGGGCCAATTCCCAGCGCAGTCATAGGATTCCAGCAGCGGAATGACCGGACGGAGCCGCGGCCGCTGCGCCCGCGAACTCCATAAACTGCAATCTTAGCAGTAATGGCATAATAGCCGCGCAGGTCAAGCGGCCGGTTCAACTTTGGTCGAAGCGCCGATCGGCAAAGTTACTAAGATGGTATAGACAACAACCCGACGATGTAGACGGATACAGGTTGAGCAGCGAGCAGGACAGCCGACCGACGCCGCTGGACGACGTCCGTGTTGTCGAGATCACTGACCGGATCGCCGGCAGTTACTGCGGGAAGCTGTTGGTCGATGCCGGTGCTGAGGTCAGGAAAATCGAACCGCCACAAGGGGATCCGTTGCGGCGGTACAGTGCCAGCTGCTCGCCGATGCTGGACGGGACGGACTCGCCGCTGTTCGGCTACCTCAACGCCGGCAAGCGCAGCCTGACCTGGGCTGCCGCGGGCACACGTTCCGACGAGCGTTTCCACGAAGAACTTGCCGGCGCCGATATCGTCGTGGTGACTGCCACCCGGGCGCGGGCATCCGAGCTCGGCATCGATCCCCAGCGGTTGCTGGCGGATAACCCGCGGGCGGTCGTCGTCACGATCTCCGACTTCGGCTGGACCGGTCCCTACGCTGAGCGTGCGGCCAGCGAATTCACGCTGCAGGCGTGGTCGGGCCTAACCGGTTTCCGCGGCGATCCGGCCGGCCCGCCGATCGCGATCGGCGGTGACCTCGGCGAGTACATGGGCGGGGTGTGCGCCGCGTTCGGCGCGCTGGCGCTGCGCCGCCGTGTCGAACGCGGCGGTCGGGGCGAACATCTGGATTTGTCCATGCTGGAAGCGATCACGCTGATGCAAAGCGGCGAATGGCTGCACTCCCAGCTGTTGCAAGCGCCGCCGGTATCCCGCACGGTCGAAGTGCCGTCGATCGAGCCGGCCAAAGACGGCTACATCGGGATCACCATGGTCACCGGCCAGCAGTGGCTCGATTTCGCGGCGATGGTCGACTGCCAAGAGCTGACCGAGATTCCCCAGTTGAGTTTTCAAATCGGCCGATGGCAATACCGCGACTTCATCCGGGACCGGATTCGTCCCTGGCTGGCCGAACGGACCATCGAGGAAGTCGTCGAGCTCGGGCAGCTGTTCCGGTTGCCGATCGCCGGGTTGGGTAACGGTGCCACGGTCCGCGATACCGCCTACGCGACCGAACGCGGGGCGTTCGTGCGGAACCCGGCGGGCTTTCACCAGCCGCGCACCCCATGGCTGATGTCGCGGTGCCGGCCCGCGCCGCTGCGCGGTGCGCCGTCGCTCGGCGAAGCCAACAACGCCAGGCCCTGGCCCAAGCGCGAGCGCGACGTGCGGCCGGCGGAGCCCCGGCTGCCGCTCGAGGGCCTTCGCGTCGTCGACCTGACCGCGTTCTGGGCGGGGCCGGCCGCGACTCATCTGCTCGCGGCCTTCGGTGCCGACGTCGTCAAGGTGGAGTCGATCCAGCGTCCCGACGGCATCCGGTACTCGGGCGGCATGCGTAAGGACGTCGACGACTGGTGGGAGTACGGCTGGGTGTTCCACGCCATGAACACCAACAAGCGTTCGGTCACTTTGGATTTGGGATCCGACGAAGGCCGTCGGCTGTTCACTGGTTTAGTCGCCGACGCCGACGTGGTGATCGAGAATTTCTCCGCGCGGGTGATGGACCACTTCGGGCTGACCGCGGACGCCTTGCTGGCCGTCAACCCGCGGTTGGTGATGGCCCGGATGCCGGCGTTCGGGCTGGACGGTCCGTGGCGCGACCGGGTCGGTTTCGCGCCCACCATGGAGCAGATCGCCGGGCTGGCCTGGGTGACCGGGTTGCCCGACGGTCCGCCCGTCCCGCCGAGGGGCGCCTGCGATCCGCTGGCCGGTGTCCACGCCGCATTCGCGGTGCTGGCCGCGCTGAACTTCGCCGAGCGCACCGGAGAAGGCCAGCTCGTCGAGCTGCCGATGATCGAGACCGTGTTGAACGCCACCGCGATTCAGCCGATGGAGGCCGAGGTATTCGGGGTCACGCTGAGCCGCCGGGGCAACCGCGGATATGGCCGGTCCGTGCAGAATCTCTACCGCTGCGCGGGCGATGACGAGTGGATCGCCGTCACGGTGTGCACCGACGAGCAGTGGCGTGCGCTGGTTGACCTGATGGGCCGGCCGTCCTGGACCGACGACGATCGTTTCGGCGCCGTCGCCGGACGGCACGAGGCCGCCGACGATATCGACCGTCGACTGCAGGACTGGTTTCTCGGCCAGGATTTACCAAGCGCGGTGGAAAGCCTCGCCGGCGCGGGCATTCCGGCCGCGCCGGTGGTGTCGCCGTCGCTGGTGACCGAGAACCCTCAACTCAGTGACCGTGGATTCCTAGAGCGGCTCGACCATCCGCGTACCGGACCGGGCCGCTATCCGCGGCCGCCGTTCGCCCCGCTCGACGGACGGCGCAACTGGCTGATGCGTCCGCCGCCCACGCTCGGCGAGCACAATGAAGAAATACTGCGCGATCTGTGCGGGCTCAGCGATGAGGACCTCGCGCGGTTGGCGTCTGCCGGGGTGATCGGCACCCGGCCCAAGGGCCTGTGAAGACTTCGGGAAGGAGTATCCAGTGCGAGTAATCGTTGACGAGACGTTATGTGAGGCAAACGGATTCTGCGAATCGTTGGCGCCGGACATCTTCGAGATCGGGCACGCCGACGTCGTGCACGTTGCGGAGGGTGAAGTTCCAGAGCACTTGGAGATAGACGTCCGCGCCGCGGTCGACCAGTGCCCGAAGGCCGCGTTGCGAATCGCCGACTAGCCGCGCGGCGACGATGCGGGCCGCGAAGCGGCCCGAGAAGGAGACGGGCCATCGACTACCGCTCGGCCAGCGTTATGGCCATCTCGTCGTAGATCGACATGTTGGTGGTCAGATTCGGGTAGGTCACTCGGGCCGGCCCGAGAGCGATCCTGTCGCCGCGCAGCAGCAGCTCGTCGAACACCGCGCGCAGCTCAGCGCGCGCCAACATCGCGCCCAGGCAATGGTGCGGGCCGCCGCCACCGAATGCTACGTGCGGATTGGGTTGGCGAGCGATGTCGAAGGTGAACGGCGCATCGAAGACCTCCTCGTCGCGGTTGGCCGACCGCAACATCGAGACCACCCGCTCACCTTTGGGGATGTGCAGACCATCCATCTCGACGTCGACTTTGGCGGTGCGGGTCCAGTACGCCACCGGCGAAGCCCAGCGCAACACCTCCTCGACGGCGCTGGACCGACATGACTCTTCTTCGCGATACCGCTCGATCTGGTCGGGGTTGGCGACGAGCGCCTGCAGCCCGATAGCCAGGGCGTTCTTGGTGGTGTCGCTACCGGCGAAGGCCAGCACAAAGAAAAAGAACTCGAGTTCGTTCGTGGCCAAGCTGAATTGCTCACCGTCGTCACCGGTGATGACGCCGGATGCGATCGTGCTCCAGATGTCGTCGGCCGGATTGCGCCGCTTCTCGGCGGTGAGCTCCATGGCGTAGCCGAAGATCGTCGCGAAGACTTCGGCGTCGAGCTGATCCCCGGTGGATTGAGCCTTGAGGATGCGGTCGAAGCCGTCGAAGATGCGCGGACGATCCTGTTCCGGAATGCCGATGATGTCGCCGATGACGGTCATTGGCAGCGCGTCGGCGACATCGTCGATCCAGTCGCCTTCTCCCTTGGCGAGGAGGTCGTCGATCATCCGCGCCGCGCGGGCCCGGATGCCGTCTTCGAGCTTGGCGATCGCCCGGGGCGTGAATGCACTTGAGATGAGCTTTCGGTGCTTGCTCTGCTCCGGCGGGTCCAGCGTGATGATGGTTGGGTACGAGGCGAATAGATCGGCCCGCTGGATGAGGGGGCCATCGGCGGCGGTGAACGAATCGGCATCACGGTGCAGGCGCACGGCATGCCGATGTTTGGTGGCCATCCAGAAATCTCGTTTGACGGTTTTGGCCACCCCCGGGGTCAAGCCGTGGCGGAACAGCGGCTTGTTGCGGCGTAGCTCGGCGAACACCTCCTCAGGAAAGCCGTTGCGCCACAACGCGAAATCGGATAGATCGACTGCCGTAGCCGTCATCCGCAACCTCGATTCACTCGGACGCCAGAACCGCGCTGGGCGCCGTTAGCTGACCCGACACTACCGCCGCCAGCGACCCGCGTTGACGTTCAATGCTTAAAATAGTAAAAATAGACTGAGTCGTCCACGCGCGGCGAGAATTAAGCGCGGTGATTGTGAGCGCGGCCGTGCGCGACTCGGCGGCGCGGGAACGGAGAGGGTAGTGACGGACACGGTTTCGGACTCCTCCATAGATCCGTCCGAACGAGAATTCGGGCCGAGCGGCATCAGCCTTTCGCCGTACCGATTTCCGACCGGATGGTTCATCGTCGGGTTTGCCTCGGACCTGGCCGCCGGCGAGGTTAAGCGCGTTCATTATTTCGGCGAGGAGATGGTGCTGTTTCGCACCGAATCCGGCCAGCTGAACGTGCTCGACGCGTACTGCCAGCACCTGGGCGCCAACATGGGTGTCGGCGGCACGGTGGAGGGGGAGAACATCGTCTGCCCCTGGCACGGGTGGCGGTGGCGCGGGGACGGCACGAATGCGCTGATCCCGTACAGCAAGATCGGCTGCAAAAACAACGTTCGCGTTCGCACCTACCACAGCACGGAGTGGTACGGCTTCATGCTGGTCTGGCACGAGCGGCACGGCCGGGCGCCGTACTGGCAACCGCCGGTGCTGCCCGAACTGGAAACCGACGAGTACTACCCGCTGCATCCGCACAGCCGCATGCTCAACCGGGTCAAGGTGCACGCGCAGATGATCATCGAAAACGCGGCCGACCCGTATCACGTGCAATACGTGCACAAGGCCGCCAACCCCGCCAACACGGCCTCATTCGAGGTATCCGGATACCACCTGCACGCCACCGTCAACGCCCACTTCGGCGGCGGCCGCGCGCAGACCTGGTTGACCCCGAACGGGCCGGTGGACGCCAAGATCATTTACGACAACTACTCGCTAGGACTTGGACTCGTTCGGTTCCCCAGCGACCTGGTGGCCACCATCGAGGTCACCGGCCAGACACCGGTAGACGAGGACTACACCGACTACTTCTATACCCAGGCTTCCATCCGTGAGCCCGGCGACTCCGGTGACAAGCCCACCGGGCGCGCCGCCAAGTTCCTGGCGCTGCAGCAGGAAGTCATCAAACAGGACTTCTTCACCTGGGAGAACATGAAGTACCTGGAGAAGCCGAACCTGGCACCCGAAGAGGCGCACGATTACGCGGCGTTGCGGCGCTGGGCGCATCGTTTTTACCCAGGCGAAGACCGCTCTTCCGAGGACTTTGGCTATACCGCCAACGGTGATCCTGACCCGGCGGCTGCAGGAGCCTGATGTCCCGCGTGCCGGCTGGGGCGGCACCCGCATGCGACGGAAAGCCCATCGGCCCGGCCGATTTCGGTGTCGATCGGTTCAGCGTCGCGGCAGTGCTTGATCGTCGGGCCGAGCAATACCCTGATCGGGTGATGATGTCGATCGCCGGGACGGACGTGACTTTCCAACACATGCGTCAGCGCTCCTGCGCGGCTGCTAACGCCCTGCTGGACTTGGGTATCGGGCCGGGAGACTGCGTCGCACTGTTCGCCGCGACGTGTCCGGAATGGGTCTACTACTGGTTGGGCGCCGCGCGCATCGGGGCGGTGGCCGCGGCCGTGAACGCCGCCAACAAAGGCGACTTTCTGCTGCACGCTCTCCGGTTGTCGCGCGCGAAGGCGGTGATCACCGACACCGAACGACAGTCCCGGGTCGCCGAAGTAGCCGAGGGATTGCCGGAGCTGAGCAGCGTTGTGGTCCAAGGCGATTCGCTCCACGAGGCGCTGAATCGCGGTGCCACGAGCATCGCGGACGAGTACGTCGGCGACGTCGGGGATATCGGGTCGCTGTTCTTCACGTCGGGCACGACCGGGCTGTCGAAAGCGGTTGCGACCACGTGGCATTACTTGTTCACTACGGCCGCCACAGCCGCGTCGGCCTGGAGGTTTAATTCCGGCGAGGTGCTGTGGACGGCGATGCCGTTGTTTCATCTCAGCGCGGCGCCGTCAGTGCTGGCGCCGATGCTCGTCGGCGGGACAACCGTGCTGGCGCCGGCCTTTCACCCCGGGACGGTGTGGGACGAGGTACGCGCCTGCGGCGCCGTCGGATTCGCCGGCGCCGGCGCAATGGTCTCGATGCTGCTGCGGCAGCCGCCCGATCCACGCGATGCGCAGTTGCCGCTACGGTTCATCTCCGCGGCGCCGATTGACGCTTCGGTCTACCACGACATCGAAAAGCGCTACGCGTGCCGAATCGTCACGATGTACGGCATGACCGAGGCCTTCCCGATCGCGGTCAAAGGCGTTGCCGACGTAGGCGTGCCCGGAACATCGGGCACGCCTAACCCCAGTTTCGACGTGCGGATCGTCGACTCGGACGGCGTGCCGCTCCCGGATGGATCGGTGGGGGAGATCGCTTGTCGGCCTCGCTATCCGCACGTCATGAGCGAGGGCTACGTGAACGCTGGCGGTGGTGTCGACCCGCATCCGCCGTGGTTCCGCACCGGGGATCTCGGTGTGCTGGACGGCGACCAGAACCTGACTTACGTGGACCGGGTGAAGGATTCGCTGCGACGTCGCGGCGAGAACGTTTCGTCGGTCGAAGTCGAGACCGTCGTGATGGGCCATCCGGCGGTGCTCGAAGCCGCCGCGGTTGGCGTGCCCAGCGACCTCGGTGAGGACGACATCCTGCTGGTCGTTGCGCTGCAACCGAACTCCGCGCTGGATTATCCGGGGCTGCTGGACTTCTGTAGCGCCAGGATGCCCTACTTCTGTGTGCCGCGTTATGTAGAGGTGGTCGACGAGCTGCCGAAGACCATTATCGGGCGGGTCCGCAAGGATATTCTTCGCAGCCGAGGTGTGGGACCCGGCGCGTGGGACCGAGAAAGTCACGGATACATCGTCAGCCGGTGAGACAGGGAGAAAACAGATGGCCATGACCTACCAACAGCAGTACGTACTCGACGGCGCAGCAGGACGCGATGCCATCCTGAATCTGACCGCACGACACAACCGATGCTATTCCGACGGCGACCGTACTGGCTGGATCACGACATTCCGGCACGCGGGTGCAAGTTTCACCCGCGGCGGTGAGCAATTCACCAACCTGGGTGCCGCGTTCGACGGTGGCAAACAACGACTAGTCACTGTCGATCACGAAATCACCGTCGACGGCGTCAATGCGACCCAGCGTTGCGTCGCATTGCTTTTCGCCATCGGCGAGGACGGCACCTCCAGTTTGCGCGCCACCGGAAGCTACCGGGACCAGCTCATCTACGAACGTGGCGGTTGGTACTTCACTTCCCGCGAGCTCGAATGGGATTCGGTCTCGAACGGGCATTCGCTGACCGTGTGAGGGAAACGGATCCTTAGTGACAGCACCCATCAGCTACCGGTTGACGTTCGGTACCTACGAGGACGCCCTACAGATGGTCGGTGTGGCAACCGAACCAAGAACTGCGGGGACGGTGGTCAGTGCGGCGCGGATCCAGATGTTCGCCGCCACGGTACGCGATGGCAATTCCTCCTATTGGGATGCGGAATTCGCCACGAGCACGTGGGGAGGGCTGCTGGGGCCGCCGGGGCTGCTGATGGGGTGGCTGACGCCGCCGCCGTGGGACCCGACCGGGCAACCGCCCGTGTCGGCGATCGCCCTCCGAGTGCCGTTGCCCGGCACCACGTTTATCAATGCGGCCAACGAGGCCGAATTTCTGCTGCCCATCGTGGAGGGTGACCGGCTGACCGTCGTCGAGAAATTAGTGTCGGTTTCACCGGAGAAACAAACCCGGCTCGGAGTCGGCCATTTTGTCGAGACGTTGGACACCTTCTCCCGCCAAGACGGTGCGGTGGTGGCGACCAACCGAAATACTCTGTTCCGCTTTACTCCTGGTGCGCAGACATGATCCAGCGGCTGGACTGGGATCGGATCGTCGTCCCGGTGGATCTACCCGAAGTACGTGATGAGATCAGTTACCAGCGGGTGGTGATGAACTCCGGATCGACGTGGGATTACTTCCCGGGCCACTTCGACCCTACCTACGCCGAAAGCCAGGGCCATCCCACGATTTTCGTCAACACCATGCACCTCGCCGGTTTTGCCGATCGCATCGCGACCGATTGGGCCGGGCCGGAAAGCCGGGTAGTGCACCGGAAGATGAGGCTGGCCGGCTCGATCTACGCCGGCGACACGATGGTGGGCCGAGGACGCGTTGTCGCCAAGCGCTGCGACACCACCGTCGAACCGCCGCGGTACCTGCTCGACTTCCAGATCGAGGTGACGAATCAACGCGGTGAGCTGTGTTGTCCGGTCGAGCTCACCCTGCAACTACCCGCGTAACCGCGATGGCCGACGGCTTGGGCGAACAACATCTGGCGGTGTGCCGAAGGTTTGGCGAGTCGGTGCGCGCGGCGAACGGAAAATGGGATCGTCGGTCGCCGTGCACTGCGTGGGATGCCAGGGGAGTGCTGGAACACGTCATCGGTTTTCATGATGTGCTGCTGCTGCGACCGCTCGGGCTCAAGCCCGACCGCCCGCGCGACGACCCGCAGACTCGGTGGGAGCTGACCTACGGCCAACTGGAAAAGGCGTTTGAACTCGATATCGGGCCGGACGCCGCTGCGATGTTGCCGAACGTGACCCGCGATGTGTTGGTGCACACCTGGGACCTGGCCCGCGCGGTGGGCGCCGATGACCGGCTGGATCCCCGGTGGTGCGAGCTGTTCTACGCGGCGTTGCCGAGCGACCCCAGGGTGCTCAACGCTTCCGGGATGTTCGATGCTCCGGTCGCGGTGGGTGAACACACCGATGTGCAATCGAAACTTCTTGCCCGCCTTGGCCGCAACCCCAGCTGGCGATCGCCGAACGACCAAAATTCGTAGACCCGGATTCGCACCCGCAGACACCTAGAAGTCAACGGATTCGACTCGGCACGCGTTTCCTGGGTTCAAGGGGTGTTGCGTTCTGCAAAGTGCCGAAGCCGCGCCGACATGGCAGCTGCCCGGTTCTGGTCGCTGACGCGCTGCGTGGGGTCGAAGTACTCGTCGATTTGATCGTCTCGAATTACGGTGATTGCTGGCGTGGCTGGTTGATCTGGCGTGCTCGCTCGCCAAGTCACGACTCCACTGCGGTAGCCGCTGGCGTCGAGCCAGTTGGGTACGCCGAGGTCCTCGGTAGAGAGAAGAATTCGGACTCGGCCATTGTCGACTTGAGATTGTGCCAGGTTCAGGCTTGTCTGGCGGGTTTCGATGTCGATCATCTCGCTCCACAAGTTCGTCAAGCAGATGCCGACGTACGATGCGCCAGGCGGGATTTCGTACTCGATCACAAGGGCTCCGCCGTTCTGTAGTTCCCACGGCACGGGGACGAACCAGGCACCCGCCATGGCCGAGGGTGGCTGCATCGGGGGTATGGCGACGTTCTTCGGCAGGGCTCCGAAAACCCGTGCGGGAATGTCTTTCACCCACATGGTGAAAAGCTCACGGGATGCGGCGAGATGTGTGTCGAATGCCGCGATGGAGTCGTAAAGCGATACCGGCTTGGCCGGCTCATCTGGGTTGAGGCATTCGATGCGAATCGACCCTTTGTGTTGCCGTTCCCAATCGCCGAAGGTTTGGTAGGCGCAGAAGGAGTCGGCGGCAGGTGGAAGCTCAAACCAGTTCGTGGTTCCCATCTTTTCTCGGCTGAAGAAGATCTCAAACGAGCCGTCATCATCGACGGCGAGGTCCTCCGAAAGCGCTTTCACCGCTTGGGCCTGGTCATCCTTGCCGGTGTAGACGCCGAAGGTCGTCTGTGCAACCGAACCGAGCCTGCCGTAGACGCGATAGTCGTGCGCGTCGTCGATTCGTGCCGACAGGTATAAGGTGTCGGGGTTGGAGTGGCCCCAGTTCCACGGTGAGTACTGGGTGTTGATCAGGGTCGGGCGTGCCGGGTCGCTGCGCAGTTGCAATCCCATGTACTGAATGTGGCCGACCATGCGCCCCAACAACGCCGCCGCGGCACCTTCGTCGAGATCACCTTCGGACAAGGCCAATTCGAGAAGTTCATCTTGCAGTCCGGTGAAGCGCCGCCACGCCGCCCGCAGGGGATCACTGGATCGATCGGTCACGTTTGTCCTCTATCCCGTAGAAGTCTCGGTAGTACTGCAGTTCGGGCCAGAGTTCGTCGATGTCGAGCCCGTAGTCCTCGGCGTGGTAGATGTGTGGCTTGCGTTTGTCCATGCCACGCTCGTCCATGAAACGACTCATCTTCTGATGAGTCTGGTCGGTGAGTTCGATGTCGAAGTGTTTGTAGATCTCCTGCACACAGGTCATCGGGTCACGCACTATCCGCTGCATGGGGAAATCGATGAACTGCCCTGACTTGTCGGCATATTGGCGGCGCTGTTCGACGTTGCGCGCCAGCATCCTGGTGTTGCGCCACCGTATGTGGCGGCCGTGGTCGTGCCAGTCGACGTTGTCTTGAACCATCCCGATGATGGTGCCGGTCAGGCTACAGGCGGAGGCGACGACTTCGGTGGGTTCCCGGTACGTGGTGATGAAGCGGGCATCGGGAAAGACCTTCAGGATCTTGTCGATGTTGTCCATGTGCGGCGGCGACTTGAGTAACCAACTCTCCGTCGGGCGCAGGCCGCCGCTTTGCATGTACTGCAGCAGCAGTTTCTGCTCTTCGTAAACCCAGGTGCGGTCCTGCCCGGTGATCCAGCGGTCATAGCCCTGGCAGTTGAACATCACGTGGAAGGTCTCGCTGTGGAAGGCATGCGCGTGTAACAGCGCACACTCCTGGGCCTCCCATGCCCCGATCGGAGTCGCGGCATCTAGATCAGGGGCCAACGAGAGGCTTCGGCGGATCTGCTTCTCGCTGCGCTTGATCCGTGGATCGGAGCGCATCGTAACCGGATCCAAAGGTGGGTACAGTTCGTCGCATTCCCAGGTGAACGGGTAGCGGAACCGGTCGTCTTGACTCAACAGGTACTGAGTGATCGTTGTGCCGGTGCGGGGCGCACCGATGATGAAGATCGGCTTCTCGATGACCTCGTCGCGGACCTCGGGGTGTCGGCGCAGATACTCCGTGATCAGCAGGCGCTGGCGCAGCAGATTAGTGATGTGGGAGGCCGCCAGGACGCGACCAAACCCGTTCAGTCGGTCCTCATCCTCAATCGAGTCGACGAGATGGTCGAGGCCTTCCTCGAAACGCGGATCGCCGAAATCGGTCAGGCCCCCGGCGCGCCGACTCGCCCGGTCCATCACGGCGTACTTCCGCAGTCGCAGAGGCGCCGCGCCTACCCGGCGCGTGCCGCGGTAACCGAGATTCATCATCTGGATAGGCAGCGGTCTGGGTGACGTTGCAATTGCCATGGTGGATCACTCCTCAATTCAGGTGCCGTTGGCTAAGCCCTATGCCGGTGCAAGGGCTTACGTCATCGCTTATCGCGAGGGCGAGGGTGTTGAACAGCGGCGTTGCCTGACGACACGACTTACATTACGATCTGAACGTAATGGAGTCAACAAAGAAAGTAGACCAGCAGCAAGGTCGACCGGCACGGTCGCAGGGGCGGCCCCGCGACACCCGCATCGACGATGCGGTGCTTCGCGCAACGGTCGAATTGCTTGAGGAAATCGGCTACACCCGGCTCACCATTCCGCTGGTTGCCGCGCGTGCCGGGTCGACCCCGCCCGCGGTCTACCGACGCTTTCCGACCAAAATCGAACTGGTCTATGAAGCGGTGTTCCCCACCTTGGCGGCCCTCGAGTTACCTTTGGCCGGCGATCTTGAGTCCGGTGTTCGCGCACTGATACGGGCGTCGATCGAACTGTTCAGCCGACCGGCGGTGCACAGCGCGATATCGGGTCTCATGGCCGAAATGCCCTCCGAGCCAGGGCTGTCGGCGCGGCTGCTTGGTCGACTTCAGGACAACACCTACGTACGCCTGCAGGAGTTCCTCGACAACGCCGCAGCTGGTCGCGTCGACGCCCGCCTGTTTCTCGACATGATCAGTGGCACGGTAACGATGGCGTTGGCCAACGAACGAGACCTTGACGACGCCTGGGTCGAGCAGGCCGCGGCCCTGATCATGAAGGGAGTTGCGCGATGAGCGCTGTCGAATCAGGCAGTGCGCCAATGGAGATATGCGTTTCCGCGCCGGCTCAGATGGGTCTGGGGGAGATCGGTGACTGGGCTCCACGCATGGAGCGTCTCGGCGTTGACGTCATCCATATCCCCGAAACCATCCATGACCCGTTCACCATTGCAGCGATGGCCTTGACGCACACCACGCGCGTGACGGTTCGCACGAGCATGGCGCTGGCCTTTCCCCGCAGCCCGATGATCACCGCCTACGCGGCCTGGGACCTCACGAAGTACTCCGGGGGCCGCTTCCAGCTCGGGATTGCCTCCCAGGTGCGAGGCAACATCGTCGGCCGCTTCTCCTGCCAGTGGTCAGAGCCGGTGTCGCGGCTTCGCGATTACATCCAGTCACTACGGGCGATCTTTCATTCGTTTCAGACAGGCGAGGCGCTCGACCATGCTGGGCAGTTCTACCGCTTCAACCGACTGCAGCCCTACTTCAACCCCGGTCCGATCGACTACCCCGCTCCGCAAATCTGGACCGGCGGGGTGAATAAGAAGATGTGTGTTCTGGCCGGCGAGATGTCGGACGGCTTCGTGTGTCATCCCACTAATTCGCATCCACTGATCCTGAAATCACGGACCCTTCCGTCGATTGCCGAGGGTGCCCGTGGCGCGCTGCGTGACACGTGGACGCCCGCTGTCGTGGTAAACCCGCAACCGATGATGGCCGCAACCCGCGATGCGCTCGATGCGCTGCGCGAGCCTCGTCGCTCTGAGCTCGCCTTCCTGTACAGCACTCCGGCCTACCGTCGGCAGTTGGAATACTTCGGGTTCGAGGGGGCCGGTGAGGCGCTCAGCGACCTGGCCCGCCGGTCCGAATGGGCCGATATGGCCAAACACGTCACCGACGAGATCATGAACCGTCTTGTCCCCCAAGGCAGTTACGAGGAGATCCCCGCTATCCTGGCGGACTGGTATTCGGGGCTGTGCACCGGGATGTGCTTGCCGGTTCCCCAGGAAGACGAGCACGATGATCACTTCGCTGAGTCGGTCGAGCGATGCAAAGCCATCCCAATCGCACAGGAACCGGCGCCGTTTTGATCAGCCGGGCCCGGTGACCATCGGCATGAGGTAGTCGCGCACGTATTTGCGGGTGTCGTCGATGGTGGCGAGTTTGATGCTGGTGTGCGGGGTGACGATGAACGACAGGGTCAGGCGAGTCTGTAGTTCTGCGACCGTACGCAGGTGGCGCTCCTGGGCGGGCGTTGTCTTGGCAGCGCCGTAGAGCTCGGTGCGCAACCACGCAACGGAGTAGTCGGTGGCGAAATCGAGGATGGCGCCAGCGTCGATGGTCAGGCTCGGCAGGAGTGCTTCGGGCTCAGTGCGCAGCATCTTCCTGAGCAGCGAGTGTTCACGGAGGAATGTCACGGTGAACACGGTGCCGTAGACCATGCGGTCTTCGAACGTGCTGGCGCGCGAGCGTGCGGCCGCGCTGCCCTGCAGGAAGCGGCGCGCTTCAGCGAGCACGAGGGCGTCGGTCAGCGCAGCTTTGGTGGGGAAGCGCCGGTAGAGGGTCGCTCGACCTACGCCGCTGCGGCGGGCGACGTCTTCCATCGTGGAGCGTCGCATCCCGACCAGTTCGGCCTGCTCGAGCGCGGCTGCCAGGATTCGCGTGGTGATCTGGTCGGGGTTGTCGAGTTGGGCGACGACGGCGGGGTCGGGTTCAGCAATTCGTCGGATGAACTCCGCCGCTCGGGTCGACGTCACTCAATTCCTCCTTGCTCGTTCGGCGCGGTCGCCGTATCGTGGCCATCGAAGCACGCAAGACATTGATTGTCTTATCGTCTCGCACGTCTCATGATAGCGGGTCGCGTTGCTCGCGGAAGCGGAGTCGCCATGCGTGCCGGTCTGTGGGTTCGGTGGTTGGCAATGCATGGCGTGCCTCGGGCGTTTTTGGCGGTTCGGGCGCGGGCCGGCGATCCGTTGGCTCGGCTGCTCGCCAGTCACGGACGCGACAACGACCCCTACCCGCTGATGGACGAACTGAGAGCGCAGGGACCGCTGGTACACACACCGTTCACATGGGTGAGCGTCGATCATGGTGTGTGCCGAGAAATTCTGCGAGACAAAAGATTCGGTGTCACCGGCCAGACAGAAATGGTGCCGCGGCCGCTTCGAGCGCTGATCTCGCGCACTGACCCCGGCGTGCCCAATCCGGTGGATAAGCCCGCGATGGTGGTGGTGGATCCACCCGAGCACACCCGCTACCGACAGTTGGTGGCTCAAAGCTTCACCCCGCGTGCCATCGGCACGCTGAGTACGCGGGTGGTCGAGGTCACCAGGGAATTGATAGATCGGATCGCCGCCACACCTAACCCTGACCTGATCGCCGACTTCGCCGCTCAACTGCCGGTCGCGATTATTGCCGAGATCCTCGACCTGCCCCCCGACATCCACCCGCGCATGCTCGAGTGGGGTCACAGTGGCGCCCCGCTGTTGGATGTCGGGATCGGCTGGAAGACCTACCGCCGTGCCATCGATGGGCTGCGAGGCGCCGATGAGGACCTACGTGAGCGCTTTCACCAGGTGCGCACCGGTGGGCCGGGCGACAATCCGTTCAGCAGGATGGCCGCCGACGGCACCCTCACCGATCGTGAGCTCACCGCAAATGCTGCGCTGCTGGTCGGCGCGGGCTTTGAGACCACGGTGAACCTGATCGGCAATGGCATCGTCGTGCTGCTGCAACACCCTGAGCAGCTGGCACGGTTGCGCGATGACCCTGACTTGTGGCCCGCGGCCGTCGAGGAGATCCTGCGGTTCGACAGCCCCGTCCAGATGACCGCGCGCACCGCTGGGTGCGATGTCGAAATCGCCGGACGTCACATCGCCGCCGGCGACATGGTCGCCCTGCTGCTCGGGGGAGCGAATCGCGACCCATACGCGTTCCCCGATCCCAACAGCTTCGATATCAGCCGGCCCAACGCACGCGAGCACCTGGCGTTCGCCTCCGGCGTGCATGCTTGCCTCGGCGCCGCCTTGGCCCGTATCGAAGGCGCCACCGCCCTGCGCGCACTCTTCGAAACGTTCCCCGATCTGCGCCTGGTGGCACCCATACAACGGGGTGGTCTGGTCAACTTGCACGGATTCACGCGGCTACCAGCACAACTGGGCAGTCGCCGGGTAGCATCCGCCGATGCGCGATGACGTCCAACGGCCCTGCACCGGCTTGACCGATCCTCGCACTCGCCCACGTCGATGTCCCCGCCGCGGTCAGCGAGGCCGTTATCGACTTCCTCGACAACCGATCTCGCAACCAGTCGGCGTAGCAATCGCAACTTGTTGCCCAATAGTCGTCACCGGCAGTGGCGGCATTGCCCCTTTGCTGATCACCGACTGCAGCTCGACATACTCGTGCAGGCCCTCCGGGCCGAACTCACGGCCGATGCCCGATTGCTTGAAACCGCCGAACGGACTGCCGATGTCGAGGGTGTACATGTTGATGCCGTAGGTGCCGGCACGCACGCTCGCGGCGACTTCGAGGCCGTGTGCGACATCGGCGGTCCACACCGATCCGGCCAGACCATAGTCGCTGTCGTTGGCGATGCGGACTGCATCGTCTTCGTCGCGGTAGGTCAGCACGCTCAGCACGGGGCCGAATATCTCCTCCCGCGCGATGCGCATGTCGTTGGTGACGCCGTCGAACAGCGTCGGCCGCACATACCAGCCGCGCTCGCTGGTGCGCATCCTCGCCGCCAAGGACCATGCGGGCGCCCTCTTTAACCCCGGACCTGATGTAGTCCTGCACCCGGGCTGCTGGCGTTGAGCAACCAGAGGTCCGACGTCGGTCGCCTCGTCGGACGGATCGCTCACCTGCAGACCCGACATCATGTCGGCTAGCGCGTCGACGACCTCGTCGTGACGTCGTTCGCTGACCAGAATGCGGGTCTGCGCGACGCACGCCTGGCCGTTGTTCATCAGACTCGCGCTCTTCAGGCTCTTGACCGTCTTGTCGATGTCGGCATCGTCGAGGATGATCGCCGCGGACTTGCCGCCGAGTTCCAGGCTGACGCGCTTGAGCTGCTCGCCGCACAGCGCGGCGATCCGGCGTCCCACCGCACTCGACCCGGTGAACGAGATCTTGTCCACACCCGGATGGCGCACCAGCGCCTCGCCGACATCCGTGCCCCCGGGCAACACGGACACGACGCCGTCGGGCAGGTCCAGCTGCTCGATCATCTCGGCCAACCACAAAGCATCCAAAGGTGTTTCGGGCGCGGGCTTAACGATGACGGTGCAACCGGCGATCAGGGCGGGAATCAACTTGGGCATGATCAAAAATTGCGGCACGTTCCACGGCACGATCGCCCCGACCACGCCGACCGGGGCTCGCCGCAGATGCACTTCGCCGAGCACTCCTTGGCGGCGTTCGGCCCAGGGAAAGTCGCGGGCGACTGCCAGTGCGAGGTGAATCAGCGACACCGCTGCCGTCGCTTGGCCCAGCCGGCTGAAACTGCGCGGTGAACCCATCTCGTCGGTGATCAGGTCGGCCATCTCTTCGAGATGACCGGAGTAGATCTTCGCGAGCTCTTCGACCTTGCGCATCCGCTCGCTCGGGTCCAGTCGTGGCCACGGACCGTGGTCGAACGCCTCTCGCGCGGCGGCGACCGCGGCGTCGACGTCTGCCGGGGCGGCGGCGGGAGCCTCGCCGATCGTCTCTTCGGAATGCGGGGAGATGACCGCTATCCGGTTCCGGGTGGACGGCTCGCGCCAGTGTCCTCCAACGAAAAGCTTGTCATAGCAACGGTGATCACTGGTTTCCGGCATTGGGACACCACCTCTGAAAAGGCGACGGCAATTTTCGCTATTGATGCTAACATAGCAAAAAAGCCAGGCAGGAGCCCCGGGCTAATAGTGAAGGCCGACGTGAGCGACGAACTTCGGGTGACAACGGACGGCGCCGTGCGGATCGTCACGATCAACCGTCCAGATGCTCACAATGTCATCGACGCGACCCTGCATCACAAGCTGCTCGACGTGTGGCGCGACTTGGAGCGCGACACCGAAGCCCGCTGCGTGGTGCTCACCGGTGCCGGCAAAACCTTCAGCGGCGGAGGCGATTTCGCGTTCCTGAAGGCTCAGCACCGCTCCCTTGCCCTGCGGTATGACATCTCAGCGCAGGCCTCGGACATCCTCAACGCGATGATCAACTTTCGGCTGCCCGTCGTCGCCGCGGTCAACGGCCCCGCTATCGGGCTGGGCGCATCGCTGGCATTGTGTTGTGACCTAGTGTTGATGTCCGAGCGCAGCTATCTGTGCGACCCACACGTCTCGATCGGGCTGACCGCGGGCGACGGCGGCGCGTTGCTCTGGCCTTACATGACCAGCCTGATCCGCGCCAAGGAGTACATCTACACCGGTGAGCGCATTCCGGCTGACTTGGCGGTGGATCTAGGCCTGGCCAATCGCGTCACCACCGCCGACACCCTGATGGACGAGGCGCTGCAACTTGCCGCGCGGCTGGCGGCCCAGCCGGCCCGCGCACTGCAGACCACCAAACGGGCGTTTTCTAAGCACATCGCTCAGGCGGCGGTCGCGATTATCGACTACGGCCTGGCCGCCGAAACGCTTGAGCTGGGCGCCGACGACCACATCGACAAGGTGCGCGAGTTCCTTGGAGCCGATAAGTACGACGCGATCGATGTCCCCGAGGAATGACATGAGCAACGACTGGCGCAAATACCCGTTCCGGCTGGTCCACAACGACAGCGCGCTGGATTTCCCCGCCGCCGAAGGCGAACACGTCGACCAGGAGTCCGACACCTGGTTCATCGCCGGCGAGCTGACCGGGACGACAGGTCGCTCGTTCGCGTTCCTGACCATCTTCAACAAGAACCGCCCGGGTGGGACGGTCGTCGCCGACTTCTACACCATGGCGCTATTCGATTGCGACACCGGGGAATACGGCACCTACACCGATTACGACATGCCGCCGAAGAACATGCAGCCCGATGCGCGACCGAAGATGTCGATGGCAGCCGGATATCTTGACATTCACTACGAAAGCAGCGCCGGGACGGCGGCGTGGACAGCCTGCCGTGACGACAATGGCGAACTGCTGCCCTACACCTACCGAGTCAGCCTGTTCGGTGCCGACCAGGCGGGTCAGCCAATGGAACTGGACTTGACCGTTACGCCAACCCGCGCGCCGGTACCGGTCGGCGCGGACACGCTCAACGGCAAGATCATCTGCTTCGGCCAGCACGACACCTATTCGTATTTCCAGACCGGGATGGCGATGCATGGGACGCTGCGCTGGGGTGAGCTGTATGAACGGGTCAGCGGCAGTGCAGGACACGTCGATCGGCAGTGGTTCCCCAGATACGCTGGCGGCGGGGGGACCGGGGGAGATCCGCGTGCGCGCTCGCACGAATGGCGCACGATCAACCTGGACAACGGCGTCGATATGAGCATCTGGCGGCAGTTCGACCGGACGGACGGCAATGCGCTGCACCCATTTACGGGTGTGACGGTGAGTTACCCCGACCCGGCGATGGCTCCGGAGTGCGCGGAGGACGTCGAGGTCACCGTGAGCAGCTACGTCCGATGGCCGAATTCGATCCGGCCGCTGGTGCGGCCACTGGCGTCGACCCGGTTCATGCCTGACCGTCACCGGCTGCGGTGTGCCACTTTGCAACTGGATCTCACCGGAGAACCTCTGGTGGCGGCGCCGGCGCACGCCCTGCCGATCGAATACATGGAAGGGCCGTATCGCTACCGCGGAACGCTGCGGGGAGAGCCGGTGAGCGGCTTCGCATTCTACGAGCGCTCGCTGGCACTCTACCGGGATTGGGAGCTGATCGATGTGCTGGCCGACACCGTCGAGGATCTCAGTCCGGCCGACCCGCAGTTGGTCAACTTGGTCGATCAGGTGCGGCCATTGGTCGCCTCGGGGCATCGATCGCAAGCACGAAAGTTGTTGCAGAACAAGCTCGCAGAGCTGCCCTCGGATCGTGCGGGTGCCCGGGATGTCGTCGAAGCTCTGATCGAGGCGCTATCCGTCGACAGCTGACGACGCCGGCGCGGTAGCCGGGCGCCAGGACGCCCAAGACAGATGGCGATGCTGCAGCCCGGGTTCGTTGCGGCCGAACAACAGGTGATCACGGGCGCCGGATTCGAGGTTGGCTTGTAGACCTGCGACGAGCCGGTAGTCCTCATCGCGCACGGTGGCATGGGCATAGTCGAAGACGGCTTGGGCTCCCGCGGCCATGGATTCGTCGGAAGTGTCCAGCGGTGTCGAATTCTGGTGGACGGTGACGGATCTGCCGGGCTCATTACCCGGATAGATCCGGAACACCTCGCCGTTGGCGATGGTTACCGACAGCACGATGTTCGGAAACAGCGCGTAGATCACCACCATGTTCTGGAACGGGTCCCACTGGTCTTCGCGAAGGTTCTCCAGATCCAGGATGGAGTTCAGCGGAAAGATCAACCGGTGATGCGGCCCGAACGAATCGAACACCGTGCAGTTGCTGCGCGCGATCGTTGCAAAGGTCTCCTTGTGGACGGTGGCGAAGTGGTAGTTCTCCGAGAAGGTGTCGACGGCCAGTTTCCAGTTGATCGGCGAGTCGAGGACCTTCTCGCCCAGCGGCGACCAGCGCCCGATGCCCCATGAGTCGAGTTCTTCGGCGAGCGGACCCAAGTGTGCGGAGACGTCCAGCGTTGTGTCGGGATCGAGTGCCACCCAGAGGAATCCGGCGAACTCGGCAGCGGGTAGCTCGGTCAGGCCGTCGGAGCGCACCTGCACACCCGGGAAGCCTTCCCGGCCGGGCAGCCCGACCAACCGGCCGGTGTTGTCGTACGTCCAAGCGTGGTAGGGGCAGGTGAACCGCTTCGCGGTACCGCAACCAGTGACCACTTGCGATTGCCGATGCACGCAGATGTTGTTGAACGCCTTGACCGAACCGGCGGAGGTTCTGGTCAGCAGAACGGATCGCCCCATGACCGACTTGGTGCAGTAGGACCCCGGCTCCGGCAATTCGGATACATAACCGACCAGCTGCGGGCTGGCCATCAGCATCGCGGTGTCCCGTTGGTGACGTTCGATCGACGTGTACTCGCTGGCCTGGACGGCATGTTCGGCCGGCGCGAGGTCGGTCGTTTTGTCGCGCGCCAGCTTCACGGCGCGTCGGGTCAAGTCGATGAGTTGGTCGCGTTCCATCAGCGGTCCTCCACCGTCGGTCACACTCTCTTGACGGTAACTTTATAAACTTAGCAATTACAAGAAGTAATCACGGAGGGCTGACGATCGCGGATCGCCGGGTGCCGCCAGTCACCCTCCGGGGGGTTCCCACGCGGATCCGCCGGGCGTGCCCACACAGCTGACCGGACCGCCTGCGTTCGAGACGGTTGTCGCCCCCGTCTGTTCGGGGCCGCAGGGCATGCCGATGGCCGGCCGGGTGTCCACGCCAGCCATGGGCGGCGTGGACTGCGGCCCGGTCGTTGGCGGCACTGCCGTGTGTCGCGGTGAGGGTGAGCTGGCTGGCGGAGTGGTCGTCGTAGGCGGCGACGGTCTGGTCGTTGGCGGCGTTGTCGCCGCAGGTGCCGGCGGGGTGATCATGGCTGGCGGGATGGCGTGCGCGGGTGCCGGGGGTGCGGGGGGCGGAGTAGCCATCGCCGGCGACGGGGTGGCCGTCGCCGGTGTCGGGGGGACGCGCGGGGTTGTGGGCTCTGCGGATGTGGTTTCGACACTAGTTGGCGTGTCGTTTGATTCAGAGGCAGAGCGCAGAGCCCTGACAGCTAAGAACCATGCCAGCACCACAACCACGATCGTGCCGGCGATCGCCGTTGTATGCAGCATCCGACGACTGTGCGACGCCGTAGACGTGTCATCATCGATGGCGCCGGATACAGCTGGTTCCGCGGACGTGATGACATCGTCAACTTCAGTGTCTGGCAGAACATCTGTCGGGCCGAGAGCGTCGTCGCTTTCATGGGGAGCGGGTGCAGCCGGTTCGGTCGGTGCCACTGCGTCAGGGGGAGCGGGTGCGGCTGGTTCGGTCGGTGCCACACCGTCGCTCTCTGGCACAGCGAGTAAGGCGGTGGCTCCAGCATCTCGGAGATCGGACGCCTGTTGGAAAGCGGACGCACCCCGGAAGTGTGACCTGGCGCCGCAGGTCGCCTCAAGTGCTTTGGCGAAGTCTCGACACCGCCGAAATCTGTCAATGGGATCTTTCGCGAGTGCGCGGGCAAAGATCGCATCGAAGTCAGTCAGGTCGGGTCTCACATCACTTGGCAGCGGCGCCCGGTCGTTGAGGTGCTTGCTGATCAGCACGGCGGGATTGAAGTGTGCGAACGGTGGCGATCCGGTCAAGAGATGAAAAGCGGTGCCCGCCAGTGCATATTGGTCAGCTCGGCCGTCGACGACGTCATCCATCAGCTGCTCGGGCGCGGAGTAGCTCGCGATCCCGATAATCACGTTCGCGCGGCTCAGGGTATTGGTGTCACCGAGGCGCCGCGCGATGCCAAAGCCCAGAAGCGCAATTCGTCGCCTGTCGGATGGCGATTTGCTGACGAGAATGTTGCTCGGATTCACATAGCGATGCACCACCCCGCGGTCGTGTGCGTAGTCGAGGGCGTCCGCGATCGCGGACACGATCTCGATCACCATCTTCGGTGGCATGCCATCGGGATAGCTGTCGCCTAGCAGCTGGGCCGCGTCGGCGCCGTCGACGTAGTCCATCGAAAGCCACAACTGGCCCTCGAACTCGCCCCGGTCGGTGAGGCCGACGATGTGCGGGTGCCACAGCGCTGCTGCCAGGTCGGACTCTTCGGTGAACCGTTTGCGGTAATCCAGGTCGACTGAGGCATCGGCCGGAATCAGCTGAAGCATCTGCTGGCGAGGCAACCGCGGGTGCTCGGCCAGATAGAGCTCACCGATCTCCCCGGACCCGAGCAGCCGAACGATGTGGAATCCGGCGGCCGTCGCCCCATTGACCAGCGGCATGGGGAGGATCGTACAGACTGGAGCGGGAAGCCAAGGGTTCCGGTGCTCGCCCGCCGATCCTGATACAGATGTGACGAGTGGCGTTGATGTGGTAATTGATGCATTTGTCGTACTCTGTGACACGTGTCAGTGTCTCGGCGCGACGTGCTGAAATTCGCCGCCGTAACACCCGCCTTGATCGGCCTCGGTGTCGCGGCGGAGTCGCTGCGTGCCCCGTCGGCCTCGGCGGACGGCCCGGGTGTCTTGCTGGACTATGCGGCCGGGGTGATACCCGCCAGCCAGATCAGGGCGGCCGGCGCCCTGGGGTCCATCCGCTACGTATCGGATCGCCGGCCCGGGGGCAACTGGATGCTGGGCAAGCCAATGCAAATCACCGAAGCGCGCGATCTCAACCAGAGCGGTCTCAAGATCGTGTCCTGCTACCAGTACGGCAAGGAGAGCTCCGCCGACTGGCTGGGCGGTCAAGGCGCGGGCGTCACGCACGCCAAGCGCGGGTGGCAACTGCACATGGCCGCCGGTGGTCCCCCCG
Source organism: uncultured Actinomycetota bacterium (assembly GCA_963723615.1). GTDB lineage: Bacteria > Actinomycetota > Actinomycetes > Mycobacteriales > Mycobacteriaceae > Mycobacterium. The sequence continues at coordinate 365,231 of CAVRRV010000009.1, read as the reverse complement.
GCGCCCCCATCTACGCCTCTATCGACGATGACCCGTCCTACGAGCAGTACAAGCAGCAGGTCGCTCCCTACCTGCGAGGCTGGGAGTCGGTACTCGGCCACCAACGGGTCGGTGTGTACGGCAACTCCAAAACCATCGACTGGGCGCTGCAGGACGGCCTGGGCTCATACTTCTGGCAGCACAACTGGGGCTCACCGGGGGGCCGCACCCACCCCGCCGCGAATCTGCACCAGGTCGAGATCGACAAGCGCAACGTCGGCGGTGTCGGGGTTGACATCAACAACATCTGCAAGCCCCAGTTCGGCCAGTGGGCCTGAGCTGACTCGCGGGTAAGGTTCCAGCAAACTCCTCCCGGCCGGTCCGGCGGCCCGATTCCCGTGCAGCGCGCTGCGATGCGGCATCAGGTGCGGACCGCCGCTCTCGATGGAGCGCAGATTTTCAAGGTAACGATTGCATAACAATACTGCCTTGATCTGCACTGTTATAGCTACTCGACCGTAACCACCTGCATGCAGCAGGTTTGTTCCAGACGGTGTCGGCCGCCGTTGAGCGGAGTGTTACCTAGCCCACCATTACTCGTGCGTAGTACTCATCAGTAACCGAATCACGGCGGAAACGCCGCGATTTCTTATGACACTCTTATGGCAGCCGATAACACCCCTTCGGCTCGGCCCGCCGAAGCCGGGTCAGTCGAGACGTGGCCGGTTTGACGGGGGCTCAATCGGGTTTTGGACGGCATCTACGGGGCAGCGCGGCTCTGACACGCAGGTGATGGATCAGCGCTTTAAGGGAGATACGCACGTGACGATCTACGAGCACCACCGAGTGTCTTCTGACCTCGACGGGATAACCGCGCAGGCCACGCAGGGCACTCATGCTCTAGTCGATCGTCTCACCGCCGGCGAGGCCTACGTCGTCGCGTTTGGTGGGCAAGGCAGCGCGTGGCTGGAGACGCTGGAAGAGCTGGTGTCTTCGGCAGGCATCGAATCCGAGCTGGCGACGCTGGTTGGCGAAGTGGACCTGCTGCTCGAGCCCGTCGCCAAAGAGCTCGTCGTGGTGCGTCCGATCGGCTTTGAGCCGCTGCGTTGGGTCCGCGCACTGGCTGCCGAAGACCCGGTTCCGTCCGCCAAGCAACTGACCTCGGCCGCGGTCTCGGTGCCCGGCGTCCTGCTGACCCAGATCGCCGCGGTGCGCACCCTGGCGCGGCAAGGCATGGACCTGACGGCCACCCCGCCCGTGGCCGTCGTTGGGCACTCGCAAGGCGTACTGGCGGTCGAATCTCTGAAAGCCGCTGGGGAACGCGATATTGAGCTGCTGGCCCTGGCGCAGCTGATCGGCGCCGCCGGCACGCTGGTGGCCCGCCGGCGCGGAATCTCCGTCCTTGGGGATCGCTCGCCGATGGTGTCGGTCAGCAACGCCGACCCTGAGCGCATCTACCGGTTGCTCGAAGAGTTCTCCCAAGACGTCCGCACGGTGCTGCCGCCGGTTCTGTCGATCCGCAACGGCCGGCGCTCGGTCGTCATCACCGGAACCCCCGAGCAGCTGGGCCGCTTCGAGCTCTACTGCAAGCAGATCTCGGAGAAGGAGGAAGCCGACCGCAAGAACAAAGTCCGCGGCGGCGACGTCTTCGCACCGGTCTTCGACCCGGTAGAGGTCGAGGTGGGCTTCCACACGCCACGGCTCGCCGACAGCATCGACATCGTCGGCGGCTGGGCGGAGAAGGTCGGCCTCGACGTCGGGTTGGCCCGCGCTATGGCCGAGTCCATTTTGGTACAGCCGGTCGACTGGGTGGACGAGGTCATCGGGGTCCACGAGGCAGGCGCTCGATGGATTCTCGACCTGGGACCCGGAGATATGCTGACCCGGCTGACCGCGCCGGTGATCCGCGGTCTCGGCATCGGGATCGTGCCCGCGGCGACCCGCGGCGGTCAGCGCAACCTCTTCACCATCGGCGCCGTTCCCGAGGTGGCCCGGCCCTGGTCGAGCTATGCCCCATCGGTGGTCAGCCTGCCCGACGGTCGGGTCAAACTCTCGACGAAGTTCACCCGGCTGACCGGCCGGTCACCGATCCTGCTGGCGGGGATGACCCCGACCACCGTCGACGCCGAGATCGTCGCCGCCGCAGCCAACGCCGGGCACTGGGCCGAGCTCGCCGGCGGCGGCCAGGTCACCGAACCGATCTTCAACGACCGCATCGAGGAGCTCTCGGGCCTGCTTGAGCCCGGTCGCACCTACCAGTTCAACGCGCTGTTCCTCGACCCGTATCTGTGGAAGCTGCAAGTCGGCGGAAAACGGTTGGTGCAAAAGGCCCGCCAGTCCGGTGCGGCGATCGACGGCCTGGTCGTCAGTGCCGGCATCCCCGAGCTGGAAGAGGCCGTCGAGCTGATCGACGAGCTCAACGAGATCGGGATCAGCCACGTGGTGTTCAAGCCGGGCACCGTCGAGCAGATCCGCTCGGTTATCCGCATCGCCACCGAGGTGTCGACCAAGCCGGTCATCATGCACATCGAGGGCGGACGTGCCGGCGGCCATCACTCCTGGGAAGACCTTGACGATCTGCTGCTGGCCACGTATTCGGAGCTGCGGTCGCGACCCAACATCACCGTCTGCGTCGGCGGCGGCATCGGCACTCCCGAGCGGGCAGCCGAATACCTGTCCGGGCGCTGGGCCCAGTCCTACGGCTTCCCGCTGATGCCCGTCGACGGCATTCTGGTGGGCACCGGCGCGATGGCGACCAAAGAGTCGACCACGTCGCCGTCGGTCAAGCGCATGCTGGTCGAGACGCAGGGCACCGACCAGTGGATCAGCGCCGGAAAAGCCCAGGGCGGCATGGCTTCCAGCCGCAGCCAGCTCGGCGCCGACATCCACGAGATCGACAACACCGCCTCCCGCTGTGGCCGGCTGCTCGATGAGGTCGCCGGAGACGCGGAGGCGGTCGCCGCGCGCCGCGACGAGCTCATCGCCGCGATGGCCAACACCGCCAAGCCGTACTTCGGTGACGTCGACGAGATGACCTACCTGCAGTGGTTGCAGCGCTACGTCGAGCTGACCATCGGCGACGGCGACAGCACAGCCGATACCGCCGAGCCGGGCAGTTCCTGGCTGGCCGACACCTGGCGCGACCGGTTCGAGCAGATGCTGCAACGCGCCGAGGCGCGGCTGCACCCGCAGGACTCCGGGCCCATCGAAACCCTGTTCGCCAGTTCGGACGAAGCGGCTCGGCAGTTGCTGGAGAACCCCGACCAGGCCATCGCCGCGCTGCTTGCCCGCTATCCGGACGCCGAGACCGTTCAACTGCACCCGGCTGATGTGCCGTTCTTCGTGACGCTGTGCAAGACGCTGGGCAAGCCGGTCAACTTCGTGCCGGTCATCGACAAAGACGTACGGCGTTGGTGGCGAAGCGATTCGCTGTGGCAGGCACACGACGCCCGGTACGACGCCGACCAGGTGTGCATCATCCCCGGCACTGCGGCGGTCGCCGGCATCACCCGGCTCGACGAACCCGTCGGCGAGCTGTTGGACCGCTACGAGCAAGCCGCGATCGACGAGGTGGTGTCCACCGGGGCCGAGCCCACGCCGGTCACCGCGCGGCGGCAGGGTCGCATCGATGTGCGCGGGCCGCTGGCCAGCGTGCTCGACGCGCCGGATGTGCTGTGGGCCGGCCGCGTCGCCACCAACCCCGTGCACCGCATCGCCGACCCCGGCGATTGGCAGGTGCACGACGGACCCGAAGAGCCACGAGCCACTCACTCGTCCACCGGGGCGCGCCTGCTAACCGACGGTGACCAGGTTGTCTTGAGTGTGCCGATCGCGGGCATTTGGATCGATATCCGATTCAGCTTGCCCGCCAGCATGATTGACGGCGGAATTCCGGTTATCCGCACCAAAGACGCGATCGAAGCCATGCGTTCGGTGCTCGCGATCGCCGCCGGTGCCGACGGCCCCGAGACGCTGCCGCGGGTGCACAACGGGACCGCCACCGTCACCGTGCAGTGGGACCCCGAGCGGGTGGCCGACCACACTGGCGTCACTGCCATCTTCAGCGAGGCGCTGGCGCCGACCCTCACCACCGTGCCCGACGCTCTGGTCGGTCGGTGCTGGCCCGCAGTCTTCGCGGCCATCGGTTCCGCGGTGACCGGCGCAGGTGTCCCGGTCGTGGAAGGCTTACTGAGCTTGGTGCACTTGGACCATGCCGCTCACCTGGTCGCCGCGCTGCCCACCGTGCCGGCCGAATTAACAGTCACTGCAACGGCTTCGGTGGCCACCGATACCGAAGTCGGCCGAGTCGTCCCGATCTCGGTGACGGTCGCCGCAGCGGACCGCACGGTGCTTGCCACCCTTGAGGAGCGGTTCGCGATTCGTGGCCGCACCGGCGCTGCCGAACTGACCGACCCGCCGCGGGCCGGTGGCGCGGTATCCGAGAACGCCACCGACACCCCGCGGCGCCGCAGACGGGACGTCACGCTTACCGCGCCGGTCGACATGCGGCCGTTCGCGGAGGTGTCCGGTGATCACAACCCGATTCACACCGATCGGGCCGCCGCACTGCTGGCCGGTCTGGAATCGCCGATCGTGCATGGAATGTGGTTGTCGGCAGCGGCGCAACATGTGGTGACCGCCACCGACGGCCAGGCCCGTCCGCCGGCCCGGTTGGTCGGCTGGACGGCCCGGTTCCTGGGCATGGTGCGACCCGGCGACGAGGTGGACTTCCGCGTCGACCGGGTCGGAATCGACCAGGGCGCAGAGGTTTTAGAGATTGCTGCCCGGATCGGTTCAGACCTGGTGATGTCGGCGACGGCGCGGCTGGCCGCGCCCAAGACGGTCTACGCGTTCCCGGGTCAGGGCATTCAGCACAAGGGCATGGGCATGGAAGTCCGGGCCCGCTCCAAGGCGGCCCGCAAAGTGTGGGACAAGGCGGACAGGTTCACCCGCGACACGCTGGGTTTCTCCGTGCTGCACGTGGTGCGCGACAACCCGACCAGCATCATCGCCAGCGGCGTGCACTACCACCATCCCGAGGGCGTGCTCTACCTGACTCAGTTCACCCAGGTCGCCATGGCGACGGTTGCGGCGGCTCAAGTCGCCGAGATGCGCGAGCAGGGCGCGTTCGTGGAGGATGCCATCGCCTGCGGCCACTCCGTCGGCGAGTACACCGCGCTGGCCTGCGTGACGGGCATGTACGAGCTCGAAGGGTTGCTGGAGACGGTGTTTCACCGCGGCTCCAAAATGCATGACATCGTGCCGCGCGACGAGCTGGGCCGCTCGAACTACCGGCTGGCCGCGATCCGCCCGTCGCAGATCGATCTCGACGACGCCGACGTGCCGGGGTTTGTCCAGGAGATTTCGCGCGCGTACCGGAGAGTTTCTGGAGATCGTGAACTTCAACCTGCGCGGCTCGCAGTACGCGATCGCCGGCACGGTGCTAGGGCTGGAGGCACTGGAAGCTGAGGTGGAGCGGCGCCGTGAGCTCTCCGGCGGTCGACGCTCGTTCATCCTGGTGCCGGGCATCGACGTGCCGTTCCACTCGCGAGTGCTGCGAGTCGGTGTGGCCGATTTCCGCCGGTCACTGGAGCGGGTCATGCCGCGCGACAAGGATCCCGATCTGATCATCGGGCGCTACATCCCTAACTTGGTGCCGCGGCCCTTCACCCTCGACCGCGATTTCATCCAGGAGATCCGCGATCTAGTGCCGGCCGAGCCGCTGGACGAGATCCTCGCCGACTACGACACCTGGCGCGCCGAACGGCCGCGCGAGCTGGCGCGGATAGTCGTCATTGAGCTGTTGGCCTGGCAGTTCGCCAGCCCGGTGCGCTGGATCGAGACCCAGGATCTGCTCTTCACCGAGGAGGCGGCAGGCGGCCTGGGTGTGGAGCGGTTTGTCGAGATCGGCGTGAAGTCCGCGCCGACGGTCACCGGACTGGCTACCAACACCCTCAAGCTGCCCGAATATGCCCACAGCACAGTGGAAGTGCTCAACGCCGAGCGCGACGCCGCCGTGCTGTTCGCCACCGACACCGACCCCGAGCCCGACGACGTCGCGGAGGTTGATGACTCCAGCGCGGCTGAAGCTGCGGTCAGCGTCGAGGCCGCACCGGCACCGGCACCGGCCACCGCACCGTCGGGTGCACCTCGGCCCGACGACATTCCGTTCGACGCCGCCGACGCAACGCTGGCGCTGATCGCGCTCTCCGCCAAGATGCGTCTCGACCAGATCGAGGAGCTGGACTCCATCGAGTCCATCACTGACGGTGCGTCTTCGCGGCGTAACCAATTGCTGGTCGACCTGGGTTCCGAGCTGAACCTGGGCGCCATCGACGGTGCCGCCGAGGCCGACCTGGCCGGGTTGCGCTCGCAGGTCACCAAGCTGGCACGCACGTATAAGCCTTACGGGCCAGTCCTTTCCGACGCGGTCAACGACCAACTGCGCACGGTTCTCGGCCCGTCCGGCAAGCGGCCCGCGGCCATCGCCGAGCGGGTGAAGAAGACCTGGGAGCTTGGCGACGGATGGGTTAGACACGTGACGGTCGAGGTCGCGCTCGGGACCCGCGAGGGCACCAGCGTTCGCGGCGGCGCATTGGGGAACCTGCACGAGGGCGCGCTGGCCGACGCTGCCGCCGTCGACAAGGTCGTCGACGCCGCGGTCGCGGCGGTGGGCGCACGCCGCGGGATTGCGGTGGCGCTGCCGTCGACCGGTGGTGGCGGCGGTGCGACCGTCGATGCCGCCGCGCTGGGTGAGTTCACCGAGCAGATCACCGGTCGCGACGGGGTGCTCGCGTCGGCGGCCCGGCTGGTGCTGGGTCAGCTGGGGTTGGACGACGCGGTCAGCGTGCCGCCGGCCACTAGCGACGCCGAGCTGATCGACTTGGTCACCACCGAACTCGGCGCGGACTGGCCCCGGTTGGTGGCGCCGGTGTTCGACGGCAAGAAGGCCGTGGTGTTCGACGACCGCTGGGCCAGCGCTCGCGAAGACCTGGTCAGGCTCTGGCTGATCGACGACGACGAGGCCAACGCCGACTGGGCGCGGCTGTCGGAGCGGTTCGAGGGCGCAGGCCACGTGGTCGCGACCCAGGCGACCTGGTGGCAGGGCAAGGCATTGGCAGCCGGCCGTCAGATCCACGCGTCGCTGTACGGCCGGATCGCTGCCGGTGCGGAGAACCCGGACCAGGGCCGCTATAACGACGAAGTCGCGGTGGTGACCGGCGCGTCGAAGGGCTCGATCGCCGCGTCAGTGATCGGACGGCTACTCGACGGCGGCGCCACCGTCATCGCGACGACGTCGAAGCTCGATGACGAGCGGCTGGCCTTCTACCGGGCGCTCTACCGCGACCACGCCCGCTTCGGCGCCGCGTTGTGGGTGGTGGCGGCCAACATGGCGTCTTACTCCGACATCGACGCGCTCGTCGGATGGGTCGGCAGTGAGCAGACCGAAAGCCTTGGCCCGCAGTCGATTCACATCAAGGACGCGCAGACCCCCACACTGCTGTTCCCGTTCGCGGCGCCGCGGGTGGCCGGCGACCTGTCCGAGGCCGGTTCACGCTCGGAGATGGAAATGAAGGTGTTGCTGTGGGCGGTGCAGCGGCTGATCGGCGGCCTGTCCCGAATCGGCGCCGAGCGCGACATCGCCTCGCGGCTGCACGTGGTGCTGCCCGGCTCGCCCAACCGCGGCATGTTCGGCGGCGACGGCGCCTACGGTGAAGCCAAGTCGGCGCTGGACGCGGTGGTGACCCGGTGGCAGGCCGAGTCGTCATGGGCGCAGCGAGTCAGCCTGGCGCATGCGCTGATCGGCTGGACCCGTGGCACCGGGCTAATGGGACAGAACGACGCGATCGTCAGCGCCGTCGAAGAAGCCGGTGTGACAACGTATTCCACCGACGAGATGGCCGACCTGCTGCTTGGGCTCTGCGACATCGAGTCAAAGGCGGCAGCCGCCTCCGCGCCGATCAAGGTGGACTTCACCGGCGGGCTCGGCGAAGCCGACCTGGATATGGCCGAACTGGCCGCCAAGGCCCGCGAGGAGCATGCGGCGAAGGCCGCAGAGGGCGGATCCGACGATGAGACCGTCGACGAGGGCACCATCGCTGCGCTGCCGTCCCCGCCGCGCGGCTACACCCCGGCCCCGCCGCCGGTGTGGGACGACCTCGCCGTCGACCCCGCCGAGTTGGTGGTCATCGTCGGCGGTGCCGAACTCGGTCCGTACGGCTCGTCGCGCACTCGCTTCGAAATGGAGGTCGACAACGAACTGTCGGCCGCCGGCGTACTCGAGCTGGCCTGGACCACCGGGCTGATCCGTTGGGAAGACGACCCCCAACCCGGTTGGTATGACACCGAATCCGGCGATCTGGTCGACGAGGCCGAGCTGGTCGAGCGCTACCACGACACCGTGGTGGAACGCGTCGGCATCCGCGAGTTCGTCGCGGACGGTGCGATCGGCTCGGATCACTCTTCGCCGCTGCTGGTGAGCGTGTTCCTGGACAAGGACTTCAGCTTCGTGGTGTCAAGCGAGGCCGATGCTCGCGGGTTCGCCCAGTTCGACCCCGAGCACACCGTCGTCCGGCCGGTGCCCGACTCCACCGACTGGCAGGTGATCCGCAAGGCGGGCACCGAAATCCGGGTGCCGCGCAATATCAACCTGTCGCGTACCGTCGGCGCGCAGATCCCGACCGGCTTCGATCCGACGGTGTGGGGTGTCAGCCCCGACATGGCGACTTCGGTCGATCGGCTTGCGGTGTGGAACATTGTCGCGACCGTCGACGCATTCCTGACCGCCGGGTTCAGCCCGACCGAGGTCATGCGCTACGTGCACCCGAGCCTGGTGGCCAACACCATGGGCACCGGCATGGGCGGCGGTGCGTCGATGCAGACGATGTACCACGGCAACCTGCTGGGCCGTAGCAAGCCCAACGACATCTTCCAGGAAGTGCTGCCGAATATCGTTGCCGCACACGTGGTCCAGTCCTACATCGGCAGCTACGGCGCGATGATCCACCCGGTTGCCGCGTGCGCGACAGCTGCGGTGTCCGTCGAGGAGGGCGTCGACAAGATCCGGCTGGGCAAGGCCGAACTGGTCGTCGCCGGCGGCATCGACGACCTGACGCTGGAAGGCATCATCGGCTTCGGTGACATGGCGGCCACCGCCGACACCGGCATGATGCGCGGTCGGGGCATCGCGGACTCGAAGTTCTCCCGGCCCAACGACCGGCGCCGCCTGGGCTTCGTGGAAGCCCAGGGGGGCGGCACCATCCTGCTGGCCCGCGGGGATCTGGCGGTCAAGATGGGATTGCCGGTGCTAGCCGTTGTCGGGTTCGCGCAGTCGTTCGCCGACGGTGTGCACACCTCGATCCCGGCCCCGGGCCTGGGCGCTTTGGGCGCCGGGCGTGGCGGCAAGGATTCTCCGCTGGCCCGGTCGCTGGCCAAGTTGGGTGTTGGCGCCGACGACGTTGCGGTGATCTCCAAACACGACACCTCGACGCTGGCCAACGACCCCAACGAGACCGAACTGCATGAGCGGCTGGCCGATTCGCTCGGGCGCTCCGACGGCGCGCCGCTGTTCATCGTGTCGCAGAAGAGCCTCACCGGACACGCCAAGGGTGGCGCGGCGGTCTTCCAGATGATGGGGCTGTGCCAGATCATGCGCGACGGGGTGATCCCGCCCAACCGCAGCCTGGATTGCGTCGACGACGAACTGGCCGGCTCGGCGCACTTCGTCTGGATACGCGACACGCTGCGGCTCGGCGGAAAGTTCCCGCTGAAGGCCGGGCTGGTGACCAGCCTCGGGTTCGGCCACGTGTCCGGCCTGGTGGCGCTGGTGCACCCGCAGGCCTTCCTGGCCACCCTGGACGCCGAGCAGCGGGCCGATTACCAGCGACGGGCCGACGCTCGTCTGCTGGCCGGACAGCGCCGGCTGGCTTCGGCGATCGCCGGCGGCCGCCCGATGTACGAGCGCCCCGCGGACCGTCGTTTCGACCATGAGGTGTCGGAGAAGCGGCAGGAAGCGGCCATGTTGCTCGATGCGGAGGCGCGGTTGGGCGACGGCGACGTCTACCTCCGGTGAGCATCCGATAGGTTCGCAATCCATGAGCATCGTCGGAGTCGGGATAGACCTTGTCTCCATTACTGAGTTCGCCGAGCAGGTCGACCAGCCCGGAACGGTCTTCGCCGAAACCTTCACGCCCGGTGAGCGGCGGGACGCCTCGGACAAGAGTTCGTCGGCGGCACGCCACCTGGCGGCGCGGTGGGCGGCCAAGGAGGCGGTGATCAAGGCCTGGTCCGGATCGCGGTTTTCCCAGCGGCCGGTGCTGCGCGAGGACATCCACCGCGACATCGAGGTGATCACCGACATGTGGGGACGGCCACGGGTTCGGCTGACCGGGGCCATCGCCGAACACCTGAAGAACGTGACGATTCACGTGTCGTTGACGCACGAAGCCGACACCGCGGCTGCGGTGGCCATCCTGGAAGCCGATTAGCCGTTTCGGCGCCGCGCCTCGGCGCGCTGGCACTACCGCTAGCCTCGAGACCATGAGCGATCTGGTCGAACGCGTGCGCCAGGTGCTGCCTTCGGTGCGCGACGATCTGGAGAACCTGGTGCGCATCCAGTCGGTGTGGGCCGACCCAGCCCGCCGCGACCAGGTGCAGCGCAGCGCCCAAGCCACTGCGGATCTGTTGTCGCAAGCTGGTTTTGACGATGTGCAGATCGTCAGCGAGGGCGGTGCACCCGCGGTCATCGCCCGGCATCCAGCGCCGCCGGGAGCGCCCACCGTGCTGCTGTATGCCCACCACGACGTGCAGCCGGAAGGCGATCACGCCCAGTGGACGTCGCCGCCTTTCGAGCCGACCGAACGCGACGGCCGACTCTACGGGCGCGGCAGTGCCGACGACAAAGCCGGTATCGCAACGCATTTGGCGGCGTTTAGGGCACACGGCGGCCAGCCTCCGGTTGGGGTGACGGTGTTCGTCGAAGGCGAGGAGGAGTCCGGTTCGCCGTCGCTCGGCCGTCTGCTGGCCGCGCATCGTGACGCGTTGGCCGCAGACGTGATCGTCATCGCCGATTCGGACAACTGGTCCACCGACGTCCCCGCGCTGACGGTATCGCTGCGTGGGCTGGCCGATTGTGTCGTCGAGGTCGCCACCCTTGACCACGGCCTGCACTCCGGCCTGTGGGGTGGTGTGGTCCCCGATGCGCTGTCGGTGCTGGTCCGGCTGCTGGCCAGCCTGCATGACGACGAAGGCAACGTGGCGGTCGCCGGTCTACACGAAAGTACAGCCGCCGCAGTGGATTACCCCGCCGAACGGGTGCGCGCCGAATCGGGCCTACTGAACGGGGTCACCGAAATCGGTTCCGGGTCCGTGCCGCAGCGACTGTGGGCCAAGCCGGCGATCACCGTGATCGGCATCGACACCACATCCATTGCGGCATCGTCGAACACGCTCATCCCGCGTGCTCGGGCCAAAGTCAGTATGCGGGTCGCCCCCGGCGGTGACGCGGCCGCGCATTTGAACGCGCTGCGCGCCCACCTGGAACAGCACGCCCCATGGGGTGCACACGTGACCGTGACGCCCGGCGATATCGGTCAGCCGTACGCCATCCATGTCGGCGGGCCGGTCTATGACGCCGCCCGGGCGGCGTTCCGGCAGGCATGGGGCACCGAGCCGATCGAAATGGGCATGGGCGGCTCGATTCCGTTCATCGCCGAGTTCGCCGCCGCGTTTCCCAAGGCGGCGATCCTGGTCACCGGCGTGGAGGATCCCGCGACGCAGGCGCACAGCGTCAACGAGAGCCTGCACCTGGGGGTGCTGGAGCGGGCCGCGACGGCCGAGGCGCTGCTGTTGGCCAACCTGGCCTGAGGACCTAAACCGACAGGTCGCGGTGCAGTTTGGCCACGTGGCCGGTGGCCTTGACGTTGTATTGGGCGACGGAGATCTTGATGGCGAAGCACGCCGTCACCACACTCAACCTCGGCCATGAGGCGTGTAACCTCTTCCTGAATGGCCGGTGCCGTTGGCAGAACCTGGCAACCTTTAACACGCCTGATCCCAGATCTTGACTATTCTTCACGGCGTAGGTTCGACTCCAAGTCAATGAACAGGAGTCCGCCGTGCCGATATTCATGGTCGAGCGCACCTTCGCCGAGGAACTGGAACCCAGCTTCGAGGTCGCCGATGGAATCAATCGGATCAACGACCAGGAGGGCGTTCGCTGGTTGTACTCGTTTCTGTCAGCGGACAAACGAAAGACGTACTGTCTCTATGAGGCACCGTCGCCGGAGGCCATCAGAACCGCGGCCGCGCGTGCCGGTCTTCCCGCCGATGTCGTCGTCGAGGTAAGCGATCGCGTTATGCCGGACGGTGCGTTATCCGACATCTGAAAGTCTCACCCGAGTAGCTCGTGATCGGCGGCGTACATCGCTGCCTGCGTGCGATTTGCGGCGCCGGTCTTGATCAGGATGCTGCGAACATGGTTGGCCGCTGTGTTGGTGCTGATGTAGAGGCGTTCGCCGATCGCCCGATTGCTCAGCCCCGCGGCCAGCAGCCGCAGCACTTCGACCTCCCGGTCCGTCAGACCGTCTGGTCCTGTCGTCAGTAACGAATCCACCAGGTCGATAACCCGGGCCTGACCGATCTGCGCCGCGATTGCGCGGGCCTCGTCGGCCAGGCGCCGGGCCTCCTCGGTGTGATCGCGTGAGGCCGCAAACAACGCCTGCCGGGCCAGCGTTTCCGCGACATGAACCACCGAGCCCATCCGGCGGTCCATCTCAAGTGCCGCGCCGAAATGGCGTTCGGCCGCAGCGCCGTCACCACCGAGCGCCGCAATCCGGGCGAGATATCGGTCGGCACTGCCGAACAGCGCCACGAATTGACCGGCCAGCAGGTTCTTGCCGGCATAGCGGGCAACGAATGGGCGTAGCGCGTGAACCGCTTCGCGGTTGCCCAGCTCTAAGGCCGCCTCCACCATGAAGACCAGCTCCATCGGCCACTGCGCTTCGTCGGTGTGATCGCCGAGATTGCGGTTGAGCAGCTGATTGAGCGCGCGGGTCATGCCACGTTCGCAGTTGAGCTCGGTATACAGCGCAAGCAAGCCGGGCACCCAGCGGCCGGCGAACGTTTCGCTGCCGTCGACAAACCCGCTGAACGTTTTTAGGTCTCCGGTTTCGCGGCGGATCATGAACATCTGGACCCCATTTGAGCCCTCGGTGTCGTCTCCGCCGAACGAATGACCCATGCGCAATGCGATGTCAGCCCACCGTTCAGCGCTGGCGAAGTCGCCGCGCAGATAGGCCAGCGCTTGCTCGACGCACGCGCCGACAAAGCCGAAGAAGGGTTGCCCGCAGGCTTGGGCCGCTCGCTGCATGTGGGCGGCCGACGCGGCTAGCCCGTCGGGCCGACCGGCCACGTAGCTGACCATGGCGCCGAAGTGCGCGGCCGACCCCAGCGTCTCGTAGTCGCGGCGCGCTAGCGCCATCCGCGAGGCCTCGGCTGAACGCTCCAATTGGATCTCGCATAGCTCCGGGGTGAGGCCGTGCCAGAGGCTCGTCGTGAGGGTGTGCAACGTAACCGCTGGATCCTCGGCGACCCGCGCGCGTTCGATGGCGCGGCTACCGATTTCGCGAGCATGTGCCGACTCGCCGGCGAACGCCAGCGCTCGGCCGAAACTGCCGAGAGCCTGCACATAGCGTGGGTCGTCGGTGTTCAACCCGCAAGATTCCAGCGCCGATGCCAGCAGGTCGGCCGCCTTCGAGTCAGCGCCCCAGCGGCGCCAATTCGCGTCCTCGTAGCCGACGGCTGCCTCCAGCCGGATGAGCGGGTCGTCCATCGCGCTAATGCGTTCGTAGATGGTCCGCGCGCGGGAGAAATCACCTGCGCGCACCTGGTTCGCGGCCGCACCGAGGTTCATCCTTGCCCGATCCGCGAGGCTCAGCTCGGGAAGCGATGCCGCACGCTCGAACCATTTCGCGGCGTCCTCATAGGCCAGGCTCTGTTCGGCCATCCGGGCCGCCTGACGCGCGAATCGCAACGCCTCCTCGTGGTAGCCCAGCACGTGCGCCAGCAGATAGTGGTTGGCCAGGCGGGGAACAACCGATGGATCTGCGCGCCCCTCAAGGGCTTCGGCGGCCCGCGCGTGCATGATCCGCAGCTGGGACGCCGCCATCCCATCGACCACAGCCTCGCGGGTCAGCGCGTGCACGAAAGCGAATTCGCCATCGGAGTCGTGAACCGGTCGGATCAGTCCGATGCCTTCGGCCGAATCGATCGCTGCCAACGTCGCGGGGAGATCGGTCTCGCAGCTCGCGATGAGCGCGGGTAGATCAAACGTCTCGCCCAGCACCGCTGCCTGCTCGATGACCTTCCGGACGGTCGCACCCAGACCGCCGATGCGGCGGGCGATGGCGTCACCGATCGACGCCGGAACCCTGTGTTGCGAACTCAATGTGGCTAGCCCGCCCCGGAGTTCCAGGTCGTTGACCAGTTCGGTCAAGAAGAACGGATTGCCGCCGGTTTTGTCGCGCAGCAGGGCAGCGGCCGTGCGCGCCGACGCAGGGGCCAATTGCTCGGTTTGGCAGACGAACTCGGCGATCGCCTCGGTGTCCAGACCCGCGAGGTCCAGGCGCCGGACACCGTCGAACCGGTGCAGTTCGGCCAGCCGGGTGGTGAGCTCGTCGGAGCGGTCCGGCTCGGTGGTGCGGAACGTGGCCACCACCAGCATGCGAATATCGGCGCAGCCGATCAGCACCTGTTCGAGCATCGCGAGGGTGGGCAGCTGCGCCCAATGCAGGTCGTCGAGGATCAACGCGATCGGGCGATCGATCGCCAGGCGTCGCAGGAAGCCGGTCAACGCGTCGAAAAGAGCGCGCCGGGCCGCGCCGACGTCCTCTGCCGGGCCGACGTCGGGCAGATGCCGATCCACCTGGACAGTCAGCCGCCGCAGCTGTGGTCCCGCGTCCGCCAGCGCGTCCGCCATCGAACCCGGTGGACCGACGATCAGCAGACGATCGAGCGCCTCGGCGAATGGTGCGTACGGTACATCTGTATCGGCCGTCGAACGTCCCATGAGCACCGCAACGCCGTGGTCGGCCAGCGTTCCGGCCACCTCGGCGGCCAGGCGCGTCTTGCCGGCCCCGGGTTCACCGCCGATGAACACCGCCTGGCGGCTGCCGTGCTCGACCCGCTCCCAGACCTGCTCGAACGCCGCGAGTTCCGCAGCGCGACCGACGAGCGGGCCGCGGCGACGCGCGATCAGCTCGGCGGGAAGCGGTGGTGGCACCCACTGCGCCATGCTCTCAACGTAACCGCGTCGATGTTGGCAGGTCGATAGTCAGATCTGACTATCGTGGGATGCCTGGGAAATGCCTCGTTGTGGTCATGACGCACAACCTCCTCGCCTCGTAGCGTCGCGGCATCAAGACCTGCGAAGCAAGGAGGTAGGGCCATGAGCCTCACAACCGCAACCGACGAATTACGCACCAGGCTGGGCGCGGAGATAATCCTGCCCGACGACCCTGGATACGACGAGGCGCGGGCGCTCCACAACGCCATGATCGACAAGAGGCCGGCTGTGATCGTGCGCTGCCGATCCGTCGCCGACATCGCTGGCGCTCTCGAGTTCGCGCTGACGTCCAACCTCGCCGTTGCCGTCCGCGGGGGCGGCCACAACGGCCCCGGTTTCGGCACTGTCGAGGGCGGCCTTGTCATCGATCTGTCGCCGATGAACCGCATCGACGTCGACGCCGGACGGCGCACCGCACGTGTCCAAGGCGGCGCGACCTGGGGTCAAGTGGACGCCGCAACGCACGCGTATGGTCTGGCCACGCCGTCCGGCATCATCTCCAGCACCGGAGTCGGCGGCCTCACCCTCGGCGGTGGCCACGGCTATCTGTCCCGCAAGTATGGCCTAACTATCGACAACCTGCTGGAGGCCGAGCTCGTGCTGGCCGACGGCCGCGTCGTGACGGCGTCCGAATCTGAGCACCCCGACCTGTTCTGGGCGCTGCGCGGCGGCGGCGGAAACTTCGGCGTGGTCAGCTCGTTTACGTTCCGCTTGCATCCGGTGCACAGCGTGATCTGCGGTCCCACGGCGTGGCCGGCATCGGCCACCGCCGACATTCTTGGGTGGTATCGAGACTTCGTCCCGGCTCAAGACGAGGATCTGTACGGGTTCTTCGCAGCGATGACCGTCCCGCCGGTGGCGCCGTTTCCCGAAGCCTTCCACCTGCAGAAGGCGTGCGCCGTGGTCTGGTGCTACACAGGCGATCCCGCACGGGCCGATGAGGCGTTCGCGCCAGTCCGGCAGATGGAGCCGGCTTTCGACGGCCTCGGTGCGGCGCCCTATCCTGCGCTGCAGTCCACCTTTGACGGCCTGTATCCCAAAGGGCTGCAGTGGTATTGGCGTGGCGACTTCTTCCGGACGGTCGCCGACAATGCGGTTGAAGCCCATGCCCGGTTCACCGAGGAACTGCCGACCATGCACTCCACGATGCACCTCTACCCGGTCGACGGCGCCGTGCATCGGGTCGGACAAACCGAAACCGCATGGGCGTACCGGGACGTCAACTTCTCACAGGTCATCGCTGGGGTCGATCCGGACCCCGCGAACGCGGAGGTGTTGAAGCGCTGGACGGCGGACTACTGGGACGCCACCCACCCGTACTCGGCAGGCGGTGCTTACGTCAACTTCATGATGGACGAGGGCCAAGACCGTGTCCGGGCAACCTACGGTCCGAATTACCAGCGGCTCAGCGAGATTAAGGCGCAATACGATCCGAGCAACGTGTTCCGCATCAACCAAAACATCCAGCCGGCCGGATAGCACTGAGCCGAATCACGCAGCGCAAGAACGGCACTCAGAACGCGCGGAAGTAACCCCGCCTAGCTCAGAGCCGCGCTGCATCCCTTCCTGCTCGATAAGAATTCGGAGGTCACTATGAGACGCCTTCTCACCATCCTTTACGGGGCAGCCAGTTACCTCGTCGGCTTTGCCGCATTTGTTTATGCGATCTGTTTTGTAGGCAACATCGCGGTTCCGCGCAGCATCGACCGCGGTGTCGCGGCACCCATTGGGGAAGCGGCCGCGGTCAATGTGCTGCTGCTTGGCGTATTTGGTGTGCAGCACAGCGTGATGGCGCGACCAGCGTTCAAACGTTTGTGGACGCGATTTGTGCCCCAGTCCATCGAGCGCAGCACCTATGTCGGGGTGACGGGTTTGGTGCTGTTTCTGCTGTTCTGGCAATGGCGGACAATGCCAGCGATCATCTGGGATGTGATTTGGCGGCCGGGCTGGCTGGTCCTGCAACTGCTGTTCTGGCTGGGCTGGGCAATCGCCTTGGCGTCGACGTTCATGATCAATCACTTCGATCTCTTCGGCCTAAGGCAGGTGTACCTGGCCTGGCGGGGCCAGTCCTACACCGAACTCGAATTTCGTTCGCGACTGCTGTATCGGCTTGTCCGTCATCCCCTCATGCTGGGATTCATTGTCGCGTTCTGGGCCAGCCCAAGGATGACGGCAGGCCACCTGCTCTTCGCGATAGCGACCACGGGCTACATCCTCATCGCCCTGCGGTTGGAGGAACGCGACCTGATGGCAGCGTTGGGCGATCAGTACCGCGAGTATCGCGGACGGGTGTCCATGCTGTTCCCATGGCCGGCCCGCGGCATCGAGCATAAAGAGCCACGCATGGGACGGGTGTATAGGGATTGACTCTCGGCGTGGAGGTGGGGAATGAGATGGCGGCTCGACAATAGGTGCTCCGAAATCTCGGCACACTCGCCTGCTGGCCCGTACCGGGCGTGAAGACCGAAACACCCCGGCGACGACCCGCGGGTGCTCCGTGCAGGTTGCTACTAGCTATCCAACCTGCTTGATGATCTTCTGGATATTTGTTGTCGTATGTGCAGCTTTGACGTTGTATCGCGCTTCGGCGATTTTGCCCTTCTCGTCGACGACGAACGTCGACCGAATCACACCTTGGACGGTCTTGCCGTACATCTTCCTTTCGCCGTATGCGCCCCAGGCGGTCAACACTTTGCGGTCGGGATCGGACAGCAGCGGAAAGGTCAGGCCTTCGGCGTCACGGAATTTGGCCAGCTTTTCCGGCTTGTCGGGGGAGATGCCGACGACGTCGAGGCCTGCCTCGTTGAGGTCGTGCAGATTGTCGCGGAAGTCGCAGGCCTGCTTGGTGCAGCCGGGGGTTGACGCGGCGGGGTAGAAGTAGACGATGACGCGGCGGCCACGGTAGTCGGCCAGCGATACCTTCTTCCCGTCGGCGTCAGGTAGCGCGAACGCGGGCGCTTTGTCGCCCGGCGCGAGGCGTGCGGTGTCGGTCAAGGAGGTGCCTTTCTGTTCACCGGCAGGTTGGGATTGGCGCCGGCTGATCTAGGGTAGGTCGGCAGGCACCAACCTAGACCGAGCCCGGCCTTGGTTCGCCGACGACAGGGAGGACAGAGTGGCGGAGCGGGACCCTGACACCATCAAGCAGGAGATCGACCAGGCCCGCGACCAGCTCGCGTCGACCGTCGATTCACTGGCTGTGCGGGCCAATCCCCGCCGACTCGCCGACGACGCCAAAGCCCGGGCGATCGGGTTCGTGAAGAAGCCCGCGGTGGCGATCTCCCTGGCCGGGATCGCGGCGCTGGCCGTCGCTCTGGCGGTCCGCCGGATTCGCAATAGGTGACCAGCCGCAGAGCATCGTAGGCAGAGGATGGCCGAGGTGACGCGGCCCGCGGAGTCCTCGGATCACAAAGAGGGCAAGTCGACGGAATACGACGCTTCCTACCCGTCGCGCCCGACTAGGACAACCTGATCAAAGCTCTTCTGGGAATCGCCTAGCCCTCTATGCTGATGAACCGGGAGACCCGAGGGCCTGAGGCGGTGGAGGGGCGGATGACCGACACGCAGAGCCCCCCTGTCACTGCCGACGGGCTGCTGACGGACGTCAAGACCTTCTTCGATCACGGCGAATTCTTCCGCGCCTACGACCTTGCGGCGGAGGCGCTGGAGCTGTTTCCCGGCAACGTTGGACTCGCCCACCGGGCGGTGCTCAGCCTCGCCAATGCCGGCGCGACCGCACTTGCGCTCGACAAATATGACGAACTCGGCCTCGATAACCGACACGAGACCGACGCCCGCAGCTTGCTCGGCCGGCTGAAGAAGGACCAGGCCTTCGCCGAGACGGGCGAGGCGCGCGTCGCCTTGTTCCGCGAGGGCCGCGCGCTCTACGAGGACGCCTTCCGCAGTGCCACCGAAGCCGGCGACCCGGAGGCCTATTACCCCGCGATCAATGCCGCGACCCTGGCCCTGTTCGCCGGCGATGCCGAGGCAGCTGGCCAGCTCGCCGGCGAGGTTCTCGATCTTCTGGCGCCGCGCATCGCGCGTCTGGATGACGTTGCGGCCGACCGCTATTGGGTGCTGGCGACGGCGCTCGAGGCCCATCTCGTCCGTGGCGATCTCGACGCGGCGCGCGGGCTGGTCGACCAGGTCGTCGCGGCAGCCGGCAGTGACGACGCTGCGCTCGCCACGACCGGCCGGCAGCTCGAGCGCATCGTCGCGGCGAAGAAGCTCGATTCCAGCGTGCTCGCCGCGTTCAAGGTGCCGACCGTCGTCCACTTCCTCGGCAACACGCACGCGACGACGGTGGCCGCCGACATCGCCGGTCTGCTGAAGGGGATTCGCGTCGGCGCGGCCTATGGCTCGCTCGCCGCCGGCGCGGACATATTGTTCGCTGAGGCGCTGCTCAATCAGGGCGTCGCACTAAATGTCGTACTGCCCTTCGCCACAGCCGATTTCATCGAACAGTCAGTCCGCCCAGCGGGCGAAGACTGGATCACGCGCTTCGAGGCCTGTCTCGCCGCGGCCAAGACGGTGCGCTTCGCCACGGAGGACGCTTACCTGGGCGACGATCAGCTCTTCCCCTACAGCAGCAGCCTGGCGATGGGCCTTGCCAGCCTCTGCGCCCGCCATCTGCACGCGCCGCTGATGCAGTTAGCGGTGTGGGACGGCGTCGTCGACGAAGGCGCGATCGTCGACACCGCCGCCGACATGAGTGCGTGGCGCGAGGCTGGCCATCCGGTCAAACTCGTGCCGACCGGTGCAGACGCGAATGTCGAGAAGCTTCCGCCCTGGCACCGTCCAAAGGTCGCCCGGGGCCGCCGCGACACGCGTGCGATGCTCTTCGGCGATATCCACGGCTTCAGCAAGCTGAGTGACGCCCAGCTGCCGCTATTCACCGACAAGATCATGGGCACGCTCGGCGAGGTTGCGCGCCGCCACAAGCAGCACATCGCCTTCGTAAACACCTGGGGCGACGGCATTTTCATCGTCTTTCGCGATGCCGGGCGCGCCGCTGCTTGCGCGCTTGACATGCAGGACGCGATGAACGCGATCGACCTCAAGGCGGCCGGGCTGCCCGAGACGCTCAAGCTGCGGCTCGGCGGCCATCTGGGGCCGGTCTATGAGCTGGACGATCCGGTCACCGACCGGCCCAACTATTACGGCGCCCATGTCAGCCGCGCCGCCCGCATCGAACCGATCACGCCGGAAGGCTGCGTGTACGTCACGGAGACCTTCGCAGCGATGTTGGCGCTGCACAATGCCGGTCAGTTCTCATGCGACTATGTCGGCAACACCGAGATGGCCAAGCATTACGGCCGACTCCGCATGTTCCTGCTCCGCCGCGCCGGCGACGGCCAAGGGCCGGCCGTGCTGGGGGATATCGAGCGCGCGGAGGGTAAGGCGACGCGGGAAACGCCCCTTTGACGGGGTTCTGGAAGAAATCCCTTCATGCCCACGTGGACCGTCCTGTGCCGCCACCTCTCCCGCCCCGGCACCGAACACACGGCGACCGTGCAGACTGCGCGCACGCCGGTTACAGCGCCGTGAGCGCGTCAGCGCGGCAAGCCCCTAAGGCCGACGCCACAGCGCGTCCCTTGAAGGCGTCTGAGTGCCCTCGTGTTCGTCGGCACACCGTTGGCCTACCAACGTTGTTGGAACAACCAATGACGGCAAGAGGCGCCGCCGCGACGATGAGGTAACTGTGTACCGCGTCAGGGCTTCGTTGGTACGCACGGCTCTCCATTGACTCCGTTGTTCGTGGCAACCAAGCTGGCCTAACCGGGGTGAACTGAATCGAACTGGAAAGGAACAACCGACATGATTAGCGTTCGGCAAGCAACCCTCGACCTGTTCCGCGCGCACGGGCTGACCACCTGGTTCGGTAATCCGGGCTCCTCGGAGCTGACCCTGCTGGAGGATTTTCCTGAAGATTTCCGCTACGTGCTGGGACTGCAGGAGATGGTGCCGGTGGGGATGGCCGACGCCTATGCCCAGATCACCCAACGACCCGCTGTGGTGAACGTTCACACGGCGCCAGGCATGGGCAACGCCCAGGGCGCGCTCTACAACGCATTCGTGAACAAAACCCCGTTGATTGTCACCGCCGGAAATCAGCGCCGCTTCATGCAAAACCAGTACTGCCTGCTGACCAACATCGACCCGACGACGGTGCCCAAGCCGTTCGTGAAGTGGGCGGCCGAACCGGCAATCGCGAGCGAGGCTCCTGCTGTGCTTGCCCATGCCATCCACTTGGCGACAACCCCGCCCATGGGGCCGGTGTTCGTGTCGTTGCCGATGGACGACATGCAGGCCGAGCTCGATGACACCCAGGCCGCGGACGTTGCCGTGGTGCGCGACCGCAAAGTTACCCGGGCCGTGGGCTTTCCCGCAGATCTCGCCGAGGAGATCTGTGCGCGCATCGAGGCTGCTAAGTCACCGGCGCTGATCGTGGGTGGCGATGTGGACCGCTACGACGCCTGGGATGCCGTGATCGGGTTGGCCGAACGCACCCAGTCTGTCGTGTGGACGGCCCCAATTACCGGGTGGAGTGGATTCCCCGAGAATCACCCGTTGTATCAGGGCCTGCTGCCGCCCGGTGCGGGCTGGGTCTCCCAAGCGTTAACGGGCCGCGACTTGGTGGTGGTGATCGGCGCACCGGTGTTCCGGTACTACCCGCGAGTCCCCGGACCTTATCTGCCCCAAGGCACAAGCCTGATTCACATCACCAACGATCCCGACGAAGCCGCCCGCGCCCCGGTGGGGGACGCGATCATCGCCGACGTGCGCAGCGCCGCCCAGGCCCTGCTCGCTGCGGCCAAACCAACCCAGCGGCCCGCTCCACCGCCACGCGCCCCGATCCCCGAGGTCGACCACGCGGAAACACCGCTCAAACCCGAATCACTGTGGGCGGCCGTCGGTCATGCCGCACCCGCAGACACGCTGTGGGTCAGCGAGGCCGGCAGCAACGAGATCGCGATCACCACCGCTATTCGGCCCGGCAACCCGCTCTCGCACTTAACAGCCGCCGGTGAGGGACTGGGCTTTGGGCTACCCGCGGCCGTTGGCGCTCAACTCGCCGCGCCGGATCGCCCCGTGGTGGCGTTAATGGGCGACGGTTCCATGCATTACGCGATCACCGCGCTGTGGACCGCCGCGCACTACCGGATCCCGGTCACGATCGTGGTCGCCTCCAACGCCGAATACGGCGTCCTCAAAGAGTTCGGCAAGTGGGAGAAGACCGCGGGGGTTCCCGGCCTGGACCTGCCCGGGCTCAATGTCGTAGGCACCGCCGCCAGCTACGGCGTGGACGCCCACGAAGCACACACCGCCGACGAGGTCATCAAGCTCGTGGAATCGGGTATTGCCGATCGCGAACGACCTACCCTTATCAACGTGCGCACCAACCCTGTCGACGCCTAAATCATTGGCACCGTGTGGGATTGAACGCCCACGTCGTCTAATCGACAATCAGAGCTCCGTCATACCAGGCTGCGTTTGCTGCCGTTTCTAACTCAATGTCAAAGATGCGGACGGCGATCCACTCGCCCATCCCAGCTACACTCGCTGGTCGGTCGAGGATTCGAGCAATTCGGGCGTCGACAGCAGTGCGCTCGCGCACCAGGCTTGAAAGTCAAGCGAGTTCTGGACTGTCAGATTCACCCACGGCGTGAGTGTGACACAGCGGTGCCTTCGAACGTCCTTTAGCGATTCGGTGCGCCGTCAGGGTTTCGAACCCCGGACCCGCTGATTAAGCGCGGGCTATTTTGGTTGCTTCCCACTGTGTCCGGTTGGCTGCCCTATTCCGTTGGGCGGCAATGATTCACCGACCTCATCAATTCCTGTCAGGGCCGGTCGATTCCGGACTACGGCGTGTCATTTGCGGTGCATAACCGTCACCTGGCCTTATTCGTGATGGCGAATTTGCTGCAGGGGCAGACGTACGCTGCTCGGCTACAACAGTGGGGCGCGTGGCCGGGCGACCGCGGTTCAGATAGTGCGTGTGCTGCCACCGTCGATGAGGTACTCCGCGCCCGTGAGGTACCTGGCCCGGTCGGAGACGAGAAAGGCCACCAAGTCCCCGACGTCGCGTGGCGTGCCGGGCCGACCGAGTGGGATTCCTCCGATGGATTCGATGATCTCCTCACGCGCTGCGGCGGCGCTGATCTGGCGGGCCGCTGCGTGTTGGTTGGTGAACTCCTTAGCAGCCTCGGTCTCGATGAATCCGGGCGAGACGCTGTTCACGCGAATGCCGTGGGAAGCTAGATCATTCGACAGCGACTTGCTGTAGTTGGCGAGCGCGGCTTTCGCGGATGCGTACGGTGCAGTGCCGGGCATTGGGTTGCGGCGCTGGACTGATGTGATGTGGACGATGGCTCCGCCCTTGTTGTCGATCATTGACGGTGTGAGTGCACGGTCGAGTCGCACTGCACCGAAGAAGTTCTTCTCGAACCCCTGCTGCCAGTCGTCGTCTGTTAGAGCGACGGTGCCGCCGGGTTTGATGTCGGAGCCACCGACGTTGTGAACCAGGATGTCCAGGCCGCCGCCGAGTAGCTCCAACGTGCGCTTCGCAAGAGCAGTCGTCCCACTGGCAGTGGAGATGTCGGCGGTGACGAACCCTTCGATTGGCGCGCCCGGCGTGGTGCGTGCGGCGACGATGACGGTTGCGCCCGCGGCCCGTAGTTGATCGGCAATACCCTTTCCGATGCCGCGAGTACCGCCGGTGACGAGTGCGCGCTTACCAGTCAGGTCTGCCATCGGTTTGGTGGTAGTGGGGGTGCCGAGTGTCATGGTGCTCCTAGTGGGTGAGTGATTCCGCGGGTTGCGTGTGGTGGGCGATGACGCCGAGTGCGGCGAGGTGCAGAAGTCTTCTGCGAGTCACGATTTGGGTGCGAGGACATCGACGATGGGCCATGCGACTTCGGTTTTCCATTGGGTGTGGTCGGTCGTGTGAGTGTGATCGCGGTGGTAGTACTCGCGGATGCGCGGACCGACGGCGAGTTCCTGACCGGCCACGTAGGAGCCAAGCTCGGCGTAGGCGAGGTCGATGTCGGCCAGAGAGCCGTAATGGGTCGTCACCGCGACCTCGGCAGCGGGCACCAGGATTGGTTGAATGCGCCCCAGTTCCAGTGGGGCGGTGACGGGGATGAAGACGGTCGCTTGGCCTGGTTCGTGCTGAAACAGGCATTCGTCGTATAACCCGCCCGCAGGCCCGGTTTGGTCGAGGCCACCACTCCGCACGGCCTCGCGAACATCGAGTAGCGCCTCACCCCACCAGTTTTCGATGTCGGCTGGATCGACAGTGGCGGTGATCGCGACCGCTGGAGTGGTCGACTCGGTACGTCGGTGCACGGGCTGACGACTCGCCGCGTTGTTGAGCAGAGCACGAAGCGAATCGACGGCAGCCCTCGTCTGGGCCAGCTCGGCTTCAAGGTGGTCGATGTGGGCTGCGATCAAGGTTTCGCGCTCACCGGGGTTCTGCGCGACCAGGACGTCGCGGACGTCGGCGACCGGCATGAGCAGGTCGCGTAGTCGTCGGATCAGTTGTGCAGTGGGGAGTTGATCGAGCGAGTAGTACCGGTAACCATTCTCCGGGTCGACGTATACCGGTTCGAGTAGCCCGACCTGGTGGTAGTGATGCAGCGTCTTGACACTGAGGTGGGTCATCGTGGCGAACCGCCCGACGGAAACAGTGATGCTCATGGTGTGCTCCGGGTCGGGAGGGCCGCTCCCTGCCCGGGAGCGGCCCGTCCGGTCAGTACTGCGGCTCGGTGTTCTTGATGACGAACAGAGTGACGATCTTGCCGTCACGGAGGCGGAAGTAGTTGGTCATGATCAACGGGTCAGGCAGACCGGCTTTGTCGTAGTCACCGTCGTAGCGGCACCGAACGCACCACATACCGGCATTGTCGACGACCTCGACGAGTTCGACGGTGACTTGGTCGCCAACAAACTCTTTAGACATAAACGCCTGGATGTGGTCACGGCCCCAGAACTCTCGTGAGAAGTCGTTGACCAGCGCATCGTCTGCGAAGGTGTCCATGATCGCGTCCACGTCGAAGCTGTTGATTGCGGTGATGTGTGCGGCGATTACGGGGTCCAGTGTGAGCTGTCCAGTCATTGCTTTCTCCTTGCTTGCGTGACGTCGGATGACCGTCGAACGCCAGTCTCGACCCTCCGGTTACAGGAGAGTCAAGCCGTTGAACCGGCAAGATCGCCATCGTCGTGCGCGTAAGCCGGAAGGAGCACCTGCGTGTGCCAGCCATCGATGGGCACTGGTTCTCTTCGCTGGTGTTTTGAGTTGACTTCTGAGACAAACCCACCTGGGCATTATTGTTATTTCGTCCTTTGAACTGCCGTGTCAAATCTTAGTTGTGAGACTGAGCCCGTAGTCGCTCTGCGGCAGAGGAACGCCCACGTCGCTCCGTCGCAAAAGTTGCCTCAAAACCAGTGTCGCAATACTTGCGCTTATAAGACTTCTGAGACACAGGTGGCGGGTGTCCTCGCCAGCCTGGCCGAGCTGGAGCTTGAACTCGGCCGTGAGCGCCGCGCAGCAGCACGGGAGGCACGTCGAGCGCGGGGCCAGGCGGTCGGTCGCCCGAAGGCTCTAGATGCGGCGAAAACGGCTGTTGCGGACCGGATGCACACATTGCCGCTGCTTCACGTAGCCGGAGCGAGGTCTTACAGATAAAAGTTCGATGTGTAAAACCGGGATCGGGCGTCAACAATAAGAAGTATTGACGCGCTGATCCGCTACGCGTCATCGTTATTGCTGGTGAGGGTTTTATTGCTGGTGAGGGTTGTGGTGTACATGATCGATGAGCAACAACTACTAGTGGATGACCTGCAAGGTAGCCGCGCCCTGGTGGCGGCGGGCTGGGGACGGCGTCGCCTGATCCGGGAGGATCATCGAGGCAAGGTGACCGTGTGTCCGCTGGGCGCGATCGGGCTGACAACCGAGGGGCGAAAGTTTCGGTCTTGGGCTCTCTTTCATCCGCGGCAAGGCCACGCGGAGTGGAAATGGTCGCCCCGCGCGCGAGCGGTAATGGACGCTCTACGCCCTCATGTGGTGAAATTCGCCAACGACCCCGTTTCTACCGACACGGTGCCCGTCGTGAACCTGATCGCCAACACCAACGACGTTGGCGTGACGCACCGGGGGGCGGTCCTGGGCTGGTTTGACGCCGCAATAGCCGACGCACGAAACAAACTGGGGAAGGAGGAGCCATGCCGGCGCGAGCGCGTTCAGGTCGGCCAGCATGTCATGGAACGTCTCGATCGCCAGCTCGCGGGCGTCACCACTGAACGTCAACACGACGGCTTGGCCGGCGACACCTTCGTGACCGCCGCCAGCCGGCCCCGCGACGACGGCACCGCATCACGCAACGTCGCCAACGCCGCCGCCAACTGCCGCTGCGTGCTCGGGTGCGTCGTCGACAACCGCCGGTCGTCAAGAATTTCAGCCAGGTGGACAGCCCCGGCTGCCAGACGAGTGCGGGACTCCGCAGCGGGCAGACGCAAGAGCTCGGCCTTCACCGCAGCGACGCGACCCGAACAACTTCGGTAGGGAGTGGCGCACCGTCCGCAAGGACCTGGGTGTGCCGAAGGTGACCACGCACAGCTTCCGTAAGACCCTCGCGACCCTCATCGACGAAGGTGGCCTTTCCGCTCGCGTTGGGGCCGACCACCTCGGGCACTCGAAGGTCAGCATGACGCAAGACGTGTACATGACGCGCGGCAAAGTGCACACCGAGGTCGCCGACCTTCTCGACGATGCAATAAGTGGCGCATAAACGGCCCCCCGGAGTCGGTGCGTCCCCGAAAGTGGGCTTTGAAGTGCGCCGTCAGGGTTTCGAACCCCGGACCCGCTGATTAAGAGTCAGCTGCTCTACCAACTGAGCTAACGGCGCGTGGATCCTGCTGGACTGCGTTTGCGACAATAACAGTCATTCCGTCGGCGGACGAAATCGCCGAGCGTGAGATCCAACGCTGGTCACTGTCAACAGTCGTCTACGGCTTAGACTACTCCGCAGTAACACAGCGTTACGGGTCCTGAGGGGGAGCAACGTTCGTGGCAGGTCGCATGATGACACGTCAGCGCGTGTGCCGGCAGTGGCTGGCCGCGCTGATGGTCCCGCTTGCCGTTTTCGGCGCGGGGGCCTGCAGCAGCCGCAGCGGCACCCCGCCGCCGAAGGCAATCATGGACAAGGCCTCGCCGTTCGGTGACTTGCTCGTCCCCAAGCTGAGCACCTCGGTGACCGACGGCGCCGTCGGCGTCGCAGTGGACAGCCCGGTAACGGTGAGCGCTGACGACGGTGTGCTGGCGTCCG
Organism: uncultured Actinomycetota bacterium; assembly: GCA_963723615.1. Taxonomy (GTDB): domain Bacteria; phylum Actinomycetota; class Actinomycetes; order Mycobacteriales; family Mycobacteriaceae; genus Mycobacterium. Next base: position 337,586 of record CAVRRV010000009.1, on the reverse strand, counting down.
TCGAGATGGTCAACGAAAACGGGGGGTCGGTTGACGGCCAACTCAGCCCCGACGGCGTCCGCTGGTCGAGCACCGAGCGGTTGGGCTACAACAGGCTCTACACGCTGACCGCCAAAGCGCGTGGGCTAGGTGGGATGGCCACCCGCCAACTCACGTTCCAAACCCATTCCCCGCAGAACCTGACCATGCCGTATGCCATGCCGCATGACGGTGAGGTGGTCGGCGTCGGCGAGCCTGTGGCGATCCAGTTCGACGAGAACATCGCCAACCGCGAGGCAGCCGAGAAGGCCATCGTGGTGACCACCGATCCGCCCGTCGAGGGCGCCTTCTACTGGCTGAACAACCGTGAAGTACGTTGGCGCCCTGAGCATTTCTGGAAGCCAGGCACCGCCGTGAACATCGCGGTCAACACCTACGGCGTCGACCTGGGTGACGGGGTCTTCGGCGAGGACAACGCGCACTCACACTTCACCGTCGGTGACGAGGTCATCGCGACCGCCGACGACACCACCAAGATGGTGACCGTGCGGGTCAATGGTGACGTCGTCAAGACCATGCCGACGTCGATGGGCAAGGACAGCACCCCGACCGCCAGCGGCACCTACATTCTCGGTCTGCGATTCGCGCACATGATCATGGACTCGTCAACGTATGGAGTACCGGTCAACTCGCCCAACGGATATCGCACCGAGGTGGATTTCGCCACCCAGATGTCCTACAGCGGTGTCTTCGTGCATTCGGCGCCGTGGTCGGTGGGCGCCCAGGGTCACACCAACACCAGCCACGGTTGCCTCAACGTCAGCCCCAGCAATGCGCAATGGTTCTACGAACGCACCAAGCGCGGCGACATCGTGCAAGTGCTCAACACCCTCGGCCCGCCACTGTCGGGGACGGAAGGTCTTGGCGACTGGAACATTCCGTGGGATCAGTGGCACGCCGGTAACGCCAAGGCGTAAGGCCTGACAACACGACAGGTGCGGCCTGTGATCCGACACAACAACACCTGGCATTCGTTGTTTCGCAGAACATCGACCTCATCCGACGTTCTCCCGATGATCTGAGTGTCGGGGCCAGTTGCGGCTCGACCACACACGGGAAGCGTGACAGATGCGGTTCGGCATGTGCCGGCAGGAGCGACTTCGTAACAATTCGAAGGAACGCAGCCACGTTGAGGTACCTGGCCGGATTGACTGCTGCCCAGTTGCACGACATGCGAGTGTGAACAGCAGATCACAATAAGGAGATGGACTGTGAATGCAGCAGAAAAGCTGGCGAAATGCATAATCGCCAACTACGACAATCCGCTACAGAGCAGCACGATAGACGTACCGGCACATGTTGAGTCCTTGCTACAAAGTTTAGGGGCAACAACTTCCGATTCCGGAGGTGAGGTCACCTACTACGGCGCTGATCCCATCACACCGGATCGATTGCCCTACGGATCCATCAGCGCAATCTCGCTCGCGGCCAAGGCGATCCTGATCGCAAAGATCTGGAAGGAACGTACGGGCGAGGGACAGGATATTCACATCGATGTGCGTAAAGCATTGCGGCGCCTCACACCGTTCCTCGAAGGGAAGTGGGAGCTAGTCAATGGATTCCCAGGACGCACGGATCCGTATAGTCCATTTTCCGGCGGTCCGGACATTGTTCCCACCAAGGACGGCAAATGGATTATGTTCGGCGAGGTTTATCCCGCTTTACGCCAGCATGCACTCGATCTCCTTAAACCCAAGGGCGGCTTCTACGATGCGCTACCCGAAGCGGTGAAAGAATGGAACGGTGAGGAACTGGAAGAAGCCGGTGAGAAAGCGGGCGTCCCCCTGCCGCTCGCCCGCAACATCAAAGACGTGCTGAAGCTGGATGCCTTCACAAAGAACCTGGGGCTGATGCCTGTGGTCAGCGTCGAGAAAGTAGGCGAAAGCGATCCAATACCATTTACGCCCAATCCGAAGACGCCGCTCGATGGTATCCGCTTACTCTCGTCAAGCCACGTCATTGCGGCTCCTTCGATCGGTCGCGCAATGGCCCTGCATGGCGCCGACTCGCTCAACGTGTGGCGGCCATCCGATGTCGAGCAGACGCTGTGGCACTACACCTCGCATGTCGGAGTGCGCTCCACCATGCTTGAGTTGGGTGACAAGGAAGGCGATGCGAAGTTCCGTGAGCTTCTTTCCGAGGCCGACGTATTGGTCACGAACCGCCGTGCGGGATGGCGGGAGCGGTTCAATATCACGTCGGAGGAAGTGATTAAAGAGCGGCCGGGCCTCATCGATACACAGATTACCTGGGCCGGCGAAACCGGACCGTGGTCGAATCGCGTCGGCTTCGACGTCACGGCCACTTTCGCGACGGGCCTCGATAACATCGAGGGCAGCGACGAGAAGCCGGCACATCCGTCGATCTACGTGGCCTGCGACTACGCGGCGGGTTGGCTCGCAACCTGCGGCATCCTGTCGGCACTGCTACGGCGTGCGCAGGAGGGCGGAAGCTATCGCGTCAGGGTTTCGTTGGTACGCACGGCTCTCTGGCTTGCTGAGTTGGGCATCTTCGATCGCGACTACGCGAAAAAGACGGCCGGCTCAAATGATGAGCACCGCTATCCGGATCCCGATGGATTCGTTGTCGATACGCCAATGGGTCGCTATACCGGCGTCAAGGAAATGATCGAGATGTCGAAGACACCGGGTGAATACAAGTATCCACTGACCCCGTTGGGTTCCTGGCAACCAAGCTGGCTCTAACCGGCCCTGGGAAAGCAGGAAGTCAGAGGGACAAAACCCCTTGACCTGTTGGGGTGAGTGACGGGACTCGAACCCGCGACATTCAGGATCAAACATGGCGGTGCATACGCGCCGGGGTCCGGAGTCGTTTGTGTTCACGACGACGCGGGGGCGGCGGCTGTCTCAGACGGCGTTCACTAAGGCGGTTACGGCGGGGTTCGCCAGTGTGGGCAAGCCGGGGATGCGCGTGCATGACCTTCGCCATGTTGGCCCAACCCTGGCCGCTCAGGCGGGCGCGACCACTAAGGAACTTATGAAGCGGATTGGACACACAACGCCGGGGATGGCGATGCGATACCAGATCGCGGCGGCGGAGCGGGATGCCGTTATCGCCGAGAGGCTTTCGGAGCTGGCGCGTACGTGATGCGGTACGTTGGGGCGTTCGACGCCTACGCGGGCTCCTCGAACAGGTACCGGGCCACGTCGTCTAGGCCGAGGCCGTAGTCGCCAGGTGTGGCATATGCGACGATAGCGTCGAGCGCGCGAGAATCCGATTATCCCTAGCGAGAATCCAGTTCTTTGTCTATGGTGGCGGGCGTGCCTCAAGAAGAGCGGGCGCAGATCGATGCGGTTCAGCGTCGTCTTGCCCAAAAGTACGCGGAACTTCCGCATGATCACGTTGCGGCGGTTGTCCAGCATGTGCATGCGCGGTTCAACAAGAGCACCGTGCGCGATTACGTTCCATTGCTGGTAGAGCGCCGCGCCGGGGAAGAACTGAGTAAGTCAACGGCGGGCCAGGTGGTGGTTGCGAAGGCTGGCCGTGCCGTAGCGGGCAGCGAGACCGTTGGTGTGCGCCAGAAGTTTCTCAATTGGTGGTGGCAGCGGATACGCGAAGAAGTAGGGGCTGGCGAAAAGGTTCGAGAGGCCGTGCGGTCGGCACATTGACGTTCCGCTGCCCGCCCGGCTTCTAGGCAGCACGCGCCTTGATCTCACGGTCGCGTGCGTCGATCTGTGTGATATTCAATTGTGTTTCTTTTCTGATGGTTAGTTTATGCCGCAATGCGGCGGTTGCTAACCTCGCGCTTCGCGCCTCGTCGGTTACCGATCCGGCGACCCGGTGCTCGGACAGGAAATCCCAAACGCTTAGGGCCAGCTTTTCGGCTGCTTGTATCGGGTCACTGCTCAATTTCTGGCCTCCAGCTTCAATTCTCCGGGACTTTCGGTAGTGGGTCAGTTTGATTGGTCTGATTTACTCCCGGATCACAGAACTCGATGTACGGTTCAAAGGTCAGGAGGTTGCAATGCCAAGTCGCACGATCGTCGGGAGCGGCCTGTTGGCGGCGGCGGCCATGACTTTTTTTTCGGCGCCGACAGCGCAGGCGGACGAGCCGGTCAACATCGACGTCCCCGGCGTGATCGACGTCGCCGACACTGGCGGCACGTCGCTGACGGACTACGGCTACGGGGTGCAGGTGCTGCCCGACAACCCGCTACTTTCGTTCACCCTAGTAAGCGAGAGCATCCCCCCAAACTCCCCTGATGGCTGGCCTGAGGGCTACGTGGATTTGCAAACAGCCATCGGCGGCGTTAGCAACGTCGAGACTTACTACAGCCCGGTACCCGGCGACAGCAGCGCGACGTGTCTGATCTGCGACACGTTCAGCGTCTCAGGTCCGGGCGACACGTCCCTGCTGACGGCGACGACCGATTTCCCCATCGACGGTGCGCCGGAGGTCGACATCACCACCCTGCTGGGAACCATCGGTCCCGACTTGGCGCCGCTCTGGGCGATCCCGTTCCCCTGATGCTCCACACCGTTCGCGACGCAACGAAAATCAAACTGACCCACTACCGGACTTTCCCGTGTGGATAGGGTGGGTAACACCCGGGAATCATTTCTTGGTGGTCCCCGAGTAACTGTCGTGACACGGCTTGCACAAACCGCGGCCGTGCGCCGGGTCATTAGGGTCCATTCCCCGGGCGACGAGTTCTTTCCGGCTCAGCGGGTAATGATCGGCAACCGTCGCCGACGCGATGCCGCAGATCACGCAAATCGGGTCACGCTCCAGCACAGGCGCGCGGAAGTCCCGACGATCGGCCTCGTCGTACCCACGTTCTTTCGCGGAGCCCCGACGCAGATTGCGGCGGCTCTCAGCCTGCAAGTAGTGGGGGCGGCACAAACCGCTGCCGAAAGTTGCCTGACGGCAGCGCGCACACGGGCCTGGTGGTTTGCGGATAGCGGCAACTCCTCACGGTCTAGCTAATGAATATATATTCACGGCAACGCATTTATTTTCGATAACTCGGTTCACCAGATTTCGAGCCCTCTGGTGGATAGCTGCCGCGTGTCGCCAGCTTTGCAGCGGACTTTGCCGGGCATGCTCCATACTTCGAGTTGGGTGCTCATGGTGTATCCGGGCCATTCCGGGATCACGCGCCATTCAACACGCCCATCATGATCGTTCGTTATCATTGGCTTTCGTCGTCGTTATTCGATTAGAGGGAGAGAATTACTCCCTAACTATTGTAGGATTTGGATAATTAATCACGGTTGCGGCTTTTGCACTGTTACCGCGATACGGCGCACAATGCTAGTAATCGCGCCGTTGTTAAGCAGGCGCAGTGCCATCGCGATACTGGCGAGCAGCCGCCCTTCCGGGTCGTTGTGCGCGATAGCCCACTTCGACAGCAGATCCAATTGCTCACGCAGTTGCCGCAACTCGTGGAACTGGTTGTCGTGCTCAAGGGCGTATAGCCCCCCGGATAGCGCCGCAAGCGCCACTTCCGCCAGCTGCTCCTCGGGCATCCGGTCGTCGCTCATGCCGCACCCCCCACGGGACGGCCGAGGTTCAACACTTCATCCCGGTTGAGCCGCAACCGGCGCGGACCCACGCGGTGGGCGGTTAGCCGGCCCGCTGCGATCCAGCGGCGAACCGTTTTGACATCTACGCCGTACCAGACGGCGACCTCCTTGACACTGGGTTGGGGCGGGAGGTACGCCCTCGTTTGCTCACGCATGTAGAGAAGTATGGGACCCAATCGCGGCAAGGGTGCGGAAGGTACTTTGTGTCACCATGCAGGCCAAGCGATTTCGTGGGGTTTCGCGTCGTTTCGCGTCGTTTCGTAGGGTTTCGTGCGGGCGAAACTTTTACCCAACTCTAAGTTTTACAGGCACGTTGAGTTAGCCGACTAGCGTTGCAATAGCGTTGCAAGGCCCCCCGGAAAGAAGAAAGTCAGAGGGCTAAAAATACCCTCTGACCTGTTGGGGTGAGTGACGGGACTCGAACCCGCGACATTCAGGATCACAACCTGACGCTCTACCAGCTGAACTACACCCACCATGGCCGCCAGCCAGTTACGCGAGGTGACGAGCGGCGACGTCGATACTAGCCGCTCGGGCGCTCGGCGGCCGAATCGATTCCCTCCGGCGTGGCCACCGGACCGCCAAGCTCTTCGGCTACCGCCGCAATGTCGCTGGTCGCAGGCCCCGGCGGCGGCACGAACGCGGTGCGCCGGTAATACTGCAATTCGCGGATTGACTCGTGGATGTCGGCCAGCGCACGGTGCGCCAGCCCCTTGGCTGGCTGACCGTAGTAGATGCGCGGATACCAGCGGCGGCACAGTTCCTTGATCGAGCTCACATCGATCATCCGGTAGTGCAGAAACGAGTCCAGGGCAGGCATGTCGCGAGCGATGAATCCCCGGTCGGTGGCGATCGAGTTGCCGGCCAGTGGTGCGGTCTTTGCTTGTTTGACGTGCTCACGGATGTAGTCGAGCACCATCGTCTCCGCGGCCGCCATATCCACGGTGGACGCCCGCACCTCTTCGATCAGGCCCGAGCGGGTATGCATCTCGACGACGACGTCGGCCATCGACGACAACGCAGCGTCGTCGGCGTGGATCACGACGTCGACGCCATCGCCAAGAATGTTCAGGTCAGCGTCGGTAACCAGGACGGCGATCTCGATCAACTTGTCCGAGCTCAGATCCAGCCCGGTCATCTCACAGTCGATCCACACCAGTTCGTCCCGCACAGCATTCACCCTAGGCAAAGTTAGCTGGCGGACCTGCAGCCACCCCTCGGGGCGCGACAGCAAGTAATGTCGTCCGATGTCGGTACGACGACTACGAGTGGAGAGGCACACGTCACGATGAGCTCCGAGTCGACACCACGAAGCGCATCGGCAACGGCTCCAGCGCAGCAGATCGCAGCCGGCTATGCCGTCGAGGGCCAGGCCCTGGAGTTGGGCACCGTTGTCGTCGACGGAACGGCAGACCCGACCGCGCAGATCCGCATTCCGCTGGCCACCGTCAACCGGCACGGTTTGGTGGCCGGAGCGACCGGCACCGGTAAGACCAAGACGCTGCAGGTGATCGCCGAGCAGCTGTCCGCGGCGGGTGTGCCGGTGCTGATGGCCGACGTCAAGGGCGACCTGTCCGGCCTGTCGCGCCCCGGCGAGAGCAGCGACAAGATCACCGCGCGCGCGAAGGAAACCGGCGACAAGTGGGAGGCGAGCGCCTTTCCAGTGGACTTTCTGTCGCTGGGAACCAAAGGTATCGGTGTTCCGGTGCGCGCCACGATTGCCAGCTTCGGCCCCATTCTGCTGTCAAAGGTGTTGGGCCTCAACGCTACTCAGGAATCGACGTTGGGCCTGATCTTCCACTGGGCCGACCAGCAAGACTACGAGCTGCTGGATCTGAAAGACCTGCGAGCGGTGATCAGCTACCTCACGAGCGATGAAGGCAAAGTCGAGCTGAAGTCACTGGGCGGCGTGTCAGCGCAAACGGCCGGGGTCATCCTGCGCGCCCTGGTCAATCTGGAAGCCGAAGGCGCCGATACCTTTTTCGGCGAGCCCGAATTAAAACCCAAGGACCTCCTGCGTTTTGACGACAAAGGCCGCGGGGTCATCTCGCTGCTGGAGCTGGGCGACCAGGCCGCACGCCCGGTGCTGTTCTCCACCTTCTTGATGTGGGTGCTGTCCGATCTTTTCAAGTCCCTGCCCGAGATCGGCGACGTCGACAAGCCCAAGCTGGTGTTCTTCTTCGACGAGGCCCACCTGTTGTTCACCGAAGCGTCGAAGGCATTCCTCGAACAGGTCGAGCAGACCGTCAAGCTGATCCGCTCCAGGGGCGTAGGCGTGTTCTTCTGCACCCAGTTGCCCACCGATGTGCCCAACGAGGTCCTCTCACAACTGGGGGCGCGCGTCCAGCATGCGCTGCGCGCATTCACTCCCGATGATCAGAAGGCGTTGACCAAAACCGTTCGCACCTACCCGAAAACCGATGTCTACGACCTGGCTTCGGCGTTGACGTCGCTGGGTATCGGCGAAGCCGTGGTCACCGTGTTGTCGGAGCGCGGAGCCCCGACCCCGGTCGCGTGGACCAGGCTGCGCTCGCCGCGGTCGCTGATGGCCGCCATCGGCAACGACGCAATCGCCGCCGCGGCCAAAGCCAGCCCGCTGCAGGGCACATACGGTGAGACCAAAGACCGGGAATCGGCGTACGAGAAGATCCAAGCCAAGACTGCGCAGGCTGCTTCGGCCGATCAGCCGGCGGAGGCGGGATCGAAGTCTGCGCCCGCGGCTGCGAAAAAGCCAGGTTGGTTTAAGCGCTTCGTGGATAGCCGGGGCTTCCAGACCTTTCTCAAAGCGCTCGGCACTGAGCTCATCCGCGGCATGTTCGGCGGCGGCGGACGCCGTCGTCGATAAGTCAGCCGCCCATCTTTTTGTAGAAACTTCCTACGATCGGCGCGACGATGGCGCGTGGTGCGTACTGGCTTGCCACCGACATGGCCTTGGACGTCAAGCCCGGCACAACGCGCATCTTGTTGCGCGCCAACGCATTTAACGACTTACGCGCGGTGTGCTCGGTGGAGATCCACAGGAAGTCCGGCACCAGCTTCTCGACGATCGACGCTTCGGCCGGGTCCGGTAGCTCGGTGCGCACCGGGCCCGGTGCCAGCAGCGTCACGTGCACACCGGATTTACGCAGTTCCCCGCGCAACGACTCACTGAACGTGTTCACGAACGCTTTGGTGGCCGCATAAGTCGCGTTGTAGGGGATCGGTGAATTGCCTGCCACCGAACCGGAAATCAAGATGCCGCCGGCCTTGCGTTCGATCATGCCCGGCAGCACCGCCAACACCAAGTCGTGTACTGCGATTGCATTCAGCTGTACCTGGGCCTTCTCGGTGGCTGCGTCAAGTGTTGAGACCGAACCGAAGGTCGCCGCGCCTGCGTTGGCGCACAGGATCGAGATAGCCCGGGTGGCCAACTCGTCGGCCAGTTTTGCGCGTTCCGCTGCATCGGCGAGATCAGCCGGGCGCACTTCGACGGCGACGCCGTACTTCTCGGTCAGGCTGCCGGCCAGGTTGTTGAGAAGGTCCTCCCGCCGTGCCGTGATGATCAGGCTGTGGCCGCGGGCGGCCAGTTCGGTGGCCAGTGCTTCGCCGATGTTCTGCGAGGCTCCGGTGACAACGGCACGAGCGTCGGGGCTGGGGGCGGGTACTGGCATGCGCCAATGGTAAACAGACCGACAATGTCCGATTTCATCAGTAACCGCTCGCGCAGATCCCAGGTACTGGCATGGGCGCTGTGGGACACCGGTGCTGCCGGTGTGAGCTCGATCGTGGTGACGTTCGTGTTCTCGGTGTATCTGACCGGCACCGTCGGCAAGGGCTTGCCCGGTGGTGTCCCGCCGGCGAGTTGGCTGGGTCGCGTGCTGGCGATCGCCGGGCTGACTATCGCCGTTCTGGCGCCAGTGATCGGCGTGTGGGTCGAGGATCCCCGGCGGCGGCGCATCGCCTTGACCGCGCTGACCGGCATGGTGGTGGGGCTGGTGAGCGCTATGAGCCTGATCCGCGACCGCCCGGAGTACCTGTTGCCGGGATTGGCGCTGCTCGGTGCTGCCGCAGCGTGCGGCGATCTGGCCAGCGTTCCGTACAATTCGATGCTGCGCCAGCTCTCGACGCCGCAGAACTCCGGCCGGATCTCCGGCTTCGGCTTGGCGGCGGCATTTGTCGGCAGCGTCGGGTTGTTACTGGTCGTCTACTTCGGCTGCATCGACGGCAAGGGCGCCACCCGCGGGTTTCTGCAGCTGCCGGTCGGCGACGGCATGAACGTCCGGATGGCGATGCTGCTCGCTGGCGGGTGGTTCGTGGTGTTCGCGCTACCGCTGCTGCTGACGGCGCATCGGCTGCCCTCGCAGGTCGAGGTCGTCGGTCCCGCGCGGGGCGTGCTGGGCGGCTACCGCAAGCTCTGGTCGGACCTGGTCGCCGAGTGGCACCGGGACCGTAACCTGGTCTACTTCCTGGTCGCCAGCGCGGTTTTTCGAGACGGCCTGGCAGGCGTGTTCACGTTCGGCGGCGTGCTCGGCGTCAACGCGTACGGGATTTCACCGGCCGATGTGCTGATCTTCGGGGTGGCCGCAAGCGTGGTGGCCGCTCTAGGGGCGGTCTTTGGCGGGTTTCTGGACGACCGGATCGGATCCAAGCCGGTGATCGTCGTGTCGTTGGGCAGCATCATCGCGTCGGGGCTCACCATGATGGTCTTGTCCGGTCCCCGCGCGTTCTGGATCTGCGGACTGCTGCTGTGCCTGTTCATCGGGCCAGCGCAGGCGTCGGCCCGGACGCTGCTGCTCAGGATGTCCAGACACGGAAAGGAAGGTGTGGCCTTCGGCCTCTACACGATGACCGGACGGGCGGTGTCGTTCCTGGCGCCTTGGCTGTTTTCGGTTTTCGTCGACGTGTTCGGTGCCGTCCGCGCCGGCATGGGCGGCTTGTGTCTGGTCATGGGCGTCGGGCTGCTGGTCTTGCTGATGGTGCATGCCCCGCGCCGAATCCTGGCGGCAGACGTCGATTGAGCGGGCTCAGCCCGATCCGTTGCACACCGTCAGCCCCGCGCCGGTGCGCTGGTTGATCTCGACGCCGTCCACGGTCACCGAACACGTGACGTCGTGGCCGATATTAACGATGGTGACATTGGGCGTCCGGCTGCTTGACGCCGGCAGGCTGACTTCCTTGCTCCACGGCAACCCGACGTTGAATTCGGTCTGCATCATCCCGTCGTTATCCACGTAGGTGATGCTGATGGCGCGGCCCTCGCCAGTGACGTTGTAGGACACGGTCTGCATCGCACTCGCATCGGCGGGCTGGCTGGTCGCGGTGGTGGTCGGCTCGGATGCGCTGGCCGAAGGCGAGGGCGACGTCGTCGGCACCGGGTTTTGCGAACTCGGCATCGCCGGCAGCGGTGGCACCGCCGTTTGCCTCCTGGCCGTGCCATTGGCGATCACCAGGGCGATGACGAGTGCGGTAACCAGCACTACTGCCGCGGCCGCGGCCATCCATAACCAGCGCGGCGCTTTGGGTCGCCCGGGTGTGGGTTCTTCGGTCGGCTGATCCGGCGGAGGCTGGCCATGCAGCCAGTACTGGGGCAGCTTCTCGGTCGGATGGGTTGCGTTCAAATCGGGCGATGAGCCGGGGGAATACGGGGGCGGATAGGACGACTGGCCGCTGTAGGCCGGGTCGGTGTACGGCGGGTAAGGCTGACGTATTCGTCGGGTTTGTTCGGTCCCCTGTTGATCTGAACGGGCGTGCTCGGACCGACGTGGATCGTTCATGTCCACCTCATGGCTGCAGGGTACCTGCAGCACAACCTCCGGCGCCGAAACACGCGATGAGCATTTAGTATCCGGCAGCGTCCCGGCATGACTGCGGTTAGATCGCCGATAGGCGAAGCGCCGCCGGTGCGCTTTCCGGCACGATCGGATTGCGCGGCCGGACCGGCGAAAGCCGCTGATAGGCGGAGCCGAGTGCAGGACGCGGGTCGGGTTCGTCCTTGTTGGGCCAGAGCGCGACCGCCCGCTCCGACAGTGCGGTAATGGTGAGTGCAGGGTTGACGCCCAGGTTGGCCGTGATCGTCGAACCATCGATGACGTGCAGGCCGGGATACCCGTACAGCCGGTGATACGGGTCGACGACGCCCGTTGCCGGTGAATCGCCGATGGGACAACCGCCGATGAAATGCGCGGTGGTCGGTCGGTTGAGGACGTCGAAATAATAGCCGCGCGGGTCACCGTCGATCTTTGTGGCCGCACGTCGGACTACGTCGTTGGCGACCGGATTCCAGTTCGGATTGGGCGCGCCCCGACCCTGTCGGGAGTTCAGTTTCGTGCCGAAAAGGCCGCGTTTGAGGTAGGTGGTCAGCGAATTGTTCAAGTCCTGCATCACAAGCAGCGATATTGATCTCTCGGAGGCTCTCCGAGCGTCGAAGGAGCGGGCGAATGCGGTCGGATGGCGCAGATTTGTCAGCACCCATTTGGCGAGGCGGTGTCGGTCGCCGTCGACCAGGGTGGTGGTCAGTAGGTATCCCCAGTTGCTGCCCTTTCCCAAGCGGAAGGCTTCGATGTGCGTGTTCGGATCGGGGTGGATCGATGCGGTCCCGGCCACACCCTGAGCCAGATCCGTGCGGGTTCGCGAGGTCGCGATCAGGGTGACCTCCGAGTTGGTCCGCGCCAGCTCGCCCAACCGCGCCGAGATCCGGGGTAAGGAACCATTGGCCAGCAGTCGATGGAGCAGGTTTTGCGTGCCGAGCGCGGCGGCGGAAAACACCACCTGATCGGCGCTCCAGGTCCGGTGTTGCTTGCGAACCCACCGTCCGGTGTGGACAGTTTCAACCTGGTACCCGCCGGCAGGCGATTCGTGAACGTCGACGACGGTCGTCATCGGGTGGACCTGCGCGCCCGCCTTTTCCGCGAGGTACAAGTAGTTGCGGTCGAGGGTGTTCTTGGCGTTGTGCGCGCATCCATTTATGCAGCGCCCACAGAAGACGCAGCCGGCGCGGTCTGGTCCGATGCCACCGAAGTACGGGTCGGAAACCGTCTTGCCGGGCTCGCCGAAGAACGCGCCCACCTGGGTCGGGTGAAACGTGTCGGCAATACCCAAATCGTCTGCAATCGCCTTGAACACGTCGTCTGCAGCGGTCAACCGCGGATTGGTCGCGACGCCGAGCATTCGTTTGGCCTGGTCGTAATACGGCGCTAATTCGGCCTTCCAGTCCGTGATCGAGGCCCATTGCGGATCGTTGTAGAACTGCTCCGGCGGTTCGTAGAGAACATTGCCGTAGATCAGTGAACCGCCACCGACGCCCACGGCCGACTGGATAGCGACGTTCTTCAAAACGGTGATTCGCAGCGGGCCTGTGAGGCCGAAATATGGCTGCCACAGGGTCTTTCGCATAGGTACACTATCCGGCGGGTAGTCCTCCGGCCGCCAGCGTGCTCCCTGCTCGAGCACGCCGACGCGGTATCCCTTCTCGCTCAGGCGAAGAGCGGTAACCGAGCCGCCGAAGCCCGATCCGATCACGATCACGTCATAGTCGGGACTCATCGAAGTCCTCTCGCAAGCTGCATGAAGGCCATCGATCGACGGCGATCGAGCGTTAGCAGGTTGGCGCTGAGAATAGGCCTCCGAACCGGCTCCGCACGCGAAATCGTGCGCGAGACTAGTCAGGAAGCGCCAACGGTCAATGCAGCAACCGTCATCGCCCGCATCACCGCCCGTGACCGCCCTGCCCTGCCGTCGGCGGGCTTGAGGCTGTGTGGAGTCGAGTTGAGCAGCCCGAACACCGCGTGCGCCATCAACCGCGCGTCGGCCTCGGCAAGTCCGGGCTCGCGCTCGCGCAGCACGCCGACCCAGACCTCCACATATTGGCGCTGCGCTCGGCGCACCTGGCGTTCGGCTGCCGCAGGTAGATGGGCGAGGTCGCGGTCTTGAATGCGGATGAGATCCGGTTCACCCAGCACGAAATCGAGGTGGAAGTCGATCAAGCCGTCCAGTGCCGCGGCAGCGTCGGACTCTCGAGATCGGACCTCTCGTGCACCGGCGAGCAAGCGAGTGCTGATACCGACCAACAACTCGACCAGCAGCGACTCCTTATTGGGGAAGTGCCGGTAGATCGCCGGGCCGCTGACTCCCGCTGCGGCGCCGATGTCTTCCAGCCGCACCGCCAGAAACCCGCGTTCGGCAAACAGCCGCTCCGCTGATGACAGCAGTTGCAAGCGCCGGTCCGACTTGCGTCGACTCCGGCGATTCGGCGTATCCGTTGGGCCGCTGCGGTCGCTGTGGTCGGCCGGAGCAGACACTGCCATGACGGCCTCCCTCGACAACTCGTGCTGGACACTTCGGTTAATCGCCACTAACATATCACGAGTTAGTGATCATTAACCGAAATTGGCGTGTAAACGATGACCTCTCCGGCGGAAAACCGCGACGCGCACCACGCGCTTGTCGCGCAGCTGCGCGAGAAGCTGGCCACCGCCGCCCTGGGTGGCCCGGAACGCGCCCGCACACGCCACGTCGACCGCGGCAAACTGCTGCCGCGTGACCGAGTTGACGGCCTGCTCGACCCCGGCAGTCCTTTGCTCGAGATCGCTCCGCTTGCCGCCGACGGGATGTACGACGACGAATGCCCGGGGGCCGGCATCATCACCGGTATCGGCAGGATCTCCGGTCGCGAATGCATGATCGTGGCCAACGACGCGACGGTCAAAGGCGGTACCTACTATCCGATTACGGTCAAAAAGCACCTGCGCGCGCAGGAGATTGCCGGGCAGAATCGGCTGCCCTGCATCTATTTGGTCGACTCCGGTGGCGCCTTCCTTCCCCGCCAAGACGAGGTGTTTCCCGACCGCGAGCATTTCGGCCGGATCTTCTATAACCAGGCCAAACTCAGCTCCGAGGGCATCCCGCAGATCGCGGCCGTGCTGGGATCGTGCACGGCAGGCGGCGCCTATGTTCCGGCGATGAGCGACGAGGCGGTCATTGTCCGCAACCAGGGCACGATCTTTCTCGGCGGCCCGCCGTTGGTGAAGGCGGCCACCGGTGAGGTCGTCTCGGCGGAGGATCTCGGTGGCGGTGAACTGCACTCCAAGATCTCCGGTGTCACCGACCATCTCGCGCACGACGACCGCGACGCGCTGCGCATCATCCGCCGGATCGTCTCGACACTGGGGCCGCGCGAACCGTGCATCTGGGACGTCCTGCCCACCGTGGATCCGATTGCCGATCAAGCCGAGATCTACGACGTGGTCCCTATTGACTCGCGGATTCCCTATGACGTGCACAACGTCATCACCCGGCTCGTCGACGGGGGCGAATTCGTCGAATTCAAAGCCGAATACGGCAGCACCCTGGTCACCGGGTTCGCCCACATTCACGGCCACCCGGTCGGCATCGTCGCCAACAACGGGGTGCTGTTCTCCGAATCCGCGCTCAAAGGCGCGCATTTCATCGAGTTGTGCGACAAGCGGATGGTGCCGCTGTTGTTCCTGCAGAACATCTCCGGGTTCATGGTGGGCCGCGACTACGAGGCCGGCGGCATCGCCAAGCACGGCGCCAAGATGGTGACCGCGGTGGCGTGTGCACGAGTGCCCAAGCTCACCGTAGTGATCGGCGGATCATACGGCGCAGGCAACTACTCGATGTGCGGGCGGGCGTATTCACCGCGCTTCCTGTGGATGTGGCCCAACGCCCGGATTTCGGTCATGGGTGGTGAACAGGCGGCGTCGGTGCTGGCGACGGTGCGCGGCGAGCTGACGGCCGAGGAGGAAGAAGCGGTGAAGGCCCCGATTCGCGCCCAGTACGAACACCAGGGCAATCCGTACTATTCGACAGCTCGGCTCTGGGACGATGGCGTGATTGATCCTGCCGACACCAGAACGGTTGTGGGTCTTGCGCTTTCGGTAGCAGCGAACGCACCCGTCGATCCGGTCTCCTACGGCGTCTTCCGGATGTGAGCATGTGATGGGCTTCGATACGGTTTTGGTTGCCAACCGGGGTGAGATCGCCGTCCGGGTGATCCGGACGCTGAAGGCGATGGGCATCCGGTCGGTCGCCGTCTACAGCGACGCCGACACCTCCGCACGCCATGTCGCCGCGGCTGACCTCGCAGTCGCGATCGGGCCTGCGCCCGCACGTGACAGCTACCTCAACATCCCCGCGATCGTCGACGCGGCTGTGCGGACCGGAGCTCAGGCCGTTCACCCCGGCTACGGATTCCTTTCGGAGAACGCTGATTTCGCGGCCGCGCTAGCCGCGGCGGGAGTGACGTTCATCGGTCCGCCGGTGGGCGCGATCCAAACCATGGGCGACAAGATCGCCGCCAAGGCGACCGTCTCAGCGTTCGGCGTGCCCGTGGTTCCCGGTATCGCGCGGCCGGGGCTCACCGACGATGAACTGGTCGCGGCCGCTGACGAGATCGGCTACCCGGTTCTCGTCAAACCGTCTGCCGGTGGTGGCGGCAAGGGCATGCGCATGGTCGAGCGGCCCGCTGACCTGACCGCCGCGCTGGTCAGTGCCCGCAGGGAGTCGGCTGCCGCGTTCGGCGACGACACCCTCTTCCTCGAGCGATTCGTATTGCGCCCCAGGCACATCGAAGTTCAAGTCCTGGCCGATGCTTACGGCAATGTGGTGCACTTCGGCGAGCGGGAGTGCAGCCTGCAGCGGCGACACCAGAAGGTCATCGAAGAGGCGCCGTCACCGCTGCTGGACGCCGCAACGCGGGCCCGGATCGGCGCCGCCGCGTGTGATACCGCCCGGAGCGTGGATTACGCGGGCGCCGGCACGGTGGAGTTCATCGTCTCGGCCGACCGCCCCGAGGAGTTCTTCTTCATGGAGATGAACACCCGGCTACAGGTCGAGCACCCGGTCACCGAGTTGGTGACGGGATGGGATCTTGTCGAATGGCAAGTCCGGATCGCGGCGGGGGAGAAGCTGACTATAGACCAGTCTGATATTGCGTTGCAGGGGCACGCGATTGAAGCGCGGGTCTACGCCGAGGATCCGGCGCATGGCTTCCTGCCCACCGGCGGCGATGTGCTGGCGGTGCTGGAACCCGACGCAGCGGGCGTGCGAGTCGATTCGGGCCTGTCCGCGGGAATGGTCGTCGGCAGCGACTACGACCCAATGCTGGCGAAGGTCGTCGCGTATGGCGCGGATCGGGCGGCCGCGCTGCGAACCCTCGATCGGGCCCTGGCCGACACCGCGGTGCTCGGCGTGGTCACCAACATCGAGTTCGCCCGGTTCCTACTGGCCGATCCCGATGTCATTGCCGGTCGGCTCGACACGGGGCTTTTGGACCGACGAGCCGGCGATTTCGTCGCGGCGGCGCCCACCGACGAACAGTTCATCGCTGCCGCGGCATTCCATTGGTTGCGACGCTTCCCCGCACCGGGCGCCGACCTGTGGGAGGTGCCATCCGGATGGCGGATAGGGGGTCGAGCGCCGGTGAGCATCCGGCTGCGGTCCGGCGAACGAACCGACCACGTCCACATCACCGGCGTCCCGGAAGCCGCCGAAGTACACATCGAGGACGGTGAATCTCGTTCGCTGCAAGCCGATCTGGCAGGCCGGCAGCTGACGCTGACCCTGGACGGGCTGCGCAGCGAGTACACGGTGGCCGCAGCGGACAGCAAGATGTGGCTGGCCGGCGACGGCGTGGTCGCAGTGCTCGAGGAGGTGCGCGAAGCCCCGGTGCGCCCAGACGAGGAGCACAGCGGCGACGCCGAACTGACCAGCCCAATGCCCGGGGCGATCGTCGCGGTGAGCGTCGACGACGGTGCTGCGGTCGAGGCCGGGACCGTTGTGGTCACGGTCGAAGCGATGAAGATGGAGCACGCGCTGACGGCACCCGTCGACGGTGTGGTCGAACTACTTGTCGCCGTTGGCGACCAGGTGAAGGTGGGCCAGCTGCTGGCCCGGATTGCCGTGAACACCAACGCAATACCAGCAGAACGAAGTGATGAGGAGGAGCGGCGCTGATGACTAATTTCCTGTCCACCGCGACGCTGCCGGACGAGTACCAGCAGTTGGCCAAGACTGTCCGCGACTTCGCTCAAAGCGTCGTCGCACCGGTGTCCGCGCGGCACGACGCCGAGCACTCATTTCCCTACGAGGTGGTCGCCGGCATGGCCGAGATGGGCCTGTTCGGTTTGCCGTTCCCGGAGGAGTGGGGCGGCATGGGCGGCGACTACTTCGCCTTGTGCCTGGCTTTGGAGGAGCTGGGCAAGGTTGACCAAAGCGTAGCGATCACGCTAGAGGCCGGCGTTTCGCTCGGCGCCATGCCCGTCTACCGGTTCGGCACCGACGCGCAGAAGCGAGAATGGTTGCCGGAGTTGGCCAGTGGTCGCGCCCTGGGCGCGTTCGGTCTGACCGAGCCGGGCGGCGGCAGCGATGCCGGCGCGACGAAGACCAACGCGCATCTCGACGACGGCCATTGGGTGATCAACGGCTCCAAGCAGTTCATTACGAATTCCGGTACCGACATCACCAAACTGGTCACCGTTACCGTGGTGACCGGCGAGCGGGACGGTAAGAAGGAGATCTCGTCGATCCTGGTTCCGGTACCCACGCAGGGGTTCACCGTGGAGCCCGCCTACGACAAGGTCGGCTGGAATGCCTCGGACACTCATCCGCTGAGCTTCGACGACGTACGGGTGCCCGAGGAGAATCTGCTCGGCGAACGCGGTCGCGGATACGCCAACTTTCTGCGCATTCTCGACGAGGGCCGCATCGCGATTGCCGCATTGTCCACCGGCGTCGCCCAGGGTTGCGTCGACGAGAGCGTCAAGTACGCGCGGGAGCGCGAAGCGTTCGGCCAACCGATCGGCCGCCATCAGTCCATCGCGTTCACCATCGCGCGGATGGAGGCGCGCGCTCACACCGCCCGCACCGCCTACTACGACGCCGCGGCGCTGATGCTGGCCGGTAAGCCGTTCAAGAAGCAGGCGGCGATCGCCAAGCTGGTCGCCAGCGAGGCGGCAATGGACAACGCCCGAGACGCCACGCAGATTCACGGCGGCTACGGGTTTATGAATGAATTCACTGTGGCCCGGCATTACCGGGACAGCAAGATTCTCGAGATCGGTGAGGGGACCAGCGAAGTGCAGCTGATGTTGATCGCCCGCGAGGTCGGCCTGTGAGCGAGGGGAATGGGGAGCAGCCCGTCAAGACGGTCATCCAGCGCGGGTTGTGGTTCGAAGAGTTCGAAATCGGTGTGCGCTATCTGCATCGCCCGGGCCGGACCATCACTGAGGCTGACAATGTGTTGTTCACGACGTTGACCATGAATACTCAAGCGCTGCACCTGGATGCCGCGTTCTCCGAAGCGCTGCCACCTTTTCACCAGCGGTTGGTGAACTCCATGTTCACGTTGTCGACCTTGGTCGGTTTGTCGGTCGCACAACTGACCCAGGGCACCATTGTCGGCAACCTCGGCTTTTCCGATATCGCGTTCCCCAAACCGCTGTTCCATGGTGACACCCTGTACGCCGAGACCGTCATCACCGAGAAACGGACATCGAAGAGCCGTCCGGGAGAGGGCATCGTGACGTTTGCGCATACCGGTCGAAATCAGCACGGTGACGTGGTCGCCACCGCGAACCGCAAGACTCTGGTACGTATGCGCCCGGCGGAGGCCACCGACTGATGGGCTTGCAAGATCCCGGGCCGGCATGGCTGTTCTGCCCGGCGGACCGTCCTGAGCGTTTCCAAAAGGCCGCGGCTGCAGCCGATATCGTGATCCTTGATCTCGAGGACGGAGTGGCCGCAGCCGACCGGCCCGCAGCGCGCGAGGCGCTCGTCGACGTTCCGCTCGATCCAGCCCGCACCGTGGTGCGCCTCAACCAGTTCGGCACCGCCGATCAGGAGCTCGACCTCGAGGTTCTGAAAAGCACCCCATACGACACCGTGATGCTGCCGAAATGTGAAGCAGTCGAACATGTTAGCGTGCTGGCGCCGCTGCACGTGATAGTGCTCGTCGAATCCCCGATGGGTGCCCTGGCCGTAACTGAGACCGTCCGGGTGCAGAACGCCATCGCGGTGATGTGGGGCGCCGAGGATCTGTTCGCGGTGCTCGGCGGCACTGCCAACCGCTACCCGGACGGGACATACCGCGAGGTGGCCAGGCATGTCCGCTCGCAGTCATTGTTGGCGGCCAAGGCGCACGGTCGCCTCGCTCTGGATTCGGTCTATCTCGACATCAAAGATCTCGACGGGCTGCGCGCAGAGGTCGACGACGCCGTGGCCGTGGGTTTCGACGCGAAGGTTGCGATTCACCCCAGCCAGCTGGCCGTGATACGGGCCGGTTACGCGCCGTCGCCCGACCAGGTGCACTGGGCGCGACAGGTTCTCTCCGCAGCCGCCGATGAACGTGGTGTCTTCGCATTTGAGGGCTTAATGGTGGATGCGCCCGTGTTGCGGCGAGCCGAGCGGATCGTGCAGCTCGCCGGTGACGTCGGCTCGTAGCAGTCTCGGTCTTGGGGGTTGCTGCGATTACTTGCGTTTGGCTGCGGCCAGTCGGGCAGCGAACTCTGGTGACTGAATCGAAGTGGCCTGCGGCCCGAGTTCGGTGTCCTTTGCAAGTTCATGCTGTTCGACATCAACCGATCCCGGGCTGGCGGTGGCGCGCATGGTGGCCTTGGTCGCCAGCACGACCTCGCGTGGCGCAGCCGCGGGCCCGGTCGCCAGTTCCAATGCGGCGGCGACCGGGTCGTCGGCGACGCTGAGCGCCAGCCCGTGGCGCACAGCGGATTCGGCGTCGAAGCGCATACCGAATAGCAAGGCTGCCCGGGCCACCTGCGGTCCCACCGCGCGCTGCAGCATCCACGTCGCCCCGCCGCCCGGATGCAATCCCAGCTTCTGAAAACGGGCATCGAACAACGCGTTCGGCCCGGCTATGCGCACATCGGCGGCCAGCGCCAAGTTCAGGCCTGCGCCGACGGCCGGGCCGTTGACCGCTGCGATCGTGGGCAGCGTGCATCTTCCGACGGCCATGAATCCGTCGTAGAGCTGCAACAGTCCCTGCTCTGCTGCGCTGCCCAATGCGGACAGGTCGGCGCCGGCGCAGAACGCTCTACCGGCGCCGGTGACGACCACGGCGTGCACAGCGGGGTCGGCGTCGGCCTGTTCCACTGCGGCGCGCAGCTGCGTTGACATCTCTGCGGTGACGGCGTTGCGTCTCTCGGGGTCGTTGACGGTGATCAGTGCGATGTGGTTGTCGACGCTGAACAGGACCAGATCGGATTGGGGCATCGCGCACCTCCGCAGATTCGCCGGCGACGGCACATTAGCGCACCATCCGAGGGCATGTGCCAGATGTATCCCATTGGCCACAGTGGCACCTAACACCGCGCGCCCCGGCAGGACTCGAACCTGCGACCACAAGTTAACCGACGACGTTTAGCGATAGTTGCATCAAGTTACCATTGTGCCTTGTGGCACAAGGCATTGTCCCCGTTTGTCGTTATCGACGATTGACGGGAATTGTCTTTGCTTTCCGACACTTAGCGCCGATTAAACGCCGACTCAGGCGCGTCCGCTAAGTGCTAGTCGCGGCCTTTCTGGATCCGGAGCGTGTTGGCGATGTCGATCAGCGCGGCTGCCGCCGCGGCGTACGCATTGCCCTGCTCGTAGGCCGTCTTCGCCTCGATCAGGTAGTTGGTCTCGGCCATACTCGAATCTCCTTCTTGTGCTTTGTTTCTCCGACGTATTTGTGCTCGCCCAAGTCGATGTTGTGCGGCCTGATGGAGTATGAGTGGGGCTGCCGACATGACTAACTGCCCCGGTCAAGTTGTTGACTAAGGTGCTTGAGGTCGAGACTGCCGTCGAGGTGATTTGTCCGAGCATGCTTGGTGGCGGCGCTGAAGCTTCCTGTCGAACCGGAGAACGTGCCGATCATGTTCGAGATGGTGCCGATCGCAGAGCACGTGGACGAGCAGGCCAGCCCCCATGTGCGTAAGGCCGCTGCCTGGACGGCCCTGGCTGCCAGCGAAAAGACGGGCGCGAGCCCGATAGTGGGTCCGGAATATCACCGGGGCCGCCCCCGGGTCTCTTTCCTGATTCAGCCGAGGGCCGTTCACGATCCCCGCCTGATGGCGCTAGTAGCAGTTCGGGTAGGCAAGCATCGCGCTGGACGTGAGCTGCAGCGTGTCGATCGTGCTCGCGCCCATCCGCGCCTGCATTTGTTGGTTCATCTGCGCTGTCGATTCGCCCTGCTGCAGTAGACGGCACGCTTCGCGCGCGTTCGCGATCACCAGTGCCGGGTTCAGGATCGTGTAGCCCAGCGACCGCAGATTGTTCAGGAGCCATTGATCACGGCTGTCGTCGAAGACGGGCACCGGGGCAGGTAATTCCGAAACCGGAGGAGGGGGCGGCACTTCGCGCTGAACTGGCGGCGACGCCTCAATCATGACCGTTGGCGATGGCACTGCCGCAGTACTCGGCACAGTAGGTTTGGGGGCGGCCACGGGCGCGGCCACATGATGGGTTGGCGGTGCAGCCGAGGTCGTTTTTGCTGGGAGGGTGGAAGTTTGGGGGACTGAGGCCGGCGCTGAGCCGTGACGCCCGTGGATCACGAACACAAGAACACCGATCAGCGCCGCGACGACAACAGCGGTCGTCAGTACGTACAACCAAAGCCAAAGTGTGGTGTGGTCGACGCCGAACTCCTCGCTGTCAAGACCATCGTCCTCGAGCGACCAGGCGTAGTCGTCCTCCGACGCTCTGGGGCCTGTAGCCTCCAGAGCGGTGTTGGCTAGCAGGGTGATGGGCTCGCTCATTCGCTCATAATCGCGGCGGGGTCCGACAATTGCCCGACGACATCCATCTGCCACAACTCCATCGCCGCCCCACGCTCCCAGCGTTTCCACTTACGCGACCGCCGATCCCGCAGACTCGGGTCGATCATCCCGGCCCGCACCAGCGCCCGGTAGACCGCTGATTCTGACGGCAGCGGCGTCACCTGGCGTTTGGCCAGCTCGAACACCAACCGCCGCGGACCCCAATACGGCCGCGACCGGCGCAACTCCAACAGCACAGCCTCCACCTGCGCGGGCATCTGATGCGGACACGACGCCGGCCGATGCGACCGATCCACCGGCCCGTCGAGGCCCTCGGCCTCATAGCGGGCCAACCAGGCGTGCAGGCCAACCACATGATTTGTGGGGTGTCACGTCGACGAGCAGCAGCGCAGTCGCCTACATCTTCCCGGCGTCGTAGATAAAGCCACCTCGGCGCGGGCTGTGGCAACCGGCGGCTTTTCGCGATTCACCGCCCCGAGCATCGGCATCCGGCCCGCGCCGAGGTCCTGCCTAGGCTTGACTCCCGAATCGAAGTCACTGCGTTCGGCGCCGTGCCGACGCTAAGGGCTAGCGGTCAGATCCGCGCTCCGTTTCCACGACCGATCATCCAGGCGAGAAGGCCCACTGCTATCGCCAACGCTCCGTAGCCCAGCGCCGAGGGCCACCAAGGGTGGGTGGGTTGGGTGGGCTCCTTCAGAGCGGCCAGCGCCACTAAGAAGCTGCCATTGTCGGTCGGCCCGACGCCCGGCAGCGACTGAGTCTTGGTCACCCTGATCTGGGCGCTGCTGCTGGGATCGTTGACCTGACCCCAGGCCAAGGTGGAGTCGTCGAGCAGGAAGGTGTCCTGGCTGCCGGCGGGCTGGCTATCGTCGTGGCCCACCACCTCCACTTGGCCGACTTCCACGGTCTGGTTATCGGCCGGGATATAGGCCGAGACGTTCGGGTACACCTCCGGGGGCGCCGGCGGGGTGTAGTCCGGCGGCGGTGGGCCGTGCCAACCGTCCGGCGGTATCCAGGCCCCGCCGTAGAAGCTGCCCGACGCCACATAGCTGTCGCCGACCGCGGTGAACGGGAACAGGCCAACGGTGGCGACATCGAGCACGATCCGGCCACCGGCCAGCACGTACGCCTCCCGGTAGGCGCCGTTGTAGAAGTAGCGGAAGGTCATCGCCCGGGTGAGCGGGTTGTACAGGGTTGGGCGGTGGTAGTCGTCGTTGTAGTCGATGTAGTCCCAGTGGCGGGGGCGGACCAGCGCCTGGTTGTCGACCTTTATGACGTCAACGTTGCCGCTGTGGGCGCCGACGACGTTCTGCACCTGCTGGCCGAAGTTCACCTGCGTCGGCGGCTTCGGTGGGGTGGCGGGGTTAATCCGCGTCGCCGGTGCGGTCTTGGCAGCCGCGATCGCCTGCGGTGGCGCATCCAGCTCCTTCGGCGGTGTCACCAGCGAGGCGTTTCTTGGCGCCCCGGGGGCCAACGGATCGATCTTTGGGGTCTGCACCGGAATCGCGCTCGGGGGCGGGGGACTTGGCGGAACGACCTGTGGGGTCTGCACCGGCATCACGCTCGGCGGCGCGGGCTCCGGCGGAGCCTCCGGAGTCGGCACCGGCACCCTGCTCCGGGGCGCCTGGGCCGGGCGGGACGGCGCAGCTTCGTAGCACGAGCTTTGCGTCCGTATACCATATTCCGCCACCCACAGCAGACATTCCTGGCAGAATGTCGGGTTTGCCCCAACGCCAGCACATGGAGCCGCCTGTGCCACACCGGGTGTGGTGGCTACCACCGAGAACGGTGCGAAAGCCATGGCGGCTGCCGCCGCAATCCCGAGTGCTTTCATCTGTTGACCTTTCGGGAACCGCATTGGCTGGGGAGCTGCGACCACCGAGAGTGGTGCGGACGGGTAGCGGCGGCTTTGCCGTTACCCGAGATAGTGTCGCACTTTCTATTTCCCGACCTGATACGGACCATGCCGCCAATGCTTCCGGAGACCCTGGTCCTGAGTTGGGCCAGGGAACCGGCCCTCGCCTACAAACCTCGACTGCCGCATTCTCGCCGGCCCGAGTACGCGGCCTCCCCTGACGTAACCAAGACCTTCACGTCGTCGTCCGACATCTTCGTCCCGTGCAGCTCTCGCATGTCGATCCACGCGTTCTGGCTGTAGCCGTCGCCCAGGAGATTGCGGCCACCATCCGCCGTCCGCGACGGCATTTACTGGCGATTAGCCGTGCAGCATCGGCGCATAGCGCAGCACCGCACCGACACCGTCGGCCGGGGCGATCCGCTCGTCGGTGCGGACCAGTGACGCCCCGATCGACAGCGCGAACAGGGGCAGCGCCTCGTCGGCCCGTACCGTCTTGGCCGCCGCGGCGCCCTGCTCGGCCATCACAATGGCGTTCGGGCCGTCGGGGCAGCCGAACGCGGCGGCGCCCTGCTCGGCCAGCACAGTGGCGTTCGGGGCGATGATCCTGAGGTCCTCGTCGGCGACCACCGTGGCCCCGCCGATGTCGCCGATGATCAGGGTTTCGACCGCGCCCTGACCCAGCGCCGAGCACACCGCACCAAGACCCTCAGCGGCCAGCCCGGATCGCCGGCCGACTTCGGCCTCAAAGCGTCGCGCGGCATCGCCGATCACGTCCAGCCGCTGCTTGAGGAACTGGGCGTGGATGTCCTGTTGCACCTCGTCGAAGCCGTGTCCGCTGTGCCGAGCGCCGACCTGCAGCGATACCGCGCGCTCGGCGATCCGCTCTGGCAGCGCCGCCAGCAGGTCCGAGCGTGGACGCACCTCGCCGGCCACGAAAACCGCGTCGGCCGTCGTGTCGTCGACCAGCTCGCTCACACGGTCGGCGACCGCACGCAGGTTCTTGCAGGCGGCTTCGTCGGTGCGCAACTGCGGGTAACCGTGTCCCGCCGTTTCGGCTCCGGAAGCCTTGTGGACCGGATAGCCGCCGCCGTCGACGGTTTCATCTTCATCGCGGAGCGTGCTGTTGGTATGGACGGTGATGTCGGCGCCGGTATGGTCGACCGTCACCAGGAGGTAGTTCGGGTACTTAAAACCGTGTTCGACGATGGGGACGATGTAGGGGAGCTCGGAGACGCGGACGACCGTCGCCGCAGGGGGGCGCAACAGGTGCTTGTTGACCACGACACCGTCGGCGCCGGCGATCAACGCGCGTCCACCGCGGCCGATCGGCGGGCGCAAATCCATCACGCCGCGCTCGATATCGGCGGTGACCGATCGGGCGGCGCCCTGCTCCACGAGCTGTTCACGCAGGCCCCGCCACCGAACATCAAGATGGGCAGCGGCGTCCTGGGTGTCGTGGGAACCCTCGAAATAGACCGATGCGAACGGTCCGCGGGTGGTCAGTAGCGGGCGGAGGAGTTCAGAACTCATAAGGCAGGGATCCTCCCTGCCTTAGCTGATATTTAGTTGATAGTCCGGTAACAATCGCGTTATCAGAACGTAGAGCGACGCGGTCCCTCACCGATGCCGAGATCGCAACGCTGGAAGCAGAAGCAGAGGCAGCAGTTCCTTAAAGCTGCTTTTTAGGTGCCAGGGCCCCCGGCTTCTACCGACAGACCAGGATGGTGCCTCCCTGCGGCAAGTAGCTGTCGGTCGGCATGAGCACCTCCATGTCTTCGTCGGTGCCGTTGAACATTTCCCACCCGATGCCCTGGGTTACCCCGGCGACATCTTCCGTCCCGCCGGCCTCTCCCGACAGACCAGGGATGTTTCCCATGAGTTCTTCTCCCTTAAGCCGTTTGAATGACCCCTTGGAGGGGAGCCAATGGCTACCGTTCTATGGTGCCGCGAAGCAGTGGCAATTGTCGTGAGTACCCACCACTCGTTCTTGTTTCGACGTTCACTCGTTCTTGTTTCGACATTCACCTGAGAAGGGCAATGAGTCGGTGAAGCTGAACACAGCTAGAGCCGCGGAGTGGTCGCCGGCCTGCTGTGGTCGGACCTCAACCTGGCCAAGGGTGAACTGGTGGTGCGACACACCCTCGCCCGCATCGGCGGCGAGCTGGTGTTGACCGCACCCAAGACCGCCCGATCACGCCGACGGGTACCGCTGCACGCCGGGGTTGTGGCCCAGCTGCGGGCGCACCGCAAGCAGCAAATCCAGGAACGTCTACAGACCGGGGATCAGTGGACCGATACCAGTGCTGTGTTCGCTACCGAGTTCGGGACGATGGTCGACCCGCGCAACTGCTCCGCACGGTGGAGATCGCCGCACGCAAGGCAGGCATCGAGGCCGTAGGCGGTCACTCGCTGCGGCACAGCGCGGCGGTGGCGTGGCTGGAGTCCGGGGTGCACATCAAGGCGGCGGCCGATCTGCTCGGGCACTCCTCCATCGCTGTGACCGGCGACCTGTACGGGCATACCAGCGACAACACCGCCCGCGCAGCGGTCGACGGTTTGGGTGCGACTCTCGGCCCGTAAAAATCCTGGTTTGGGTCGGTACCCCCGGCAGGACTCGAACCTGCGACCACAAGATTAGAAGTCATGTGCTCTGTCCAGCTGAGCTACGGGGGCCGGAAACATCTAAGCGCAGGTCAGTGTATCCAACCGCGCAGAAAGCGGACTCCCGGTGCGCAACGCCGACAGAAATTTCGTTGGCAGGAACAGTGATTCCCTAGTGTGAGGCCCGCCACACACGTACGCTACCGACGGCCAGCGTGTGCTCAACGACGAGGAGTGGCAGGGCATGACCGTAGCCATAGATGTCAGAGCGCGATACTCGCAGGCTCGCGCCGAAGTGCTGCGCCAAGGGTTGCAGCTCGCTGCCGTGCCAATGGGTGCGTATCGCACCGGTGCGCTGCTGCTTCGCGGCTCGCCAACGGTGGCGAGCTTTCTGGCGGGTTGGCTATCGGCCGAATTCCCCCCGCACGTTGTCACCGGGCATGCACTGTCCGGAGTGACGCCGCAGCCGATCAGCCGTGTTGCGGCGAGTTGGGCGGCCCAACGGGCAGACCGCATTCTCAGCGCCGCGCTGCACGATTCCTTCGGGCCGGACTACCGCGAAGAGCTCTGTCACCCGATCAGCGATCAGCCCGCATCCGCGCGTCGCGGTGGCGTGTTGCACGCAGCCGGGCATCGCCGTCGTTACGCGGCGAAGACATCGGATATCGCCTACGGCCCGGGCGGTCGGGACAACATGCTGGACATATGGCGCCATCCCGCCGTTAAGCCGGGGGACCGGGCGCCGGTACTGGTGCAGATCCCGGGCGGCGCGTGGACCGTCAACGGTAAACGTGGTCAGGCGTATCCGCTGATGGGCCGGATGTCCGAGCTCGGCTGGATCTGCGTGTCGATCGATTACAGCAAGAGCCCGGGCAAGGCGTGGCCAACACACATCATCGACGTCAAGCGCGCGCTGGCCTGGGTCCGGGAAAACATCGCCGAGTACGGCGGCGACCCTGACTTCATCGCCGTCACCGGTGGCTCGGCGGGCGGGCACTTGGCCTCCTTGGCCGCACTCACCGCTAATGACGAGCGACTGCAGCCCGGCTTCGAAGACGCCGACACAACCGTGCAAGCGGCGGCGCCCCATTACGGTGTTTACGACCTGACCGATGTCGAAAAAATGCACGAGATGATGCTGCCGTTTCTGGAGCTTTTCGTCATGAAAGCGCGTTACGCCGACCAGCCCGCACTGTTCGAATTGGCGTCGCCGATTTCGCACGTGCACCGCGACGCGCCGCCGTTTTTCGTGCTGCACGGTGAGAACGATTCGGTGATTCCCAGCGTGCAGGCGCAGGCCTTTTACGGCGCGCTCCGCGAAGCCGGAGCCCCCATCGTGTGCTACGCCGAGCTTCCCAACGCCCACCACGCCTTTGACATGGTTGCCACGGTCCGGTCACGACTGGCGGCCGACGCTGTCGCCGACTTTTTCGGTGTCGTCTACGGACGATATCTCCGCTCGCGATCCACGGTTTTGCGCAAAGCGCGCCACACCGGTTAGTTGAATTGCTTGGCGCGCAACTGGTTACCTATTTCCAATTCGGCAGGCCGCCAGGGTATTTCGCAGACTATCCAGAACGCATTTAATCCGGCGTTCTGATCCGCACAATCGGCTACCGCCACCGCGCCAACCGGGCTAGCGTTGGAGTGGCCCGCGGTTGAACGCAGCGCCCTGGCAATGGCGTATGCGAGGTCGCGGGACATGACGGTCCGACGCGTCTGAAACGGAGGCTTGAGTGGCGATAGCAGCGTTGGCGTGTCGAACAGCTGACGGTGTGACAGGACAGGGGAGTGCCGGTGGCTGAGGCGGTCGACGCGGCCGGAATGCCTACGGCGCTGGGGCCGGTCGACTATCTCCTGCATCGCGGGGAGGCCAATCCGCGTACCCGCTCGGGGATCATGGCCTTGGAAATCCTCGACACCACACCGGATTGGGACCGCTTCCGGACCCGCTTCGAGAACGCGTCCCGACGGGTGTTGCGGCTGCGGCAGAAGGTAGTCGTGCCGACATTGCCGACGGCCTCGCCACGCTGGGTGGTCGATCCCGACTTCAACTTGGACTTCCACGTGCGAAGAATGCGCGTCGCGGAACCGGGCACGCTGCGGCAAGTATTCGATCTGGCGGAGGTGATGCTGCAGTCGCCGCTGGACATCGCCCGACCGCTGTGGACAGCGACCCTGATCGAGGGTCTCGCCGACGGAAAGGCTGCAACGCTGCTGCACCTGTCCCACGCCGTCACTGACGGAGTCGGCAGTGTGGAGATGTTCGCCCAGATCTACGATCTCGAGCGGAATCCGCCCGCACAGCCGACCCCTACGCAACCCATTCCGCAAGATCTGACGGCCAACGACTTGATGCGCGAAGGGCTCAACCACTTGCCCGCCAATGTGGTCAACGGGGCCCTGGGCGTGCTGTGGGGAACGGTGTCGATGGTCGGGCGCGCGGTGGCCAATCCCGGCGCAGCGGTGGCGGGTGCGCTCAACTACGCCCGCTCGGGGGCGCGGGTGGTCAGTCGGGCCGCCGAACCGTCGCCACTGCTTCGCCGCCGCAGCCTGGCTACTCGCAGCGAAGCAATCGACATCCCGCTGTCGGACTTGCACAGGGCGGCAAAAGCCGGCGGGGGCTCGATCAATGACGCCTACCTCGCCGGATTGTGCGGCGCGCTCGGGCGCTACCACGAGGCACTCGGCGTGCCGGTAGCCACGCTGCCGATGGCGGTGCCGGTCAACCTGCGGGCCGACTCCGACCCGGCCGGCGGCAACCGGTTCACCGGTGTCAACCTGGCGGCTCCGATAGGTACTGCCGATCCGATCGCCCGCATACAGAAGATCCGCGCGCAGATGACCCAGCGTCGCGACGAGCCCGCGATGGACATCATCGGTTCCATCGCGCCGGTGTTGAGCGTCTTGCCGGGGCCGTTGTTGGAATCGATGACCGGTTCGATCGTCGGCTCCGACGTCCAGGCCAGCAACGTTCCGGTCTATCCTGGCGACACCTACATCGCGGGTGCAAAAGTCCTGCGGCAGTACGGCATTGGTCCGTTGCCCGGCGTGGCGATGATGGTCGTGCTGATATCCAGAGGCGGCTACTGCACCATCACCGTGCGCTACGACCGCGCCGCGGTGCGGGATGAGGCGTTGTTCGCCCGATGTCTGTTGGAGGGTTTCAACGAAATCCTCGCGCTGGCCGGTGAATCCACCCCGCACGCAGTGCCTGCGTCGTTCGCCGCCGAGCCGTCCGGCACGCCGACCCGATCGGTGTCGGGTTCATGACCCGCCCCGACGACGAACGCGCGTCGCGGAAATCGGCGCGAGGTCTTCGGTTGCCGGGGTCGGTCGCCGAAATCATGGCCAGCCCGCCCGGGCCCAAGATCGGCGCATTCTTCGACCTGGACGGAACGTTGGTGGCCGGCTTCACCGCCGTCATCCTCACCCAGGAGCGCATCCGGCGCCGCGACATGGGCGTCGGCGAGCTGATCAGCATGGTCACGGCCGGCCTGAACCATCAACTCGGGCGCATCGAGTTCGAAGAACTGATCAGCAAAGCCTCCGGTGCGTTGCGCGGACGCATGTTGAGCGATCTGGAGGAGATCGGCGAGCGGCTGTTCGCCCAGAAAATCGAGTCCCGGATATACCCGGAGATGCGCGAGCTGGTCCGCGCCCACCTGGCCCGCGGTCACACCGTGGTGCTCAGTTCGTCGGCTCTCACCATTCAGGTCGCGCCGGTAGCCCGCTTCCTCGGCATTCTCAACACGCTCACCAACACGTTCGAGACCGACGAGGACGGGATTCTCACCGGAGGTGTGCTGAAGCCGATTCTGTGGGGACCGGGCAAGGCCGCCGCGGTCCAGAAGTTCGCTACCGAGAACGACATCGACCTCAAAGACAGCTACTTCTACGCCGACGGCGACGAAGACGTCGCGTTGATGTACCTGGTCGGCAATCCGCGCCCGACCAATCCGGAAGGCAAAATGGCCGCGGTCGCCCGCCGCCGCGGCTGGCCGATCCTCCAGTTCACCAGCCGCAGTGGCGGCGGCATCGGTGCTCAGCTGCGCACCCTGGTCGGCGTGGGGTCGATGTTCCCCGTCGCGGCCGGTGCGGTGGGGATCGGTTTGCTCACCCGCAGCAGGCGACGCGGCGTGAACTTCTTCACCTCCACCTTCTCTCAGCTGCTGCTCACCGCCAGCGGCGTACAACTCAATGTCATCGGAGCGGAGAACCTGACTGCCGAGCGTCCGGCGGTGTTCATCTTCAACCACCGCAACCAGGCCGACCCGGTCATTGCCGGCGCGCTGATCCGCGACAACTGGGTTGCCGTGGGCAAAAAGGAGCTGGAAAGCGATCCGATCATGGGCACCCTCGGCAAGGTGCTGGACAGCGTCTTCATCGACCGCGACGACGCGACTGCGGCGGTGGAGTCACTACACGAGGTCGAGGAGCGCGCCAGACAAGGGCTATCCATCATGATCGCCCCCGAGGGCACCAGGTTGGACACCACCAGTGTCGGGCCGTTCAAGAAGGGGCCGTTCCGGATCGCGATGGCGGCGGGAATTCCGATCGTCCCGATCGTCATCCGCAACGCCGAGATCATCGCCGCGCGCAACTCCACCACGATGAATCCCGGCACGGTGGATGTCGCTGTGTTCCCGCCGATCTCGGTCAGCGACTGGACACTTGACACGCTGCCCGATCGGATCGCCGAGGTGCGCCAACTGTATGTGGACACGTTGGCCGAGTGGCCGGTCGACGAGCTGCCCAAAGCCGGCGTGTACCGCCCAGAAAAGAAGACGGCGCCGCGAAAAGCGCCGCGGAAGGCCGCTAGCCAGCCCGCCAAGGCGCCGGCGAAGGCCGCGACCAAGAAAGCCGCAAAAGCGGCCCCCAAAACCCCGGCGAGCAAGGCCACTAAGGCCCAAAAGAGCACGCCTCGGCCGAGAGGGCGATCGTGACCACGCCGGCCGCCGATACCGGATCGTTCACCACTGCCGACGACACGTTGGTGCTGGCGTCGGCGTCGTCGCCGGTGGAATCGGAGCTGCTCGCGACCTGGTTGGACCAGCAACGTGCCCGGCATCCGGAGACCAAGCTCGAGGTGATGCCGTTGCCGGCACGTAACGCGTCGCCCGGGGCGCTGGCCCAGCTGGTCGAGCAGCTCGAGTCGGACGAGGACCGGTCGATCGTGCCGGTGCGGGTGTTCTGGATGCCGCGTGCGGACGCTTCGGCGTTAAACCGGGTGGCGGCGTTGCTGCCTGGGCGTAATCCCTACCACCCCAGTGAGGGTCAGCAACGCCATATCCTTCGCGCCGACCCCGCACGCGCCCGAGTGGTGGCCGGTGAATCGGCCAAGGTGTCCGAACTTCGTCAGCAGTGGCGAGACACCACCGTTGCCGACAACCCGCGTGACTTCGCGCATTTCGTCACCCGCCGCGCGCTGCTGGCGTTGGAACGCGCCGAATACCGAATCCTCGGACCGCAGTACAAGTCTCCTCGACTGGTGCGTCCGGAGATCTTGGCGTCTGCGCGATTTCGCGCCGGCTTGGCAAAGATTCCGGGAGCCACGGTCGAGGAAGCCGGAAAGATGCTCGACGAGCTCGCCACCGGGTGGAGTCGAGTGTCCGTCGACCTTGTCTCCGTCCTGGGCAGGATGCTCAGCCGAGGATTCGACCGGGAAATCGACTACGACGAGTACCAGGTAGCGGCGATGCGCACCGCGCTGGAAGCTCATCCGGCGGTGCTGTTGTTCTCGCACCGGTCCTACATCGACGGCGCGGTGATGCCGGTGGCGATGCAGGAGAATCGGCTGCCGCCGGTGCATGTGTTCGCCGGCATCAACCTGGCTTTCGGCGTGATGGGGCCATTGATGCGCCGCGCCGGCGTCATCTTCATCCGGCGCAATATCGGCGACGACGCGCTGTACAAGTACGTGCTCAAAGAGTACGTGGGCTACGTGGTGCAGAAGCGCTTCAACCTGAGCTGGTCCATCGAGGGCACCCGTTCGCGCACCGGGAAGATGCTGCCGCCGAAGCTTGGGCTCATGAGTTATGTGGCCGATGCTTATTTGGACGGCCGTAGCGACGACATTCTGCTGCAAGGGGTTTCGATCAGCTTCGACCAGTTGCACGAGACCGCGGAGTACGCCGCGTACGCCCGCGGCGGCGAGAAGCGGGCGGAGGGTTTCGGCTGGCTGTACAGCTTCATCAAGGCGCAGGGTGAACGCAACTACGGCAAGATCTACGTTCGCTTCCCCGAAGCTGTCTCGATGCGGGAGTACCTCGGTCCGGCGCACGGCCCGATAGCTATCGACGAAGCCGCCAAACGGCTTGCGCTGCAGAAAATGTCATTCGAAGTCGCATGGCGCATTCTGCAATCCACGCCGGTCAACGCTACCGGCCTGGTATCGGCGCTGCTGCTAACCACGCACGGGTTGGCGTTGACGCTCGCGCAGCTGCACCACACCCTGCAGGATTCACTGGACTATCTCGAACGCAAGCAAA
The DNA here is from genome assembly GCA_963723615.1 of uncultured Actinomycetota bacterium. GTDB lineage: Bacteria > Actinomycetota > Actinomycetes > Mycobacteriales > Mycobacteriaceae > Mycobacterium. Next base: position 304,281 of record CAVRRV010000009.1, on the reverse strand, counting down.
ATCCGATGTCGACCAGTGCGCTACGGCTGCGCACACCCGAGGGCGTCCGCGCCGCCGTCGACGCGTTGTCCAACGGCCATCCGGTGACCCGAGTCGACAGTGGCCGAGAACCGGTGTGGCGCATCGCCCCCGAGGACGAGCACGCCGCGGCGTTCTACCGCAACTCCGTGATTCACGCATTTCTGGAGACCGCGATCGTCGAGCTGGCGCTGGCGCACGCCGGTCGCGTCGACGGTGATCGGGTGGAGGCGTTCTGGAAGCAGGCCATGCGGCTGCGGGATCTGCTGAAATTTGACTTCTACTTCGCCGATTCCGCGGCGTTCCGGCAGAACATCGCCGAAGAGATGGCGTGGCACCAGGATTGGGAAGCCCACATCGCCGGGGGCGGCGCCGAGATCGACGCGATGCTGTACGCCAAGCGACCGCTGATGTCCGAGGCGATGCTGCGGGTGTTCTTCGAGGCCTATGAGATCGTGGCCGATGTGCTGCGCGATGCGCCGGCGGATATCGGTGGGAAGGAACTCACCCAGTTGGCGCTCGGAGTCGGCCGCCAGTACGTCGCCCAGGGTCGGGTGCGCAGCAGCGAGCCGGTGTCGACGTTGTTGTTCATGACCGCGCGCCAAGTCGTGGCCGACCAGGATCTGCTGAAACCGGCACCGGACTTGGCCGACCGCCGGACCGAGTTCCGCCGCGAATTGCGGCAAATTCTCCAGGATTTCGACCACGTTGCGCAGATCTCGCGCAACCAATTCGTTGCCCGCGAGGTCGAGGCGCGCGGCGCGGGCCGGGACGGGCAATAGCCGGTCGAGGCGCTCCCATCTGCCGTTTGACCAGTGCGGGCACCGGGTCGGCAGGCGGCACGCCCATACTCTTTATCCATGACGGGTGCTCCGGCCGCTAGGCGCCGCACGGTGGTGTGGCCGCTGCTCACCGGAGTGGCCGTGCTCGCCGGCTGCACCGCGGCGGGGATCGGGGCGCTATCGGTGGCTGCTGCGCTGACCGCTACCGGGTTACCCGATCCCGGTCCGGTGACTACGCTTGGCCTGCCCTTCGTCCGGGCCGCCGGTGAGGTCGCCGCCGTGGTGGCCGTGGGGGCCTTTCTGTTTGCGGCATTTTTGGTTCCGCCGCAGCAGAGCGGCGTCCTCGACGTTGACGGCTACCGCGCGGTGCGGGTCGGGACGGTGGCGGCCGGGGCATGGGCGGTGTGCGCCGCCCTGCTGGTGCCGTTGACCATTTCCGACGTCTCCGGTCAACCGATTACCGCCCACCTGAACCCGGCGAGTCTGTGGTCGCTGGCCAGCCTGATCAACATCTCGACGGCTTGGCGGTGGACCGCGCTGCTGGCAGCAACGGTGATGTTGGCCAGTCTGCCGGTGCTGCGCTGGTCATGGACGCCGCTGCTGCTGGTCGGGTCGTTGGCCACCCTGATACCGCTCGGACTGACCGGCCATTCGTCGGCCGGCGGTTCCCACGATCTGGCCACCAACAGCCTGCTGATCCATCTGGTCGCGGCGAGCCTATGGGCCGGAGGCCTGCTGGCGCTGCTGGCGCATGTGATCCGCGACGGGCAGCACGCCGACCTGGCCGCGCGGCGTTTCTCGGTGATCGCCTTGTGGTGCTTTGGTGCGATGGCGCTCAGTGGCGTCGTTAACGCCCTCGTGCGGATCCTGCCGCCGGACCTGCTCACCACTGATTACGGGCGGCTGGTGCTCGCCAAGTTCGTCGCGCTGTGCCTGCTCGGTGTCGCCGGCTGGCGGCAGCGGCGCACCGGAGTCGCTGCGCTGCAAGCAGATCCGAGTTCGCGAGCCGGCCTGATCCGGCTGGCGCTGATTGAGGCGCTGCTCTTCGGAATCACGTTCGGCATCGCTGTCGGTCTTGGTCGCACACCGCCGCCGCCGCTGCCGATCGGCATCCCCTCGATTCCCGACGTGAAAATCGGCTACGACTTCGCCGGGCCGCCCACCCCGGCGCGGGTGCTCTTCGATTGGCGTTTCGACCTGATCTTCGGGACGGCGGCCATCGTGTTCGCAGCGCTGTACCTGGCCGGAGTGCGTCGGCTACGGCGGCGCGGCGACGCCTGGCCACCGGGCCGGACCGTGGCCTGGCTGCTCGGCTGCCTGACGCTGCTGTTCGTCACGTCATCGGGTCTGGGCCGTTACATGCCGGCGATGTTCAGCATGCACATGGTCGCTCACATGCTGCTGTCGATGTTGGTGCCAATCCTGCTGGTGTTGGGGGGGCCAGTCGGTCTGGCGTTGCGGGCGCTGCCGGCTGCCGGCCGCGGCGACCCGCCGGGTATGCGGGAATGGCTGCTGGCCGCCCTGCACAGCAGGGTGTCGAGGTTTCTGACGAATCCGGTGGTGGCCACGGTGTTGTTCGTCGCCGGGTTCTATGGGCTTTATCTGGGCGGCCTTTTCGACACCGCAGTTGGTAGCCACATGGGGCATGTCGTGATGAACGTGCACTTTTTGGTGAGCGGCTACCTGTTCTACTGGGTGGTGATCGGTGTCGACCCGACGCCGCGGCCCATACCGCCGCTGGCCAAGGTGGCGGTGGTCTTCGCGTCGTTGCCCCTGCACGCATTTTTCGGGGTCGTGCTGATGAGCATGCAGAAGGTGCTCGGCGAGAGCTTCTACCGGTCGCTGCACCTGAGCTGGCACACCGACCTGCTTGGTGATCAGCGGCTCGGCGGTGGAATCGCTTGGGCAGCAGGGGAAATACCGCTGGTAGTCGTCATGATCGCGTTGCTGGTGCAGTGGTCGCGCAGCGACCAGCGAACCGCCACGCGATTGGATCGCGCGGCTGACCGCGACGAGGACGCCGAGCTGGCGGCGTACAACGCGATGCTGGCCGAGCTGGCCCGCCGCGATACCTCGGGGCAACGCCGGCGCTAGCCGGTCAGCCCCAGGCCGCGGGATTCATCCACAGCCGCCATTCCTTCCACAGCACCGGCCCAGGCACCAGCCGGCTCGTCGGGGTTGTCGGCCAACCCGAGCTGAATGGCAGTGCGCCGGCGGAGTGACGGCATCGGAGTGTCCGGGTCGCCATTTGCAGTCGCCGCCGTAACCGGCATAGAACGCAGGAAAGGAATGAGCAATGTTCGAAACACCGCTGACAGTGGTCGGAAACATCGTCAACGACCCGAAACGCCGCAGGGTCGGTGACCAGGAAGTGCTGAAGTTCCGGGTGGCCAGCAATTCCCGGCGTCGTGGCGCCGACGGCACGTGGGAGGCCGGCAACTCGCTGTTCGTCACCGTCAACTGCTGGGGTCGTCTGGTCTCGGGTGTGGGCGCGTCACTGGGTAAGGGCTCTCCGGTGATTGTGGTGGGGCACGTTCACACCAGCGAATACGAGGACCGCGATGGCATCCGGCGTTCGACCCTGGAGATGCGCGCCACCTCCGTAGGGCCCGACCTGTCTCGCTGCATCGCGCGCGTCGAGAAGACGGTCTGCTCCGGATCGGACGCGGCCTGCGGCCCGACACCGGACGCTGGACCGGCGGCCGACACGACCGCCGCCGATGACGCGAAACAGTCCGGCAGCGCAGAGACCGCGCCCGATGCAGGGGCGGTGTTGCCGCTGTCGGCTTAGAAGCGCTGCTGGGCGGTGCCCGTCTGGCGACGATGCGCGCGGCGCAGCGGCGCGAGAACAAGCCGGACCATCTGCCTAGGATGGGTCGCGAGCAACCTCGCAAACCAGAAAGGCAACACCGCGGCATGGCTGAGTTCATCTACACGATGAAGAAGGTCCGCAAGGCGCACGGCGACAAGGTCATCCTCGACGACGTCACGCTGAGCTTCTATCCGGGCGCCAAGATCGGTGTCGTCGGCCCCAACGGGGCAGGTAAGTCGAGCGTCTTGCGGATCATGGCCGGGCTGGACAAGCCGAACAACGGCGAAGCCTTCCTAGCCACCGATGCCACTGTCGGCATCCTGCTACAGGAGCCGCCGCTGAACGAGGAGAAGACCGTTCGCGGCAACGTCGAAGAAGGGCTTGGCGACATCAAAGTCAAGCTTGACCGCTTCAACGAAGTCGCCGAACTGATGGCCACCGACTATTCCGACGAGCTGATGGACGAAATGGGCCGGCTGCAGGAGGATCTCGACCACGCCAACGCGTGGGACATCGACTCGCAGCTCGAGCAGGCGATGGACGCGCTGCGCTGCCCGCCGCCCGACGAGCCGGTGACACACCTTTCCGGCGGCGAGCGCCGCCGGGTGGCGCTGTGCAAGCTGCTGCTGTCCAAGCCGGACCTGTTGCTTCTCGACGAGCCGACCAACCACCTGGACGCCGAGAGTGTGCAGTGGCTCGAACAGCACCTGGCCGCTTACGAGGGGGCGGTGCTGGCGGTGACCCACGACCGATATTTCCTGGACAACGTCGCGCAATGGATCTTGGAGCTCGACCGCGGCCGCGCCTACCCCTACGAGGGCAACTACTCGACCTACCTGGAGAAGAAGGCCGAGCGGCTGTCGGTGCAGGGCCGCAAAGACGTCAAGCTGCAGAAGCGGTTGCGGGAGGAGCTAGCGTGGGTGCGTTCCGGCGCCAAGGCCCGCCAGGCCAAGGGCAAGGCCCGGCTGCAGCGTTACGAGGAGATGGCCACCGAGGCGGAGAAGACGCGCAAGCTGGACTTCGAGGAGATCCAGATCCCAACCGGCCCGCGGCTGGGCAACCTGGTCGTCGAGGTCGAGCACCTCGATAAGGGATTCGAGGGGCGCACACTGATCAAGGACCTGTCGTTCACGCTGCCCCGCAACGGCATCGTCGGAGTCATCGGCCCAAACGGCGTCGGCAAAACCACGCTGTTCAAGACGATCGTCGGGCTCGAACAACCCGACAGCGGCACCGTCAAGGTCGGCGAGACGGTCAAGCTGAGCTATGTAGACCAGTCGCGAGCCGGTATCGACCCCAAGAAGACGGTGTGGGAAGTCGTGTCCGACGGGTTGGACCACATCCAGGTAGGGCAGAACGAGATTCCGTCGCGGGCCTACGTCTCGGCGTTCGGCTTCAAGGGTCCCGACCAGCAGAAGCCGGCCGGGGTGTTGTCCGGCGGTGAACGCAACAGGCTCAATCTGGCGCTCACGCTCAAGGAGGGCGGGAACCTGATCCTGCTGGACGAGCCGACCAACGACCTCGACGTCGAGACGCTGGGCTCATTGGAGAACGCGCTGGAGAAATTCCCCGGCTGCGCGGTGGTGATCTCCCACGACCGCTGGTTCCTCGACCGGACCTGCACCCACATCCTGGCGTGGGAGGGCGACGAGGACAACGAGGCCAAGTGGTTCTGGTTCGAGGGCAACTTCGGCGCATACGAGGAGAACAAAATCGAGCGGCTCGGTGTCGAAGCGGCGCGTCCGCACCGCGTGACTCACCGAAGGCTCACTCGCGACTAGTGTCAGGCGTGCCAGCGTTGGTATGCGTGCTGAGGCAGGAGCGGTCGGCATGACGGTTGATCCCGGGTCCACCAGCCTGCAGGGTTCCGTGGACTGGGCGAAGTTCACTGACAGTGACGACATTCCCGAGTGGATCTCGAAGGCTTACGCCGACACCTACCAAGGCCCCCACGACGACGAGCCCGAAGCCGGCTCTGGGCCTACGCCGGGGTCGATTGCCGCACCCGCGGTGACACCGGCGCTGTTGAGCGCGCACTACCGGCTCGGCCTGCATCGGCCGGCCGGAGAGAGCCGGGTCGCTGCCTATCCGCCGGACGATCCGGGGGGATTCGGCCCCGCGCTGCAGGTGGTCACCGACGATGGCGCGATGCTGATGGATTCGGTCACTGTCCTGCTGCACCGGCTTGGCGTGGCCTACGTGGCGATCATGAACCCGGTCTTCCAGGTACGCCGCGACGGCGCCGGAGAGCTGCTCAGGGTTGAGCCGAAGGCTTCCGACGGCGACGCTATCGACGAGACCTGGGTCCACGTGCAGCTTTCGCCGTCGGTGGACCGCAACGCTCTGCAAGAAGCCGAACGCGTGTTGCCAGGTGTGCTCGCCGACGTGCGCCGGGTCGCAGCGGACTCGACGGCGATGATCGCCATCCTCAACGACCTGGCCAACGACGTGGAAACCAATGCGCGCGGTCGCTACCCGGGAGCGGACAGCGGCGACGTCGCCGCGCTGTTGCGCTGGCTGGCCGACGGGCATTTCACGCTGCTGGGCTACCAACGCTGCCCGGTGCGCGAGGGACGCGTCTCCGGCGATGAAGCGACCACCAGTCTTGGTGTGCTGCGGCGGCGCAAGCGTTCCCGTCCTCGCCTGACCAACGACACCGAACTGCTGGCGTTGGCGCAGACAGATGTTGCCAGCTACCTGCGCTTCGGCGCTTACCCGTACGTCTTCGCGGTCCGCGAAAACGCCGACGGCGGCGTCTTCGAGCACCGCCTCATCGGGCTCTTCACGGTCGCCGCGATGAACGCTGACGTCCTCGAGATCCCGATAATTTCGCGCCGCGTTCGCGAGGCGCTCATGCTGGCCGACCTTGACCCCGGCCATCCGGGGCAGCTGCTGCTCGACGTCATCCAGACCGTGCCGCGCTCAGAGCTTTTCGCACTCAGCGCCGAGCAGCTGTTGGCGATGACCAAAGCCGTGCTGGACCTCGGATCGGGGCGCCGAGCGCTGCTGTTCTTGCGCGCTGACCGACTCGAGTACTTCGTCTCCTGCCTCGTCTACCTGCCCCGCGACCGCTATACCACGGCCGTGCGTCTGCAGATCGAAGACATCCTGGTTCGTGAATTCGGTGGCACCAGCCTCGAATTTACCGCTCGTGTCACTGAATCACCCTGGGCCCTGTTGCATTTCATGGTCCGGTTGAGCGAAGGCAGTGCCACGAAGATCGACACCGCCGAAGCCAACCGAGTGCGGATTCAGGCGTTGCTGACCGAAGCCGCGCGCACCTGGTCTGACCGGCTGATCGGCGAGGCGACCGCAGGCTCAGTTGGACCCATCGAGGCCGAGCACTACGCGGGGGCGTTCTCCGAGGCGTACAAACAGGCCGACACCCCGAGAGATGCGATCAGTGACATCGCCATCATCGAAGAACTGGCCGACGATTCGGTGAAGTTGGTGCTGTCCGACCACGACTATGACGAGACCGTCCGGCTGACTTGGTATCTGGGTGGTCGAACGGCCTCGTTGAGTGAGTTGCTGCCGATGCTGCAATCCATGGGCGTGGTGGTACTCGAAGAGCGACCGTTCAGCGTCACCCGTCCCGACGGCCTGCCGGTGTGGATCTACCAGTTCAAGATCGCGCCGCAACCCACTATTCCGCTGGCGCAGCCGGGTCCCGAGCGGGAGGCGACCGCCAAGCGCTTTGCCGACGCGGTGACCGCGATCTGGGAAGGCCGCATCGAGATCGACCGGTTCAATGAGCTGGTGATGCGCGCCGGCCTAACCTGGCAGCAGGTTGTGCTGCTGCGCAGCTACGCGAAATACCTACGGCAGGCTGGTTTTCCCTACAGTCAGTCCCACATTGAATCGGTGATCAACGAAAACCCAGCTACCGCACGGTCATTGGTCACCTTGTTCGAGGCGCTGTTCGATCCCGATCTCTCAGGATCACCGAGGAGCCGCGACGCGCAAGCGGCCGCTGCCGCGGTGGCCTCGGACATCGACGCATTGGTGAGTATGGACACCGACCGCGTCCTGCGTGCATTCGCCTCGCTGATTCAGGCCACCCTACGCACCAATTACTTTGTGAAACATGAGGGTTCGGCCCGCAGCCAGAATGTGCTGTCGTTGAAGTTGGATGCTCAGCTGATCGAGGAGCTTCCGCTGCCGCGTCCGAAGTTCGAGATCTTCGTCTACTCACCTCGTGTCGAAGGTGTGCATCTGCGATTTGGCTATGTGGCGCGCGGTGGCCTGCGTTGGTCGGACCGTCGGGAGGATTTCCGCACCGAGATCCTGGGCCTCGTCAAAGCTCAGGCCGTGAAGAACGCGGTCATCGTGCCGGTCGGCGCCAAAGGCGGTTTCGTCGTTAAACAGCCGCCGCTGCCCACCGGCGACCCCGCCGCTGACCGCGACGCCAGCCGTAACGAAGGCATCGCTTGCTACAAGCTGTTCATCTCTGGGTTGCTCGACATCACCGACAATGTCGATCACACCACCGGCGAGGTCAGCGCTCCAGCGGAGGTGGTGAGGCGCGACGGCGACGATGCCTACCTGGTGGTGGCGGCCGACAAAGGCACCGCCACGTTTTCCGACATCGCCAACGACGTCGCCAAGTCCTACGGGTTCTGGCTGGGCGACGCCTTCGCGTCCGGCGGATCGGTCGGCTACGACCACAAAGCGATGGGCATCACCGCCAAGGGCACCTGGGAAGCGGTCAAACGGCACTTCCGCGAGATGGGGGTCGACACCCAGACCGAGGACTTCACCGTGGTGGGCATCGGCGACATGAGCGGTGACGTGTTCGGCAACGGCATGCTGCTGTCCACGCACATTCGATTACTGGCCGCCTTCGACCACCGCCATGTCTTCTTGGACCCCAACCCCGATCCGGCCGCCTCGTGGGAAGAACGACGGCGGATGTTCGATCTGCCCCGCTCCAGCTGGGACGACTACGACAAGTCGCTGATCAGCGAGGGCGGCGGGGTGTACAGCCGCGAACACAAAGCCATTCCGATCAGCGATCAGATCCGCGCAGCGCTGGGCATCGAAGACGACGTCACCGAGATCCCACCACCCAATCTGATCCGCGCGATTCTGCGCGCACCGGTGGATCTGTTGTTCAACGGCGGTATCGGAACCTATGTCAAAGCCGAAGCAGAATCCGACGCCGACGTGGGTGACCGGGCGAACGACCCGGTGCGGGTCAGCGCAAATCAGCTGCACGCCAAAGTGATCGGCGAGGGCGGCAACCTCGGAGTCACGGCGCGCGGCCGTATCGAGTTCGACCTGTGCGGCGGCAGGATCAACACCGATGCGATGGACAATTCAGCCGGTGTGGATTGTTCGGACCACGAGGTCAATATCAAAATCCTCGTCGACGCCCTGGTCATCGCGGGCAAGATCGACCCGGGTGAACGCACCCAGCTACTCGAGTCGATGACCGACGAAGTCGCGGAATTAGTGCTCGCCGACAACGCCGACCAGAACGATCTGATCGGTACCAGCCGCGCCAATGCCCCCAGCCTGCTACCCGTGCATGCCGACCAGATCAAATATCTCGTGGCCGAGCGGGGGCTTAACCGCGAACTCGAGGCGCTGCCCTCGGACAAGGAGATAGCGCGGCGACTCGAAGCCGGCCTCGGGCTCACGTCGCCGGAACTCGCGACGTTGATGGCACACGTCAAGCTTGCGCTCAAAGACGAGTTGTTGAGTACCGATCTGCCGGATCAAGAAGTCTTCGCCAGAAGGTTGCCACGCTACTTCCCGTCGCCGCTGCGCGACCGATTCGGCCCGGCGATCCGCTCTCACCAATTGAGGCGGGAGATCGTAACCACCATGCTGGTCAATGATTTGGTGGACACCGCCGGCATCAGCTATGACTACCGGATCGCCGAGGACATCGGGGTGAGCCCGGTGGATGCGGTACGCACCTATGCGGCGACCGACGCCATCTTCGGGGTGGGCCAACTGTGGCACAGTATCCGCGCGGCCGAGCTGCCGATCGCGGTCTCCGATCACATGACGTTGGATACCCGACGGCTGATCGACCGTGCCGGACGCTGGTTGCTCAACTACCGTCCGCAGCCGTTGGCAGTCGGCGCCGAAATCAACCGATTCGCCGAGAAAGTGGCCGCGCTGACGCCGCGCATGGCGCAGTGGCTACGCGGAGACGACAAGGCGATCGTCGAGAAGGAAGCCGGTGAATTCGTCGCGCAGGGCGCATCCGACGATCTCGCCTACATGGTGGCCACAGGTTTGTACCGGTACAGCTTGCTCGACATCATCGATGTCGCCGACATCGACGACCGCGAGCCCGCCGAGGTCGCTGACACGTATTTCGCGTTGATGGACCGGCTGGGTACCGACGGTCTGCTGACCGCGGTGTCCGCCCTGCCACGCAGCGACCGCTGGCACTCGTTGGCGCGCTTGGCGATTCGTGACGACATTTATGCGTCGCTGCGTTCGTTGTGTTTCGACGTGCTCGCCGTCGGTGAGCCGGAAGAGAGCGGCGAAGAGAAGATCGGCGAATGGGAACACCTCAGCGCGTCGCGGGTGGAGCGCGCGCGGCGAACGCTGACCGAGATCTACGAAAGCGGTCAGAAGGATTTGGCCACACTGTCGGTGGCGGCTCGCCAGATTCGCCGCATGACGCGCACCAGTGGGCGAGGATCCGCCGGGTGAGCACGGGGTTCGTCGCGCCTGTCCCGGTCCGGTGGTCGGACATCGACATGTACCAGCATGTCAACCACGCGACCATGGTCACGATTCTGGAAGAGGCTCGCGTCCCGTTTCTTTCGCAGGCGTTCGGTGCGGATTTCACCACCGTCGGCCTGCTGATCGCCGACGTGCGCGTCACATACAAAGGCCAGCTGCGGCTGGCCGATTCGCCACTTCAGGTCACCATGTGGGTAAAGCGTCTGCGAGCCGTCGATTTCACGCTCGGCTACGAAGTGCGTTCGGTTAACGCCGATCCGGAATCGAAGCCCGCCGTGATCGCCGAGTCGCAGCTGGCCGCGTTCCACATCGACGAGCAGCGACTGGTGCGCCTTTCTCCGCATCATCGGGAATACCTGCAGCGGTGGCTCAGCTAGCCGAGCGAGGCGTGTGGCTGGGTCCAGACTCTGTGGCCGCCCATCGCACGGACTTGGCCACGTTCGTCGAGCGGGCGTCGCGGCTCGACGCCGCCGCGGTCATCCGGCTGCGTGCCCGTCCGGGCGGGTTATTCACCGCGTGGGCGGCCACCGGCTTCGACGTGCTGGCCAGCCGGGTGGTGGCCGGCATCCTTCGGCCCGACGATATGTCGGTCGGCGCAGACGAATTGGCGCGGGGACTGGCCGCGGTAGACAGCTCTGGCTACGTCAATCCCGGCTTCCCGATGGATTCCGCGTGGCGGGGTGCGTTGCCCCCGGATTCGGGCTTCACCCACCTCGACGACGTACCGGCCCGCCTGATGCTGGATTTGGCGCAGCGCGGGGCCCAACTGGCCAGAGAGCACGGCAGCGATCACGGTCCTCCGGTATCGCTGCTGGACCAGGAGGTGATCCGGGTCAGCTCAGCCGATGCCAGCGTAGGCATCCCCATGCGGTGTGTATTCGCTCTGACTGCAATGGGTTTCCTGCCGCAGTCGTCCGAAGCCGTTGATGCCGAAGAGATTGTGCGGGTTCGCATGCTGCGGGCCTGGTTGCGCATCGACGCGCGGTTCGGTTCGGTTCACCGGCGTCACGGTGACCCCGCGCTGGTGGTGCGCTGATCCGTGTTGCGGCAAGCCGGTCATGGCGCATAACGGAGCCACAATGGCAGAACAGCGTTGAGGTGATCCATAAATTTCTTCAGGCCCACTCGATATTGGCCGTAACCGTAACGGTCTGTGGCAAACTCCGGAAACGCAACGCCAAGCCCGAACAGGCCAGGAGCAAGGATGCCGTTGACCGGGTTGTAGTCCAGCTGGCCCCACTGTTTGGTCACAGGCAGGGTTCTGCGCTCAAAGCCGACCGTATAGATGACGCGGTCGCACGCGGCAACCTTCTCAGCAAAATCCAGACTACCGATCCAGCACCGCTCCAGTCGTTCTGGATGCACACCGTCGATGTTTTCTCGAGCCCAGGCGGCCGCTTGACCTTTGAGGCCAGTATCGTCGAACAGAATCCAATCATCCAGATACACAGCGTATCTGAGCGGACTGCGGTAGAAATTGATGACTTTCTCGACGGGATTACGCAATAGATTCGGCAATGCGATCATCGTCGAATGGGAAGACCCGAACACGGCGACCGTGGCATTTTCCAGCGACTGTTGTGCCAACTTTTCCGGATCGAGCGCGACTTCTAGAGGAATCTCGTCCAGATGGGGGTAGGAAAGCTTCTTTGGAACTGCCCCGACGGCCAGGATCACGTTTTTGGAGGCAAGTTCTTGCTGCTGCGTTTCAATTCTCCACTGCCTTCTTTCCAGGAAGAGCGCGGTCGCCGTCGTTTGAAACGCCTGCACCCGCTCACGCAGGTGCTCGATGATCCACACCAACGGGTCGGCGATCAGGGCCAGGGCGCAGGTCTCTTGCGGGTCCACTTCCTGCAATGGCATCGGAGGTGCCGACGAGAAGCGAAATGCGGAAGAGTCAGTCAAATAACTCAGAAATAGCCCAACCTGCGTGTTACTCGAAACCGACCGCCACTTTCCGCCGAGGTCACCGCCGGCGAAAGCCGGATCGATCCAGGCGATTTTTTCCGGCGCGACTCCCTGATCGAGGAGCTTTCCCACTGCGGCAGTTCCCGCAGGTCCGGCTCCGATGACTGTCCACGTGTAGGCCATGGGTTATGTATAAAGACGCGGGGTGCCTTGCGCTACCGCTGGGGGTCGGGCGACCACACCAGCCACGCCGCGGCGTTCGGTGGCAGCTTCCCGTCAACCAACGGCGCGCTGGTCAGAATCGGGTCGCCGTCCGGCAGCGGTACCGCCCGCTTGCCAGTGTTCAGAGCGCAACGCAGGCCATCGTCACCGCGGGCGAAGACCAGCGCGCCTTGTGGTGCGTCCAGCCACTCGACCCGGCTTCCGGTGAACTCGCGACGCGTACGGCGGATTTCGAGCGCGCGCTGAAAGAACGACAAGGTCGAGTCGGCGTCTTTGAGCTGCTTCTCGACGGTCAGGGTCGCCCACTCCTGCGGCATCGGCAGCCAAGTGTCGGCCGATGTGGAGAATCCGAACGGGGGAGTCTCGCCGCGCCACGGAATCGGAATGCGGCACCCGTCGCGACCTCGCACGGTGTGTCCGGAGCGTTCCCATGTCGGATCTTGCAGCGCCTCGTCGGGCAACTCGACGTTGGGCAGCCCCAACTCCTGACCGTTGTACACGAATACTGCGCCAGGTAGGGCGAGCGTCACCATCGCCATCGCGCGGGCCCGATCGAGTCCACCGTCGCCCCCGCCGTAGCGGCTGGGCCCTCGTTCGACATCGTGATTCTCCAACGTCCATGTGGGAGTGGCATTTTCAATTGCTGCCGCGGCAAGGGTGTTCTCGATCGCCGCACGGATGCCGGCGATGTCGAAATCCGCGCGAACCATGCGGAAATTGAAACCCAGGTGCAGCTCGTCAGCGCGCAAGTACTCGGCCCAGCTGGCGTTGTCGAAAACCCAGACCTCACCGATGGTCACCGCGTCGGGATAGTCATTCATGACCGTGCGGATGCTGCGGTGAATCGCGTGCACGTTGGGATGGTTGAAGCGGGGATCACCGTCGCTGAGCATCCGCGGGCGCATCTCGATTTCGGTGTCCGGAAGGCCCGGCGGCTTGGCCATCCCGTGGGCCACGTCGATGCGGAAACCGTCGACGCCTCGCTCCAGCCAGAACCGCAGCGTCTTCTCCAGATCGTCAAAGACTTCAGGGTTGTCCCAATTGAGGTCCGGTTGCTCGGTATCGAAGAGGTGCAGATACCACTGGCCCGGATTACCGTCCGGCTCGATCACCCGGGTCCACGACGGCCCGCCGAACACCGACTGCCAGTTGTTCGGCGCCTCCAGCCCGCCGGGTCCGCGACCGTCGCGAAAGATGTAGCGGTCCCGTGCGCCGGTGCCCGAGCCAGCGACCAGTGCCTCCTGAAACCAGGGATGCTGCGAGCTGGTGTGGTTCGGCACCAAATCCGTGGTGATCTTGATGCCACGCTCATGGGCTGCGGCGATCAGTCGCTCAAAAGCGGCCAGGCCGCCGAACAGCGGATCCACGTCTCGCGGATCCGCCACGTCGTAGCCATGGTCGGCCATCGGCGACACCATGATCGGGCTAAGCCACAGCGCCTCGATGCCCATTCGGTCCAGATAGTCCAGCCGCGACGTCACTCCGTCGAGGTCGCCAACACCGTCGCCGTCGTTGTCGGCGAATGACCGCGGGTACACCTGGTAGAAGACCGCGCGCGCCCACCACGGCTCGTGTTGTTGCGTGCTCATCAGAACGCCGAATTGACGAGAGAGTGCGCGGCCATTTCCAGGTAGTCGAGCAACTCCTTGCGATGCGCGTCGTCGAGAGTCTGGGAGTCGATGGACGCGACTGCGGTGTGCATGCACCGCAGCCACGCGTCGCGTTCGAACGGGCCGATCTGGAACGGAGCGTGCCGCATCCGCAACCGGGGATGGCCGCGCTGATCGGAGTACGTTCGCGGGCCACCCCAGTACTGCTCGAGGAACATCCGCAGCCGTTCCTCAGCGCCCGCCAGGTCATCTTCGGGGTACACCCGACGCAGAATTTCGTCTTCGGCGACCAGCTCATAGAAGCGTGACACGATCGCGTGGAAGGTGTCTGCGCCACCGACAGCGTCGTAGAAGGTCTGTTGTACTTGTTCCATCGCCTCCCATTGTGGGCCATGTCCGGAGCCGACCGCTGAGCGACATGTGAACCTTCGTCGCAGAAGTCGCACCGGCTGTTCACCGGAATGACCAGCCAACACCGGCCAATTTGACGTGCGCTCGATGGCGAATCGTGATGGACTGTTCGGCGGAGGACGTATGGCGCAGCGCAAAAAACGCCGCAGCCACCACAGTTCGGGTGCCGCGGCAGGCCTAACCGGGCCCGCGACCGGCGCATGCCTGCACAGCGTCCACAGCGTCCACAGTGTCCACAGTGTCGAGAACCACCCACCTGTTTCACATGACACCGGATCGATCTGGAATCGCCGGCGGGTGCTGCTGCTGAACTCCACCTATGAGCCGCTGACCGCGTTGCCCGTCCGGCGGGCGATCATCATGCTGATCTGTGGCAAAGCCGACGTCGTGCACGACGATCCATCCGGGCCCGTCATTCATTCGACGACCAGATCGATCGCGGTGCCATCGGTGATCCGGCTGCGCACGTTCGTCCGGGTGCCCTATCGGGCCCGCGTCCCGATGACCCGCGCGGCGCTGATGCACCGCGACCGTTTCTGTTGCGCCTACTGCGGGGCCAAGGCCGACACCGTGGACCACGTGGTGCCCCGGAGCCGCGGCGGCGATCACTCCTGGGAGAACTGCGTGGCGTGCTGCTCGACCTGCAACCACCGAAAGGGCGACAAGTTGCTGACCGAGCTGGGCTGGTCGCTGCGGTGGGCGCCGACCTCACCCAAGGGCCAGCACTGGCGGCTGCTGTCGACGGTCAAAGAACTCGACCCATCCTGGGCGCGATATCTCGGCGAAGGCGCCGCGTAGCTCTCGGGTCGCCAGTGGGATACGGTTTGCGTCGTGAGCTCGATGGAAATCCACCTGTATTTCTTGGGCATCCCGTTGTTGCTGGTGATCGTGCTGGTGGCGCTGATCTGGAGGCATAAGGGACCGCACCCGGCGACCTACACGTTGTCGGAGTCATGGACGCATCCCCCGATTCTGTGGGCCGCCACCGACGAGGTTCTCGGTAACGTTCACGATGCGCATGCCGGCCACGGCGCATCCGAGTTCAGCGTGGGAGGTGGCGCCAGTGGCAAGTGGTGAGATCGCAACCATCACGCCCGCCGAGCTGCCCAAAGGCTCGGTGATCACGACCAGTGGGCGAATCTCCGGAGTCACCGAACCCGGCGATGTGGCGGTGCACTACCCGTTTCCCATCGACGACCTGGTCACCCTTGACGACGCGCTGACCTACGGGTCGCGGGCCGCCGGCGCGCGGTTCGCCGTCTACATCGGCGACCTGGGCGGCGACACCGCGGCGCGAGCCCGCGAGATCCTGGCTAAGGTCCCGACACCGAACAACGCGGTGCTCGTCGCCGTCTCGCCCGATCAGCATGCGATCGAGGTGGTTTACGGCTCGCAAGTCCGTGGCCGAGGAGCCGAATCGGCCGCACCGCTGGGCGTCGCCGCCGCCGCGTCGGCCTTTCAGCAGGGCAAGCTGATCGACGGCCTGGTCAGCGCCGTCCGGGTGACCAGCGCCGGCATCTCGCCGGCGTAGCGGGCTCCGGCCCGTCAGGCCGCCCCGCCAGCATCGAACCGACGCGCCCGTAGCGACCGCTCGACCCCGGCCCGGCCCTCGAGCACCAGTCGGCGCAGCGCCGGAGGCAGCCCGGGACCGGCGAGGAATTCGTCGGCCGCAGCGATGCCGTCGTCGCTGATGTCCCACGACGGGTACAGGCCAACCACCACCGTCTGCGCGACCTCGCTGGACCGGCGTTCCCATATGCCGGGGATCGCCGCGAAGTAGCGGGCGCCGAACGGTTTAAGCAGCTCGGCCTGCCCGGGCTCGACGAAACCGGCGATGATCGACCGGCCGACGATATTGGGCAGCGTGTCCTCTTCGGTGACCTGGGTCCAGGCCTTCTCCTTGACGGCCAACTGCGGCCGTGCGGCCGAGGCTTGTGCGCCCTGCCTTTGACCCGCGGCTGTCGGGTCGCGCTGCACCTCGGTGTCAATGAAGGGCGTTTTCGGGCCATCGGCGTCGATATCGCCGGCGGCGGCCAAAGCAGTGACGATGCGCCAACGCAGATCCGTGTCGATCGACAGACCGGCCAGTCCCAACTCGGCGGGCTCATGGTCGAGCAGGTCGGCCAGCACCACCACATGCCGGGTCGACAGCACCGATGAGCACAGCGCGTTGACGAAGGCCAGCTGATGGTCCGAGCCCGCCGCTGCGCCGCGGGCCAGCTCCAGCAGCCGGTCGGCGAATGCCGGCCAGCCTTCCGAACGGGCCCAGTCCGGGTCGGCGTAAGAACCCAGCGCGGTCTGCGCCTGCAGCAGCAGCCGTTGTGCAACCCCCACTTCGGTTTCGGCCTGAATGCCGCCCGCGACCAGCGACACGAAATCGCGGGCACGCAGCTCGGCGTCGCGGGTCATCTCCCAAGCCGCCGACCACACCAACGTTCGCGGCAGTGGCTCGGCGATGTTGGCGATGCGGCCCAGCGCGGTCTGCAGAGACTCGGGGTCCAGCCGCAGTGAGCAGTAGGTCAGGTCGTCGTCGTTGACCAGGACCAACTTGCCGCGCGAAACACCAACCAGTGCAGGGACTTCCGTGCTTTCACCGCTGACGTCGAGTTCTTCGCGATGCACTCGGACCAAGCGTCCGTCGCCGTCGTCGCCGTAGACGCCGACCGCCAGCCGATGCACCCGTGTCTCGCCTGCGCCGGGTGCGGCGCCACTTTGGCTCACCGCGAACCTGGTGAACCGGCCGTCGGCGTCGACGTCGAAGTCCGCGCGCAGGGTGTTCAATCCGGTCGTCTTCAGCCATTGCCGGCCCCAGTCGGACAGGTCGCGGCCCGAGGCCTTCTCCAGCGCGGCAAGCAGGTCGTCGAACGTGGCGTTTTCGAAAGCGTGCGCGCGGAAGTAGTCGCGCAGCCCGGACAAGAAATGGTCCAGGCCGACGTAGGCCACCAACTGTTTGAGCACACTGGCGCCTTTGGCGTAGGTGATGCCGTCGAAGTTGACCTCGACCGCGGCCAGGTCGGGAATGTCGGCGGCCACCGGATGCGTCGACGGCAGCTGGTCTTGGCGGTAGGCCCAAGACTTCTCGACATTGGCGAAAGTCGTCCACGCTTCGGTGAATTCGGTGGCCTCGCTTTGACACAGCACAGAGGCGAAGGTGGCGAAAGACTCGTTGAGCCACAAGTCGTCCCACCACCGCATGGTGACCAGATCGCCGAACCACATGTGCGCCATCTCGTGCAGCACCGTCTCGGCGCGCCGCTCATACGAAGCTCGGGTGACCTTGCTGCGAAAGACGTAGTCCTCCAAAAAGGTCACCGCGCCCGCGTTCTCCATGGCGCCGGCGTTGAACTCGGGCACGAACAACTGGTCGTACTTGCCGAAAGCGTACGGCACGCCAAAGTTCTTGTGGTAGAAGCCAAAACCTTGCTTTGTCTGGGTGAACAGCCGCTCGGCGTCCATGAATTCCGCCAGCGTGGCCCGGCAGAAGATGCCGAGTGCAATCTCGCCGTGCTCGTCACTGTAGACGTCATCCCAGCGTGCATACGGACCGGCGATCAGCGCTACCAAGTAGGTACTCATTCGCGGTGTGGTGGCAAACGTGTGCACGCCGTCGTCGACGCCCGCGGTGGCACCGTTGGACACCACCTGCCAGTGCTGCGGTGCGGTCACCGACACATCGAACGTGGCTTTCAGGTCGGGCTGGTCGAAGCAGGCGAACATCCGCTTGGCGTCGGCGGTTTCGAACTGCGAGTACAAATACACCTCGCCATCGACCGGGTCGACGAATCGGTGCAAGCCCTCTCCGGTGTTCGAGTAGCGGCAGTCGGCGTCGACCACGACGAGGTTGTGCTCGGCCAGGCCGGTCAACGCGATACCGGTCGACTCGTCGTAGTCGGACACGTCGAGGTCGCGGCCGTTAAGGGTCGCGCTGCGCACGGTGTCGGCCGCGATGTCGATGACGGTGTCGGCGCCGGCGAGTGCATCGAACTGGACGGTCGTGGTGGAGCGGAAGGTGCGCTCGCCTGGCTTGCCGTCACCGTCGGTGAGATCGAGGGCGATTCGGTAACTGTCGACGGTGATCAGCGCGGCGCGTTCGACGGCCTGGTCACGGGTGAGGTTGGGAAGTGCCACGTGTCCAACTTAAAGCCCGGTGACGATGCAGGTCGCGCGGTGGTCATTAGGACCGGTCTCCGGGACGGGAATTGGACCGCCGCGGCTAGGGTTGTGCTGGGTTAGCCGACCGTCGATGAGAGGACCCCCCATGCCTGAGAAGTCAGTTGCCGATTTTTGGTTCGACCCACTGTGCCCGTGGGCCTGGATCACCTCGCGCTGGATCCTGGAAGTGGAAAAGGTCCGCGACATCGAGGTCAATTTCCGGGTGATGAGCCTGGCGGTGCTCAACGAGAATCGCGAGAACCTGCCGGAGGAGTACAAGGAACGTCTGGCGAAGGCGTTCGGGCCGGTGCGGGTGGCGATCGCCGCCGAGCAGGCCCACGGCGCGCAGGTGCTCGCCCCGCTGTACACCGCGATGGGCACTCGCATTCACAACGAGGGCAACAAAGACCTCGACGACGTCATCAAGCAGTCGCTCAAGGAAGCGGATTTGCCGGCCGACTTGGCCGACGCGGCTACCAGTGACGCCTACGACGACGCGCTGCGCAAGAGTCATCACGCCGGGATGGACGCGGTCGGCGAAGACGTCGGCACACCGACCATCCACGTCAACGGGGTAGCGTTCTTCGGCCCGGTGCTGTCGAGGATTCCGCGCGGCGAGGAGGCGGGCAAGTTGTGGGACGCATCGGTGACCTTCGCGTCCTACCCGCATTTCTGGGAGCTCAAGCGGAGCCGTACTGAAGCCCCCGAATTCGACTAGAGCCGACGGGCGGAGCAGGATCACCGTCATGCGTGTCTACCTCGGCTCCGATCACGCCGGCTACGAACTCAAGCAGCAGATCATCGATCACCTGCAAAAAACCGGCCACGAACCGGTCGACTGCGGCGCCTTCACCTACGACGCCGACGACGACTATCCGGCGTTCTGCATCGCCGCCGCGCTGAAGACGGTGGCCGACCCGGGCAGCCTGGGCATCGTGTTGGGCGGATCGGGCAACGGCGAGCAGATCGCCGCGAACAAGGTCCCGGGAGCCAGGTGTGCGCTGGGGTGGAGCGTGGAAACCGCTTCACTGGCCCGCCAGCACAACAACGCTCAGCTGATCGGCATCGGCGGCCGCATGCACACCGTGCCGGAGGCGCTGACCATCGTCGACGCGTTCTTGACCACGCCGTGGTCGAAAGCCGAACGCCACCAACGACGTATCGACATCCTCGACGAATACGAGCGCACTCACCAGGCGCCGCCGGTGCCCGGCGCCGATGGCGGGTAGCCGCCGTGCCCGAAGGGCATACCCTGCATCGACTGGCGCGGCTGCACCAGCGGCGCTATGCCGGTGCGCCGGTTGCGGTCTCTAGCCCGCAGGGTCGTTTCGGGGTGGCCGCATCCGCTGTCGACGGCCGGGTGTTGCGGCGGGCCACCGCCTGGGGCAAGCATCTGTTCCACCACTATGTCGGCGGCTCGACGGTGCATGTGCACCTTGGCCTCTACGGCACCTTCACCGAATGGACACGACCGGCCGACGTTGCGATGCCTGCTCCGGTCGGGCAGGTGCGGATGCGCATGGTCGGCTCCGAATATGGCACCGACTTGCGCGGTCCCACGGTGTGTGAGCTTATCGACGAAGCACAGGTCGCTGAAGTGGTCTCCCGACTCGGGCCTGATCCGCTTCGTCGCGACGCCGATCCGGCGTGGCCGTGGGCGCGGATTGCCAAGTCGCGCAGGCCAATCGGCGCACTGCTGATGGACCAGACGATCATCGCCGGCGTTGGCAACGTTTACCGCAACGAGCTGCTGTTTCGCCATGGCATCGATCCGTACCGGGCCGGCCGGGCGATCGGTGAAGCAGAATTCGCCGAGGCTTGGACCGATTTGGTGGCCCTGATGAAAATCGGGTTACGCCGCGGCAAGATCATCACGGTGCGGCCCGAACATGACCATGGCGCGCCGTCATACGGCCCGGGTCGGCCCCGCACGTACGTGTATCGTCGCGCCGGCGAGCAGTGCCGAGTGTGCGGAACGACGATCCGCACAGCCGAACTGGAAGGCCGCAACGTCTTCTGGTGCCAAACCTGCCAGACGTGAAACGACTTTGCTGCACTCTGTCGTGATGAACAAAGCAGCTGGGCCTGCCAACTTCTCATCTGAGCGCGAGGGTCTGCTGGGCGAGCGCATAGGCTTACCAGATATCCATAGCCCCATGAACAAGTTCGCAAGCTGCGCGATCGCAACAGCAGTAATGGCCGCCGGTTTTGGGTTGGCCGGTCTAGGCGCCGCGACCGAGGCTCAGGCACAACCCATACCGAATTGGTGTCCGGGGGATTTTTGGGACCCGTCATGGGGAGCGAACTGGGATTGGAACGCCTGCCACGGCACTTGGGTAGCACCGCCAAACACCAACAACGGACCTACCATCGTCCAACCGCCACCGAGAGTTGGTGGCCCGGGTGGGCCTGGCGGTCCGGGACCGGGCGGGCCTGGTAACCCTGGGGGACCCGGCGGCCCGGGACCCGGTGGACCAGGCGGGCCGGGCGGCCCGGGACCTGGCGGACCCTGGCGAGCCTGGGGGTCCTGGGGGGCCTGGGGGACATGAACCGGGTGGCCACGGGGGTCATGGAGGACATGGGCCCGGCGGCCCTGGCGAGCCTGGGGGTCCGGGGCCAGGTGGGCCTGGAGGACATGGACCCGGCGGCCCTGGCGGGCCTGGGCCTGGGGGTACCGAACCGGGCGGCCCTGGCGGCCCCGGAGGACCTGGACCTGGGGGTACGGAACCAGGCGGGCCGGCGCCGGGTGGACCGGGGTCTGAGGGCCCTGGATCCGGAGGGTCGGGAAGCCCGGGATCTGAGTCTGGGCCGGGCGCTTCTGGGCCGGATGCCAACGGACCTGGACCGGCCGCTTCTGGGCCGGACGCCAGCGGGCCCGGACCGGACGCGTCGAGCGGACCGGACGCCAGCGGGCCTGGACCGGACGCGTCGAGCGGACCGGACGCATCCAGCGGACCGTCTATGGGAGGCGACTCGTCTGGTGGAGGCGACGCGTCCGGAGGCGCGGATGCATCTGGCGGAGGTGACTCGTCTGGCGGAGGCGACTCGGGTGGAGGTGACTCGTCGGGTGGAGGCGACTCGTAGGGCCGAGGCGACTCATCTGGTGGAGCAGACGCAGCCGGGAGGCGCTGATAGCGAAGGCGATAGGCCCGCTGATGCTACACAAGTGGATATCGGCAACTGGTCAGCGCTCCCGGCAAGCAGCGTCGCAAAGATACTGCGCTTGTGAGTAATTCGTCTTCCGCGCGCTACGGCCCTGGCTGGTCGCACACTTATGTGTGCCGGAGCGGCGGAGGGCTGTGACGGTGGTGCGCGACCACGATTCGCGCAGCCCGAACTGGAAGGCCGAAATGTCTTCTGGCGCCCTCACCATCAAACAACAACCTTCGAACTTGCCCAACGTGGCTGCGTCGCAACGTATTACTGGATGGCCGGCGGCAAGATTACTCACCGTACGACGTTTGAACCGGTGCGGCTGACCACACGGCACGCAACGATCAGGAGAAGGTGGTGGATTCCATTCCACGTGCGCGCTTGAGCGCGAGTCTTGCACCCCGCATGGATAAGGCCGGCGAGAGGCGTTCCAGGTACCACCATGCCTTCCACCATGCTGGCACCACAATGATTGCGTCTCCCCGCAACACGGCGCGAAGGGCGCGCTCGGCGAACTTTTCGGGTGCCATCGGCCGGAACGCCTCCCAGAATTTGCGTAGTTCCTCGTCGCTGACGCCGTCGTACCGCCCGTACTTCCCGCCTGCGAGGATCGGGGTCCGGATCGCGCCCGGACAAAGCACCGACACTTGCACGCCGTGGCGCTCGGCCTCCACCCGCAGCGCCTTCGAGAGCGCGACGACGGCGTGCTTGCTCGCGGTGTAGCTCGCCGCCCCCGCAGTGGCGACGAGACCGGCCATCGAGGCTGTGTTCACGATGTGACCGGAGTGCTGCCGGATCATGATCGGATACACCGCTTGGATGCCGTGCACCACACCGCGCAGGTTCACGTCGAAGACGTCGTTCCAGTCATCAAGCGTGTAGGAGTCGACCTCACCGCCGACCCCAATGCCGGCATTGTTGAACAGATAGTCGATCCGCCCCGATTGCTGCACCGCCTCGGCGACGGCGCGCTCAAACGATGGGTAGCTGCGCGCATCGACTTCGATTGCGTGCGCCTTTCCGCCACCGCTGTTGAGGCGTTGCGCAAGCTCCTGCGCCGAGCCGATCTGACGATCGGCGATCCAGACCTCAGCGCCCTCGTCGACCAACTTGGTCGTCAACGCGGCGCCGATGCCGGACGCCCCGCCGGTAACGAACGCGACCTTGCCCGACACCCTCGACGCCATTGCGGAAGGATAATCGCTCGCCTTCGCAAGCAGAAGAGATGCTGGCCGCGAGGTCGTCGACGACGGTCTAGGCAGTCACGGTGGGTGAAATGTTCTTCAGCAATTCGGTGCCACATGACCACGAAAACTTTCACGCGGATTAGCTGTGCGACGTCCACGCACATGGCTATTCGCTCAACTACATCCTGAATCCGACCAGCGAAGATTCGCCGGTGTCTTCCCCAAAAGCGACGCCGTAGCGTCCGCTGCCGATCTGACCGCGCTAGAACGTAATTTAGCCAGTGGTAAACGACGCAGTGACTTTCATGACCCCGATACGACCGCAGGTGTGATGCAGTTCACACACGATTCTCAGGTTCGGTCGGAGTGTCGATCAACGTTGGTAGTCAAGACATTTGGTACACAGAACTATGAAGAAATCTGTACGTCTTGCTGCTGGGACCGCCGCGCTAGCTGCCGGTTTAAGTTTGGCTGGTCTGGCTACCGCAATCGAGGTTCAAGCCCAACCCAGCCCCCTCCCTACCTGGTGTCCAGGCGACTTCTGGGACCCGGGCTGGGGGAATAACTGGGACGAGGGAGGCTGCCACGATAACTTCCGACCTGGTTGGGGGGGACCTGGAGGCCCGCAGGGCTTTGGACCACACGATAACTTTGGACCACACGATAACTTTGGACCACACGATAACTTTGGACCACACGATCAACTTTGGGCCGCATGATGACTGGGGCCATCGCTGACCGCTTGCTCGGTCAGCGAGTAGTCGCAAACTTAGTCCGCGAAACGGCATTACTGCGAATTATCTTCGTGGTAATGCCGTTTCGTAGGTGGAAACGAATCACCCCAGAGCACAGCTGCGCACGCGATCGGTGTACCCCTACGCGGGCAGTGTCGCAAAAGCATTGCAATTGGGCCTAATTCGCGGGTAAGAGGCATAGCTGCTACCCGTCCGTTGCTCCGGGCGAAGGTCCGCCGCAGCCAATGCGAGAACGCACGGCCGGCCCTTCGGTTCTTTAATCTCCTCCATAGGTTGTGTTGGTAGGAAGGCAGTATGAAGAATGTCGCACGCTTTGCCGCAGCAACAGCAGTAATGGCCGCCGGTCTAGGACTGGCCGGTTTGGGTGCCGCGACGGAGGCTCAAGCTCAGCCAGGCCCGTTCCCGCAGTGGTGTCCAGGTGACTTCTGGGACCCGGGTTGGGGCGATAACTGGGACTGGGGAGGTTGTCACGATAACTGGCGGGGACCTGGTGGGCCCGGTGACCGCGGTGGGTTCGGTGACCATGGTGGGCCCGGTGACCGCGGTGGGTTCGGTGACCATGGTGGGCCCGGTGACCACGGCGGACCCGGTGACCACGGCGGACCCGGCGACCGCGGCGGACCCGGTGGGCCGGGTGGGCCCGGTGGACCCGGCGGCCATCACTAACACCACTGTCAGCGCAGGTGACGGTCGCGGCGGTCCCGCGACCGTCACTTTTGTGCGTCATGCCCGGAGCCGAACTCAGCTCGGCAGCCGTCGGTCGATATCGGCAGCTTGAGCAATCGGCGGCCCGGCGAGCCGTTCGCTCAGCGCTTCTTGACCCCGAGTACCGCGTAGATCTCGTCACTGAGCGCCACGCTGCGTGGGTCGGCGTTGGCCTTGGTGGCGTCGAAGCGATTCATCACGTACGCGTAACCGATTCGGTTCTCGAGGTCGACGAAACCAAATGAGCCGCCTAGGCCACCGTGGCCGAAGATTCGCGGGTTGGGTCCGTTCACGCAGCGCTGGTTGAGCATGTAGCCCAGACCCCACCCATGATCGGCGACGCGCTTGCCGAGGACCAGGTCCGTGTCGAGGCCACCCTGCGAGACCCGGATCAGATCCATGTGCTGGCGGCTGAGCAATTGTTCCTGGGCCAGGGCGTTGTAGAAAGTTGCCAGTCCCAGCGCCGAGACTTGGCCATTGGTTCCCGGGAACTCGATCTCGCGCCACAGGTCGAGGTCATTTGAGCCCACTTCGTCGTCGGGCGCGAATCCCATCGACACGGCCAGGCCCGCCTTGGGATGTTCGGCCAGCGTAGTGGGGTAGCCGGGAGCGTTGACGTCGGCCAGCATCTTGCGGATGTGCGGCTTATCCACCAAATCGGCGCAGCGGCGTTGCTCGGCGCGGGACACGCCGATGTGGACTTCGGCACCGAGCGGCTCGGCGATCTCGGTGCGCAGGTAGTGACCTACTGTGCGACCGGTGACACGGCGGAACACCTCGCCGAGGATGAACCCGAAGGTGGTCATGTGGTAGCCCTGTGCAGTGCCCGGCTCCCACCACGGTTCGGCGGCTGCCAGCCGTTCGCAAACCAAATCCCAGTCGGTGACCTGCTTCCAGTCCAATCGCTGGCGCGGCCCGATCACCCCCGACCGGTGACTCATCACCATCGCAATGGTGATGTCCTCCTTGCCGGCCTGCGCGAACTCGGGCCAATAGCGGGCCACCGGCGCATTCAGATCAAGCTCACCGCGCTCGGCGAGTTGATGTACGCATGTGCTGGTCAGGCCCTTGGTGCCGGATAGCACGGTGGCCAGTGTGTCCACCTGCCACGCGCGGGTACCTGCGGCGTCGGCGGTACCGGCCCACAGGTTGACGACCAGCTCCCCATCCACCCAGGCTGCGACGGCTGCACCGATCTCATGGCGCTGCGCAAAGTTCCGCTCGAACGCGTCGCGTACTCGCTCGAAGCGCGACGCGCATGAGCCGTGGATGTCGACGTCGGCCGCTGCGCCTGTGTGCTGAATTTGTCGGCCTCCTCAGCCTGGCCGGGCTTGGCCTGATCGGCCTCGGCTGCGTTTGTCGGCCTCCGGGGCTTCGTCGGCCTTTTCGGCGTTCTCAGCTTAGTCGGCCTTGGTGTCCGGCGCCCGGCTCGAGCGGGCGACGGGAATCGAACCCGCGTAGCTAGTTTGGAAGACTAGGGCTCTACCATTGAGCTACGCCCGCGTGTATTAGTCGAGCGCGACTGTACGTCGCGGCAGACATCTAATCCAAATGATGCCGCCCCGCGACCTGGTCGTGAGCCCGCTACTGGGACGGCGAGGCTTGGCCGTAGGATCGCGAGGTCACCGCGGGGTGTAGCGCAGCTTGGTAGCGCATCCGCTTTGGGAGCGGAAGGCCGCAGGTTCAAATCCTGTCACCCCGACTGGCACGCCAGGCCCAATGGCCATCAGGACAACCGAGGAGCACACCCGTGAAGAGCACCGTCGAGCAGCTCAGCCCGACCCGGGTTCGGATCAACGTAGAGGTGCCTTTCAAGGAGTTACAGCCCGACTTCGAGAGGGCCTACAAAGAGCTGGCCAAGCAGGTGCGGCTGCCGGGTTTTCGTCCGGGCAAGGCGCCGGCCAAGCTCCTGGAGGCGCGCATCGGCCGTGAGGCGATTTTGGACCAGGTCGTCAACGAAGCACTGCCCGGCCGCTATGGCCAAGCCGTGACCGAATCCGACGTGCGACCGCTTGGCCAGCCCGACATCGAGGTCACCAAAAAGGAGTACGGGCAGGAGCTCGTTTTCACCGCCGAGGTCGACGTAAGACCTGAAATCAGCCTGCCTGACCTCAGTGCGCTGAAGATCACAGTCGACCCGATCCAAGTCAGCGACGAGGACGTCGACGCCGAACTGCAGTCGTTGCGTGCCCGGTTCGGCACCCTGGCCGGTGTCGAGCGCCCTGCCGCGGACGGCGACTTCGTCTCGATCGACCTGTCGGCCAACATCGACGGCGAAGACGTGCCCGAGGCGTCGACGAAAGGCCTGTCGCACGAGGTCGGCTCCGGCCAACTTGTCGACGGTCTCGACGATGCGATCGTCGGCCTATCGGCCGGGGAATCCAAGGTTTTCACCACCACGATGGCAGCCGGTCCGCACGCCGCCATGGAGGCCGAGGTCACCGTCACTGTCGGCTCGGTCAAGGAACGCGAGCTGCCCGAAGCCGATGACGAATTCGCGCTGCTGGCAAGCGAATTCGACACCATCGACGAGTTGCGCGCCAATCTGGCCGATCAGGTGCGCGGGGCCAAGCGCGTCCAGCAGGCGGAGGAGATTCGCAGCGCCACGCTGGAGGCCTTGCTCGAGCAGGTCGACATGCCGCTGCCGGATGCGATCGTGCAGGCCCAGGTGGACAACACCCTGCACAGCGCGCTGCATGGCCTCGAGCACGACGAAGCCAAGTTCGCCGAAGCACTCGAAAAACAGGGCACGTCGCGCGAAGAGTTCGATGCCGACACCCGCTCGAACGCCGAGAAGGCAATCAAGACGCAGTTGCTGCTGGACGCGCTGGGCGACGACCTCGACATTCAGGTGGGCCAGGAAGACCTCACCGAACGGCTGGTGGTGACCTCAAGGCAGTACGGCATTGAGCCGCAGCAGTTGCTCGGCTATCTGCAGCAGAACAATCAGCTGCCGGCGATGTTCGCCGATGTGCGCCGTGGGCTGACCATCGCCGCGGCGGTCGAGTCGGCCACGGTCACCGACACCGACGGAAACGTCGTCGACACCACCGAGTTCTTCGGCAAGGGCGCCCAACCGGAGGACGCGGAGGACGCGGAGACTTCGGCGGCCGATGACGGTGAGCAAGCCGCGGCGGTACAAGCCGAGGCCTCGTCCGAGGAGTCACCGGGCGACACGAAGTGACGCTGTAAGCGAACGCGGGGAGTTCGGGGAGTGCTCGATGGCCCCGGTTGGTTAGTGTCGGTGAATACAGAACTCGAGAAAGCAGGTAACCCACTGTGAGCCGTGCGACTGAAATGCGCGCGAATGCGCAGGGTCTGAACCTCGTCGACTCGGTGTATGAGCGTTTGCTCTCCGAGCGCATCATCTTCCTGGGGTCGCAGGTGGATGACGACATCGCCAACCGGCTCTGCGCGCAGATTCTGCTGCTGGCGGCCGAAGACGGCACGAAGGACATCTCGCTATACATCAATTCACCCGGTGGATCGATCAGCGCCGGCATGGCGATCTACGACACGATGGTGCTGGCGCCGTGCGACATCGCCACTTTCGGGATGGGGATGGCCGCGTCGATGGGCCAGTTCCTCCTGGCCGCCGGCACCAAGGGCAAGCGTTACGCGTTGCCGCACGCCCGCATCCTGATGCACCAACCGCTGGGCGGGGTGACCGGTAGCGCAGCCGATATCGCCATCCAGGCCGAGCAGTTCGCGGTCATCAAGCAGGAGATGTTCCGGCTCAACGCCGAATTCACCGGCCAGCCGATCGAGCGCATCGTGGCGGATTCGGATCGCGACCGCTGGTTCACCGCCAAGGAAGCCCTGGAATACGGGTTCGTCGACCACATCATCACCCGCGCCGAGACCAACGGAGCCCCAGCACTATGAACCCCGACGTTCAACCCCAAGCGCGTTACATCCTGCCGTCGTTCGTCGAGCACTCCAGCTGGGGTGTCAAAGAGTCGAACCCGTACAACAAGCTGTTCGAGGAACGCATCATCTTCCTCGGTGTCCAGGTCGACGACGCGTCGGCCAACGACATCATGGCCCAGCTGCTGGTATTGGAGTCGTTGGATCCCGACCGAGACATCACCATGTACATCAATTCGCCCGGCGGCGGGTTCACCTCGCTGATGGCGATCTACGACACGATGCAGTACGTGCGGGCCGACATCCAGACCGTGTGCCTGGGACAGGCCGCCTCGGCCGCGGCGGTGCTGTTGGCCGCCGGCACGCCGGGTAAGCGGATGGCGCTGCCCAACGCGCGAGTGCTGATTCACCAGCCGTCGTTGTCCGGGGTGATTCAAGGCCAGTTCTCCGACCTGGAGATCCAGGCCGCCGAGATCGAGCGGATGCGCACGCTGATGGAGACCACCCTGGCCCATCACACCAACAAGGACGCCGCGGTGATCCGCAAAGACACCGACCGGGACAAGATCCTGACCGCCGCAGAGGCCAAGGACTACGGGATCATCGACACCGTGCTGGAGTACCGGAAACTCTCGGCGGCGACTGCCTGATCGACCGGCCTGCCGGCTAGGCCAGGGCTGCTGCCAGCTCGGCGATGTCGGCCGGTCGCACCCGGCAGCACCCGCCCACCACACGGGCGCCCGCTGACACCCACTGCTTGGCCAACTGCGGCGAAAACCGCGATGGGCCAACCCAGGCGCGCAGAGAAGCGTCCCAGCGCTCGCCGCTGTTGGGATACACGATCACCGGTTTGCCAGTGTCTAAAGCCGGCCCGATGGCTGGCAGCACATCGTCGGGTGCGCAGCAATTGACCCCAACCGCAACAATTTCCGGTACCCCGACCGTCACGGCGAACGCATCAGCCAGCGGCTGGCCGGCCCGAGTGCGCGTGCCTTCGACGGTGTAGCTGAGCCATGCCGGAACGCCCAGTGACCGCACCACGTTCACCAGCGCCTCGGCCTCGTCGGCGTCAGGAATGGTTTCCAATGCCAGCATGTCGGCGCCGGCATCGGCCAGCACCTCCAGCCGAGGCCGGTGCCAGTCTTCGAGCTGCGCAACGCTGAGTCCGTAGCGCCCGCGGTATTCCGAACCGTCGGCGAGGACGGCGCCATATGGCCCTACCGACGCCGCCACCCAGGCGCCCGCAACGCCCACTTCGCCGCGTGCGTTGCGGGCGAGTTCGACGCTGCGCCGCAGCAACCGGATCGTCTCGTCGCGCCCGATCCCGTTGGCGGCGAAAGCGTCGAAGGACGCCTGATAGCTGGCTGTGGTCGCGATCATCGACCCGGCGCGAAAGAAGGACATATGCACCGCGGTGATCTCCTGCGGGGCATCGACCAGCAGTCGCGCCGACCACAACGCGTCGGATAGATCATTGCCGCGCGCCTCGAGTTCGGTCGCCAGACCGCCATCGGCGATTAACGCGGTATCCTCGGGCACGGCGAATCCCACAGACCTAATGTAGGGCTGCCGGGCACGTCCGCCTCTCAGTCGCGTAACGGCCGCGACACGCCAGGGACACGGTGGCGCGTTCAGGCGAGCGTGGGGTCGCTTCAAGCGATATGTTCAGGCGCACAACACGAATATCACCGACGCGATTCGCCTCTAACGGTCGCATCGCCGCCGAGCAAGCGGGTAGCGTCGGGAAATACACGCGACATAGCACGATCGAAACGGTGAACAGGAAGTAGGCCCCCAGCACCATGGCGCGCATCGGAGACGGCGGTGACCTGCTGAAGTGCTCGTTCTGCGGAAAGAGTCAGAAGCAGGTCAAGAAGCTTATTGCGGGGCCCGGCGTATACATCTGCGATGAATGCATCGATCTGTGCAACGAGATCATCGAAGAGGAACTCGCCGACGCCGACGACGTCAAACTCGACGAACTGCCCAAGCCCGCCGAGATCCGGGACTTCCTGGAGGGCTACGTCATCGGCCAGGACACCGCCAAGCGGACACTCGCCGTCGCTGTCTACAACCATTACAAGCGAATCCAGGCCGGTGAGAAGGGCCGTGATTCCCGGTCTGGCGAACCCGTCGAGCTGACCAAGTCCAACATCTTGATGCTGGGCCCCACTGGCTGCGGCAAGACCTACCTGGCCCAAACCCTCGCCAAGATGCTCAACGTCCCGTTCGCGATCGCGGACGCCACCGCCCTGACCGAGGCCGGCTATGTCGGTGAGGATGTCGAAAACATTCTGCTCAAACTGATCCAGGCCGCCGACTACGACGTCAAGCGCGCCGAGACGGGCATCATCTACATCGACGAGGTCGACAAGATCGCCCGCAAGAGCGAGAACCCATCGATCACCCGCGATGTCTCCGGGGAAGGCGTGCAGCAAGCGCTGCTGAAGATTCTGGAGGGAACCCAGGCGTCGGTGCCGCCGCAGGGCGGCCGCAAGCACCCGCACCAAGAGTTCATCCAGATCGACACGACCAACGTGTTGTTCATCGTGGCGGGCGCATTCGCCGGGCTGGAGAAGATCGTCTCCGACCGAGTCGGCAAACGCGGTTTGGGTTTCGGCGCCGAGGTCCGCTCCAAGGCCGAGAACGACACCACCGACCACTTCGCCGAGGTAATGCCCGAAGATCTGATCAAATACGGGCTGATTCCCGAATTCATCGGCCGGTTGCCGGTAGTCGCCTCGGTCACGAACCTGGACATGGAATCGCTGGTCAAAATCTTGTCCGAGCCCAAGAACGCCTTGGTCAAGCAGTACACGCGGCTTTTCGAGATGGACAACGTCGAACTCGAGTTCACCGAGGATGCCCTGGAAGCGATCGCTGAGCAGGCGATTCACCGCGGCACCGGGGCCCGCGGCTTGCGCGCGATCATGGAAGAAGTCCTGCTGCCGGTTATGTACGACATCCCCAGCCGCGACGACGTCGCCAAGGTCGTGGTGACCAAGGAGACCGTCCAGGACAACGTGCTGCCGACGATCGTGCCGCGCAAGCCGGCGCGCACCGAGCGCCGCGACAAGAGCGCCTAGCTATCGTCGCCGCCTCCCCCGAACGGGGGAGGCGTGGCGGATGGCAGCCGCTAGCAAA
Source organism: uncultured Actinomycetota bacterium (assembly GCA_963723615.1). GTDB lineage: Bacteria > Actinomycetota > Actinomycetes > Mycobacteriales > Mycobacteriaceae > Mycobacterium. Next base: position 272,847 of record CAVRRV010000009.1, on the reverse strand, counting down.
TGTTACCCGCGCGTAAATACCGTTCTTAGACTTCGTGCGCCAGCAAAAGTGACGAACACCACACTTTGCCTTCTCATGCGTCACCGACGTGTGTCTGACCTCGTACTTTGGCCACGTAGCGGTAGCGTGGCGATGTGTACGGGCGTCAATGAATCCCTAAGAGAAGTGCAATAATCGGTACCGCCAGTGACATAAAAATCGGCCCGGGGTCCACTCGGACGATGGGCACCGGTATCTGCGACATGCCCGTGGGGTGAACAGCGACGGAAGGCGGCGACGTGGGTCCGAACGAAAACGGAGCCAGGTCAGAATCTCATCCAGATTCGCATCGAGCCGATGCGGCGCTGCCCGAACGGGAAAAGCTGGAAAAAATCGTCATTCGTTTCGCCGGGGACTCCGGCGACGGCATGCAGCTCACCGGGGACCGGTTTACTTCCGAGGCAGCGCTTTTCGGGAATGACCTGGCGACCCAACCGAGCTACCCCGCTGAGATCCGCGCGCCGCAGGGCACGTTGCCCGGCGTCTCGTCGTTCCAGATCCAAATCGCTGACCACGACATCCTTACCGCCGGTGACCGGCCCGACGTGCTGGTGGCGATGAACCCGGCGGCGCTGAAGGCCAACATCACCGACCTGCCAATCGGTGGGCTGGTGATCGCCAACTCCGACGAGTTCACCAAGCGCAACCTGGCCAAGGTTGGCTACCAGGACAACCCGCTGGAAACGGGGGAGCTGTCCGACTACCAGCTTCAGCCGGTCCCCATGACCACGCTGACACTGGGCGCCGTCGAGGCTATCGGTGCGTCGAAGAAAGACGGCCAGCGTGCCAAGAACATGTTCGCGCTGGGCTTGTTGTCGTGGATGTACGGGCGACCCATCGAAACCAGTGAACGATTCATCAGGGAGAAGTTCGGCCGCAAGCCTGACATCGCCGAGGCCAACGTGTTGGCCCTCAAGGCGGGATGGAACTACGGGGAAACCACCGAGGCCTTCGCCACCACCTACGAGATCTCGCCGGCGAAGCTGCCGGCGGGTGAGTACCGGCAGATCTCGGGCAACACCGCGTTGGCCTACGGCATCGTCACGGCCGGCCACCTGGCCGACATTCCGGTCGTCCTCGGCAGTTACCCGATCACACCGGCATCGGACATCCTGCACGAGCTCTCCAAGCACAAGAACTTCAACGTCATCACCTTCCAGGCCGAAGACGAAATCGGCGGCATCTGCGCGGCGTTGGGCGCCGCGTACGGTGGTGCGCTCGGAGTCACCAGCACGTCGGGACCCGGCCTGTCGCTGAAGTCCGAAGCGCTCGGCCTCGGGGTGATGACCGAACTGCCACTGATTGTCATCGACGTGCAGCGAGGCGGGCCGTCGACCGGTCTGCCGACCAAGACCGAACAGGCTGACTTGCTGCAGGCGCTCTACGGCCGCAACGGGGAGTCGCCGGTAGCGGTGCTGGCACCGCGGTCACCGTCCGACTGCTTTGAGACCGCCCTGGAGGCGGTGCGCATCGCGGTGTCCTACCACACGCCGGTGATCCTGTTGTCGGACGGGGCAATTGCCAACGGCTCCGAGCCGTGGCGGATCCCGGATGTTGATGCGCTGGACCCGATCCAGCACACCTTCGCCAAGCCGGACGAACCCTTCCAGCCCTATGCCCGCGACCCGGAAACGTTGGCTCGTCTGTTCGCCGTTCCGGGCACTCCCGGTCTCGAACATCGCATCGGCGGGTTGGAATCTGCGAACGGCAGCGGCGACATCTCCTACGAGCCCGCCAATCACGACCTCATGGTGCGGTTGCGCCAAGCCAAGATCGACGGCATCTCCGTTCCCGATCTGGAAGTCGACGATCCGACCGGAGACGCCGAGCTGCTGCTGATCGGCTGGGGCAGCTCCTACGGCCCGATCGGCGAAGCGTGCCGGCGCGCCCGGCGCAACGGGATCAAGGTCGCGCATGCCCATCTGCGCTATCTCCGACCATTCCCGGCCAACCTGGGCGAGGTGCTGCGGCGCTACCCGCAGGTGGTGTGCCCGGAGATGAACTTGGGTCAGCTGGCGCTGCTACTGCGCGGCAAGTATTTGGTCGACGTGCAGTCGGTCACCAAGGTTCAGGGTGTCTCGTTCCTGGCCGACGAGGTGGGGCGCGTTATCCGCGCCGCGCTGGGCGGGACCCTGGCTGAAATCGAGCAAGACAAGACGATGGTCGCAAGATTGGCGGCGGCCACGGTTGGAGCGGGAGCTAACGCATGACTGACCTGATCGGCGCGGACCTGGGCCTAGCGGACGTGCTGTCCAAGCACAGCCGAGTGCCCACCACCGACCAACCGCAGAAGGCCAAGGACTTCACTACCGATCAGGAAGTCCGCTGGTGCCCCGGATGCGGCGACTACGTCATCCTCAACACAATGCGTAACTTCCTGCCCGAGTTGGGATTACGTCGCGAGAACATCGTCTTCGTCAGCGGCATCGGCTGCTCCAGTCGTTTCCCGTACTACCTGGAGACCTACGGCCTGCATTCGATCCATGGACGTGCGCCGGCGATCGCGACCGGTCTGGCGCTGGCGCGTGAGGACCTGTCGGTGTGGGTGGTCACCGGCGACGGGGACGCGTTGTCGATCGGCGGAAACCATCTGATCCACGCGTTGCGCCGCAACATCAACTTGACCATCCTGCTTTTCAACAACCGGATCTACGGCCTGACCAAGGGTCAGTACTCGCCGACATCCGAGGTCGGCAAGGTCACCAAGTCAACGCCGATGGGTTCAGTCGACCAGCCGTTCAACCCGGTATCGCTGGCCCTCGGCGCCGAGGCAAGCTTCGTCGGCCGCGCGCTGGACTCCGACCGCAAGGGCCTGTCCGAGGTGTTGCGTGCCGCGGCCGAGCATCGCGGGTCCGCGCTGGTCGAGATCCTGCAGGACTGCCCGATCTTCAACGACGGCTCTTTCGACGCGCTGCGCAAAGAAGGCGCCGAGGAGCGGGTGATCAACGTCCGGCATGGCGAGCCGATCGTCTTCGGCGCCAACGACGAGTACTGCGTCGTGCGGTCCGGCTACGGACTTGAAGTGGCCAAGGCCGCCGACGTCAGCATCGACGAGATCGTGGTGCATGACGCGCACGCCGCCGATTCCGCCTACGCGTTCGCCCTCTCGCGACTCTCCCAGCAAAACCTCGAGCACACGGTGATGGGCATCTTCCGTCAGGTCAATCGGCCGACTTACGATGACGCGACGCGGTCACAGGTCCGCGCCGCGCAGGAGTCCAAGCCGTCCGACCGCGCCGCCTTGCAATCGTTGTTGCACGGACGCGACACCTGGACTGTCAACTGACGTGGCGGCAGCGGCTGAGCCGGCTTCGTTAGCCGGTGTGGTGTTGGCTGGGGGCGCCTCGCTCCGGGAGGGCCGGGAGAAGGCCACGCAGCAGGTTCCCGCCGACCTTCTCGGCTCCAAAGCCCCCACCACGATGGTCGAGCACACGGTCAGCGTCATCGGGCAGCGGTGTCAGCCAGTTTTCGTGGTAGCCGCGCCGGGGCAACCGCTGCCGGAACTGCAGGCGCGCGTGGTGCGCGAAGAACTGCGCGGTCTGGGCCCGCTGCTCGCGACCGCACGCGGATTGCACGCCGCCGCCGAGGCCGGCGCGAAGCGGGCCTTCCTGTGCGCCGTCGACGTACCATTCCTCACCGCCGACTTGATCGACATGCTGGTGGCCCGGGCAGTCGAAGTCGACGCCGACGTCGTGTTGCCGTGGGACGGCAGCGATCACTATCTGGCCGCGGTGTACCGGACCGACTTGGCCGCACAGGTCGATGCGCTGGTCGCTGCCGGCGAGCGGAATATGCGCGCGTTGGTCGACCGGGTCGACGCGCAACGAATCGTGATATCCGATCCTCGGCCGCTGGCCAACGTCAAATCGGCGACCGGTCTGCGCAGCCTGCTGCAGGCCGTGCGCTGACCCCCTCGACTCGTCGTTTCACGCAGGTCCTATTTAGTCCGGCGGCGGTTATGGCAAACAATTAATGTCGAAATTCATGAATGAAATATTTGTAAGCGAATTATTATTTGCTTGGTAGGCAGTAATTAGTTCCAATTAATTCGGTGCAGGACCGCTTTGATTGACGAGAATTGGTACGGGATCTGCGGCGAGAAGTGCGATCGTATCGTGTTGCGCCAGCGGATCTTTGGGCTAACCCGGCGATCTGGTTGCGAACCTCGCCGCGTCAGCTGCGCCCCTTGCGAAGCGGGGTTGCGAGTCAAGTTCTAGCAAATTGATTGCAGCGGGTCTCGAAGGCCTGATTGAGGTCGACGCATCAGTCCGTGCGGAGGATGACCGGTTGCCGGAGACATCTGCGAAATATGTTGGCAGACAGCAATATTAATGCAGGCGCTCATCCAAAGCTGGGCGGTCGCCGCTCTTATGCCGATCGCGCGGCTCAGTTGCGGGGCCGTCACGCCCTGTCGCATCGATGTGTTGAAATACCCTGGTCTGCAGGTGATTTAGATGAAATCGCGATCGTGGCGGTCTGCCCGCGAAGGCTACCTGGGCAAAATAGTCTGCGTCCGGCTTAGCTAATCTGTGATCTTGATAACAGCTGCGGTGTGGGGCATGGTCGGCGGACGCACCGAGTCGGTCGGTTTCGTCGCGGCCAAACGCGTGGTGCAGCTCACAAAAAATGCGTGATTTGGCTCACTATCTAACTTCCGCGCTATGGAGCTGACACCAGCGAAAAAGGCATGTTTGACCTGGGAAGTTAATTAGCTGAGACGGCCGTAATCGACCTGTTATCGGTCCGAGATACCGGCGTGTCACGAGATGACGAATGCAATCCGGTCTCGTACGGTCCATTTCGGCCCGAAAAGGCAAAAGAAAAAGCGAATCCACGGACCCGCGTGTGAGCGGGGGCTGCGGACGGCGACGACGCCCCCGTGCAGCCGCCGGGCAGAGGCCCGGTCGGCAGCTCACGCCCCCGCTGTTGCGCCCGAACGAGACGGCGCGACTCGAAGCATCAAACCCGCCAGGAAACCGGCACCCGCCCACATCGCTGGGCTTGCTTCGGCGCGCGCACCCGCGAAAGGAACGATGTTGAAGAACGTCCGCCAGGCGCTCACCATGGCTGCGATCACCGGGGTGCTCGCCGCGGCCCCGCTCACCCTGTCCAACGCCATCGCCTTTGCAGATTACGAGCGGTTGGACCCGAACGTGCCCTCCGCGCCATTCGCGCCGGCCGGGTTCGTGCCGGCGCCTGACGCGCTGCCTGCGGCCGATGTTCCGCCTGCGCCTGATGCACCGGCTCCGGACGCGCCAGCCGTACCGGATGCTCCGGACGCTGCGCCCGCGGCGGACGTGCCCCCGGCACCGGCAGACCTTCCGCCAGCCCCGGATGCACCGCCGCCCCCGGCGCCCTTCGCGCCGCCGCCCGCGCCGGATGCGCCCCCGCCACCGGCCGCGCCTGCCGACGATGCGCCGCCGGCACCTGAGGAGGCCCCGGCGCCTGTCAAGAGGGCCTACAGCGTCAACTGGGACGCGATCGCTGCCTGCGAGTCGGGTGGCAACTGGGGGATCAGCACCGGTAACGGCTACTCCGGTGGTCTGCAGTTCACGTCGAGCACCTGGCGGGCCAACGGTGGCTCGGGTTCCGCGAACGGCGCGAGCCGTGACGAGCAGATCCGGGTGGCCGAGAACGTGCTGCATTCGCAGGGCATCGGCGCGTGGCCGGTCTGCGGCCGGCGCGGCTGACCAACGATTGCAAACTGACGGCGGTGGTTGGGCTTAGGCCCGCCGCCGCCGTCAGGCGTCTGAGACGCGGGGAAGCTACAGGTCGAACACCAGCAGGGTGCTGGTAGCGGTCGCCACGAGCTTGCCCGACCGGTCGGTGACGACCCCTTCGGTAAAGCCCACCCGTGAACCGGACTTCACCACCGTCCGGTGGCGGTCAATCGGCCGGTGTCGAGGCGCACCGCCTTCAAATAATTCACCTTGATCTCGATTGACGTGTATCCCTTGCCGGCGGGAAGCGTGCTGTGCAGCGCCAGCCCGGCTACCGAATCCAGCAGCGTGCACACCAGGCCGCCGTGCACGCCGCCGTTGGGGTTGTACACGGACCCGTCGGGTTGGCAGGTGAACACGACTTTGCCGGGCTCGGCGTCAACCAGATCGAACTGCATGAGCGCGGCGATCGGGGGTGGCGGAAGCTCGCCGGCGATCATCGCCTTGAGATAGTCGATCCCGGCCATGGCCAGGCCGCGCGCAGTGCCGGGGCCGGGGTCGTGCCAGGTCACCGTGCGCGAGCGTTGCGGCCCCCAGAGCTCGTTTCCCGTGCTGTTGTTGACGATGGTCATGGTGTCCTTTCTGCTCGCTGCCTGGCTTTTGCCCAGTGGTAGCGGTCGCGGTCCAAGTCGCCGGGACCGACCGCATGGTCAAGTCCCCAAGCCAACAACGCATCTAGCACCGGCAGCAGCGCGCGGCCCGAATCCGTGAGGTGGTAGTCGAACCGCGGTGGCGCGGCCTGATACCGGAGGCGCTGGATTACCCCGGCGTCGTCGAGCGCCTTGAGCCGGGCTGCCACCCGGTCCCTGGGCGCGCCGGTGCCGCGAACGATGTCCTCGAAGCGGCTGTTGCCCAGCGCCAGCTCGCGGACGATCAGCAACGCCCATCGCTCGCCGACCAATTCCAGGGCGGCGGCGATGGGACACGGCCGCCCGGGCAGGTCGGCCAGCGTGACAGCCGGCATGGATTTCAGGATGTCAGCTTCGAGTTTGAAAATCAAACTTACTGGGCGTTGTGAGGCGCATACCGCGCCAAGCACCGCGCTGTGTTACCAACGACTGGTGACCGCAACGGCATTCGACAACCTCGACGACTACCTCGCACTGCCACGCGTTTCGGGCCTGGCAGTGTCGACGGACGGGTCGCGGGTGGTGACCACGGTGGCCGAACTCAACGACAAACGCACTGACTACGTCAGCGCTGTCTGGGAAGTCGATCCGACCGGCGAGAGGCCCGCACGCCGACTCACCCGTAGCTCGAACGGTGAGTCCTCACCGGCGTTCACCGTCGACGGCGATCTGCTGTTCGTCTCGTCCCGATCGACCGGCGATGCCGACAAGCCACCCGCCTCGCTGTGGCGGCTGCCCGCAGAGGGCGGCGAGGCCGTCGAAGTGCTGAGCATGCCCGGTGGCGTGACCGTGGTGCGTACCGCCCGCGACGCCGACGCCACGGTAATCGGCGCCGCGATGTTGCCGTCGGCGCGCGACGTCGACGACGACCGCCGGTTGCGCGATTTGCGCAAGGCCAACAACGTCAGCGCAATCCTGCACTCCGGGTATCCGGTGCGCTTCTGGGACAAGGACCTTGGCCCGGACGAACCTCATCTTTTCGACGCGGCGGATCTGCGTGATCTAACTCCACAGCCCGGCGGAGCGCTGCGTGAAGCCGGATTCGATGACGCGGTATTCGATATTAGCGCCGACGGCCGATTCCTGGTGACGACCTGGCGGGTCCCCGGGCCCGAAGCCACCGAGCGCTCGGTGCTGGTGCGGGTCGACCTGGCTTCCGCAGAACGGCGCGTGATCGCTGACGATCCGGACGCCGACCTCGAACAACCCGCGATCTCGCCGGACGGGTCGGCGATCGCATTCGCCCGGGAAACCATCACCACTCCAGACCATGCTCCGCGAATGACGCTGCAATATTTGCGATTTGGCGACCAACCGGTATCGGTGGCCCAAACATGGGATCGCAGGCCGACGTCGATAACCTGGTCGAGCGATGGCACCTCGCTGGTTGTCACGGCCGATGACGGCGGCCGGGCCCCGGTATTCCTCGTCGAGCTGTCGACATCGACGGTCACGCAGCTCACCGACGACGACTTCGCCTACACGGACGTCGTCGCCGCGCCGGGCGGTGTGCTGTATGCGTTGCGCAGCTCGTATGCGGCCCCGCCGCATCCGGTGCGGATCGATCCCGGTGGCGCTATCACCGTGCTGCCATGCATCGACTTGCCAACGCTGCCAGGAACTTTGACCGATGTCACCGCGGCCGCCGCAGATGGGACGCTGCTGCGATCGTGGTTGGTGCTGCCGGCGGACGCGGAAGATTCAGCACCCGCCCCGCTGGTGTTGTGGATCCACGGCGGACCGCTGCGTAGTTGGAACAGCTGGTCATGGCGATGGAACCCGTGGCTGCTCGCCGCGCAAGGTTACGCGGTGCTGCTGCCGGATCCGGCGCTGTCGACCGGCTACGGCCAGGAATTCATTCAGCGTGGCTGGGGAGCTTGGGGCGGACCGCCGTTCGACGATTTGATGGCCGCCACCGACGCGGCGTGTGCTCACCCGCGCATCGATCCGACCCGGGTCGCCGCAATGGGTGGCTCGTTCGGCGGCTACATGGCCAACTGGATGGCCGGCCACACGAACCGGTTTGCCGCGATCGTGACCCATGCCAGCCTGTGGGCGCTGGACCAATTCAGTCCGACAACCGATCACGCCTACTACTGGCGCCGTGAGATGACGCCGGAGATGACCGTTGCCAACTCACCGCACCAGTTCGTCGGTCGGATCAACACGCCGATGCTGGTCATCCACGGCGACAAGGATTACCGCGTGCCGATCGGCGAGGGCCTGCGGCTGTGGTACGAGCTGCTTGCCAAATCGGCGTTGCCGGCCGGCGAGGATGGCAGCAGTCCGCACCGGTTCCTGTACTTTCCGTCGGAGCACCACTGGCTGGTCGCGCCACAGCACGCGAAGATCTGGTACCAGGTGGTGATCGCCTTTCTGGCCGAGCATGTGCTGGGGGAGAGTGCCGAGTTGCCCGAGACGCTCGGAGTACCGTCGCGCCTGTGACCGAGACGCGCGAATACGACATCGTCTTGTACGGGGCAACCGGCTTCGTGGGCAAGCTGACTGCCGAATACTTGGCCCGGGCGGGCCGGGACGCGCGAATCGCTTTGGCGGGCCGGTCGACCGAACGCCTGCTCGCGATCCGCGAAACTCTGGGGGAGTCGGCGCAGTCGTGGCCGGTTCTGGTAGCGGATGCTTCCTCGCCGTCGACGCTGGATGCGATGGCCGCACAGACACAGGTGGTGGTCACCACCGTCGGCCCCTACACCCGTTACGGTCTGCCGCTGGTCGCCGCATGCGCGGCGGCGGGCACCGATTACGCGGACCTGACCGGCGAGCCGCCGTTCATTCGCGACAGCATCGACCTGTACCACAAGCAGGCCCTCGACACCGGCGCACGCATCGTGCACGCGTGTGGATTCGACTCGATCCCTTCGGATCTCACCGTGTACGCGCTTTACCGCAGGGCGCGCGAAGACGGCACCGGCGAGCTGCTCGGCACCGACTTCGTGGTCCGCTCGATGTCCGGCGGGCCATCCGGCGGCACCATCGCCTCGGGGGTGGAGGTGATGCGCACTGTCTCCAGCGATCCCGACGCACGTCGTCAGTTCGCCGACCCCTACACGCTGAGCCCCGACCGCGGCGCGGAACCCGACCTCGGCGCTCAACCCGACCTGCAATGGCGCCGGGGTCGTCAGATCGCCCCGGAGCTCACCGGCTTGTGGACGGCCGGCTTCGCGATGGCGCCCACCAACACCCGAATTGTGCGGCGCAGCAACGCATTACAAGGGTGGGCGTACGGCAGGCAGTTCCGCTACAGCGAACATATGAGTTTGGGGTCGTCGGCCGTGGCACCGGTGGCGTCAGCCGTCGTGAACGGAGTCGGCAACGCGGTGTCTGGGTTGGGCAGCCGCTATTTCCGGCTGCTGCCGCGCCGACTGGTGGAGCGTGTGCTGCCCAAAACAGGCACCGGTCCCAGCGCAGCCGTTCGCGAGCGCGGCTTTTACAAGGCCGAGACCTACACCACGACGACTACCGGCGCCCGTTATGTCGCGACCATCGCCCAGCACGGCGACCCCGGATACAAGGCGACCTCAGTGCTGTTGGGGCAAAGCGGTCTGGCGCTGGCTTTGGATCGCGGCGGGCTTTCGGACCTGCGTGGCGTGCTGACACCGGCGGCCGCGATGGGCAACGCGCTGCTGGCACGGTTCCCGGCCGCGGGAGTCTCGCTGGAAACCGCGCGGCTGATGCCCCGCTGACGATGCGGCCGCGAAGCAACCGGCAATTGCTCCGGTCTGCAAAGAACTGCTGTCGGACAAGATCGGCTGGGCTAGTGTCAACACAGAACCAAACCATCCCAGTAACGTTAGGTGGACGGGTCCATGTCTGGCCTTGAAGATCTTTTCGCTCAGATTCCCACGAGTGACATCGCAAGCAAGATCGGCGTCGACGAAGCCGAAGTGAACAAAGCGGTTCAGTTGTTGGTACCGGTGCTCGTTGGCGGACTGCACGAGAACGCGCAGGACCCCGACCACGCGAGCAAAATCGAGTCGGCGGCCGACAGCCACGCCGCCAGCGGCCTGCTCGACGGCGGTGTGAGCGTCGACCAGGTCGATGAGCAGGACGGTCAACAGGCCGTCGCGAAGATCTTCGGAGGCAATGACGTCACCCAGGTCGCCAACGCGCTGGCCGGCGGCGGCGGGGGCAACAGCGCTCTGCTCAAGCAGCTGCTGCCGATCTTGGCGCCGATCGTTCTGGCATACATCGGAAAGCAACTGACCGGCAAGAGCGGAGCTCCCGCAACAGAGGCGGCTTCCGGCGGGGCACTTAACGACGTGTTGGGCAGCATCCTTGGCGGGATGGGCGGCAACAAGTCGCTGGGCAGCGTGTTGGGCAATGCGCTGGGCTCCAAAGCGGGCGACATCCTCGGCGGATTGCTCGGCGGCAAAAAGTAACCAACGCCGCCCGACATGGGCGGTGTTCGTAGCGGGCCCCGGTGCTTTCTAGAATTGACCGGTGACCGCCACCCCCGAACCCGCCGCTGACAAGCGGGCTGACGCCCTGCCCAAGGCGTGGGATCCGGGCGCGGCCGAAAGCACGATCTACCAGCGATGGCTGGATGCCGGCTACTTTGCCGTCGACCCGGCCAGCGCAAAACCCGGGTATTCGATCGTGCTGCCGCCGCCTAACGTGACCGGCAGCCTGCACATGGGCCATGCGCTCGAGCACACCATGATGGACGCCCTGACCCGTCGCAAGCGCATGCAGGGTTATGAGGTGCTGTGGCAGCCGGGCATGGACCACGCGGGTATCGCCACCCAGAGCGTCGTCGAAAAGCGACTTGCCGTCGATGGCAAGACCAAGGAGGACTTCGGCCGCAAGCTGTTCGTCGACACGGTGTGGGATTGGAAGCGCGAGTCCGGCGGAGCCATCGGTGGTCAGATGCGGCGGCTCGGCGACGGCGTGGACTGGGCCCGCGAGCGCTTCACCATGGACGACGGTCTGTCGCGTGCGGTGCGCACGATCTTCAAGCGGCTTTACGACGCCGGCCTGATCTATCAAGCCGAGCGGCTGGTGAACTGGTCACCGGTGCTGGAAACGGCGATCTCGGATCTCGAGGTCCGTTACGAGGACGTCGAAGGCGAACTGGTGTCGTTCCGCTACGGCTCGCTCGACGCGTCCGAGCCGCACATCGTGGTGGCCACCACCCGGGTAGAGACGATGCTGGGCGACACCGCGATCGCGGTGCATCCCGACGACGAACGCTACCGAGAGCTGGTCGGCACCACGCTGCCGCACCCATTCCTGGACCGGCAGCTCGTCGTCGTCGCCGACGATCATGTCGACCCTGAATTCGGCACCGGCGCAGTCAAAGTCACCCCCGCCCACGATCCGAATGACTTCGAGATCGGACTACGGCATCAGCTGCCCATGCCGTCGATCATGGACACACGCGGCCGCATCACCGATACCGGAACGCAATTCGACGGCATGGACCGCTTCGACGCCCGTGTCGCGGTGCGCGAAGCCCTGGCCGCGCAGGGCAGGATCGTCGAGGAGAAACGTCCCTACCTGCACAGCGTCGGACACTCCGAGCGCAGCGGTGAGCCGATCGAACCGCGGCTGTCGCTGCAGTGGTGGGTCCGAGTGGAATCGCTGGCCAAAGCGGCAGGCGACGCGGTGCGCAACGGCGACACGGTGATTCACCCCGCCAGCCTGGAGCCGCGGTGGTTCGCCTGGGTCGACGACATGCATGACTGGTGCATCTCGCGGCAGCTGTGGTGGGGCCACCGTATCCCGATCTGGTACGGGCCGGACGGTCAGCAGGTCTGCGTGGGCCCGGACGAGACACCGCCCGAGGGCTGGGAGCAGGATCCCGATGTCCTGGACACCTGGTTCTCGTCGGCGCTGTGGCCGTTCTCCACCCTGGGCTGGCCCGACCAGACGCCGGAGCTGGAAAAGTTCTATCCGACAAGCGTTCTGGTGACCGGCTACGACATCCTGTTCTTCTGGGTCGCCAGGATGATGATGTTCGGCACCTTCGTCGGCGGCGACGACGCCATCACCCTCGACGGTCGCCGAGGCCCGCAGGTGCCGTTCACCGATGTCTTCCTGCACGGGCTGATCCGTGACGAGTCGGGTCGAAAGATGAGCAAGTCAAAGGGCAACGTCATCGATCCGCTGGACTGGCTGGACGTCTACGGCGCCGACGCTCTGCGGTTCACGCTGGCTCGCGGCGCCAGCCCCGGCGGCGACCTCAGCGTCGGCGAGGACCACGTCCGGGCGTCGCGCAACTTCGTCACCAAGCTGTTCAACGCCACCCGATTCGCATTGCTCAACGGCGCGGCAATGGGCCCATTGCCGGAGCACGACGAGCTGACCGATGCCGACCGCTGGATCCTGGGGCGGCTGGAAGAAGTTCGCGCCGAAGTTGATTCGGCCTTCGACGGCTATGAGTTCAGCCGGGCATGCGAAGCCCTCTACCACTTCACCTGGGACGAATTCTGCGACTGGTACGTCGAACTGGCCAAGACGCAGGTTGCCGAGGGCCTCTCGCACACCACCGCGGTGCTGGCTGCCGCGCTGGACACCCTGCTGCGGCTTCTGCACCCGGTGATCCCGTTCGTCACCGAGGCGCTGTGGCAGGCGTTGACCCACCAGGACTCGCTGGTGGTCGCCGATTGGCCGGACCCGTCCGGGATCGACCTGAATCCTGTTGCTGAGCAACGAATCACCGACATGCAGAAGTTGGTCACCGAAATCCGCCGGTTCCGTAGCGATCAGGGTCTGGCCGACCGGCAGAAAGTGCCCGCGCGGCTGTCAGGCATCGACGGCGCAGACCTGAGCACCCAGGTCGGCGCCGTCAGCTCCCTGGCATGGTTGAACGCGCCGGGGCCGGAGTTCAGCCCTTCGGTTTCGCTGGAAGTCGGCCTGGGTGGGGGCATCGTCGTCGTCGAACTGGACACCTCGGGCACCATCGACGTGGCCGCCGAGCGTCGCCGCCTGGAGAAGGATCTGGCCGCCGCACAGAAGGAATTGGCTTCTACCACAGCAAAATTGGGCAACGCCGACTTCATGGCCAAGGCGCCGGCCCCCGTCGTCGACAAGCAACGAGAGCGTCAGCGAGTGGCGCGCGAGGAAACCGACCGGATAACGGCCAGGTTGGCCGGGCTGCAGTGACCCTGGAGCCCGACGACTCAGGACCCGCCGGCGTGGTTCCTACCCCAGATGAGATCGCGGCCTTACTGCAGGTCGAGCACTTGCTCGACCAGCGCTGGCCTGAAACCAAGATCGAGCCGAGCCTGACCCGCATCGCCGCGCTGATGGACCTACTCGGCTCACCGCAACGTGGCTACCCGTCGATCCACATCGCCGGCACCAACGGCAAAACCTCGGTGGCCCGGATGGTCGACGCGCTGCTGACCGCGCTGCAACGGCGCACCGGGCGCACCACCAGCCCGCATTTGCAGTCGGCGGTCGAGCGCATCGCGATCGACGGAAAGCCGATCAGCCCTGCGAAATACGTGGCGACCTACGCCGAACTCGAGCCGTTCGTGCAGATGATCGACCAGCAGTCGCAGGACAACGGCGGTCCGGCGATGAGCAAGTTCGAGGTCCTCACCGCAATGGCATTCGCAGCGTTTGCCGATGCGCCCGTCGACGTGGCGGTCATCGAGGTGGGTCTGGGCGGCCGTTGGGACGCCACCAATGTGGTCAACGCGCCGGTCGCGGTGATCACCCCGATCAGCGTCGACCACGTCGAATACCTCGGCGAGGACATCGCCGGCATCGCCGGTGAGAAAGCCGGCATCATCCACAAAGCAGACGACGGCGCACCCGACACCGTGGCGGTCATCGGCCGTCAGGTACCGCAGGCGATGGAGGTGGTGCTGGCGCAAACCGTGCGCGCCGACGCCGCGGTCGCCCGCGAGGACTCGGAGTTCGCGGTGCTGGGCCGTCAAGTCGCCATCGGCGGCCAAGTGCTGCAATTGCAGGGCCTCGGCGGTGTGTACTCCGACGTGTACCTCCCGCTGCATGGGGAACATCAGGCCCACAATGCGGCGGTGGCACTGGCCGCCGTCGAGGCGTTTTTCGGCGCCGGTGCGCAGCGTCAGCTCGACATCGACGCCGTTCGGGCCGGATTCGCCGCTGCGACTAGCCCCGGCCGGCTGGAGCGGATGCGCAGCGCCCCGACGGTGTTCGTCGACGCTGCGCACAACCCCGCCGGCGCGGCGGCGCTGGCCCAAACGCTGGCCGAAGAGTTCGATTTTCGGTTCCTGGTCGGCGTCGTCAGCGTGTTGGCCGACAAAGACGTCGGCGGTATCCTCGCCGCGCTGGAGCCGGTGCTTGATCAGATCGTGGTCACCCACAACGGATCACCGCGAGCTCTGGATGTCGAGTCGCTCGCGCTTGCCGCGCAGCAGTGGTTCGGACCGGAACGAGTGATCAGCGCCGAGAACCTGCGGGATGCCATCGATACCGCGACCGCGCTGGTCGACGACGCCGGCGCCGACGACGCGTTCTCCGGAACCGGGATCGTCATCACCGGTTCGGTGGTCACCGCCGGCGCCGCACGCACGTTGTTCGGTCGTGATCCGGCGTGAGCGCCGATGACGATGATGCCGGCTTAACCCGTGGGGGTCCCCCCGCTTGCGGGGGAGAGTGGCGCCATGACCGCGCCCAAGAATCCGGGCCGCCCCGGCCACTGGGCGGCGATGGGCCGAGACCGGACCCGTGGAAAAGCTTCCGTGGCGTCACGGCCGGCACGCTGATCCTGGAGGCGATCGTGGTGCTGCTGGCGTTACCGGTGGTCAGCGCGGTCGGCGGCGGGCTGACCCCGGGCGCCCTGGGATACCTACTGGGATTGGCGGCGGTCCTGGTCGTGCTCGCCGGGCTGCAGGGCCGGTCATGGGCCATCTGGGTGAATCTCGCCGTGCAGCTGATACCGATCGCAGGTTTCGTGGTCTACCCGGGGTTGGGTTTCATCGGCTTGCTGTTCGCCGCGGTCTGGGCGCTGATCGTCTATGTCCGGTCTGAGGTTCTCCGGCGGGAGAGACGTGGGCTGCTCCCAGGCCAAGAAGGGCCGCCGGACTGATCCGCTGCCGTCGGCGTGCCTGGTTGGTTCGGTACGCTGTGCGCCGTGACACGCGCCGACGACGACGTGGTGGGGGCACGCCCCCAGAGGGAGGTACCCCCAGCCGCTTCCGGGGGACATTGCGATGAGAAGGAGCGGCGCATATGACCGAGCGGACTCTCCTGTTGATCAAGCCCGACGGGGTCGAGCGAGGCCTGGTGGGCGAGATCATCAGCCGCATCGAGCGCAAAGGCCTGACCGTCGCAGCGCTGGAAATGCGGATCGTTAGCGAGGAGCTGGCCCGCCGTCACTACGCCGAGCATGATGGCAAGCCGTTTTTCGGGTCCCTGCTGGAGTTCATCACGTCGGGGCCGCTGGTGGCGGCGATCGTGGAGGGCCCGCGGGCGGTCGCGGCGGTGCGGCAACTCGGGGGCGCGACGGACCCGGTTGAGAAGGCCGCGCCCGGCACCATCCGGGGCGACTTCGGCCTCGAAACGCAGTTCAACCTGGTGCACGGCTCCGATTCGCCGGAGTCGGCAGGGCGCGAAATCGCGCTCTGGTTCACCCAGACGTAGCCCGCCGACAATGCCGGCCGGGAGATGGTCGGCGCACTTGGTCCAAGTCGACACGACGGTATGGGATACTGAGTGGCGGGTGAACGTCGCCGGACCGGCTTCCGACGCCCGAATGAAGACTTCGACGAGCGCGACCACCGCGACCCGCGTTGCGGCGCCGACTGTCCAGCCATCATTCAAACCGGCGCCGAGCGCGTTCGAAGTGAGCCGCTCGGGGCGAGACCATCACAAGTCCGGGAGAAGTGACCCGGACGCATAGCGAAGCCCTCGCGTGGCCGCGTCTCAGGACGCGCCCGGGGGCTAGAGGAGAATACGTGATAGACGGTGGCCCATCCTCAGAGCTTCCAGCAGACTCGTCGCAGCACGAGGACCTGCCCGATCGGCTAAGGGTCCATTCGCTAGCGCGATCGCTGGGGACGACCAGCAAGCGGGTGCTCGCCGCGCTGACCGAACTCGACGGTCGGATCCGCAGCGCGCATTCCAGCGTGGACCGCGCGGACGCGGTTCGAGTGCGCGACCTGCTGGCCAGCGCACCGGCCGCCGCGCCCGACCCAGGTATGGCCGATGCGGGCGCGACCGCTGAGGCGGTTGAACCCGAGTCGCGCTTGATGCTGGAGACGGTGGTTGACCGCCCCGAATACATGCCGCTTTTCGTCGCGCCGCAGCCGGTGAAGAAAGAAGTCGACCTAGACGACGGCGGTGACGACTCCGCGGATTCCGACGACGACGACTTTGACGCCGACGAAGACCAGACCGAACGCTCCGGCGGCCGTCGCGGGCGTCGCCGCGGCCGTCGCGGGCGTGGTCGCGGCCGCGGCGAGCAGGGCGGATCAGACAATCGGGGTCCGGGTGACGACGACGGCAGTGACGGCGGGGACAATGCCGACCGACGTGAATCCGCTGGCACCGAGACCGGCGAATCCGACGACGCCGACGGCGACACCGAAGACAACGACGTAGGCGACAACGACGGGGCGGATGGCGCCACTCGTCGTCGCCGACGCCGTCGTCGCCGCAAGTCCGGTTCCAGCGATGACACCGACGATGGCCCATCACCGGACGACCCGCCCAACACCGTGGTGCACGAGCGGAAACCACGAGCCAACGACAAATCCGACAGCAAGAGCGGCTCCAGCAACGCCGAGATCCAGGGCATCGACGGCTCGACCCGGCTGGAGGCCAAACGGCAACGCCGCCGCGACGGGCGCGACGCGGGACGGCGCCGCCCGCCGGTCCTGACCGAAGCCGAATTCCTGGCCCGCCGCGAAGCGGTCCAGCGGGTAATGGTGGTGCGTGACAAGGTCCGCACCGAGCCGCCGCATCCTGGCAGCCGGTACACGCAGATCGCCGTGCTCGAGGACGGCATCGTCGTGGAACACTTCGTCACCAGCGCAGCCTCGGCCTCCCTGGTCGGCAACATCTATCTGGGCATCGTGCAGAACGTGCTGCCGTCGATGGAGGCGGCCTTCGTCGACATCGGCCGCGGCCGAAACGGCGTGCTCTACGCCGGTGAGGTGAACTGGGAGGTCGCCGGCCTGGGCGGGGCCAACCGCAAGATCGAGCAGGCCCTCAAGCCCGGTGACTACGTCGTGGTGCAGGTCAGCAAGGACCCGGTCGGACACAAGGGCGCCCGGCTGACCACCCAGGTGTCGCTGGCCGGCCGCTATCTGGTGTACGTGCCGGGCGGATCCTCGACCGGGATCAGCCGCAAGCTCCCCGACACCGAACGCCAACGGCTCAAGGAGATTCTGCGCGAAGTCGTGCCATCGGATGCCGGGGTGATCATCCGGACCGCCTCCGAAGGGGTCAAAGAGGACGACATCCGCGCTGATGTCAACCGGCTGCAGGAACGGTGGGCACAGATCGCCGCGCGGGCGCAGGAGACCAAGGAGAAGGCGGCAGGCGCCGCAGTAGCCCTCTACGAAGAGCCCGACGTCCTGGTCAAGGTCATTCGTGACCTGTTCAACGAGGACTTCAGCGAGCTGATCGTCTCCGGCGAGGAAGCCTGGACCACCATCAACGAGTACGTGAATTCGGTTGCACCCGAGCTTGTTTCGAAGCTGACCAACTACGAAGCCGCCACCGATGGCGGCCCCGATATCTTCGCGGTGCACCGCATCGACGAGCAACTGGCCAAGGCGATGGACCGCAAGGTCTGGCTGCCGTCAGGCGGCACGCTGGTGATCGATCGAACCGAGGCGATGACGGTCGTCGACGTCAACACCGGGAAGTTCACCGGGTCCGGTGGCAACCTCGAGCAGACCGTCACCAAGAACAACCTCGAGGCGGCCGAGGAAATCGTGCGCCAGCTGCGACTGCGCGACATCGGCGGGATGGTCGTCATCGACTTCATCGACATGGTGCTCGAGTCCAACCGTGACCTGGTGTTGCGTCGGCTGACCGAGGCGCTGGGACGCGACCGCACCCGCCATCAGGTGTCCGAAGTGACCTCGTTGGGGCTGGTGCAGCTGACTCGCAAGCGGCTGGGAACCGGGCTGATCGAGGCCTTCTCCACGACCTGCCCGCATTGCGGCGGCCGGGGCATCATGCTGCACGCCGATCCTGTCGACTCCGCGCCGGCGACCGGTCGCAAATCCGAGTCGGGCGGCAAGCGGGGCCGGCGCTCCAAGAAGGGCAAGCCCGACGAGCCCGAGGTGGCCAAGGTGCCCGCCCATGCGCCCGGCGAGCATCCGATGTTCAAGGCAATGGCCGCAGTCAACGGTAGCCATGACGACGACACCGACGACACTGACGAGTCTGCGCCCACCGAGGATGCGGATGAAGCGGTCGGCGAGCAGGACCGGGAAGACGCCGAGGCCGATGGACAGATCCAAGAGCAAGTCGCGCGTGAGGCCGCAGAAGAAGACCTGGACGACGGCGACTTCGAGGATACCGATGAAGAAGACGATGAGGTCGACCTCGACGACGACGAGGACGAGGACGAGGACGACGAGGACCTTGACGATGAGGACCTCGATGACGATGACGACGAGGACGACGAGGACGAGGACGAGGACGAGGATCTCGACCTCGACGACGATCTGCACGTCGATGACTCCGACGACTCCGATTCGCCCGCACAGGCCGTGCACGCCGCCGGCAAATCTGATGTCTCCGTCCTCACCGCGCCCGCTGCACAATCCCGTCGGCGTCGGGCAGCGGCCAGGCCGGCCGGCCCACCGGACCATGAGGACTGACTGGCCGGTTTGACCCTTTAGCCGCTGGTCACGTACCCTTGATCAGTTGTCGCCAGGCCCACTGACCAGGTTTTGGCCGACACTCCCAGACCAGCCCCGCGCACCCCTGGTCGCGCGGCGCCCGCAGGGACCCGAAGAACCAGAAGAAGAGGTAGACGTAACCATGGCGACCTACGCAATCGTCAAGACTGGCGGCAAGCAGTACAAAGTTGCCGTCGGGGACGTCGTCAAGGTCGAAAAGCTCGACTCGGAGCCCGGCGCCGAGGTGTCCTTGCCGGTCGCCCTGGTCGTCGACGGCGCCACCGTCACCTCCGATGCCACCGCACTGGCCAAGGTCGCGGTGACCGGTGAGGTGCTCGAGCACACCAAAGGCCCCAAGATTCGTATCCACAAGTTCAAGAACAAGACCGGTTACCACAAGCGTCAGGGCCACCGTCAGCGGTTGACGATCCTGAAGGTCACCGGCATCGCGTGATGAGTCGTCAAGCGAAGAACAGACAATACTGAGCGGAGTCCACAACCATGGCACACAAGAAGGGCGCTTCCAGCTCACGCAACGGCCGCGATTCGAACGCGCAGCGTCTGGGCGTCAAACGGTTCGGCGGTCAGATTGTCAAGGCCGGCGAGATCCTGGTCCGCCAGCGCGGTACGCACTTCCACCCGGGAATCAACGTTGGCCGCGGGGGCGATGACACGTTGTTCGCCAAGGCCGCCGGCGCCGTCCAGTTCGGCGTCAAGCGCGGACGCAAGACGATCAGCATCGTCTCCGCCACGCCGACGACCGACTGAGCGTCGCGAGCG
Organism: uncultured Actinomycetota bacterium; assembly: GCA_963723615.1. GTDB lineage: Bacteria > Actinomycetota > Actinomycetes > Mycobacteriales > Mycobacteriaceae > Mycobacterium. The sequence continues at coordinate 252,870 of CAVRRV010000009.1, read as the reverse complement.
TGAAGCTGCACTAGCTTCACACTCGGACGAGTAAGAGGAACCCCGATGCCCCGGTTTGTCGACCGCGTCGTCATCCACACCCGGGCAGGCTCCGGCGGTCACGGCTGCGCCTCGGTCCACCGTGAGAAATTCAAGCCGCTCGGCGGGCCCGACGGCGGCAACGGCGGCCGCGGCGGCAGCATCGTGCTCGTTGTGGACCCACAAGTGCACACCCTGCTCGACTTTCACTTCCGTCCGCATGTCGTGGCCGTGTCGGGCAAGCAGGGTATGGGCGGTAACCGCGACGGGGCCGCCGGCGCGGATCTGGAAATCAAGGTGCCCGATGGGACTGTCGTGCTCGACGAGGCCGGCCGGTTGCTCGCCGACCTGGTCGGTGCGGGCACGCGTTTTGAAGCCGCCGCCGGAGGCCGCGGCGGGCTGGGCAACGCCGCGCTGGCGTCGCGGGCCCGCAAGGCACCGGGGTTCGCGCTGCTCGGCGAAAAGGGCGAATCCCGCGATCTCACCCTCGAACTCAAGACCGTCGGCGACGTCGGTCTGATCGGTTTTCCCTCAGCTGGCAAATCCTCGCTGGTGTCGGTGATCTCGGCGGCCAAGCCGAAGATCGCCGACTACCCGTTCACCACGCTCGCCCCCAACCTGGGGGTGGTGTCGGCGGGGGAGCGGACTTTCACTGTCGCCGACGTGCCGGGCCTGATCCCGGGCGCGTCGCAGGGCCGCGGTCTGGGTCTGGACTTCCTGCGGCACATCGAGCGGTGTGCTGTGCTGGTGCACGTCGTCGACTGCGCCACCGCCGACCCGGGCCGCGACCCGGTGTCCGACATCGATGCGCTGGAAGCAGAGCTCGCCGCGTACACGCCGACGCTGCAAGGAGATTCGGTCCTGGGCGACCTTGTCGAGCGGCCAAGGGCGGTGGTGCTCAACAAGATCGACGTGCCAGAGGCCCGCGAGCTGGCCGAGTTCGTTCGCGACGATATCGCGGCGCGTGGCTGGCCGGTGTTCATGGTGTCGACGATCGCGCATATTGGGTTGCAGCCGTTGATATTTGCCCTCGCCGACATGGTCTCGGAATATCACGCCGCACAACCGGTGCTGGTGCCGCGACGCCCGGTGATCCGCCCGGTCCCGGTCGATGAATCGGGGTTCACGGTGGAATCCGACGGGCAGGGTGGGTTCGTGGTCCGCGGCCGGCGGCCCGAACGCTGGATCGCCCAGACCAGCTTCGACAACGACGAAGCGGTCGGCTACCTCGGTGACCGGCTGGCGCGCCTGGGCGTCGAGGACGAGCTGATGCGGCTGGGCGCACGGCCGGGATGCGCGGTCACCATCGGCGAGGTCACGTTCGACTGGGAGCCGCAGACGCCGTCCGGTGTGGACACCGTCATGACGAGACGAGGCACCGACGCACGCCTGGAAGGCACCGACCGCGTCGGCGCCGACGAACGCAAGGCGGCCCGGCGGCAACGCCGCGAACACGGTGACGGGTCGTGACGAGCGGCTCAGCGCGCGAGGCTGTCCGCACGGCGCGAAGCGTCGTGGTCAAGGTCGGCACCACCGCATTGACCACCCCGACCGGCATGTTCGACGCCGGCCGGCTGGCCGGGCTTGCCGAGGCCATCGAGGCGCGGATGAAAGCGGGCTCCGACGTCGTCATTGTCTCGTCGGGAGCCATTGCCGCCGGCCTCGAGCCGCTGGGGCTGACCAAGCGGCCCGCTGACCTGGCCACCAAACAGGCGGCGGCCAGTGTCGGGCAGGTAGCGCTGGTCAACGCGTGGAGTACCGCATTCGCTCGCTACCAGCGCAGCGTCGGGCAAGTATTGCTGACCGCGCACGACATCTCGATGCGGGTGCAGCACACCAATGCCCAGCGCACCCTGGACCGGTTGCGTGCGCTGCATGCGGTGGCGATCGTCAACGAGAACGACACGGTGGCCACCAACGAAATCCGGTTCGGCGACAACGACCGACTCTCGGCATTGGTGGCGCACCTGGTCGGCGCCGACGCGCTGGTGCTGCTGAGCGACATCGACGGGCTTTACGACTCCGACCCTCGCAAGGCCCGCGAAACACGCTTCATCCCAGAAGTTTCCGGGCCCACCGATCTCGACGATGTGGTCGCCGGACAAAGCAGCCATCTCGGCACCGGCGGGATGGCGTCGAAAGTGTCGTCAGCGCTGCTGGCCGCCGACGCCGGGGTGCCGGTGCTGTTGGCGGCCGCGGCGGACGCCGCGACGGCGCTGGCCGATGCTTCGGTGGGCACGGTGTTCGCCGCGCGGCCCGACCGGATGTCGGCACGTCGGTTTTGGGTGCGGTACGCGGCAGAGTCCGCCGGTTCGCTGACCCTGGACGAGGGCGCCGTGCGTGCGGTGTTGGGTCAACGCCGTTCACTGCTGCCCGCGGGAATCACCGCGCTGTCCGGCCGTTTTCACGGCGGTGACGTGGTCGACTTGAACGGGCCGGACGCGGCCGTGGTGGCTCGCGGTGTGGTCGCTTACGACGCCGCCGAGCTGGCCACCATGATCGGCCGTTCGACCTCGGAGCTGCCCGCTGAGCTGCGCAGGCCCGCAGTGCACGCCGACGACCTGGTCGCCGTCTAGCTTTTCGCGATTGGCATGAGATACAGTGCACCCCAAACGATTTCGGTCATGGTAGTGGCAAGCTCGGCATCGTATGCGGCCGGCCTGTTCGGAAGGTTCTGTTGACAGGCCCGCTCGACCATCCAGGTGAGCGCACTGGCCGTGGTCGCCGCCGACAGCTCGCGGCGGATTGAGCCATCGGTCTGGCCCTCTTCGATGACGCGGGTTAATCGCCCGGTGATAGCGGTCAGCAGATTGCGGTACGTCGCTCCCACCAAGGAGTCATAGCCGGCCATCTCGTTCAGTGCCACGAGTACCGGTTGATGTCGCCGGTAGGTGGCGATGATGCTGGCCATCCCGGCGCGGACGTCGGCGGGATCGTGTCGCCACGCCATGCTCCACCAGCGCTCGGCGCTGTCGGCGAGATCGGCGAACACCTGGCCGGCCAGACGGCGCAGCAAGTGGCCCTTGTCCTCGAAGTAGATGTAGAAGCTGGCCCGCGACATCCCGGCCTCGGTGGACAGCCGGTCCACGCTGAGTTCGGTGAAGCTCGCGCCGTCGCGCATCAGGCGTTCGGTGGCATCGAGCAGTCGGCGCTCGATCTGCTCGCGCCGCTCCTGCCGCTTGACTTGCGGCTTCCGGGTGACTGACGGCATGGCTCCTCCTGTCCCACCGCTGGTCAGAGCGTAATCGACAGTATGACATCTTGACTAGACACTATGTCTAGATTTATGGTTTTCGATGTCCCGATTTGTGACCGGCGCCATAGCCGATGGAGGAGCCACCATGACAGCGACGGCCGCCACCCCCCGCGCCTACGACCCCATCGATCTTTCGTCGCGCGCGTTCTGGTCCACTACCGCGCAAGAGCGGGAAAGTTCGTTCGCGGTGTTGCGGGCCGAGCGCCCGGTGAGCTGGCATCCACCTGTCGAAGACGCCACGATGAACGATCCTGACGACCCTGGCTATTGGGCGATCACCCGACGCGACGACATCGCTGACGTCAGCCGCAACAACGAGGTGTTCCTGTCTGGGAAGGGGGTTATGTTCGAGAACTTCCCCGTGGAGCTCCTCGAAGCGGCGCAGTCCTTCCTGGCCATGGACCCGCCGCGGCAAACCTTCCTTCGCAAACTCGCCAGCGCCGCGTTCACCCCGCGGCAGGTCAGGCGCATCGAGGATTCGATCAAGGCGAACGCCGAGACCATCGTGGAGGAGCTGAAAGCCGCAGGCAGCGGTGCCGATTTTGTCGACCTCTGCGCCAAGGAGCTGCCCATTCGCACGCTGTCGGACATGGTGGGCATCCCTGAGTCGGAGCGGCAACGCCTGGCGCACGCCGCCGATGCCATGGTCTCGTCGGGCGACCCGGAGTACCTCAATGGTCGCCACCCGCTGGAGGTGTTGTTCGAGGCGCAGACATATGTGCATCAGGTGGCCGGGATGCTCGCCGCGGAGCGCCGGGAGCATCCGGGTGACGACCTGTTCAGCAGCCTGGTGAACGCCGAGGTGGACGGTGACCGGCTCGCCGACGCCGACATCGCCGCGTTCTTCGTGCTGCTCACCGTGGCCGGCAACGACACCACCCGCCAGACGATCAGCCACGGGTTGAAGGCGCTGACCGACTTTCCCGATCAGCGCGCCTGGCTGCTGGAGGATTTCGACAATCGCATCGGCGGTGCGGTCGAGGAGTTCATTCGCTGGGCCACGCCGGTGATGACCTTTCGCCGCACGGCCGCAAAGGATTTCGAGCTCAACGGCCAAACCATCCGTGCCGGTGAGAAGGTGGTGATGTTCTATTCATCCGGCAACTGGGACACCGAGGCCTTCGAGCATCCGGAGCGCTTGGATCTGGGCCGAAGCCCCAACCCGCATCTCGGCTTCGGCGGCGGCGGAGTGCACTTCTGCCTGGGCGCCCATGTGGGCAGAGCGCAACTCCGCGCGATCTTCGGCGAGTTACTGCGTCAGCTGCCGGACATCCAGGCGGGCGAACCGGTATACGTACCCGGCAACTTCATCCACGGGATTCGCAGCATGCCCTGCACCTTCTGAGGCTTTGGACTAACCAACCGACGCCGCGGCGAGCTCCTCGGCCAGCAGCGTCAGCAATTCCGAGCAGCCGCCGTCGACCTTGACGGTGGCCAGCCGGTCGCCACGGGTGGGTCCGCGGTTGACGATGGCGATCGGGATGCTCAGTGTTGTGGCGTGGCGCACGAATCGGTAGCCGGAGAACACCGTCAACGACGAACCGACAACCAGCAGCGCGTCAGCTTCCTCGACGAGTGAAAAGGCTTGATGGACAACGTCTTTAGCCACACTTTCACCGAAATACACGATATTGGGCTTGAGCATCCCGCCGCACGATGGACAGTCGAGGTAACGAAACGACGCGGTGTCGGCGACCACGGCATCAGCGTCCGGGGCCACTGCCAGCCCGCCGATTGCCTCCGCCCGTTCGGTGAATCCTGGGTTGAGCGCATTGAGTTGTTCGGCCAGCAACGCGCGGCTCATGGAGGCGCCGCAGCTCAGGCAGATCACCTGCGCGTAAGTGCCGTGCAAGTTGATCACGTTTTGGCTGCCGGCCTTGGTGTGCAAGAGGTCGACGTTCTGGGTGATGACGCCGCTGACCACCCCGTTGTGCTCGAGCGCGGCCACCGCACGGTGCCCGGCGTTGGGCAGGGTTTCGTCCATGTGCCGCCAGCCAATGTGGTTGCGCGCCCAGTACCGCCGCCGAAACAGCGGGTCCGACATGAACTGGCGAATCGTCATGGGATTGCTCGGCGGCGAATCAGGCCCGCGATAGTCGGGGATACCGGAGTCGGTGGAAATCCCCGCGCCGGTCAAAACCGCGACACGACGACCGGCCAACAAGGCGACCAGCTCCGGAGATTCTGCGCATACAGCCGTCACCTATTCGAGGGTACGGATCTGGCCGACCCGCCGACACGCCTGCGCCTGGTGGTGACACCCGATGATCGGGTATTAGCACCGGCCGAGCGACAATAGAAGGGCGATGGACTTCTACAACAGCTACAGCCAGGGCTTTGTCCGGGTCGCCGCATGCACGCAGCACACTACGATCGGCGATCCGGCATCCAACGCTGAGTCGGTACTGGGGTTGGCGCGCGAGTGCCACGAGGACGGGGTTGCCCTGGCCGTCTTCCCGGAGTTGACGTTGTCCGGCTACTCCATCGAGGACATCCTGCTGCAAGACGTGTTGCTGGCCGCCGTCGAGGACGCCGTGCTCGACATCGTCGCCGCCTCGACGGACCTGCTGCCGGTGCTCGTGGTCGGCGCGCCGCTGCGCTACCGACACCGCATCTACAACACCGCTGTGGTCATCCACCGCGGCGTCGTGCTCGGTGTGGCGCCGAAGTCGTACCTGCCCACCTACCGCGAGTTCTACGAGCGGCGTCAAATCGCACCCGGAGACGACGAGGGCGGCATCATCCGGATCGCCGGGATGGAAGCGCCGTTCGGGCCGGACCTGTTGTTCGCGGCATCCGACCTGCCCGACTTCGTCCTGCACGTCGAAATCTGTGAGGACATGTTCGTGCCGGTTCCGCCCAGCGCTCAAGCGGCGCTGGCGGGAGCGACGGTACTGGCCAACCTGTCCGGCAGCCCGATCACGATCGGCCGCGCCGAAGATCGGAGCCTGCTCGCCCGCTCGGCGTCGTTGCGCTGCCTGGCCGCTTATGTCTACGCCGCCGCAGGGGAGGGCGAGTCGACGACCGACCTGGCATGGGACGGCCAGACCATGATCTGGGAGAACGGTGCACTGCTCGCCCAATCCGAGCGCTTCCCCAAAGGAGAGCGACGATCGGTGGCCGACGTCGACACTGAGTTGCTGCGCGCTGAACGACTGCGGGTGGGAACGTTCGACGACAATCGGCGCCACCACCGGACGGCGGCGGAGTCGTTCCGGCGAGTCGAGTTTCGCCTGGATCCGCCGTCGGGTGACATCGGGCTGCGGCGCAAGGTCGAGCGTTTCCCGTTCGTGCCGGCCGATCCCAACCGGCTGCAACACGACTGCTATGAGGCCTACAACATTCAGGTTGCCGGGCTCGAACAGCGGCTGCGGGCGTTGCACTACCCGAAGGTAGTCATCGGGATCTCCGGCGGGCTTGACTCGTCGCACGCGCTGATCGTCGCTGCGCGCGCGATGGACCGAGAAGACCGGCCGCGCAGCGACATTCTGGCGTTCACGCTGCCCGGCTTCGCGACCGGCGAGCACACCAAACGTAATGCCGTCGAGCTTTGTCGCGCACTTGGTGTCACCTTCACCGAGATCGACATCACCGACACCGCGAAGCTGATGCTCAAGGAGATCGATCACCCCTTCGCGCATGGCGAAGTGGTCTACGACGTTACCTTCGAGAACGTCCAGGCCGGGTTGCGCACCGACTATCTTTTCCGGTTGGCCAACCAGCGCGGGGGCATCGTGCTGGGCACCGGCGACCTTTCCGAGCTGGGGTTGGGCTGGTCGACATACGGTGTCGGCGACCAGATGTCGCACTACAACGTCAATGCCGGTGTGCCCAAGACATTGATCCAACACCTGATCCGCTGGGTCATCTCCTCCGGCCAGTTCGAGTCAGAGGTCGGGGAGGTGCTGCAATCGGTGCTTGACACCGAGATCACTCCCGAACTCGTGCCGAGCGGCGAGGAAGAAGAGCTGCAGAGCAGTGAAGCGAAGGTCGGGCCGTTTGCCCTGCAAGACTTTTCACTGTTTCAGGTCCTGCGCTACGGATTCCGGCCTTCGAAGATCGCGTTTTTGGCATGGCATGCCTGGAGCGATTCCGACGGTGGTAACTGGCCGCCAGGATATCCGGACAACAAGCGACCGTCCTACTCGCTCAAGGAGATTCGGCACTGGCTGCAGGTCTTCGTGCAGAGGTTCTACTCGTTCAGCCAGTTCAAGCGCTCAGCGCTGCCCAACGGGCCCAAGGTGTCGCACGGTGGTTCACTGTCACCGCGCGGGGACTGGCGCGCCCCGTCGGACATGTCGGCCCGGGCCTGGCTCGACGAGATCGAACGCGAGGTTCCCGAGGAGTAGTTGCCGCTATCGGGCAGGATCGTCGGCGACTTCGATGTCGCCAGCCGCGGCCGCCGCGCGCAGTTGATGGAAGTCGTCGAGCGACTTATTGGCGTATTCGTACGACCACTCCGCGACCGCGTCGTGCACGGTGTCGTTGGTGCCAACGTATCCCCGCAGTATTGAGGCATTCGCGCTTTGCGAGTGTGCCCGCGCGAGCAGTACCGCACAGGCAGTGACGTATTCGCCGAACGTGGAGGCCGACATGCCTTCGGTGTCGACGGTGCCCTTCATGTCGTGGAACTGACGGACGTAGTAGTCGCGGCCGTCCTTGCGTGTCGTCCCGAGGAATACATCCGACATCGCCTGCAGAATTCGCTGGCCGTCGATGACGCGCACACCCTGGCCCTTAGCCTCAACGGCCGCGGTCAGCGTGTCTGGCTGGCGCCAACCGCCGTACTCTTCGAGCACTGATCCAGTGGCCTCTTTGATCTGCATGATCATCGGTGTGTCGTTGGGGCCGACCATGATGACCAAGTAGCACCGGGTACCGACGCTGCCGACGCCAACTACTCGCAGCGCGACATCGGTGACGCGGAAGTGCGACAGCAGCAGCGCGATGTCAGCCGGGACTGCGGCCAGATACTCCTGAACCGACTCGACCAGGGGGGCTTCGGTCTCCTCGTCGACGTGCTGGAGAACCGGCGGTGATTCGCGCAGGCGCGGCGTTCCCTCGGGCCCGATCTCCGTGATCTGTTTGAAGACACGCGCAGACGTTCGCGTGCGCGCCCGGGCTATCGTTTTCTGAATCAGAGCCTGCGATGCCTTGGATACCTTCCCGGTGTAGTGCTCTGGTTCCAGCCGCAGGTAGTAGCGGTCCAGAACGCTCATTTCCTCGAGCATCGCCTGCAGACTGGTTTGGTAGCCCACCAACGCCTCTTCCACGCAACGGCGGATGGCCTTGGCGGGATAACCGGCATGGCGGCCCCCGATGATCGCGCTGGTGATCAGGCGTTTGACGTCCCACTCCGCGGGTGCGACAGCGGCCTCGTCAAAATCATTCAGGTCGAAGACTATTGAGCGGTGCGGAGCAGCGTACATGCCGAAATTCGACACGTGAGCGTCACCGCAGCACATGACTTCGATCCCAGTCGACGGGCTTGCAGCGAGGTCGGCGGCCATCACCGCTGCCGAACCTCGGTAGAACGAAAATGGGTCGGCGAGCATCCGGGCAAAACGCAGCGGGACGAGTTCGGGTAGTCGGCTGGCGTTTTGAGCGACGAGAATCTCAGTGGCCGTTCGCGGAGAGGGAGTCAGCTGTGCGAGAGCGCGCCGTGGGGCGGTCTTTCGCAACGCCCGACCGCGTGCCACATCCTCGCCTGGGACTTCCAGATCGATCAGGCGTTCACGCAACACCCGTTGCGGCATCTGATTAGCGTACTCAGCCCATGTCGATAGGCACCCGTTTCTCGGCCATGCGTATCCGAGAGTCTTTGAACTCAGCGAGGCGCGCCGCTTACAGACACAGGTGCCGCGTGAGTCGGGAAACTGCCCACACGTCCAGGTCGGCGGCGGGTAGGGCGACCGCTGCGATCACCGCCTCGGCGTCCTCGACGGCATCTGGTGCCAGCGTCTGCAGCACTATCCGCGGCGCCGGTTCGCCGCTGCCGACGATGGTGACGCCGAGCCAGTCCAGCACACACAACCGGGCCATGGCGACAACGTTGTCCGGCAGTCGGTCGAAGCTCAGCTCGGCCGAACGCTCGGCTAATTCCGCTGTCAATCCGGTCATGGGCGCTCGTACGTCCCGGTCAGCACCCCGCGGGCGAGCACGTGTCCGGCCATCTGCTTCAGCAGCGCCTTGGCGGTGGTGACGACGTCCGGGATCGGCTCGTCAAGCGCGAACACATGGAACCGGTAGCGGTGCGGCCCGTGACCGGGAATCGGGCGGGGGCCCGCGTATCCGCGGTGCCCCAAACCACCAGGGATGAAACGCATTCCCGCCGCACCCGGCTGCAACGCGCCGGTGTCGACGTGCGCGACGCCGGACTCGATCACCGCGATGGTGTGCAACAGCGGGCGCGGCAGCGGCACGTCGACGTCGTCGATGATCAGCACCAGCTGCCGGGTTTCTGACGGCAGGCCGGTCCAGCCCAGCTGTGGTGAAGTATTGTCACCGACGGCCTTTCCGGCGCTCGCCGCCGGCATCGCGCTGCCATCGCTGAATGCGGTGCTGGTGACGGTGATGTCATAGGGAGCCGCGAAACCCGCACCGGCAAAAGGGCTTCGATGCTCGCCGGCGCGGACCTTGCGCAGCAGCTTGCCAACCGTGCCCGTCATGCGCCGCTGCCCGCGCCGCGGATCGCCACCGCGCTGGATCGCAACACATCGCCCAATTCGGCGGGCAGATAACCCTGCGCCGCCAGCCTCGGCAACACGCCCCCGCTGGAGATGATGTCGAGGATGAGGTCGGGCAGCTTCGGCACCGACCCCGATGCCCCGGTCGTCTCGTTGCGCCACTCGCCCGAGCTCAGATCGAATGTGCCGGTGTCGCCCTCAGTGAACACGGTGGTTGCCTCTGGCACGGTCATCGCGGGCAAGCCCGCGTTGACGGCGTTGCGGAAGAACAGCGAATTGAACTCCTCGGCGACCAGTCCCGCGACGCCGAGTTCGGCAAACAGCGCGGCCACCGGACGCGACGATCCCAGTCCGAAGTTCTTGCCCGCCACCACGATGTCACCGGGCGACACCTGATCGGTCCAGCCGGGGCGAACTTCGTAGAAGATGTGTTTGGCCGCCTCAGGGGGATCCATCTTCATTGCGAAGGCCGGATACATGGCATCGGTGTTCAAGTCGTCGCCGAATACCCACACCTTTCCGGTGATGGCCAGCGTCATGCGGTCACACTCCTCGCGTCGGTGATGTAGCCGGTGATCGCCGATGCGGCGACGGTCGCCGGTGAGGCCATGAAGATCTGCGCCTCGGGGCTACCCATCCGACCTGTGAAGTTGCGAGTGCTTGACGTCAAACACACTTCGCCGGGTCCGACCACGCCCATGTGGTATCCGAAGCAGGCGCCACAGGTGGAGTTGGTGATCACCGCGCCCGCGTCGGCGATGTCCTGCAGGTAGCCGAGTCGCATCGCCTCGCGATAGACGGCTTGTGACGCCGGTGTGACGAGCAGTCGGACGCCGGGCGCAACAGTGTTGCCGCGCAATATGTCCGCCGCGATTTCGAGGTCTTCGAGTTGGCCGTTGGCACACGACCCGATGAAAGCCTGATCGATTTTCTGCCTGTCCAACTGCGAGACCGGCAGGCCGTTGCGGCTCACCGTGCCGGGCCGGGCCACGTAGGGTTGCAGCGCGGCCAGGTCCACGTGCCGCACCTCGCGGTAGGTCGCGTCGGGATCCGGTGCCGCAGAGTCATATCCGGTGACACCGCGCTCGTGCAGAAACGAGGTCAGCACCTCGTCGGGCTCGAAGATGCTGAAATCTGCCGACACCTCGGCACCCTGGGTCGCGATGGTGCGACGGTCGTGCATCGGGATGCTCGGCAGCCCAGGGCCGCCGAACTCCAGGTTCAGGTTCGCGGCGTCGCCATACTCGTTGGCGATGTGCAAAAAGATGTCCTTACCGCTGACGGTGTCGGGCTTGACGCCCTCGAGCTGGTAGCGGATCGTCGGCGCGACCTGAAACCAGGTGCTGCCCGTACACATGATCGAATACACCTCAGCGGGGCCCAGGCCGCGGGCGGCGGTGTTATACGCGCCGGCCGCGCAGGTGTGAGAGTCGGTGCAGGCCAGTATTTCTCCGGGGCGGGCCAGTCCGTTCTCGGCGATGACTTGATGGCAGATGCCGTGTCTGCCGACGTCATAGAAACGCTCAATGCCGAACTCGGTGGCAAACTTTCGGGCGTGCGTGCCGCCGGCCGCGTCTTTGATTGTCGGCGCGGGAACGGCGTGATCCATGACGATCGCCAGCTTGTCGGGGTCGTGGATGCGAAGCGGCTCGATCCACATTGTCGCGAACTGCAGATCGATCAACACCGTCATGTCGACGTCGACGACGACGGTCTCGCCCGCGGACACGCCGTCCACGCCGGCCTTGCGGGCGAAGATCTTCTCGATGATGGTCATGCTCATGGGTGGTCCTCCAGGCGTGCGTATTTGGCGTCGAGTTGAAGCCACTCCGCCATCCCGACCAGGTTGAAGAAGTCGGCGGGCCGGGTGGGCAGGTAGTCCGCGACATTGCCCCCGTTGAGCTCACACAGGCCCTCCAGCATGCCGAGAACCGCGCGGGCGAGCGGATTGCTCGGATGAATGGCGATGGCGTAACCCAGCTGTTGCAGTCGCGTCGCCGACTCTAGCGGTGTCAGACCGCCGAGCACCAGATTGATCAGCAACGGAGCCTCGACTTCGCGTGCGATGCGTTCGATCTCCTCGATGCTCTGCGGCGCCTCGACAAAGATGACGTCCGCACCCGCCCGGGCGTACCGATTGGCCCGCTCGATCGCGGCCTCCAATCCGAGCGGGGCCCGCGCATCGGTCCTCGCGACGACGAGCAGGTTGTCGTCACCGCGAGTGTCCAGCGCGGCGGCCAACGTTTGTTCGAACTCGGCGGCGTCGATGACATGCTTGTCGGAGAGGTGCCCGCAGCGTTTGGGGAATGCCTGGTCTTCCAACTGGATTGCGGCGACACCCGCCTGCTCGTAGAGACCGACGGTGCGCACCACATTCATTGCTGCGCCGTAGCCGGTATCGGCATCGGCGATCAGCGGGACATCGCCGAGCACACCGACCAGCATCCGTGCGCGCTCGGCCATCTCGGTGCCGGTGACAAGTCCGATATCCGGCAGGCCGAAGCCGGAGGCGGCCACGCCAGCGCCGGTCATATACGCCGCCGCCTGACCGGTGCGCCGGGCCAGATGCGCTGTCACCCCATCGAAAACGCCTGGAGCGACGATAAGTTCGCCGCCATCGAGCAAGGCGCGCAATTTCTGTCGGGCCGGTGTGGTGGCCATCTGTCGTCCTTTCAGTCGAGTGCGCCCGCGACCGGCGGGGCCAGTAGATCGATGAGGCCGGCGACGTCGTCGAGATCCTCGAGACCGACGACTGCCCGTTCGATGGCGTCGGCGCGCTGGCGGCTGGTGACGCGGTCGGCGAGGGCGTGGAACTTGGTCACCAGCTCGTCGTTGGTGACCGGGTCCCACGGCGCGCCATGGGGTGCGACGACGCGGACTTGGTGCACGCTGCCGTCACGGGTGGTCACCGCGAGGTCGGTGCGGAACTGTTCGGTGAGGGGAGCGTCGGCCAGCGACTCGTCCAGGTGCACGTCCGTGACGTCGATCAGCGACCAGATGTCGTCGGCGTCCAGGCGCGCAGGGGTGAACTGCTCGGGCAGCGCGGTACCGTCGAGCATCGCCGCGGCGGTTGCATAGCCGATGTTCATCTGGGCGCCGATCGTGGTGAGCGGGCGCTCGGGCTTCCACCAGCCGTGCTTATAGATGGTCTCGCCCACGGTGATGGCGATCTTCGAGATGTCCTCGGGGTCAACAGATTGCCGCAATTGCCGGGCCGCATCGACGGCTCCGTGCAAACCTCCCATAACCGCGTAGGACTTGACCATGATGATGCTGGTCTCCCAGCGTCCGCCTAGTTGTTCGGTCAGCAGCGACGCGTCGGGATTGTGGCCCTCGCCGAAAACGCTGAGGAAGCCACCGTATTCGCGCTCAAAGACTCGTTTGATGCCGGTGTAGTTCGCCGCCGCCAGCGCGGCGGCGTAGAAGCCGTTGCGGGCGGCGAACCCGTGATGCATGCGCTTGCTCATCGCCTCGTACTGCGCGGCCATCAACCCCGCCGACTGGGTGCCCGCCAGGCCCAGAGCATCCTCCAGCTGTGCCGGCGACAGCTTGCGCAGCTTGCCGGATGCCATTGCCGCCGAATGAGTGCCGAAGACCGGTCCCGAGTGCCAGCCGCGGTCGAGCATCTGCGTGCCGTGCAGCGCGTAGCCGACGCGTGGTCCGACCTCGAAGCCGGTGATTGCCGCGAGCAGAAAGTCCGCGCCGGTTGTGGCTCCCGACTGCGCGGTCGCCGTCGACAGCAACGCGGGAATCACCAGCGAGCAGCTGTGCACCGGGGCGATGGGGTGGAAGTCGTCGAGCTCGAACCCTTGGATGAAGGTGCCGTTGAGCACCGCCGCTGCCGGTCCGCTGGTGGACTGTCCGGTGCCGATCACCACGACGTCGCCCTTGTTCTCCAGATCCAGGACAGCGCCGGTGGCGACCCGCGACCAGGGCAGTTGCGATCCGATGAGGGCGCAACCAATGCCGTCGAGCAGCAGGTGTTTGGCGCGCTCGACGACGTTTTGCGGTACGTCGTCGAGCGTTAGGTCCGCGACCCAGGTGGCTAGCTTGCCGGTCGGTCCGTCCGGATCGGTGGCGGCGGTTGGCTGTACCGGGGTCACGGTCATCGTTGGTCCTCCGTCAAAGAAGTTTGCGATGTTGCCTGGTTGTTATACACTTATAACAAATAATGGCGTGTTCGGCAAGCGGGGTGTGAAAGCATTGGTCCTCATGCAGAAGACGAGCGGCTCAGCGCGACCGGTGAACACGGATGCCGGGGTGCCGCTGCATCGTCAGCTCTTCTTGGTGCTGCACGACGAGATCGCTCGCGGCGCGATGGCTCCAGGCGATGTGCTACCCACCGAGCAGACCCTCTGCGACCAGTTCGGGGTGTCCCGCATTACGGTGCGACGGGCCCTGGCCGATCTTGCCGAGCAGGGCTACATCGAACGCCGGCAAGGCGTCGGGTCGTTCGTCCGTCAACGCGGCCGTTCAGATGAGTTGCCTTCGGTCGGCTCCTATATGGACGGCCTTCGGCAGACGCAATTCCAGACCTCCATCGAGGTGGTGGAGCACGACATCCGAACTCCACCGTCCTCGATCGGGGAAGCGCTCGGGGTCACCGCCGAGATGCTGCATATTCTGCGAGTGCGCCGAGAGCGCAGGACCCGCGAGCCGTTAATGCTCACCGACGCCTGGCTGCCGACCGATCTCGCCGGCACATTGACCACCTCGGCGCTGCGGCGTAACCCGCTCTACGAGTTGCTCTCTGGCGCTGGCCTGGTCATCGATCGGATGCAGCATGAGATCAGCGCCGAGATCGCGGGCCCGCGCAACGCGCAGCTGCTCACCACGCCGATTGGTTCAGCGCTGCTTCGTGTTAACCGTCTTGCGTTCGTGGCGGGCTCGCCGCATCACCACGTGTCGATCCTGCTCTCGCCCAACCGCAGTCGCGTGCTGATAAGCCAGACCGCCGCCGAACTCCAAACGGGTGACGGCGTTGCGATCGCCCACGACGTGCGGCGCGAGGCCGCCGACCGCCGTCCGCGGTCGGTGTGACAGCGTGGGCATCGAATCCGGCCTACCTGCCGTCGAAGAACAATTTCGGCGGCTGCACGTGACTGCCGCGCAGATACGCCATGCGGGGCGAACTATCTTCCAGCTCGGTGACGTATCGCGCCCGATTCATGTCCACTCCATCCGGAAGTCCATCCTGAGCGCGCTGCTCGGCCAGGCCTACGACCGAGGTCAAGTCGATCTCGGTGCGACGCTGGGCGAGCTGGGAATCGATGACACGCCTGCCCTGACCGACAAGGAAAGGTCGGCCAGGATCGAAGACCTTCTCACCGCGCGTTCCGGCGTCTACCTGCCCACTGACGATGGTGGCGTGCTGGGCCGCCCGCCGCGTGGATCGCACCCGCCCGGGACATTCTGGTGCTACAACAATTGGGATTTCAACGTTCTGGGAGACATCTACGAACGCATCACCGGGCGCAGCGTGTTCGTTGCATTCGAGCACGACTTGGCCAGGCCGCTGGGCATGACCGATTGGGACACCTATCAACATGGGTCATACCAGTACCGCGCCGATATCCTCGGTGGCACAACGCGGTACCCGAACTACACCTTTGATCTGTCGGCTCGAGATATCGGCAGGTTCGGAGAGCTTTATCTCAAGACCGGTGTCTGGAATGGCCGCCAGCTGATCTCACCCGAGTGGATTGCGCGCAGCACCGGCCCACTTTCGCGCACAACCCATCAGGCCGGATTGCTTGGCATGTACGGCTATTGCTGGTGGGTAGCCGGGCCCTCTGACGAGTTGAGCCACATCGGCATCGCGGACAGCATTTATTCGGCGATCGGCTTCGGGGGGAACTATCTCACCGTGCTCCCTGACATCGACACGGTGGTGACGGTGGTGACCGATGCAGCTGTCCCGCCTGGGGACTCGTCAATCACATGGACCGCGCCGCTGACCAACGACGACTACCAAGAGTTGATCGCCCACCTCGTCGCAACGCTGTCCTGACGAGCTAGCGGATGAGCCCGACGCCCGGGATGAACCGGCCAACATTGGCCGTGTAGCTACGGTAGGCCGGACCGTGTTTGCCGAATAGGTAAGGCTCTTCGACTCGGCGCACCTGCAACTCGAGGGCTGCGATCGCGAGGACCAGCCCGGCGATCGTCACGAAATTCGCTGTCACCAGCGCGATTCCGAAGTCGAAGATGAGCATCGCAGTGTAGATCGGGTTACGCACCCACCCGAATACACGGGTTTGCACCAGCGCGGTCGTTTCGCTTGCGTCCACACCGACGCGCCAGGATTCGCCCATGTCGAGCTGAGCCCAGACCGTCAGCACAATCCCGAGACCCGCCAACGCGATTCCCGCGACCTGAATCCACTCGGCGTGCAGGACGCTCACCGGCGTGATGACCCCGGACAGCTGGAGCACCGGGCCGACCACCGCGACTACCAATGCGATGACGAAGCCGAGACCGGCAACCCATTCCGCCGAGCCAAGCCTGCCGCTGATACCGCGAAAACCGGTCGATCCCGTTCGCCGACGTTGAAGCCAAACGCGCCAGGCAAATCCGAGCAGACCGAACAACTCGAGCAACGCGAGCGCGACCACGGCAGCAATTACGGGCGACATCGTCACAGCCGTCCGTCGGTCCGCAGCTCGGGATGAACCCAGCTCGGGGACCGGCGTTCTCTGAACGCGACGAATCCCTCGACGGCCTCGGCGCTCTCGATGCTGGCCTCCATGCCAATGCGGTCGTACAGGCCGAGGTAGTTATCCAGGCTGGACTTCACGATCCGCCGGGCCCCGGGTGCGGTGCGGCAACATTGGGCCAGCACCTCGCGCGCTGCGGCCATCAGCTCGTCGTGCGGCACCATCCGCGCGACCATGCCCCACTCGACGGCCTCCGATGCCGTCAGCGTCCGCCCGGTCAGCATCAGATCGCGGGTGCGAATCGGGCCCACGATGCGCGCCAGCATCTGGCTGTAATAGGTGTCGGCGATGCCGCGGTACAGCTCGGGAACCCGGAAGGTCGCCCGCTCGCTGACCACCGCGACGTCGCTGCACATCGCGATCTGCAGCCCGCCACCCTGGCACAGGCCGTTGACTGCGCAAACCACCGGCTTGGCCGACTTCCGCAACGTGTCGAACGGGGTCACATCCATTGACAGCGCCGATCCCCACTGCATCCAGTTGTCGGCCCCGCCCCCGCCCAGGTCGCCGCCGGGCGCGAACACGTCACCCGTTCCGGTGATGAGCAGCCCAGCCAGATCCGCGTCGGCGTTAACCCGCGAGACGGCGTAGCGGATGCCGAAGTACATCGCTGGGGTCATGGCGTTACGCGCTTCCGGGCGGTCCAGCGTCACGATCGCGAACGGCCCCTCTCGCCGAAACGTCAGGTAGGGCGTACCCAGCCAGTCACCCTCGGGCGGGCGTGGGCTGCCGTCATCTCCAGGGCTCGTCGGCATTGCGGCTCTCCTTTGCGGCGCGATCCATCCGATTCTGGTATTTCATCAGTGCGGCAGTGTCGCTTTGTCGATCGCCTCGGCATACGGTGCGCAGTCTCCGGCGCCGGGCATCAGGGTCGCCAGCGCGCCGGCCGCGCAGGCCCGACGCAATGCGTGGTCGCGGTCGGTGGCCCAGCCGGCGGCCAGCACGCCGGCGAACACGTCGCCGGCACCGGACGTGTCGAGCGCCTCCACCGTCGGCGCGGCCACCGTGAACTCCGCACCGCCGCCGGTGTAGGTGGCGCCGCGGGCGCCGCGGGTAACCACTCGATGCGGGACGGGCCAAACCCAATGAGCGGCTTCGGTTTCGTTGACGACCAAGACGTCCGTCACCTCAGCCAGCCGGGCCAGCCCGGCCTCGTCCCCGCTCGCGGGTGAGGCGTTGAGAACAACGGTCGCTCCGGCCGAATGGGCTTCGCGGGCAGCTGCTATCGCGGTGGCGACCGGAATCTCCAACTGCAGCAACAGCACATCGCAGTCCGCGACGAGGCTGCGCAGCGAGGCAGAGTCCAGCGTCAGCTGACCATTGGCGCCCGGCGCGACGACGATGATGTTCTCACCGGCGGAGTCGACGACGACGACGGCATTGCCGCTCGGCCCGGAGAGGGTGATGAGCCCGTCGGTGCCCACTCCGTTCGTGTCCAGGTGCTCGCGCAGCTGCGCCGCCACCGGGTCGTCGCCCACGGCGCCGACGAATTGCACCTGTGCTCCGGCGCGTGCTGCCGCCACCGCCTGATTGGCGCCTTTACCGCCGGGTGTCGACCGGACCGACGCCGCTAATGCCGTCTCACCCGGGCGGGGCAATGTGTCGACATCGAACCCGATGTCCAAATTCACACTGCCCACCACGCACACCCGTGTCATTCCGCCGACGGTATGGAGTTGCGCCCGGATTGACAAACGGCGTGTTGATAACGGTTTTCGGCAAATCCGATTTCACTACACCGTTCGCGTTACGCTGCTGCGTGATCTGGGCTTTTCCTCACCCGTCAGCGAAAGGAAGCCGATTGACGCCGCGGGGCTCAACTGATCCGGTACCACAAGACCCAACGGTCCCGGCCGGAAAGGCCAGGCTTCGTCACCGGCGGAAGCTGTCCCGGTTGAGCATCCAGTCCAAGATCATGCTGATGCTGTTGGTGTCCAGCCTTGCGTCGTTGGCGGTGATCGGCGTCGTCGGGTACGTATCCGGCCGTAACACGCTACTGCCCGCCGCCGCCGAACGAATGACCGAGCTGCGTGAGGCACAGACGCGGGCAATTGAAATGTTGTTCGCCGACCTGACGAACTCGTTGGTGGTTTACAGTCGCGGATCGACCGCCGATGAAGCGGTGCAGGCCTTTACCGCAGGCTTCGACCAATTAGCTGATGCGCCGACCGATCCCGGCCAACAACGGGCGCTGGAGAACTTCTACACCAACAAGCTGATCAAACCGATCCAACAGGCAACCGGCCAGAAGTTGGACATCGCTGCGCTGCTGCCCAGTAGTAACGCGCAAAAGTATCTCCAAGTCCATTACACCGTGCCGGCATCCGGCGCCTCGGCTGCGCCCGACGACGCGGGCGACGGTAGCGCATGGTCGGCGGCGAATGCCCGTTTCAACAACTACTTTCGCGAGATCGCGACCCGTTTCGAATACCGGGATGCCATCCTGCTGGACACCCGGGGCAACCTGGTTTACAGCGCGAACAAAGGTCCCGCGCTGGGCACCAACATCCTTACCGGCCCGTATCGCGAATCCAACCTGCGCGGTGCTTACGAAAAGGCGATGGCCGCCGACTCGGTCGATTTCGTGTGGATCACCGACTTCCACCCGTTTCAGGCTGCCCTCGGAATGCCCATCGCGTGGCTGGTCTCGCCGATCAATTCGGCGGGCAAGACGAACGGGGTGTTGGCGCTCCCGCTACCGATCTCGAAGGTCAACCGGATAATGACCGTTGACCAGCACTGGAAAGCTGCCGGCATGGGTGCGACCGCAGAGACGTATTTGGCGGGTCCGGACGGGCTCATGCGTTCTGATTCGCGGTTGTTCCTGCAAGACCCGGAGAAATACAAGCACGACGCCGTGGCGGCAGGCACCCCAACTGACATCGTCGAGAAAGCGATCCGGTGGCACGGCACGACGCTCGTTCAGCCCGTCGAGACCGCAGCATTTCACGCCGCCCAACGCGGGCAGTCCGGAACGGTCGTCGATACCGGCTACCTGGGAGACCGTGAACTCGCGGCCTACGCCCCAGTATCCGTGCCGAATTCGGACCTGCGCTGGTCGATCTTGGCGACCAGGGACAGGTCCGAAGCCTACTCCCGGATAGAGTCATTCACCCGGACGCTGGTCGTGACGACCGCGGCGATGGTTTTCGTCATTTGTGTGCTGGCGATGCTGGTTGCCCAGGTATTCGTGCGGCCGCTGCGGCGGCTGCAGGCCGGCGCAGAGGAGATCAGCGCCGGCAATTACGACGTCGCGATACCGGTCACGTCCCGAGACGAGATCGGCGATCTCACCGCCGCTTTCAACGAGATGAGCCGGAATCTGGAGATCAAAGAAGGTCTGCTGACCGAACAGCGCAAGGAAAACGACCGTCTGCTGCTGTCGTTGATGCCCGCGCCGGTCGTGCAGCGTTATCGCGACGGTGAGCAGACCATCTCGCAAGAGCACCAGGACGTCACGGTCATCTTCGCCGACATCATCGGCTTGGACGAGATCTCAAACCGGCTGTCCGGCGACGAATTGGTGGGGATTGTCGACGAGCTGATCCGGGAACTCGATTCATCGGCCGAAACCCTTGGCGTCGAGCCGATTCGCACCGTGCACAACGGTTACCTCGCCAGCTGCGGATTGAATGTCCCGCGGCTGGACAGCGTGCCCCGAACCATCGACTTTGCCGTGGAGATGCAGCGCATCATCGAACGCTTCAACACCGGCACGGGCCACCACCTCAGCATTCGGGCCGGTGTTAACACGGGCAACGTCATCAGTGGACTGGTCGGCCGAACTAGCGTCATCTATGACATGTGGGGCGCCGCGGTGAACCTCGCTCACCAGATGCGCAGCGGGACATCGGAGTCCGGGATCTACGTCACCTCGGAGGTATACGAGGTGATGCGCGACATCCGACAGTTCACGCCCGCGGGCAGCATTACCGTCGACGGCTCAGAGCAGCCGATCTGGCGATTGTCGGAGCGCAAGTGAACGTCACTGACCCAATCTGGTTGTACTGGGCCATCGGGCTAGCCGTCGGACTGCCCGTAGTGCTGATCGGTCTCACCGAATGGCACCAGCTGCTCGCCCGCAGACAGAGCGCTTTGGCCGGGCCGGTCAACCTCCTGCGCAGCTATCTGGTGCCGCTGGCAGCGCTGCTGCTGTTATTGGTCGAGGTGGCGCAGGTGCCCGCCCAGGTCACCTCGGTGCGGGTGCTTGCGACGGTACTCGGCTTCGTGGTGCTGCTGCTGTTGTTGTCGGGCCTTAACGCCACGCTGTTCGAAGGGGCGGCCCAGGGCTCGTGGCGCCAGCGGGTGCCGACGATATTCCGTGACGTAACAAGGTTTTTGCTGATCGCCGTCGGGCTTGCGCTGATCTTCTCCTACGTCTGGGGTGTACGCGTCGGCGGCTTGTTCACCGCGCTCGGCGTGACGTCGGTGGTCATCGGCCTGATGTTGCAAAATTCCGTCGGTCAGATCGTATCGGGGCTGTTCATGTTGTTCGAGCAGCCATTCCGGATCGGCGACTGGCTGGACACCCCGGGGGCGCGCGGACGCATCGTGGAAGCGAACTGGCGTGCCGTGCACATCCAAACCGACCACGGTTTACAGATCACGCCAAACTCAGTGCTCGCCGCCACCTCGTTCACCAATCTCAGCCGTCCGCCCGGTGCGCACCGATTGTCGATAACAACCAGGTTCTCGGTGGCCGACGCGCCCGACCGGGTGCGCCGACTGCTGTTGCGGGTCGCCAGCGCGCTGCCGCAACGCAAATCCGACGTCGCGCCGACGTCGGCGGCCGCCGGTCGCGGCAAGTACCGGGTCAGCATCGCGTTGAAGTCGCCCGCCGACGACGGTGCGGCACGAGCGACATTCCTGCGGTGGCTCTGGTACGCGGCGCGGCGCGAGGAGCTCCACCTCGACGGTGCCTATGACGACTTCTCCACGCCAGCGCGGGTCCAGATGGCGATGCGAACAGTCGTGGCGCCGGCATTGCGGTTGAGCCTCACCGATCAACAGTCGCTGCTCCCGCACGCGAAAATGGTTCGGTACGGCACCGACGAAGTCGTGCAATACGCCGGTGAAGTGCCAACGGCGATGACGTTTTTGATCAGGGGTAGCGTCCGCCTGACCACGACCACCGAAGACGGCTCGGTTATCCTACTCAGCCGGCTGGAAGAAGGTTCATTCCTCGGGTTGACCACACTTACCCGCCAACCAAGTAACTCCGGAGCGTACGCGCTGGAAGAGGTCACAGCGCTGGAGATCGCTCGCGAGCACATCGAAGATGTCGTACTGCGGACACCGTTACTGCTTCAGGAGTTGGGCCGCATCATCGAAGACCGGCGAAAGGAAACATCCCGGGCCGTACACCGTGAGCGCCTCGGCAGCCCGGGGTCGTAGGATCCCGGCCTCTGGAACGCATGTCGCTGGTGTGGCACCCTCGCCCTGCTCGACCGGACGCACTCCATCGTGGGCGGCCACGACATCCGACAGCACCTGGTCCAGCCGCGCCACAGCAACGGTCATTTCATCAGGCTGGGTCTCCCACAGCCGCGTCGAGCCCTCGACGTCGGGCGGCAGCAACGTCACCGTTCCAGTCGGCAGCTCCAGTCAGTTTCGCTCATGCCAGCCAGCATGCGGTGACGCGTATCGCAGAACATCAGCAAAATTGCTAATAGTTCTCAGGCGGCCATGCGTACGTACGTGTCCGGCCGCAATCACGAGCGCTTGGCTGCCTCTTGAACAAGCTGAACACGGGAGCTGAGCCCGAGTTTGGTGTAGACGTGAGTGAGGTGGGCTTGCACGGTCTTGGGGGAAACGAAAAGCCGCGCGGCGATGTCCTTGTTGGCCAAACCCTCACAAACAAGGCGCACCACATCGAGCTCGGCGGGTGTCAGCGACGCCCAACCGCTGGCGGGCCGCTTACGTTCGCCGCGTCCACGCTGTGCGTAGGCGATGGCTTCCTCCGTGGACAAAGCCGCGCCCTCGGCCCAAGCGACGTCAAAGTCTTGCTGCCCCATGCCTTCACGCAGAGCCGCAACCGAGGCCGCGTAACCGGCTTGATGGACCTTGAACCGCACCATCCCCATGCGCTGGCGGAACGCCTCGGCCGCGCCGAAGAGCCGCGCGGCCTGCCGGCTATCGGCGTCTCTCGCGAGATCGGCAAGGCATTCCAGGATGCTGGCAATTGGTTGATAAGCCCCGGAGCTGGCCGCGCAGGCGAGCGCATCATGGGCGTCACATTGGGCTTCTTCGCGGTTGCCTTCCGCTACCGCGACGCGAGCACGGGCCAGTTGCGCTGTCACCAAGTGCCATCCGGTGCCCACCGAGACGGCTTCGTCGGCCAAGCGACGCGCCAGCACCAGGTCACCTTCAGCCAGCGCCACCTCCACAGTGTTGAAGGCACGTTGCACCGTAGCCATCTGGGGCTGGGCCACACTGAGGTGTTGCCAGGCGAGCTCGCCCGCGTCGCGTGCGGCGCTTACGTCCCCCGCGGCCAACGCCGCAGTCGCCGACGCCGCGTGACCCATTGCCTGGAAGTACTCATCAAGACCTGAGGCGGTCTCCAATGCCGTGTCGGCGACGGCACGCGCCGCATCAACCTCACCGCACTGCGCCAGTGCGACAGCCAGGCCCATCCGGCTGACCGGTTTGACAAACTCGTCGTGAGCCGCTTCGCATTCGGCGCTCAGGCCGCGGAATCCCGCAACAGCCCCGATTACATCGGCTTCCATCAGCTGAACAAACGCCAGGGCCTGCCGACAGATCCGCGAGTTGTGCCGGTCACCAATCGTGTCGGCAAGATCGCGTCCTTCTTCACCGGCCGCGCGGGCCGCGATCGGGTCAGCCACGTTGACCCCGGTGTTGGCCTGCCAGGCGAGGATCTGGCTTAGGCTCCATCGATCGTCCAATTTCCGTGCATAAACGCTCGCTTCCGAGAAGTACGTTCGGGCCGCCTCGGCGTTGTATCGGGTGCCCGCGATGAAGCCGCATGCAGTCAACGTGCGCGCCAGCAGACCCGGGTCGTCGAGTTCGCGGGCGATCGCCAGGGCGCGCTCGGCCCGGTCCGTGCTGTCGCCGACCCACAGGTTCAACACTGCCGTGTCGGCGAGTGCGCGGGCACGCACCGCGGCGGGCACCTCGACGCTGTTCGGATCGCTTTCGGCGAGAACGGTATCGAACCATGCCCGGCCTTCCAGAATGCGTCCCCGCGTCATCCACAGCGGTTGCAGCGATGACGCCAGCGACAGCGCCCGGTCTGTATCGGAGTTCTCCAAACTCCAACCCAGCGCGCTTCGCAGATTGTCCGTCTCCACTTCTATCTGATCGAGGCGTTGCTGATAGTCGGTGCGCGCCGGCGCGTCGAGCAGCGCGGCCACCGACTCGTAATAGTCGCGGTGACGCGACCGGACGGCGTCGGCTTCGCCGGACTCGCCGAGTTTCTCCAGGGCATACTGGCGCACTGTTTCCAGCAGTCGGTATCGCGTTCTCCCGCTGATGGTTTCGGCGACCACCAACGACTTATCGACGAGCAGGGTGAGCTGGTCCAGGACCTGATAGCGCTCCACCCCGTCGGCACCGGTGACGGCCTGAGCGGCGTCAAGGTCGAAGCCCCCCAAAAACACAGCCAGTCGGCGAAACAGGACGTGTTCGGTGTCGGTCAGCAGTGCGTGCGACCAATCCACCGAAGCCCGTAGCGTCTGTTGCCGGCGCACCACCGTGCGTGAACCCCCCGTCAACAGCCGAAAGCGGTCATGCAGGCTGTCGACGATCTCGGTCAACGACAACGCGCGTACCCGCGCCGCTGCCAGCTCAATTGCCAGCGGCATCCCGTCCAGGCGCCGGCAGATCTCCGTCACGGCGGCGGAGTTGTCGTCGGTGATGGCGAAGTCGGTCTTAGCCAGTCGGGCACGGTCGGCGAACAGTTCGATCGCGTCGTCTGCCAGCGACAACGAGGGCACTTGCCACATCGCTTCTCCGGCCACGCCGAGCGGCTCACGGCTGGTGGCAAGCGCCGTCAACCCCGGCGCGCCACCCAGCAGGGCAGCTACCAACGCTGCGGCTGCCTCGAGCAGGTGTTCGCAGTTGTCCAGCACCAGCAACATCTCGCGGTCGCGAAGGTGTCGCAACAGCGTGTCCATGGTCGAGCGACCCGGTTGATCAGGCAGCCCCAACGCGCGGGCCGCCGTGACGGGCACGACGTCGGGATGAGTGATCGGCGCCAAATCCACATAGCAGACTCCGTCGCCGAACTCTCTGGCCAAATCGGCGGCCACCTGCACGGCCAAGCGTGTCTTGCCCGCCCCGCCCGCTCCGATCAGAGTCACCAGCCGATTGCCCTCCAGCACCTCACGCAGGCTCTTGATTTCCGCTTGGCGCCCAACAAAACTCGTGAGCTGGGTTGGAAGATTGTGGGAGACCGCAGAGCTGGTTGTGCGCAACGGCGGGAATTCATTGCGCAGGTCCGGGTGACGCAGCTGCACCACCCGCTCAGGACGGGGCAGATCGCGCAGCGGGTGGGTGCCGAGGTCGGTCAGCGAAACATCAGGCGGGAGCTGATCGACAACCAACGGCTCGGTAGTGCCCGACAACACGGTCTGCCCACCGTGAGCGAGATCGCGCAGCCGGGCGGTCCGGTTGATTGTCGGGCCGATGTAGTTGCCTTCATCGCGCTGCCGCACCTCGCCGGTGTTGATCCCGATGCGCAACCGGATCGGCGCCAACGGCGCCCGCTGCAAATCCAACGCACAAGCGACCGCATCAGACGCGCGAGCAAAAGCGATCACGAAGCTGTCACCCTCGCCCTGCTCGACCGGGCGGACCCCATCGTGGGCGGCCACGACATCCGTCAACACCTGATCCAGGCGCGCCACAGCAATGGCCATTTCGTCAGACTGGGTCTCCCACAGCCGCGTTGAGCCCTCGACGTCGGCCAGCAGCAACGTCACTGTTCCAGTCGGCAGCTCGCTCACGGCAACGTCGCTCCAGTCAGTTTCGCTCATGTTAGCCAGCATGCGGTGACACAGATCGCAGAACATCAGCAAAATTGCTAATAGTTCTCAGGCGCCCATACGTACGTACGTTTCCGACCACCCCACAATTAGGTATTTCGCCCGATGGACTGGTGCCGGCACCGATCGATAGTCGACGTCATGACCATCACGACGAACACTCCCAGCATCTTTGAGCGCACCTGGCCGTCCTTCGCCTATCAGGACACCCAAGACCCCGACGACGCGCACCGCATCATCGGGCAGGCGCACCGGCAGGCACCGATTGCGCTGGGCCCTTATGGGCCCGAGGTCCTCGACTACGACCTGGTGCGCACCGTGCTGCGCGATTCGCGCTTCCCCATGCCGCGCGGCATCAGCCTGGTCGTGCAAGGCATCACCTCTGGACCGGTGTGGGACAAGGTGTGCCAGACGATCATGTCCGTCGACGCTGGCCAACATCAGCGGCTGCGCCGCCTGGTGTCGAGGGCGTTCACCCCGCGGGCTGCCGAACGGATGCGTACTGCATGCACCGACGCCATCAACGAGCTGGTCGACCGGTACAGCGCGGTGGGTCGCTGCGACATGGTGCACGACATCGCCAGGCAATACCCGGTCCCGATCATCTGCGCGCTGGTGGGCGCACCGAGCGAGGACTGGGAGCTATTCGCACGCTGGGCCGACGACCTCAGTCAGGCGTTCGGCTGCAACGTCGCAGCCGAGGAGTCCGCCATCCTGCGGGCTTGGGAGGAGCTCGACGCCTACCTGGAGGACTTGATCACTCACCGCCGTCACACGCTCAGTGACGACTTGATCTCCGAGCTCATCCGTATCGAAGAAGACGGCGACCGGCTTACCCACGACGAGTTGGTCAACCTCGTCGCCATCCTGCTCAACGCCGGCACCGACACCACACGCAACCAATTGGCCGCCGCGGTCCAGGCGTTATCCGACTATCCGGACCAGTGGGCATTGTTGGCCGAACATCCCGAGCTCGCGCCGAAAGCGGTCGAGGAGCTCATGCGCCACTCGCCGATCATCTTCGCCTCACTTCGTGTCGCGACCACCAATGTCGAACTGGGCGGTGTCCTCATCCCGGAGGGCGCCTACGTGCTCGCCAACACCGCGGCCGCCAACCGCGACCCCGCGGCGTACGACGACCCCGATCGTCTCGACATCACCCGCGACGGCCCGGCACCGATGCTGACCTTCGGCGGCGGCGTGCACCACTGCCTCGGCGCCCACCTCGCCAGAATCGAACTCGCCGAAGCCCTGCGGGTCATCACGCGACGAATGCCTAATGTTCAGCGCATCGGCCCAGTGCCGTGGAAGCCGCCCGCCGGGATCAGCGGTCCGAGTTCGCTACCCATCGCATTCGACGCCGGATATTGAGCATCGAACGCAACCAGCGCCCCACGTCCTGGTCATGCACTGTGGCAGTCGGCGGCCCGCTGAGCGTGCTGCGGATTGGGCAACGGACCGGAGTTGATTTCCCAAGCGCTGCAACGGTTCTGCGATGGCAAGGTCGGACTGTCCTGTGTTCCTCCCGGCTGTCCGTGGCAACGGTACATCGAATCGTTCGACAACCGGCTGCGGAAGGAGTGCCTCAACCGCAACCACTGGACACCCTGTTCGAGGCCGGGGTGGTCATCGGCGACTTCAAGCACGAGCGCAGCCACCGCCACTCGGCCCTGAACTACCAAACGCCGGCCGAGTACGCTGCGGCGTGCGGGCACACCCACACCCCGTGGCCTGCAAGATCAACTGGATCCGGAGCAAAACAACCCGACTCTAATTCCGGGTGGACTCAGTATCGGGACTCGCCAGGTGAACTGATCTATTTGTATTTATGGTGGTGCTCGCTGAGGGCCAGCATTTCGGCGCTATCCGAGTAGCGCTCTTCGAGATCAGCAAGCAGCCCTTCATCAGTCAAATCGAGCGGACGCGAATTCTCCCAGTCATGGGATGCCACCTCGTGCAAGCGTTCCGTGACGTCGTCGTCGCGCACCTCAATGGCGAGCTCACGTCGGCTATCGAAGCTGCCCGGCGCCAGGTTGATTGACCCGACGATGCCCCGAACACCATCGGCCAGAATCATTTTGGCATGCAGCTTGAGATGCTTGAGCCGGTGGATCTTGACTCCGGCGTCGTCGCAGATGCGCAGGCCGCCTACTCCCTCAATGAGCTTTTCCTTCTTCAGCGTATGCGGCGGGGGGCCATGAGATGAACCTTCACGCCTCGGCGCGCAGCTCGCACCAGGCGCTCGATGATGATGGGATCCTGGTAACGCTCGTTCTGGATGAACAGGAAATGCCTTGCGTCGTCGATGAATTCGGCAATCCGATCCCGCCCGTTGGTGGGACACCAAATTAGGTGGGAGCGTGCTCCGGGATCAAAGCTCTCCCGGCTCCAGTCGGCCTGGAAACAGTCGGTGATTTCCTTCACCTCGGACTCGCGTGAGGTCACCACGGCATAGTCCCGAGTTTCGGTGAAATTTTCGGTTGCCCAGTTCAGCGATTTGACGAAGGCGTACATGTCGTCTACCACCATGGAATTCTCATGGGTGAGGTCGAAAGTGGGATTGCTGTCGAGAACCCCGACTCCCCCTTCGGTCAGCCGGGCGCGCGTCATTGGGGCCGTCTCAACCTGGCGGTAGCAAGCTCGCTACCCTGGGTTAATGAGTGTGCATGCCTTCTCGGCTCCCGACGTGCGCCAGCAGGTGCACGACGCGGCGCGTCGAGCCCGGGTCGCCGCCTACGTGCTGGCCTCATTACCTACGGTCGCCAAGGACCAGGCGCTTTATGTCGCCGCGGAGGCGATCGTGGCCAACACCGACCGGGTTCTGGCGGCTAACGCCGAAGATCTGTGCGCGGCGCGGGCCGCCAACACACCGGCCGCCATGATCGACCGGCTGGCGCTGGACCCAAAGCGCATCGAGGGAATCGCCGCAGGCCTGCGCCAGGTTGCAGGGCTGCCCGACCCCGTCGGCGAGGTACTGCGCGGCTATACCCTGCCCAACGGGCTGGCACTGCGCCAGCAGCGGGTTCCGCTCGGCGTGGTCGGGATCGTCTACGAGGGTCGGCCCAACGTCACCGTCGATGCGTTCGGTTTGGCGCTCAAGTCCGGCAATGCCGCCCTGCTGCGCGGTAGCGCGTCGGCGGCGAAGTCAAACGAGGCGCTGGTCTTGGTGTTACGCGCCGCGCTCGTCGGCGAGGACCTGCCCGCCGACGCCGTCCAACTGATCTCCGCAGCCGACCGCTCCACCGTCACGCACTTGATCCAGGCCCGCGGCCTGGTCGATGTGGTGATCCCGCGCGGGGGAGCAGGCCTGATCGACGCGGTGGTCCGCGACTCGCAAGTGCCGACCATCGAGACGGGTGTCGGCAACTGCCACGTCTACGTGCACGATGCCGCCAACCTCGAGGTGGCTGAGCGGATCCTGCTGAACTCCAAGACCCGTCGGCCAAGCGTGTGCAATGCCGCCGAAACGCTGCTGGTCGACTCCACAATCGCCACACAGGCCATGCCGCGGCTGATCAATGCGCTACAAGACGCCGGCGTGACCGTGCATCTTGACCCCGACGACGCCCACTTGCGCCGCGAATACTTGGCGATGGAGATCGCGGTCGCGGTAGTCGACGGTGTCGAAGAGGCAATTGCCCACATCAACGAATACGGGACCGGGCACACCGAGGCCATCGTGACCACTAATATGGCTGCCGCCCAGCGGTTTACCGAAGGAGTCGATGCGGCCGCGGTCATGGTCAACGCGTCGACCTCGTTCACCGACGGTGAGCAGTTCGGGTTCGGCGCCGAGATCGGCATTTCCACCCAGAAATTGCATGCCCGCGGGCCGATGGGACTGCCGGAATTGACCTCAACCAAATGGATCGTCTGGGGAGACGGTCAGACTCGCCCGGCCTGACGTGCTTAGGAGAACGCAAAAGTGAGTGTGCCCGCGGGGCCCGTCCCGCTGTTCGCCGATATCGAGGACGTCGGCCGGCGGCTGGCTGAAACCGGCTACCTGCCCGATACCGCCACCGCGACCGCCGTTTTCCTCGCCGACCGCCTCGGCAAGCCGCTGCTGGTGGAAGGCCCAGCCGGGGTCGGCAAGACTGAACTGGCCCGCGCTGTCGCGCAGGCCACCGGATCCGGTCTGGTCCGGCTGCAGTGCTACGAGGGTGTTGACGAGGCCCGCGCGCTCTACGAGTGGAACCACGCCAAGCAGATTCTGCGCATCCAGTCCGGATCCGGCGACTGGGACCAAACCAAGATGGACGTGTTCAGCGAGGAGTTTCTGCTCTCCCGGCCGCTGCTGACCGCGATCCGGCGCACCGAGCCCACCGTGTTGCTGGTCGACGAAACCGACAAGGCCGACATCGAAATCGAGGGTCTGCTGCTGGAGGTGCTGTCCGACTTCGCGGTGACCGTCCCCGAGTTGGGCACTATCACCGCCGAGCGGGCCCCGTTCGTGGTGCTGACCTCCAACGCCACCCGCGAGCTGTCCGAGGCGCTCAAGCGTCGTTGCCTTTTCCTGCATATCGACTTCCCCAGCCCCGAGTTGGAACGCCGGATTCTGTTGTCCCGCGTCCCTGAACTGCCCGGACACATCGCCGACGAGCTGGTGCGCATCATCGGCGTGCTACGCGGAATGCAGCTCAAGAAGCTGCCGTCGGTCGCCGAAACCATCGACTGGGGACGCACGGTGCTGGCGCTTGGCATGGACACCATCGACGACGCGACCATTGCCGCCACACTGGGCGTGGTGCTCAAACACCAATCCGATCAGCAACGCGCCACCGGCGAACTCCGGCTGAACTAGGGCGCAACTGATGGCCGTCCGCCGCGTTCGCCCCAGCCAGCCGCTGGCCCCGCACGGCCTGCCGGGTCACCTGGTCGGCTTCGTGGAAGCGCTTCGCGGGCAAGGTATTGCGGTTGGTCCGTCGGAGACGGTGGACGCCGGCAAGGTGGTGGCGGTCCTCGGTCTCGGCGACCGCGAGGTGCTGCGCGAAGGTCTGGCTTGTGCGGTGTTGCGCCGACCCGAGCACCGCGAGACCTACGACGCGATGTTCGACCTGTGGTGGCCCGCCGCGCTGGGCGCGCGGGCGGCCGTCACTGAAGAGGCCGAGGCTGACCCAGACATCCAGTTGCCGCCCGACGACGTCGAGGCGATGCGCCAGATGCTGCTGGACCTGCTTACCGCCAACGCTGACCTCGCCGACATGGACGAGCGGTTGGTCGCGATGATCGCGCAAATCGTCGACGCCTACGGCAAGTACAACTCCAGCCGCGGACCGTCGTACTCCTCGTATCAGGCGCTCAAGGCGATGGCGCTGGACGAACTCGAGGGCAAGCTGCTGGCCGGTCTGCTCGCTCCCTACGGCGACGAACCCACACCAACCCAGGAGCAGATCGCTAAAGCGCTTGCCGCGCAGCGGATCACGCAGTTGCGGAAAATGGTCGACGCCGAGACCAAGCGGCGCACCGCCGAGCAGCTCGGCCGCGACCACGTCCAGATGTACGGAATTCCACAGCTATCCGAGAACGTCGAGTTCCTGCGCGCCTCGGGTGATCAGCTGCGCGCGATGCGCAGGGTGGTGCAGCCCCTGGCCCGCACCCTGGCCACCCGGCTGGCCGCGCGAAGGCGCCGTGCCCGTGCCGGGGCGATCGACCTACGCAAGACGCTGCGCAAGTCGATGTCGACCGGCGGCGTGCCGATCGACCTCGTGCTGCGCAAACCGCGCCCGGCGCGCCCCGAACTGGTGGTGTTGTGCGACGTGTCCGGGTCGGTCGCCGGGTTCAGCCACTTCACTCTGTTGTTGGTGCACGCACTGCGCCAACAGTTTTCCCGCGTTCGGGTCTTTGCCTTCATCGACACCGCCGACGAGGTGACCCACATGTTCGGCCCGGACGCTGATTTGGCCGTGGCGATCCAGCGCATCACCCGGGAAGCCGGTGTCTACACCCGCGACGGCCACAGCGATTACGGCAACGCGTTTGTCTCGTTCATTCAGGCGCATCCGAACGTGCTGTCGCCGCGCAGCTCGTTGCTGGTGCTCGGCGACGGGCGCACCAACTACCGCGACCCGGCCACCGATGTGCTAGCCCACATGGTGACCGCCAGCCGGCACGCGCACTGGCTCAATCCCGAGCCCAAACACCTGTGGGGCAGCGGCGACTCGGCGGTGCCCCGCTACCAAGAGGTGATCACCATGCACGAATGCCGGTCAGCCAAGCAGCTGGCCGCGGTGATCGATCAGCTGTTACCGGTGTGACGCTCGACGACGATGCGGGCCGTGCGGCGGCCCGAGGTGGGGTACGCCCCCCGCCGCTGTGCGGCTGGGGGTGCCCCCACCCGCTTGCGGGGGGAGAGTCGGGCAATCTGACCTGCGTTACCTCCTCCAGTAAGCTGGCAAACCATGCGAAAACGGCGGCTGGGAGTGATGGGTGGGACGTTCGACCCCATCCACAACGGCCACCTGGTCGCGGCGAGCGAAGTGGCCTCTTTGTTCGAACTCGACGAAGTGGTGTTTGTGCCGAGCGGGCAACCCTGGCAGAAGCAACGCCAGGTCAGCGCGGGCGAAGACCGCTACCTGATGACGGTGATCGCGACAGCGGCCAACCCTCGCTTCTCGGTCAGCCGGGTTGACATCGACCGCGCCGGCCCCACCTACACCAGGGACACGCTGCGGGATCTGCACGCTCTCAACCCCGACTGTGAGCTGTACTTCATCACCGGCGCCGATGCGCTGGCCTCCATTCTGTCGTGGCAGGACTTTGCGGAGCTGTTCGCGATGGCGCGGTTCGTCGGCGTCAGCAGGCCGGGATATGAGCTGGACGACGAGCACATCACCGACGTTCTCGACGGGTTGCCCGACGACGCGCTGACCCTTGTCGAGATCCCGGCGCTGGCTATCTCGTCGACCGATTGCCGCCGACGCGCCGCCGAGAAGCGCCCGCTGTGGTACCTGATGCCGGACGGTGTCGTGCAGTACGTATCCAAGCGGCGGCTGTACCGCAAGCCCGCCGCCGAAGGAGCCGAGGCGGCATTGCACCAATCGAGTACCACGTTCGCCGCCAAGGACGAGACATGACGGCCACCGCAGAGGCGATCGAGATGTCCACCGTCGCCGCGCGCGCGGCCGCGTCGAAGCTCGCTGACGATGTCGTCGTCATCGACGTGTCCGATCAACTGGTCATCACCGACTGCTTCGTCATCGCCTCGGCGTCCAACGAGCGGCAAGTGAACGCCATTGTCGACGAGGTCGAGGAGAAGATGCGCCGGGCCGGCTACAAGCCCGCCCGCCGCGAGGGCGCCCGCGAAGGCCGCTGGACGTTGCTGGATTACGTCGACATCGTGGTGCACATCCAGCACCAAGACGAACGCAATTTCTATGCGCTCGATCGGCTTTGGCGTGACTGCCCGGTCGTGACGGTGGACTTGTCGGAAAGTTCCGAGAACTCAGCGAGCTGGCCATGACGACGCGCCGGCTGGTGATGCTGCGACACGGGCAAACCGATTTCAATCTCGGCAGCCGCATGCAGGGCCAGCTGGACACTGAGCTCACTGAGCTGGGCCGCGCCCAGGCGGTCGCCGCGGCTGAGGCGCTTGCCAAACACCAGCCGCTGCTTATCGTGTCGTCCGATCTGCGCCGCGCTTACGACACTGCGGTCGCATTGGGGGAGCGCACAGGGTTACGAGTCGGGGTCGACGACCGCTTGCGCGAGACCCACCTCGGCGACTGGCAAGGCATGACGCACGGCGAGATTGACGCCGTCGCACCGGGTGCCCGGCTGGCCTGGCGCGAGGACGCCACCTGGGCACCGCACGGCGGGGAGAGCAGGCTCGACGTCGCTGCGCGCAGCCTGCCGCTGATCGCCGAACTGGTCACCGGTGAGCCCGAGTGGGGCGCCGTCGATGAACCGGCGCGGCCGGTGGTGCTGGTCGCCCACGGTGGCCTGATCGCCGCGCTGACAGCGGCGTTACTGCGGCTGCCGGTTGCCAATTGGCCCGTGCTGGGCGGCATGGGCAATGCCAGTTGGACGCAGTTGTCCGGGCATTCCGCCGATCCGGAGGCCGGCGCCGACAATCTCGATGCGATCCGGTGGCGGCTCGACGTGTGGAACGCTTCGGCACAGGTCGCGGGCGATGTCCTCTGATCAACAGCCGCGGCCTGCGCTGCTGGTCTTCGCCGACTCACTGGCCTACTATGGGCCGGCCGGTGGGCTGCCCGCGGACGACCCGCGCATTTGGCCCAACATCGTTGCCACACAGCTAGGTTGGGATCTGGAACTGATCGGCCGCATCGGCTGGACATGTCGGGATGTCTGGTGGGCGGCCACCCAGGACCCGCGGTCCTGGGCGGCGCTGCCTCGTGCCGGCGCGGTGATCTTCGCGACCGGCGGAATGGATTCGCTGCCGTCGCCCCTGCCGACCGCAATGCGCGAACTCATCCGTTATGTGCGCCCGCCGTGGCTGCGGCGATGGGTGCGCGACGGTTACGGCTGGGCACAGCCGCGGCTGTCTCCGGTGGCCAGAGCCGCGCTGCCACCCCACCTGTCCGCTGAATACCTCGAAGAGACCCGCGGCGCAATCGATTTCAATCGGCCCGGCATCCCGATCGTGGCGTCACTGCCGTCGGTGCACATCGCCGAAACTTACGGAAAGGCCCATCATGGCCGGGCCGGCACGGTCGCGGCGATCACCCAATGGGCTCACCAGCACGACATCCCGCTGGTTGACTTGAAATCCGCTGTTGCCGAACATGTTATGAGTGGCCGCGGCAATCCCGACGGAATCCACTGGAACTTCGAAGCCCACCAGGCGGTCGCGGAGTTGATGCTCAAGGCGCTGGCGGAAGCCGGTGTCCCCAACGAGAAACCGCGCGGCTGATTTCCATGCCTGTCGTGGTAGTCACCGACTCGTCGGCGCGCCTTCCCGATGAGCTGCGTCGGCAATGGGCGATACGCCAGGTCCCGTTGCACATCCTGCTCGACGACACCGATCTGCGCGACGGTGTGGACGAGATTCCGCACAACATCCACGATTACGGACAGGCCACCACCGCCGCGGCGACGCCGGCAGAATTAGGCGACGCGTATCGGCAGGCGCTGGCCGATAGCGGCGGTGACGGAGTTGTGGCCGTGCACCTGTCGGCAGCGCTGTCGGGAACTATCGGTGCCGCTGAGACCGCTGCGGCCGAGATCGGTTCAGCAGTAAGGGTTCTCGACTCAAAGTCGGCTGCGATGAACACGGGTTTCATCGCGCTGACCGCCGCGCGGGCAGCCGCCGGCGGCGCGGACCTAGACACCGTCGCGGAAGCTGCCGCTGCCGCGGTCGGCCGCAATCACGGGTTCATCGTCGTCCACCAGCTGGACAACCTGCGGCGAAGCGGGCGCATCGGTGGTGCCGGCGCCTGGCTGGGCACCAAGCTTTCACTCAAGCCGCTGCTGCGCATCGACGACGGCAAACTCGTTCTGGCGCAACGGGTACGCACCGCCAACAAGGCGGTCGCGACAATGATCGACCGGGTGTGCGATGTCATCGAGGAGCGGTCGGCCTCGATCGCGGTGCATCACGTCGCCAACCCCGACGGCGCGGAGAACCTGGTCGCCGCACTGGCCGAGCGGTTGCCCGCGTGTGCGCCGGCAATCGTGACTGACCTGGGCCCGGTGCTGGCTCTACATGTCGGCGCGGGCGCGCTCGCGGTGTGCGTCGAGGTAGGTGAGTAGCCGGCTTATCGTTGCGTCTGCACGGCCAGCGGCGCGGTGTTGTCCTCCTGGGCGGGCGGTACCGGCTGAGGCTTCGGTTTGCCGTAGTCACCGCGGGGATGGACAACCAGGGGCCACCAGAACCAGCGGCCCAGCATGGTGGCCAGCGACGGCATAAACAGCGTGCGCACCACCAGGGTGTCGAGCAGCAGGCCGATGCAGACCGTCGAGCCGAACTGGCCCAGCACAGTCAGGTCGCTGCCCAGCATCGCCGCCATGGTGAAGGCGAACACCAGGCCCGCCGACGTCACCACTGCGCCGGTGCCCGCCATCGATCGGATGTATCCGGTCTTGAGTCCGGCGTGGATTTCTTCCTTGAACCTCGAGACCAACAGCAGGTTGTAGTCGGAGCCGACGGCCAACAGGATGATCACCGACAGCGCCGCGACGATCCAGTGGATGTGTATGCCGAACAGGTCCTGCCAGATCAGCACCGACAGCCCCACGGATGCGGCGATCGAACTGCTCGCCGTCCCGACGATGACCAATGCTGCGACCACGCTGCGGGTCAGCAGCAGCATGATCATGAAGATCAGCGTCAACGCCGAAACCACCGCGATCATCAGGTCGTACTTCTCGCCGTCGGCCATGTCGCGGAAGGTCGCTGCAGTTCCGCCGAGATACACCTTCGCGTCCGACAGCGAGGACTGTTTGAGTCCCTCCTGCGCGGCTGTTCGCTCCGCGGACACGCGGGAAATACCCTCTGGCGTCATCGGGTCACCCTGGTGAGTGATGAAGAACCGCACCGACTTTCCGTCGGGGGAGAAGAACATCTTCACGCCGCGAATGAATTCCGGGTTACCGAATGCCTCGGGCGGCAGATAGAAGAAGTCGTCGTTCTGCGAGTTATCGAAGCTTTGACCCATGACGATCGAGGTGTTGCTCATCGCCTCCATCTGGTTGATCATCGCGTGGAACGTGGCGTACAGCGTCAGCGTCAGACCATGAGTCGTTTTCAGCGTCTCGAGCATGATCGGGATCAGCTGCTCCAACTCGTGGGAGGCCTGTGCGGTGCGGGCGATGTCGCCCGAGAGATCGTGGAACTTCTCCGCAAGTTGGTCGAAACCGTCGATCGAGTCGAACAACGACCTGAATGAGATGCAGACGGGAATGTCGTAGCAGTGCTTCTCCCAGTAGAAGTAGCTGCGGATCGGCCGGTAGAAGTCCTCGAAATCCGCGATGTGGTCTCGCAGGGTGTCGGTGATTTCCGACGTTTCCTGCGTGGTCTTCGCGCTGTCGAGGGCGGCAGAGGCCAGGTCATGGGTGACCTTCGCCTGGCGTTCCGTCACGTCGATCATGATCTGCATCTCGTCGGCCATCTTCAGAATGTCTTTCATTCTGTCTTTCAGAAAGTCCATATTCTGCATGGTCGTCTGGGCCTGAATGCTGTTCTGAAAGGGAATCGAGCTGTGCTGAATCGGAATTCCCAGTGGCCGAGTGATGTCCTGGATCATGGCGATGCCGACGGTGCGGATCTCGTTCTTGGCGACCTTGTCCAGGACCAGCATGTCGGCGGGATTACGCATGTCGTGGTCGGCTTCGATCATCAGCAGGTCCGGATTCATCCGGGCTTCGGAGAAGTGCCGGTCGGCCGCGGCATACCCGATGTTGGACGGCGCCGATTCGGGTAGGTAGTGGCGGTCGTTGTAACTCGTCTTGAAGCTGGGCAACGCGACCATGCCAACCAGCACAACTGCCGCGCTCACCGCGAAAATCGGTGCGGGCCAACGCACAACGGCTGTGCCGACGCGTCGCCACAGCCGTCCGCGGGACTGGCTCTTCCTCTCGAACAACCCGAAGCGGCTGCCCAGGAAAACCACCGCCGGGCCCAGCGTCAGTCCGGCCGCCACCACCACGATCATGCCGATGGCTACCGGTGCACCCATGGTGTTGAACCAGGGCAGCCGCGCGAAGCTCAGGCAGTAGGTCGCGCCGGCGATCGTCAGGCCCGATCCCAGCACGACGGGGGCGACACCTTTAAATGTGGTGTAGTAGGCGGTTTCACGGTCTTCGCCGGCGCTACGCGCCTCCTGGTAACGACCGATGAGGAAGATCCCGTAGTCCGTCCCAGCGGCGATCGCCAGCATCGTCAGGATATTCGCGGCGAACGTGGTGAGCCCGAATGCGTTGTTGTAACCGAGGACCGCGACGATTCCTCGTGCACAAGCCAGCGCGACAAAGGTCATGAACAGCTGGATCAGCGTGGTGACGATCGAGCGGTAGACCAGCAACAGCATGATCGCGATCGCACCCAGGGTGAACAACGTGATTTTGGCCAGGCTGTCGTTGCCGATGACGTGCATGTCGTCGGACAGTGCGGCCGGACCGGTGACATAGGCCTTGACCCCGGGCGGCGCGGGTTCGTTGTCGACAACCTTGCGGACGGCTTCGACGGATTCGTTCGCTTGCGTGGTGCCCTGGTTACCGGCGATGTTGGCCTGAACGTAGGCGCCCTTGGCGTCGGCGCTCTGCGCACCCGCCGCAGTGAACCTGTCGCCCCAGAAGTCCTGGATGTGCTGGACGTGCTCAGAGTCGTGCCGCAGCTTACGGACGATGTCGTCGTAGTAGCGGTGCGCGGCCTCGCCCAGCGGCTGCTGGCCTTCCACCACCACCATCACGGTGCTGTTGGAATTGAATTCCTTGAAGTTGTGCCCCATCCGCATCATCGCCTTCATCGACGGTGCGTCCAGGGGCGCCATCGGCGCTGAATGGTTTTCGCCGACGATCTCCAGGCTCGGGACGGCGACGTTGACCACGACGGTCAGGACGACCCATCCCAAAATGATGGGAATCGCGAGGATGCGGATGACGTGCGGGATGAAAGGGCGGTGCCGGTGCCCGGATTCGTTGGCCTCGGTTGCGGTGGTGTCGGCCGTGTCGAAGCGCCGCTCCTCAGCATCGCTCCGCTCTGCATCGTCGCTGGCGCGGCTCATGCGGACTTCACCAGGCAGAAGGTCTGGGCGTTGTGGCCGTTCATGCTCTGATGCTCACGGAGGACGCCGTCGACGGTGATGCGGCAGCCGATGTGGTTGGCGTCGGTCTGAGCCATGATGTTGGCGCTCACCGCGGGCAGGGTGGTGGAAATGGTGTACGACCACGGCAGCGGTGCCCCGTTGATCTGATGCGTGTTGGCGTCGGCGTCCCAGTAGTTGATGTTCGCGACGCTGCCGGGCGGCCCGTCGATCTCGTACTTCACGACTTTCGGGTTGAACTGGACGATTTTGATCCCGGCCCCCGCATTCGCGTTGAGGTCCTGCGAGCCGAACACTTTGTGCAGCCGCGTCACGACGAGTCCGGAGACCGACAGTACGACCACTAGAAGCAACGGTATCCACCAGCGTCTGAGCAAGCCGCCAATCGAAATCGCCCTCACTCGGTCTCCTCCCGCCGCCCCGTCCGCAATCTTGTACGCGAACACATCAAGCCACGGCTCCATTCCGCCGGCAACCGAAGCAGACGCATCCGGGACAGCTTTGCCGAAAGAGCTCGCCTCCGCCGGTCATCATCGCCGATGCCGTTGGAACATTCGCTCGGCTAACTATGCTAGACGATAGGGCACGGCGGCGTTCCGCTTGGTCGCGTCCATGCGTCAGAGCCCGCACCGCTATTGTGCGGCGCGGCCGGTGATCGGCGGCAGATCAGCAAGCGTGACGATCCCCGGCCTGGCCGCCACGACTGCGGGCACCGAATTGGTCACCGGCATCGCGGTATAGATCATGCCCAGGCCCATGAATCCCGGCTCGGTCCAATCCTTCGGTGGCAGGCAGTGGACAACCGTGCGCATATTCGGTAGACCGAACACCTGGATGACGTGGCCGTGCTCAAGCGGTTTCGGCGGGACCACGTGATCGCCCATTGTCCAGTTGAACCCGACGCTGACCACGTTGCGATCGCCGACCCAGCCGCGGTGGTAGCCGTAGACGCTGCCGACCGTCCCGGCCGGAATCTTCATGAAGCCCAGATCGGAGTCGCCGGTGGCCGCGGTGAATGTGACATCGAAGGTCATCTTGTCCAGCGTCGCGCCGATCGCATCGGCCATCATCGCAGCCGACTCGGCGAAGACTTCGCTTTCACGTCGCACGTTCTCGGCCAGCCCCGGCGTATCGGGGTCCTGCGAGAAGCCCATCGCGGTCTGGGTCTCGGCGGATTCGTAGGTGGAGCAGTCCACCGATTCGGTGATGCGGATCTCGTCGACCCGTTCGCAGGAGCCGCTGAGCGCCATGCCGACCAGGTTGGTCATCCCCGGGTGCGCGCCGCTGCCGAAAATCGTCGAGCCGCCACGCTCGCAGGCGTCGCGGATCCGTTGCCGGTCCTGCGGCGTCTGCTTGCCGCCGGTGATCCAGGCCGCGCTGGAACACACATTGACGCCCGACTCGAGCAGCCGCACCAACTCGTCGACGCTGGGCCACAACGGGTTATAGCAACAAGCGTCGGGTCGAAGTGCCAGGAGCGCATCGATGTCGTTAGTGGCCTTGACCCCGGTCGGCTCCGGCCAGCCGGACAGCTCAGCGGCGTCCACACCGACTTTGTCCTGCCCGTGGGCGTAGACGCCGACCAGTTCCATGTCCGGTCTGCCGATGATGCCGTGCAGCGATCGCCGCCCGATGTTCCCGGTCGTCCACTGGATCACACGAAACGGACGGTCTGCGCTGGTCGTGCTCATCGGGTGCTCCTTTGCCGGTTCGATTGGACTCATTATGTTCAACCGGGTCCACGTGCTTTCGCGTTTGAGAAAAGGTCAAAGCCCGGCCATGCCGACCGCGAGGAACACACAGCCGACCGCGGTCAGCAGGATTGCAACGTCAAGGCGGCGACGCAATCGAATCCAGTTGTGCAGCGCCTCCACCGACGTGGCGGTTGTCTTGGGCGCCAGTAGATACGCCAGCAGCGGAATCTCTACGAGCGCGAAGGCCACGACGTTGAACATGAACAGCACCGCGACTTGCGTCAAGGCCGCCGCGCCTGAGGCCAGGATGACGGCCAGCGCGGCAAGATAGTCGACCGACGGCAGCGCGATGCCGAGACCGGCGATTCCGGCGACCGACAGCGAATGCCCCTTCAGCAATCGTTGGGCCGGCGTCGCCAATCTTGCCGGGCGCCAGCCCAACCGCCCGGGGACATCCACGGCCACGACGACAGCGACCAATAGCGTCAGGAACCCGATCAGAATCTGAACCCTGGGCAAAGTGAAGTAGGTAGCCCCCAGCAGTCTGCGTCGAAAGACGAACAGGACAACCAGACCCACCGTCGTTCCCATTGCGAAACCGCCAAACAAAAACGCGAGCAGTTGCAGCGCCGGTCTGGGCCTGTTCAGCATGAGCACGGTCATACCGATTCGGAACGGTTCGACGCTGACGGCAAAGGCCATCACCAGGACAGTGACCAACATTGGGAATTCCGGGGTGCGCACCCACCGGCCGGCTTAGGCGTCCAACCGGGCGAATTGGTCCTGGCGGTACTGCTCGACACAGGCGGCGCGCCGGATCTTGCCGCTCGTCGTGGTGGGAATCGACCCGGGCGGTACCAGAACGAGGTCGCCGACACTCACGCCGTGCGCATTGGATATCGCGGAGGTGACGTCGCTTTTGACGCAGGTGAGCCAGTGCATCGCCTCCTCGTTGGAATCGCCTCGCTTCTTGACCTCGATGATGGTGACCAGCTTCTCGGTGCTATCCAGCGGGACCGATATCGCCGCGACCCGACCACGTGTGATCTCTTGGACCGTCGCCTCAATGTCTTCGGGATAGTGGTTACGCCCACGGATGATCAGTAGATCCTTGATGCGGCCGACAATGAACAGCTCACCCTCGGAGATGAAACCCTGGTCGCCGGTTCTCAGCCAGGGTCCGTCGGGTGTGCCCGGCGAAGGGTCGGCGAGCATCGCGCTGAAGCAGCGCTGCTCCTCCGGCGGTTTGCGCCAGTAGCCCTCGGCGACATTGGCGCCATGTATCCAGATCTCGCCGACCAAGCCCTGCGGGCACTCGCGGTGTGTGTCGAAGTCGACGATCCGCAGCGTGGGTGATTGTGGCACTTTGTATTTGACCAGCGCTGTGCCGGTCCCTGTCGCACACCGCTGAGCGCGGCCAGCGGACAGCTCCCCGCCGCCGAAGTGAACGGTTGATGAGTCATCCCAGGTGCCAGTCGCGGCCCAGACGGTTGCCTCCGCCAAGCCATATGACGGACGCATCATGTGGTCACGAAAATTGAAGTGCGCAAACCGATCAACGAAGCGTTGCAATGTGGCCGGCTCGACACGTTCGGCACCGCTGATGATGCCCAGCACCCCGCCGAGGTCGAGCCCGGCCAGATCACTGTCGGTTGTCTTGCGGGCGGCCAAGTCAAAGGCGAAGTTTGGCGCCGCTGACCACGCGTGCGGATTCTCGGCCAGAGATCGCACCCATCTGGCCGGCCTTTCCAAGAACGAAACCGGACTCGTCAGCTCGCCGCGATAGCCGCCGAGGATTGGTGCGCAGACTCCCAGCACCAAACCCATGTCATGGTGAAAGGGCAACCACGACACAATCGTGGTATTCGGTGGGGCCTTGACGTGGGAGTCCGCGAAGAAGCCGCGCATCAGCTGCTCGAAATTCACCTGGAGGTTGCGGTGCGAGATCATCACCCCGGTCGGCAGTCGGGTCGAACCCGAGCTGTACTGCAAATACGCGACGTTAGGCAAATCAGCTGTCCGAACGCTTGTTCCGCCATCGAAGTCCAGATTCATCGCATCGATTTCGACGATCTTTGGAACAGCGTCCAGAGGTGATTGATCAACATAGTCGCCGACGTCTTCCGCGACTGCGGACGTTGTGAGAACAACTGAGGGCGACGTATCGGCAAAGACCGCACTTACCCGCTCATGACTCGAGCCGCGGTGCGGCAACGGGAGCGGAACTGCGACAAGCCCAGCCTGCATAGACCCTAGGAACGCCACGATGTAGTCAAGGCCTTGGGGAGCCAGGATTACTGCTCTGTCTCCGACAGACCCATGAAGGCTGAGCTCGCGTGCCAAATTCATTGTGCGGCGGGATAACTGCGACCACGTGAGATTCTCGGGAACACCCGCCCAGTTGTTCTCGTAATCGGTAAAAGTGAATGCCACGTCATCGGGCCGCAGGCTGGCACGGCCGTGCAGCATCGAGAGAATGGATGACTGAGGCATAGGCGTCACATTATGTCCGTACTAATAATCCAATTTGTGGGCTTGTAGTCAGTGGTCAGCTTCGCCTGCGCCGTGCGACAACACGGACATGGCACCGCTGAGGATCTGCGAGAACGGGTCAGCGCCGCCGCCGAATGTCGCCTGGTTGGCCGGCGCAGTGACGGCCGCTGGGTCGAAGCCGTGCACGGGGTCCACCTGAATCGGAGCGGTCGACGGGTCGTCGTTTCGAGCATAGCCCGCGTTCACCCGGGGAATCAGGATTGCGTCGAGCTTGTTCAGCGTGTCTTCCGAGATCCCGATGTAGGCCAGCGGCATGACCAGCGGAAGGTGCTTTTCCGGGACCATGATCGTCGTGTCTTTCGCGCCCCTGGAGTTGATGGTCGTTCTGATGTTCTGCGGCGGCACCATGCTCTGGTTCGTGAAGGCCACCGCGGTGTGACCCGTGGCCAGGCCCATCAGCGTGTTGGCGAGAGCGAACATGTTGTCCGGCCGGTCGGGGAAGTCAGCGATCGAGTCGTACGCAGCCACGAACCTGTTGGTGTCGTACTGGCTCTCGTATGGCGGTGGCATGGTGTAGTCGAGTGCGGGAACAACGCTGCCAACCGGGAACGTGGCGGTCAGGAAACTCTGACCGAAGGCGTGATGCCCAATCGGGTCGCCGAATGTGGCGAAGTTCAGCGTGCCCGGCGGGGGAGCAGTCGGGTCATTCGCCAGCCGAGCCTGCTCGCCATCGACCACGAACCCGCCCTCGGACAAGCCGATCGCCGTACCGGGGCGACCGGTGGTGCGGATCGCTGCATCGAGGTTGCCTATTCCCTCATCGACCGACTCGCCGATGCTGGGGCCGTTCATACCCAAGCCCGGAAAGAGTTCATCGAGCTTGCCGATGCCTGGAAAGAGTCGTTCCAGCACGTGGCCTTGAACCTGTCCGGCCGGGTAGCGAACGATTTGTCGCTGCTGGCCGGGGAACCATTCAGCGCCCTCACGGCGGATGTACTCGTCGTAAGGGATGCCCAGGACGTGAGCGCCTCCGAGGGCGTAGGCGGTTTGGTCGCCCGGCGCCCCGGGGGTCGTCGGCCCCCCGATGGGCGTGTCGTCGGCCGACGAGGTTCCGATGCCGAAACATCCTGTGGCGCAGACAGTTACCAGCGCCGTCACCCCTGCGAGTAGTTTCTTCATCCCTACTCCTGACCCCTCGGCTTCGCCTCGTAGTCTCACATACATCACCCGCGCGCGCGAACCCGTCCCGGCCACCAGTTTGCCTGGCCGACCAGCGCGGCGATGGCCGGCACCGTGATGGTCCGTACCAAGAAGGTATCCAGCAAAATCCCCACACCGATCACAAAACCGCCCTGGACCACGGTGCCGATGCTGGAGAACAAGAGACCGCACATCGAGGCAGCGAAGATGAGACCTGCCGCGGTGATCACGCCGCCTGTCGAACTCAGGGTGCGAATGATGCCGTATCGCATGCTGTGCGGAGACTCGTCGCGCATTCGCGAGACGAGCAGCATGTTGTAATCGGCCCCCACCGCGACCAATACCACGAATGCCAGTGGGGGCACGCTCCAATGTAATTGCTGGCCGAGGATGAATTGAAAGACCAGCGCGCCGATGCCCACCGCCGACAAATACGAAATGATCACGGAAGCAACCAGATACAGCGGCGCGACAACCGCACGCAGCAGCGCGATCAAGGTCAGCAGCACGACGAAGAGCGTTACCGCGATGATGAACCGGATGTCGTGTTGGTAGTAGTCGCGGGT
Source organism: uncultured Actinomycetota bacterium (assembly GCA_963723615.1). Classification (GTDB taxonomy): domain Bacteria; phylum Actinomycetota; class Actinomycetes; order Mycobacteriales; family Mycobacteriaceae; genus Mycobacterium. Next base: position 208,514 of record CAVRRV010000009.1, on the reverse strand, counting down.
GTCCTTCAGGCCAACGGTGTATCCCGCCATCGATACCGTGGCGTCCGCCAAAGCGGTGTTCGGTTGGGCTCCCCGAGCGGTCGCAATGATCGCATTGACCTGATCCATGGCTTCGGTACTGAACGGATTGAGTTTGGTTTGCACCAGGTACCGCACCGAGTGGCCGTCGGACGAAATGAACACCTTGGCGGCCTTCTGGAACTCGTCTAGATGCAGCAGCTGGGCCGGGACGTTGAACCCGGCCATTGCCGGTTGCGCGGCGTCATGTTTCAGCGACAACAGAAAAGTTGCTGCCTCGCTGAGCCCGGCACCCATCTGTTTGACTTGGTCGACGAGTTGAGCTACCGCGTCAGCCACCTGCCGGCTCCCGCCGGCGAATTGGTTTGCGCCATCTTGCAGGGTGGTCAGGTTCGCCTGCAGGCCGCCCGGTTGATCCATCCCCATCGAAGCCATCACCTTGGTGAGATTCGTTAATGCGCCGCGCAGGCGGTCCACTGATGCGTTGAGGCTCTGTTTGTCCGGGAATGACTGCAGCTGCCCCGCCAGATCATTGATCGCGTCGAGATCTTCCTGATCGCGCTCACCGACCAGCCGCTCGAACGCCCCGCGGGTGGCGCTGCAGGACTCATCGACATCGCAGACCGGGTTACCCTGTAGCGCCGTCAGCACCGGGCCTATCCAGGCGAACATGTTCTTGCCCGCTGAGTAGTTCCAGCCCATGGCATTGCTGAGCGAGTTGACGTGGTCGACGAGCTTGGCTGCGGTGTCGACCTCCTTGACCAACGTGTCGCCACCGTACTGGTTTTTCATCGATGACATGGAGTCGGTCAAGCTCTGCACACTGGCAGCGAGCTGGCCGACTTGGCCGCGGACGTCGCCTAGGTTGTCGGCCAGCGTGCCGGCCCCGTCGACCAGCCGGTTGAGGTCACTGGTGCGGTCGTTGATCAGGGTGGACCCGCCGGCCAGAAAGGTGCCGATAGCGCCGGCCTGATAGGTGGCTCGGAATTGTTCCGGCACATTTCCGGTGGGCCGTGTGATGCCGCTGATTGCGGCGACGTTCGGCAGTTGGCTGACTCGGTCCGCCATTTGCTCCAGGTCTGCGAGGGCCTGCGGCGTGCGCAGGTCATGCGGTGATTGGACGAGGATGTACTCCGGAATGGATTGGTTCACCGGGAAATGGCGATCCAGGGCGGCGTACCCGACGGAACTCGGAGCAGAAGATCCCAGAGCTTTGCGGTCGTCGTAGTTGTAGCGCACCAAGCCGGCGCAGCTGGCCAGGATAGCCAGCACCAGCAAACTGGCCACCAGATGGGTCTTCGGCCGGCGCACGATCCGTATGCCGGAACGCCGCCAGAACCGAGCGGTCAGTTCGCGCCGCGGCTTGACCCAGCCGCGAGGACCCGCGAGCACCAGGATCGCCGGCAGCAATGTCACCGCGGCCAGGAAAGCCACGCCGATACCAATCGCCGACGCCACTCCGACCGTTTTGAACACACCCATTCGGGCGAAGCTGATGAGCAGAAAGGTAATTCCCACCGTGGTGGCGGACGCCGCGATTACCTTTCCGATCGAGATCAAGGCCCGCCTGACTGCTTGATCGAAGGCCTCACCCGACCGCAGATAGTCGTGATATCGGCTGATGAGAAAGACCGCGTAATCCGTGCCGGCGCCGGCCATGATCGCGCTCAAGAACACGATGGACTGGTTCGAGACACCCGTGCCGGTCAGCTGAGAGTAGCCGGCCACCACCGACTGTGCGATCACCAGGGACAACCCGATCGTTAGCAACGGCAGCAGCATGGTGACCACGCTGCGGTAAACCACTAGCAGAACGATGAGCACCAGCACGCCGATCGCCAGCTCGATCGGAAGCCGATCCTGCTCGCCCGCGACCGTCAGGTCGGCGACCGTTGCCGCGGGGCCGGTGATGTTGGCCCTCAGCGACGTCCCGGCGACGGCGTGGTTGACGATGTCGCCGATCTTGTTGAAGGCGGCGTAGGACCCTGGAGTGCCCAACTCACCCGCAACGCCGACCGGCAGCACCCAAGCTTTGTCGTCCTTGCTGGTCACGACCGAGCGCAGAGGCGGCGTGCTGATGAAGTCCTGCAGCATCACGACATCTCGGGTGTCCTTGCGCAGCGCGTCCACCAGCTTGCCGTAAACAGCTTCGTCGTCGCGGCCAAGACCCTTGTCGTCGGTCAGGACCACCAACAGCAGGTCGTCTGAGCCCGATTCGTGAAACGCCTCGGTCATCTTTCGGGCGGTGACGCTCGACGGCGCGTCGCTGGGCAAGATAGCGAGCGGATGCTTCTGGGCCATTTCGTTCAGCGATGGGAACGTCAGCGGTAGAGCGACCGCAATCGCCACCCAGAGCCCTATCACTACCCAAGGCCACCGCACCACAAAAGCGGCTAGCCGTTGCATATTGCCCTCACCCTCGGTCGGCGCTGTTGTGTGCGCCCGCCGGCGACGCTCGCCGACGCTCTGTCAAGCCGCGCAATTTCGTACGGTGCCCGCCCGGAGATTGCGAATTTCAGAAAAGCCCTAGCCATCGATGTGCTCCACGCTATGCGACGCGTCCCCAGTGCCCGCTGTCGGCGACCCGCACGCACACGGACTTCATCGCTTCCATGTAACGGGTAACTGATTTCAGGGCGACCGGGTTATCGGGATACATGATCGCCATGACCGTGCCCTCGCGATACCGGAACACATAGCTGGTCAGCTGATAAGAAAACCGGCCGTCCGGATAGATTCCGATATTGTCCGCAAGACCAAGGTCGCCAGCCGCGAGAATTGCGTTGAGCGGCGCAGCGCCGCCATGCAGGAAGTTCGACACCGGAAAGTTCGGCTCCGGCCACTTCAGCCACGGCGCCAACTCCAATACGCGGTAATACGGCACCCTCGCCATGTCGAGACCTGAATCGAACGAAGACTGCGCCGCCCACGCGGCATCGCTGAAAGAGGCTGCAGCTATTGGCACGGTGATCGGGATCAAGCCGGTGAACCAGCCCTGCGTCATGAAGTTGTCCGAGGCTGTGCGCGAATCCCTGGGAGTAAGTCCGTAGTACGTCAGAGCGCCGGTGAATTCGTGTTCTACCAGGGCAAGGCAGGCGAACAAGCCACCGACGAAGCGCGCACCGGCAACCGTGCAAGCTGATTCGAATCGCTCCGTCTGCGCTGGGTCCATCAGGAGTTCGGAGGCCATGTAACTCTTCTCCGACTCCGACGGACTGCCCAGCGGGAGCGGGAATTCAGGAAAACCGCCATTGTTGTTCGTGGCGAAGTCAATCCACGCTTGGACTCCAGGCAAATCTACCGTCAATGTTGACGTGTATTCGCGTTCGCGGGTACAGAAGTCATCGAAGCTGCCGGCATCCGGAAGCGCAAGGGGCTCACCGCTTCCGCTCAATGCCGAATACATTCCGTTGGCCTCGAGCATCGTCGTGCCGATCAGCGTCGCGTCCCCATGCACATGATCCATGGCGGCAAAGAAGGTGAAGTGGCTCTCACCTTGGATGATGCCGAAAGTGAAGCAGCCCCACTCCAGCGGATTCGGTATGGCCACGACGTGCGCGTGTATTTCGTCGACCGTCATGTGACCGTGATCGATCGGCTCGAATTCGATATCGGCAGGATCGCTGATGGAATGCCTGATGAATTGTCCGTCACCGGCGTCCTCGAACCAACTGCGGAACGTGTCGTGCCGACGCAGGTAGGCATTGAGGGCGTGATCCATGGCAGAAACATCGCAATGGCCGGGTACGTCGCAGCTGCCGATGATTTGCCGGGAGAAGTTCAGCCCCGCCGCTGTCCGTTCACAGTAGTTACGGAGATGTTGGCCCTGCATATAGCTGACCGGCACGGAACTGACCGGCGCTTGCCGGACCTTCTCCATAGCCGCGGCCGTCGGGTGCCAGGAGGTGACCGAGCCGGGGGCCAGCGTCCATTCATCGAGTGAGCCGACTGTAATCTTCCCGATGCGCAAAACTTCCTCCTCCTCGGTTTGAACGGCTCAGGTCCGGCCACGCTGGCGGCGACACCAAGATAACCCTCCCGGCGATCACCGTCGCCCGCACGCGTCGCCAGCACGCGTGGACGCGCCGACGAGTAAGCTCACCGATGCGGCCGTCGCAGAGGTGGAACGGTGCGGCGCGCAGGTAGGGCCATGCCTGGCGACAGGGTGCCCGGTGCCCGCGCTGCACTCGCAATACTGGCCGCCGCAAGTTAAATCCGTCGCGCAACCGGGCCGCCCCGGGGAATCGAATCTTGACTGGCCAAGGCCAGGGAGGACAACGGCATGGCATCTGTCGAAGGTCAGCAGCAGGCATCGGGTTTTGCGATCGTCGGCTACGCGGCGCGGTTCCCGGGTGCCGCCGATGCAGATGAGTTTTGGGATGTGCTGCGCGAAGGCCGGGACGCCGTCTCGGAGGTGCCCGAGGACCGATGGGATGTCGACGAGTTCTACGACCCGGACCCAGATACACCGGGGAAGGTTGCGACTCGTCGGGCGGGTTTCGTCGACGACGTGACGGGGTTCGATGCGCCGTTCTTCGGCATGTCGACGCGCGAGGTCAGGATGCTGGACCCACAGCATCGGCTCCTGCTGGAGACGGCGTGGCGGGCGGTGGAGCATTCCGGCACTGCGCCAACGGCTTTGGCGAACACAAACACAGGCGTGTTCGTCGGTTTGGCCACCCACGATTACCTGGGCATGGCATCCGGCGACCTGACTTTCCCCGAGATCGAGGCCTATATGGCGATCGGGACGTCGAACGCCGCAGCGGCGGGCCGGATCAGCTTCCGATTGGGGCTGCAGGGTCCCTCGGTCGCCGTCGACACGGCGTGCAGTTCGTCGTTGGTGGCAATCCATCAGGCCTGCCAGGCGCTGCGCCTCGGTGAGTGCGACCTGGCGCTGGCCGGTGGCGCGAACGTCCTTCTCACGCCGGCGACCATGATCACTTTCTCCAGTGCTCACATGCTCGCACCCGATGGCCGGTGCAAGACATTCGACGCGGCCGCAGATGGCTACGTGCGTGGCGAGGGTTGCGGCGTCATTGTCATCAAGCGGCTCGAGGACGCTATCACCGACGGCGACCGGATTCGGGCCGTCATCCGGGGCAGCGCGATCAACCAGGATGGCGCATCGGGTGGCTTGACTGTTCCGAATGGCGTTGCGCAACAACGGGTTATTGCCGAGGCGTTGAAGCGCTCCGGCTTAGTAGCCGCCGATGTCGACTACCTTGAGGCACACGGAACCGGGACATCGCTGGGTGATCCGATCGAGGCTCAGGCCGCCGGCGCTGTTCTGGGCGAGGGGCGCAAGACCGGCGACCCGTTGCTGATCGGTTCGGCGAAGACGAATATCGGCCACTTGGAGGCCGCCGCTGGTATCGCGGGCGTCATCAAGGTCATCCTGTCGCTCGAGAACGAGTTGCTGCCGGCTCATCTGAACTTTCAGACTCCGTCGCCGCACATTCCGTGGGATCGGCTTGCGCTGCGGGTGGTCCAGGAGGCAACCCCTTGGGAGCGCAACGGTGAACCGCGTATCGCCGGCGTCAGCTCGTTCGGGTTCGCCGGCACCAACGCGCACGTCATCCTCGAGGAGGCACCTGCGCAAGCGGTCCAGGCCGCCGCGGCCCCAACCGACGAGGCTTCGGAGAAACGGTTCAGCATCCTGCCGATCTCAGCGCGGACGCCCGACGCATTGGTTCAGGTCGCCGACCAGTACCGCACCTGGTTGAGTGCGCACCCGGAGGCCACCCTGGCCGACGTGTGCTTGACCACCGGGGTGGCGCGAGCGCACTTCGAGCACCGGGCCGCGCTTGTGGTCAACTCGCGGGAATCCGCCAGTGAGTTGCTCAGTGCACTCGCCGACGACCGCCCAGCGCCCGGCTTGGTGCGCGGCGTTTCCGATGCCACTCCGAAGACGGCATGGCTGTTCACCGGTCAGGGCAGTCAGTACCCCGGCATGGCGCGCGAGCTGTTCGAGACCGAGCCGGTGTTTGCCGAGACGTTGAGCCAGTGCGCCGCAGCGGTCGCCGATGTGCTCGAAAAGCCGTTACTGGACGTCATTTTCGACGCTGAGAGCCCCGACAGTGAAGAAACGCTGCGGCAGACCTCTTACGCGCAGCCGGCCTTGTTCGCGGTGGAGATGGGCTTGGCGCGGCTTTGGCAGTCCTGGGGCTTCGAGCCCGCAGTCGTGCTGGGTCACAGTGTCGGTCAGTATTCGGCGGCCTGCGTTGCGGGCGTGTTCAGCCTGGAGGATGGCGCACGACTGATGGCCGAGCGCGGCCGTTTGTTCGGCAGCTTGCCGTCGGGCGGCCGGATGGTTGCGGTGTTCGCCGCCGCCGAGCGTGTCGAGGGCCTCACCGACCAGTTCCCGAGCTTGTCGGTGGCCGCTTACAACGGGGCGAACACCGTATTATCCGGCCCCGCAGGAGATTTGGACCAGGCGGTGGCCACGTTGACGGCTGACGGCGTGCGGTGCGACTGGCTGGAAACCAGCCACGCGTTTCACTCGGCGCTGCTGGATCCGATCCTCGACGAGTTCGAGTCGTATGCAGATGGCTTCAAATATGCATCGCCGCAACGGATTTTGGTGGACAACCGCACCGGCGCCGTAATCGGCCGGAGCCAGAAGCTCGATGGCAACTACTGGCGCCGCCACGCGCGTCAGCCGGTGGAGTTCGCAAAGAGCGTGCAGACGCTGTCCGACCTGAGTTGCAAGGTGCTGCTGGAAGTTGGGCCGCAACCGGTGCTCACCGCCGCGGCTCTGCGGGCATGGCCCGACCCGGCCACCAGGCCGCGGGCGATCGCGTCGCTGCGTAAAAACACCGCGGACCACCGCCAGATCACCGAAGCCCTCGCGGACGCATACGCATTTGGGCATCTGCCAGACTTCGGCGCTGTGCGGCAGGGGCCGGCGCGCAAGCTCGACCTACCCACCTATCCGTTCCAGCATCGCCAGTACTGGTACCGGGAAAACCGCGAGTTGCCCACGCAGCAATCCCATCTCTCGTCTACCAGCGAAAGCATTCGGCTTCTCGAAGACGGCCGCATCGAAGAACTGGCCGCGCTACTCGGCGGTGCGGGCGACGATCCTCAAACACTGAACGTGCTGACGAAGCTTGCGGCACAACACAACCAGCATCGCAAGACTAAGTCGATCGCCGACGCGCGTTACGAGTTCCGTTGGGAGAAAACCAACGCGGCGGTTTCCGATGCCGAGTCCGGTGAGGCGGCTACCTGGCTGCTCATTGGCGGAGATGACGACGCGGCTCACCCGCTGGTAGAGGCGCTGACCGGGCGGGACCACCAGTACCGAATTCTCGGGTTGCCTGCGTCCGATGCGCACGAGCAAGAGCTCACCGCAGCGTTGCGCACCGCGGCCGAGGAGTCGCCGACGCTGCGTATCGTGCACCTCGCGGCACTGGAGGCCGACACCGTGCCGTCGACTCGGTCGCTGTTGCGGGTGCAACAACAGGTGCTAGGCGGAACCCGGCGACTCTTCCGCGCCGCGGCGGCCGCTGAATTGCGTGCACCGATCTGGGTAGTGACCCGTGGCGCGCAACGAGTTACCGACACTGACACGGTGTCGCCGGAGCAGACTGCGCTGTGGGGATTCGGTCGTGCCGCTTCGCTGGAGCTACCGCAATTGTGGGGCGGATTGGCGGATCTGGCCGAAGGTACTGCCGACGAGTGGTCGCAGTTGATCAACCAGGTAGCGGCCGAGCCGCGCCGCGAGGACCAGTTCGCCGTGCGTGATCAAGCCGTCTACGTGCCACGGCTGGTTCGGCGGGCTGGGCAGGCGAGCACCAAACCGCTCGCATTACGTGATGACGCAACATATTTGGTGACCGGCGGACTGGGCTCGATTGGATTGGAAATCGCCGGATACCTGGCCGCCAACGGTGCCAAGCACCTGGTGCTGACCAGTCGACGCGACCCGAGCGAGGCCGCGCAACAGCGCATCGATGCCTTCAGCGAACAGCATGGCAGCGACATCCGGGTCGTCACAGCCGATGTCGCCGACGCGAACGACGTCTCGCGACTGTTGGCCACCGTCAAATCCGAGCTACCGCCGCTGGCCGGCATTGTGCATGCCGCAGGGGAAATCGGCACCACGCCACTGAGTGACCTCAACGATGCAGAAGTCGATCGCGTTTTTGCCGGGAAGGTCTGGGGTGCTTGGCATTTGAGCGAGGCGGCCGCGGACCTGAAGCTGGACTTCTTCCTCACCACCTCGTCGATCGCCTCGGTGTGGGGCGGATATGGTCAGACCGCCTACGGCGCGGCGAACGCCTTCCTGGACGGGCTGACCTGGCGTCTGCGCGAGCAGGGCGTCGCCGGTGTCAGCGTGAACTTCGGTCCGTGGTCGGCGGGGATGGCCGATGAGGAGTCTCGCGCCAAGCTGGCCAAGCGCGGCATCAAGACGTTGTCGCCGGCCGATGCGCTGGCGGGTCTGGCCGAGTTGATCGCAGTCGCTGCCGAGCAGGGCGCGGCTCAAGGTGTGGTGGCCCGGATCGACTGGGCGAAATTCCTTCCGCTCTACCAGCAGACGGGCCGACGGGCATTCCTGGCCGAGTTGGAGCGCGAGGTGCCCAGCGCGGCGCCGGTGACCACGGCATCCGGGAAGACCGAGCTGGTCGAGCGGCTCACCAACGCGCCGGTGCAGCAGCGCCGCAAGCTCATGTCGGACTTCCTGCGCGACGCGGTGGCCGACGTGACCCGGGTCGATCCCGCCGAGATCCGCGAAGACGCCGGATTCTTCGACCTCGGCATGGATTCGCTGATGGCCGTCGAACTGCGGCGACACATCGAGCAAGGCGTGGGCAAGGAGATCCCGGCGACGCTGGCGATGGACCACCCGCGTCTGTCTGACACGGTGGATTATCTGCTCGGCGACGTGCTCGCGCTGAGCGAGCAGGCGAAGTCCGGGCCGTCACTGGCGACAGCGGTGACAACCCGCACGGACGAGGCGATCGCGATCATCGCCGTGTCTTGCCGTTTCCCCGGCGCCCCCAACCCGGAAGCGTTCTGGGATCTGTTGTCCGGCGGTGTCAACGCGATCAGGGAAGTACCCGAAGACCGCTTCGACATCGACGAGTTCTACGACCCCGATCCGGACGTTGCGGGCAAGACCTACACCCGCTTCGGCGGATTCCTCGACGGCATCGACGGATTCGATCCCGAGTTCTTCGGCATCTCTCCGCGCGAGGCTGTCTGGATCGAGCCGCAGCAGCGGCTGATGCTCGAAACGGTCTGGGAAGGTCTAGAGCGGGCCGGCTATTCGCCGGCATCGCTGCGCGGCAGCCGAACCGGCGTCTTCGCCGGCGTGGCCGCCAACGAATACGCCCATCTGCTGTCCGCCGAGTCGATCGACAAGATCGAGCCGTACTTCATCACCGGCAACGCGCTGAACGCGATCTCCGGTCGGGTTGCCTTTGCGCTCGGATTCGAAGGACCGGCAGTGGCGGTCGACACCGCCTGCAGCTCGTCGTTGGTGGCCGTTCACCAGGCCGTCCAGGCATTGCACTCCGGTGACTGCGATCTCGCGGTGGCCGGCGGCGTCAACGTCCTGCTGAGCCCGGTGACCATTGTTGCTGCCTCACGCGCCCGGATGCTGTCGCCGGTCGGGCAATGCAAGACCTTCGACGCGTCGGCTGACGGCTATGTCCGCAGTGAGGGCTGCGGGATCCTGGTGCTCAAGCGGCTCAGCGACGCCGAGCGCGACGGCGACCGGATTGCTGCGGTGATCCCCGGCACCGCCGTCAACCAGGACGGCGCATCCAGCGGTCTGACGGTGCCCAACGGCGGTGCGCAGCAACGGCTTATCTCCACCGCCCTGGCCCGGGCCGGTCTGGCCGGCGGCGACGTCGACTACCTCGAGGCGCACGGGACGGGCACTCCGCTCGGCGACCCGATCGAGGTGCAAGCGGCCGGTGCCGTCTACGGTGCCGCCCGCGACGCCAACCGGCCGCTGCTGATGGGATCAGTCAAGACCAACATCGGCCACACCGAATCGGCATCAGGAGCCGCGGGTCTGATCAAGGTCGTGCTGTCCCTGCAGCACCGGGAGCTGCCGCAGAGCCTGCACTTCGACAACCCGTCACCGCACATCCCTTGGGGCACACTGCCGGTGAAGGTCGTCGACAAGTCGACCCCGTGGGAGCCCAATGGCCGGCCGCGTCGGGCCGGTGTCAGTTCGTTCGGATTCACCGGCACCAACGCTCACGTGCTGATCGAGGAAGCCCCGGCTGCACAGCCAGTGATCATCGACGAACAGCCGACCGACGACGTCGTGGCAACGCCGGAGTCGAGCGGCAAGGACGAGTCGGTCAACGTGCTGCCGCTGTCGGCGCGCTCGGCGGAGGCGCTGGTGGAACTGGCGCAGCGCTATGGGTCCTGGTTGACCAATAACGCGGATGCCGACATCGCCGAGGTGAGCCGCACGGCCGGGGTGGGTCGCTCGCACTTCGAGCACCGCGCCGCACTCGTGGTGGATTCCGTGCAGAGCGCGAGCGCGGGCCTCGCCGACCTGGCCGCAGGTCAGCAGCGTCCCGGTGTGGTCCGTGGCGAATGCACCGACCGGCCGACGACGGCATGGCTGTTCACCGGTCAGGGCAGCCAGTACCCCGGTATGGCACGCGAATTATTCGCCGCTGAACCGGTTTTCGCGGAGACGGTGAAACGCTGCGCCGACGCGGTCAGCGAGATCTTGCCGCAGCCGCTGCTGGAGGTGATCTTCGCCACCGACCGCGAGACCGGTGGCAAGGCCGGAGAAACACTGAAGCACACGTCATTTGCGCAGCCAGCGCTGTTTGCCATCGAAATGGGTCTGGCCCGGTTGTGGCAATCGTGGGGCATCGAGCCCGATGTGGTCCTGGGGCACAGTGTGGGCCAGTACGCGGCAGCTTGCGTCGCCGGGGTGTTCAGCCTCGAGGACGGTGCACGGCTGATGGCCGAGCGCGGACGGCTGTTCGGCAGTCTGCCCGCGGGCGGACGGATGGTGGCGGTATTCGCCGACCCCAAGCTCGTCGAGCAGATTGCCGGCGAATTTCCGAAGGTGTCGGTCGGGGCGTACAACGGCCCCAACACCGTGCTTTCGGGTCCGGGAGAAGACCTCGAACAGGTCGTCGCCAAGTTCAGCGAGGACGGGGTGCGCTGCACGTGGCTGGAAACCAGCCACGCGTTCCACTCGGAGCTGCTGGAGCCGGTGCTCGGTGAGTTCGAGTCGTTCGCAAGCCAATTCGAGTTCGCGGTGCCGACGTTGCCGCTGGTCTGCAACCGCACCGGCGCCATCCTGACGACGGAAACCCCGCTGGATGCCCAGTATTGGCGGCGGCATTCCCGCCAGCCGGTGCAGTTCGCCGAGAGCGTTCGTACCGTTGCGGCGCTGGGGTGCTCGGTGCTGATGGAGATTGGCCCGCAGCCGGTGCTCACCGGGGCCGCGGTGCAGGTGTGGCCGGAGCATCTGGCCGCGCCGCGGGCGATCGTATCGCTGCGTAAGGGTGTCGGTGACCGTGGCCAGATCGCTGATGCGTTGGCCAATGCCTACGTCAGCGGACACCGGCCCACGTTCGCCGCGCTGCACCAGGAGCGCGGCCGCAAGCTGGAACTGCCCACGTATCCATTCCAGCGCCGTCGCTTCTGGCCGAAGAGCTCGGCGATCACCGTCGACGGTCCTGCGATGTCCGGACTCCTGGGCAGCGGAAAGGATCTCGCTTCCGGCGACTCCGTCTACACCAGCAGGTTGTCGGTCAAGTCGCAACCATGGCTGTCCGACCACGTCATCTACGGCACCGTTGTTGTTCCGGGCGCCACGTATGCCGCAATGGCACTCGCCGCCGTTGGCACGCCGGCGCATGTCAAAGAGGTCTTCTTCTACGAACCGATCATCTTGCCGGAGAAGGCTTCTCGTGAGGTGCAGCTGCTGCTCCATCCGCTTGATGACGGCGATGGCTGGAAATTCCAGGTGCACAGCCGCCCGTACGGTGTTAGCGACGCCGAGTGGTCATTGAACGCCGACGGGACCGCGGTCTCCGGTGTCGAGGCGGAGCCGGTCGCCGATCCAGACGATCCCGTTGACACAGCAATCGAGCGGATGGAGCGCATGCGTCCGCAGGAGCTGTTCGAGACCTTCGACGACATGGAACTGTCGTGGGGGCCGAACTGGTCCGGGTCGCTGAAGTCGCTGTGGCTCGGTGAGGGCGAGGCGATCGGCGACATCTCGGTCGGCGAAGAGCTCTCCGAGAACCTCGGAACCGAGCCGATGCACCCAGTCTTGATGGACCTGTGCACTGGTATGGCCTTCCCCGCGTTCCCGGCGCTGCGCGCAGCCGAACAGGGCGTCAACGGCTTGTTCCTGCCGTTGCGCTACGAGCGAGTGACGCTGCGTGAGAAGATGCCTCGCCGGTTCTACTGCCGTGCGAAATGGCACACCAGTGAACTCGACAGCGAAACCCAGGTCTTCGACCTCGATTACTTCGATCGAGACGGCCGAAATTTGGGCGGGATCAAAGGCTTCACCGTCAAGCGTGCGCCGCGCGAGGCGTTGCTGCGCGGGCTCGGCGGCGATGTCACCCGGCTGCTCTATACCCTCGGCTGGCACGAGGTGCCGATTGCGCCGGCGAGCGAAGATGCTGGAACCCTCGGCGGCACATGGCTGGTCGCCGGATTCAGCGAACTGGCGGCCGCGCTGCCGGGCTGCATCCCGTTCGACCGGGCTACCGATTCCGAGCTGCTCGGGCAGGTCCTGGCCCAGGCACACGAGCGCGGCATGCCATACGCCGGCATCGTCTGGCGCAGCTCCGGGCCGAAGGCAGAAGAGTCGACCGCGGAATCGATCACACGGCTGGAATCAGAGATCGAAAATCTGCTCAGCGCCGTGCACACTGCGCAGGCCGACAATTCGGTGAAACTGCCCGGCGGGCTGTGGATCGTCACCGAACGAGCGGTGGCCACCGAATCCGGTGAGGCGGTCGACGCGGTGCAGGCAGCGCTCTGGGGCCTCGGGCGCACCATCCTCAACGAGGAGCCCGGGCTGCGGAGCAAGCTGATCGATGTCGACGGTTCACCGGAGGCGGTGCAGTTGCTGACCGGTATGCTCGCTGCGCCGGTAGACGAGCCGGAACTGGCTCTGCGGCAAGGAAAAGCGTTGGCATCCCGGTTGCTGCAGTGGTCGCGTAGCGGTCACCTCAACGTGCCGCGCGCCGACGATTACGCCCTGCTTCCCACGGAGCGCGGCGCGATCGACAACCTGCGTCTGACCGAGGCCGAAGTGTCGGCGCCGGACGAGGGCTACGTGCAGGTGCGGGTTGAGGCCGCGGGTCTGAACTTCCGCGATGTGCTCAACGTGCTGGGCCTGTACCCGGGTGACCCGGGGCCGGTCGGTGGCGACTTCGCCGGCACCGTCACCCAATTGGGCGAGGGCGTGACCGGGCTGGAGGTCGGTCAGCGGGTCTACGGCTCCATGCAGGGTGCTTTCGCCAGCCGGTTCAACGTGCCGGCCCCGTTCCTGGCGCCGATCCCGGACGGGGTGAGCGGGGTCGACGCCGCGACCATTCCGGCCGCGGCGCTCACGGTCCGGCTTTCGTTCGACTGGGCGAAGCTGAACCCGGGCGACAAGGTGCTCATCCACGCCGCCAGTGGTGGTGTCGGATTGGCCGCCATCCAGATGGCGCAACAGCACGGCGCGGTCGTGTACGCGACCGCCAGCACCTTCAAGCGGGCGACGCTGCGCAAGCTCGGTGTGAAGTATGTCTACGACTCGCGTACAACCGATTTCGCCGACCAGATCCTCGCGGACACCGACGGCGCCGGCGTCGATGTGGTGCTCAACAGCCTGACCAGCGAAGGGTTCGTCGAGGCGACCGTCCGGGCCACCGCCAAGAACGGCCGATTCGCCGAGATCGCCAAGCGCGACATCTGGACTCCCGAGCAGATGGCCGAGGTCCGACCCGACATCGCCTACGAGATCGTCGCGTTGGACACGGTCATGTTCCAGGAACCCGAGCGCATTCGCACCTTGCTCAGTGAGGTGTCGGAAGGGTTGGCCAAGGGCGAGTGGACGCCACTGCCCGCCGAGATCTACCCGTTGACGGAGGCCAGGACGGCGTTCCGGCGCATGCAGCAGGCACGGCACATCGGAAAGATCGTGTGCCAGATGCCGACTCCGCTGCAGCCGCGCGGTGATCGGAGCTACCTGATCACCGGCGGTCTGGGTGCGATCGGTCTGAGCACGGCGTCGTACCTGGCGCAGCTCGGGGCCGGCGACATCGTGCTGACCAGTCGGCGTGAGCCGGACGCCCAGGCGCAGAAGACGATCGAGGAGATCACCGAGCGCTACAAGTGCCGCATCCACACCTTCTCCGCCGATGTCGGCGTGGAGTCGGACGTCGAGAAGCTGCTCGAACGGATCCGCGAGGAATTGCCTCCGCTCGCGGGAGTCGCGCATCTGGCCGGTGTACTCGACGACGCGCTGCTCAACCAGCAGGATCTGGACCGGTTCCGGACGACGTTGGCGCCCAAGGCGTTCGGCGCGTTCTACTTGGACCGATTGACGAGGGACGACAAGCTCGACTTCTTCATCGTGTCCTCGTCGGTGTCGAGCTTGCTCGGCTCCCCGGGGCAGGCCAACTACTCGACAGCCAACGCGTTGCTCGACGGCCTGATCGCGGACCGGAAGTCACATGGCCTGCCCGCCACCGGGATCAACTTCGGTCCCTGGAGTGGGGGCGGTATGGCGTCGTCAGAGGCCGCCAGCGCCAACATCAGTGCGCAGGGTCTGCTTCCGCTGGATGCGTCTGGTGCGCTGGGTGCGCTCGCGGAAGTGGTCGCGAACGGCACCGGACAGGCGACTGTCCTGAAGGCCAACTGGGCGCGTGCGGCGAAGGTGCTGGGTAGTTCCCGGCCACCGATCCTGGATCTGGTGTTGCCGAGCGAAATGACCGAGGTGGTCGACAGTGAGTTGCTCAAGCAACTGCAGGAGATCCCGGTGGCAGAGCGGGCTACGTTCATCACCGAATTCCTGCAGCGCGAAGTGCAGGGCTTCCTGCGGCTCGCGCAACCGCCCGCGGCCACGAGCCGGTTCCTGGACCTGGGCACCGACTCACTGATGGCGGTCGAACTCCGAAACCGGTTGCACAGCCAGTTCGGTGGCAAATTCACCATCAACGCCACCGCGGTGTTCGACTATCCGACGATCGGCGGGCTGGGCGAGTACCTCGCGGCCCAGCTGCCGGACGCGGAATCGGAGTCGGGCGATGCAGCAGCCGCTGCTTCGGAGACGCCGGCGGACGCGAGCGCGGAGCCGGATTCTGGTGAGGCGCAAGCGGAGACGGCCACGACGTCATCGTCGAACGGCTCGTCAAATGGGTCGTCGAACGGTTCGGGGTCAGCGGCGGCGGCAGAGCCGAGTGCGGAGTCTGAGCCGGCCTCAGAACAGAGTTGATGTTGGGCGGGTTCAGCCCGCTACGTTGAAGGCCGAATTGACCTTCGTTGGCTGAACCCGCACCAGCAGCTCCTCAGGCACGGCGTTGCGCTGGCCGAATGCCGTGGCGCGATCGGCCCCCATATAGCGCCCACCGATGCGAGTGGCGATGTCCAGCAGGTCATCGGCGCCGTTGTGAGTTGTCGCTATTCCTTGCACCTGCACGAAAGAGTAGGGCGGATGCGGATCGTCGACACAGATAACGACACGTGAATCCCTATCCAGCGCACGGCCTTTCGCCGACGCACGGCCGGTGTTGAACACCAGCTCGCCGTTGTCGACGATGAACCACACCGGGGCCACCAACGGCCGGCCATCAGAAGCCAGGAATCCCAGCATTCCGGTGCGTGTGCCCTCGGAGGGGAACGCGATGACTTCACTGGAGAGTTCAGCCAGCTCCGACCTACAGCGTCACGATGTCGTAGTCGCTGACCTGATCGATCAGGACGTGCAGCTGGTCCTGAGACGATCCGAGGGTGCCCTCGATCGCGGTCAGCCGCGCCGCGTAATGGCCGACCGGGTATTCCGCGGTCATGCCGATGCCGCCGTGCAACTGGATCGCCTCCTGGCCGATGTGGCGGCCCGACCGGCCGATTTGCAGCTTTGCCCGCGCGCCCACCACGGGGTCGAGATTGCCCTCGGCGATCGACAGCGCGGCGTAGAGGTTCATGCTGCGGGCCAGTTCCAACGAGACGTACATATCGGCCGCGCGCTGCGTCAGCGTCTGGAAGGTGTTCAGGGTGACCCCGAACTGCTTGCGCGTCTTGAGGTAATCGGTCGTCAGCCGCAGTGCCTCCTCCATGGCACCGACCGCCTCCGCACACAGTGCGGACTGGATGCGGACGAGGCCGTTGCGGATGGCGGCTGATGCGTCCGCCGCATCGCCGAGCGGCTCACCAGGGGCTTGGTCCAGGTCGATCTGGGCACCGCGCTGGCCGTCGAATGTGCGGTATGGGTGCCGGCTCACGGCCTCGCCGTCGACCAGGAACAACCCGATTCCGCCGTCGGGCAACTTCGCGCTGACGACCAGGGTGTCAGCCGAGTCGCCGGCGAACACCGGGTTCTTCCGCCCGCTCAGCACCCACGAATCGCCTTGCTGCACAGCGGTTGTCGCGACGTCTTCGGTGGACGCCGTACGCACCCCGGGCTCCAGATGCGCAAACGCCAACAGCCGCTGCCCTTCAGCGACCTCGTCGAGCAGCTGCTTCTGGGCGTCGCTGCCCACCTCGGCGATGATCGCCCCGGGTCCCAGCGCCGCGTGCACGACGGGTTCGGGTGCCAGCCGTCGCCCGATTTCGGTGAGCACGACCATCACTTCGATCTGTCCGGCCTCATCGGGGTCGAATCCCAGCCCGAGAATCCCGGTGTCGGCCAGCTGAGTCCACACCTCCCGGCTCCAGCCCAGGTCGGAGCCGACGACCTTGTTGCGGCTCTCGGTGTCATAGCTACGGGACAGCAAGTCACGGGTGGTGTCGCGCAGCAGCGCCTGTTCGTCGCTCAACTGAAAGTCCATGGCTTTACCTCACGTTCCTGTCTTACAAGCCGAGAATGGTGGACGCAATGATGGTGCGCTGTACTTCGTTGCTGCCGCCGTAGATGGACGTCTTGCGGTAGTTCAGGTAGTGCGGCGCGCTGCCTTGCGCCCATCCCGGTGACGCGATGTCGTCGCCGGCATCGAATGGCAGCGCATCCGGGCCGGCCACTTCGACGAGCAATTCGGTGGCGGTCTGCTGCAACTGGCTGCCGCGCAGTTTGAGCACCGACGACGCCGGGTTGGGCTTGCCGCCCGCCGAGCCGGATGCGACTCGCATCTGGGTGAGCTCTAATGCCAGCAAGTCGTTTTCGGCTTCGGCGAGCCGGGCGGCGAACAGCGGATCGTCGAGCAGTCCGGTGTCGGCGGCACACTGTTTGACCTGGGCCAGACGAACCTTGGTGCGGCCCACCCCCGCGATGCCGGTCCGCTCGTTACCCAACAGGAACTTCGCGTAGGTCCAGCCCTGATTCTCTTCTCCGACAAGCTGATCGGCGGGTACCCGGACATCCTCGAAGAACACCTCGTTGACCTCGACGCTGCCGTCGATCAACTTGATCGGGCGCATCGTGATCCCCGGGGTGTCCAGATCGATAAGCAGAAACGAGATGCCGGCCTGCTTTTTGGGCGCCTGCGGGTCGGTGCGCACCAGACAGAAAATCCAGTCGGCGTATTGGCCCAGCGTCGTCCAGGTCTTCTGCCCATTGACGACGTAGCTGTCGCCGTCACGCAGGGCGGTGGTGCGCAGCGATGCCAAATCCGAGCCGGCTTCCGGCTCGGAGAACCCCTGGCACCACCAGATGTCGAGGCTGGCCGTCGGCGCCAGGAACCGCTGCTTGGTCTCCTGCGAGCCGAACTCGGCGATCACCGGGCCGACCATCTTGGCGTTGAAGTTCAGTGGCTCCGGCACGCACGCCAGCTGCATCTCGTCGAGCCAAATCTGGTGCTGAGCGGGCGCCCAATCCTTGCCGCCCCATTCGACGGGCCAGTTGGGGACCGCCAGCCCATGATCATTGAGGATCTTGTGGCTGGTGGCGATGTCGTCGCGGTTGGGTCCTTCGCCCCGGCGGGTCCGCTCGCGGATTTCCGCCGGAATTTTCGTCGTGTAAAAAGTGCGTAGCTCGTCGCGGAACGCGGCTTCATCCGGTGTGAGCGCCAGTTGCATCGCAGTCTCCTCTGCTGGATCCGACGGTCCTGCCCTGCACGTTATCCGCATTCTCCCCGACCGAATCCAGCGGCTGGTCGCACAGCGACACAGCGAGTACCTCGGACGGGTGTTGCGGCGTCCACAGCCGGCAATTAATCCACAGCCGGCGTCGGCAAGCCGCGCGACGGCATCGCTGCGACAGGAGGCGCACCTACCGTCGGCGCATGCGAACAGAACTGCCTGCCGAGCGACTGCACCGACGACTCGGCGCCCAACCGGATACCGTCGCTCAAGCGGACATCGATGCCGACGACACCGACACCGACACCGACCCGAACTCCCTGCTGCCGCGGTGGCTTCCGGACGGTTCGGCACAGCCTGGCGGCTGGTTCGCCCGTGTGCGTGCCGATCCGGGCCGCGCAGGTGCCATCGCATTAGCCGCGATCGCGGCCATCGCGGTGCTGGTCACCATCTTCACGCTGATGCGCGACCAGCCCGCCCCGGTGGTGTCGGCGAAGTTGCCGCCGGTCGAGATGGCGTCGTCGATGACCCGCGGACCGAGCCCACGTCCGTCAGCCGGGCCCAACCAACCAGTGGTGGTCAGTGTGGTGGGCTTGGTCCACACGCCCGGCCTGGTCACGCTCGCGCCCGGCGCGCGGATCGCCGACGCGCTGAAGGCGGCCGGCGGCACGACGGATGGCGCCGACACGATTGGGCTCAATATGGCCCGCCAGATTGACGACGGTGAGCAGATCGTGGTGGGAATCGCGCCGGTCAAAGGGCAACCGGCGGTGTTGGGTAGCTCGGTGAGTTCCGGCTCGGCCGCCCCTGGCCCTCCGGGCACCGCGTCGCGTCCGACCAAGGCCTCGCCAGCTGAGGTGATCAACCTGAACACCGCGACCGTGCAGCAGTTGGACACCCTGCCCGGGGTCGGGCCGGTGAGGGCGGCCGCCATCGTGGCCTGGCGGGATGCCAACGGCAAGTTCACCAGCGTCGACCAACTGGGCGAGGTTGACGGCATCGGCCCTGCGCGTCTGGAAAAGCTGCGCCCGTTGGTCCGTGTCTAAGGCTGGTGCAGCAACCATCCGGCGCCGACCCCGCGACGGCGCGGCTGGATGCACGTCTGGTGCCGGCGGCATTGACCAGTTGGGTGGTCACCGCTGCGGGAATCGTCTGGCCGATCGGGAATGTCGTCGGGTCGGTGTGCGCGACAGCAAGCGTGTTCGGCGCGCTGTTATGGCGTGCCGGACTCGGGAGGCCACGGATGCGGGCGATCGGCGTCGGCTTGGTCGGCGCTGGTGTCGTCGGCGCGGGCTTCGGGTTCGCGATTGCGTTGCGCGCCAACGCAGTCGCCCACCACCCCGTCACCGCGGCGTTTGGGACCGCTGCGGAGGTCGCGGTGACGCCCACCGAAAGTGCGCTGTCGGTGGGCCACGGCCGGTTGATATTCCGGGCCGCGCTGCGGCAACTGGGACGCGACGAGATCTCCGGCCGCGTGGTGGTTTTCGCGCCGGCGCGTGACTTCAGCGCCGTAATGGTGGGACAGCCGGTGCGCTTTCGAGCCAGAATCACGCGGCCCACCCGCCATGACCTGACGGTGGCGGTTGTCAACGCCATCGGTGCGCCGACGATGGGTCGCGCCGGGCCGGTGCATTGGGTTGCGCATGCCGTGCGCACGAGGTTCGCTGCCACGGCTCGTCACGTGCTGCCCGCAGACCAGGCGGCGATGCTGCCGGCGCTGGTCCTCGGCGACATGTCAACGGTCACCCCGGTGACCAGCCAAGAATTCCGCACGGCGGGCCTGACACACCTCACCGCGGTATCCGGGGCCAATGTCACGATCGTGTGCGGAGCGGTGCTGTTCTCGTCGCGGTTGATCGGCCCACGGGCGGCGGTGGGGCTGGCCGGTGCCGCCCTGGTGCTGTTCGTCATCGTGGTGCAGCCCACGGCCAGTGTGCTGCGCGCAGCGGTGATGGGCGCGATAGCGCTGGTGGGTGTGTTGTCGTCGCGGCGCCGGCAAGCGATTCCGGCGCTTGCGGCCACCGTGCTGTTGTTGATGGTTATCGCGCCTCAGTTGGCCGTCGACGTGGGCCTGGCGTTGTCGGTGGTGGCCACGGCGGCGCTGGTGGTCATCGCGCCGATCTGGTCGCGGCGTCTGGTGGCGGCGGGCTGGCCCAAGCCGCTGGCCGACGCCATCTGCGTGGCGTGTGCTGCACAGTTGGTGACGGCTCCGCTGATCGCCGGCATCTCGGGCCGGGTGAGCCTGGTGGCCGCCGCGGCCAATCTCGCCGTGGCAGCGCTGATCGCGCCGATCACCGTGCTGGGCAGTGCGGCGGGCGCGCTGTGTCTGTTCTGGCCGGCCGGGGCGCAACTGCTGATCCGGTTCACCGGCCCGGAAATATGGTGGTTGTTGCGGATTGCGCATTGGGCAGCGAGCGTGCCCGCCGCCAGCGTGCCGGTACCGTCCGGGATTTCCGGTGTGCTGGCTGTCGGTGCGGCAGCGCTGCTGACCGTGGTGCTGTGGCGGTGGCGGTGGTTTCGGGCTGGAATGGCGGTCGCGGCCGTCGCGCTGCTCGCCTGGTCGCTGTCGGGTGTGTTGGTAGGGGGCGGCGGCTCTGTCGGCCCGACGTGACACGATCGAGCGGTGAGCCAGCAGGTTTCGGCATTGCATCTCGTGCTGGGCGACGAGGAGCTGCTGGTCGAGCGCGCGGTTGCGGAGGTGGTGCGGTCGGCACGCAAGCGCGCCGGCACCGACGACGTCCCGGTCAGCCGGGTGCGGGCCGGCGACGTCGATGTCTACGAGCTGGCCGAATTGCTGAGTCCGTCGCTTTTCGCCGACGAGCGGGTCGTCGTGCTGGAAGCTGCCGGTGAGGCCGGTAAAGAAGCCGCCGAATTGATTGCCAATGCCGCCGCGGACGTCCCGTCGGGCACTGAGCTAGTGGTCGCGCATTCAGGTGGCGGGCGGGCCAAAGCGCTGGCCAGTCAGCTGCGCGCGCTGGGCGCGCAGGTACATCCGTGCGCGCGGATCACCAAGGCCGGCGAACGACTGGACTTCGTCCGCAAGGAATTTCGCTCGCTGAAGGTCAAGGTCGACGACGACACGCTGAGCGCGCTGCTCGATGCCGTCGGCTCCGACGTACGCGAACTCGCTTCGGCCTGTTCACAATTGGTCGCCGACACGGGCGGGCGCGTCGATGTTGCCGCGGTGCGGCGTTATCACAGTGGCAGGGCCGAGGTGAAGGGGTTCGACATCGCCGACAAGGCCGTGGTCGGTGATGTCGAAGGGGCAGTCGAGGCGCTGCGCTGGGCGATGATGCGCGGCGAGCCGCACGTGGTGTTGGCAGATGCGTTGGCCGAGGCCGTGCACACCATTGGGCGGGTGGGGTCGATCTCCGGTGACCCGTACCGTCTGGCTGCCGAACTGGGGATGCCGCCTTGGCGGGTGCAGAAAGCGCAGAAACAGGCCCGGCGCTGGTCGCGCGACATGGTGGCTACCGCGATGAGATTGGTGGCGGCGCTGAACGCCGACGTCAAGGGCGCCGCCGCCGATGCGGACTATGCCCTGGAAGCAGCGGTGCGAAAGGTCGCCGAGCTGGTCGCCGGGTGACGATGCGGGCCGGGAGCCCGGCGGAGAGCCGGCTGGTTGGTCAGAGCCGGGTGACTTTCCTCAGAGCTTGTTGAGAGCCTGCGCCAGCGCCGATTTCTTGTTGGCCGCCTGGTTCTTGTGGATCACACCCTTGCTGGCCGCTTTGTCCAGCTTGCGGTTGGTGGAGGCCAGCAGTTCGGCCGCCTTGTCTTTCTCGCCTGCCTCGGCGGCCTCGCGGAACGCGCGGACAGCCGTGCGAAGCGACGACTTCACCGACTTGTTGCGCAGTCGGGCGCGCTCGTTGGTGCGGTTGCGCTTTTGCTGCGACTTGATATTGGCCACGCGTAGTTCCTTCGTAAATCTTCAACGGCTTGTGGTGTCACGGTTTGCCGCAGCGTCTCAACGCGTAAGCGGCGACTGCTCAGGGTAACAGTCCGTGGTGCATTCCCCCAAAGCGTAGAGGCATGGGCCTGCGGATATGGCATTTGTGATGCAGCATGGCACAGTGGCCCTTCGAACCGTCCCCGTCGACACCAGCCGACAGCAGCGCAGCAAGTCGCAGCCGCCGCAGCCATACGAGCGCATCTTCGACGGCTACAACGCCGAGAGCAGTTACCGGGATGCCTTCGATGAGATGTTCGACGGTCAGGGCAACGTCCGTGGCCCTTACAAGGGCATCTACGCCGAGCTTGCCCCGTCGGATGCCTCCGACCTCGACGCCCGCGCCGAGGCGCTGAGCCGGGCGTTCAGCGATCAGGGCATCACGTTCTCGCTGTCCGGCCAGGAGCGGCCCTTCCCACTGGACCAGGTCCCACGGGTGATCTCGGCCGCCGAGTGGACGCGGCTGGAGCGCGGCATCACCCAGCGCGTCAAGGCGCTCGAGTGCTACCTCCACGACGTCTACGGCGATCAGGAGATCCTGAACGACGGAGTCATCCCGCGTCGGCTGGTGACCTCCTGCGAGCACTTCTACCGCCAGGCCGCCGGAATCGTGCCGCCCAATGGCGTGCGCATCCATGTTGCGGGCATCGACCTGATCCGCGACGAAAAGGGAAGCTTCCGCGTCCTGGAGGACAACCTGCGTTCGCCGTCAGGGGTGTCCTATGTGATGGAGAACCGGCGCACAATGGCGCGGGTCTTCCCGAACCTGTTCGCCACCCACCGGGTACGCGCGGTCGACGACTATGCGGCGCACCTGTTGCGGGCACTGCGCAACTCCGCGGCCACCAACGAGGCCGACCCCACGGTGGTGGTGCTGACCCCGGGCGTATACAACTCCGCTTACTTCGAGCATTCGCTGCTGGCCCGTCAGATGGGCGTCGAGCTGGTCGAAGGTCGCGACCTGTTCTGCCGCGATAACCAGGTGTACGTGCGCACGACTGAAGGGGAACGTCAGGTCGACGTCATCTACCGGCGTATCGACGACGCGTATTTGGACCCGATGCAATTCCGCCCCGACTCGGTGCTGGGTGTGGCCGGCCTGCTCAACGCGGCCCGAGCGGGCAACGTCGTGATCTCGAGCGCCGTCGGCAACGGGGTGGGCGACGACAAACTCGTCTACACCTACGTGCCGACCATCATCGAGTACTACCTGGGGGAGAAGCCGCTGCTGGCCAACGTGGACACCTTCCGGTGCTGGTTGGACGAGGAACGCGAAGAAGTGCTCGACCGGGTCGACGAGCTGGTGATCAAGCCGGTCGAGGGCTCGGGTGGTTACGGCATTGTGTTCGGCCCGCAAGCCTCCAACAAGGAGCTGGCCGCGATCAGCAAAAGCATCCGCGACGACCCGAGGGGTTGGATCGCACAACCGATGATGCAGCTCTCGACGGTCCCGACACAGGTCGGCGACAAGCTGACGCCCCGTTACGTCGACCTGCGGCCGTTCGCGGTCAATGACGGCGACGACGTTTGGGTGCTGCCCGGCGGCCTGACCCGGGTGGCGCTGGTCGAAGGGTCGCGGGTGGTCAATTCCAGCCAGGGTGGCGGATCGAAGGACACCTGGGTGCTGGCGTCGCGCACCTCGGCGGCCGATCGCGAGCTAGGTGCCGCCCAGGTCGTGCGGTCGCTGCCCACGCCAGTCACGACCTCCCACGGCGAAGCGGACGGTGAAAAGTCCACCCAGCACCAAAAGCAGTCGCAGGCCCGGTCGGGCCCGGCACAGCAGCCGGGTCAGCAGCAGCAACAGCAGCAGGTGGTGATCCGCTGATGCTGGCCCGCAACGCCGAAGCGTTGTACTGGATCGGTCGCTACGTCGAGCGCGCCGATGACACGGCGCGCATTCTTGATGTCACTGTGCACCAGCTGCTGGAGGATTCCAGCGTCGACCCTGACCACACGTCGCGAGTGCTGTTGGAAGTGTTGGGAATTGAGGCGCCGGAAACCGAGCTGGACGTCTGGTCGCTGACCGATCTGGTGGCGTTTCGCCGCAACACCCCGGGCGGCTGTTCCATCGTCGACGCCATCTCGGCCGCACGGGAAAATGCGAGGTCTGCCCGGGAGGTGACGTCCACCGAGACGTGGGAGTGCCTCAACACCACCTTCAATGCGCTGGGTGAACGTGAACGGGCTGCCAAACGCCTTGGACCGCATGAGTTTTTATCGTTCATTGAAGGCCGCGCCGCGATGTTCGCCGGCCTTGCCGACTCGACGCTGTCACGTGACGACGGCTACCGCTTCATGATGTTGGGTCGTGCGATCGAGCGGGTGGACATGACGGTGCGGATGTTGCTGTCGCGGGTGGGCGACAGCGCGGTTTCCCCGGCGTGGGTGACCGTCCTGCGTTCCGCGGGCGCACACGACACCTATCTGCGTACCTATCGCGGTGTGCTGGATGCCAATCGGGTCGTCGAATTCATCCTGCTCGACCGCCTGTTCCCGCGGTCGATTTTCTATTCGCTGAAGATGGCCGAGCACAACCTCGATGAACTGCTGCACAATCCGCACAGCCGGGTCGGTGCCACCGCCGAAGCGCAGCGGCTACTGGGGCGAGCGCGCAGTGAACTCGAATTCGTGCGGCCAGGAGTCCTGCTCGAATCGCTGGAGATGCGGCTGGCCGGTCTGCAGAAGTCGTGTGAGGACGTGTCAGAAGCGTTGGCGGTGCAGTACTTTCACGCCGTACCGTGGGTCGCCTGGTCTGATGCCGGCCAGCGTGACCCGCTGCCGACCAGGCCGGGGAAGAAGACCTGATGTGGCGCTTGCGGGTTCTGCACGCCACCGGATACGCCTATCCGTCGCCGGCAACGGCCTCCTACAACGAAGCCCGGCTTACGCCAAGATCGGACTCCCGGCAGAACGTCGTGCTCAACCGTGTCGAAACCGTTCCGGCCACCAGGTCATACCGGTACATCGACTACTGGGGCACCTCGGTGACGGCTTTCGACTTGCATGCGCCGCACACGGAGTTGACGGTGACGTCCTCGTCGGTTGTGGAGACCGACCGGTCGGAGCCTCCGACAGAAAAGCTCGCCTGGTCCGATCTGCACAACGAGACGGTGATCGATCGGTTCGATGAGGTGCTTCGTCCCACCAAATACACGCCGGTGAGCAAACGTATTGCGGCCGTGGGCAAGCGGATCGCCAAGGATCACGAGCCCGCCGAAGCCGTCATCGCGGCCGCGGACTGGGTACGCAGCGAACTGGACTACGTTCGGGGCACCACCGGTGTGTATTCGTCAGGTTTGGATGCGTTGCGCGAGGGCAAAGGCGTCTGCCAGGACTTCGTTCACTTGTCACTAATTGTGGTGCGCAGCATGGGCATTCCTGCGCGCTATGTGTCCGGGTATCACCACCCCGACTCTGACGCGGTGGTAGGGGAGACCGTCGACGGGCAGAGTCACGCCTGGATTCAGGCCTGGACCGGAAGCTGGTGGGATCTTGACCCCACCGACGACAGCGAGATCAACGAGCAGTACATCAGTGTCGGTGTCGGCCGGGACTACTTCGACGTGTCCCCGCTGAAGGGCATTTACTCCGGACAGGGCGCCACCGACCTCGACGTCGTGATCGAAATCACCCGATTGGCATAAACCGCCCTATCGTTTTGGCCATGGCTGGTTCACGGCGACACGATGGACCGTCGCTGGCGCTCGTCGCCGCGATCTGCATTGCGTTGCTTTTCGGTGGCTTGGCGATCGGAATCGCGCTAGGCGGAGTGATGCCGCTGCCGTACGGGCCGGTCGCCGCGGTCCAGCAGTACGTGCGAGGCCAGTCGGTGGCGGTCCAGGTCATCGCGGTGGCGGCGTTCGCATCATCGGTGCCGTTGGCGGTCTACGCGGCGATGGCCAGTGCCCGGTTGCGCCAACTCGGCGTCACCACCCCGGGGCCGACGATCGCGTTGGCGGGCGGAATCTTGGCGGCCGGCGCCTTGGGCCTGACGGGTTTGCTGGGCTGGACACTGTCGCGGCCGGAGATCAGCGGCGACACCGCGTTGGTCCGGGCGCTGTATTTCCTGGCGTTCCTGGTCGGTGGCGTCGGGCACGTCGTGGCGCTGGGCCTACTTGTCGCGGGCATGGCGGTACCCGGCTTGGTTCTCGGGCTGTTGCCGCGGCCACTGGCCTGGGCTGGCCCGGCAATCGCCGTCCTTTCCGAATTGACGACGCTGGTGCTGGTCTGGCCGGTGCTGGGACCGATCCTGCCGGTGGCACGGGTTTCGGCGTTGGCGTGGCTGCTGGTGGCCGGCGCGCGGTTACCGCTGCCGCGCAACGTCCCGTCTGCGCGGTCATGACCTGGACGTTTGCCCGATTTTCGGCCAGCTGCTTTCACGCCGGCCGATCTCGCCGTAGCCTGGTGTGAACCGGATCACAATCGGCGGGAGGCCTTGATGCGGATTGCAGATGTGTTGCGGGCCAAGGGTGGGTCGGTGGTGACAATCAAGCCCGACGCGACGGTGACCGAACTGCTCGCCGGGCTAGCCGGCCACAACATCGGCGCAATGGTGGTGGTCGGACCCGACGGTGTTGTGGGCATCGTCTCCGAGCGTGACGTGGTTCGCCAGCTGCACGCCCATGGGGCGTCGGTGCTCTCGCGGCCGGTCGAGAAAATCATGACGGCGGTGGTATCGACCTGTAGTAAGTCCGACACGGTGGACAGCCTTAGCCTGCTGATGACCGAGAACCGGGTGCGGCACGTCCCGGTGCTCGAGGACGGAAAGCTGATCGGAATCGTCAGCATCGGCGACGTGGTCAAGACGCGGATGGAAGAGCTGGAAACCGAGCACGAGCAGCTCCAGTCCTACATCACCCAGGGCTGATCGCCGCTCAGCTCCAGGAGTATTCGCTGCGCAGCCGGGCAGCCACGATATCGAAGACGGCGCGGTCCAGAATCGCGCCCTCGCGGCGAATGCCCTCTTCAGGGACGTCGAGCACCCGGTCCAGCCGCACCCAGCTGGGCCTGTCGGCGTCATCCCAGCTGCCGCTGCCGATACCCACCCAGTCCCGGTCGGCGGCGTGTCTTTCCTGACTGGACATCATCAACCCGAGCAGCGTCGCGCGGTCGCGGCCTACGACCAGCACCGGGCGGTCCTTGCCGCGAGTGGGGTCTTCCTTGTAGGTCACCCATGTCCACACGATTTCGCCCGGATCGGCCCGACCGTCCAAGTTGGGTGAATAGACCAGCCTGCGGGCCCGATGCCCGGTGGGCACGCTGCTGCTGGTCACCGGCCGGCCCGCGGTGATCTCGGCCGGCGGTTCGGACACGCTGCCGACGATCACATCCAACCCGATCTTGATGCCCCGCTGAACAGTCGGCGAGTGCTGCAGCTGCCGGATCAGCTTGGGCGCCTCGTTGAACACCAGATTTTCCGCCAGCCGCTGCAACGTCCTCCACTGTGACGCCATGTTCGCAGCATAGGACGGGCTGGCAGGATTGTGTCCCGACGAGGCTGCCTCGATACCCTGGATCCAGCGCAGATCGCGTCAGCAACCGCCGCCCCAACGGCCGTCGACCAGGAGATTCCCATCAGCAGTTTCGCCGACCAAACGTTCACTGCGCCGGCGCAGATTCGGAACTTCTGCATCATCGCCCATATCGACCATGGCAAGTCCACGCTGGCTGATCGGATGTTGCAGCTCACCGGTGTCGTCGACGAGCGGTCGATGCGCGCGCAGTACCTCGACCGGATGGACATCGAGCGCGAGCGAGGGATCACGATCAAGGCGCAAAATGTGCGCCTGCCGTGGCGGGTGAACGCCGGCCCCAACGCCGGAGAAGAGCATGTCTTGCATCTGATCGATACCCCGGGCCATGTCGACTTCACCTACGAGGTGTCGCGCGCATTGGCCGCCTGCGAGGGTGCGGTGCTGTTGGTCGACGCCGCGCAAGGCATCGAGGCCCAGACGTTGGCCAACCTGTACCTGGCGCTGGACCGTGACATGGCGATCATTCCGGTGCTCAACAAGATCGACCTGCCCGCAGCTGACCCCGATCGGTACGCCGCCGAGATCGCGCACATCATCGGCTGTGAGCCCGACGATGTGCTCCGGGTGTCCGGCAAGACCGGAGAAGGCGTGTCTGAACTCCTCGACGAGGTCGTCAAGAAGGTGCCACCGCCGACGGGAGATCCCCAGGCACCTACTCGCGCAATGATTTTCGACTCCGTATACGACATCTACCGCGGTGTGGTCACCTACGTCCGAGTGATCGACGGCAAGATCACCCCGCGCGAGAAGATCACGATGATGTCCACTGGTTCCACCCACGAGCTACTGGAAGTGGGCATCGTCTCGCCGGAGCCGAAGGCCACCGCCGGACTTGGCGTGGGGGAGGTCGGTTATCTGATCACCGGTGTGAAGGACGTCCGCCAATCCAAGGTCGGCGACACCGTCACGACCGCGCGTCACGGTGCCACCGATGCGCTGACCGGGTATCGCGAACCCAAGCCGATGGTGTACTCCGGGTTGTATCCCGTCGACGGCTCCGACTACCCGGACCTGCGCGACGCGTTGGAGCGGTTGCAACTCAACGATGCCGCGCTCACCTACGAACCGGAGTCCTCGGTCGCGCTGGGCTTCGGGTTCCGCTGCGGCTTTCTGGGTCTGCTGCACATGGAGATCTCCCGCGAGCGCCTGGAACGCGAATTCGACCTCGACCTGATCTCGACCTCACCCAACGTGGTCTACCGCGTGGTGAAAGACGACGGGACTGAGGTTGTAGTGACCAACCCGTCGGACTGGCCGTCGGGCAAGGTCGGCACGGTCTATGAGCCCGTCGTCAAAACCACCATCATCGCGCCCAGCGAATTCATCGGCACCATCATGGAACTGTGCCAAACCCGGCGCGGCGAACTGGGCGGCATGGACTACCTTTCGCCGGAACGGGTTGAGCTGCGCTACACCATGCCGCTGGGCGAGATCATCTTCGACTTCTTCGACTCGCTGAAATCGCGCACCCGCGGCTACGCCAGCCTCGATTACGAGGAAGCGGGCGAGCAGGAGGGCGCGCTGGTCAAGGTCGACATCCTGCTGCAGGGCGAGGCCGTCGACGCGTTCAGCGCCATCGTGCATAAGGACGCGGCCGCGGCGTACGGCAACAAGATGACCGCCAGACTCAAAGAGCTCATTCCGCGCCAGCAGTTCGAGGTGCCGGTGCAGGCCGCGATCGGATCCAAAATCATTGCGCGGGAGAACATTCGCGCGATCCGCAAGGACGTGCTGTCCAAGTGCTACGGCGGTGACATCACCCGCAAGCGCAAGCTGCTGGAGAAGCAGAAAGAGGGCAAGAAGCGGATGAAGACCATCGGTCGGGTCGACGTGCCGCAGGAGGCGTTCGTCGCCGCGCTGTCCACTGACGCTGCGGGGGACAAAGGTAAAAAGTAACAGCGGTGCGGCGCCGTTGTGCGTATCCACTTGACCATGCCGACCCGGACTGGTTAGAAGAGTGTAACGCGGCATCTGAGGGAGGCACCCCCGACACCGATCACCCGTGCGATTGGTGTCCGGGTGGGCGTCTCGACGTTGACAGCGACGACTGTGGGGTCGCCGGTGAGATGATCGATCTCAGCACACGCGTCGCGCGCGGGCGTACAGGTGGCCCTCGACGCTCGGCGCCGGCGGAACAACGAGACGAAGGCCTCTGGTGACGACGGAGACTCGCAGGCGCACTCGGGCAGACATGTGCCCCGGCGCGTTGCGGCCATGGCAGGCCGACGACGGGCTGCTTGTGCGCATCCGCCTGTTGGGTGGTCGCCTACCCACGCGTGCACTGAAACGCCTGCACGAGGTCAGCCAACAGCACGCAGATGGACGTATTTTTCTGACCCGGCGCGCAAATCTACAACTGCGCGGGCTGTCCGGCGACGGCCGCCAATTGACGACGGCCGCTTTGGCGGCGATCGAGTCGACCGGCCTCCTCCCGTCGCGCACGCACGAACTCATGCGAAATGTGCTCGTGTCGCCGCAGACGGGCCTGGCCGGTGGACGCGCAGATCTTCGCTCCGTGGCGACGCAGCTCGACGAACTGCTCTGTGCAGACGCCAAACTCGGCGGGCTGCCGGGGCGGTTTTTGTTCACGCTCGACGATGGCCGGGGCGACCTGCTCGACCGCGTCACTGGGGTCGGTAAGCATGGGACCGACCTGGGTTGTGTGGCGCTCGGCGACGGCGTGGTTCAGTTGCGCGTCGGCAATCATTGGGGAGCCGTCACACCGGTGGGCGATGCCGCCGGCCGCCTGGTCGAGCTGGCATCGCAATTCCTCGACGCTCGAGGGACGGGCGCGAACGCGCCCTGGCACATCCGCGAGCTGACCCGGCCGCTTCAACCGCCCGCGCCTGCGGACCCCCGGCTCCCCGCTCCAGCGCCACCGCTTCCCTACGGCACGGTGCCCGGTGGCAGCCACGTGCCCGCCGCCGCCGGCGTGCTGACACGCCAGCTGGTTCAGTCGCTGCTCGACCACGCGGCACACGTCGCCCACGTCGTCGTCACGCCTTGGCGCGGCATCCTCGTCCCCGACGCCCCGGAGGCATCGAGGTGACACGTCCGCAGGCGCGCGATGCCCAACGGCCGACACGACGCTACGAATACCTCGCCGACGGCTCCGCCATCTATGCCGAATCGTTCGCCACCATCCGCCGCGAAGCCGACCTGTCGCGCGTTCCACCGGACGCCGAGAAACTGGCCGTCCGGATGATCCACGGCAGCGGTCAGCCGGACCTGATCGACGACCTCGTGATCCATCCCGAACTCGTTCCCGCCGCTCGCGCTGCGCTGCAATCCGGCGCGACCATTCTGTGCGATGCACACATGGTCGCCACCGGTGTCACCGCGGGCCGACTCCCCGCCGACAACGAGGTGCAGTGTTTCCTGAACGACCCCAGCGTGCCGGCTCTCGCCCGACGGTGGAACACCACCCGCACCGCGGCCGCCGTCTCGTTGTGGGAACCGGTCCTGAACGGCGCAGTCGTTGCTGTCGGCAATGCCCCGACAGCGCTGTTTCACCTGCTGGAGATGCTTCACGACGGTGCGCCTCGGCCCGCTGCCATCATCGGCTGCCCGGTGGGGTTCGTCGGCGCCGCGGAATCCAAGGAGGCACTCATCTCGTTGTCCCGCGATCATGGAATCGACATCCCGTTCGTGACCGTGCGTGGACGGCGCGGGGGATCGGCGATGACGTCGTCGGCAATCAACGCGCTGGCCTCGGAGGCAGAGTGACAACCGCTCACACCGCCGGGCGATTGTACGGAATCGGCCTGGGCCCGGGGGATCCCGAGTTGATCACCCTCAAGGCGGCCCGGGTCATTGGCGAGTCCGACGTTGTCGCCTACCACGCAGGCGTCAACAAGCAGTCCTACGCACAGACCATCGCGGCCGACCTCATTCCCGCAGGTGCCATCGAGGAGGAACTGCGCTATCCCATCACCACCGGGACGACGGACCATCCCGGCGGATACGCCGGAGCGCTGGCCGACTTTTATGAGCAATCGGCTGCCAGGCTGGCCGCGCATCTGAGCGCCGGGCGCTCCGTTGCCCTGCTCACCGAAGGCGATCCGCTGTTCTACGGCTCCTTTATGTACATGCACGACCGGCTCAGCTCCCGCTTCGCCACCGAGGTCATACCCGGAATACCGGCGTTCGCCGCCGCGACGGCGGCCACCGCCTCCCCGCTGGTCCGCCAGACCGACGTGCTGACCGTGCTGCCGGGCACGCTGCCGGAAGCCGAACTCGCACGGCGGTTGGCCGACACCGACGGTGCGATCATCATGAAGCTCGGCCGCACATTCCCGGCCGTCCGTCGCGCGTTGGCCGCAGCGGGACGCCTCGACCACGCGGTCTACGTCGAACGCGCCAGTCACCCGCAGCAACGCTGGATGCCGGTCGCCGACGTCGACGAATCGACCGTGCCGTACCTGTCCTTGATCGTCGTCAACGGCGATTCGCTCAACGGTCCGCGTTCCCGCGTCACGGTCGACCAACCGAGCCCCGCGCCCCTGCCCACCGAGACCGGCGCCGCTGAACTGCTCGTCATCGGTCTGGGGCCGGGACCGGAGAGTTGGACGACGCCGGAGGCGGCGGCTGCGCTCGCCGAGGTGCAGCACATCGTCGGCTACGGCCCGTACGTGGCGCGGGTACCCCAGCGGGAAGGGTTGCGGCGACACGCATCTGGGAACACCGTCGAAGTCGACCGCGCGCACTTTGCGCTCGAACTGGCTCTTCGCGGCGAGAAGGTCGCCGTGGTCTCCGGCGGCGACGCAGGAGTGTTCGGCATGGCCTCGGCAGTGTTCGAGGCCGCCGACGACGAGCGCTTCGCCGTGGTGCCCATCCGGGTGCTGCCCGCCGTCTCGGCCGTTCAGGCCGTCGCGGCACGGGCCGGCGCACCGCTCGGGGCGGACTTCGCGGTGCTGAGCCTGTCGGACCGGCTCAAGCCGTGGTCGGTGATCGAGGAAAGACTGCGCGCCGTCGCCGATGCCGATCTCGTACTGGCGATCTACAACCCCGCATCGCGTGGCCGTCCCGACCAGATCGCGGTGGCGCGCAAGATCCTGCTCGAACAACGTTGCGCCGAAACGGTTGTCGTCGTCGGACGTGATGTCGGGCGAGCTGAGGAGTCGCTGACTGTGACGACGCTGGGCAACCTCGACACCGATACCATCGACATGAAATGCCTCCTCTTGGTGGGAGCGTCGACGACCCGGGCCACGCCGGCCGGCCGGGTGTGGACGCCGCGGTGGGTACGGTGAATGCCGCCCGGTTCGCGGTGCAGTTCGTCGGCGCCGGACCGGGCGCTGCCGACCTGCTGACCGTACGCGCGACGCGGCTGCTCGCCGCGGCCGACACCGTCCTTTACCCAGGAAGCTATCTGGATCCCGACAATGCTGGAAAGCTGCTCTCCGACAGCGGATCTGATCGATACCCAAAACTTGGATCTCGACGAGATCGTCGCCCGCATCGTCGATGCGCACCGCGCCGGCCGACGGGTCGTCCGCCTGGTGTCGGGTGACCCGACCCTCTACAGCGCCGTATCGGAACAGACTCGGCGACTCGACTCCGCCGGGGTGCCGTGGGAGATCACACCGGGGGTGCCGGCATACGCCGCCGCAGCGGCGCGGGTCGGTCGCGAACTCACCGTGCCGCTGGGCGCGCAATCGGTCGTGCTGACGCGGACCCACGCGCGGTCCACCGCGATGCCGGATACCGAGTCGCTCGCCGCGTTCGCAGCCACTCGGGCAACTCTGGTGCTGCACTTGGCAATTACCCGCACTCGCGCTCTCATGGACGAACTTCTGCCGGCATACGGTGCCGACTGCCCGGTCGTGGTGGTGTACCGAGCCACCCAGCCGGAGGAGCGCGTCCTTCGCGGAACCGTCGCAGACATCGCCGATCAGGTCGAAGCGGCCGGGCTGCGCCAAGCCGCCGTGATCCTCGTCGGTGATGCGCTCGGCGAACATGCGGATCCGCGTGCGGGAGAAAGCCATCTGTACGACCCGCAACGAACGCGATCGGTCACCCGGTAATGCCGAGGTCAGCCGTCAGGCGGCTTGGTGAATGCCCACTGGGTCACCGCTCGCGCCGGTGTCCAGCCGGTGAAGGACCCGACCGGCGCGGCATGCTCGACGTGAATGCGGGTGAGTTCACCGCCATGCTCGCCGTACGCCGCGGCGAGCAGCGCCTCGGTCTGGACAGTCACCCCGTGCACCACGATCCGCCCGCCCCCTCGCAGCGCGTCGAGGCACCGCTGGAGTACGCCGGATCGCGTCGAGCCGCCGCCGATGAAGATCGCGTCGGGAGTCGGCAGCTGGCCCAGCGCGTCTGGAGCCGTGCCCGGGATCACCTGCAGTGCAGGCACTCCCAGCGTTCGCGCATTGCGGCCGATCCGTTCGGCGCGACCGGCGTCCGCCTCCACCGCGATGGTTCGGCAGGTGGGGTGACTCCGCATCCACTCGATCCCCACCGAACCCGCGCCTGCGCCGACGTCCCAGAGCAGCTGCCCTGGTGCGGGCAGCAGACGAGCCAAAGCGGCCGCACGCAGATCCCGCTTCGTGAGTTGACCGTCGTGCTCGAACGCGTCATCGGGCAACCCGGTCGCCCAGCCCGCGAGCAGCGGTCCAATCAATTCCAGCGCAACGATGTTCAGCCGCGGCGCTGCACCCGAGAATTGCTCGGCCGTCGTCTCCACGATGGTCTCGTGGTCGCTGCCGAGGTCACCCAGTATCACGAAGCGACTCGGCCCGTATCCCCGTGCGGCGAGCAAAGCGGCAAGGGCCGCAGGCGTTTTCTCGTCAGACGAAAACACCAGCACCCGGTGTGCGGGCGCCAGTTCGCGCAGCACCGCGTGCGCGTCCCGGCCCACGACACTCACGACCGCAGTGGATTCTGCGGACCAGCCGAGCCGAGACCGCGCCAGCGCCGCCGACGACACGTGCGGGATGACGGTCACCCGGTCGGCGCCCAATGTGTCGACCAGCGTGGTACCGATGCCGCTCGTCATCGGGTCGCCGGAGGCCAGCGCGACGACTCGTCGACCAGCAAATTGCTCCAACACATCGGGCAGCCCCGCCCGCAGCGGGGACGGCCAGGGTTGTCGGGCCTGACCGCTCACGGCGGGCAGAAGCGCCAGCTGACGCTGCCCGCCCAGAACGACCTCCGCCGACAGGATCACGGCCCGCGTCGCCGCCGGCAGCCCGTCCCAGCCGTCGGCACCGATACCGACGACAACCAAATGCGGGTCAAGGGTCGGCACGTCGGCGATGCTAGCAACCGAGGTAAGCCGGCGAGATTTCGGCAAACACGAGTGGAGCTTCACCATGCCCCCGACTGATCAGCTGTATCCGTTTCCGGCCGTGCTCGGCGGCGATCCCGACGCCCCCGGTGGGCTCGACGCCATGGCGTTGGCGCTCATTCTCTGCGTCGTGGATCCCGGCATCGGCGGCGTGCTCGTGCGCGGCCAGAAGGGCACCGCGAAGTCGACGCTGGTGCGCGCACTCACCCAGATACTCCCGCACATCGACGTGATCGCCGGTGACCGGTTCTCCACGGACCCGGCTGAGCCGAACCCGCTCTCACCGGACGGCCCGTTCGGTCCCGATACGCCCGTGGAAACCCGGCCCGTACGACTGGTCGAGCTTCCCGTCGGCGCCACGGAAGACCGCGTGGCAGGTTCGATCGATCTCCAGCAGGCGCTGAGCGACGGCGCCGTGCACTTCGAGCCGGGTCTGCTGGCGAAGGCGCATCGCGGCATCCTGTACGTCGACGAAGTGAACCTCCTGCACGACCACCTGGTCGATCTACTGCTCGACGCGGCCGCCATGGGGGCCGTCACCGTGGAGCGCGACGGCATATCCGTCACCCACTCGGCGAAGTTCGTGCTCGTCGGGACGATGAATCCCGAGGAGGGCGAGCTGCGGCCCCAGCTGCTCGACCGCTTCGGCCTCACCGTCGAGGTTGCCGCACCGCGAGACCCGGCGCAGCGTGCCGAGGTCGTGCGCCGACGACTGGCGTTCGACGCGGACCCGCAGGCCTTCCAAACCCGCTACGCGAATGCCGAAGAACGGCTTCGCATCCGAATTCGACAGGCCCAGTCGATCCTGGCCCGAGTCCAGCTCACTGACGCAGCACTGCTCAAGATCGCCGAAGTCTGCTCGGCGGCCGGTGTCGACGGCATGCGAGCCGACATCGTCATGGCGCGGGCGGCCGCCGCTCATGCCGCGTGGCACGACCGCGAAGAAGTGAACGTCGAAGACCTGCGCGCGGCCGCCAGGCTCGCTCTCCCGCATCGCCGCCGGCGCAATCCGTTCGACGCTCCCGGCCTCGACGACGACGAACTCGACGAACTGTTGCCTCCTGACACCGATGACGGCCCCGATCCCGACACCGATCCCGACGGTCCCGGTGGTGGGCACGGCAACGACGACACCGGCGACGCGCCGCCGCCAGGGGCCGGCGGCCAGCCGGATCCGACCTCTGCACCAGCAGACCGCGCACCGGTCGGTGCCGGCGAGCCGTACAAGACACGGCTTTTCACCGTTCGCGGGGTCGGGGACGGACATGCTGGTCGCCGCAGCCGCGCCCGGACGACGACTGGCCGGCGCACCCGGTCGCACTTGAGCACTGGTTCCGGCATCCATCTCGTTGAGACCGTGCGTGCTGCCGCACCGCACCAGGCCGCTCGGGGCCGCAGCAGCGGCCGGCTCCTCCTGCGGCCCACCGACCTGCGTCGGGCCGTCCGCGAGGGACGCGAAGCCAACCTGGTGGTATTCGTCGTCGACACCTCGGGATCCATGGCTGCCCGCGAACGGATGCATCAGGTCAAGACGGCCATCCTGTCGCTTCTGCTCGACGCCTACCGACGACGCGACCGGGTCGGCGTGGTCACCTTCCGGAACCGCGCGGCCGAGATCGCCCTTCCCCCAACCGGTTCGGTTGACATTGCGGCGAAACGACTGGCCGACCTCCCCGCCGGAGGGCGGACTCCACTTGCCGAAGGTCTGATGAAGGCCGTCGAGGTGGTGCGGCGCGAACGCCTGCGCGATCCGAGCCGACGGCCGCTGCTCGTCATCGTCACCGACGGTCGCGCGACGGCCGGACCTGACGCCATCGGACGGTCCCGCCAGGTCGCGGCGTATCTGGCGAACGAAGGAATCGGCTGCATCGTCGTCGACTGCGAAAGCGGACGGATGCGGATGGGCCTGGCCGCGACGTTGGCCCAACACCTGCATGCCGATTACGTGCCCCTCGGTCACGTGAACGCCGAAGCGCTGACCGACATCGTCCGCGGCGCAACTCCCGGAGCGGCCTGATGCCACAGGGTCAGGTTCTCATCGTGCCCGATGACCAGCTCACGACGCGCCAACGCCGCAATCGACCCCTTCTGATCGTGCACACTGGCGATGGCAAGGGGAAGTCGACCGCCGCCTTCGGGTTGGCGCTGCGCGGATGGAATCAAGGATTCCGCATCGGAGTGTTCCAGTTCGTCAAATCGGCCAAATGGCGCATCGGTGAGCAGACCGTGCTGGAGCGGCTGGGCGCGCTGCACACCGAGACGGGTGAGGGTGGCGCCGTCGAATGGCACAAGATGGGGTCGGGCTGGTCATGGAGCCGCAAGGCTGGCAGCGAGGTCGACCATGCGCAGGCCGCGGCAGCCGGCTGGGCCGAAATCAAGCGACGCCTTGCCGCCGAAACCCACGACCTCTACGTGCTCGACGAGTTCACTTACCCCATCAATTGGGGCTGGGTCGATATTGCCGACGTCACCGAAACCCTGAGGGCCCGGCCGGGCCACCAGCACGTCGTGGTGACAGGTCGCGGGGCCGATCCGCAGTTGATGGACATCGCCGACCTCGTCACCGAGATGAAGAAGGTGAAGCACCCGATGGATGCCGGTCAGAAAGGCCAGCGAGGCATCGAGTGGTAGTCACCGACCTTCCCCGCTTCGTCGTCGCCGCGCCTGCGTCCGGGCACGGAAAGACCACCGTCGCAACCGGATTGATGGTCGCACTGGCTCGACGCGGCTTGACGGTCGCCGGCAGCAAGGTGGGACCTGATTTCATCGACCCCGGCTATCACGCCATGGCCACCGGGCGGGCGGGCCGCAACCTCGACCCGTTCCTCGTCGGCGAACACCGGATTGTCCCGCTGTTGCTGCACGGCGCGAGATCGGCGGACGTCGCCGTTATCGAAGGCGTGATGGGCCTGTTCGACGGCCGACTCGGTACCGCGGGAGAAGCATCCACCGCCCACGTCGCCGCCCTGACGGCGTCCCCGGTGCTGCTCGTCGTCGACATTTCGCACGCATCGCGGACTCACGCGGCGGTCGTCGCCGGTCTGGCGGCGTTCGACCCCTCGGTGCGCATCGCGGGCGTGATCCTCAATAAGGCGCGCACCGCGCGGCACGCCGACGAGGTCCGCGACGCGCTCGCCCCGACCGGCATTCCGGTGCTCGGCGTCCTACATCGCGACGAAGGCGTGGAGACTCCATCACGTCATCTCGGTCTGGTACCTGCCGCCGAACGCGCCGAGTCGGCTACCACTTTGGCGCGCATTGCGGACGTCATCGCCGCGCACGTCGACCTCAACGCCGTGCTCCGCCTCGCCCATGATGCCGTGGCGCTGCATGGAACGGCGTGGGACCCAGCTCAGGAAGTCCAGGCCCCGACCCGAGCCCGGCCCGTCGTCGCGATGGCGGGCGGTCGCGCGTTCACCTTCCGATACGCCGAAACCGAAGAGCTCCTGCGTGCCGCCGGATGCGACGTGATCGAATTCGACCCGCTCGTCGACCCGGCCCTTCCTCCGGGAACCGCCGGCATCTACCTCGGCGGCGGTTTCCCCGAAGTGCACGCCGGCGAACTCGCCGACAACCGGTCCCTGATCGCCGAATTGCGCGCCGCCGTCACCGCGGGCGTCCCGACGGTCGCCGAGTGCGCGGGGCTGCTCTACCTGTGCCGCAGCCTCGACGGCACCCCCATGGTCGGAGCGGTGTCTTTTGAAGCAGCGATGACCCCACGGCTGACCCTTGGTTATCGAACCGCCACCAGCCCTGCCGACTCCCTGCTTGCCGAAGCGGGTGCGCAGGTCACGGGACACGAATTCCACGGCACCGAAGTGATCTCGGCCGGTGTGGACAGCCGAGCCGTGAGCCCGGCATGGCAGCTGCCCACGGGCCCCGACGGTTTCGCCACGCCCACGCTGCACGCCGCCTACCTCCACACGCATTGGGCCGGCCACCCCGCCCTGGCTCAGCGGTTCGCCCACGCCGTCCACCGGCACGCAAGATGCGCACGTCCCGAAGATCCCGTCGATCCCGAAGATCCCATCGCGTGCCTTTGACCCCCCGTCTTCTCCACCGCCCCAGGATGCCCTGGGGTCCTCCCGGTGAGCGGCCTAGGGGAGCGGTCACGGCCGCGGCGAGTTGCATTGCGCGCGTAGCCATTCGACGGCATCGTCGACGTCTGACACCACCGATACCCCAGGTGGAACGGTGGGCCGGCGCACGATGACGACCGGAACTCCCAACTCTTCGGCGGCCTGCATCTTCGGCCAGGTGTACTCACCACCGGAATCCTTGGTGACAAGCACGTCCGCCCGGTGCTCGCGGAGCAGCGCCAACTCGCCGGGCATGGCGTAGGGTCCGCGGTCGTTGATCAGCCGCCACGTCGGTGGCAGCACGAACTCCGGCTCATCGACTACGCGTGCGAGCACCGCCAACTCACCGAGCGCTCCGACGAACGCCCCCAGCTGCTGGCGGCCCACGGTGAGTAGCGGTCGGTTGCCCAGCCTTCGCGCATGCTCGGCCGCGTCGCGGTGGGAGCTCACCCAATGCCATGACGTCCTGGCCCGTTGGGCCCAGCTGGGACGCTGCAATCGCAACAGCGGCCGCGCTTGGTCGGCGCAGGCGGATGCGGCATTGGCGGAGATAGTTGCCGCGAAGGGGTGGGTGGCATCGATCACGGCGTCGAAGTCGGTCAACGCCCGTCGCAGCCCTTCGATTCCGCCGAATCCGCCGATTCGCACTGACCCGACCGGCATTCGCGGCCGGGCGACCCGGCCAGCCAGTGAGCTCGTCACGTTGACCCCGTCGTGCACCAGCTTCGCGGCGAGTGCGCGGGCTTCCGACG
Source organism: uncultured Actinomycetota bacterium (assembly GCA_963723615.1). GTDB lineage: Bacteria > Actinomycetota > Actinomycetes > Mycobacteriales > Mycobacteriaceae > Mycobacterium. Next base: position 168,720 of record CAVRRV010000009.1, on the reverse strand, counting down.
TCCCGCCTAGCAGCAGCACCCGCAGGGACGTCGCGGCGCGGCCGGTGGCAGGAATGGCAGCGCCGGTGGTTCCAGCCATCAGTGCTTCCTCAGCAGGAAGAGATCCATTACCCAGCCGGCCTCGGTGTGAGCTTTCGCGCGTGCGTCGGCGATGTGCCCGACGGCATCGCCGAGTCGCCCCGCGACCAGGCGCTCACCGGTGGCGCCGAGATTGGCGCCCCACCACACCGCCCAGTCGTCCAGGCCGGTGAGGTCGAGGCGGTGCGGCGGTGGGTTGAGCATGGCGACGATATTGTCCTGCCCGGCGGCGACGGCCTCCTGCAGCCTGCGGCCGGTGGTGACGTGGACGGGGCGACCAACCTCGTGCAGGACGATGCGGTGCCGTGCGGCGAGCAGTTGCGGAGCGCTGATTCCCGGCAGTACGTCGAATTCGACTGGTACGCCGAGTTCCTTGATCTTCTCCACCACGCGGATGGTCGAGTCGTAGAGCGATGGGTCACCCCAGACCAGGAACGCCGCAGTGCCACCGCGCTCGCGTAGCGCGTCGGCATAGGCGGCAGCGCGGGCGTCGTGCCAGCCGGCGACCGCGCCCTCGTAGCCCTCGGTGGTCAGCCCCGCCGAGCGGTCGCGCCGCGGGTCGCTGACCTCCACGACCTTTACCGCACCGTCGGCATGCGCATCGATGATCGCGCGCCGCAACGCCAGCAATCCATCGTCGCCGTGGTCGGCGCCCTTGTCGGCGGCCAGCACATAGTCGACCGACCGCAGGGCGTCGGCCACTTCCGGCGTCACGTGCTGAGGTCCCATGCCGACGCCCAGGATGCGTACCCGGACCGCGTCAGTCACCGACGCGACCCTCGATGTCGCCCTCCACCTCGAGGTAGGCCTGCCGCAACGCGGCCATCGTCTCCGGTGACGGGTCGGCCCACAGGCCGCGGTCGGCCGCTTCCTGCAGGCGCTCGACCATGCCATGCAGCGCCCACGGATTGGACTGGTTGAGGAACTCCCGCGTCGTCGGGTCGAGCACATAGGACTCCGCGAGCTTCTCGTACATCCAGTCGTGCACGACACCCGCGGTGGCGTCAAAGCCGAAGAGATAATCGACGGTGGCGGCGAGTTCGAAGGCGCCCTTGTACCCGTGCCTGCGCATCGCCGAGATCCAGCGCGGGTTGACCACCCGGGCGCGGAAGACCCGTGTGGTTTCCTCGGCCAGCGTGCGGGTGCGCACCGCGTCCGGCGTGGTCGAGTCGCCGACGTAGGCCTTAGGGTCGGTCCCGGTCAAGGCGCGCACCGTCGCGACCATGCCACCGTGGTACTGGAAGTAGTCATCGCTGTCGGCGATGTCGTGTTCGCGCGTGTCGATGTTCTTGGCCGCCACCTTGATTCGTGCGTAGTTAGTGCGCATGTCGGCGGCGGCGGCGGCGCCGTCCAGTCCGCGACCGTAGGCGAACCCACCCCAGGCGGTGTAGACCTCGGCGAGGTCCTTGTCGTCGCGCCAGGTGCCCGCTTCGACGACCTGAAGGATGCCCGCGCCGTAAGAGCCCGGCTTGGAGCCGAAAACGCGTGTGGTGGCCCGCCTTTCGTCACCGTGGTCGGCGAGGTCGGCGCGGGCGTGCGCGGCCACGTAGTTGTCCTCGTCCGGCTCGTCGAGCAGCGCCACCATCCGCACCGCGTCGTCGAGCATCATCACCACGTGCGGGAAGGCATCGCGGAAGAATCCGGAGATGCGGACGGTCACATCGATGCGGGGCCGGCCGAGCTCCTCGAGCGGGATGATTTCCAGCCGACTCAGGCGGCGGGACGCCTCGTCCCAGTCCGGCCGTACGCCGAGCAGCGCCAGCACCTCAGCCACGTCGTCGCCGGAGGTGCGCATCGCGCTGGTGCCCCACACCGACAGCCCGACCGACTCGGGGTAGGTCTCGGTGTCGTCGAGGTAGCGCTGCAGCAGCGACTCCGCCATCGCCTGCCCGGTCTGCCAGGCCAGCCGCGACGGCACCGCACGCGGGTCCACGGTGTAGAAGTTGCGGCCCGTGGGCAGCACGTTGACCAGGCCCCGCAGCGGCGACCCCGAGGGACCGGGGCGCACGAAACCACCCGCCAGCGCCTGCATCACGGCGTCGAGTTCGCCTGCGGTGCCTGCCAGCCGCGGTACCACCTCCGTCGCCGCGAACCGCAGGGCCATGCGCACGTCGGGCGCTTCGTGCAGGGCGTCGACGGCGTCGGCGTGCCAACCGGCGGCCTCCATGGCCTCGACCAGCGCGCGTGCGCGGGTCTCGATCTCGTCGACCGCAGCGATCTCGGCGCCCTCCTTCAACCCGAGGGCGGTACGCAACCCGGGGACGGCATGGTCCTGACCACCCCACACCTGGGTGGCGCGCAGGATCGCGAGAACGAGGTTGACGCGCGCCGCTCCTTCGGGCGCTTCACCGAGCACGTGCAACCCGTCGCGGATCTGGGCGTCCTTGATCTCGCAGAGCCAGCCGTCGACGTGCAGCAGGAAGTCGTCGAACTCGTCGTCGTCCGGCCGGTCATCGAGTCCGAGATCACGGTGCATCTCCGCGGCGCGCATCAGGTTCCAGATCTCGCCGCGGATGGCCGGGAGCTTGGCCGGGTCCATCGCCGCGATGTTCCCGTACTCGTCGAGTAGTTGTTCGAGCCGTGCGATGTCGCCGTAACTCTCGGCGCGCGCCATCGGCGGGATCAGGTGGTCGACGATGGTGGCGTGCGCGCGCCGTTTCGCCTGCGCACCCTCGCCGGGATCGTTGACCAGGAACGGGTAGATCAGTGGCAGGTTTCCAAGCACGGCGTCGGTGGCACACGCCGCCGACAGCGCAGCGTGCTTGCCCGGCAACCACTCCATCGAGCCGTGCTTGCCGAGGTGCACCACCGCGTGGGCGCCGAAACCGTGCTCCAGCCACCGATACGCCGCGAGATAGTGATGGCTGGGCGGCAGGTCGGGGTCGTGGTAGATCGCCACCGGGTTCTCGCCGAATCCGCGCGGTGGCTGGATCATCAGCACAATGTTGCCCGACCGCAGGGCGCCGAGCACGAGGTCGCCGTCGTCGTTGACGAACAGCCGTCCCGGTGCCGGGCCCCACGCGTCGGCCATGGCGTCACGCAGTTGCGCGGGAAGGTCGGCGGTCCACTTTGCGTACTGCGCCGAAGCCACCTTCACCTGCGCATCGGCGACCTGCTCGGTCGTGAGCCACTGTTCGTCCTGGCCGCCAGCGTCGATGAGGGTGTGCATCAGCCGGTCGCCGGCTCGGGTCTCATCCTCGATTCCGAGCACACCAAAGCCGTCGCCGACGTCGTAGCCGTCCTGCGCGAGGCGTCGGAGTAGCCGCACCGCGGACGCTGGGGTGTCGAGTCCGACGGCGTTGCCGACGCGAGAGTGCTTGGTGGGATAGGCCGAGAGCACCAGCGCCAGTTTTTTCTGTTCGTTGGGCACCCGGCGCAGCAAAGCGTGTTTGACCGCGATGGCGGCGACCCGCGCGCAGCGCTCCGGATCAGCCACGTAGTGCGGAAGACCGTCGGCGTCGACCTCCTTGAAGGAATACGGCGCGGTGATGATGCGCCCGTCGAACTCGGGGATCGCGATCTGCGTCGCGGAGTCGAGCGGGGTGACGCCGTCGTCGTTGGAGTCCCATTCGGCGCGCGACGAAGTAAGGCAAAGCCCCTGCAGCACTGGGATGTTCATCGCGGCGATGCGTTCGATGTCCCACGAGGCATCGTCCTCACCCGCGCCGGCGGAAGCCGACTTCGAGCCCCCGGCAGCCAGCATGCTGATCACAACGGCATCCAGGGTGGCGAGTGCGTCGAACAGTTCGTCAGGCGCGCTACGTAGGGAGGACGCGAAGATCGGGACGCCGACCGCGGTGCCGGCCGCTTCGATCGCGTCGGCGAGTGCGTGCGCGAAGCCGGAATTGCCGCTGACCTCGTGGGCCCGGTAATACAGCACGCCGATCCGTGCATCGACGTCAGCGGTCCCAATAACAGCGCGCTCGGCGTATCCCCACTCGGGGATCACCACCGGCTCGTCGAAACCCTGCCCGGTGAGCAACACGGTGTCGCACAGAAAAGCGTGCAACTGCGCGAGGTTCGCCGGACCACCCTCGGCGAGGTACGAGTGTGCTTGCGCCGCAAGCCCGATGGGCACCGACGACTGTTCCATCAGTTCGGCGCTGGGCATACGTTCGCCGCCGAGCACGACCAGCGGCAACCCGGTGGCGCGCAGCGCGCTGAGTTCGTCGGCGACCTCCGCCGAGGAACCGAGCACCCGAAGCACGACCACCTCGGCACCGTCGAGCACGGCCTCGATGGATTGACGCGCAGGGTTGCCCAATTTGTAGGCCGCGAGTGAGGCGCGGGCGGAGAGCAGGTCGGTATCGGACGTGGACAGCAACGCGATGCGATGGACGCGCTGCGGTGCATCATCGGTATTCACGGGGTTCCTCCTCGGGGTTCTCGCCCCGTCCGGCGGAGCGCCTCGTGGCCAGTGTCTGGCTCAGGCCCGTGGCTGGACACCAAGGCCCTCACAGTGGCGGAACCGCCCCGGACTTTCACCGGGTTCCTGTCGCCACGAGACGTGCGCGGGTCAGTTTAGTGGAATGCTACGGCCGGTGGCCGGCTCGATCTCCTTGGCGTAGAGCTCGGCGAACCAGCCGACATCATGATGGGCCGAACTGCCCGGTGTCTACCGCTGCGTGTGGTTAGGCGCATCCTCGGGAAGCGGACCCATCGCCACCAGGTATCCGGCCAGCCGTCGCAACAACGGTAGGTTGTTACCCATAGCAAGGCTGCTGGCGGCTTGCGGTTCGCGCGATCCGCAAGGACGTCCTGTCGAAGTGCTACGGCGGTGACATCACCCGCAAGCGCAAGCTGCTCGAGAAGCAGAAAGAGGGCAAGAAGCGGATGAAGACCATCGGTCGGGTCGACGTGCCGCAGGAGGCGTTCGTCGCCGCGCTGTCCACCGACGCCGCGGGGGACAAGGGTAAAAAGTAGCCATGCGGATCGTTGGACCGGCGACGGCGTTGACGGTGGTGGCCGCGTTGGCGGTGGGCTGCGGTCCGGTTGTCGGCGGCACGCCGAAGCCGGCGCCGAATCTGAAGCCGCGACCGCTTACCGGCCAAATCGTCAGGCAGGTACTACTCGACGACGCCGCGCTGTCGCGGATACTCAGCCAGCCTTTTGTGGCCCGTCAGCCGCCCAGGTTCGGCGGACCCGACAAGCTCGACGACAGTGACAGCTCGGGGTCGCCGCCTGGTTGCCCGGGCGTGACGACGATGCTGCAGAAGAGCGTCTACCAGTCCGCCGACGTCAAGGACGTGGCGTCGGAGACGTGGTGGAACAACGGCGATCCGGCCCAAGTAATCAGCGTTATGGAGGGCGTGGTCACGCTGCCCTCGGCCGCACAAGCGGCGACGCTGTTCGCGAAATTCCCGGAGCAGTGGCAGCAGTGCAAGGGCACGACGACGACAGAACAAACCGGCCCGATCAAAACGACGACCACTATCGACGACGTCCGCGTTGCCGATTCCATTGTCGCGGCGACTAATACCGCGACCGCGGAATTGCCCAACATGCCGGCCCTGCAGCCCACACCACAGGCGCGTGCCGTCGGTGTCCAGTTGAACTGCATAGTTGAGGTCGAGGTGGTCTTCTTCGGCGACCGACGCGCTTCCGACCCAGGATCGGCCAACCCGGACACCAGCGGCGTCGACATCGCCCACGCGATGATGGACAAAGTCAGCGAGCTGAGCTGAGAGTGTCGGTCTACACCGGCGCGTTGGCGGGTTGGAACACCCCGGTGCTGTCGGCTTCTTCCTCGGCCCGGATCACGTGCACCACAGCGTTGATCAGCCCCAGGTGGGTGAAAGCCTGTGGGAAGTTCCCGAGATGCCGTCCGGTGGCCGGCTCGATCTCTTCGGCGTAGAGGTACAGCGGGCTGGCGAACGACAGTAGCCGCTCACACAGATGTTTGGCGCGGCTCACCTCGCCGATCTCGACCAGAGCCGACACCAGCCAAAACGAGCAGATGGTGAATGTGCCTTCCTCGCCGGTAAGTCCGTCGTCGGTCTCCTCGACGCGGTACCGCAGCACCAGACCTTGTTCGGTGAGTTCGTCGGCAATGGCGAGGACGGTGGCCCGCACCCGCTGGTCGTCCGACGGCAGGAAGCGAGTCAACACCACCTGCAGCAACGAGGCATCCAGCGCGTCGCTGCCGTAGCGCTGGGTGAACACCCCTCGAGAATTCACACCGTTTTCCAGGATGTTGGCTTTGATCTCCTCGGCGATCGCGCGCCATTGCTGTGCGTACTGCGTCTCGCCTTGCCGCTCAGCAAGTTTCGCTCCGCGATCGACCGCCACCCAGCACATGATTTTCGACGACGTGAAGTGCTGAGGTTCCCCGCGCACCTCCCAGATGCCGCGGTCGGGCTCGCGCCAGTGCTTGATCGCCTCTTCCACCTGGTTTTTCAGCACCGGCCACAGCGTGTCCGGAACCTGCTCGCGTGACTTGGCGTGTAGGTAGAACGAATCGAGGATGGCGCCCCAGATGTCGTGCTGGTTCTGGTTATAGGCGCCGTTGCCGATGCGCACCGGGTTGGCATGGTCATAGCCGGACAGATGGGGTAGTTCCTCCTCTACCAGCCGGCGTTCCCCACCGACGCCGTACATCACTTGTAGCGGTTGGCTTTCACCGTTGTTGGCGCCAGACACGTCGGCGATGAACGAGAAGAAATCGTCGGCCTCGCGGTCGAGCCCCAGGGTGTAGAGCCCCCACAATGCAAATGTCGAGTCGCGCACCCAGGCATACCGATAGTCCCAATTGCGTTCGCCCTGTGGTGTTTCGGGAAGTGAGGTGGTGCAGGCAGCCAGCAGCGCGCCGGTGGGCGAATACGTCAACCCTTTCAGAGTGAGCGCGCTGCGTTGCAGATAGGCCCGCCACGGGTGGTCGGGGAAGTTGCCGATATTGATCCACTGCCGCCAGCACTCGGCGGTGTTCCACATTTTGTCGGCGGCCTCTTCGAAGGTCTGCGGCGCCGGGTATTTGGACCAACTCAAGGCGACGAAGGCGTTATCGCCTTCCGTCATTCGGGTGCGCGCCCGTGCTTCTCTGCCCTCCAAACCGATCCGCAAGTTGGTGGTCAACCGCAGCGTCGGATGGGTATCGGGATCTTTGTTAGCCCGCGCAATGGCCTCGCCGTAGCCGTCGGCGGAGTATTCCCAGGTAGCGCCAACGCGGTGGTAGTCGAACGCCGGCTCGCAGCTCATCAGCAGTTCGACGGTTCCACTGACGCAACGTATGGTGCGCAGCAGGATATGCTCGGCGTCCCAATCCATCGGGGTGCGGCGATGCGTTCGCGATCGTCGCTCAAGGTCATGCCAGGGCCCCATCACCAACGCGTCGCGCACGATCAGCCAGCCGGTGTGGGTTTGCCAGGTGGTCTCCATGATCAGGCTGCCGGGCAGGTAGCGTCGCGCCGACGGCACCGAAACGCCATACGGCCCAAGCCGGAAATGGCCGGCGCTGCGGTCCAGGATCGCGCCGAACACACTCGGCGAATCGGGGCGGGGCACGCACAGCCACTCCACCGCGCCCGCCGGCGAGATCAAACAGGTCGTCTCGCAGTCAGACAAAAACGCGTAGTCGGCGATCGGCGGAAACGGGTTACGCAGCGGCCCGCTCGAGTGAGACATCGCCGGGGACGCGATGGCAAAGGTTGCAGAGTCGGCCTTCTTTGCGGCCTCATCGGCAGGCTGCGCGTGAAGAACCATCCCGACATCATGATCCGCCGACCTGCCCGGCGTCTAGCGCTGCGCGTATTTGGGCGCATGCTCGGGCAACGGACCGATTGCCACCAGGTATCCGGCCAGCTGCCGCAACAACCGAATGCGGCTGACCCGCTGCACCCCACGCGGCGGCTTGTGGTCCGCGACGTCACTACCCACGGCAGCCGCGATCGCGTTGGCGTGGATCATCCGTTGCAGCCCTTGCAGAATCGCCGCCGGTATCCAGCGACGCACCTGAACCCGCGCCAACTGCCGCTTGGAAACCCGGCGGGCCCGCAGCGGTTTGGCCAGAATCCGCGCGGCGGCAACCGCGTCGGCCACGGCCAGGTTGATACCGACACCTCCGACCGGTGACATCGCGTGTGCGGCATCACCAATGCACAACAGCCCGTCGCAATACCACCGGCGTAGCCGATTAAGTTGAACGTCAAGCAGTTTCACGTCATCGAACGATGTCAACGCGCTGACCCGGTCTGCCAGCCAAGGTACCAGGCTCACCAAATTGCGCCGCAGCGCATCGATTCCCTGCGCCCGGAGTTCGGCGTCGGATCCTTTTGGGATGATGTAGGCGATTTGGTAGTAGTCACCCCGGTCGATCGTGATGGCGGCGCGTCCGGTGTCCAGCACGCCGGCAAGCCCGCGCGGGTCGTCGGGCCGGCGCGGCAACCGGAACCACCACACGTCCATCGGCGCGCCGAAAGCGCGCGGCACCAGACCCGTCGCCGCGCGCAGCGTCGAGGAGCGGCCGTCGCAGGCGACTGTCAGCGCGGCGCGCATCTCCCGGGTCTGCCCGTCCGGGCCGCGATACGTCACCCCGACGACCCGATCCGCGTCCCGGAGGACGCCGACCGCCTCGGTGCAGCGCAGCAATCTGAAGCTGGCCTCGGCTTCGGCGGCAGCGGCCAGCAACTCCAGGAAATCCCATTGCGGTACCAGCGCCAGATGTTTGTGCACGCCGGGGACCCGGCTGAAATCGATGTCGATCGGGACACCTTGCACCTGCATGCGGGCGGAGTCGATGACGCGATGCGGAATTTCGGCGAACTGCTGGCCCAGGCCGAGCTCGTCGAGCAGGCGCAGCGTGCTGGCATGTACCGTGTCGCCGCGGAAATCCCGCAGAAAATCGGCGTGCTTCTCCATCACCGTGACATCGACGCCGGCGCGGGCCAGCAGCAAACCGAGCATCATCCCAGCCGGCCCACCGCCGGCAATGACGCAGGTGCACTCATCGGGTACTGGCGGCATGCGCCGATCTTGGCATGTTGGCTTCGTTTAGCCGCGCGGAATAGGGTGAGCCCGGTGAACGGGATCCTCAGTTGGTGGGACGGCGTCGAGTTGTGGCTGTCGGGGCTGGGGTTCGTCTTGCAGACCATCGTGGTGATGCCGGTGGTGTTGGCGTTGGCTTACGGCATCGCGGTAGCGCTCGATGGCCTGCTGGGCCGTGGCATAAGGGGTATCGAGCTGGTACGGCGTGTTCGCCATAGCGACGAAGAACCCGAATGAGCAGAAAAACGGGCATGCCGCGATCACAGGTGACGTTGGTGCTGGTCGCGCTGGTGGTGCTGGTGATCGTCGCCTGGTTGCTGACCCGCTGACCTGCAGCGGCCCAGCTGCGGGTCCAGCGGATTCTGTTAGGCTTCGGCCATGCACGCAGCCTCTGGCAACACCGAGTGTCATGTCTTGACGCTCATTGCCGTCGGCGATTGCGCTGTTGCTGACGTGCATTGTTGTCGCTGACCTTCTGCCCGCGCGCTGAAACTCGCCTTTCCCTCGCGACGGGAATTCGTCAGGTCTTCAGCCCGACATCGAAAGGTCGATAATTGCTCGACGACATCAGGGGTGCTGCGGGTTTGCGACATGCCGTCACGATGACTGTCGTTGCGGGCGTGATCGCGGCCTGTCACGGCGGCGCCAGCGACGTCGTCGGCGGCGGCGGCCCGGCTAACGCGCACACAAGCATCACGCTGGTCGCCTATTCGGCTCCAGAACCCGGTTGGAGCAAAGTGATTCCAGCGTTTAACTCATCGCAAGACGGCAAGACCGTACAGGTGATCACCTCCTACGGCGCCTCAGGTGACCAGTCACGCGGTGTCGCCGACGGCAAACCCGCCGATATCGTCAACTTCTCCGTCGAGCCCGATATCACCCGACTGGTCAAGGCGGGCAAAGTTTCCAGCGACTGGGACAAAGACGCCACCAAAGGCATCCCGTTCGGATCGGTGGTGACCCTGGTGGTGCGGCCCGGGAATCCCAAGAACATCAAGGACTGGGACGATCTGCTGCGACCCGGCGTGGAGGTCATCACGCCCAGCCCGCTCAGTTCAGGCTCGGCGAAGTGGAATTTGCTTGCCCCGTACGCCGTCAAGAGCGGCGGTGGCCACGATCCCCATGCGGGCCTTGACTTCATCAACAAGCTGGTGGGCCAGCACGTCAAACTGCGGCCCGCGTCGGGGCGGGAGGCCACCGATGTGTTCGTCCAAGGCAGCGGTGACGTCCTGATCAGTTACGAGAACGAGGCGATCGCCACCGAACGTCAAGGCAAGCCGGTCACCCACCTGCTTCCGCCGCAGACGTTCAAAATCGAAAACCCCCTTGCGGTGGTGACCAACAGCACCCACCTGGATGCCGCCACTGCGTTCAAGAACTTCCAGTACACCGCGCAGGCCCAGAAACTTTGGGCAGCAGCCGGATTCCGCCCCGTCGATCCCGCTGTCGCCGCCGATGTCCGCGGTCAGTTCCCGACGCCGGTCAAGCTGTGGACGATCGCTGATCTCGGCGGCTGGGACAGCGTGGATGCGCAACTGTTCGACAAAACCTCCGGCAGCATCACCAGGATCTACATGCAGGCCACCGGATGACGACGGCACTAACACCTCAGCCGGCGGTGGCCGGACCCACCCGTAGCGACAAAACACCGGGCCGCAACGGTTTACGCGGTGGCGGCACGTCATTGCGAGTCGGCGTTTCGATGGTGTGGCTTTCGGTGATCGTGTTGCTGCCGTTGGCCGCGATCGGCTGGCAAGCTGCCGGCGGCGGCTGGCCGGCCTTCCGGCTCGCGGTCACCTCGAAAGCCGCGCTTGAGTCCTTCCGGGTGACGCTGACCATCTCCGTCGGCGTCACCGTCGTCAACGTGGTCTTCGGTCTGCTGATCGCCTGGGTGCTGGTACGCGACGACTTCCCGGGCAAGCGGCTCATCGACGCCATCATCGATCTGCCGTTCGCGTTGCCAACGATTGTGGCCAGCCTGGTAATGCTGGCCCTCTACGGGACCAACAGCCCCGTCGGACTGCACTTGCAGCACACCGGATGGGGTGTGGGCGTGGCGCTGGCGTTCGTCACGCTGCCGTTCGTGGTGCGGGCCGTCCAGCCGGTGCTACTTGAAATTGACCGCGAGACCGAGGAAGCGGCCGCGTCGCTGGGCGCCAAAAACACGACGATCTTCACCGCCGTCGTGCTGCCGTCTCTAACTCCGGCTTTATTAACCGGTGCGGGGCTGGCGTTCTCGCGGGCTATCGGGGAATTCGGATCGGTCGTCCTGATCGGTGGGGCGGTGCCCGGCAAGACCGAGGTGTCCTCGCAGTGGATCCGGACCTTGATCGAAAACGACGACCGCACCGGCGCCGCCGCGATATCGATTGTCTTACTGGTTATCTCGTTTGCCGTGCTGTTCATTTTACGTTTCCTCGGTTCGCGCGCGGCCAAACGCGAGGAGTTGTCGGCATGACGACGTTGCCGCAGGTCCGCTACCTGCTTCGCTTCCTTGCACTCGGCTACGTCTTTGTGCTGCTCATCGTTCCGGTGGCGCTGATCCTGTGGCGAACTTTCACACCGGGTTTCGGGCAGTTCTACGCCTGGGTCAGCACGCCAGCGGCGGTGTCCGCGCTGAACTTGTCGCTGCTGGTGGTGGCGATCGTGGTGCCGCTCAACGTGATCTTCGGTATCCCGACGGCACTGATGCTGGCGCGCAACCGGTTCCGAGGCAAGGGTGTGCTGCAGGCGATCATTGATCTGCCGTTTGCGGTCTCGCCGGTCGTTGTCGGCGTGGCGTTGATCGTGTTGTGGGGATCGGCGGGGCTGCTGGGCTTCGTCGAGAAAGACTTCGGGTTCAAGATCATCTTCGGTTTGCCCGGTATCGTGCTCGCCAGCGTCTTCGCCACGTTGCCATTCGTGGTGCGCGAGGTCGAACCGGTGCTGCACGAGCTGGGGACCGATCAAGAGCAGGCGGCGGCAACGCTGGGTTCTAGTTGGTGGCAGACGTTTTGGCGGATCACACTGCCGTCGATCCGGTGGGGACTCACGTACGGGATCGTGTTGACGATCGCCCGTACGCTCGGTGAATACGGCGCGGTCATCATGGTGTCGTCGAACCTGCCGGGACAATCTCAGACGTTGACGCTGCTGGTATCCGACCGCTACAACCGGGGCGCTGAGTATGGCGCCTATGCCCTTTCGACGCTGTTGATGGCGGTCTCGGTGGTGGTCCTGATCGTCCAGGTGATTCTCGATGCCCGCCGTAACCGAGCCACCAAGCAGGCCTGACAGGGGGGCTTGAACATATGACTAACGCGATCGTCGTGCGGGGCGCCAACAAACGCTACGGCGACTTCGTCGCATTGGACAACGTCGACTTCGACGTGCCCGCCGGCTCGCTGACGGCGCTGCTGGGGCCCAGCGGCTCGGGCAAGTCGACTCTGTTGCGCGCCATCGCCGGACTCGATCAGCCGGACACCGGAACCATCACGATCAACGGCCGCGACGTCACCCGGGTGCCGCCACAGCGGCGCGATATCGGCTTCGTGTTCCAGCATTACGCGGCCTTCAAGCACCTGACCGTCCGTGACAACGTCGCTTTCGGTTTGAAGATCCGCCGGCGGCCCAAGGCCGAGATCGCGGAGAAGGTCGACCACCTGCTTAAGGTGGTGGGGCTCAGCGGTTTTCACAGCCGGTACCCCAGCCAGCTCTCCGGCGGCCAGCGCCAGCGCATGGCGCTGGCGCGCGCGCTGGCGGTCGACCCGCAAGTGCTGCTGCTCGACGAACCGTTCGGTGCGCTGGACGCCAAGGTCCGCGAGGATCTGCGAGCCTGGCTGCGCCGGCTGCATGACGAAGTGCATGTCACCACGGTGCTGGTCACCCACGACCAGGCTGAGGCGCTCGATGTGGCCGACCGCATCGCCGTGCTCAAAGATGGCCGCATCGAGCAGGTGGGATCCCCGAGCGCCGTCTACGACACTCCAGCGAACGCTTTTGTGATGTCCTTCCTGGGTGCGGTGTCAACGCTGAACGGCATCCTGGTTCGTCCGCATGACATCCGGGTCGGCCGGAGACCCGACATGAAGATCGTCGCCGGCGACGGCACCGCCGAGGCGACCGGCGTGGTCCGCGCCAGCATCGACCGCCTGGTGATGCTCGGCTTTGAGGTGCGCGTGGAGTTGACCAACGCCGCCACCGGCGGGCCGTTCATCGCTCAGATCACCCGGGGCGATGCCGAGGCGTTGGGCCTGCAGGAGGGGGACACCGTGTACGTGCACGCCACCCGGGTACCGCCGATCGCCGAAGAAGGACCGACGCGTAGCGACGCTGGGGCCGACGTGGACTACGGCACGCTGACGTCGGCCCAATCAGCATCGGGGGATAGGCCGCCGGCGTGATCGTTTAGGCAGCGACGCGATCGGCTACCGCCGCATCGAAGCGATCCAGCACCGTCTCGGCCACCAGTCGGTGCGCGCCCAGCGGCTCTGCCATCGGAATCCCTTCCGCGGCAGCGTAGTTCGCTACTCGATCAGTCAGGCGCCCGGGCGCCAGGAACCACGGCGCGATCACCACACTGTGGGCGCCGCGGCGGCGCAACCGGCTGGCGGCCTCGGCCGGCGACGGCCCCGACCCGGTCGCGAATGCCGTTGTCGCACCAGCCCACTGGGTGCCCGCCACCAGCTTGCGCGCCACCTCGGCGTTGCGCGCGTTAGCCGCGGGATGCGTCGAGCCGATGGCCACCACCAGCACGCCCAGCTGCGGGTCGAGTGTGCTGACTCCCAGCTCGGCCAGCCGCTCGTGCAGCACGGAGACCAGCCGGTCGTCCTCCCCGAGCACGTCGGCCTGTCGCACGGTGACGCCGTAGCCGGCGATCTGCCGGGGGATGTCGATGCGTGCGTGGTAGGCGTCGGCCAGCAGGAACGGAGTGACCACCGCATCTGGCGTGATCACCTCAACAAGGCGTGGGGTATTCAGCTCGCAGAACGCGACACGCACGTCGAGGCCGGGCCGCATGCGGCGCAGCCGGCCGGCGACGGCCCAGGCATTGGCCGCCGACCGCGGATCCGCGCTGCCGTGCGCGGCCAGCACAAGTGCGGTCACTTGGCGCCGCTCCTTGTCATCGCTTCGTCCCCCGCAAGCGGGAGGTGCCCCCACTGCATCGTCGCTGGCGCGGTCACGAGGCGTGCAGCCCGCATTCCGTCTTGGACAGCCCCTCCCAGCGTCCGCTGCGCGGATCGGCGCCCTCGGCCACCTTCGCGGTGCAAGGGGCGCAGCCGATCGACGGATAACCCTCGTGGACAAGCGGATTGACTAGTACATCGTGTTCGTCGATGTAATCCCGCATGTCCTCGTCGCTCCACGCGGCCAGCGGGTTGACCTTCACAAGGTGAAACGCCTCGTCGAAACTAATCAGCGGAGCGTTGGCGCGAGTCGGCGCCTCGACGCGGCGCACGCCAGTCACCCACGCGGAGTAACCGCGCAGCGCCTTGGACAACGGCGCGACCTTGCGTAACCGGCAGCACTCGTTGGGTTGGCGGGCGAACAGGTCCTTGCCCAGCAGCTCGTCCTGCTCTGCGACCGTGTGCTCGGGCGTGACGTTGAGCACCCTGATGTCGTAGACCGCCTCGACCGCATCACGGGTACCAATCGTCTCCACGAAGTGATACCCGGTGTCCAAGAACAGCACTGGCACGCCCGGGCGTACCTTGGCCGCAATGTCGACGAGCACCGCGTCCTGCATATTCGAGGCCACCACGTAGTTGCACGTCGCCGAGGGCCGCGGTCCCCTGACACCCCCGAAGTGTTCGTCGGTCCACCGCAACAAGTCGGTGGCGCTGGCGCCTTCCAGCTCCGCCGCGCCACGCTCGGCCAGTGCCCGTAGTTCGGCCTCCGTCAACCCGTTCGCCTCCCCGCTCATCGCAGATCCGCCTCCTCGGCGCGCAGCGCCCACCTCGCGAAGCGCTCGCCCACATCACGCTGCTTGACAAAATTCCGCACGACGCGGTCGATGTAGTCGCCGAGCTCGTCGCTGGTGACCTTGTGCTGGCGCAGTTTTCGGCCGAAGCCACTGTCGAGGCCCAAGCTGCCGCCCAGGTGCACTTGGAATCCCTCGACCGAGCCGCCGTGGCCGTCGTCGATCATCTGGCCCTTGAAACCGATGTCGGCAATCTGGATGCGCGCACACGAATTGGGGCAGCCGTTGATGTTGACGGTGACCGGCACGTCCAGTTGGGCGTTGATGTCCTCAAGCCGGCGCTCCAGCTCGGGCACCAGCACCTGGGAACGCCCACGAGTGTCGGCGAACGACAGTTTGCAGTATTCGATACCGGTGCAAGCCATCAGGTTTCGGCGCCAGTGCGACGGCCGCGAGGGCAGCCCCAGCGCGTCCAGACCGGCAATCAGCTCGTCAAGCTTGTCGTCGGGAACGTCGAGGATGACCAGCTTCTGGTATGGGGTGAAGCGGATCCGCTCCGACCCGGCCCGCTCGGCCAGGTCGGCCACCGAAGACAAAATGGTGCCCGACACCCGGCCAGCGATCGGTGCCACTCCGACGGCGTTGAGCCCGTTCTTCAGTCGCTGTACACCGACATGGTCGATTGGGTGGGTGACGGGTTCGGGGGCCGGGCCATCAATGAGTTTGCGTTTGAGGTATTCGGTTTCGAGCACCTCGCGGAATTTCTCGATACCCCAGTCCTTGATCAGGAACTTCAGCCGGGCCTTCGCCCGCAGGCGTCGGTAGCCGTAGTCACGGAACAGCGACGTGACGGCCTCCCAGACGTCGGGTACCTCCTCCAGCGGCACCCACGCACCAACCCGTTGGGCCAGCATGGGATTGGTGGACAGGCCGCCGCCCACCCACAAATCCAACCCGGGACCGTGCTCGGGGTGGTTGACACCGATGAACGCGATGTCGTTGATCTCGTGCGCGACGTCCTGCAGACCCGAGATCGCGGTCTTGTACTTGCGCGGCAGGTTGGAGAACTCCGGATTGCCGATGTAGCGGCGAACGACTTCATCGATCGCCCAGGTCGGGTCGAGAACCTCATCGACCGACTCGCCGGCCAGTGGTGAGCCCAGCACCACCCGCGGGCAGTCGCCGCACGCCTCGGTGGTCTGCAGCCCGACCGCGGCCAGTCGCTCCCAGATCTCGGGCACATCCTCGATCTCGATCCAGTGGTACTGCACGTTTTCCCGGTCGGAGATGTCGGCGGTGTCCCGAGCGAACTCGGTGGAAATCTGGCCCAGCGTGTGCAGCGCCGCGGTGGACAGCGCCCCGCCGTCGCAACGCACCCGCATCATGAAGTATTTGGCTTCGAGTAGATCGAGATTCTCGTCGCCGGTGAAGCTGCCGTCGTAACCCTGTTCACGCTGGGTGTAGAGCCCCATCCAGCGCATGCGGCCACGCAGGTCGTCCTTGTCGATGCTGTCGAAGCCTGCCTTGGAGTAATGGTTGAGGATTCGGTCGCGCACGTTGAGCGCGTCGTCGTCCCTCTTGAATTGCTCGTTGGGATTGAGCGGATCGCGCTCACCGAGCGCCCACTGGCCTTCGCTGCGGGCCTTAGCGGGGCGGGGGGACGTCATTCGGCAATCTCCTTTGTGGAGTAGCCGGCTTGGACCGCGCAGACCACCGGTTGGCTGTCCCGGCGGCGCAGATCCGGGTGCCAGCTGAAAGTACAGGTGGGCGGGTCTACGACATTAAGGCAGACAGCGACAGCTGCAGACACGTTTGAGGTCGACATGCCGACGCGCCACCAACGCGATGCGGAACTGGCTGCGGTGGGCGACGGTCACTCGGCCATTGTGCCACGGATGCCGCGAGCCGTTGCTACCAGGGGGGAATTTTCCTCACAGTGAGCAAAACTACGTGAGAACCCTGAGACTTAGCGCAACGGTTTCCGAGATTCCGCTGCAAATACCCGCTAAATGTCATTTGTGTTGGTCAGCGCTGGAGGTTGTGCCGCGACTCGGGGATATTGGCAGCCATGACGGCAAGTTCTGCGCAGGTCGCCTTACCCGATGTGCACCTGAGCCCGGGCGGACCGTTCGGCATCTACGTGCACGTGCCGTTCTGCATAACCCGCTGCGGCTACTGCGACTTCAACACCTACACCCCGGCCGAGCTGGGCGGGGTCAACCCCGACGCATGGCTGCAGGTGCTGCGGTCCGAGCTCGAGTTGGCGGCTGCGCGGTTGGGCGCACCGATGGTGCAGACGGTGTTCGTCGGGGGCGGAACGCCATCGCTATTGGGCGGCGAGCGACTGGCGGCGCTGCTGCAGTCGGTGCGCGACAACTTCGAGCTGGCTGCGGGCGCCGAGGTGACCACCGAAGCCAACCCGGAGTCGGCGTGGCCGGACTTTTTCGCAGCTGCGCGCGGTGCCGGCTGCACGAGGGTGTCGCTTGGTATGCAGTCAGTGTCGCCACGGGTGCTGGGCGTTTTAGACCGGATCCACACACCGAACCGGTCGGCGGCGGCGGCCCGCGAGGCGCTTGCCGAAGGATTCGAACACGTCAGCCTCGATCTCATCTATGGCACCCCCGGGGAGTCCGACGACGACTTACTGCGTTCGGTCGACACCGCGATCGACACCGGCGTCGATCACGTGTCCGCCTATGCCCTGGTCGTCGAGGACGGCACCGCGTTGGCGCGCCGGGTCCGCAGCGGCGAATTAGCCGCTCCGGACGACGACGTGTTGGCGCATCGTTACGAGCTGGCGGACGAGCGGCTGTCGGCGGCCGGCTTCGACTGGTACGAGGTGTCCAACTGGAGTCGGCCGGGTGGGCAGTGCCGACACAATCTGGGGTACTGGGACGGCGGACAGTGGTGGGGCGCCGGCCCGGGCGCGCACAGCTATATCGGTACGACGCGCTGGTGGAATGTCAAGCACCCCAACGCCTATGCGCAGATCCTCGACGGCGCTAACTTGCCGGTTGTCGGTTTCGAACAGCTGGATGCCGAGAACCGCCACACCGAGGACGTGCTGCTGAGGATCCGGCTGCGCCAGGGTCTGCCGCTGGAACTGCTGGATGACGCCGAGCGCGAGCGCGCCGCGGTCGCCGTCGAGGACGGCTTGCTGACGCCCGAGGGCGAGCGCCTGGTGCTCACCGACCGGGGACGGCTGCTGGCCGACGGCATCGTCCGCATGCTGCTGGGCTAGAAGCAGACGACGCTACGGGCACCCCGTCCCGCCGCCATGTCGGTGAACGCCGCCTCGACGTCGTCGAGGCCGATGCGCCGCGTCACCAACGCCTCGAGGTCGAGCAGACCGCGGCGGGCGAGGTCGGCCAACACCGGGATATCGCGCGCCGGGTCGCTGGCGCCGTACACGCTGCCCTGGATTGTCTTGCCGTCGGCCATCAATGAGAGCGCTGGGAACGTCACCGACTCCTCGATTCCCGCGGCGCCCACCAACGTGACCTTGCCGCCGCGGCGGGTGGCGTCGTAGGCCGCGCGGATCGTGGCGGGCTTGCCCACGACTTCGATGCCGTGATCGACTCCGGCGCCGCCGGTGAGCTCGCGCACGGCGGCGGCCAGGTCGACCTCGCTGGCATCGATCGTGTCGGTCGCGCCGTTAGCGGTCGCCGCCGGTAGTTGGGCGGCCACCCGGTCTGCGGCGATGATCGGCGCCGCGCCGGCCAGCCGAGCCCCTTGGATCGCAGCCAAACCCACACCGCCGCAACCTATGACAAGCACGCTCTCGCCCGGGCGGACGGCCGCCGTGTGCATCACCGCCCCCACCCCGGTGGTGACACCGCAGCCCAGCAGCGCGGCCTGGTCGAGCGGCAGCGACTCATCGACGGGCACGACCGCCGCGGCCGGCAGCAGGGTTTCTTCGGCCAGCGACCCGACACCCATTCCCGGCCACACCGGGCCCGCGGCGCTCTCGGCGTAGGAACCGCCGTACACATGGTCGTAGGCATGCACGCACAGCTGAGATTCGCCACGCAGGCAATGCGCACAGGATCGGCACGCCACCAGCCACGTCAGGACGACGTGCTGGCCCGGCGCGACGTTGTTGACGTCGTCGCCCACCTCGCTGACCACCCCGGCACCCTCATGACCAAGCGTGCACGGCAGCAGCGGCGGTATGGACCCGTCGCGCAGCGAGAGATCGCTGTGGCAGACGCCGCTGGCGGCCAGCCGGACCCGGACTTCGTGACGATCGAGCGGCCGCAGCGTGAGCTTCTCCACCGTGGTGGGCTTACCTAGCTCGCGCAGTACGACGGCCTTCATAGCGAGAGCTCTGTGATCTGCGTCATACCGACTTACCATTGCGGGGCGACCGCACCAGGTCAAGGAGGTAGCACGATGACCGCAACATCCGCTGAAACGTCTGCCCCATCCGCGACCCTCACGATTGGCGGCCAGCCGCAGCCCGGTGCCGGCGCCAGCTATTCGGTACACAACCCGGCCCGGCCGGCCGAGGTCGTCGGGCATGCGCCGTCCGCCGACCTCAACCAACTCGACGCCGCGGTGCAGGCGGCGCGGCGGGCCGCGGCCGGCTGGCGCGCACTCGACGTGGCCGAGCGGGTCGCCGCCGTCGCGGCGGCCGCCACCGCGGCGGCCGTCCAGCTCGCCGAAAGCGCTGGTGCGCAGCTGTATACCCGCGAGCACGGCAAGGTGCTGGCCGAGGCGCGCTTCGAAATCGACACCGCGCCGGCGCTGGCCGCGATCCTCGGCGCGATGGCCGAGGAGGCGCTGGCCCCCGAACGAATCGACCCGCAGTCGGCCTATCCACGGTTGCAGCGCGAACCGTACGGGGTGGCGGCGCTGGTGCTGCCGTTCAACTGGCCGCTGGCGCTGACCATGACCAAGCTGTCGTCGGCGCTGACCGCCGGCAACACCGCGGTGGTCAAGGTGCCGCCGACCTGTCCGCTGGCGGCCCTGCAGTTCGGCGCGGCGTTCGCCGCGGCGCTGCCACCCGGTGTCGTGAACGTGCTCGCGGGGCCCGGCAGCGAACTGGCACAGGCGCTGATCACCCACCCCGGCGTCGACGTCATCTCTTTGACCGGCGGCGTGGCCACTGGGCGCGCTGTGATGGCGGCGGCGGCTCCGCGGCTGACCCCGGTGCTGTTGGAACTCGGCGGCAACGATCCGGCGATCATCGCTCCCGACATGTCCGTCACCGACCAGCTTGTCGAGCAGTTGTTCACCGCGACCTACACCACCTGTGGTCAGGTGTGCATGGCGATCAAGCGGTTGTACGCGCCGGCCGACCGGGTCGACGAACTGGCCGATGCCGTGCTGGCGCGCTGCCGGCGTGAGGTAGTCGGCGACGGGCTCGCCGACGAGGTCACCCTTGGGCCGATGCACACCGCCGCCGGACGCGACCGGGTGGCGGCGCTGCTGGCCGACGCCGCAGCCCGCGGCGCGACGGTGCGTACCGCCGGCGTCCTGCGTGAGGCCGACGCCGACGCCGGCGGGCATTTTGTGCTGCCGACCGTCGTCACCGATCTGGACGCCGACGCACCGCTGGCCACCGAGGAGCAGTTCGGGCCGGTGCTGCCGATCTTCGGCTACCGGGATCTGGACGAGGCGGTCACCGCGGCCAACGCAGGCGACTTTGGTCTCACCGCGTCGATCTGGACCGGCGACGACGCGCTGGCCGACCGGGTCGCCGCGCAGCTGGTGGCCGGCACGGTCAGCGTCAACTGTCACGGCATGGCCGCGCAGGACCCGCGTCTGCCGTTCGGCGGCGTCGGCCAATCGGGTCTCGGCCGCGAACTCGGGGCCGACGGCATCCGGGCGTTCACCCAGCCGCGGGCGTTCGTTCGGCACCCGGCCCCGCAATAGATTCGTCGCCGGGCATTGGCCAATTAATCAATCATTGCCTAAATAGCGATGTTGGTGTCAGGCTGACCGCATGACAGACACCGAAGGGTACGTCGACCAGGCGATGGCGGGTCTCGCGGAGCCGCAGCCGATGTACAAGGCGTTGCGTGAATCGACCCCGGTGTTCCGGTCGCCACAGGCGGTCGTGCTCAGCCGGCTGGCCGATATCGAGATGGCGCTCAAGCGCACCGAGTTGTTCTCGTCGAGCATGGATGCCGTCGATCTGGGCAACATCCGGCCGCTGATCCCGCTGCAAATCGACCCGCCCGAGCACGCGAAGTACCGCCGCATCCTCGATCCGCTGTTCACCCCGCGGGAGATGGCCCGGCGCGAACCACGCGTCACCGAGCTGGTGAACGAGATGATCGACCGCTTCGCCGATCGCGGCGAATGCGACTTCCACGAGGAGTTCGCCGTGCCGCTGCCGTGCACGGTGTTCTTGCAGCTGCTCGGCCTGCCGCTGGAAGACCTGGACCAATTCCTGGAGTGGAAGGACGGCGTGATCCGCCCGGAGGGCGAGTCCGGATACGACCGCCGCCACGAGGCCACGGCACCGGCGGCCCAACAGATTTACGACTACTTCGAGCGCGCTATCGACGACCACATCGCCAGCCCACGTGACGACGTGCTGTCCTCGCTGATCGCGGCCAGGATCGAGGGAGAACCGCTGACGCGCCACGAGATCCTCGACATCTGCTTCCTGTTCCTGATCGCTGGGCTGGACACGGTGACCGATTCACTCGACTGCTTCTTCGTCTATCTGGCGCGACACCCCGACCATCGTCATCAGCTCGTTGAACAACCCGACGTGCTGCCGAGCGCCATCGAGGAGATGTTGCGTTGGGAGACACCGGTGCCCGGTGTCGTGCGGGTCGCGACGGAAGACGTTGAGGTGGGCGGCTGCCCGATCAGCAAGGGGGAGCGGGTCAGCCCGCTACTGGGCGCGGCGAACACCGACCCCGCCGAATTCCCCGACCCTGAGCTGGTGGACTTCCGCCGCAACCCGAATCGACATCGCGCCTTCGGCGGCGGGCCGCACCGCTGCCTCGGTTCACACCTGGCCCGCATGGAGCTGCGGGTAGCGCTGCGCGAATTCCACCGGCGCATACCGGATTACGAGATCAAACCCGGTACCGAGCTGACCTTCACCGCC
Source organism: uncultured Actinomycetota bacterium (assembly GCA_963723615.1). Lineage (GTDB taxonomy): Bacteria > Actinomycetota > Actinomycetes > Mycobacteriales > Mycobacteriaceae > Mycobacterium. Next base: position 146,695 of record CAVRRV010000009.1, on the reverse strand, counting down.
GCACTGCGGTCGGTGGAGTCGCTGCCGTTGACCTTCCCGGTGGCTAAATGACCCGTGTCTGTGTGGACGCGGATCGCTGTGAAGGCCACGGGCGCTGCTACACGCTGGCGCCAGACGTCTTCGATGCCGACGAGGTAGGGCACGCCGTCGTGCTCGTCGAGAACGTCTCCGGTGACCTCGAAGCGCAGGCTGCCGAGGCCGAGAAGAACTGCCCCGAAGGCGCGATTACATTGACAGCCGCCGAAAACCGACGATAGTCGTCAGGTATGGCGCTGTTGCCGGACCCTGCTCCTCGCGAGCGGCAACACGTCCTGATCTCCGTCGACGACCACGTCATCGAGCCGCCCGACATGTTCGACGGTCGGCTCCCCGTCGCGCTGGCCGGCCGGGCGCCGCGGATCGTGGAGACCGACGACGGCCGTCAGGTATGGCGCTACGAGGACCGCGACTATCCCAACATCGGGCTCAACGCGGTGGTCGGACGGCCGACGGAGGAATGGAGCATGGAGGCGGCCCGCTTCGACGAGATGCGCCGCGGCTGCTGGGACATCAAGGCCCGGATCGCTGACATGGACCTGGCCGGGATCTGGGCGTCGCTGAATTTCCCGTCGCTGATTGCGGGATTCGCCGGGACCGTGTTCTGGAAGAGCGACGACCCGGAGCTGGGGCTCGCTGTGCTGCGGGCCTGGAATGACTGGCATCTTGAGGTGTGGGCCGGCAGCTTCCCGGAGCGCATCATTCCGCTCCAGCTGCCGTGGCTGGCCGACCCGCAGCTGGCGGCCGAAGAGTTGCGCCGCAACGCCGCACGCGGTTTCAAGGCGGTGAGCTTTCCGGAGCTTCCTGCTCAGTGTGGGATTCCGAGTCTGCACAGCGGAGCGTGGGACCCCTTCTTTGCCGCCTGCGAGGAGACGGACACCGTCGTGTGCCTGCACACGGGATCTGCCCAGTGGGCGCCGATTCCCGCGCCGGACACCCCGTTCGAGACCATCACGACCTTGTTTCCGGTCAATGGTCTGGTGGCCTGTGCCGACATGCTGTGGTCGGGCATCCCGGTCCGTTTCCCGCGACTGAACATAACGTTCGCCGAGGGCGGGCTGGGCTGGACGGCAATGCTGGCGGATCGGGCGGATTTTGTTCTGGCGCACTCTGCTTCGGGCCGTGAGGGCGGATCCTGGAAGGGTGATCTGCTGCCCAGCGAAGTGCTGCGGCGCAACTTCTGGTTCTGCTCGATCGACGACCCGTCGGCGTTCGGCGCGCTGGACGCGATTGGCGCCCAGCGCATTCTCGTCGAAAGCGACTACCCGCACGCCGACTCGACCTGGCCGGACACCCAGCAGGTCGTCGCGCGCAACGTCGCGGGCCTGTCCGCACCGGATGCCGCCCGGATCACCCACCGCAACGCCGCAGAGCTTTTCCGCCACCCGCTGCCCGACGACGGGTGGCTGACCAACGCGTAGGAGACCCTCGTGCTCGATCTGCTGATTCGTGACGCCGAGATCGTTGACGGCACAGGTGCGCCGGCGTTTCACGGCGACGTCGGTATCAGCGACGGTAGGATCACCGCGGTCGGTGACATCGATGATCTGGCTACGAAAACCGTTGACGCACAGGGTCTGACGCTAACGCCGGGCTTTGTCGACCTGCACACCCACTACGACGCGCAGCTGTTCTGGGACCCGACCGCGAGCCCGTCGCTGCAGCACGGCGTCACCACGGTCTTCGGTGGCAACTGCGGGTTCACGCTGGCGCCGGTGGCGGCCGACCAACAGGACTACCTCACCCGAATGCTCGCGCGGGTCGAGGGCATGCCGCTCGAAGCGCTGCGGGCCGGACTGGACTGGCAGTGGGCGTCATTCGGCGACTGGCTTAACCGGTTCGATGGTCGCATCGCCGTCAATGCCGGTTTCCTGGTTGGGCATTCGGCGCTTCGGCTGGCGGCGATGGGGGAGGACGCGGTCGGCGGCCAGGCGACCCCCGCGCAGGTCGAGCGGATGGTCGAGCTGTTGCATGAGGCGTTGGCCGACGGCGCGCTCGGGCTTTCCACGTCGCAGTCGCACACCCACAACGACGGCGCGGGCCAGCCGGTCCCGTCACGCAGCGCGTCCCGCGACGAGCTGCTGGCGCTGGCCGCGGGCGTCCGCGACCATCCGGGCACCACACTCGAGGCGATCATTCCCGGTTGCCTGCAGGGCTTCTCCGACGACGAGGTCGCTCTGCTCACCGGCATGTCGGTGGCGGCCGATCGCCCGCTCAACTGGAATCTGCTCGGCGTCTCGGCGGCGAACCCGGCCGGGCACCAGGGACAGCTGCGCGCCTCCGAGATCGCTGCCGAACGCGGCGGCCGGGTAATCGCGCTCACCCTGCCGCACGCCATGAAGATCCGGCTTTCGTTCCTCACCGGCTTCGTACTCGACGGGCTGCCCGGCTGGCGCGACACCATGCACCTGCCGGTGCCCGAGCGGTTGGCCGCGCTCGCCGATCCGGAAGTACGCCGCCGGCTCAACGACGGCGCCCAATCCAAGGACGCCGGCATGCTGCGCGGCCTGGCGAACTGGGAGCGGTTGATTATCGTCGAGACCTTCGCCCCGGAGAACGACGACGCGACTGGCCGCACTGTCGGGGAGGTCGCCGCCGCTCGCGGTGGAGAGCCGTTCGACACCCTCCTCGACATCGTGATCGCCGACGAGCTGCGCACCGGACTGACGCCGGCGCCGTTCGGCGATGATGCCGCCGATTGGCGGCTGCGCGCAGAGGTGTGGCGCTCGCCGCACGCCGTCATCGGGGGCTCGGACGCCGGTGCGCACCTCGACATGATGTGCGGCGCGATCTACACGACGTCGCTGCTCGGCCACGGGGTTCGCGAGCACCAGGTGGTGACGCTCGAGGAAGCGGTGCGGCTGCTCACCGACGTGCCGGCCCGGCTCTACGGGCTGGCCGAACGGGGCCGGATCACGCCGGGCTGGCACGCCGATTTGGTGCTGTTCGATCCGGCCACCGTCGACCACGGGCCGGAGCGCACCCGCTACGACCTGCCGGCGGGTGCACCGCGCTTGGTCGCCGACGCCCGCGGCATTACTTCGGTGCTGGTCGACGGCGTCGAGGTGTGTCGCGACGGCGTCGCCACCGGCGCCCTGCCCGGCACCGTGCTGCGGTCCGGCCGAGACACTCGCACGGTGTCGCCCTCGTGACCCCAGCCATCGGCGAATTCGACCCGGCTGAAATGCAGGGCGGCCTGCTCATGCAGGTCGAAAACGTGCATGAGCGGCTGCGTGCGGCGCGGTCGCGGAACCGGGTGATGGTCGGCAGCCCGTTCACCGAAACCTCCAGCCAGACCATGGGCTCCGCGGGGGTGACCGTGCTCGGATACGACGAATGCCAGGCAGTGCTCACGCACCCCGACACGTTCTCGTCGTCGATCTACGACAAGGTCATGGGCCCGGTCATGGGCCGCACCCTGCTCGAACTCGAGGGCGCCGACCACCGGGCCGGCCGGGCCCTGGTGTCCCCGTCGTTCCGCGCCGCGTTGCTGGACCGCTGGCGCAGTGAATTAGTGGAGGTGGTGGTCCACGAACTGATCGACAGCTTCGCGCCGCGCGGGCGGGCCGAGCTGGCCCGCGATTTCACGTTCGCGTTCCCGGTACAGGTCATCGCGCGGATCATGGGTTTACCGCGGCACGACTACCCGCGCTTTCAGCGGCTCTCGATCGAGTTGCTCAACGTCGTCTACAACTGGGACTGCGGAATCGCTGCATCTGTGGCGTTGAAGGCGTACTTCACGGAGATCCTGGCCGAGCGTCGGCGTCATCCGCAGGACGACCTGATCACCATGCTGGCGCAGTCCGAGATCGACGGGATGCGGCTCACCGACGACGAGATCTTCGCATTCCTGCTGCTGATCCTGCCCGCCGGAGTGGAGACGACCTACCGCGCGTCGGGGAACCTGCTGGTCGCCCTGCTCACCGAGCCGGACCAGCTCGATGAACTGCGGGCCGACCCCGGTCTGGTCCGCGGCGCCTTCGAGGAGGCATTGCGCTGGGAGCCGCCGATCACCACGGTGATGCGGGTAGCGGCCCGCGACTGCGAGCTCGGCGGGGTCGCGATTCCAGCCGGAACAAACGTCAGCGTCAGCGTCGCTGCCGCCAACCGCGACCCCAAGCGCTACCCGGACCCGGATCGCTTCGATCCCGCCCGCAAGAACATCGCTCACCTGACGTTCGGCGGCGGCCCGCATCTATGCCTGGGCATGCATCTGGCGCGGATGGAGGCGACGGTCGCGATCAACGCACTACTCGACCGGCTGTCGGATCTGCGGTTGGACTCCAGCGCCCCGACACCGCATATCACCGGCATGGCGTTTCGATCCCCGGCGGCGCTACCCGTCGAATTCACCCGGTCCTGAACGGCTCTCTCGCGTCAGGTCATCGGGAACCACTGCGTGACGGCGCGCGAGATCTCGATATAGACCGGGATTCCGATCGTGACGTTGTACGAGAACGTCAAGCCCAGCGAGGCAGCCAGCGGCAGGGTCGGGCTGGCCTCGGGGATCGCCAAACGCTGCACTGCGGGCACAGCGATGTATGACGCTGCGCCGCAGAGTACCGCGAACAGGATGTACGTGCCCGGCTTGAACTGGGCATGCATGAGGTGGGCATACGCGTGCGCGGTGATGATCCCCAGAGTCGCAAACAGGTTCGGCGCTAGTAGACCGAAGGCGATGAAACCGGGGCCGGCGCGCTTCAGGTCCTTCAATCGGCGGGAGGCAGTCATCCCCATCTCGAGCAGGAACAGACACAGCACGCCCTGGAAGGCCGACACGAACACATGGTCGTTGTCGTGCACCACGTTTGGTCCCTGCAACCGGCTGACCAGACCGATGACGATGCCACCGAAGAGCAGATACAGCCCTGGGTTGAGCAGTACCTCCCTCAGCAGCTTGACCGTGCCCACGCGCGTCTTTGTGTCATCCTCATCGGCACCGTTATTGCGATGCGCCTGCAGTTCCAGCGCGAGCTTCGTCTCTTGCTCGATCGCCAGCTCGCTTTCGTTATCGAGATCCTGGCCGGGAGCCGGCCGGCTGGCCGCGCCGGGCCCCAGCCTGGCCGGCTGCCTGTAGCCGGGCTCGTCCGGCATGTTCCCCAGCGCGTCCATCCCCCTCTGTCGCAGCCGAGTCGCCAGATACAGCGCCACCATGCAGCCAGGTATCTCCATGACGGCCAACATCACCGGCATGAAACCGTTGAAGGCCATCCCTACGGTCGCGAGGACCCCCACGCAGGTTGCGAAGGTCCCTGCCGAGTCCGACCCGTAATAGCCGGCGACTGTGGCCCTATCAATCCGGCGCATCTTCGTCATGCGGGTCAGCAGTAAATAGGCCAGCAGGCCTATCAAGAAGTTGAGCAGGAATCCCAGGACGATGAATCCAACGATGTTGCCGATGCTCGCTACATGGATGGTGGCCAGCTCTTCACCGCCGTGCCAGCCGATGGCCAGCAACAGGTACATCGTCACGCCCTGATAGATCACATAGGGAAACTCGAACTGCACCTTGAGGATTGGGATAAAGAAGCCAAGGTAGAAGAACAACAACAGCGGCTTGAAAAGGTTGTGCCGAAAGTTCTCCCAGAACTCCAGGAGCATCGCAAATCTCCCTTGATGGGCGTGGATTGCTCAGAATTCGCGACCGCCATCATGGTGGCGAATGTGCTGAGCCTAGCCCGGTGGCGCCGCTTCGCGCTGTGCGCAATGGCACCTACAAGCTGGGAAAATGCTGCGAAAACGCTGGGAAGGCCGGACGACGACGCCCTTAGGTCAGCAATATCGTCTGAGCGCGGCTTCACGTGATCGTACGATCGGCCCGCCGCGGGACCAGATCCATTGTGGGGCTGGGGCGTGAACGGTGCGGAAACGTTCAATGACAACCAAATCACAGGTTTGTCCGGGCGGCGAACGGACGCCACAACGGATTCGCGCGGTCAGCAGCGAGTTCACCGCTCGGGCCGTAATCACGCCGTATGGATCGCCTGGGCCGCGATCAAATTCAGGGTTGCTAAAAGTACGCTGGCCAGGGCACGAGCCGCCGTGTTCGGCCATTCGTCGACAGAGTTCCCCGCCAGTTCATAGGTTAGGCTACATTTACCAAGCGTGACCGAAGTCGGTGTCGAAACCAGTCCGGCAGACGCCGAGTCACTGTCATTTCCACTGCCGGCCGAGATCGCCCCCGCGGACCTGGCGGCCGAGTTGGCCGCGGCGTTGCCTGAGCGCGACGGTGAGGAATATCTGCTCTACGAGCACGACGGCCAATGGGTGCTGGCCGTCGGTGTGTTGGCCATGATCGAGTTGGACCGCGACGAGCTGCGCATCATCCGCGACGGAGTGACTCAGCGACAAATGTGGTCCGGCCGGCCGGGACCGGTGCTCGGTGAGGCCGTCGACCGGCTGTTGTTGGAGACCGACCAGGCCTTCGGCTGGATCGCATTCGAATTCGGTGCGTATCGCTTCGGCCTAGAAGAGCGTCTGGCGCCCCGGGCCCCGTTGGCACGGGTGTTCTGGCCGCGCAGCCGCATCGTTGTCACCGATGACGCGGTCGGATTGTTCGACGCCGACGATCGCCACCGCGAAATGGTGAGCCGGTTGCTCAGCGCGGGCCTGCCGCCCACCCCAACCGCGGCCGCGATCGACGTGGCCGCCGACACCACGGATTACCGTGCCCGGGTCGACACGGCCATCGGCGAGATCGCCGCCGGCCGCTACCACAAAGTGATTCTGTCCCGCTGCGTCGACTTGCCCTTCGCGCTGGACTTCCCGTCGACCTATCGGCTGGGACGCCAGCACAACACCCCCGCGCGCTCGTTCCTGTTGCGGCTTGGCGGATTTCGAGCGCTGGGCTATAGCCCCGAACTGGTTGCAGCGGTGCACGACGACGGCGTGGTGGTTACCGAACCGCTGGCCGGAACGCGGGCGTTGGGCCGCGGCGCGGCGCGCGACCGCCAAGCCCGCGACGACCTGCAGTCTGACAGCAAAGAGATTGTCGAGCACGCAATGTCGGTGCGCAGCTCGCTACTGGAGATCACCGAAATCGCCGAACCCGGCACCGCCGCAGTGATCGATTTCATGACCGTGCGCGAACGCGGCAGCGTGCAACACCTCGGCTCGACGGTGACCGGCCACCTGGACGCATCGAAAGACCGGATGGACGCGTTGGAGACGCTGTTTCCGGCGGTCACTGCTTCAGGCATCCCCAAGGCAGCCGGTGTGGACGCCATCCTGCGACTCGACGAAAGCCCGCGCGAGTTGTATTCCGGTGCGGTCGTGATGTTTTCGGCTGACGGTGGGCTGGACGCGGCGCTGACGCTGCGGACAGCCTACGAGCGCGACGGGCGAACCTGGCTGCGGGCCGGGGCGGGCATCATCTGCGGCTCGGATCCCGACCGCGAATTTGAGGAGACCTGCGAGAAGCTGGCCACGCTGGCGCCACACCTAGTCGCGCGCCGCGGAGCGCCTTAGCCGACTTCGGCGTCGGGGGAGCGCTCAAGATAGTCGGCCAGAATGGTGCTGACCAGCGACTCGATGGTCGATTCGATCGACGAGGCGAGGGTGGCGGTGACGGACGCGACGGCCTGGGTACGAAAGCGGACCAGCATCGTGATCAGTTCGGCGATTTCGGTGTCGGCGGGCAGGGCTTCACGCGGCTTGATCCGGTCGGCCACGTGTTCGGCTCCGGCGCGTACCAGCATCTCGCTGATCTGGTCGATCAGCGGGACGATCTGCTCGTGCAGGTCGACGAGTTTGTCCATGCTCATGCCGTAGCCGCGAATCTCGTTGAACGCGTCGATCAGTTTGGGACGTGTGATGGTGGCCTGAGCGCCTTCGACGCGGATCACCTGCAGCCCTACCAAGCGGTCGAAAGCCTTGGCGTCGTTGATGAGTCGCTGCGCCTCGGCCAGCGGCATGGTCTCAGACTTCTCGGTGGTCCAGGTGCCGACGATGGCGGTTTCCAGGCCGAGAACGTCGCCGAGATTCTTGCCCTCTTCCCAGGCGCTGAGCATCTCACGGACGTGCGCGATGTTGTATCCGCGGTTGAGCATCGAGGTGATCAGCCGTAGCCGGGTCAGGTGGGTGTCGTTATACAGCGCAATCCGCCCGACCCGCAGCGGTGGCGGCAACAACCTGCGGTCGCGATAAACACGGACGTTGCGGGTAGTGGTGCCGGCTAGTCGGGCCAGGTCGTCGATGCGATATTCCCCGGAGCCGGGTGCACCGTGAGGGTGCCGGACTGCCGCGTCGAAAAGCTGCGACACGGCGTTTTCGATGACTTCCCGCGACTGCCGCCGAACGCGCTTGGGCGCGCGCCGCAGGTTGGCCAGGACACCGGCGATGGTGCCGGTCTCTGCACGTGGCGGTCGGTCGGGAGCCATCGTTCAGGCAGATGAGCTGACGCGAACGGAGGCTTGTTCGACCGCGTCGTAGTCGGCGAACCGGAAATCCCGCATCTGCCGAAGATACTGGGTGGCGAATCCGGGGTACATCGCCGCGTTGAAACCGTCGTCTGTGAGATACCAGCTGCGGCAACCGGACATCCACGTTGTCTTGGTGAGCCGCTGCTGGATGAGCTTGTTGTGGCGGCGTTGGACGCTTTGACGGACGTCGAGGTAACGCAGGTTGTTGTCGAGGATCGTGGTGATTCCGCGTACGGCGTAGTCGAGCTGACCCTCGATATAGACCAGCAGCGAATTATGGCCGGGCCCGGAGTTGGGTCCGGTCATGAAGAACAGGTTTGGATACCCATGCGCGCTGGCGCTTTTGTAAGCCTGTGCACCGTTGGCCCATTCGGCGCTGAGCGAGCGTCCGCCGAGCCCGGTGACCGGAAATGGGGGACCGGTCAAATGCACGTCGTAGCCGGTGGCGAACACGATGCAGTCCAGATGGTGTTCGATACCGTCGCTGGTGCGGAGGCCGACCGGGCTCAATGTCGCGATCGGCCAGTCGATCAGCTTGCAGTTGTCGCGTTGCAGGGCGGGGTAGTAGTCGCTGGAGACCAGCATGCGTTTGCAGCCCGGGGTGAAATCGGGAGTCAGCTGGCGGCGCAGCCACGGGTCTTTGACCTGCCGGTGCAGGTGCAAGCGGCCCAGCCGAGTCACCAGTGAGGTCAATGGAGTATTCCACACCAGTGCGGTCGCGCTGGCCTCATGCCCCCAGAACAGCGCCTGGCGCGCAAGCTGTTGAACCACAGGGGCTTTGGTGAATATCGTCTGCACAGCGGGGGGAATGGCGACGTCCCAGCGGGGCAGCACCCAACCTGGCGTGCGTTGAAACACCTTGACGAACTCGGCTTGCTTGACCAGTTCGGGGATGATCTGGATCGCGCTGGCGCCGGTGCCGATGACCGCGACCCGCTTGCCGGCGAAGTCATAGTCGTGGTCCCACCGGGCACTGTGGATCTTGTGCCCGAGGTAGGAATCGATGCCGTGGATGTCGGGGAAGCTGGAGTCGGGCAGCGGCCCGGACGCCAGGACGACGGAGCGGGCCCGAAAGCGCTTGCGGCTGGCCGTGGTTGCGGTCCACACGCCGGCGTCCTCGTCGAACGTCAACCCGGTGACCTCATGGCCGAACCGAATGTGGCGGCGGATGTCGAAGCGGGTGGCCATCTCTTCGATGTGGCTGCGGATTTCCTCGGCCGGCGAGTACGTCCGCGACCAGGTCGGGTTCTTGACGAACGAAAACGAGTACAGCAGCGACGGGATGTCACAGCTGGCGCCCGGATAGCTGGTGTCACGCCAAGTTCCGCCCACCTGGTCGCTGCGCTCCAAGATGACGATGTCCTCGACGCCGGCTTGCGCCAATTTGATCGCGGCGCCGAGACCGCTGAAGCCGGCCCCGACGATCAGCGTCGCATAGGTATGTCTGTTCGCCATGATCACGCCGCGGGCTCGTGGGTGAGTTCTTTGAACCAGCTGGGCACGGGCCGCAGCAGTGGCTTGGGATAGCGATCCGACAGCCACACCATGGAATTGGCAAGCAGGTGGTACGGGTGACGCGGATTGACGACCACCGCGGCATGCCGCTTCAAGACCTGGTAGGTGGGCACCCGCCAGGTGCGTTCGCCACGCTCGCCGAGATGCTTGAACCGCTTGACCGCGTTGTAGAGCCGTTCGGGCTCCATGCCCATGCCGGTGATCTCGTTGCGAATGCGGTTGAGCAGCGGCGCGTACATCAGCGCGCCGATGATCACGCCCGGCGACGCGACGCTGCCCAGGAACTCGATGGCCAGGCGGCGGGCTTTGGCGTGGCCGATCATGTCGAGGACCTCGAAATCGACAGCGATATGCCGGGATTCATCATTGTTGATCTTTTCGAATACCTGGTGGCAGACCGGGTCCTCAACGGTGTCGAGCAGAAACTTCAGCAGCGCGCCGTCCAGGGCGACCTCTAGCATCGGGATGACCGTGCCCAGTAGAGATAGCGGCATGTCGTCGGAATAGCGGTCCAGCCACTCGATGGCGAGCCGAATGTTCACGTTCGGTTCCGGTAGTTCGGCGTCTTCCAGCATCCCCCACCGCTTCATCAGCGCCAGCTCCGCATTGGCGTGCCGTTGCTCCTCGGCATGGAAGTAACGGTAGATCTCGGCCACCGTCGGGTTGGGTGCCTTCTTCGCCAGCGCCGCGAACCCGCGGGCACCGATGTTTTCGATCCAGCACAGGTCGGCCATGAACGCCTTGAGCTTGGGCCGAAACTCCGGTCGGATGGTCTCGGCGCCGGGTGCCGCCCAGTCGATATCGGCAAGCGCCCATTGACGATCCTTGATCTTGGTCAGCATCGCTTCCATGTCGATGGCCACCGGATCCTCCTTTGGATTGGTGTTGTTAGTGCGGGGCGGCTCGGGATACCAGTCCGATCGCACGGGTGTAAGTACCTGGGACGAGCCGTTTGACGTTCCAGCCGATCTTGGCCTCAAGCTGCGGCATGCAATACAGGTCGCCGCGATCATGGGCATCGAGGCAGGTGCGCGCGACCTTGGCCGGTGAAAACCCGGTCCACCGCATCAGTTTCATCGCGAGTTGCGTCGTCTCGTCCGTGATACGGCCAGAATCGACGATGTTGGTCTTGACGAAGGTAGGGCACAGCACCGTGACTTTTATTGCGCTACCCGATAATTCGGCGGCCAGGGTCTCCGACAGCGACAGCACGCCGGCCTTGCTGACGTTGTAGGCCGCCATACTGGGCGCCGCGCCGAACGCGGCGGCGGAGGCGACGTTGATGATGCCCCGCGGGATGTTCGAGGGTTCGGCCGACCGCAGGATCGGAGCGAACACGTGGCAGCCGTGAATGGGCCCCCACAGGTTGATGCCCAGCACCCACTGCCAGTCTTCAAGGGAGAGTTCGCCGATGGAGGCACCGCCGGAGCCGACGCCGGCGTTGTTGATCACCAGCGTGGGTGCGCCGCCGAACCACGATTCTGACTGGGCGGCCAGTTCACGGACGTCGTCGAATCGGGTTACGTCGCATGCAATCGCGACGGCCTCACCGCCTTGGTCACCGATCGCGCTCACCGTTTTCGCGGCGGCGACTTCATTGATGTCGCTGCAGACGATCCGACCGCCACGGCGCGCGAGTTCGACAGCGAACGCCGCGCCGATCCCGCTGCCCGCGCCGGTCACCACCGCAAGCGCGTTGTGGCTCACCTTGGTCGACCTTCGCAACGGCCCAATCACCGCTATCCTGCCTTTCCTGTCGCGGCGTTAAAACCATTGGCGGCGTCAATCTGCTCGACGCTGGTGCCGGCCAGCGACGGTCCGAACGCGTCCATGACGCCGGCCACGATCTGGCGTGACACCCACAGGCCCCAGGCCCGCTCGGGCGGCAGCACCGCGCTGATCTGTCGCAATGTCAACGTGCTCACGAGTGCCGCACCGCGTGACCGTAGCGATCCGCGGGCCGGCACAGGGTCCTTCATGCGAATGAGTCAACACACAATGGTGACATTAGTCAATGGCAGCGTTGGCCACCGCGCTACGACATGCTCCGCGAGGCGAGGAATGGAACGGGTCCGGGTTACTCGGCGGTGAGGTCGCCGGTGTCGACGAACAGGAGTTCGCCGGCGTCAAGGCGGACCGCCCACCGCCGGGCGGGGCCCACAAACTGGTGCTCCCCGATCTGAACCGCGTGACCGCTGATTTCACCGAAATCATCGATCACGACTCCGCCGCTTTCAGCGTCCGTTCCTGGGTACACCCGCACACGCGCATCAACCGCAATGCGATCTGCGGCAACGTCGTGGTCGCGCGGTCGCTTGGACATACCTTGGAGGCTAGAGGTGAACATCCGGATAAGTGGCGTTTTAGTCCGACATCCTGGATTTTTGCCATGGCCATGCGATCTCGCCGGTTGGGTTTTCCCGGGGGTGCGTGGCCCGCTCAGCCGGTTTCGAGGGTCCGAGCTAATGCAGCCTAAACATATGAATCGCGAAGCGGGGGTGCGGATGTGAACGTTGTTAGGCGGTGGTGGCGTCAGGGCGACCACTTTGACTGGCTAACTCTTTATTTGAACACCCGGGGTATCCGGCTGATATGGCGGGCAATGATCGCCGCCGTGATCGCGTCGATTGCCGTGGTTCCGGCTGTGGTGTTGGTCAGGCCGACCCTGCCGCATTATCCAGCCGCGGTCGTCGTGGCACCGGTTGCCAGCGGCTTCGGCGTGACGGTGGCGCTGTTGTGGCTGATCCGCTGGCCCACCCGGGGCCAATCCATCCTGTACGCCCTTACCGGGAGCTTCTGCATCGCGGCGGCGTGCCTCGCACAAGGCGACCCGCTCGCCGGGTTGCTCGGTTCTGGCGCGTTTGCGGTGCTCGGCGGCTACATCGCCTTCTTTCACACCGCGCCGCACATGATGATTAACTTCGCGATCGCCATGACCACCGCCGTCGTGCTCGTAGAGCGGCTGATCCGCCACTACGACGTCGTCGTGGCGGGCTGCGCGTTTCTGCTCGTCCTGGTCCTCAATGTGGCGTTTCCGTTTGCGGTGCAATGGCTGGTCCATGCGCTGGCCAGCGAATTGCGACAATCCAGCCGCGACGCGCTCACGGGTCTATTGATCCGCCGGGCCTTTTATCACTCGACATACGGGTTGCTGCTGCGCCGCCGGGAAGGGCCGAGTTATCTGGGCGTGGCGATGATCGATTTGGATAACTTCAAGCACCTCAACGACACCCATGGCCATTCCACCGGGGACAAGGCCCTGGTCGCGGTGGCCGGTGCCCTTCGCCTCGTCTGCCCGCCGACAACGACGATCGCCCGCTTCGGCGGCGAAGAATTCGTCGTCGCCGACATCTACCGCACCGACGACCTGCACGACATCGCCGAACAGTTGCGCAAAGCCATCGCCGCCACCCGCTACCCCATCACGGCCAGCATCGGCATCGCCAGCGCCCCGCTGGGCGCGAGCTTCGACCCCGCCGAGCGTGAACTCATCGACGATCTGGTCAACGCCGCCGACACGGCCATGTACGCCGCCAAACGCGCCGGCGGAAACCAGACCCGCTCCACCCGCATCGCGCACGCCGTCCCCAAAGGTAGCGCCGCTTAACGTCGTCGCCGCTGTCGCTCCGATTGATGTCGGTCAGGTCTGCCATTTGGATGAGAATTCTGCAAACGTGTACGTGGAAGCGCCCTTGAAGTCGGCCGCCGCCGCGCACGCCAGCAGCGAGGAAGGAAAGAGTCGTGATGAATGCTGCTGTCGACCCGTCGGTGCCGCCCAGTGGTATCGGCTGTGTGCAGTGTGATGCCGTCGGCGGTTGGTGGGTGCACCTGCGACGGTGTGCGGCCTGCGGCCACATCGGTTGCTGCGACGATTCGCTGGCCCGGCACGCGACGGCGCACTGGCGAGAGACTGGGCACCCGATCATCCGATCGTTCGAGCCGGGCGAGGACTGGTTCTGGGACTACGAGACCAATGACTACTACGAAGGTCCCGAACTTGCCCCACCGCAATGCCATCCCGAGGACCAGACGGTCCCGGGTCCCCGCGGTCGAGTGCCGCGCAACTGGACCGAACTGCTCGGTCAATAAGACGACTGAGGCCAGGAGTCAGCGGGTGAACCGCGGCTTCTACTCGTACTGCAGCGATGGGTAGGCAGCTGTTTCTCCGCGTCCGTTCGGTGTCAAGTCGAGAACGCCCCAGATCGGCCAAACCGGGTCGAGGGGACTGTTGTCGCCGCGGACGAACGTCAGCTCGCTAGCCCACCGGTGGTGGATCCCGTCCTCGTCGCGTGAGAACACGTTGAGGACTGGGAGTTGTTCGCCCTCAGGCGTTTCCCCGTGATAGTCGCGGTTGAAGGTGTTGTTCCGCGTGGACAGCAGCCGCAGATGGCGCCAGCCGCGTTCCTGTGCGTAACTACTCAATCGCGCGGGGTCTGTCTTGGCGACCACGACGAGGTTGACTCGGTCGGACAGGTGAGGGGCAGGACCGTTGAGCCCGTCGACGACCGAGGTGCATGACGGGCATGGTTGTTCGACAAGCGGGAGTAGGGCCGTCGTGCCCGCAGGGGCACCCGCTCTCGGGTCTTTCGACCAGCGCGGGAACATCATGTGGTAGACGACCAGCGTGTCCTTACCCGGCGCGAACAACTCCGAGAACCTCACCTCGCTGCCATCGGCCGCGGACTCGAAGACGTAGTCCTCCGCGAGCAGTCCGCCCGCCGGGAGGGCCCGGCGCTGCGCGGCGACCTGTTCGTTCAGCCGCCTGAGCTCGTCCTCCGCCTCCAACAATTGGTTGCGTGCGCGCCGGTATTCGCTGGACTCACCGGGGAACTTGATGTCGGGTTCGCGGAGTGTTTCCCGCCACTCGTTCATGTCTCGTGGACTGCCCTTGGGTGTCATCGGTTCATCCTTTCCTTCCGATACTGCGGTTCTTCACGGCGCGTTCAAAGGGTTGATCACGGCGATGTTCTGAACGTCGAGTTCGGCGACGGTGTGGCTCAACGCTTGGGAGCGCCCGCCGTCGAGTTGACCGATCTCGACGTGGATGCCTGGGGCGACCTCGTCGATAATGTTGTCGGACAACATTGGGGTGGTTAACTTTGCCTGAGCAGCAAAGACCAACTCCTGCCCGAAGGCGGCAGTGAGCAGCCAGAGGTGCCGAACTCCGTTGACCACCGGGACGATTCGCGTGCCCGGTGTGATGGCGCCGGCGATATCGTCGATCGCGGATGGGACCGCGTTGGAACGCACGGCCAGGACAACTACGTCGTAGTTGCCGCGTAGTTCGGAGGCTGTCACGGCATCCACTGGGATGGCCTTGACGCCGTTGCCGCGGCGGATACGCAGACCCTCGGCGTCCAGGCGCGCCAACTCGCACCGACATGGTCGAGTTTGGCCATGTCTTGCCTGAGCCGGGGGGAGAGCAGGCCTGGGTCGATGAGCTCCCGGCGGACTTGCGCCAGGAATTGGCCACGCGTGGCGGTGGTGACCAACCCCCGGCGTTGACGAGATGCCACCGGCATCGAAAGTACAGAACGAGAAATAAGGCGTCGGGCATTCAGCTTAGGCCGGAATTTCGACCCGGCATGATCAGCAAGTCGCGGCTTGCCCTGGCTGGAGGCCGCGGATCGAGGCTTGCTCAAGAATCTATGAGCGCGGCCGGCACCGGAGCACCAAGGTGCTCGAGCAACGCGCCAAGCTTGTGATCCAACTCGATTCCTACCTTGGTGATTTGGGGTGTGTTGAAGCTGCGGAACCGGGTGCTGGGTTGGTCCACAGTGAACCAAGTGGCATGTTCCGCATCCTCCACAATGGCCGTGCGTAAAGGTGCGTAGAGCAAAATGGCTGGGTTGTAGCGGTACATTTTTTCCGCAATGGTGTGGTTGCCCATAAGGTACTCGACACAACGACCGCGGTCTCCGGCAAGACGCATCAGCGACGTAAAGTCGTGGGCCCAGTAGAGAATAAAGTCGTGCGGCGCATTGTCTGCGGTGGCCTCCAGAATGGTCTGCCAGTCGACGCCTCGCTCGATGAGGAAGTCGAACCGTTCGCCCTGGAAGGCAGGCACTGCTCGCTCGTAGCGAGTCCTGAATCCATCGAACGAGTCGTCGATCTGGATCGTCAAGCGATCGACTTGATGCGAGACTGTTTCGATCGATCCATTCAATGATTGAGTCACGATATCTCCTGGTTCTTAGCTTTGATTTAGCGTGTGACGGCGGGTGTTTACCTAATCGGGGCGGGCGGGCTCACTATTCCCTCTCGGGCGGAGTGTCGCGCGCCGGTTCGATGAGCGCGCCACTTTGTATGAGCGCGCGCATCTGGTCGTCGGTGTAGCCGAGTTCCTTGAGAACTTCTTCGTTATGCTCGCCCTGGTGTGCGGGAGTCTGCGGCGCGAGCGCTGCGTCGTGGCCGCTGAAATGCCATGGCGGCGCGGGAATCGTGATGGTTCCGCCGTGCCGATCGTCCACCTCGCGGGTTGTCACCCAGGCCTTGGCCCAGTCCGTGTCGTTGAACTCGTTGATGTTTCGGAGTCGTCCGGTCGCGACCTTGGCCTCATCGAACTGGGCGTCAAGCGAGTTCATGCTGTCGAAGGTCGAAATCCAGTTCTGCACAATGGCATGCAGCGCGGCAAGATTCTCTTTACGTAGCTCTGGGGTGACGAATCGCGGGTCGTCGGCGAGGTCGGGGCGGCGCATGGCGGCGAGATAGAAGGGGAACGTCAGGCTGCTAACCAGGCTGAACGGCGCCACAAAATCGAAGCCTTCCGGGCTGGTAAAAAATGCGCAGTCGGTGGCGCCGAGGATGGGCTGTTCGGCGCCCAGGTCGATATCGGAAAGGTCGTAGTGCACCCGCTCGTTCATCGATGTCAGCACTGCGGCCATCGCAACGTCGATGTAGCGGCCTTCCCCGGTGACCCGGCGGTGTTGTAACGCCGCCAGCGCGGCGATGGCGCCGTGGAGCCCAGCGTACACATCGCCATGGGTCAGGGCATCGGTGTGGCGGTCGGCACCGTCAACGCCGAACTGTTGCAGGGTATTACGGGTGAACCCCACTTCGGCTTGCACGGCCGGGCCGTAGGCCATCCGGGCTCGCCAAGGGCCCCTTTGGCCGTAGCCGCTGATCGAAACGTAGACCACTGACGGATTGCGGGCCGCAACAGACGCATAACCAAGGCCGAAGGATTCGAGCACCCCGGGACGGAAGTTCTCGACAATGACATCGGCGGTGTCGCAAAGCTTCACCGCGACGTCGCGGGCCTCCGCGACGTTCAAGTCGATGCTGACGTTGCGCTTGCCGGCGTTCTGCTGGACGTAATAGCCGCTGATGTCGCCACTGCGGGGGAACGCCAGCCGGGTGAGGTCGCCGCGGGGTGGTTCGATCTTGATCACCTCGGCGCCGAGATCTAACAGATGTTTGGCGCAGTGCGGCCCCGCGAGCACCCGGCTGAAATCGATGACCCGCACACCTTCAAGTGGAAGAGCCATCGTTACCGCCCCTCAAACCGCGCGGCGCCGGGCCCGTTAGCTTGCAGGGAGGCCAACCCCACCTTCAGATCCTGCGACTTCCAGAAGTCCTTCTGCAGCTCGCGCATCGCCTCGTCGGTCGCCTGCACCCCATGGGAGACCGCGTAAGAGACGATGGCCTTGGTGGATGCGTGCGCGATGGTCGGTCCGTGGGCCAGTTCGTGGGCCAGCGTCGCGCTGGCTTCGGCCAGCTGGTCGTCGGGAACGACGCGATTGATGATGTTCCATTTCTCCAGCGTGCGGGCGTCGTAGCGGCGCGCCAGCAGCGCCATCTCCTTGGCGCGCGCCGCACCGGCGCGCTCGGTGATCCGTTGGATGGCTCCCATCAGGGGATTGAGCCCGAGTGCGGCCTCGACACAGCCGATCTTGGCTGACTCGGCGGCGACGATCAGATCGGCCGCCAGCGCCAGCTCTAGCCCGCCGCCGACACAGACCCCGTGCGCGGCGGCCACGATGGGGATAGGCAGCCGATCGAACACCCGCAGTAGCTCGGTGAAGTCTGGGTCGGGGGCCACACCATGCTCGACGCTTTCAAACAGCCTCAGGTCGGCACCCGCGCAGAAGTTCCGTAGCCCGCTCCGCAACAGCACCGCGCGGGCCTTCTGTTCGGCGGCCCAACGCATTCCGTCGATCAGGGCGTCGAACAACGCAACCCCGATGAGGTTATGCGGCCGGTGCTGCATCGTCAGCACAGCCACCTGTCCATCCAGCTCGCACGCAACCGGGGCTAAATCCTGGTCCGGCGCCCCGACCAGCGTCCCCGCGCCCGTCATCGGGCCCTCGTTTTGCTTGGACACTGTCCACCTCCCAACTATGTCGGTCATCATACTTAGTAACAGGCCCGACATTACAGCTTTATTCGACGGTC
Source organism: uncultured Actinomycetota bacterium (assembly GCA_963723615.1). Lineage (GTDB taxonomy): Bacteria > Actinomycetota > Actinomycetes > Mycobacteriales > Mycobacteriaceae > Mycobacterium. The sequence continues at coordinate 128,330 of CAVRRV010000009.1, read as the reverse complement.
CGTCAAGAGCTATGTATGATGGACGACATGCCAACGAAGAGCGACAGCAGAGACCGCATGATCGCCGCCGCGCGCCGACTGTTCCGCGAACATGGCTATCTGGGCACCGCACTCTCAGACGTCATCACCGAAAGCGCCGCCCCGCGCGGATCGATCTACTTCCATTTCCCCGGCGGCAAAGACGAACTCGCCAGCGAAGTCACCCTTCTCCATGCCGGCGACCACATCGCCCACATCAACCGCGCAGCCGCGGCCACCACCACCGCAGGCCAACTCCTCGAAGCCTTCATCAGCCGCATCCGCGACGAACTCGTCGCAAGCAACTACCGCGAAGGATGCGCCATGGCACCTCTGGTCATCGAATCAAGCACCGCCTCTGAACAACTCACCGACGCAACCCGCCGCGGCTTCCAGGACCTGATCACCACACTGGCCGCCCGGCTCACCGAAAAAAACATCCCCGCCGCCCGCGCCACCCAACTGGCCACCCAAACATGGACCAGCGTCGAAGGAGCCCTCATCCTCAGCCGCGTACTGGGCAACCCCGAACCATTCGACCTAGCCATCACCCAACTAGCCACCCTCGCCGACACCGAAGCCAACACCCCAAAGGACACCCCATGACCACGAGCCATAAGCCGGAAATGACCGACGCTTTCGTGCTCGGCGGTGTGCGCACCCCATTTGCGCGTTACGGCAGTTCGCTGTCACATATACGGGTCGACGACTTACTCGGGATGACGATGAAGGGCGCCTGTGAGCGCGTCGGCGTGAGCCTTGACCAGATCGAGGACATCATCGCCGGCTGCGTCAACCCCGCCCACGAAGGCATGGGCGATATCGCGCGCTGGTCAGCTCTGGCCGCAGGGTTTCCGGACAGCGTGGCCGGGTCCACCATCAACCGATTCTGCGCCTCGTCACTGAGCGCGACCATCAACGTTGCCCATGCGATCAAGGCCGGTGATCTGGGTGTCGGCATCGCGTGCGGCGTGGAATCGATGTCACGCTCGGGTTGGGCCTACATGAAGGGCGATGCCCCGTTTTCCCCGCGCGGACCCGTCGTGCTGCTGGACACCATGTGGGCGGGAGCCGGCGGGCCTCCGCATCCGGCGTTGCTGGCGCGGAATGCCTACATCAGCATGATCGAGACCGCCCAGAACGTCGCCGACCGGTACGGGTTGACCCGCGAAGAGATCGACGCGTTCGCACTGCGGTCTCAGCGACACGCCAAGGCCGCCCGTGACTCGGGTCGGTTGGCCAAAGAGATTATGCCCGTGCAGATCTCGGCGACGAAAAAGACACCGGCACGCACCTTCGAGCATGACGAGTTCATCCGTGACGACACCACCGCCGAACGGCTGGCGGCGCTGCCGGTGCAGCCGGGCACCACGCAGATGACTGCGGCCAACTCCACACCCCTGACCGACGGCGCCAGCGCGATCGTGCTGGCATCGGGGGAGCGTGCGGCCGAGCTCGGTGTCGAGCCGTTGGCCCGCGTGGTGTCGTCTGCGGTGTATGCCCTTGATCCGGTGATCATGGGTCTGGCTCCGGCGTGGGCGCTGCCGCTGGCGATCAAGCGAGCGGGGTTGACCCCGGAGCAGATCGACGTGTGGGAGGTGCATGAGGCGTTCAGCGCGCAGGCGCTCGGCGTGCTTCGTGAACTGCCCAAACAGCTCGGCGGTTTCACGGTTCCCGATGACAAGCTCAACCCCAACGGTGGCGCGGTGGCCATCGGGCATCCCTTCGGCGCCTCCGGCACCCGCTATGTCTTGACGCTGGCAACCGAATTGCGCGAGAGGAACGTCCGCTACGGCGCCGCCGGCGTGTGCGTCGGCTCCGGTCAAGGCGTTGCCGTCGTCCTGGAAAACCCCAACGCCACCTGATGTCCAGCTTCCGGTCAGAAGCCTCGCGACCGTTCACCACATCGGGATTGCAAGCCACCGACGGGAATCCAGCCAGCGCAAGCAGGCGGCGGGTGTTCTGGTCGCCCAAGGGCGTTTATGGCATTCGTTCGACCCATTGAGCGCGGGATGGTCCTGGCTCGAACGCATCGCTGAAGTACTGGGTCTCATGCACCACCTGAGCGCCCTCGAATTCCATGATGCTGACCACGTAGAAGGGTTGGCTGTCATAGGTCATCACGAGTTCGGTGATCCAGAGATCGCCTTCGCCAACCATGCGCCGCACCGTGAAGTGTTTCGTGTTCGGCTGCGCGGTGCGCGACGCCTGAATGTTGTGCCGGCCGCGGATGCGCTCACCCGACTGCGGATAGTCGAGAATTGCGTCATCACAGTAGATTTGGTGTTCCGTCGCGAAGTCATTGGCGTCGGATGCCGTCCAGTGACGCCGTAGCGCGTCCTGCAAATCGTCGTCCCGCATCGGCGTCATTCTTCCCTAAGTACTCACGTTTCACCACGAAAAGTCCGCGGGATGGCCGCACGGGCCTGCGGGACAGTTAGTCGAAGATAACTGACCGGTCGACTACTATTGACGCATGCCAAGGCCGCCTAATCCAGAGGTGCGCAAGAACCTGCTCGCAGCGGGGCTCGACCTCGTCCACGCACGAGGATTCGCCGCAAGCGGCGTCAAAGACATCACCGACGCAGCCGGCGTGCCGAAAGGGTCGTTCTACGCGTACTTCCCGAGCAAAGAGGCGTTTGGCGCGGCGATCCTCGAACATTACTGGGACGACATCGAAAAGCGGCTGCTGCCGATCCTCGATGCGGACGAGTCGGCGCAAGAGCGAATCACACGCTTCTTCCATGCGCTGGCCGACGAACATGAGGCTGGCGACTTCCTGCTCGGCTGCCTGGTGGGCAACCTGTCGCTCGAGCTTGGTGGTTCGAGTGAGCCGGTACGCACCGAGCTCATCAGCATTCTCGACCGCTGGGGCGGAGCGCTCGCCGCGTGTGTGCGTTCCGGCCAGCAGGGCTCGGGTGACGTTAGAGGGGATCTCGATGCGGGGGAGCTCGCCTCCCAACTGATCGAGGCATGGGAAGGTGCGGCCCTTCGCGGCAAAGTGACCCGCAGTCGCATCCCTTACGACCGGTTCGAACAGGTCACCGTCCCAACACTTCTCCACTGAACCGGGCAACGGCCAGGAATGCCTTGGCCGCAGGTCTTGTTTAATAGACGACTGGTCATTTAAAGTTAGGCGAGTTACCGCCCCCGCCTGAGAAGTAAGTGAACAAGGAGGCCCAAAGCCATGGCACCCAATGAGAACCTGAGTCAGCGCAGATTCGCCTTGAACAACGGCAGCGGTGAGATTCCGGCGCTCGGGTTCGGGACGTCGCTTTCCGATCGCGCGCAGACGCGAAACGCCGTCAAGGCCGCGGTCAAGGTGGGGTTCCGCCACCTCGACGCCGCCGAGCGGTACCGCAATGAAGCCGACGTCGGTGCGGCGCTCAAGGAGTTGTTCGCCGACGGCACCGTCCGCCGCGACGAGTTGTTTGTCACCACAAAGCTGTGGAACAACAACCATCGGCCCGAACGGGTCAAGCCTGCGCTGCAGGCCAGCCTGAGCAGGCTCGGGCTCGACGCGGTCGATCTGTATCTGGTGCACACGCCGTTCGCATTCAAGCCCGGCGATGACCAAGACCCCCGCCACCCGGACGGAGCCGTCATCTATGACGACGGAGTCACGCTAGAGGAAACGTGGGCGGCGATGGAGAACCTCGTCGACGAGGGCCTTACTGGAGCGATAGGCCTGTCCGACATCGACGTCGAACGCACCAAAAAGATTGTCAACACTGCCCGGATCAAGCCGGCGGTCGTGGAGGTCGAGTCGCACCCGTACCACCCGCAATGGGAACTCCATGAATTACGCGAGACAGACGGGATCATCCTGTTGGCGTTCGCTTCGCTGGGGCACGCGCTGGAACCGCGACTGCTTGACGACCCGCTGATTGTCTCGATAGCACAGCGTTCGGGAAAGACTCCCGCGCAGGTGCTTTTGGCCTGGGGTATTCAGCGTGGCAGTGCAGTTCTGACGGGATCGGTCAACCCGGGCCGCATCAGCGAGAACTTCGATGTCACTGCGATTCCCGAGAGCGCGATACACGACATCAACGAGCGTCTCGAAACCCGCTACCGGTTCAATTCCGTGGCTGACGGCGGGGAACCGGGGTTCGCTGAGGTGCCCTCGGGCAGTTGATGGGGATGCGGGATGAAGGCGATGGCCGGCGTCGGCGTGCCACCAGAGCTGCCCACCGTTACCACCGCCGCTGACGGGGTCGCTCGCTGCCGATGGGCTACCGAGACGGGCCGCGATTTGACTGCCTACCACGATCGTGAGTGGGGAACGCCGACACACGACGAGACCGTGCTGTTCGAAGCGCTCGTGATGACGTACTTCGAAAACGGCCTGTCGTGGGCGACCGTTTTCGACAAGCGAGACAATTTCCGCAAAGCATTCCACGGATTCAACCCGGCGGCTGTGGCCGCGATGGCGCCTGACGATGTCGAACAATTGATGGCCGATGCCTCCATCGTTCGCAACCGACGGAAGATCGAAGCAACGCTGAACAACGCTCGCGTCCTGTCGAAATACTCGTTGTCGCAACTGGCGTGGCAACATCAACCGCGTGAGCATTATCGACTACGGAGCTGGGCCGACGGCCGGATGGTAAGCCCGGAATCCCACCAGCTTTCGGTAACGTTGCGGCAAGCCGGGTTTCGGCTAGTCGGCCCGGTCGTCGCTCACTCGTTCATGCAGACCGTCGGGATCGAGAACGGTCATTTCGAAGGCTGCTTCCGGGCGCAGGCCTAGGACTCAGAGCCTAGTCGACCAATGACTGCGTGCCGAGGACGATAGCGAGGGCGAGGCGCTCGGCGTCTTCCGTGTCGGGTTCGGCGGTGTAGATCATGATGCGGAGGTCGTCGGCGGCGACGATCAGCGTGTCGCAGTCCAACGTGATGCGTCCGACGTCGGGGTGGTCGATGACCTTGTTGCGCCCGAAGTCCTGATGCGGCTCGGGAGCGCCTGACTCCCAGAGCTTTTCGAAGCGCGGGCTCTGCGCGGCCAGCTCGCGGGTGAGCTGTTTCAACCGCTGATCGGCGGGATAGCGGGCGGCGGTCAGACGTAGGTCGGCGACCAGCCCGGCCTCGAAGTCGGCCTGCTGCTGGGGGGTGTGGACGGCGCGGCTGCCCGGACCGACAAGGTGTCGCCAGACGCTGTTACGTTCGATTCCCCGCCAGCTTGTCGTCGGACCCATCAGGGCGTCGTAAGGCGCGTTGGCGACCATGAGGGTCCACGTTGCGTCGTAGACGGCGACGGGTGTGTTCGCCAGGCGATCGAGCAGGCGTTGCACGCTCGGTGTGATCCGCGACGATACGACGTCGAGTCCCGGCGTCACATGCCCGGCGAGCCGGAAGAGCAGGTCGCGCTCGGCGTCGGAAACCCGCAACGCGCGCGCGAGCGCCTCCACGACCTGTACCGACGGTGAGGTGGCCCGTCCTTGTTCGAGCCTGGTCAGGTAGTCGACCGAGATCCCCGCCAGTCCGGCCAGCTCTTCTCGGCGCAACCCCGCCGCGCGGCGGCGCCCGCCGACAGGGACGCCGACCGCCGTGGGCCGCACGCGATCGCGCCAGTGCCGCAACGTCCGACCGAACTCCCACGAGTCCATTCCTCCACTGTGCGCTTCATGGCCGGTCTGGAAAAGGGTTTGTCCTGGCACTGGCAGTCCTAGGAAAACCGGACGACTGCCTGATGACCGGTGTCCGGCGAAGAATCGTCGCCAGATAACGACGAAGGAGAAACATGAACTCGATTGCGTCGGGCACTGTGTTGCTCACGGGGCCGACCGGAGGCCTGGGTAAGGCCGCAACATTGGCGATCGCCAATCGCCCTGCTGCGCAGCGCCCTGACTTGCTGCTGGTCGGACGAGCCGGTAAGGCGCTCACGGACGTGGCCGAGGCCGCCCGCGCGGCAGGAGCGACGGTGCAGGAGATCGGCTGCGACCTGGCCCGACTGGCCGACGTGCGCGACGCGGCGCACAGGGTTAAGGATCTGCTGGACGCCGGCGCGGTGCGCCCGCTGCGGGCGATAGTGGCGAACGCCGGCGTCTCGGTCGTCGACACCCACAAGGCCTCCGCGGACGGATACGAACTCACCTTCGCCGTGAACCATCTCGCGCATGCGCAGCTCATTGGCGATCTCCTCGACTCGGTCGCCGCGCCCGCCCGTATCGTGCTTTTGGGGTCAAACACCTACCACCAGAACATCTTCCGCCGCATGCTGAAAGTTGCACCAGCAGTTTGGCGCGATCCCATCGAGCTCGCTCAACCCACCGCCCCCGACGAGCCGGCAACGCTCGAGCAAGGCGGGATCGCCTACTCCAACTCCAAACTGGCGATCCTCTACTACGCGCACGAATTACAGCGCCATGCGCCAAAGGGAATCAACGTCGCGGTGTTCGAACCTGGGTTCATGCCGGGGACCGGCCTGAGCAGAGCGCTCGGCCCCGGTCTTCAACGGGTAGGCCAAGCCTTGCAGCGGATTCCGGGCGTCTCGTCTCCGGCCCGATCCGGTCCCACACTGGCGTCGATCGCCCTCGACGACCGCTGGGCACATCTGCAGGACGGTGCATTCGTCGTCAAAGATGAAGAGCGCGAGGTGAAGCCGTTCGCATCGGATCCGGCCCGGGAGTCGCGGCTGTGGGATGCCACCGCCGAACTCCTCAACTCCGCCGGATAGGGCTCAAGCTTGCAGCTGGCGGGCGATTTCCTTCTTGTCGATCTTGCCGACCGGGGTTGTCGGCAATGAGGCCATCTCGGCCAGCACGTCCGGCCTAGCATGGGTGGCGACGCCGCGTTGGCTGAGGTAGTCGTTCAACTCCGTCAGCGTCACCGGGCCGTCTGTGAAAACAACCGCCGCGCAAATCTTCTCGCCTAGATAAGGATCCGGCAGCGCGACCGCGGCTGCTGACGAGATCGCCGGGTGTGCACGCAGGTGTTCTTCGAGATCGCCCGCGGCAACGGTCTCGCCGCCGCGGTGGATGACATCTTTCACCCGGCCGGTGACCTCGAGGTAGCCGTCGGCGTGCCGGCGGACCAAGTCGCCGCTGTGGTAAAAGCCGTCCGGGTCGAAGCAGCGCGCGTTGTCGGTGTCGGCGCGAAAGTACCCGTTGAATGTGTACGGGCCCCGCACCAGCAATTCCCCCTCTGCACCGATTGGCACCGGTCGGCCGGCGTCGTCAACGACGCGCAGTTCGTCATCGGTAGACAGCGGCCGGCCCTGGGTGCGGTCGACCAGCTCCGGCGGATCGCCCGGTCGGGTGTAGCAGAGCAGTCCCTCAGCCATCCCGAACACCTGCTGCAGGCCCGGCGTGAGTGTCTCACGTATCCGGCGGGCACCGTCAGCCTCCAGTTTTGCTCCGCCAACTTGCAAGAGACGCAACGTTTTCGGTGTCACCGGTTCCCATTCGGTGGCCTGCGCCCACAGGTTGGCCAATGCCGGAACCAACGCGGTGACTGTGACACCGTAGCCCGCGATGGCGCCGAATGCCGACTCCGGGCTGGGGTCGGTGAGGAAAACCGTGGTGGCGCCGACCGCTATAGCGCCGAGCAGCCCGGGGCACGCCAATGGAAAGTTGTGCGCGGCAGGCAATGCCGCCAGGTAGACGTCGTCGCCCGTCAGCTTGCAGACCTCGGCGCTGGCGGTGGCGTTGTAGACATAGTCGTCATGCGTGCGGGGGATGAGCTTGGGTGTGCCGGTAGTGCCGCCGGAGACCAGCATCAGTGCCGGGGACCCGGAATCTGGGTTGCTCGGCGTGGGCGGCTGGATTTGATTCGCGCACACCTGCGACCACGACACGAACGGTCCGGGGTCGCCGTCGACGATGACCTGGCGCAACCCGGGATGGTCCTGCAACAGTCCCTGAGCCATCGGGCGGTAGTCGAATCCGCCTGCGGTATCAGGGATTAGCAGAGCCTTGGCCTGGCTGACGGCGGCGAAGTGTCCCAACTCGGCGGCGCGGTGGCCGGGCAGGCACATCACCGGGATCGCGCGGGCGCGCAGCAGCCCGAACAACGCCACCGCGAACTCGCAGCCGTTCGGCAGCTGCAACAACACCCGATCTCCCGGGACGACACCCAGCGCCGCCAACCCGGCCGCAGCGCGGTCGGCGCGCTCGTCGAGTTGCGCGAAACTCAATCGCTGAGGCGTGCGGAGCGTTGTATTGGCGTCGAGCACCGCGACACGCGTGGGCCAGTGCTGCGCTGCTTCGGACAACATCGAGTCCACAGTCTGGCCGGTCCAGTAACCGGCCGAGCGATACCGCGCGGCCCGATCGGCCGGGAACGGCACGAAGCCGTCCGGGCCGCTTTTGGTCCTCATTGACACAAGCACTCCTCGGTCGGGTGGCCCCAGGGTAAGGTAACCACAAATTAGGGCAGCCTTCGCTAATTAGTGGGGAGGGGTTGTGGTTTCTCCGGCCGTGCGCGCGGAAGCCATCCGCGGCGAGGTCGCCGAAATGCTCGGCGTCGATGCCCAGGCCATCGATCCGGAAGGCGACCTCGTCGGTCAAGGCCTTGATTCGATCCGGATGATGGCGCTGGCAGGCCGCTGGCGCCGGCTGGGTTTCGCGGTTGACTTCGCCACGCTGGCTGCCGCCCCGACGATCGGGGCCTGGTCGGGGCTGATGTCGGTCTCGTCAGACGTTGCAGCCGCCCTTGAGCCGAAAACCCCAGAACCTCTCTCAGCCGATGCGTCACACGAGCCGTTTCACCTGGCCCCGATGCAGCACGCGCTGTGGGTCGGTCGCCAGGACAACCAGCGGCTCGGCGGTGTGGCCGGGCATCTGTATGTCGAGTTCGACGGCGGCGTGATTGACCCGGAACGGCTGCAAGCCGCGGCCTCCAGGCTGGCGCTGCGCCACTCGATGCTGCGGGTGCAGTTCTTGCCCGACGGCACCCAGCGGATCCGTCCGGCGGCGGAATGTCGGAATTTACGGGTTACCGTGCACGACCTTCGTGACGTCGCGCCGGACGTTGTTGACCAGCGGCTCGCCGACATCCAATCCGCCAAGTCCCACCAGCAGCTCGACGATGCGGTGTTCGAGCTGGCGGTGTCGTTGCTGCCCGGGCAGCGGTCACGACTACACGTTGACCTGGACATGCAGGCTGCCGACGCGATGAGCTATCGCACCCTTATGGCTGACCTCGCCACCTTCTACCAGGGCGGGCAACTGCCCGGGTTGGACTACAGCTACCTCGAATACCGTCGCGCCATCGCAGGTCAGGAATCGCGGCAACAGCCACGGCGCGAGGCAGACCGCGACTGGTGGGCGCAGCGCGTCCCGCAATTGCCGGATGCACCGGGACTACCCGAGGCGCCCGGACAACACGGTGCGCCGGAGAGCACCCGGCGCTGGCACTGGTTGGACCCGACGACTCGCGACGCGCTGTTCGCCGCGGCCCGCGCCCGCGGCATCACCCCGGCGATGGCGCTGGCCGGCTCGTTCGCCAACACCTTGGCGGTTTGGTCGTCCAGCTCGCGATTCCTGCTGAACGTCCCCCTTTTCGGTCGTCAGCCGCTGCACCCCGACGTCGACCTACTGGTAGGCGACTTCACCTCGTCGCTGCTGCTCGACATCGACCTGACGCACACTACGAGCCCGGCCGCGCGAGCGCGGACGGTGCAGGACGCCATGCGCGCCGCCGCCGCCCACGCTGACTACCCGGGGTTATCGGTGCTACGGGACCTGGCGCGGCACCGTGGCGCCCAGGTGCTAGCGCCGGTGGTGTTCACCAGCGCGCTTGGCCTAGGTGAGCTGTTCCGGCCCGAGGTCACCGAAACTTTCGGTGCGCCGGGCTGGATCATCTCGCAGGGCCCGCAGGTGTTACTCGACGCGCAGGTCACCGAATTCGACGGCGGCGTGCTAGTCAACTGGGACGTTCGCAATGACGCGTTCGCACCTGGTGTCATCGACGCCATGTTCGCCCATCACGTCGACGAACTGTTGCGATTGGCCGGCAGCGACGAGTGCTGGGATCAGCAGGGCCCGTCAACACTGCCCGCGTCCCAACGCGCGGTGCGGCATAGGGTCAACGGCCGCAGCGCGGCGCTCAGCGGAGAGGCGCTGCACGACGGGTTCTTCCGCTGCGCCGAGGCGCGGCCTGACGCGCCTGCGGTCTATTCCAGCTCCGGTGATCTCAGCTACCGGCAGCTGCGTGATCAGGTGTTTGTGCTGGCGGCGGCGCTGCGTGACAGCGGCGTTGCCGCTGGCGACACTGTCGCGGTGATGGGCCCCAAATGCGCCGAACAGATCCCCGCGCTGCTCAGCATCCTGGCCGTCGGTGGCGTCTACCTGCCGATCGGTGTCGACCAACCAGCAGACCGGACAGCTCGCATCCTGGCCACGGGTGGCGTCAGCGCGGTCCTGGTGTGCGGCTCCCGTCCGGTGCAGGCGTCGGTGCCGGTGCTGACGGTTTCCGACGCGCTGCAGCGGCGCCTCCGGGAGACATCTGCCACCTCTGCGATCGCACACACCGATCCCGCCGAGTTGGCCTACGTACTGTTCACGTCGGGTTCCACTGGCGAACCGAAGGGTGTCGAGATCACCCATGACGCCGCGATGAACACGGTGGAATTCATCACCCGGCACTTCGAGATCGGCCCGACCGACCGCTGCCTGGCGTTGTCGACCCTGGAATGCGACATGTCGGTGCTGGACATCTTCGGCACGTTGCGCGCCGGTGGCGCGATCGTGGTGGTGGACGAGGCTGCGCGTCGCGATCCCGACGCCTGGGCACGGCTGATCAACACCCACAGCGTGACGGTGCTGAATTTTCTGCCGGGCTGGCTAGAGATGCTGGTCGAGGTCGGCGCGGGGATGGGGGCACCGCCCGCTTGCTGGGGACTCTCGTCGCTGCGGGTGGTGCCCACGGGCGGCGACTGGGTACGGCCGGGGCTGGCCCGTCTGCTGAGAGCCCAGGCGCCGCGACTGCGCTTCGCCGGCCTAGGTGGTGCGACCGAAACCGCCGTGCACGCGACGATCTGCGAGCCAGGCGAGCTGCCGGCAGACTGGCCCGCGGTGCCATATGGCACACCGTTTCCCAATAACGCCTGCCGGGTGGTGAACGACGTGGGCGGCGACTGCCCCGACTGGGTCGTCGGCGAGCTGTGGGTGTCGGGGCGTGGCATCGCGCGGGGCTACCGGGGACGTCCGGATCTCACCGCCCAGCGTTTCGCCGTGCACGACGGCCGGACGTGGTATCGCACCGGCGATCTCGCCAGGTATTGGCCAGACGGCACGCTGGAATTCGTTGGACGTGCCGACCACCGCGTCAAGATCAGTGGCTACCGCATCGAACTCGGCGAGGTCGAGGCCGCACTGCGGCAGATACCCGGTGTGGCAATCGGAGTCGCAGCTTTGGTGCCGACACCAGGCGGCGCCGACATGTTGGCCGCGGCTGTCCGGGCTGACAACACGCAGCTGACCGCGGAGGGCGTGCGGGACGCTATGACCGAATTCGTTCCCGCGCATATGATCCCGCGTCAGGTTTCGCTGGTCGAACAGATCCCGTTCACAGTTGGCGGCAAGATCGACCGACGCGCCGTCGCGCGCAAGCTGGCTGCCGCGGTCAGCGGTCTCGTCAAGCCCGACCACCGGGTCCCGTCGACACCGCTGGAATCGGCTCTTACGGCGATCGTGGGCGAAGTGCTCGATGTGGAGCCCGTCGGTGTTGACGATGACTTCTTCGCCCTCGGCGGGGACTCGGTGCTGGCGACTCAGGCCGTAGCTCGCATCCGGGCGTGGTTGGACACCCCCGACATCATAGTCGCCGACATCTTCGCCACCCGAACCGTTTTGGCGCTTGCGGACGTGCTTGGCCGTCGCGAACGCGACCCCGGTCGGCTGGATCAGGTTGCCGAGCTATATCTAGAGGTTATCCATATGGAGGCTGACCATGTTGCGGCTGCCATCGCTAAACCCGAAGCGGTACAATGATTTTCGATAATCTGACGACAGTGCCGAAGAAGGCGTTCCCACCCTGGATCAAGCTGGTGCCCGGTCGGGACGCGGGAGGGCGCGCAGGTGCGACCGTGGTGTTTCCGCATGCCGGAGCAGCCGCTGCAAGCTACCGCAAGTTCGCGACCGCGCTGGCCGCAGGCGGCGACACGTACATCGTGCAGTACCCGCAGCGCGCAGAACGGCTGCGCGAACCCGCCGCCGAAACCGTCCACGACCTCGCCCGCGGATTGTTCGCGGCCGGACCATGGCGCCGCGCGGCACCGCTGCGGCTTTTCGGTCACAGCATGGGCGGTGTCGTCGCTTTCGAGTTCGCCAGGATCGCCGAATCCCGTGGCGCCGCGGTGGAGCGGCTGTGGGTGTCGGCGGCTCCGGCACCGTCTGCCGTCGCTGCCATGCCAGAACTACCCACCAACCACGACGGACTACTCGCCGACGTCGCCGACCTCGGCGGGACGGATGCCGATCTACTTGCCGACCAAGAGTTCGCGGAGCTGCTGATGGCCGCGGTGCGGGCGGATTATCACGTGATCAACCGTTATACCTGCGGCCCCGATGTCCGAATTCGTGCCGGCATTTGCGTACTGGGTGCCCGCGACGACCACCGCGTCGACGCCGCTGATGTGCGGCTCTGGGAAGACCACACCGCGGGCGCGTTCCAGCTTTCCTGGTACGACGGCGGACATTTCTATCTAGATGAGCACATCGATGCCGTTGCAGCACAGGTGAATGCCGATGCCTGACGACAGATTCGCGGCTGCCGCCGAGCCGGTGGTGATCGTCGGGATGGCCGTAGAAGCGCCCGGCGGCATCGACACCGCCGAGGGTTACTGGGAGCTGTTGTCCCACGGCCGTGAGGCGTTGGGTCCGTTTCCCGACCGACCGCGGCTGGCCGGTCCGCGAACTGCTCGCCGGGTCACGGCGCAACGGTTTCAAAGAGATCCACGACCGTGGCGGATTCCTTACCGGTGCAACGACGTTCGATCCGGAGTTCTTCGGGATTTCACCGCGTGAGGCCGTCGCGATGGACCCACAGCAGCGCGTCGCGCTCCGGGTGTCCTGGCGGGCGCTGGAAAACAGCGGCATCAATCCCGACGACCTGGCCGGCCATGACATGGGCTGCTATCTCGGCGCCTCGGCTACCGGATACGGACCCCAGATGGCCGACTTTTCCGAATATAGCGGTCATCTGCTCGCCGGAACGGCCCTGAGCGTGATATCCGGCCGGATCGCCTACACGCTGGGGTCAACGGGTCCCGCGGTGACCATCGACTCCTCGTGCGCGTCAGCACTAGTAGCGTTTCATGCTGCCATGCGCTCGCTGCAGAACGGGGACTGCGACTTGGCGCTGGCCGGCGGAGTCAACGTGCTGGGCTCGCCCGGATTCTTCGTGGAGTTCTCCAAACAGCACGCCCTGTCCGACGACGGCCACTGCCGCGCCTACAGCGCGCATGCCAGCGGAACTGTCTGGGCCGAGGGTGCGGCGATTTTTGTGCTCCAACGAAAGTCAGCGGCGCTGCGCGACGGCCGGCATATTCTCGCGGAAGTCCTCGGCAGCGCCGTCAACCACGACGGCCGCAGCGCAGGCCTGAGCGCGCCCAGTGGCGCGGCGCAGGTCAGTTTGTTCCGCCGTGCCCTCACCCAGGCGGGGACCCGGCCTGAGGAGGTCGGCATGGTCGAGGGGCACGGCACCGGCACCAGGCTCGGAGACCGCACCGAGTTGCAGTCGCTGGCGCAAACCTATGGGGACACAGAACCTGGGGGCGGAGCCCTGCTGGGTTCGGTGAAATCCAACCTGGGACACGCTTTGGCGGCCGGCGGCGCATTAGGACTGGCCAAAATTCTGGTGGCCGCCGAACGCGGCGCGATACCGCCCACTCTGCACGCCGCCGACGCAAGCCGTGAGATCGACTGGGAGAAACAAGGGTTGCGCTTGGCGACGACCCTGACACCGTGGCCCGCGGTCGACGGGCAACGGGTTGCTGCCACATCGGCATTCGGTATCGCCGGCACCAATGCACACGTGATCGTCACACTTCCCGAGGTCGCGTAATGCTTGCCCAACCACTGCCCGACGGCCGGGTGCCGGTGTTGCTCTCGGCGCACGACGAAAACCTGATCAACCAGGATGCGCGGGCGATCCTGGACTACCTCGACCGGGCCGGGGACGACGGCGACCCGACTTCGGCGGTCGCGTCCACCCTGCTACGCCTGCGGCGGGTGCGTCGGCACCGTGCGGTGGCGCGAGCGGCAGACCGCGCCGAACTCGCGGCCGGCCTGTCCGCACTGGCCCGTGACGAAGAGCATCCGCTGGTCACCCGGTCGTCGAAAAGCGTTGCGCCATCGGTCGCGTTCGTGTTTCCAGGCCAGGGCAACCAATGGCAATCGATGGGTGCAGACGCCTACCGGCGACTGCCCGCCTACCGCGCGCAGGCCGACCGCTGCGCCGAGGCGTTCGTCGCGGCCGGGTTGCCTTCGCCGCTGCCCTACCTGCAGGGCGAACTGCAGCAGAATTGGTCGCGTACCCAGATTCAGGGAGCGCAGTTCACCCATGCGGTCAGTTTGGCTCAGGAGTGGCGGTTCTGCGGGTTGCTTCCCGATATCACCGTCGGCCACAGTCTCGGCGAGATCGCGGCGGCCTACGTGGCCGATAAGATCACGTTATCCGATGCGGTCGCCCTGGTCGGCGCGCGCGCTGTGGTCGTCGACCGGTTGGCGGGACGTTACGCCATGGCAGTGCTCGGTGTCGGCCTGGACGGCGCGCAGTCCGTAATCGGCGAAACACCCGGCTGGCTGGAGGTTTCCGCGGTCAACGGGCCGTCGTCCACCGTGGTGTCGGGGGACCATGACGCAGTCGTCGAAGCGATTCGGCTGGCCCAGCAGCGCGGCATATACACCCACCAACTTGCCGTCGACTATCCGGGCCACACCAGCGCCCTACGATCGTTGGGCGCCGACCTGGCTGGATTGCTGCCCAGGTCGTCGTTCCGCGACGGGCCGGTGACATTCGTCGGCTCTGCGTTTGGTGGCGAGGTAAGCAGCGACATAGATTTCGTCCAATACTGGTATCAAAGCCTCTGCAGCACGGTGCGTTTCGATCGGGCGGTAGTAGCCGCCCAAAAGTGCGGTGCTGACGCATTCGTCGAATTGTCCGCACACCCCTCCTTGTTGTATCCGCTTGTCGAACTGGTCGATGACGAGTCGGCGGTGATCGTCGGTTCGGGCCATCGCGACGGGTCGATCACCGAGGTGCTGTCGGCGAATATCGCCGCCGTCGCGACCGCCGATCCGGGCTACCAATGGGCCGATGCGCTTCCCGCGGGTGTCCAACCGCTGCTGCGTGGATTCCCGAATGCACCGATGCGAGCCGTGCACTTGTGGGCCGCACCGGAACCTTTGACCAATACCGTTTCTGAGTCGGCCACCGCCCTGACTATCGCCGTAGAGGATTGGCAGCAAGCGGAGTTGCCGACTTCGGCTCCCGGGACGCGGTGCGGCGTCGCGATCGTCGGCGATAATGCCGAGTCGCTGACACAGCAGCTGACCGACGCCGTTGCGGCACATGGTGTCTGTAACGCGGTGCTGCCGAGCGAGGCGGAAGTTGTCGCGGTGGTTGCCCCTGCGCTCAATCAGCTTGACGTGATGGGCGCCATCGAACAGATCGCCGGCCGGCCCGACGCGGGGCTGCCCGACTACACCGCGATCATTGGTCCGCGATGCCGAGCCGTGTGGTTGCTTACGGCTGGTGGCGAACGGGTTCATCCTGCCGACACGGCCGCCAGGCCTGCGCAGGCGGCACTGGCCGCTATGCACCGCAGCGTTGGCTTCGAGTTCGGCGACCAGACATTCGGAAGTCTTGACCTTCCGTCGCGAGATGTCGATGTGCGGACGGCGGCGACTGTGGTCGACGTGCTACTCGGCAATGCGAGCGTAATGGCGTTGCGCACCAACGGCGTTGGTGGTACTTCCGACGTTCGGTCAGCCAACGGCGCTGCACCGCACGACACCTCGCCGCGACCTTATGTCCGGAGCTTACGCGAGTGCGGCGACTCCGCGACCAACCGACCGCTCGACGCGGCCGCGCTGGAGAACGTGGTGATCACCGGCGGCAGCGGAGTCATTGGTCTGCAGTACGCGCAGCACTGTGCGGAACACGGTGCGCGCAGGGTTATCCTGTTGAGCCGCAACGGTCTAGACCCCGAGGTGCTGGGTCAGCTGGCCCGACGACACCGCGTCGAGGTGCATGCCCCGCCGTGCGATATCGCCGACCGGGCCGCTTTGTCGGCGGTCGCCGCCAGGTACGCCGGTTCCGGCGCATCGTTGCTGATCCATACCGCGGGAATCGCCACGACAGCGCGGCGTGCTGAGCTCGCCGGCGCAGATGTGGCGGCAGTGTGCGCCGCCAAGGTGGCAGGGCTGGCGTTGATAGCCGATGTCTGGCCGTTGCAGCCAGAATGCCGGATCCTGGCCTGTTCGTCGGTGTTCGGGGTGTGGGGTGGCGACGGTCACGCCGCGTACGCGGCATCCAACCGGCTGCTCGATGTGCTGGCCGCCCAGTTGCGTTTCAGGGGGCTGGACTGCACAGCGATTCGATGGGGACTGTGGCAGGACGCTGGAGTCGTCGAGGCTGCCGAGATCACCCGTACGCAGCGCTCTGGTCTGATCGCGATGCGACCTGAGGTGGCTCTGGACGCCAGCCTGCGCCGTTATGGCGACGATCCGCTGATATTCGGCGCGGACTTCGACCGGCTCCGGGTGTTCTTCGAGAGCCAAGGAATTCCAATGTCGTTCAGCGCGCCAGCGAGCATCGACAAGGCTCCACAAGATAACCACTCCGCCCCGAGACCGCTTTCCGAAGTTGTGTGCACCGAGCTGGCCGCGACGTTGCATTTGGGGGATTCGGTGTCGATCGACCCCACCGCGTCCCTCATCGATCTCGGTTTGGATTCGCTGTTGGCACTCGACCTGCGCAAGCGGCTGCGCCGGGCCGTGGGGTACTCGGCTCCGGTGGCTCAGATGCTGGGCGGCATCACCGTCAACGAGTTGATCGACGCCTTGCGTTCCGGCTCGACCAACGGCCACGACATCAGGAAGGTTGGAAGCCACGCGTGACTGACACCACCGGCTTCGGCACGCTTGACGCACAGCGCCTGGAGTTGCTGCGCCGCAGGATTGCTGAGCGCGGCCTGGCCCGGCCGGTCGTCGCCGCGGAAGCTGATGCAACTGCGGATGGGCAGCAGCCTACAGAGATGTCCGATGGCCAGCGCCGAATGTGGTTCGTGCAGTCGGTCGACCCTGGCAGCGCGCTGCTCAACATCTGCGTCTCCTATCGCCTCAGCGGCGACGTCGATATCGCACGGCTACGGCGGGCGGTGGAAGCCGTCGCCCTGCGGCACCAGGTGTTGCGCACGATTTTTGAGACCGACAGTGACGGCGATCCGCATCCGGTGACCCGTGACGATCTGCGGCCTGGGTGGACTGAGCACGACCTGTCCGGGCTCGCGGACCAGGCCCGGCGGCTGAGGCTGGAAGTGCTGGCGCAGCGCCAGTTTCGGCAGCCCTTCGACTTGACCAAGGATTCGCCGCTTCGGATCGCGGCCGTGCGGGTGGGTAGCGACGAGCTGATGCTACTGCTCACCGCACACCACATAGCCTGGGACGACGGATCGTGGGCACCGTTCTTCACCGATCTCACTCGCGCTTACGCCGATGCGGACAGCATTACCACCACGCCGGCAGCGGTGGCCGTAGCGGCCGACTCGGTCAGAAACCTCGACGAAGACCTGGCCTACTGGCACTCTTTGATGACGGATCTGCCTGAACCACTTGAGCTCCCGGGCACCAACGGCTCGGTGGTCCCCAGCACCTGGCGCGCGCAGCGCGCCACAGCGCGGCTGTCGGCGCAGACTATTGACGGCGCGGCCGCGCTCGCCAGGGAGACCGGCGCCACCCCGTACATGGTGTTGATGGCCGCGTTCGCCGCTCTGGTGCACCGCTACACCCACGCGTGCGACTTTCTCGTCGCGACTCCAGTTCTGAACCGCGGCGCCGGGACTGAGGACGCGATCGGTTATTACGGCAATACCCTGGTGATGCGAATGCGGCCGTCGCCGCGGCAGACGTTCCGGGAACTTCTGCGGCAAACCCGCGACAGCGCTGTGGGCGCGCTGGCGCACTCGCGCGTCGACCTGGAATGGCTGGTGCGCGCCTCCAACCCCGACCGCAGGCACGGCGCCGAGCGGATGACCCGGGTCAGCTTCGGATTACGCGAGCCCGATGGCGGCGGCTTCCGCCCGCCCGGAGTGCAGTGCGAGCGCGCCGAGTTGCGCGGCCACTTCAGCCAGCTGCCGCTGAGCCTGATGATCGAACTGGCCGGCACCGCAGACGGGTCGGACGGCGGCGCGCTGGTCGAAGCCGAGTATCTGGTCGAGGTGCTGGATCACACATTGGTGGACCAACTGCTGCGACACTATGGCGTCCTGTTGGACAACGTGCTGGCCCACCCGGATACCACGCTGTCGGCATGCGGACTGATGAACGAGGCGGACATCGAGTGGCTGCGTCGGGTGTCGTCCGGTGAAGACTTCACGACGCCGGCCGCCACGCTGCCCGCGTTGGTCACCCGGCGCGCGACCCTGTCACCGGATGCCGTCGCCGTTGTGTACGAAGGCCGTCAGTACAGCTATCGCGAGATCAACGAAGAATCGAATCGTGTGGCGCACTGGCTGATCGAGCATGGCATCGGCACCGAGGACCGAGTCGCGGTGCTGCTCGACAAGTCACCCGAACTGGTCATCACGGCGCTGGGCATTCTCAAAGCCGGGGCGGTGTACCTGCCGGTCGACCCGACTTACCCTGAGGACAGGTTGGCGTTCATCCTGCAAGACGCGGTGGCCAAATTGGTCCTGCGCGAGCCGGTCACCGGTCTGGCGGCCTACCCGGCTACCGAACCCGGAAGCGATGAATTGGTTCGGCTGCTGCGCCCGAACAACACCGCCTACCTGATCTACACCTCGGGTTCGACCGGGCTGCCCAAGGGCGTTCCGGTTCCGCACGCGCCGATCGCCGAGTACTTCGTCTGGTTCGGCGACGAATACCGAGTCGACGAAACCGACCGGCTGCTTCAGGTGGCATCGCCCAGCTTCGACGTGTCCATGGGTGAGATCTTCGGGACACTGATTTGCGGTGCGCGGCTAGTGATTCCGCGTCCTGACGGGCTACGCGACATCGGGTACCTGACGGAGCTGTTGCGCCGCGAAGGCATCACCTCGATGCACTTCGTCCCGTCGCTGCTCGGGCTGTTCCTGTCGTTGCCCGGTGTCAACCAGTGGCGCACCTTGCGCCGGGTGCCCATTGGCGGTGAGCCGCTGCCAGGCGAGATCGCCGACAAGTTTCACGCCACTTTCGATGCGTTGCTGTACAACTTCTACGGGCCCACCGAGACGGTGGTCAACGCCACCAGCTACCACGTGGAAGGCGCGCAGGGTACCCGAGTGGTGCCGATCGGTCGGCCCAAGATCAACACCCAAGTGCATCTGCTCGACGATGCGCTGCAACCGGTCCCAGCGGGGGTGATCGGCGAGATCTACATCGGCGGAACGCATGTCGCGCGTGGCTACCATCGCAGGCCGGGCCTGACCGCTGAACGCTTCGTCGCCGACCCGTTGACGCCGGGCGGCCGGTTGTACCGATCGGGTGACCTTGCGCGGCGCAACGCCGACGGCGATATCGAGTTCGTCGGCCGTGCCGACGAGCAGGTGAAGATCCGCGGTTTCCGCATCGAGCTGGGCGAGGTCGGCGCCGCCATCTCGGTTGACCCCAGCGTCGGGCAGGCGGTCGTGGTGGCCGCGGATCTGCCACATTTGGGCAAGAGTCTGGTGGGCTATTTGACTCCGGCAGACGGCGCCGGTGCTGAGACCGTCGACCTCGAGCGGATCCGCGCCAGGGTGGCGGCGGCGCTGCCGGACTACATGACCCCGGCGGCCTACGTGGTGCTCGACGAGATACCGATCACCGCGCACGGCAAGATCGACCGCGCGGCGCTGCCGGAGCCGCAGATCGCGGCGAAGGCGCAATACCGCGACCCGGCTACGGTGACCGAACGCCGGATCGCGGCGCTGTTTTCGGGGCTACTCGGTCACGATCGGGTGGGTGTCCATGATTCGTTCTTCGACCTGGGTGGTCACTCGCTGGTGGCCACCAAGCTCATCACGGCCATCCGGTCGGAATGCGGTGTCGAATTGGGCATCCGCGACGTCTTCGAGCTGGCCACAGTCGGACTGCTGGCCGAGCGGGTCGACCAGCTGCGTTCCGGTGGGCGTGCGCAGTCGCGGCCAAAGCTCATCGCCACCGCCCACGACGAGCCGCTGCCGCTGTCGGCGTCGCAGCTGCGCAGCTGGTTCGCCTACCGCGTCGACGGGCCGAGTCCGGTCAACAACATCCCATTCGCCGCAAAGTTGAGCGGACCGTGGGACATCGACGCCCTGATCGCCGCTGTTGGCGACGTTGTCGCCCGTCACGAAATCCTGCGCACCACTTATATCGATGCCGACGGTGTTCCTTACCAGGTAGTTGGCCCGGTCGGCGAGCTGACGGTGCGCCGCGCCGCGGGCGACGGTAAAGAGTGGTTGCAGGAGCAGCTAGACGTCGAGCGACGGCACTGCTTCGAACTCGACCGTGAGTGGCCGATTCGGGTTGCGGTGCTGCGCACCGGCGATACCGGGGAGCAGGTGTTGTCGCTGGTCGTCCACCACATCGCATCTGACCACTGGTCGGCGGGCGTGCTGTTCGCTGACGTGATCACCGCCTACCGGGCGCGCCGCGACGGCGAAGCCCCGTCGTGGGCGCCGCTTCGGGTGCAGTACGCCGATTACGCTGCCTGGCAACGCATTTTCCTGGGCGACCCGTCCGGTCAGGAGTCCGCGGTCGCCGCCGAGCAGCGCGACTACTGGGCGCGGCAGCTGGCCGGCCTGCCTGAGGACAGCGGGTTACGACCCGACTTCCCGCGCCCGCCGGTGCCCAGCGGCGACGGCGAATCCGTCGACTTCCGCATTGACGCCACGACCCGCGGCAAACTCGCCGACCTATGCCGCGAGTTGGGCATCACCGAGTTCATGGCGCTGCAAGCCGCGGTTGCGGTGGTGCTGCACAAGGCGGGAAGCGGCGTGGACATTCCATTGGGCGCGCCGGTGGCCGGCCGCACCGAAGCCGAATTGGACCAGCTGATCGGCTTTTTCGTCAACATCTTGGTGCTACGCAACGACTTGCGCGGCAACCCGACGCTGCGTGACGTGCTGACCCGGGCCCGGGAGACGGCCCTGGCCGCCTACGCTCACCAGGACTTGCCGTTCGACCGGGTGGTCGACAGCGTCAGCCCGGTGCGGTCGCTGTCACGCAATCCGCTGTTCCAGGTCATCGTGCACGTGCGGGATCACTTGCCCGCTACCCGGGTTATCGATTCGGGTCCTTACGGCGGTCATGGGCAGGACACGGTGTGCACCTCGCTGGATCCCGTTTTCGACATGGCGCATGCCGACCTCAGCGTCAACTTCTTCGGCACCGACGGCTCTGACGGGACCGGCTACAACGGCCACGTCATCTTCCGCACCGAGCTGTACCAACGGAACACCGTCGAGCGGTTGGCCGGCTGGCTGACTCGGGTCGTTGCTGAGTTTGCTGAGAACATCGATCAGAGTTTGCGGGATATCGAGTTGACCGATGCGATCGAGCAGCACCGCATCCTGATGGACTGGAGTCGCGGCGATGAGCCGCCACCCGATCGGCCACGCACCGTGCCGGAGTTACTCGAGCCCAGCAGGCGGCAGTGGGGAGGCGGCCGAATCGCGGTGCGGTGCGGTGGCGAGGAGCTTGACTACGCTGCACTGCACCGACGTTCGGACAACCTGGCCGCGCTGCTCGCCAATCACGGTGTGGGGCCCGGTTGCTTTGTCGGGCTGTCGACGCGGCGCGGCATTGACATGGTGGTGGCGCTGGTGGCCATCGTGAAGGTCGGCGCCGCTTACTTTCCGATCGATCCCGGCTATCCACTGGCGCGCAAACAGTTCATGCTCGACGACGTGCAGCCTCAGGTGGTGGTGGCGACGGTCGAAGCGGTCGACACTATGCCCGAAGAGTCCCCGGGACAAGTCATCTCGCTCGACGATGCCGAAGTTCGCGCCGTGCTGCAGGGATCAGACGGTACCGAACCGGCATCCGGGAGACTGTGGCTGCCCCATCCCGATGACCCGATGTATCTGGTCTTCACCTCCGGATCCACCGGAAAGCCCAAGGGTGCGGTAGGAACTCAACGCGCCATGGCGGCCCGGCTGGATTGGCAGCTGCGCCATTATCCGCCGAGAGTCGATGACATCCGCTTGGCGCAGGCGTCGATGACGTTCCTCGAGGGCGGCATGGAGCTGCTCGCCGGTCTGGCTGCGGGCGCCACCATGATCGTCGCCGACGACGCCGAGCACCGCGACCCCGAAGCCCTTGCGGCACTGATGAAACGCGAGTCTGTTGCACAAGTGACCGCGGTGCCCAGCCTGGTGTCCGCCCTCGTGGACAACGCGCCGGAATCGGTGCAGTCACTGTCTCGCCTGGTGTGCGGCGGAGAGCCGGTGAGCACCTCGCTGCTGCAGCGACTGATGGCTGCGTGCGCCGACACCGCCGGCGAAGGCCCCGAGCTGCTGAACAATATCGGCTCCACCGAGACCTCCGGCGCAGTCTCCCGAGGGCGGCTGAGCCTGCCAAGCCCGCTGGTCGGTTCGCCGGTGGCCGGCGCGTATGCGTATCTGCTCGATGACGGCCTGCGGCCGGTACCGGTCGGCGTGGTGGGCGAGTTGTACTACGCCGGTGACCAACTGGCTCGTGGTTACTGGAAGCGGCCCGCCCTGACCGCGTCACGGTTTGTGCCGAATCCCTTTGGCGACGAGCCCGGCAGCCGGTTGTACCGCAGCGGCGACCTGGGCCGGTGGACCGCGGACGGCCAGCTGGAGTTCGTCGGTCGCGCCGACCATCAGGTGCAGGTGCGTGGTTTCCGGGTCGAGCTGGCCGAGGTGGAGGCCGCGCTGACAGTCGCCGACGGCGTGGCCGCCGCGGCTGCACGCACCTGGGAGGTCCACGACGGCACCAGCCTGGCCGGATACGTTGTTCCACAACGGCCGATCGGCGATGACGCGGAGAAGGCGGCATTCGCGGCATCGGTGCGCGCCGCGGTCGCTGCGACGCTACCGGGATACATGGTGCCGTCGTCGCTGACCGTGCTCGACACACTCCCGAAGACCGAGTCGGGCAAGCTGAACCGGCCCGGACTACCGCGTCCGGCGGTCAGCACGAGCGGTCAGACCGAACCGGCGCGCACCGACACCGAACGCGCCCTTGCGAAGGTATTTGCGGACTTGCTGGAGACACCCGAAGTCGGGCGTTTCGATGACTTCTTCGCTCTCGGCGGCGACAGCATACTGTCGGTCCAATTGGCCTCTCGCGCAAGGGCGGTCGGCCTGGCCGTCAGCCCGCGCATGGTGTTCCAGAACCCGACGATCGAGCAATTGGCTGCCGCCGTCGACGAGCTGCGCGCGCTCGACGCGCTGGGCGACGGCGCCTCGCTCGACGTCCTTGACGAGGCGAGTGAAACCACATTCGAGCCGATGAGTACTTCCGGGCTGTCACCGGCCGACTTGGCTGCGGTGACGCAGCTGTGGTCGAAGTCGCGGGACGGAACGTCATGACAGCCACCGGAACCGACGCTGAGACTCGCGCCGATATCGCCCCCGACATCGAGGACGTGATGGCGCTGAGCCCGCTCCAAGAGGGCTTGTATTCACTGACTGTCCTTTCAGAGCTCGCCGATTCTGCCGAAGGCGAACCCGCCGACGATCCGTATGTCATCGGGATGGCCGCAGACATCTCCGGCGCCCTCGACGTAGCCTTGCTTCGCGATTGTGCGGCGAAGATGTTGACTCGGCACCCCAACCTGCGGGCCAGCTTCTTCAGCCGGGGGATTGCGCGGCCCGTCCAGATCGTGCCCTCGCGGGTCGAGCTGCCATGGCGAGATGTCGCCGCCTCTGCAGAGGACGTTGAGGCGCTGGAAGCCGACGAGCGGCGACGGCCGTTCGACTTCGAGCGGGTACCGGCCATCCGTTTCCTGCTCATCGAACTGCCCGATGCGCGATGGCGTTTGGTAATCACCGCCCACCACATCGTGATCGACGGCTGGTCGCTGCCGGTGTTCGTCAGCGAGATGATGATCCTGTACCGCGCCGGCGGAGATCCCGACGCATTGCCGGTGGCGCCGCGGCCCTACCGCGACTACATCGGATGGCTGGCCAGCCGCGATCAGCAAGCCAGCCAACGGGTCTGGCGTGAGCACCTCGCTGATCTGCCCGGCCCGACACTGCTGGCGGCTGCCTTCGGCGGCGCAGACGCCGCGCGCAAAGCTGCACGAGCCGAATCCGAATCGGCCTCCCGCCTGCCACGGCGAACCGAGTTACAGCCGGGCGTCGAGGCCACGGAGCGGCTAGTCGTCGGCGCCCGTTCACGCGGGGTCACCCTCAACACGCTGCTGCAGATGGCCTGGGCGGTGATCGTATCGCGTCTGACCGACCGCACCGACGTGGTGTTCGGGGTAACCGTGTCGGGCAGGCCGGCCGAACTGGCCGGCGTCGAGACCATGATCGGCCTGTTCATCAACACTGTTCCGTTGCGGGTGCAACTCGACGCCATTGCCAGCGTCGGCGAGCAATGCCGCGCCGTGCAACGCGATTCGGCGGTACTACGCGAGCACAGCTATCTCGGACATGCGCAACTGCGGGCGTTGGGCGGTGTCGGCGAGATGTACGACACGTTGCTGGTGTACGAGAACTTCCCGACCGGTGGCATGGCTGCGGGAGACGAATTGACAGGCGCTAGCGTCAAATTCCGGCCCGCCGCGTTGGAAAGCCTCACCCATTTCCCGATCGTGCTCGCCGTCCATATGGCTGACGACGGCCTGGTCCTGATGGTCGAAGTCATCGAAGGCGCGCTGGGGAACACGAGCGCCGTGACGCTGGGTCACCGGTTGCTGGCCACCGCCGAGCGGCTGCTGCAACTGTGGGACCGGCCACTGCGCGATGTCAGCGTCTTGCTGGCCGACGAGGCGGCGAGGCCGCGCAGCGTCGGCTCGGCGAGACCGGCGATAGCACAGGGGATTCACACCCGGTTCGCGGCGATCGCCACCTCGACACCCGACAACCCGGCGGTTACCTGGGCGGGCGGCAGCCTGAGTTACCGCGAGCTGGACGCGGCGGCCAACCGGCTGGCCGGTGCGTTGACCGCTCACGGCGCAGATGCTGAAACGCCGGTCGCAATCAGGCTTTCCCGCGGCCCGGACTACATCGTGGCGATACTCGCAGTGCTGAAAACCGGTGCCACCTATGTTCCCCTGGAACCGGGGATGCCGGCAGAACGGGTGAACTCCATTCTGCGTCAAAGCGGCGTCACCATCGTCATCGACGAAAACTTCGACCGCGACGTCGATCCTCCCGCGGGCGACTTCCGGTCCGTCGACGTCAGCCCCGAGCAGGCCGCCTATGTGGTGTTCACCTCCGGAACGACCGGAGAACCCAAGGGCGTCATTGGAACTCATGCGGCGGTGGGTGCCTATGCCGATGACCACCTGGACAGCGTGCTGAGGCCCGCGGCGGCTCGGCTGGGCCGCCCGCTGTGCGTCGCACATGCCTGGTCGTTCGCATTCGACGCTGCCTGGCAGCCGTTGGTCGCGCTGCTCGACGGCCACGTCGTGCACGTCGTCGACGAGCACACCCAAACCGACGCGGAAGCTTTGGTCACGGCCATCGCCGAGCACGGTGTCGACATGATCGACACCACCCCGTCGATGTTTGCCCAACTGAAGTCAGCCGGTTTGCTGACGCGAGTACCGCTGGCGGTGCTGGCGCTCGGCGGTGAAGCGCTCGGCGGTGCGGCATGGTCATTCATCCGCACGGAGTGTCGCCGCACGGCGATGACGGCCTTCAACTGCTACGGGCCCACCGAGACCACGGTCGAGGCGGTGGTCGCCACCATCGACGAGTACGACGAACCGTCGATCGGGCGCCCGACGCTGGGCACCCGCGGCTACGTGCTGGACTCCGCGTTGCGCCCGGTGCCGTACGGGGTGACGGGGGAGCTGTATCTCGGCGGCGCCCAGCTGGCGAGGGGTTATCTGGACCGTGCCGCCGAGACTGTTCAGCGGTTCGTCGCCGACCCTTTCGCCGCCGGCGAACGGATGTACCGGACCGGTGATTTGGTGCGTCGCCAGCCAGACGGATCGCTGCAATACGTCGGGCGCGCCGATGCTCAGGTGAAAATCCGGGGCCACCGCGTCGAGCCCGGTGAGATCGCGGTGGCGCTCGAGTCACACCCCGGTGTTCGGCATGCGACCGTCTTGGTGCACGAGCAGCAGGGCGTTCCGCGGCTGACCGCCTATGTGGCGGTGAGCGATTCGTCGGGCAAGAAGCCGTCGGTGACCGAGCTGCGTCGCATGCTCGTCTCCCGGTTACCCCGGTACATGGTTCCGCAACGCATCATCATCGTCGACGACGTCCCGCTGACCCCCAACGGCAAACTGGACGAAGCCGCCTTGGTGGCAGCTGATTCCACGGGCTTGACGGAGTCAGGCGGGTCCGAACCGGAGACGGCCACCGAATCCGCGCTGGCCGAACTGCTCACGGACATCCTGCACGTCGCGCGGATCGACCCGAACGCCGATTTCCTGGAGCTGGGCCTAGACAGCATTGTGGCCCTTTCGGTGGTGCAGTCCGCCCGCCGGCGCGGCATCGGCCTGCGCGCGAGGCTGGTGCTGGAGTGCAGCAGCATCCGAGAACTTGCCACCGCCATAGATGCCGAAGCTGCCGAGGCAGCCGGTGTCACACCCGAAGCAGAAGCAGAAACCGGGCCGATACCGTTGCTGGCCAATGCGCATTGGCTCTATGAATACGGCGAGCCGCGCAGGCTGGCGCAGGCGGAAGCCATTCGGTTGCCCGACGGCGTGACGGGTGAGCAGCTGCGGACGGCGCTGGCGACCATAGTCCACGGTCACGAAGTGCTGCGCAGTCGGCTGGACCGCGCCACCATGACCCTGCACGCCGATCAGCCCACCGACCTCCTCACCGAGATCTTGGTGCCCGGTGATCTGCAGGCAGCCGTCGGCGCACACATCGGACAAGCCATCGACAGCCTCGACCCGGAACGCGGGAGGCTATTAGCGGCAGCATGGCTGCGCCCACCGAGCGGGCAGACCGTGCTGGTGCTGGCCGCGCACGTCCTGGCCATGGACCCGGTGTCATGGCAGGTGGTGCTCAGCGAACTCGACGCGACTCTGCATGCACTCATTGCCGGGAGGACGCCCGCGCCCGTCCGCGAGCACACCAGCTACCGCCGCTGGGTCCACGCGCTGATTGAGCGCGCTGAAGCCCTTGACAGCGAACCGTATTGGGTTTCACAACTCGAAGGTGACGACCCCGATCTGGGCGAGGGACGGCTCCGTCCGGACAGCGACCGCGCCGGCGGACTGCTGGTCCGAACGGCGATGCTCGATTTGGACACCACCGCGCGGCTGTTGACATCGGGCCTACCGGTCTTCGACGTCCTGGTCGCCGCGGCGTCGCGGATGGTCACACGGTGGCGGCAACGGCGCGGCCAGCCGACGCCGCCGCCGTTGCTCGCGTTGGAAACTCACGGCCGGGCCGATGCCTTGTTCGACGGCAATGCCCAGGTCGTGGACACCACCGAGACAGTGGGGTTGTTGAGCGCGATCTATCCCTTGCGAGTGGACACCGACGACCCGCGGCGGGTGCGGGAACTGCTGACGACGATCCCGGGCGACGGCGTCGACTACGGGCTGCTGCGCTACCTGCGCAGCGATACCGCCAGCCGGCTCGGCGGTTTCAGCGGACCGCAGCTGCTGCTGAATTATCTGGGTCGCGCCGACGTCAGCGGCACGAGCGGACTCTGGTTGGACCGTGGTCTGCTGTCCGGGGTTTCGCCGTTACCCGAGCCCGAGCTGGCGGTGCGTTACGAGCTGAGCGTCGTTGCCACCGTGCTTGGCAGCGGCGATCACCAGGTTCTTGTGACCCAGTGGCGTTCGCTTCCCGGCATAGTCGACGAGTCGGATATCGCCGTGCTGCAGTCACTTTGGACGGAAGCGCTCGAGGAGGTGGTGACATGACCACACTCGTGGTGCTCGGCGCCGGGGTGAAGGCGGTGGCCGTCGCCGCCAAGGCATACGTGCTGGGCGAGATGGGGGTCGACGCGCCGAAGGTGGTGGCCGTTGAGCGCATCGGGGTGGGTGCCAACTGGCAGGCCAGCGGTGGTTGGACCGACGGGGCGCAGCGACTGGGGACGAGTCCGGAAAAAGACGTCGGTTTCCCGTACCGCTCGTCGCTGGTGCCGCGTCGCAACGCCGAACTCGACGAACGCATGACTCGCTACAGCTGGCAGTCGTATCTGATCGCCACCGGCCAGTTCGCCCAATGGATCGACCGCGGCCGACCAGCGCCCACCCACCGCCGGTGGAGCCAGTACCTGCGCTGGGTGGCCGAGCAGATCGACATGACGGTGGTCTACGGGGAAGTCGACCGTCTCGCGGTGGACGGTGACCGTTGGGCGCTGCACACCGACGAAACAACCGTGCATGCTGACGGTTTGATGATCACCGGGCCCGGACAGGCCGAACGATCGTTGTTGCCAGGCAATCCGCGGGTGCTCTCGATCGCGCAGTTCTGGCACCGCGCCGGCCAGCAGGAGCGGATCAGCGCCGAACGGGTGGCCGTTATCGGCGGTGGCGAGACCGCCGCCGCGATGCTCAACGAGCTATTCCGGCACCGGGTTTCGACCATCACCGTGATCTCACCGCAGGTGACGCTGTTCACCCGCGGCGAGAGCTTCTTCGAAAACACGCTGTTCTCCGACCCCAGCGACTGGACGGCGCTGACGCTGGACGAACGCCGTGATGCGATCGCGCGCACTGACCGCGGGGTGTTCTCGTCGAACGTCCAGGATTCGTTGCTGGCCGACGACCGTATCCGCCATCTGCGCGGGCGGGTTGCTCATGCGGTGGGCCGCGACGAGCAGATCCGGCTGACACTGTCCACCAACCGGGGCAGTGAGAACGTCGAAACCGTGCACGGTTTCGACTTGGTCATCGACGGATCGGGTGCCGACCCGCTGTGGTTTACCACGCTGTTCAGCCAGGACGCGCTTGACCTGCTCGAGCTGGGGTTGGGTGGCCCGCTGACCGGGGATCGCCTGCAGGAGTCGATCGGACACGACCTCGCCGTCATCGACGTCGCACCAAAGCTGTTCTTGCCCAACCTCGCCGGACTCAACCAGGGTCCCGGTTTCCCTAACCTCAGCTGTCTGGGGCTGCTGTCCGACCGAGTGCTGGGCGTCGAGCTGGGCCCCAGCGCTACTTCCTCGACCAGGAGAGATGATGAGCACCAATCCTTTCGATGACGAGACCGGCACCTTCCTGGTGTTGGTCAACGACGAAGAACAACACAGCCTGTGGCCGACGTTCGCCGACGTTCCGGCCCGCTGGCAGAAGGCTTTCGGTGAAGCCAGTCGTGCGGAGTGCTTGGCGTATGTCGAGGAGCACTGGACCGACATCCGGCCCAAAAGCCTCCGCGAGGCGTTGGACCGCTGATGGCACGCGGATTCCAGGGCGCGATGCTGCGGGGCTTCGGCGCTCGCGACCATACCGCGACAGTGATCGAAACCGTCCAGATCGCGCCACATTTCGTGCGGATACGGATGGAATCCCCGACCCTGTTCGACGAAGCGCAGGCCGAACCCGCGGCATGGCTGCGGTTCTGGTTTCCCGATCCCGAAGGGTCGAAGACTGAATTCCAGCGCGCATACACGATCTCCGAGGCCGACGTGCCCGCCGGCCGCTTCGCGGTCGATATCGTGCTGCACGACTCCGCCGGCCCCGCGTCCTTGTGGGCGCGCACCGTCGAACCCGGCGCGACGATCGCCGTGATGTCGCTGATGGGCTCGTCGCGTTTCGACACACCCGACGAGCAGCCTGCCGGCTATCTGTTGATCGGTGACTCGGCGTCGATTCCGGGGATCAACGGAATCATCGGGGTTGTCCCCGACGATGTCCCGATCGAGACGTATCTCGAGCAACACGACGACAACGATGCGCTGATCCCGCTCGCGCAGCATCCCCGGCTGCGGGTGCACTGGGTTAACCGCCGCGACGAGAAATCGCTGGCCGCGGCAATCGAGAACCGCGACTGGTCGGACTGGTATGCCTGGGCGACCCCCGAGGCCACCACCCTCAAGCATGTCCGCACACGGCTGCGCGACGAATTCGGGTTTCCCAAGTCCGAGATTCACGCTCAGGCCTACTGGAGTGCCGGCCGTGCGATGGGTATCCGCCGGGGCGACGAGCCGGATAATGCCGACACCGTGGCGCCGCCCGCCAGCGAGTCGAAAGCCGTTGCAGCACAGCCGGAGGCGGCCGCTGAGCCGGCTGCGCCTGCCCGTGGTAGTTGGCGTGCCCAGGCCGCCGGCCGGTTGCTTGCGCCGCTGCGCTCGGCGCTGATCGCCTCCGGTGTGCTGCAGGCGGTGATAACGCTGCTGCAGCTGGCGCCGTTCGTGTTGCTGGTCGAGTTGGCGCGGCTGTTGGCGTCCGGCGCCGAGGCGTCACGGTTGCGGGAGATCGGAATTGCGGCCATCGCGCTGTTGGGCGTCGGTACCGTGCTGGGCGCCGCGCTGACGCTGTGGCTGCACGTTGTCGACGCCCGGTTTGCCAGCGACTTGCGGTCGCGGCTGTTGAGCAAGCTGTCGCGGTTACCGCTGGGCTGGTTTACCGCCCGCGGGTCGGGGTCGATCAAGGCGCTGGTGGCCGACGACACGCTGTCGCTGCATTATCTGGTCACGCATGCGATTCCGGACGCGGTTGCCGCGGTAGTTGCCCCGGTGGCGGTGCTGGTCTACCTGTTTGTCGTCGACTGGCGGGTTGCGCTGGTGTTGTTCGTGCCGGTGCTGTTCTACCTGGTCTTGACGTCGTCGATCACGATTCAGTCCGGGCCGCGCATCCCGCAATCGCAGCGCTGGGCCGAGAAGATGAGCGGCGAGGCCGGCGCCTACCTCGAAGGCCAGCCGGTGATCCGCGTCTTCGGCGGTGCCGCGGCTTCGAGCTTCCGGCGCCGCCTCGACGAGTACATCCGATTCCTGGTCGACTGGCAGCGTCCGCTGGCCGGCAAGAAAACCTTGATGGACCTGGCCACTCGTCCCGCGACTTTCCTATGGCTCATCGCTGTCACCGGCACCCTGCTGGTTGTCACACATCGGATGGATCCGGCCAACTTGTTGCCGTTCTTGTTGTTGGGCACCACATTCGGCGCGCGACTGCTCAATATCGCCTATGGGCTCGGCGGCATCCGCGCCGGAATGACGGCCGCCCGGCGCCTGCAGATCACGCTAGACGAGCCCGAACTCTCCGTGCGTGAACAGGCGCGCGACGTGTCCGACGGTGACACCTCGGCGACCGTCGTGTTCGACCAAGTCAGCTTCGGGTACCGCTCTGACGTACCGGTGATCAAAGACGTCTCACTGACGCTGCGGCCGGGCACGGTCACCGCGCTCGTCGGCCCATCCGGATCCGGAAAGTCGACGCTGGCCGCGCTGCTGGCTCGATTCCACGATGTGCAGCACGGCGCGATACGCGTTGGTGGACAGGATATCCGGTCAATGACGGCCGACGAGCTCTACACGCGAGTCGGTTTCGTCCTGCAGGACACCCAGCTCGTGCACGGCACCGTCGCCGAGAACATCGCGCTGGCCGTCCCGGATGCCACCGCCGCCCAAGTCGAGGCCGCCGCCCGCGAGGCGCAAATCCACGATCGCATCATGCGAATGCCGGCCGGCTATGACACCGTGCTGGGTGCGGGCAGTGGACTCTCGGGTGGGGAACGCCAACGGCTTACCATCGCCCGTGCCATCCTCGCCAACACTGCGGTCCTTATCCTCGACGAGGCTACCGCGTTCGCCGATCCAGAATCGGAATACCTTGTGCAGCAAGCACTCAACCGGCTAACCCAAGACCGCACCGTGCTGGTGATCGCTCATCGACTGCACACCGTCACCGGAGC
This sequence comes from uncultured Actinomycetota bacterium, assembly GCA_963723615.1. Taxonomy (GTDB): domain Bacteria; phylum Actinomycetota; class Actinomycetes; order Mycobacteriales; family Mycobacteriaceae; genus Mycobacterium. The sequence continues at coordinate 96,223 of CAVRRV010000009.1, read as the reverse complement.
CGACCAGATCGTCGTGCTCGACCACGGCCGAATCGCCGAACGCGGTACCCACGACGAATTGCTCGCCGCGGGTGGGCGATATCGGCGCCTGTGGGAAAGCGGCCATCGCGGCCCGCTAGCTGTCACAACAGCGCAGGAGGCGACGCGATGATCCGCACCTGGCTAAGCCTCGTCCCGGCCGATCGCCGCGGCAAGGTCGTCGCTTACACCGTGCTCGCGTTGATCTCCGTGGTGGTGCGGGCGGTAGCCACCGTGCTGCTGGTTCCACTCGTCGCAGCGTTGTTCAGTGACACACCGCACCGCGCGTTGGCGTGGCTGGGCTGGCTTACCGCAGCGACGGTGACCGGATGGCTGATCGACACCGCGACCGCGCGGATCGGTTTCAACTTGGGCTTCGCCGTGCTGGACCACACTCAGCACGACGTGGCAGACCGTCTTCCGGATGTGCGGCTGGACTGGTTCAGCGCCGATCACACCGCGACGGCGCGGCAGGCGATCGCCGCGACCGGCCCCGAGCTCGTCGGCCTGGTGGTCAACCTGTTGACGCCGCTGGTGACCGCAGTCCTGTTGCCGGCAGCCATCGGGCTGGCGCTGTTGCCGGTTTCGTGGCAGCTTGGCGTGGCCGCGATGGGTGGTGTGCCCCTGTTGTTGGGAGCGTTGTGGGCCTCGGTCCGGCTTGCGCGGCGCGCCGATGTTGCGGCCGGCGAAGCCAACACCGCGCTGACCGAGCGGATTATCGAATTCGCCCGAACTCAGCAGGCGTTGCGGGCCGCGCGGCGCGTCGAGCCGGCCCGGAGCCTGGTCGGGGACGCACTGGCCGCCCAGCATGGCGCGACAATGCGGTTGCTGGGCATGCAGATCCCGGGCCAACTCTTGTTCAGCATTGCCAGCCAGCTGGCGCTCATCCTGCTTGCCGGTGCGACCACCGCGCTGACGGTGACCGACAGGCTCAGCGTGCCTGCGGCGATTGCGCTGATTGTCGTGATCGCCCGCTATCTCGAACCTTTCACCACCATCAGCGAATTGGCGCCGGCTCTGGAGAGCACGCGTGCCACGCTGGACCGCATTCGCGTCGTACTCACGGCGCCGGTTATGGATGCCGGCACCGCGAAGTTGCGGGACCACGCCGCGGCACCGCGTATCGAGTTCGAAAACATCGCGTTCAGCTACGACGGCGCAAGCGCGCCGGTGCTCTCGCGCGTGAGTTTCGTGCTGCAGCCGGGAAGCACGACCGCGATTGTCGGGCCGTCCGGCTCGGGTAAGAGCACCATCTTGGCGCTCATCGCCGGCTTGCACCAACCAGGGCGCGGCCGTGTGCTGGTCGACGGCGTCGACGCCGCGACACTCGATGCCGAAACTCGGCGCGGCGCAAGCAGCGTGGTGTTCCAACATCCCTATCTGTTCCACGGGACGATCCGCGAGAACGTGTTCGCCGGAGACCCTGGCGCCGACGACGATCAGTTCACCCGGGCTGTCGCGCTGGCGCGGGTCGACGAGCTCACCGAGAGGCTGCCCGAGGGTGCCGAATCGATCGTCGGCGAGGCCGGTTCCGCGCTGTCGGGTGGTGAACGACAGCGGGTCAGCATCGCGCGTGCCCTACTCAAAGCCGCGCCGATACTGCTGGTCGACGAGGCGACCAGCGCGCTGGACACCGAGAACGAGGCCGCTGTGGTCGACGCGCTCACTGCGGATCCGCAATCGCGCACCCGGGTGATCGTCGCCCATCGGCTGGCGAGCATCCGGCACGCCGACCGGGTCCTCTTCCTCGACAACGGAACAGTGGTCGAGGATGGTTCGGTCGACCAATTGCTCAGCGCGGGAGGACGTTTCGACGAATTCTGGCGACAGCAGCAGGATGCCGCCGAGTGGCGAATTCATACCGGCTAGTTGTGACGGTTCGGTCGCGGACCCAGCGGGTATGTTGAGACAACCAGTGATACGACACGCCCGTCACGGCGTCGCCACAGACGACGTGGTGACCAGCAGAATGACACCGAATATCTAAGTCCGAATCGAAGGGACAGCAATGACTGTGAAAATGCTCGCCACCGGGGCGGCAGCCGTCGCCGCAATTGGAGCCGCGGCGGCCGGCGTGACGTCGGTTGCCTTTGGCGCCACGTCCGCCTTCGAGGTGCAGCCTGCCGCGTTGGGCGTGCCGTTTGCGCAGGACCCGCCGCCACCACCGCCGCCGGGCGCGCCACCTCTGCCGAGCCCGGAGCAGCTGTCAAGCCTGTGCACCCAGGTCACCGATCCCGGCGTGTCCTACCAGACGAAGTTCGGCCTGGTCGAGAACGGCATCAGTGACGACGAGGGCCATGTGGCCGACCACGATCTGAGAAAGGCCTACCGCAACGGGAACTTCCCGGAGCAGTTCAACGTCACGAACATCCAACCGGTCGCTCCGAACGCGGTCAGCGCCGACGTTGCCATCACCGGGCCCAAGTTCGCCGGACCGGTCACCAAGCAACTCGCGTTCATCGATCAAGGTGGCACCTGGGTCATGCAGCACGACGCCGCGACCGCGCTGGTGCAGGCGGCCACCGCCGAGTGACACCGGCTAGCCGGTAACTGCGCTCACGTCGACCCGCGCGACCCGCGCGGGATCGGCCAGCACGTCGATCGCGGCGATACGCCCACCGCGGACCACGAAGCCCATGACGGCGGTCGGCTCGCCGGCGACGAAGATCACCGCGCCGGCGGCGCCGTTGACGACGGCGGGCCGGACCTCGCGCGCCGGGTCCGCGTAGCCACGGGCCAGCCCGGCGACAGCGGATGCCCCGCGCACCGTGCGCTGTCCGCCGGGGCCGAAGTCGCCGCGCAACGACACGTCGGGGTCCAGAACGGCGACCAGCCGGTCGAAGTCACCGGCACGCCCGGCGGCGAAGAAGGCGTCGACGACGGCGTGCTGGGCCACCAGGTCGGTGTCCGGGCTGGGCGCGGCATCGTGGATGCGGCGCCGCGCCCGGCTGGCCAGTTTGCGGGTGGCCTCCGGCGACCGCTCGACGATCGGTGCAATCTGGTCGAACGGAATGGCGAAGACGTCGTGCAGTACGAAAGCCAGTCGCTCTGCCGGCGGCAAGGTGTCCAGAATCACGAACAACGCCAATCCCACCGCGTCGGCCAGCATCGCCTGGTGCTCGGGGTCCGGTTCGCCGACCGCGTCGACGATGGGATCCGGCACCCGGGCGACGAGTTCTTCGCGGGGACGGGCACGCCGGCTGCGCAAGGTGTTGAGGCAGATTCTTGCCACCACAGTGGTCAGCCAGGCGTCGAGGTTGGTCACCTCGCGACCGTCGATACCGCTTAGCCGCAACCAGGCCTCCTGCACGGCATCCTCCGCGTCGTCGACCGAGCCCAGCATGCGGTAGGCCAGGGCGCCCAGATGCGGCCGGGCCGCCTGGAAACGTGCTGCCAGGTCTGCGTTTGCAGTCACCGTCGACCGGTGTCCGGCAGTGCGCAGACCTTGCCCTCGCTGAAACCGGATGCGCCGATGCCCAACGCGAGGTTGAAGCGACCCCGAAGATTGCCGAGCGTGATGATGTGGGTCAGCCCGACGAGTTGAGCGTTGTCGAAATGCGCGCGCAGGCGGTCGAATAGCTGGTCGCTCACCTCGACCGGCGTTCGGCTGACCGCCGTGGCGTACTCGAGGATGAGCTTGTCGAGGTCGGAGAAGCAGGTGGCGTTCGGGTAGTCGGACAGCGCCAGCAGTTCCTCGTCGGTGAGCCCCCAGCCGCGCGCGATCGCCGAACCGAGATCGATGCAGTACTCGCAGCGCACGGTCATCGCCGACTTCAGCTCGGCGAGCGCGCGATGCCGTGGACTGAGAATGTCCATCTTCGACTCCGCCAGCTCGAGCCGGCCATAGGCGTTGAGCAGCTTGGGGATATACGCATACATCCGTAGCGGCTCCAGCATCGTTGCGGTTTCCAGTCCGGTCATCTGCTTGAAGCGCCGCTTGGTGAAGTAGTAGGCGATCTTGGCGCCGAGTCCGGCGTCGCGGTCGGACACTCCGGTGAGTCGTGGCATGGCGGTCCTCCTCAGGGCTTTATGCGGCAAGGCTCTGTGCGGTGGCCTTACCTACCTCGACACCGGCCGGCGCGGAAAGGTGACTGAGCGCTAAGCGTGCTGGGTTGGCTGGGTGACCGCGTCCAGATCGAGCAGCCGCGCATGCAGCACGGTGCGATTTCGCAGTGCCGCGCGCACTGCGCGATGCAAGCCGTCTTCGAGGTAGAGAATGTCCTTCCACTTCACCGCGTGGGGGAAGAGGTCGCCGTAGAACGTGGATTCTTCGGACAGCAGGCGGTCCAGCGCCAGCACTGTCGTGGTAGTGACCAACTCGTCGAGCCGGATCTGCCGCGGCGGAATCCGCGACCAGTCCCGGTAGGACAGGCCATGCTCGGGGTACGGCTTGCCGTCTCGCACACCTTTGAAGATCATCCGCAGCCTGTCTCCGGCGCGTCGCCGCTCGACTTGGCCATGCTGGAAAGGCTAGCGCGGCGACGATGCGGGCCGAAATGGCCGGAGGAGGAGGCGCGCCATCAGCCCGCGCGGCGACGATGCGGGCCGAAATGGCCGGAGGAGGAGGCGCGCCATCAGCCCGCGCGGCGACGATGCGGGCCGAAACGGCCGGTTGGGTGCGGCGCTGGAAGCGGAAGTTGCTGGTGATCACCGTAAACTGGGCCAGGTTAGGAAGGTGGATGTCGGATGGACTGGAATGGCTAGTGCCGACGAGCGTCGCTTTGAGGTGCTGCGCGCGATCGTCGCCGACTTCGTCGCCACCAAGGAACCGATCGGTTCGAAGTCGCTGGTGGAACGGCACAACCTCGGCGTTTCGTCCGCCACGGTGCGTAACGACATGGCGGTGCTGGAGGCCGAGGGCTACATCGCCCAGCCGCACACCAGCTCCGGACGGGTACCGACGGAAAAGGGCTACCGCGAGTTCGTCGACCGCCTCGACGGCGTCAAGCCGCTGTCGGTGGCTGAGCGGCGTGCCATCCAGAGTTTCCTGGAGTCCGGTGTCGACCTCGACGACGTGCTGCGTCGCGCGGTGCGGCTGCTGGCCCAGCTGACCCGCCAGGTGGCGATTGTGCAGTACCCGACCCTGTCCGCCTCGACCGTGCGGCATCTGGAAGTCATCGGGCTGACTCCGGCCCGGTTGTTGATGGTCGTCATCACCGACTCCGGCCGGGTGGACCAACGCGTGGTCGAGCTTGGCGATGTCATCGACGACCACCAGCTGTCCCAGTTGCGGGAGATCCTCGGACAAGCGCTGGAGGGCAAGAAGCTCTCGGCGGCGTCGGTCGCAGTGGCAGACCTCGCCGGGCACTTTCACGGCCGCGGCGGACAGTCCAACAGCCTCAGCGACGCCGTCGGCCGCTCGGCGACGGTGCTGCTGGAGTCGCTGGTCGAGCACAGCGAGGAGCGGCTGCTGCTGGGCGGCACCGCCAACCTGACCCGCAACACCGCCGACTTCGGCGGTTCGCTGCGGTCGATCCTGGAAGCACTCGAGGAGCAGGTCGTGGTGCTGCGGCTGTTGGCCGCCCAACAGGAAGCCGGCAAAGTGACCGTGCGGATCGGGCACGAAACCGAGGCCGAGCAGATGGTGGGCACATCGGTGGTGTCCACCACCTACGGCACCACCGACACCGTCTACGGCGGCATGGGTGTGCTCGGGCCCACCCGAATGGACTATCCGGGAACTATCGCTAGTGTCGCTGCGGTTGCTTTGTATATCGGCGAAGTGCTGGGTGGGCGATGAAGCCGCACACATTGCAGAATTTGTTGACGGCGGCGGTAGCGCGGCCGGTTAAGGCCCCTGAAGAGGCTTAGGAAGGTCAAGCGTGGCACGCGACTATTACGGTCTGCTCGGCGTGAGCCAGAACGCGAGCGATGCGGAGATCAAACGCGCCTATCGCAAGCTGGCGCGTGAGCTGCATCCCGACATCAACCCAGACGACGTCGCCCAGGCGAAATTCAAGGAGATCAGCGTCGCCTACGAGGTGCTCTCCGACCCGGAGAAGCGGCGCATCGTCGACATGGGCGGCGACCCGCTGGCGAACGCGGCGTCAGCGGCAAACGGATTCGGCGGCTTCGGTGGCCTCGGTGACGTGTTTGAGGCGTTCTTCGGTGGGGGCTCGACCTCGCGTGGCCCGATCGGACGGGTCAGGCCGGGTTCGGACTCGCTGCTGCGCATGCGGCTGGACCTCACCGAATGCGCTACCGGCGTCAGCAAGCAGGTCACCGTCGACACCGCGGTGCTGTGCGACCGATGCCAGGGCCGTGGCACCAACGGCAATTCGTCGCCGGTGGCCTGTGACACCTGCGGTGGTCGCGGCGAGGTGCAAACCGTGCAGCGCTCCTTGCTCGGCCAGGTGCTGACGGCGCGACCGTGCCCGACCTGCCGCGGCGTCGGCGAAGTCATTCTCGACCCGTGCTACCAGTGCGGTGGCGACGGACGGGTGCGGGCTCGCCGGGAGATCACCGTCAAGGTCCCCGCCGGCGTCGGCGACGGCATGCGGGTCCGGCTCGCCGCTCAAGGTGAGGTCGGCCCCGGCGGAGGATCGGCGGGTGACCTGTACGTCGAGGTCCACGAACAGCCCCACGACATCTTCCTGCGCGATGGCGACGATTTGCACTGCACGATCTCGGTGCCGATGGTCGACGCGGCGCTGGGCACCACGGTGACCTTGGACGCGATCCTCGACGGCCTGACCGAGATCACCATCCCCGCGGGAACCCAGCCCGGTTCGGTGACGACGCGGCGCGGTCACGGGATGCCGCATCTGCGTTCCGGTGCGCGCGGCGACTTGCACGTGCACGTCGAGGTGGTGGTGCCGGATCGGCTCGACCACCACGAGGCCGAACTGCTGCGGGACTTCAAGACCCGCCGCAACCGTGACGTGACCGAGGTTCGATCGACGCACAGCGCCGCCGCCGGTGGGTTGTTCAGCCGGCTGCGTGAGACCTTCACGGGGCGCTAATAGGCTGCTGACTTCGCATGCCTGGCCTGTTCTACATCGACGCGGTGCCCCAAACCGGTGAGCTGGCCGTCGTCAGGGGCGACGAGGGCTTCCACGCCGCTACTGTGCGGCGCATCCGCCGCGGCGAGCAACTGGTCCTCGGCGACGGCGTCGGTGGCCTGGCCCGGTGTGTGGTCGAGCAGACCGGCCGCGACGGGTTGCAGGCCCGTGTGTTGGACCGCTGGCAGGTACCGGCAGTCCAGCCGCCGGTGACGGTGGTACAGGCGTTGCCCAAGGCCGAGCGCTCCGAGTTGGCGATCGAGCTGGCCACCGAAGCCGGTGCAGACGCCTTGGTGGCGTGGCAGGCCGCGCGTTGTGTGGCCCGTTGGGAAGGGGCCCGCGCCGAAAAGGGTCTGCGGCGCTGGCGCGCGGTCACTCGCGCCGCCGCACAGCAATCCCGTCGTGCGCATATCCCGTCGGTCGACGGCGTGCTGTCCACCGCGGCGCTGAGTCAGCGGATCGGCGGGGCGGTGCAGTCGGGGGGCACTGTGCTGGCGCTGCACGAGTCGGCCGCCGGCCAGCTCACGGATCTCGGCCTGGCCCAAGCGAAGTCGGTGATGTTGGTGGTGGGTCCGGAGGGTGGCATCGCTCCCGACGAACTCGCCGCGGTGACTGGTGCCGGCGCCGTGGCCGTCCGGCTGGGCCCTACCGTGCTGCGCACGTCGACCGCGGCTGCCGTCGCGCTGGGCGCGCTGGGTGTGTTGACGCCGCGGTGGGATCTGCCCAACGACGACGCGGGCCGCTGACGAGCCGGGTGTATGCGTATCGAGATCGACGTCAGCACTCCGATTTTGCGACTTTTCCGCACTACCGTCGATCTCGGCACCGGCGTGCAGTCTGTGTCGCGCAGCGGCTAACCATTGGGCTCGCTAACCGCGCGGCGGTAGACTGAAGCGTCCGAGCAGACCACTGCCCAACCGCAGAAAGCAGGCATCAGAAACCACGTGACCCCCCGCGAGACCAACGCTGCTGGTTCGTCGACATCTCAGGTTCGCAGCAGCATCGACGTTCCGCCCGACCTCGTCGTGGGCCTGCTCGGTTCCGCTGACGAAAATCTGCGCGCACTCGAACGCATACTGGCCGCAGATCTGCACGTGCGCGGTAACGCGGTGACGCTCTCCGGTGAGCCCGCCGACGTCGCGCTTGCCGAACGGGTGCTCTCTGAACTCGTGGCGATCGTCGCCGGCGGCCAGCCGCTGACCCCCGAGGTGGTCCGCCACAGTGTCGCCATGCTGGTCGGCACTGGCAACGAGTCGCCTGCCGAGGTGCTGACCCTGGACGTCTTGTCGCGCCGCGGCAAGACGATTCGGCCCAAAACGCTCAACCAGAAACGCTATGTCGACGCGATCGATGCCCACACCATCGTCTTCGGGATCGGCCCGGCAGGGACCGGCAAGACCTACCTCGCAATGGCCAAGGCGGTCAACGCGCTGCAGACCAAACAGGTCACCCGCATCATCCTGACCCGACCGGCGGTGGAAGCCGGTGAGCGGCTTGGCTTTCTGCCCGGGACGCTGAGCGAGAAGATCGACCCGTATCTCCGTCCGCTCTACGACGCGCTGCACGATATGATGGACCCCGAACTTATCCCAAAGCTGATGGCTTCCGGCGTAATCGAGGTCGCGCCGCTGGCATATATGCGTGGCCGCACGTTGAATGACGCGTTCATCATCCTCGATGAGGCCCAGAACACCACCGCCCAACAGATGAAGATGTTCCTCACCCGACTGGGATTCGGCTCCAAAGTTGTTGTCACCGGGGATATTACGCAGATCGACCTGCCGGGCGGCAATAGGTCGGGGCTGCGGGCTGCGGTCGACGTCCTCGACGGTATCGATGACATTCATGTCGCGGAATTGACCAGCGCCGACGTGGTGCGGCATCGGCTGGTCTCGGAAATCGTCGACGCCTACGCAAGATACGAGGAGCCCGGGCTGACGATGAACCGGGCAGCGCGGCGGTCGTCGAGCATCCGCAGCCGTCGGTGACAGCGCCGTGAGTATCGAGGTCGCCAACGAATCGGGCATTGACGTCTCCGAATCCGAATTGATCAGCGTCGCGCGGTTCGTCATCGCCCAAATGGACGTCAATCCCGCCGCTGAGCTGTCGATGGTGCTGTTGGACACCGCGGCGATGGCCGACCTGCACATGCGCTGGATGGACTTACCTGGGCCGACCGACGTGATGAGCTTCCCGATGGACGAGCTTGAGCCGGGCGGCCGCCCCGATGCTCCAGAGCCGGGACCGGCGCTGCTCGGCGATATCGTGCTGTGCCCCGAATTCGCCGCCGAGCAGGCCGCAGCCGCCGGTCATACGCTGGGCCACGAGTTGGCGCTGCTGACAATCCACGGCGTACTGCACCTCCTCGGCTACGACCACGCCGAGCCGGACGAAGAAAAAGAGATGTTCGCCTTGCAGCGTCGCCTGCTCGAGGAGTGGGTCGCCGAACAAGTCCAGGCCTACCGGCAGGAACGCCAGACCGAGAGAGACCAGCGGCTGCTGGACAAATCAAGGTACTTCGAGAATTGAACAGCTCCGCTCCGCTGCTCGGTGCGATCGTGCTGATCGGTCTGGGCGGCTTGTTCGCGGCCGTCGATGCCGCGATCAGCACGGTGTCCGTGGCGCGGGTTCACGAACTGGTCCGTGACGAGCGGCCGGGCGCGGTGCGGCTAGCCAAGGTGATGGCCGATCGACCCCGCTATATCAACCTGGTGGTGCTGCTGCGGATCATCTGTGAGATCACCGCGACCGTACTGCTGGCCGCATTTTTCTACCGGAACCTGAGCCGCGAGTGGGGGCTTTTCGCCGCCGCGGCGACCATGGTGGTGACCAGTTTCGTCGTCATCGGCGTCGGTCCGCGCACCCTCGGCCGCCAGAACGCCTACACGATTTCGTTGGTGGCGGCTCTACCGCTGCAAGCGATTTCGGTCTTGTTGGCTCCAATCAGCCGACTCCTGGTGGTATTGGGGAACATGCTGACTCCCGGTCGTGGTTTCCGCAACGGACCCTTCGCATCCGAGATCGAGTTGCGCGAAGTCGTCGACATGGCGCAGCAACGCGGTGTGGTCGCCGCCGACGAGCGCCGGATGATCCAGTCGGTGTTCGAACTCGGCGATACGCCGGCCCGCGAAGTGATGGTGCCGCGCACCGAGATGATCTGGATCGAAAGTGACAGCTCCGCCGATCAAGCGATCGCTTTGGCGGTACGCAGCGGACACTCTCGCATCCCGGTTATCGGCGATAACGTCGACGACGTCGTCGGCGTCGTGTATCTGAAAGACTGTGTCCAGCAGACGTATTACTCCGCCACCGGCGGCCGCGACACCGCCGTGACAGAGGTGATGCGCCTTGCGGTGTTTGTCCCCGACTCCAAGCCCCTCGACGCGCTGCTGCGGGAAATGCAACGCGATCGCAACCACATGGCGCTGCTGGTCGACGAGTACGGCGCGATAGCCGGGCTGGTGACGATCGAGGATGTGCTGGAGGAGATCGTCGGCGAGATCGCTGACGAGTACGACGCAGCTGAGGTCGCGCCGGTAGAAGACCTGGGCGACAACCGGTTCCGCGTGTCGGCGCGGTTGCCGATCGAAGACGTCGGCGAGCTGTACGGCGTGGAATTCGATGAGCACCTCGACGTCGACACGGTCGGCGGGCTGCTGGCGCTGGAGCTGGGCCGCGTCCCCCTGCCCGGTTCCGAAGTGGTGTCACATGGGCTGCGGTTGCATGCCGAAGGCGGCCCCGACCACCGCGGCCGGGTCCGAATCGGCACCGTATTGCTGAGCCACGCCGAGTCGGACGGTCAGGAGGTAAACCATGACGGCTGAGCCGCTTGACGCCGAGGACGCGAAGCTCGTGGTGCTGGCCCGCTCGGCTATGGCGCGTGCCGAGGCCGGCAGCGGCGCCGCGGTGCGCGACGCCGACGGCCGGACCTACAGCGGCGCACCGGTAGGGCTGTCGGCGCTGCAGACGGCCGTGGCTGCGGCGGTGTCCAGCGGAGCGGCCGTCCTGGTGGCCGGCTCCGCCGACGACGCCGGCGTCGCAGCCGTCCGCGAAATGTCCGCGACGGCGGCGGTCATCATCACCGACCGCGCGGGCAACATCCTGCATGCGGGCAACATCCTGCATGAACGTGCCGGGCGTGGGCTCAGTGGGAACCATGACTGAATTCCACTCCGGCTTCGTCTGTTTTGTCGGGCGGCCGAATACTGGGAAATCGACGCTGACCAACGCGCTGGTTGGCTCGAAAGTGGCGATCACGTCGAGCCGTCCGCAGACCACCCGGCACACGATTCGGGGCATCGTGCACCGCGACGACTTCCAGATGATCCTGGTTGACACTCCCGGACTGCATAGGCCACGCACCCTGCTGGGTAAGCGGCTCAACGACTTGGTCCGCGACACCTACAGCGAAGTCGACGCCATCTGCTTGTGCATTCCCGCCGACGAGGCGATCGGGCCGGGGGACAGGTGGATCGTCGAGCAGATCCGATCCACGGCGCCCACAACAACATTGGTTGTCGTCGTCACCAAAATCGACAAGGCAACCAAGGACAAGTTGGCCGCGCAGCTCGTCGCGGTGAGCGAGCTGGTCGGCAACTCCGCTGAAATCGTCCCGGTCTCGGCGGTCACCGGTGAGCAGATCGATGTGCTGATCGAGGTGCTGGCCGCCGCGTTGCCGCCCGGGCCGCCGTATTACCCCGACGGTGAGTTGACCGATGAACCCGAAGAGGTCCTGATGGCCGAGTTCATCCGGGAAGCCGCCCTGGAGGGCGTGCGCGAGGAGCTGCCGCATTCGCTGGCAGTGGTTATCGATGAGGTCAATCCGCGCGAGGGGCGTGACGATCTGATCGACGTGCACGCCGTGCTCTACGTCGAGCGCGACAGCCAGAAGGGCATCGTGATCGGCAAGGGTGGGGCCCGGCTGCGCGAAGTGGGCACCGCCGCGCGCAGCCAGATCGAGAAGCTGCTGGGCACCAAGGTCTACCTCGAATTACGCGTCAAGGTAGCCAAGAATTGGCAGCGCGATCCCAAACAACTTGGCAGGCTTGGGTTTTAAGCAGGCCCAGAACCGTTGCGTCTCGCCGGGTTCGGCCGTCATCGCAGCGGTGGCCCACTGGAGATCGGCGGAGTGCCCATGCCGGTGTTCCACCACACTGCCGGCTGCTTGGCCGCCCAGCCGCCGAGCGCCTCCAATTCGGCGGCCAGGGAGATCAGCAGTGGCTCGCTGTTGGCCGGTCCCATCAGCTGCACGCCGATCGGCAGGCCTTCGGAGGTGAAGCCGGCCGGGACGTTAATCGACGGCCACCCCAACACATTCCACGGCCAGGTCACCGGGCAGGCAGCGATCATCACGCGGTCGGTCGCCAGGCCGCCCAGCCTGTCGAAAGCGTGCGCCAGTGGGGGTGGCTGCGCCGTTGTCGGCGCCAGCACGACGTCCACGATGCGGAAAATCGAGCCCACCCGGCGCTGATCGGCGGCTTCGTGCGCGCGGGCGGCGCGCAGTATCGACTCCGAGAGCAGCCGCCCCATCCGCATATTGGACATCGTGCGGCGGTCCAGCTCCACACCGTCACCCAACCGCTCGGCCCAATCGAGCAGCCCGGAAGTGGAACGGGACAGAAAGTTCCACGACAGCCGCAGCCCGTAATCGGGGTTGCCCGCAACCACGCTGTGGCCGAGCAGTCGAAGTTGATCGCCCACCGATCCCAGCGCTGCCTTGATCTCGGGATGCAGGCTGGCTCGAAACCCGGTGAACGGGAACCCGGTTGACAGCGCGATCCGCAACGGCCCGGGAGCGGTCCCGACGTGGTCGGACACCGTCACCGGCCGTGGCTTGTGCAGATCGCCATCGACGTTGCCGGACGCCGCATCGAGCACCAGCGCCGCATCGGCGACCGTGCGGGCCAGTACGCCGTTGACCGTGATGCCGTTGAACGCCTCCCGCAGCGGCCAGGTCGAGATGCGGCCACGCTGGGGTTTGATGCCCACCAGATGGGTCCAGGCGGCCGGGATGCGGACACTGCCCGCTCCGTCGGAGCCGATCGCGGCGGTGACCAGGCCGGCGGCCACCGCGGCCGCGCTACCGCCCGACGACCCGCCCGGCGTGTGCCTACGTGACCACGGATTGTGGGTGTGGCCGAATCCGGGTCCGCTGGTGAACGGCCATTGGCCCAGCTCGCAGGTGTTGGTCTTGCCGACGATCACCGCACCGGCCGCCTTCAGTCGGCGTACCACTTCGGCGTCCTGGGTGGCGGTTCGAACGAACCCGGACGTGCCGAAGGCAGTTGGTACTCCGGCGATGTCGACGTCGTCTTTGACCGCGATCGGGACACCCAGCAGCGGCGCCTGGTCCCCGGCGGCGCGCCGTCGGTCGGCCGCGGCAGCGTCGGCCAGCGCCGACTCGGTGAGCACCACGCGGAAGGCGTTCAGCGTCGACTGGCTCAGGTCGATGGCGCGCAGCGAGCGACGAACCAGCTCGTCGGAGGTCACCTCACCGCTGGCCAGCTGGTAGAGCTGGTCGGTCAGGGTGGGGAAGCGGGATGCAGGCGAGCGGGTCATCGCCTACGAGCCTATCGGCGCGGGTATGAGGGGATGTGGCCACGTAATGCCACACTGGTGTAATGCGGCTGTACCGGGACCGTGCGGTGGTGCTGCGCCAGCACAAGCTCGGCGAAGCCGACCGGATCGTCACCCTGCTCACCCGCGACCATGGGCTGGTTCGCGCGGTGGCCAAAGGTGTGCGCCGCACCCGCAGCAAGTTCGGCGCGCGACTGGAGCCGTTCGCGCATATCGACGTACAGCTGCACCCGGGCCGCAACCTGGACATCGTCACGCAGGTTGTCTCGCTTGACGCGTTCGCCACCGACATCGTCAGTGACTACGGCCGATACACCTGCGCGTGCGCGATGCTGGAAACCGCCGAGCGCCTCGCCGGCGAGGAGCGCGCACCGGCCCCGGAATTGCACCGACTCACGGTTGGTGCGCTGCGGGCGGTGGCCGACGGTCGCCGACCCCGCGAGCTGGTGCTGGACGCTTATCTGCTACGCGCTATGAGCATCGCCGGGTGGGCCCCGGCGCTGACCGAATGCGCCCGCTGCGGCACACCGGGCCCGCATCGGGCATTTCACATCGCCGCAGGCGGCAGCATCTGCGGATACTGCCGCCCACCCGGGGCGACGACACCGCCGCTGGGTGCGTTGGATCTGATGTCAGCGCTGCGCGACGGCGATTGGGAGGCCGCGGAGACCGCACCACAATCGGCCCGCAGCCACGTCAGCGGATTGGTGGCCGCTCACCTGCAATGGCATCTGGAGCGGCAGCTGCGAACGTTGCCGCTAGTCGAGCGGATCAGGCGCGTCGACGTGATAGATCAGAGCCTCCTCGACCGTCGCATAGCTCTGGTCAGGCAGGATGTGCCCCATGGGGACGAGCCGGGTGAGCCGCTCAGAGCGGAGGGCTGAGCGCAAGCGGAAGCTCACCGCCTTCCCGCAGCTCGCTCCGGCGCCCGACGACTATCCGGCCTTCCCGGACAAGTCGACGTGGCCGGTGGTTTTTCCGGCATTACCGCCGTCGCCGGACGGCGGCCCCCGCCGGCCGCCGCAGCACATTTCCAAGGCCGCCGCACCCCGGATTGTGGCCGACCAGTTGCCTAATCACGTCGCCATCGTGATGGACGGCAACGGCCGCTGGGCCACCCAACGCGGACTGGCCCGCGTCGAAGGTCACAAAATGGGCGAGGCCGTGGTCATCGACATCGTCTGCGGCGCAATCGAAATCGGAATCAAGTGGCTCAGCCTCTACGCGTTCTCCACCGAGAACTGGAAGCGTTCCGCCGAGGAAGTGCGCTTCCTGATGGGATTCAACCGCGACGTGGTGCGGCGCCGTCGGGTGAACCTCAACGAGATGGGCGTGAACATACGCTGGGTAGGCTCACGTCCGCGCCTGTGGCGCAGCGTTATCAACGAGTTGGCGATCGCGGAGGACATGACCAAGAACAATGACGTGATCACCGTGAATTATTGTGTCAACTACGGCGGTCGCACCGAAATAGCCGAAGCTGCAAGGGATATCGCGCGCGAAGCCGCCGCGGGAAAGCTGAACCCCGAGCGGGTCACCGAGGCGACCGTCTCCCGGCACCTGCATCGCCCGGACATTCCCGACGTGGATCTGTTGCTGCGGACCTCGGGCGAGCAGCGGACCAGCAACTTCATGCTGTGGCAAGCGGCCTACGCCGAGTACATCTTCCAGGACAAACTCTGGCCCGACTACGACCGCCGCGATCTGTGGGCGGCCTGCGAGGAGTACGCATCACGGCATCGACGGTTCGGGACGGCGTGATGCCTTCGTTGCAGGAGCGGTTGCTGACGGTGCTTTCAGAGGTGTTACCACTCGAGGAGGAATCCGACGGCGCGTTGACCGTGCGTCACGGCGGCACAATCGCATCGTTGCGGGTGGTGGCCATCACCGACGACCTCGACCTGGTGGCACTGACCCAGATTGTGGCGTGGGATCTGGTGCTTACCAAGAAGATTCGTGACATCGTGACCGAGCAGTCGCACAGCACCCTGCTGGGATCGGTGGCGCTGGTGGAGAAGGCCGGCGACGCGACCGCCAAACGCAACTCGGGCAAGGCCGCAGACGTGATGCTGCGCTACAACTTTCCCGGCGGTGGCCTCAGCGACGACGCGCTGCGCACGCTGATCCTGATGGTGCTCGACAAAGGCGCCGAGATCCGTCGCGCGTTAACGGCATAGGGTTCGGCGTCAGCCGCGGCAATCCGAGCAGGTGCCCAAGATTTCGATGGTGTGGCTGACATCGGAGAACCCGTGTTTAGTCGCCACCTCCGCCGCCCACGCCTCGACCTCGTGGTCGCCCACCTCGACGGTCGACCCGCAGTTGCGGCACACCAGGTGGTGGTGATGGTGTTCGGAGCAGCGCCGATAGACCGATTCACCGGTGTCGTTGCGCAGCGTGTCGAGCATGCCGGCCGCTGCCATCGATTGCAACGTTCGGTAGACGGTGGTCAGGCCGATGTTCTCGCCTCGCCGCCGCAGCTCGTCATGCAGCTCTTGGGCCGAGCGGAAGTCGTCAAGCGTCTCCAGCAGGGTCGAGATCGCCGCCCGCTGCCGGGTGGACCGCACGCCCGCGTTAGTACTCATGGCTTGTCCTCCCCGGCGTGCGCGACGGCGTCGACGACGATATGCGCCAGGTGGTGATCGGCCAGCCGGTAGAGCACTTCGCGTCCTGACCGCTCCCCGGCGACCACACCCGCGGCCTTGAGGATCTTCAGGTGCTGACTGACCAGCGGCTGTGGCACGCCCAGCGCGTCGACTAGCTCGTGCACGCAGCGCTGGGACTCGTGCAGCTGCAGCACAATGGCGATCCGCACCGGCGCGGCCAGCGCGCGCAGAAGCTCGCCGGCGGCGTCGAGAATGTCCCGCGGCGGTGGCGCTGGGAGGTCGACGAAGTCAGAAACGCCGTGTTCATGGGGTCCAACCAAACCGGAGCTGATGTCGTCGTCGGGTTCGGTTGATGTTGCGGGGGACATGGCCGTCTCTTTCGAGCCGGCTGCGGGGAATCATTGCCGACTCGTTCCACTGTCACATGCATGACCGCGCATGTCAAAGAGCTCGGGGTCGATCGCTACGATGACGGATGCTCACCGGCTCGTCGCCGGCCAGATCGTCCGCGTATAGAAAGACAGGAGTCATCACCTCGTGGCGTCCGTCATCGACACCGTCGCCAACCTCGCTAAACGGCGCGGCCTGGTCTATCCCTCCGGCGAGATCTACGGCGGCACCAAATCGGCCTGGGACTACGGGCCGTTGGGTGTGGAGCTCAAGGAGAACATCAAGCAGCAGTGGTGGCGCGCGGTGGTCACCGGCCGCGACGACGTCGTCGGCCTGGACTCCTCGATCATCTTGCCGCGCGAGGTATGGGTCGCCTCTGGACACGTCGAGGTCTTCCACGACCCGCTGGTCGAGTCGCTGATCACCCACAAGCGCTATCGCGCCGACCACCTCATCGAGGCGTACGAAGCCAAACACGGGCATCCGCCGCCCAACGGGCTGGCCGACATCCGCGACCCCGAGACCGGTGAGCCGGGCCGATGGACCGAACCGCGCGAGTTCAACATGATGCTCAAGACGTATCTCGGTCCGATTGAAACCGAGGAGGGGCTGCACTATCTGCGTCCCGAAACCGCGCAGGGCATTTTCGTCAACTTCGCCAACGTGGTGACGACGTCGCGCCGCAAGCCGCCGTTCGGTATCGGCCAGATCGGCAAGAGCTTCCGCAACGAGATCACGCCGGGCAACTTCATCTTCCGCACCCGCGAGTTCGAGCAGATGGAGATGGAGTTCTTCGTCGAGCCGTCGACCGCTCCGGAGTGGCATCAGTACTGGATCGACACCCGGCTGGCCTGGTACGTGGATCTCGGGATCGACCGCGAGAACCTACGGCTCTACGAGCACCCCAAGGACAAGCTGTCGCACTACTCCGACCGGACCGTCGACATCGAGTACAAGTTCGGCTTCGCCGGCAACCCGTGGGGCGAACTGGAGGGCGTCGCCAACCGGACCGACTTCGACTTATCCACGCATTCAAAGCATTCCGGTGTCGACCTGTCGTTCTACGAGCAGGTCAGCGACACCCGCTACGTGCCGTACGCGATCGAACCGGCAGCCGGTCTGACCCGGTCGTTCATGGCGTTTCTGATCGATGCCTATCACGAGGATGAGGCGCCCAACGCCAAGGGCGGGATGGACAAGCGCACCGTGCTGCGCTTTGATCCGCGGCTGGCGCCGGTCAAGGCCGCAGTACTCCCGTTGTCCCGGCACGCCGACCTGAGTCCCAAGGCCCGCGATCTGTCCGCCGAGCTGCGCAAGTACTGGAATGTCGACTTCGACGACGCCGGCGCGATCGGCCGCCGTTACCGGCGGCAGGATGAGATCGGCACCCCGTATTGCGTCACGGTGGATTTCGACTCGCTCGACGACCAAGCCGTCACGATCCGCGAACGGGACGCCATGACGCAGGATCGGGTGGGCTTCGACGCGGTGGCCGATTATCTAGGCTCGCGCCTGCGGGGCTGCTAGATAACGACCAAGTGGGGAAGCAAACTCTCAAAGAATTTTCGTCATCTTCGCGACTATTGCTCACATGGCCAATATGATCTACACACGCGGGCGATTTGACCGTCTGGCATTTCGAGACTTGGCGCGGCAGCACACTAGGGCGTGGTGAGCTGCCGCGCCTTTCGCTGTCCGGTGTCACACCAGCTGCAGCAGTCCCACTACTAGGCGGTCTTGATGGGGAGTTGCAGATACGATGCGTGATCCCCGCCGGTGTGGACGACGTGCTTTCCACTGTTTTGGGGGATGTAATCGCGCGTCGCGGGCATGATCGCGCCCAGCGCGTTCTGCGCGCTAATGACCAGCCGAACCTGTTCGCCAAGGTAAAAACACCAGACCAATGGGGAATAGGTCGATTTCGACGTCGACGATCTCACCAGTGCTCAGCTTCTCGACCCGATCAAAGCTGTGAGCAGGAACGGCGTCGGTCGTCAACGTTTCGTCCAGGTGTCGAGCAGACACGCGCAAGCGCCCGTTGGAGCCCTTGTACCGCAACACCGATGCGCCCCGCTCGGTCGTTGAAACGTTGGTCGCGCTCGCCGCGCCGGCGGTTCAGAGCGTACTCACATCGGGATTACCGCTCGCCGACAACACCTAACCGAAGAGCCGTCACACCAACGCCGAAGCGCTCCTTGGGATCTGAAGCCTCAGAACCGCCCGCCGCCGCCCATGAAGCCGCCGTCGGAGGAACCCGACGAGCCGCCGAACGACGTCGGGCCCCAGCCGCCGCCGAAACCGCCGCCGAAACCGCCTCGCATGGCTCCGCCGAGCATGTCGCCGATGATGATCCCGCCCATCATGGCGCCCGTGTTGTCGCCACCGCCGTAGCGTCCGGCGTAGGCGCGCTGGGCGGACTGGACATCGGCGTTGGCCAGTGACTGAGCCTGAGCGGCCAGCGTGCCTGCGTTATTGGCATATGCGATCGCCTCGCTCACGTCACTCGCCCGGTTGTCCTGTGCCGCTTGCAGCTGTCGGCTCGCCTCGGCGAGACGGGTGCGCGCCTCGGGCCCGATGCTGCCGCGCCGGGTGTCGATGTACTCGGACACGGCGTGCACCCGCGACTGCGCGGTGAACAATGCCTGCTCCAAGGTCCGGTTGAGGCGTTCGGCGGTCTCCTGCTCTTCGGCGACGGTGGCGAGCAGCCGATTCAGGTCGGCGTCGGCTTTGGTCACTTCGGTGAACGCGCCGAACGGATCGGCCGAACCGCTGGTGCGGGCAGCGTCGAGAGCCTTGGCCGCCGCGGCGCGGGCGCCGGCCAGGTCGCGGATGTGCGGTGCCTTGGTCTTTTGCGCGCTCCGCAGCTGCACGTCGGCGCGCTCGATGCCGCTCTGGATATCGGCGATCAGCGACGGCAGTGTGGCGACCGCGTGGCGAATGTCGCTAGCGGCGCTGTCCACCGCGTCGAGCAACGCACGAGCTTGCCCCAGCGACGACTCAGCGGCGTGCACGGCGTCGACCAGACCGCTCTGCTCGCCGCTGACCGGCCGAGCCGCCAGATCGCGCGCCTGGGTCAGGTTCTGGTCGGCGAAGTCCAGCCGGTCCTTGGCGGTCCCGACGTTGGTGGCGACCGAAGTCAGCGCAGCAGCATCGAATTCGTTGTGCAGATTAGTCATTCGCTGTTCGGCAGGGGCGATGCGTGCCGTCAGCTCGACCATCTGCTGAGTGAGGGCGTCGAGGCGCGATGGTGCGTTGACCACCAGGTCCCGCATCTCTTCGAAAGCCTCTTGCTGCGACTCGAGCTCACGATCGGCCCGCGCCGCCGAGACGATCACCTGGGTCAGCAGCTCGCGCCGCTGCGCCCGCGTCTCTGGTATCGCGTCATCGAGTTGTTGGCGCACGGTGAATGCCTGTGCCAGAGCGGCTTTGGCGTTGTTCACCGCACGGGTGAACGGTTCGGTTCGCTGCTCGCCGAACTCCTCGATGGTCAATGCGAGCTCGTTGGCGCTGGTGCGTACTGCGTTATCGACGTCGACGACTTTCCACCGCGACAGGTCGTCGAGTGCGCCCAGCGACAGCGCCGCCAACGCATCTGGGTCAGTGGCATCCACCCGTTTCGCCGCAGCCAATTGGGCTGCGCGCCGTCGACGGCGCCGATAACGCATGAACACAAGCAAAACCAGCACCACGACCACGATCACGCCCAGCGCGATCAGCAGCGGCGTGAAGTTTGTTGGCTCCTGCCCCCGGTTGAGTCCGTTGGCTGCCGCGATGGCAGCGCCGCTCCAGTCGCCGCGGCGCAGCGCCGGTTCGATCTGGTTGCGTCGCAGATCGTCGACCTGCCCCGCGCTGATCGTTTGCACCCTGTTGGGAACCAGGAACGCGTAGGAATGGTCGACGGTGGCCACGGCGAGCACCGCGTCGAAATCTCCCAAGTCGCTGGCGGCCCGCGTGTTCTCCGCCCAGCTCACGGCCGGTTGTCCGGAGAAGTTGTCGACAAAGACCACCCACAACTGGATGCGGCGGTCGGAGTAGAGCTTGCCGGTGGCCGACTGGATCGCGCCGCGGCCAGGGCCGCTCAACACCCCGGCCTCGTCGGTGATGTAGTTGGACAGTCGCAACGGCGGCTGCGCTGCGGCCGACGGCGCCACCAGTAGTGCGGTGATCAGTATCGCGAGGAACACGGCAAGCGAGCGGACTTTGCTCATGCTCGACAATCTAATCCCGTCACGATGCGGGTCCCAGGGCAATCCATTTAGTGCACTGCGCGGCGGCACCCCGTGCTGCTGGCAGACTGTGCGTCGATGACTCAGCAAGACCCCTATGACGATTTCGACTGCCAACGGGTGATGCCCGAAGCGCCGAAGACCGCGGGCTTGCCGGGCACCGAGGGCCAGTACCGCAGCGACTTCGCCCGGGATCGCGCCAGGGTTCTGCACAGCGCCGCGCTGCGCCGCCTCGCGGACAAGACACAGGTCGTGGGACCGCGGGAGGGTGACACCCCGCGCACGCGACTGACCCATTCGCTGGAGGTCGCCCAGATCGGGCGGGGGATGGCGATCGGGTTGGGCTGCGATCCCGACCTGGTCGATATGGCCGGTTTGGCCCACGACATCGGACACCCGCCGTACGGGCACAACGGCGAGCAGGCGCTCGACGAGGTCGCGGCGGCGCACGGCGGCTTTGAGGGAAATGCGCAGAACTTCCGGATTCTGACGAGCCTGGAGCCCAAAGTCCTTGACCGGCAGGGACATAGCGTGGGGCTGAACCTGACCCGGGCAGGGCTGGATGCGGTCACCAAATATCCGTGGACACGGGGTCGGCATCGACGCAAGTTCGGCTTCTACGACGTCGACCGCGACGCCGCCGCCTGGGTGCGGGAACGCGCACCTGCAGATCGGGCCTGTCTGGAAGCCCAAGTGATGGACTGGGCCGACGATGTCGCTTACTCGGTGCATGACGTGGAGGACGGTGTCGTCTCGGGGCGGATCGACTTACGCGTGCTCGCCGACGATGACGAAGCTGCCGCGCTGGCCAAGCACGGTGAACGCGACTTCGCCGGAATGCATGCCGACGACCTGGCCGCGGCCGCGCAACGGCTGTCGGGGCTGCCGGTGGTCGCCGCGGTCGGCAAATACGACGCCACGCTGTCGGCCTCGGTCGCGCTCAAGCGGCTGACCAGTGAGCTGGTGGGCCGGTTCGCCTCGGCGGCGATTGCGGCCACCCGGGCGGCCGCCGGTCCCGGGCCGCTTGCGCGCTACCAGGCCGACCTGGCCGTGCCCGAGGTGGTGCGCGCCGAGGTTGCGGTGCTCAAGACGCTGGCGCTGCAGTTCATCATGTCCGATCCGCGGCACCGGGAAATCCAGGCCAGCCAACGGGAACGCATCCATCGGGCGGCGCGCTGGCTGCTTTCCGGAGCGCCCCGAACTCTCGACCCGTTGTTCGTACCTGCCTTCAACACCTCGGCCGACGACGGTGAGCGGCTGCGGGTGATCGTCGACCAGATCGCCTCCTACACCGAGGGACGCCTGGAACGCATCGAGACCACCCAGGCCTGAGCCGTCGGCCATGGTCGTCGCACCGCGACCGCACTAGATCGAATTGTCCGGCTCCTCAGCAGTCCGCGCCCGGACTGCATCGTCGCCGGACTTGAGCCGATGGTCCGTCTTCTCAGCAGTCCGCGCCCGGACTGCATCGTCGCCGGACTAGGGTCGGTGTCCATGTTCAAGCCCACTGTTGTTATCGCCACGATGTCGGCCGTCGCCGCGCTCAGCGCCTGCAGCTCCCATCAGTCGTCCAGCACCGCGAGCTCAACCAGCGCTGCTGCCGGTGCTCAAACGCTCAGCGCCCAACTGCACACCGCCGACGGCCGGTCGGTGGCCACTGCCACCTTCGAGTTCGCCAACGGGTACGCCACTGTCACGGTGAAGACGACCGCGGACCACATCCTGACGCCGGGATTTCACGGCCTGCACATCCATGAGGTCGGCAAGTGCGAGGCGAACTCGGTCGACCCGATGGGCGGTCCGCCCGGCGATTTCATGTCGGCCGGCATGCATTATCAGGCACCGGGGCACAGCGGGGAGCCGCCCAGCGGTGACCTGACGTCGCTGGAGGTGCGCCAAGACGGCACGGCATACCTGGTGACCACAACCGATGCCTTCACCAGGGACGACCTTCTGGCCGGCAGCAAGACCGCTCTCATGCTGCACGGCGCCGAACACAGCCCCGACGCCGAGAAGCGATTCGCGTGCGGCGTGATCGGCAACGGTTAACCACAGACAGTCAATCTTCACGGCCTCGCGGACGGACTAGACCTCTACACTGGGCCGATGGCCGGCCGGATCTCGGATCGCGATATCGCCGCCATCCGCGAACGAGTCAGCATCGAGGAAGTCGTCGGCGATTATGTCCAGCTCCGGCGTGCCGGCGCGGATTCGCTGAAGGGCCTCTGCCCATTTCACGACGAGAAGTCGCCGTCGTTTCACGTGCGGCCCAACCACGGCCACTTTCACTGCTTCGGCTGCGGCGAGGGCGGCGATGTGTACGCCTTCGTCCAGAAGATCGAACACGTAAGTTTCGTCGAGGCCGTCGAATTGCTGGCCGACCGGGTCGGGCACACGATCAGCTACACCGGCGCGGCCACCAGTGTGCAGCGTGACCGGGGCAGCCGCAGCCGGCTGCTCGCCGCCAACGCTGCGGCGCTGGCGTTCTACGCGGCGGCGCTGGAATCTGCGGAGGCGCAGCCCGCGCGCCAATACCTGACCGAGCGGAATTTCGATGCCGACGCCGCCCGTCACTTCGGCTGCGGGTTTGCACCGTCGGGTTGGGATTCGCTGACAAAACAACTGCTGCGCAAGGGGTTTGAGTTCAAGGAGCTCGAGGCTGCGGGATTGTCGCGGGAGGGTCGGCGTGGCCCGATCGATCGGTTCCACCGCAGGTTGTTGTGGCCGATTCGCACGTCGGCCGGAGAAGTGATCGGGTTCGGGGCGCGACGGCTGTTCGACGATGATCCGATGGAAGCCAAGTACGTCAACACTCCGGAGACGTTGCTGTACAAGAAGTCGTCGGCGTTGTTCGGTATCGAGCTGGCCAAACGCGATATCGCCAAGGGCCATCAGGCCGTCGTCGTCGAGGGCTACACCGACGTGATGGCGATGCACTTGGCCGGGGTGACGACGGCGGTGGCATCGTGTGGTACCGCATTCGGCGACGAACACATGGCGATGCTGCGCCGACTCATGATGGACGACAACTTCTTTCGCGGTGAACTGATCTATGTGTTCGACGGCGACGAAGCAGGCAGGGCGGCGGCGCTCAAGGCGTTCGCCGGTGAGCAGCATTTGGCCGGCCAGTCCTTCGTCGCGGTCGCGGCCGACGGCATGGATCCCTGCGATCTGCGGCTGGCGTCCGGCGAAGGGGCACTGCGCGATCTGGTTGCGCGGCGAACTCCGTTGTTCGAGTTCGCGATACGCACGACGCTGAGCGAGGTGGACTTGGACAACGCCGAGGGCCGGGTGGCCGCATTGCGTCGTTGCGTACCGATCGTCGCCCAGATCAAGGACCCGACTCTGCGCGACGAGTACGCGCGCCAACTGGCGGGCTGGGTCGGCTGGTCGGATGTCGCACAGGTCATCGGTCGGGTGCGGGAAGAGGCCAAAAACCCGGCCGCCCAAAGTCGCGGCAAACTCCGTCGCAGCGCCGCGGCCCCGGCCGACAGCGCCGCGTCACCACCCACCGCCATTCGCCCCGACCCCAGCGACCCCACACTGTGGCCCCAGCGCGAGGCGCTCAAGTCGGCGTTGCAGTACCCGGCACTGGCCGGGCCGGTGTTCGACGCGCTGACCGTCGAAAGCTTCACGCATCCCGGCTACGCTGCGGTGTCCGCGGCCATCGAGGCGGCTGGCGGCACCGGGACCGCCATCGGCGGGGCGGAGTGGCTCGATGCGGTGCGCCAAAAAGCCCCGTCGCCGGCGGCTGCCGGGCTGATCAGCGAGCTCGGCGTCGAGACCATCCGGGTGGACGACGACGACAAGTTGCCGCGCTACGTAGCCGGGGTGTTGGCCCGTCTACAAGAGGTCTGGGTCGGCAGGCAGATCGCGGAGGTCAAGTCCAAGTTGCAGCGGATGTCACCAGTGGATCAGGGGGACGAGTACCACGCCCTGTTCGGCGACCTCGTCGCGATGGAGGCCTATCGGCGCAGCCTGCTTCAGCAGGCCAGCGGCGACGATCTCACCGCCTGAGACCCCGTCAGGGTGCGCTGCGTGGTCTTTCCGGCTCGACGACGCTGGTCGCGTCGTCGATCTCGGTCAACGTCACCATCCGCGCATCGGGCGAGACCCGATTCGCGATCTTGCGCCGTCCCGCCTCGATCATCGACTTGGCGGTGGGGCTGCTGGTCAGGCCGCGGTAGGTGCCGACGATCTGCTCGTAGCGACGCCGTCCAGCCTTCGCGCCCAACACATAGCCCAGTCCGAGCACGACGACGTATCGGATCAAAGCGGTCCCTTCCGACGTTGGTGCTTTGCGTCCATCCTGCCCCATATTCGGGGACAGGCGCCGCCCGGCAGGCGATCAGTCTGGTTGGGCGTGCGCACGCCGGTACGCTAGAGTCATCCAGCGATCCGCGCCAATGTGCACGCGGACACCGAGCAGTCCCCTGTAGCTCAATTGGCAGAGCATTCGGCTGTTAACCGAAGGGTTGGTGGTTCGAGTCCACCCGGGGGAGCAGGCTGATGACTTGCCGTTTCCTCTGGTCGACCCCTCGGGGGTATCTGATCTTGAGCAAACTACTTTTAACGCGCCTTAGCGCGGGCGGCTAACTGCAACCGCCGTTGCTCAATGCTGGCCCCCAAGGCCGCCAAACGGAGAAGGAGAGGAACTCTTCTGGCTCGACTTGCTGAGGAACTCCGGGCAGTACGCGCTCGACGCGAGCGCCGCGAATTTCATGGCACCGCCGGTGTTCAATCCTGGATTGAGCGCGGACAATTTGCTGACGACGTCCATTTCCGATTGACCTTCGTTCATCATGTCGCAGGCCCATCTGCCGGCCTTGATGGCATCGGGCCCGTTGCGAAAGGTCATGCCAGCTTTATTGAGCGAGTCGATAAAGTTTGCATCAGAAGCAGGGTCGGGGGGCGCGGGGGGGGCGGACGGGTCGGCCTGCGCCGGCACGGCCAAGCCGATCACGGCGACGACGTTGGCAAGCGCGAAAAGAAGTCGCATCGGTGCATTATCGTCCAGATCGGCGCGGTTGTCCTGTCGAGCTCATTCGTCGAGCAGCGCCGAGTCTGGTCGAATCAAACCCTGGTCGCGGGGCCGCAGCCGGGGTTGGATAGGGATTGTGACGACAGTTGGGTCGCGATCTGAACCTGTCGCGGAAAGCTCGATCACCTGGGTCGACGGTGCCTTGTCCGTCATCGACCAGCGCGCGCTGCCGCACGAATTGCGCCGGCTGCGGATCACGACGGTCGACGAGGTTATCGATGCGATCAAGACCCTGGCGATCCGGGGCGCGCCCGCAATTGGCGTCTCCGGCGCCTTCGGTGTGGCGCTGGCGGCATACGCGCACGCAGGCGATACCGAGAAGGTGACGTTGGAGGCGGCGCGGATCGCGTCGGCCCGGCCCACCGCGGTGAATCTGGCCTGGGGCGTGCAGCGAGCGCTGGCCACGTTGCCCGAAGGCCCGGAAGCCGTGCTCGCCGAGGCCCAGGCGATGTTGGCAGAGGATGCCCAGGTCAACCGGGTCTGCGCCACCCATGCGGCCGACCTGGTGTTGCGGTTGTGCCCCGATCGGCCACTGCGCATTCTCACGCACTGCAACACCGGTCGACTGGCCACCACAGCATTCGGTACCGCGATCGGCGCGCTGCGGGTGTTGCACACCCGCGGCAAGATCGCCGACGTGCTGGTCGACGAGACGCGACCGCTGCTGCAAGGGGCCCGGCTGACCGCTTGGGAGCTGGCCGAGGCCGGCATCCCGCACCGGCTGACGATCGACTCCGCCGCGGCGTGGGCGATGGCCACCGGGCAGGTCGACTGCGTCATCGTGGGCGCCGACCGCATCACCGCCGACGGCTCGGTGGCTAACAAGATCGGTACCTATGCGCTGGCACTGGCGGCGGACCGGCACGGCATCCCGTTCATCGTTGTCGCGCCCGAGTCAACCCGCGACCTGAAGACCGCGACCGGAGACGAAATCGTCGTGGAGGAACGGGCCGCGGCCGAGATCACTCATGTCGGCGGCGTCGCCACTGCCCCCGAGCGCACCGCCGTCTTCAACCCCGCCTTCGACGTCACGCCTCCGGAACTGATCACCGCGGTCGTCACCGAGAACGGCGTGCTCGGGCAGAACGTGAACGCGAATACCGTTGTGGCGCAGCAGATTGCCGATATCGCCCGCAGCCTCTATGCGCGGGGCTGGATGCCCGGCACGGCCGGCAACATTTCGGTACGCACTGGGGATACCGCGGCCATCACGGGTAGCGGGCTGTCCAAGGGTGAGCTCACCGCCGACGATATCGTGACGGTGACCGTCGCTGACTCTCAGCCGGTGTCGGGTAGCCGCCGCCCGTCAGCAGAGACCGCCATCCACACCGGTATCTACCGGGCCACCAACGCCGATGCTGTGGTCCACGTTCATGCGCCGCATGCGACTGCCCAAACCATCGGTGCGTCGCAGACGGTGACGTTCAGTGGCTATGAGCTGATCAAAGGACTGGGCACGACGGAAACAATCAGCGTCCCGGTATTCACCAATCACTCCGACGTCTCGCGCATCGGCGCCGACATCGAACACCACCTGATCGCGCACCCGGAGGCCCCGCCTGTGCTGTTTATCGCCGGCCACGGGATCACCGCATGGGGCGCCGACCTCGCCCAGGCCCGCGACCGGGTGGAGTGTCTGGAGGCGATGTGCGAGTTGGCGACGCTGACCGGCCGTCGCGAGATTTGAGGACGCCGGGAGGAATCGGATGACACTACTGCAGGTGATGGCCGAAGGCGACGCCGCCGAGGTGCGGTTGCGCACCGATGACGCGAGCCTGATCGGCACCGAACTCGCCACGCGGGCCATCGTTTTCGACCGCTGGCCCATCGCGCCTGATCTGGACGCACACCGGCCGCCCGAGCACATCCTGGCCGAATACGCTGACCGCGTTGAAGCACTCAACCGTGACGGCCGCTACCGGCACATCGATGTGGCCACGCTGCAGCCCGACGACAACGATCCCGACTGGCACGACACGGCGATCGCCGCCCGCTCGAAATTCCTCGCCGAGCACCGTCACGCCGAAGACGAGGTGCGCTTCTTCGTCGCGGGCCGCGGCTGCTTTTATCTGCATCTCGAGCCGGAAGTGCTCGCGGTGGTGTGCGAGGGCGGCGACCTACTTTCGGTGCCGGCAGGCACCCGGCATTGGTTCGATATGGGCTCGCGTCCCGACTTCGTGGCCATCCGGTTCTTTCAGAAGGAGGACGGCTGGATCGGCGATTTTACCGGCGATGCGATCGGTGAACGCTTTCCGACGCTCGATCAGCTTGTCGCGGCGTGATTGCCGGGATCGTCATCGACATCGAGGGCACCACCAGCCCGACCAGCTCGGTGCGCGAGGGGCTCTACGACTACACTCGCCGGCATCTTGGGCAGTGGCTGGCTGACAACCTCGGCGGTGCCGCGTATTCGGTGATCGCTGAAACACGTGAATTGGCAGGCCAGTCCGACGCCGGCCCGGCCGAAGTGACGGAAATCCTTTGCCATTGGCTTGATTCCGACGTCAAGGCCGAGCCGCTGAAAACTGCGCAAGGCCTGATCTGTGCGGAAGGTTTCCGCAGCGGGGAACTGCACGGCGAATTCTTCGACGACGTACCGCCGGCGTTGGCGGCCTGGCATGGTAAGGGTATCGCGCTTTATGTCTTCTCATCGGGTTCGGTTCGCAATCAGCAGGATTGGTTCGCCAATGTCCGCGGTGGTGAGCTGGCGTCGTTGATCAGCGGCTGGTTCGATCTGGCCACCGCTGGGGCCAAGCGCGAAAGCTCCTCCTACGAAACGATTGCCAAGGTAATCGGATTGGCACCGGAGCGGATCCTCTTCCTGTCCGACCATCCTGATGAGCTCGACGCCGCAGTGGCCGCCGGCTGGTCGGTACTCGGTGTGGATCGACCCGGTGAGCCGAATTCCGCGCGTCCGCCGCATCGCTGGATCCACTCATTTGACGAAGTGGACCTGAGCGGACAGCGATAAACGTTCGCCGCCAGGCAAGTCTCAGACTCAGGCTGATTTCAAGTTGCTGACAAACCCTACCGTCGGGAAAATCTGCCTAAGCCTGCACAATCGCAGCTGTAGCCGCCAGGAAAAAATCATGGCCACCGCAGCGGGGCCTCCGGAGGACGCACAGCGGTGTAGTAACGGTTGTTCAGGGACCTGGGGAGCGGAAATAGATGATCTTCACTCAGCACTATCTAGCCTGTTTGTCGCAAGGGTCTTATCTGATCGGGGATGAGAGCACCGGCCGGGCGGTCGTGGTCGACCCCCGCCGCGACATCGATGATTACTTGAGTGAAGCGGCTGAACATGGATTGCGTATCGAACGGGTCATCGAAACGCACATCCACGCCGACTTCTTGACCGGTCACCTCGAGCTGGCGGCCGCCACCGGGGCGCAGATCTGCTACAGCGAAGAGGCCGACGTCGAGTTCCCGGTCGAGCCGTTACGGGACGGGCAGCGAATCTCGTTGGGCGAAGTCACTTTGGAGGTACTCGCGACGCCGGGGCACACTCCCGAGTCGATATGCGTCGTGGTCTACGAGCGTGGCGACGACGAGGTGCCCTACGGGGTTCTGACTGGCGACACCCTGTTTGTCGGCGATGTGGGGCGTCCAGATCTTCTCGCGGGCACGGGCCTGTCGTCGGAGACGTTGGCCCGGACGCTGTACGACTCGCTGCACGACAAACTCTTGAAGCTGCCCGACGCCACCCGGGTGTTCCCCGCTCACGGGGCCGGGTCGGCGTGTGGCAAGCAGCTGTCGAGCGAGACCAGTTCAACGATCGGCGAGCAGCGCCGGAACAACTACGCGTTACAGCTGACCGACGTCGACCAGTTCGTTGCCGCGATCACCGAAGGCCAGGCCCCGCGACCGCGCTACTTCGAGTTCGATTCGCTGCGCAACCGTGAGCTGCGTCCGCTGCTGGACGTCAAACCGCCACCCTTGCTGGATATCGACGATGTCTGCGAGCACGCCAGGGCCGGGGCCATTCTCTTGGATGCCCGGGAGCAGGCCGCTTATGCGTCCGGTCATCTGCGCGGCGCGGTCAACGTTGGTCTTCAGGGACGCTTCGCCGAAAGTGCCGGTCTGATCTTTCCGCCCGACCGCGACATCGTCTTGGTCGGCGATGCTGCGCTTGCGGATGAATCCAAGACCCGCCTGTCCCGTGTGGGTTTCGATCGGGTCATTGGTCAATTGCGTGATTTGCCAAGTGTTTTCACGCAACGGCCAGATCTCGTCGAGACCGCGTCACGCGTGACGGCCGAGCAGCTCGCCGAATTACTCGGGTTGCGGCCCGGTCTGCAATTGGTAGACGTGCGCAATCCGGGGGAGACGGAGGACGGCGTAATCCCTGGTGCGCAAGAGATCCCGCTACCGGCCCTCACCGATTCGATCGAAAGCCTAGATCAGAGGGAGCCAGTCGTCGCGTACTGCGCTAGCGGCTACCGCTCGCTGGTGGCCGCGAGCGTGCTCAGGGCCTCGGGCTTCGCTGACGTGTCCGACCTGGTAGGAGGATTCGACGCCTGGCAGGACGCCGGCGTGGCCTGACGGCTAACCGGACGCCGAGGTTACGCCGACGCCGGGTGACGAAGCCGCACAAGGAACGGATATAGCTGGCAGCCAGGGCAGATGCCGAATGGCTCAGATGGAGAAGTCCTCGCCGTGCCACACTCCGGCTTCGGGTGGCCGGATGACGCGGCCGGTTTGTGGGGTGTCGGCCTGCGCCTCGAGCTTGGCCACCCTGGCGAGCAGGGACTGCAGGCTGATGCCCACGAGGTCGGGCAGCGAGGAGTCCCCGCCGTCCAGGCCGTGGCGGCTGATGGCCTGCCCGGGAACCCCGACGACCACGGCGCTGCCCGGGACCTCCTTGACCACCACGGCGTTGGCCCCGATCCGGCTGTCGTCGCCGACTTTGATCGGGCCGAGGATCTTGGCACCCGCGCCGATGATCACGCGGTCTCCGATGGTCGGGTGGCGTTTCCCGGTATCTCCGCCGGCGCCGCCGAGCGTGACGCCGTGATAAATCGTGACGTCGTCGCCGACCTCCGCGGTTTCGCCGATCACCACGCCGGTCGCGTGATCAATGAACAGGCCGGTGCCGAGGATGGCTCCGGGATGGATGTCGACCCCGGTCAGGATGCGGGTGATCTCCCCGACCGTGCGCGCGGCCACCTTCGCGTCACGTTCCCACAGCCAGTGGCTGACCCGGTGGCCCCAGATGGCGTGCACACCCGGGTAGGCGAAGACGACCTGCAGGGTGCTGGGGACGGCGGGATCGCGCTCTTTCGCCGCCCGTATGTCGTCCCGGATGGCCGCGAGCATGGCTAGTCCGCCGCGTCGGCGAACAGCGGCGTGCTCAGATACCGTTCGCCGAAGTCGGGGAGGACGACGACCACGAGTTTGCCGGCGTTCTCGGGCCTGCGCGCCACTTGCAGGGCAGCCACGGTGGCCGCGCCCGAGGAGATGCCGACCAGCAGTCCCTCTTCCCGGGCCAGCCGCCGGGACAAGTTGACCGCGTCGTCGTTGCCGACGGTGACGATCTCGTCAACCAGATCCAGGTCAAGCACCGGCGGGACGAACCCGGCGCCGATGCCCTGGATCGGGTGGGGTCCCTTCTTGCCGCCGGACAGCACTGGCGACGCGGCCGGTTCCACGGCCACGAACTGCACTGAGGGCTTGCGTTCCTTGATGACCTGCGCGACGCCGGTGATGGTGCCACCGGTGCCGACGCCGGCCACGAAGATGTCGATCTTTCCCTCGGTGTCGCGCCAGACCTCCTCCGCGGTGGTTTTGCGGTGAATGGCCGCGTTCGCCGGGTTTTCGAATTGTTGGGGCACGAAATACCGCTGATCGGTCTTGGCCAGTTCCTCGGCCTTGGCGATTGCGCCGGGCATGCCGTCGGCGCCCGGGGTCAGGATGAGTTCGGCGCCGTAGGCGAGCAGTAACTTCCGCCGCTCGACGCTCATCGTCTCTGGCATGGTCAACACGAGCCGGTAACCCCGTGCCGCGGCTACCTGCGCCAGCGCGATGCCGGTGTTTCCGCTCGTCGGCTCGAGGATGATGGTGTCCGGGTTGATGAGGCCCGCTTCCTCTGCCGCGTCGATCAGCGCCACCCCGAGACGGTCCTTCACGCTGCCTGCCGGGTTGAAGGATTCCAGCTTCGCGACAACGTCGGCGCCCGCGCCGTCGGTGACCCGATTCAGCCGGACCAGTGGAGTATTTCCGACCAGTTGTGTGACGTCCTCGGCAATGCTCATTTACATTCGTCTCCAGCGATGGCGGATCAGGGTTCGTCAGCCTCCCACCTTATGTCGAACTCTATGGCCATCTCGGTGGGGATGGCTAGCGCAACGGGGGTAAACCGTTGTGCCGGCCCGTCCAACGCCACTCCGGTCAGCACTCTCCCGTGCAGATCGCGGGGGGTTGTCGCGGTCAGTGTCGCCGCCGACGTACCTGGCGCTCGGCGCAGGTAGAAATCGGTCCCCGGTTCGACCGTTGCGCCGATGGAAAAACCGTCGGCGTCAACTAATTGGTGACCATCGGAGGCGCTGAGCATTAGCGGGGTTGCTACCTGAAACGGGCCGATCAGCTCGGAGTCGGCGATCGCGTAGGTATCGACGAGTGCTGCTGCGTCGGCGTCTTTGTCAGCGTAGCCAACGGATTTGCGTGCACCCGCGAGCAGATAGTTATACAGGTGCACGACCTTGTCGGCGTTGCGGTAATGCCGGGTGCCGGTCAGCCAGAAGCTGACTCGCTCGATTCTGGGTGTACCGGTTTCTGACGTCGCGATCAGCCGGTAGTAGCGGTAACCGCGGCCGCCACGGCCATGGCTGCTGGTCGACAGCGTGCTGCCCTCGCCAAGAGTGCGCTGGTAGCGGCCTTCGCAGGTGCCGGTGGTCAGCAGTGATCCGGAAATATCTTGCCACACAACGCCATTGGCTGATTTCTGCAGCGTCACTACAACGGAGTTATCAGACGCCGTCCACACCGAGTAGCCGCCCAGTTGAGGTTCGCCGTCGAATTCGAAGGTGGCGACCGGTCCGCTGGCACGATGCACGGCGACCGGAACGTTGAGCGGTCGGGTGTCCAGGGCCAGCCCGTTGGTCAGATACCAGATCGCGGCCTGGGTCGCGGCGATCGCTTCGTGCTCGCCGATGTTGGCCGGCCCCATCGGGTAGCCGGCCTCGCGTACCCGTCGGCTCAGCTCGGCGGTCGACAGCAGCGGGAAGGAGTGTCGCAGGATCCAGTCGACCTCGGCCTCCTTGCCGGATGCCCGCAAATGTGGCAGTTCCGACCAGATCCCTGGCTGGTAACGCGACGGGTGGTGTGGCGCGATGCCGGTGAAGTCCAGAGAGTAGGCGTGCACGTTGGGATTGAGCCGGATTAGATCCGTGCGCGCCGAGCTGCCGTCGGTGAACACGATTTTGTCGACCGTGTGCGAATAAGTCCCGCCCCGGTAGCGGGTCATGTGGGTGAGTTCGGTGGCCGGCCGGACCACGATGCGGCTATCGGTCGCCACGCGTGACACGGCACGGTCGGTTAAAGGCAAGACGGTCATTGGTGGTTGATCTTCCTGAAAGACTTTGGAGTGGCCCGCGATTCGGTTGCGCCGGGCAGGCCGGTGCAATCACCCGATGGGAGGAAGCGCGAGGATTTCTACAGCGTCAGAGAGCGTCAGGAAATCAACGACAACAACAGCAACAACAGTGCAGGACGAGGCAGCGCGACGGGACAAAGCGCAGCTGTGCGGCGTGTTGCATATCGTCACTATAGGGCATGATTTGACGCGGACGGTCCGACCACCAAACCGCACCCCGCCCGCTGAAAAAATCACGCTGAGTTTTACACTTGCCTCGGCTCGGCGCGGCGCTCTTGGTCGGCCAACATTATGCGGCCTGACCACCGACCAGCACTCGACGACGGAAGGATCACGATGACGTCGGCTCAGAATGAGTCCCAGGCACTTGGCGATCTTGGTGCCAGGCAGCTAGCGAACGCTACAAAGACTGTCCCTCAGCTTTCCACCATCACACCGCGCTGGCTGCTCCATTTGCTGAGCTGGGTGCCGGTGGAAGCCGGCATTTACCGGGTCAACCGGGTGGTCAACCCGGAGCAGGTCGCGGTCAAGTCCGAAGACGGCGCCGGCACCGAAGAACCGCTACCTGAGACGTACGTCGACTACGAGACCAGCCCGCGCGAGTACACGCTGAGGACGATCGCCACACTGCTCGATATCCACACGCGGGTTTCCGACCTGTACTCCAGCCCGCACGACCAGGTCACGCAGCAGCTGCGGCTGACCATCGAGACGATCAAAGAGCGCCAGGAGTTCGAGCTGGTCAACAGCCCCGAGTACGGCTTGCTTGCACAGGTGACTCCCGAGCAGACAATCCAAACGCTGGCCGCTGCTCCCACGCCCGACGACCTCGACGCGTTGATCACCAAGGTCTGGAAAACGCCCAGTTTCTTCCTGACGCACCCGCTCGGCGTCGCCGCGTTCGGTCGCGAGGCCACCCGTCGCGGCGTGCCGCCAGTGGTCGTGAGCCTGTTCGGCGCACAGTTCATCACTTGGCGCGGGATCCCGATCATCCCGTCGGACAAGGTGCCGGTGGAGAAGAGCAAGACGAAGTTCATCCTGGTGCGCACCGGTGAGGAGCGCCAGGGCGTCGTGGGGCTGTTCCAGCCCGGCCTGGTCGGCGAGCAGGCGCCGGGGTTGTCGGTGCGGTTCACCGGCATCAATGAGTCGGCGATTGCCCGATACCTGGTCACGCTCTACACGTCTTTGGCTGTGCTCACCGACGACGCGCTCGCCGTGCTCGACGGCGCCGCCGTAGACCAGTTCCATGCCTACAAGTGAGTACCGAGCGGTAGACGCCGAAAGCGACTTGCCCATCAGCGCTGCGGAACTCGCCGCGCTGGCCAACCAGCTGTATGCCGCCAGCGTCCACCCGGGATTCGACAGCCCGCCGCAGTCGGCACCGGTCGCGCCGCGCGGCAACGTGCCGGACACGACGGCGGCCGCCTCGGCCGGCCAGACCGCGGCGGGCACCGCGGATCTGTACCCCACGCCGGTCCCGCTGGTGGGTGCCGGGGACATCTACGTCCCGGCTCCGACGTCTCCCGAACCCGAACCCCCGCCGCAAACGGTGCCGGTGGCCCCGCGGGGCAACGCCCCGGACACGACTGCTGCGCCGTCGGCGGCCGAGACGACCGGCAGCGTCGCCGACCCCTATTTGCCGACCAGTGACCTGAGCGCGTTCGCGGTGCCGACCGAGGGCATCGTCCCGACGGTGCCCGGAGTGTTGGCCGGCACAGTGCCGACGGTTCCCGTGGCTCCGCGCGGCGGGGTGCCGTACTGGCCGGCCGACGCGCCGTCGGTCGCCGACCTCGGCTGGTCCGACACGGCGACCACCGCACCAATTGGTGGGGGCGCACCGGCAGGCGACGAGCACAACTATCATTTCCTGACCGCGGCCGATCCGGTGCCGGAGTTGCCGGATGACCACGAGGTGTTCGACGTCAACGCGGTGCGGGCGGACTTCCCGATCCTCAAAGAGGTCGTCAACGGAAAGCCGCTGATCTGGTTCGACAACGCGGCCACCACCCAGAAGCCGCAGGTGGTGATCGACAGGCTGGTGGAGTTCTACTCCCACGAGAACTCGAACATCCACCGCGCCGCACACGAGCTGGCAGCCCGGGCCACGGATGCCTACGAACAGGCCCGCGACGCTGTGGCCCAATTCATCGGAGCGCCTACGGCCGACGACATCGTGTTCGTGCGCGGCACCACCGAGGCGATCAACCTGGTGGCGCATGCGTGGGGCGGCAAGCACCTGCAGCCCGGTGACGAGATCGTCATCACCTACCTGGAGCATCACGCCAATATCGTTCCCTGGCAACTGATTTCGCAGAGAACCGGAGCGATCTTGAAGTGGGCGCCCATCGACGACGCGGGCAACCTGCTGTTGAACGAGTTCGAGGAGCTGCTGGGCCCGCGGACCAAGCTGGTCGCGGCCAGCCAGGTGTCCAACGCGCTGGGCACCGTGGTTCCGGTGGACAAGATCGTCGAGTTGGGTCACCGCTACGGTGCCCGGGTGCTGATCGACGGCGCCCAGTCGATCCAGCACATGCCGGTCAACGTCTCCGAGCTCGGCGCCGACTTCTTTGTGTTCTCCGGACACAAGATCTACGGCCCCACCGGGATTGGTGCGCTCTATGGCACCAAAGAAGCCCTGACCGAGACACCGCCGTGGCAGGGCGGCGGTCACATGATCGCCGACGTCACGACGGAACGTTCGCTGTATCAGGGCCCGCCGACCAAGTTCGAAGCCGGCACCGGCAACATCGCCGACGCCGTCGGGCTCACGGAGGCCCTGCGCTACGTGCAGCGGCTGGGCGTCGAGCGCATCGCGGCATACGAGCATTCGTTGCTGGAGTACGCGACGCCGCGGCTGGCTGACATCACCGGAGTTCGGCTGGTCGGCACGGCAGACGAGAAGGCCAGCGTGCTGTCGTTTGTGCTGGAGGGACACGACCCACTCGAGGTGGGTAAGGCGCTCAACGCCGAAGGCATCGCGGTGCGCGCCGGCCATCACTGCGCGCAGCCGGCGTTGCGGCGGTTGGGACTGGAGGCGACGGTTCGCCCGTCGTTCGCGTTCTACAACACCTTCGAGGAGATCGACGTCTTTCTCAACGCGGTACGCCGGATAGCCGAGGGCGGTACCAACGTCGGCTGAGCCTTGCTCGGCTTCCTCCGGCAGGTCCTAACGCGTCTGACCGTGTCCGGAGAATGACCGGAATCACCGCCGTTTGCCCAGGTCAACGGCAGTTCTTGGCTGGGTGGAAACGCTCAGGCCAGATTTGCTCTGGCTGATTGCAACTCTCCCGGACTGGGTGTTGCGTCCGTAAATTACCGAGGTGGTCTGTGTGTGCAGTCAACCAGCGGCATTGTTGTCGCGTGGCCGCGCGCGTGCGTAACCGCGGACAGCAGGGTGATCCCAAGCCTTCCCCTTCGACAGAGGAGCGCGATGACTTGCATCGACACTCGGCAGAGCGAGCAAACGCGATGAACGTGGCTGCCATCGCTAAGCCAACGAACCTTGTTGGACAGTTTTTCCAGCTCAGAAGCGATTATCTAACGAGCTGCACTGATCGTCCGGTGAACGGGCACGGGCCTTCCCAGCAAATTAGATTAGCGATGAAACAATGGTCTTCGTCACACGGGTTTGGCTATCGGCGGAGGGGGTAAGCCGGTGCCCGAAAACTCCGGGGTGTCGAGCCTGTCGCGGATCGCCTGGACGAAGCCCGCCGTCTCATTCGGTGATTTCGTCGTGCTGGCGGGCGAAACCTTTGCTGCCGCCTTCCGCCGACCCTTCGCCAGGCGCGAGCTGATCGATCAGATCTGGTTCGTGGCCAGGGTGTCGATCGTCCCGACGCTGGTGCTGTCGATTCCCTACACCGTCCTCATCGTTTTCACGCTGAACATCGTGCTGATCGAGGTCGGCGCCGGCGACCTGTCCGGTGCCGGTGCTGCGCTGGCCTCCGTGACCCAGGTTGGGCCCGTGGTCACCGCGATCGTGGTCTCCGGCGCAGGCTCCACGGCGATGTGCGCTGACTTAGGCGCGCGGACGATTCGCGAAGAAATCGATGCGATGAAAGTCATCGGCGTCAACCCCATCCAGGCCCTTGTTGTGCCGCGGGTGATCGCTGCGACATTCGTTGCGCTGATGCTGTATTCGGCAGTTGCGGTGGTGGGACTCACAGGCAGTTATTTCTTTGTGGTCTACGTTCAGCATGTCACGCCGGGGGCGTTCATCGCTGGGATGACACTGCTGACTGGTCTCCCGCAGGTGGTCGTATCTCTGGTCAAGGCACTGCTTTTCGGCCTTTCAGCCGGTCTGATCGCGTGCTACAAGGGGCTGTCCGTCGGCGGCGGACCGATCGCTGTGGGCAACGCCGTCAACGAGACCGTGGTGTTCGCATTCATGGCCCTGTTCCTGATCAACATCCTGGCCACCGCGTTCGGCGTGAAGGTGGCTCCGTGACGGACCGAACGATACGTAAGGCGAAGTCACCCACGACCAAGACAAGAGCGCACAAGTCCGAGCGTGGTAGCGAGTCTCTGCGCAAGTATGACGCGAGGTCGGGTACGCGTGAGCCGGAAGACGAAAAGTACATACCCGGCAGCCAGATCGCGGGTCGAGTGGTCGACGCGGTCCGCAGCCTGGGTGAGCAGACGGCCTTTTACGGCAACGCTCTCGCCTCCACCGTCGACGCCGTCCGGCGCTATCCCGGTGAGGTGCTGCGCTTGATCGCCGTCTTGGGGATGGGCACCGGAGCGCTGGCCGTCATCGGCGGCACCGTGGTCATCATCGGATTTCTGACGCTGACGACCGGCGCGTTGATCGCCGTGCAGGGCTACAACACGCTGTCCAACGTCGGAATCGAAGCTCTCACAGGGTTTTTGGGAGCATTTCTCAATGTCCGGTTCATCGCGCCGGCGACGGCGGGCGTGGCGCTGGCCGCCACCATCGGTGCCGGGGCGACCGCCCAACTCGGGGCCATGCGCATCAACGAGGAGATTGATGCGCTGGAGGCGATGGCCATCCGGCCGATCACCTACCTGGCGTCCACCCGCATCGTGGCGGGGGTGCTGGCGGTTATCCCGATTTACACCGTCGCCGTTCTGATGTCGTTCCTGGCAACCCGGTTCGGCACGACGATCATTTACGGGCAGTCACGGGGCGTGTACGACCACTATTTCTCGTCGTTTCTGCACCCCACCGATCTGCTCTGGTCGTTCACCGAAGCGCTGTCGATGGCGGCTGCGGTGATGGCAATTCACACTTACTACGGCTATACGGCGACCGGCGGACCGGCCGGAGTCGGCGAAGCGGTCGGTCGTGCGGTGCGTTCGTCGATCACTGCGGGGGTTTTCATTCTGTTGACCATCACGCTGACCGTGTACGGACAGTCCGGCAACTTCCACTTGTCAGGGTGATGAGATGAGCAAAGAGACCCGGCGGCGCCGGGGAGTGGATCCTATTTGGTGGGCACCGGTACTCGTTCTGGTGGTCGTCGCGGTCAGCACGCTGACCGCGATGGCGTTCGAAGGAACGCTGAAGGAAACGGTTCCGCTCACCGTCATTTCTGACCGGGCCGGTTTGGTCATGGAAGACGACGCGAAGGTGAAGTTGCGCGGCGTTCAGATCGGTGAAGTGGCGAAAGTGCAGTCCTACACCGATTCGGCCGGCACGAATCTCTCGAAGCTGAAGCTGAAAATCTATCCGAACGAATTCCGCTACCTGCCGAGCAACATCGAGGCGGAGATCAAGTCCAGCACTGCGTTCGGGGCCAAGTACGTCGACCTCATCGTGCCTGCAGGGGGCGCCAGTCATCGTGAATTGGCCAAAGGTGCTGTGCTACACAGCCGCAACGTGACAGTCGAGGTCAATACCGTCTTCGAAAACCTGCAGTCGATAGTTCACGCGATCGACCCAGCGAAGCTGAACGGTGTGCTGTCGGCATTGGCGGATGCCTTCCGCGGCAAAGGTGAGCGCATAGGTGAGGCGATCAGCGAAGGCAACAGAGCTCTGCTTGCCGTAAACCCGAAACAGGCGACCATCCGGAAAGACTGGCAGCTGTTTGGTAAGACCGCCGCGGCCTATTCGGTGGCGGCGCAGGACCTTTTGTCAACGCTTGATTCGTTCTCGACGACGAGCGTAACGATCACCAAGAACAAAAAGGAGCTCAACGCACTGCTTCTGGATGCAATTGGCTTCTCGAACGCCGGGATCAATACGATCGGCCGAAATGAGCAGAACCTGGTCAGCGCAATCAACCTGGTGGCGCCGACTTTCGAGCTGCTGAACAAATATTCACCGACCTACACCTGCACATTCCAGGGCGCCGTCTGGTACCTGGAGAACGGCGGTAGAGCCGCAATGGGGGGTAACGGCAAATCCCTCATGATCGACGGCGGGCTGCTCTTCGGCGACGACCCGTACCGCTATCCCGACAACTTGCCTATCGTGCAGGCCAAGGGTGGCCCCGGGGGCAAGCCGAGTTGTGGTTCCTTGCCTGACGCGAGCGCGAACTTCCCGGTGAAGTATCTGGTTACCGACACCGGATTCGGCACCGGGCTGGACATCCGGCCCAACCCCGGGATCGGTTTCCCTGGCTATGTCAACTACTTCCCGGCCACTAAGGGAACACCCCAGCCGCCGCTGATCCGTTACCCTGGCGGTCCGGCGCCGGGTCTGGCGCCGGCCTACCCCGGACAACCGCCGTCCGGTGCACCTGACTACGCCGGGGCTGCGACGCCGCCCGTCCCGCCCGCACCTCCATCGCCTTAAGTCACCCTGGCCCTTCGAAAAGTAAGGAACAGCAATGAGAACCAACGCAGGCGCCATCGCGCGTGTGGTGGCGTTCACCGTTGTCTCCCTTGCTTTCGTCTTCATTCTGGTTACGGTCTTCGGGCAGTTCCGGTTTGACACCCGCACTTCCTACAGCGCGGTATTTTCGAATGTTTCTGGGCTCAAAGGCGGAAACTTCGTCCGTATTGCCGGTGTCGAAGTGGGCAAGGTCAGTGACCTCAAGCTGCAGAAGGATGGCACTGTCCACATCAACTTCGCCATCGACAAGGGACTGAGGCTCACCGAAGGCACCAAAGCGTCAGTGCGCTACGAAAACCTCATCGGCGACCGGTATCTCGCGCTCGAGGACGGGCCCGGTCCGCCACGGAGATTGCCGCCGGGAGCCACGATTCCGTTGGCCCGTACCTCTCCCGCTCTCGACGTCGACGCACTCATCGGTGGTTTCCGGCCACTGTTCCGCGCGTTGGATCCCGAGCAGGTCAACGCCTTGTCCAGCCAACTGCTCAGGGTGTTCCAGGGTGAGGGAGCCACCATCTCGTCGGTGCTCGGCGAGACTTCTGCGCTGACCACCACGCTGGCCAACCGCGACAAGCTCATCGGAGAGGTGATCACCAACCTGAACACCGTGCTGCACACCTTCGGCACCCGTGACAAAGAGTTCTCAGACGGCCTGGACAAGCTGTCCCAACTCGTCGGGGCACTGTCCGAGCGCAAGACCGATATCACCAAGGACGTGGCCTACATCAATGCCGCGACGGGATCGGTTGCCGACCTGTTGACGACCGCGCGGCAACCCATCAAGGACACTGTGGTGCAAACGGATCGCTTCGCGGGGCAGGTCGAGTCCGATCACGATTACTTCGACGACCTCGTCAGAACCCTTCCCGACGTGTATCAGACGCTGTCCCGCAACGGTCTCTACGGCGATTACTTCGGCTTCTACATCTGCGATGTGATCATCAAGCTCAACGGAAGGAACGGACAACCCACGTTCGTCAAGCTGGTGAGCCAGGTAACCGGGCGGTGCTTGCCGAAAAAATGACTTCGATTACAAGCCGTTTCAGCGCTCTGAAAGACAAGATCAAGCGACGCGACATCAAACCACTCGCTGACCGCAACCGGGTCACGGTCGGTGTGGTCGGGATGTCCATCATCGTTGCCTTGGTGGTCGCTGTCTTCTCGTATGAAAAGATCCCGTTCCTCACCGGCAAGTCTGGTTATTCGGCGTATTTCACTGAGGCAGGCGGAATCAAACCGGATAGTGACGTGCGAGTGTCAGGACTGTCGGTCGGCAGGGTGTCCAGCGTCAAATTGGACGGGACGAAGGTGCTGGTTAGTTTCACCGTCGACGACGACGTCGCACTGGGCAACCGTACCGAAGCGTCGATCAAGACCGAGACCGTGCTCGGCACGAAGATGCTCGAGATAACTCCGCGCGGAGACGGCAAGCTCCAAGGCCCCATCCCGGTCGATCGCACTCGTGCGCCTTATGACCTACCGGATGCCCTGGGCGATTTGACCAGCACCGTCAGCGCGTTGGACACGGCAAAGCTGTCTTCGGCGCTTACTACGTTGGCAGACACCTTCAGAGAAACTCCGCCTGACCTGAAAGTCGCGTTGGAGGGAGTCGCGCAGTTCTCCAGCACGCTGGACAACCGCGACGAGAAACTGCGCAGCCTGCTGGCCAATGCGAACAAGGTCGTCGGCGTGCTCGGCAAGCGCAGCGACCAGATCGCCAACCTGGTGATCAACGCGAATGCCTTGCTGGCCGAGCTTCTGACGCAACGCAACTCGGTCGACGCGCTGATGACCAACGTCGCAGCCGCGACACGGCAGATATCTGCCGTCGTCGGCGACAACCGGACGCAGCTCAAGCCTGCGCTGGACAAGCTCAACGGTGTGCTGTCGGTCTTGGACGACCGCAAAAAGGAACTGCAGCGCACGTTGTATCTGATTCCGAAGTACGCGATGTCGTTCGGCGAAGTGCTGGGGTCCGGCCCATTCTTCAAAGCCTCGCTGGTGAACCTGGCACCGGGACAATTAGTGCAGCCGTTCACCGACGCGGCCTTCTCTGATTTAGGGCTTGATCCCAGTGTGCTGCTCCCGTCGCAGCTCACCGATCCGGGCGCCGGCCAGCCAGGCCTGCCGCTGCTGCCGTTGCCCTACCCGCGCACCGGACAAGGCGGCGAGCCGCGACGCTCGATCCCGGATGCGATCACCGGCAACCCGGATGAGCATTCCTGTGGTCCGGCCGGGGTGCCGCTGCCTGGCCCCAACTGCTATCCATATCGGCCGCCGCCGCCGGCGCCGCCACCCGGTGGACCCCCGCCAGGGCCCCCGGCGGACCTGAAGCCGCCGCCCAAGCAAACACCGGTATATGTGCCGGCGCCCAATGAAGTGCCTGCGAACGGGGGCCACTGATGGCATTCGCCAAAGTCGGCGCCTGGTTCAACGGCGCGGGCGCCTGGATTGTGAACCATCGACGCGCCACCAAGATCGGGACTGCGATCAGCCTGGTCCTGACTTTGCTCGTCGGGATCAGCATGATGGTGACGCCGTGGTGGAAGCAGGTAACCAGGAGCACCTACATCGCCTACTTCCCTAACACCAACGGCGTCTACACCGGCGACGAGATCCGCATTCTCGGGGTCGCGGTCGGAACAATCGAGAAGATCGACCCGCAGCCCAACGCGGCGAAGGTCACG
This sequence comes from uncultured Actinomycetota bacterium, assembly GCA_963723615.1. Classification (GTDB taxonomy): domain Bacteria; phylum Actinomycetota; class Actinomycetes; order Mycobacteriales; family Mycobacteriaceae; genus Mycobacterium. The sequence continues at coordinate 53,294 of CAVRRV010000009.1, read as the reverse complement.
TTCACCGTCGACTCGCAGTATTCGTTGCCCGCCGACGTCAAAGCAGCGATCCTGTCGCCGTCACTGGTCACTTCGCGAGCGATCCAGCTCGTCCCGGTCTACTCCGGCGGCCCGAAACTGGCTGACGGCGCGACCATTCCGGAGGAGAGGACCGCGGTCCCCGTCGAGTGGGACGACCTGCGCAGGCAGTTGGAGAAGCTGACCGACTCCCTGCAGCCAACGACCGAGGGCGGGACAAGCGCGCTGGGGCAATTCGTCAACACCTCAGCCGCGAACCTTCGCGGCGAGGGTGACACCGCGCGCGACACCGTCATCAAGCTCTCTCAGGCGGTTTCAGCGCTCGGCGACCACAGCACCGACATTTTCAGCACGGTGCGCAACTTGGAGAAGTTCGTCTCCGCGCTGACCTCGAGCAGTGATCTGCTGGCGTCGTTCAACAGGAACTTGGCCAACATCACAACCGTGATGACCAATACTCCCAACGAGTGGGGCCAGGCTATTCAGGGATTGGACGGCGCGGTCAACGACCTGCGTCCCTTCGTCGCCGAGAACCGAGAGGCCATCGGTACGACCTTCGACCACCTCAACGCCATCACCACGGCGTTGAACGACAGCCGTCGTGACATCAAGCAAACCCTGCACGTCGCGCCGGACGTGTTCCAGAACTTCCTCAACATCTACCAACCTGCGCAGAGCGCGGTGACCGGCATCCTGGCCCCGGTGAACTTCGCCGACACCGTCCAATTCCTCTGCGGTGCAATTGAATCCGCAGGACGTGTCGGGGCGAAACAGTCGGCTCGGCTGTGCGAGCAGTATTTGTCTCCGATCATGAAGAACCGCCAGTACAACTTCCCGCCGCTCGGTTTCAACCCATTCGTGGGAGCATCGGCGCGTCCTAACGAGATCACCTACAGCGAGGACAAACTCAACCCGCACATACCGCCGCCGGACGCGCCTGGTGGCCCGCCCCCCGGTGGCGGCGGCCCCCCGGTGACGTCGTCCCAAGCACTGCCAGGGGGCGCCGTACCGCCTGCGCCGACCGCGGTCCGGTCAACCGACCCCAATGCAGGACTGCCGGGCCTGATGGTGCCCGCGGCCGCGCCGGTGCCGCCGAAGGGCACACCATGAGGCGCACAGTTTCTGCGGCGCTTGCCATCTCGTGCTTGTGCTTGCTGACGAGTTGTGGCTGGAAGGGCCTCAACACGCTCAGGCTGCCGGGGACCGAGGGCAGGGGTGACGACGCATACACCATTCAGGCTCAACTGCCCGATGTCGTCGTCATTCAGCCGAACACCCGGGTCCGGGTCGCCGACGTCAATATCGGCAACGTCACCAAGATCGAGGTCCAGGACTGGCATGCCCTGGTGACCATGCGGATCAACGGCGGCATTCATCTGCCGGCGAACAGCACCGCCAAAGTCGGCCAAACCAGCCTGCTGGGCTCCATGCACATCGAGCTGGCGCCGCCGACCGACGAGGCACCGAGAGGTGAGCTCAAGAACGGCTCGGTGATTCCACTGTCCAGAGCCGCGACGTACCCGACCACCGAGCAGACCCTCGCGTCGGTGGCGATTCTGCTCAACGGCGGTGGGATAGGCCGTATTCAAGAGATCACCCGGACTTTCGCGACGGCGTTGACCGGCCGTGAAAAAGAGATGCGCAGCCTGTTGACCCAACTGGACATCTTCGTTACCGAGACGAAAGCCCAGACTGACGACATCATCACGGCCATCGACAGTCTCAACTCGTTGGTCGGCCAGGTGGCAGAGAAAGATCAAACGGTTGACAAGGCGCTCACGACGATCCCGCAGGCGCTGCGAGTCCTGTCAGATACGCGGACGACATTGGTCAATGCGATCGACAAGGTGGGCCAGTTCAGCGCCGTTGCCGCCTCCACGATCAATCAGACCAAGAAATCGCTCGTCGACAACTTCCGCAACCTCGCGCCGGCGCTGCGCGAACTGGCTAACGCCGGACCCGCGCTTACCAGAGGTCTGGATTTCCTTAGTACATTGCCGTGGGTGAAGAGCACCGCCCCCAACTGGTTTCGGGGTGACTTCGCCAACATCTCGCTCGTTGTCGACCTGACCTTGAGCCGTTTGGACAGCGGTTTCTTCACCGGGTCGAAATGGGAAGGAAATCTCACCGAACTCGAGATGCAGTGGGGCCGAACCATCGGCCAGATGCCCAGCCCGTATACCGCGGTCAACCCATTGATCGTGCCTTACCACTGGGGGGGTTACTAGCATGGCCCGTTCAAGTTCGCTGCGCCTGTCTCGGGGGGTGTGGACACAGTTGGCGATCCTTGCGTCGGTCACCATTATCTCCGTCGCCGTGATGGCGTTCGGTTTCGTCAAAGTGCCTGCGCTGCTGGGGGTTGGCAGATACACGGTGAAGGTCGACCTGCCCGCCTCCGGCGGGTTGTACCCGACGTCGGTGGTGAACTATCGCGGCAGCGAGATCGGCAGCGTGAAATCAGTCGACGTCACCCAGAACGGGGTTCGCGCCGTTCTTTCGCTGAAATCCGACATCGCGATTCCTGCCGATGTGACGGCTGCGGTGCACAGCCGCTCGGCGATCGGCGAGCAATTCCTCGAGTTGACACCGCATTCCGGCACCGCCCAGGACACCGGCCCGAAATTGCGCGACGGCGACGTGATCGCGGTCGGCAAAACACAGATCCCGGTCGACATCGGACTCCTGCTCGATGCAACCAACAAGGCACTCAAGGCGATCCCGCAGGACAACCTGCACACCGTCGTCGATGAAGCCTCTAAAGCCGTCGCGGGTTTGGGGCCGGAACTGTCCCGGCTTGTTGACGGTGGCACCGCCTTGGCGATCGACGCCGGCAAGACCAGCGACACGTTCTCCCGGCTGATCGACGAGTTTCCTCCGGTGGCCAGCTCGCAGGTGCGAACGTCGGAGTCAATCGCGACCTGGGCGCGGCGGGTGAACGCGATCACCAGTCAGCTGAAGGCACAAGACGACAGGTTCGCGGACCTGCTCAACACCGCCGGCCCGGCGCTCGACGAGGGCGCCGCGCTGTTCGACCGGCTGGCTCCCACGCTGCCGGTGCTACTGGCGAACTTGGTCAGTCTGGGCAACATCGCGGTGTCCTACCGAAACGATCTCGAGGAGTTGCTGGTTCTTTTCCCGCAGGGGACCGCGGTGATGTCGTCGATCATCGTGCCGGACAGGGTTGCCAAGCAGGACTACAAAGGCATCTATCTCGACTTCAACTTGAACCTCAACTCGCCGCCACCATGCAACGCTGGGTTCCTACCGGTGCAGCAGCAGCGCATCCCCGTGCGGGAGGACTATCCCGACCGCACCAACGGTGAGTTGTACTGCCGCATTCCGCAGAACTCCGACATGAACGTCCGTGGCGTTCGTAACGATCCCTGCGAGACCAAGCCGGGCAAGCGCGCCCCGACGGTCGAGATGTGCGAAAGCGACGAGCAGTACGTCCCGCTCAACGACGGCCTGTTCTGGAAGGGCGATCCAAACGCGACGTTGAGCGGCCAGAGTGTGCCGCAATACCCGAAAGGTGGCGCACCGTATTCACCGGGCGAGCATTGGCACCCACCCGCTGACTCCCCGGTACGGCCGCCGGTCGCCATCCCTTACGATCCGGCGACCGGAAACTACGTCGGCCCGGACGGCCGTCACTACAGTGATTCCGACCTGGCTTTTACTTCGAAAGGCAAGACATGGCAGAGCATGATGGTGCCGCCGAAAAAGCCGAATCCGTAGACGCCGAATCCGTAGACGCCGCTGAGAAAGTCGACGTCGAGAGCGCGGCTGACGAACTCGACGCCGAGGACATCGACGCCGAGGACATCGACGCCGAGGATGCTGGTGCCGAGGACACCAAAAAGCCGGCACGGCAATGGCTTTCCAACATTCCCAGACCGATTGCCGTCGGAGTCGCCATCATCTTGGCTTTGGTCGGCTTAGGAGGCTGGCTTGGGTACCGCGTGCACCAAGACCACCAGGTGCAGGCGCAGCGCAACCTTTATGTGCAAGTCGCGCGGCAGACCGCGATCAACCTGACCACGATCAACTACGCCGAGGTGGATGCTGACATCAAACGAGTCCTGGACTCGGCGACCGGCGGCTTTCATGATGAATTCCAGAACCGGTCGCAACCATTTGTCGAGGTCGTCAAGAAGGTGCAGTCAAAATCTGAAGGCACCATCGCCGAGGCGGGGCTGCTCTCCTACACGAAAGACCAAGCGCAAGTGCTCGTCGCGGTATCGGTCAAGACGTCAATGGCCGCGGCGCCGGCCGACCAAGAGCCCCGCAGATGGCGGATGCGTCTTACCGTCGACAAGACTGGGGATAGCGCCAAGGTATCGAATGTCGAGTTCGTGCCGTGAGTAGCCGAACCGCGTTAACCACGCAGGAGGAGGACTCCGCGATGTCCGGTGACAACGACTCGGTCGCCGACGAGTCGTCGCCCGACGACCTTGCCGAGCGCGACGACCTGGCCGATGAGGCGGAGGCCGCTGACGAGGCAGATCTGCTCGACGCCGAGGAAGCCGAGGAAACAGTCGCCGACGACGACGACGCGGACGAAGCGCCGGCCGAGCAAAGCGCTCGATTCTCTTGGGTCCGTCTGCTCGTCGCGGCACTGCCGGCGCTGGCGTTGATTCTGGCTCTCGGAGTCGGTTATCTGAAGTGGCTCGACGGCACGGCGCGGGAATCCCGAACGGCGGCAGAGCAGTCGGTGCGAGCCGCCAGCGACAGCACCATCGCGATCTTGTCGTACAAGCCCGAAACCGTCGACCAGGATTTGAAGGCCGCCGCCGACCGGCTCGCCGAGCCCTTCCGTCAGCAGTACACGCAGCTCGTCAAAGATGTGGTCGCGCCGGGTGCTAAGCAGCAGCATATTTCGGCGGTGGCCACTGTGCCTGCGGCGGCTTCGGTGTCGGCGACCGGAAAGCACGCGGTGGTGCTGGTTTTCGTCGACCAGACCACCACCATCGGCAACGATGCGCCTACGCAGAGCACGTCCAGTGTGCGTGTCAGTCTCGACAAGGTCGGCGGCCGATGGCTCGTTTCGCAGTTCGACCCGGTATAGCGATGGACAAGTGAGGCGGAGATGAGAAGTTTGTCGACGATGTTCCGGCGGCTTTCCGCCATCGCGCTGACTGTCGGATGGTGTGCTGCGACTGCGATTTCAGGGTTGGCGGGTGTCACGAAGGCGGCAGGCTTCGAGAGCTTGTTGGTGCCGTCGCCGTCGATGGGCCGTGACATTCCGGTGGCCTTCCTGGCCGGTGGACCGCACGCGGCGTATCTGTTGGACGGGTTCAACGCCGGGCCTGATGTCAGCAACTGGGTGACCGCCGGTAACGGATTCAACACCCTTGCCGGCAAAGGGATTTCGGTGGTAGCACCGGCCGGTGGCGCCTACAGCATGTACACCAACTGGGAGCAGGACGGCAGCAAGCAGTGGGAGACGTTCCTGTCCACCGAGTTGCCGGATTGGCTGGCCGCCAACAAGGGGTTGGCGCCCGGCGGGCACGGTGTCGTCGGCGTCTCGCAAGGCGGGTATGCGGCGGCGGCGCTGGTGACCTTCCATCCCGACCGATTCCGCTACGCCGGATCGCTGTCGGGATTTCTTACCCCCGAACGGGCCGGAGTGGACGGGACGATCACCGCGGCGCTCAAGCAGGGCGGCGCCGACAGCGACCACATGTGGGGCCTGCCGCAGCTGGGTCGCTGGAAGTGGCATTCGCCGAACCAGAACATCCAGCAGCTTGTCGACAATGACGCCAGGCTGTGGGTCTACAGCCCGGGCAGCGGCGCGCCGACCGACCAGGGCGCGATGGCCGGTTACGGCGACATCTCACAAGGGACCAACGCGACGTTCTACTCGCACTATCGAGACGTCGGCGGCATTAACGGCCACTTCGACTTGGGCCGTGGCGGCGGCAACGACTGGCCGACGTGGGGACGACAGCTCGGCGCGATGTCCGGCGATCTCGCCGCGAACATCCGCTAGCGACCATCAGGAAGGCGAGATGCCATGATTGACAGAAAAGCGAGTCGCCAACTTGCACAGATCATCTCGATACCGTTGGCGGTCGGCGCCGGGCTTGCCGCCCCGAGCGTGGTCGCCGTTGCATCGGCCGCTCCCGGGGTTCCCGGGAATAACGACCGGCTCAACAACGGCATCGTCGTCAACGTCGACACCATCAAGAGTCAGGCCGGCTGCACCACCAAGCTGAAGATCAACCCGCAGCTACAGTCCGCCGCGCAGCGCCACACGGTCGACGTGCTCAACAATCGAGGCCTCGACGCTGACATCGGGTCGGACGGGTCGTCGGTGCAGGACCGGGCCCGGGACGCGGGCTACCGCGGCACGGTGGCGGAAACCGTGGCGATCAACCAGTCGCTGACCATCAATGACCTTGACGTCATGGGCAATTGGTATTACCGCCCCGACTACATGGCGATCATGTCGAACTGCGCCAACACTCAGATCGGGGTGTGGTCGGAGAACAGCTTCGACCGTAGCGTCCTCGTCGCGGTGTACGGGCAACCGTCATGACCCATATGCGTGTGGCCGCCGCTCCCGAAAACGCAGCTACAGACAGGAGATTCCGATGCAGGACCATGCGAGGCTCCAAGCGGTGAAGCGCGGCATGCCGCTGGCCGTCCTGATCGTCGCCGCCGCATTCGGTGGCCCGGCACCGGCGGCACATGCCGTCCCTGCGCCCGATATTGAGTTCATCTATGACACCACCGTGCGCAAGCAATACAGTTTCGCGAACACAGCAGATGCCATCAGTTACGCCCACGGCATCTGCGACAAGATCACCAGCGGTGCCAGCTACGCCCAAGTCATCGGTGATGTCAAAAACGATGTACGGCCCAACGACGAGTACTCGGCCAACTACCTGATCTCGAACGCGGTGAACATCTATTGCCCTGCCCAGCTATGGCAGTTGCGCAACTCGGCGGGAAACTACGTGCCGCCGCCGCAGTAACTACCCGCCTGCGTTGCCCAGGTCCGGTGCGTAGGAAGGCGGAGGGTAGACGCCGCGAAGCAGCCATGCGTACGCCGAGATGCCGTATTCCAGCTCGTCGCTGGCGTCGTAATCGGGGTTCGGATTCATCGGACTAACCCTTCGTCGCAGATCCTCGTCAAGATACCGCAGTGCGTCTCAGCATATCCCGCTGCCGCGTCGGCCACCCGCCGAAGCTGCGCCACTGAGAGGTCCGGACAAGACTTGCACTGATTTTAACGTTCGGGTGAGTCGGCCAGCTGCGACAACACCGCTGAGGCATCCGACGTCGCACCGCGGTTGTACGGCAACTTGAATAGGGCGTGCAGGTCAAACCCACTAATGCGACAGCCTCCAGCCCTGCGCAGTTGCTGTTCTTCGACCGCAACATCCCTTTGGGCACGCCCACGCCGAATCTCAAGCCCTATGCGACCGTGCTGTACTCGCCCGATGACGTGGTGAAGGTCCAGTATCAGTGGCAGGTGGCGGGCGACTCCGCGTGTTGTCCCACCGGCAATCGGTACGGTGCAGTACCAGATCGGCCCCGACGGCAAACTCGCCACGCGCGGCGCGGTCCCGAATCAGTAGCTCAGCCGGGCAGATTCTCCGGGTGCAGCATTTCGGCGTATCGCAGTTGCTCGGGGATACCGAACCCGTCAACCAGAGTTTCGGCGTGGGGGCGGAGCAGTCGGCACCGGTCGTTGATGCCGCGAGTGACCGCCTTCGCGCGCTCGGTGGACAGAAACCGGTGCTCGACGTACCACGCCTTGTCGTCTTCGATCACCGTCAGCGCGTAGAGGTCGCAGACCAGCCCGAGGACCTCGCGGGCCTCGTCGTCTTCGCAGGCGTCGATCCCGGCGACGAACGCCTCCAACACCACCCGGTCGATGTGCGCGCTCGCGGCGTGTAGCACGTGGTCTTGCACGGAGTTGAACGCATCGAACGCCGACATCTCTTTCGACTTGGCCTGCAGCCGGCGCGCCACGGAGGCGATCACGTATTCCTCACGGTCTTCGAACATCTTGACCTGGGTGCCGCGGTTGAAGAGGCTGCCCTCTTCCTCGTTGTCCTGCCTGGCGTCGACGATGGTCTGGATGATCGTCTCAGCCGCAGTGCGTTTCAGTACCCGCTCACCGGCGAAGTTGGCCGCGAACCGCACCCATTCCACCGGGCTCATGCCCTTGATGTCGTCGGCGTAGGCGGTCAGCAGCTCTTTGGCCACCAGTTGGGTCAGTACATGGTTGTCGCCCTCGAAAGTGGTGAACACGTCGGTGTCGGCCCGCAGCGCGATCAGCCGGTTGTCAGCCATGTAACCGGCGCCGCCGCACGCCTCACGGGCCTCTTGGATGGCGTTGGACGCGTGCCAGGTGTTGGCGGCTTTCAGGCCGGCGGCCCGCGACTCCAACTCCCGTTGCTCCTCGGCGTCGGGGGCGTCGGCGGTCTGCAGATCGTGGCACTTGGCCACCAGCTCGTTCTGTGCGAACTGCAGCGCGTACGACTTCGCGATAAGCGGGAACAATCGCCGCTGATGCACCAGGTAGTCCATGATCAGCACTTCACCCTCGTCGTCGGGTGCGCTGAACTGCCTGCGCTGCAAGGCATACCGGGTCGCGATGTCCAGGGCCACCCGCGCCGCGTTGCCGGCGCTGCCGCCGACCGTGATTCGGCCACGGATCAGCGTGCCGATCATCGTGAAAAACCGACGGTTGGGGTTCTCGATCGGCGAGCTGTAGGTTCCGTCAGCCGCCACGTCGCCGTACTTGTTCAGCAGATTCACCCGCGGAACGCGGACGTGGTCAAACATGATGCGCCCGTTGTCGACACCGGGCAGGCCGCCTTTGTACTGACAGTCCGATGTCGTCACGCCAGGTAAGTCGTTGCCCTCGTCGTCGCGGATCGGCACCAGGAAGCAATGCACCCCGTGGTTGACCGGCTCACCGTCTTCGGTGGTGATCAGCTGCGCGAAAACCGCTGCGATGCGCGCGGTTTCGGCGGCCCCGCCGATATAGTCCTTCCGGGCCGTCGGGGTCTCGGAATGGACAACGAATTCTTCGGTCTCGGCATCGTAGGTCGCGGTTGTCTCCAGCGCCTGAACGTCACTGCCGTGACCCGTCTCGGTCATCGCGAAGCACCCGAGCAGCTCGAGGTTGATGATCTTCTTCACATACGCCTCGTGGTGGCGTTCGGTGCCCAGGTTCTCCACGGCCCCGCCGAACAGGCCCCACTGCACGCCCGCCTTGACCATCAGCGATAGATCCGACATCGCGAGCATCTCGATCATCGTGACCGCCGCCCCGACGTTCCCGTTACCGCCGTGCTCTTTGCGGAAGCCGTCGTCGGCCGCGCCTGCGGCGGCCATGATGCTCATCTGCTCGGCCACCTTGGTTCGGGCGATGACGGTGTTGGGTGTGTAGTGCGGGCGGAAGATCTCGTCGGTCAGCCGCTCACGCATTTGGTTCTTCACGTCGCGCCAACGTCCGTCCAGCGCGTTGCGCACATGTTCCGCAGTGGTGGTCATACCTGACGGTAACCCGATGCCCGGACCGCCGAGGTGGGCTCAGCGATGTCAGCCGATGGGTGCGCCTCCGTCAAGGCGTTACGATTCAGGCGCAATTGCTCAGATACGACGAGATTCGCCCGGATAAGGCCCGACCGTCGGCGCTGGGCCTCCCGCGAGCTAAATGAACGCTCCGTTAATGCAAGGTGGCTATCATCTGACGGGCGGTCGCGGCTATGCGGCCATGAAAGGTAGGTAATGGGCAACGTTCCCCGCGCCTTCAGCAAGGAGGGCGCGGTTGAAGTGGAGGCCGTTGCGGCGGCCCTGCAGCCGAGATTCGCCCTGGCCGCCGGACCGGAAAAGGCGGTCTCGCACACCTGGCTGGATACCTTTGATTGGCGGCTGCACTCCGCCGGGATCTCCCTGGAGTATGTCGATGGCGGGCCGCTGATCATACAGTTTCCGGATGGCGCCCGGTTGCAAGCTCCGCTGGCCGGGGTGAAATGGCCGGCGCAGGTGCACGATCTGCCGGCCGGCCTGCTGCGCGACGCCTTGGCACCGATTGTGGTGCCGCGGGCGTTGCTGCCGGTCGTCACCGTGCGTTGTGCTGCCCGGGAAAGCCGGGTACTCAACGCCGACGAAAAAACTGTTGCCCGGGTACTGACCGAGAGCGTTGACGACGGCACCAGCCAGCTGCTGATCCAGCCGCTGCGCGGCTACGACGCCGCGGGTGATCGGATCGCACGTCTGCTGGCGCGCGTCGACGGGCTGAGCGAGGTGACGACGACGCCCTACGACCTGGCGCTGACCCACGCGAGCCGCAGTCCCAGCGACGGGGACACTGCGGCGGCGCTGTTGCGGCCGGAAACGCCTGCGGCGGTCGCGATTGCCAACATGCTGGCGCGGTTCGCGGCGGTCATCGACGACAACGTGGCAGGCACGATCGCGGCGATCGACACCGAATTCCTGCACGACCTGCGGGTAGCGGTGCGGCGCACCCGTTCGATTCTCAAGCTCGTCGGTGATGTGCTGCCCGAGAATCTGGCCGAGCGGTTCCAGCCGGAATTCAAGTGGGTCGGTGATCTGACCACGCCGGTGCGCGATCTGGACGTCTACCTGCTCGAGCTCGACAACATGGCCGCCCGGCTGGCGTCGGCCGATCCACGAGATCTCGACCCGTTCCGGTCGTTTCTGGTTCGCCATCGGGCTGCTGAACGGCGCCGCCTGATGCGCGGGTTGCGGTCGCGGCGCTTCGAGCAATTGATGAGCGACTGGCGCAGCGCGCTGGCGCAGGTGACCGCCGACACCGCCGCCGGGCCAACGGTCGCGACGCTGGCCCGGCAGCGAGTCGGGCGGGCGTTCCGGAACGTCGTGCGGCTCGGCAAACGGATTAACGCCGACTCGCCGAGCGAGCACGTGCACGGACTGCGCAAGCGATGCAAGGAGTTGCGCTATCTGCTGGAGGTATTCCGGCCGCTGTGCGCCGACGCACCGCACCGTCAGCTGGTCAAAGAGCTCAAGGCGTTACAGGACACGCTCGGCGAATTCCAGGACGGCGAGGTGCAGCGGGAGGCTGTCCGTGAATTCGCCGCCGCGATGATGGAACAGCGGGCTGCGCCGGCAGAGACGGTACTGGCGATGGGGGAGTTGGCCGCGCAGCTCGACGCGCATCAGCTGGGCGCACGGGCGGCGTTGGTGGGTCGGCTGCAGCCATTCCTGGCCGATGAGAATCGTGCCCGAGCGAAGGCCCTCGTGCGCTGATGAAGATCTACGCGACGTACAACATCAAGGGCGGTGTCGGCAAGACTTCGGCCGCGGTCAACCTGGCTCATCTGGCGGCGCGCAGCGGATACAACGCACTGCTGTGGGATCTCGACCCGCAGGGCGCAGCCACTTATCTGTTTCGGGTGCGGCCCAAGGTCAAGGGCGGCAGCCGGGCGCTGGTGGAGGGCACGCGAACGCTCGACGATGCGATCAGGGCCACCGATTTCGACGGGCTCGACTTGCTGCCAGCGGATTTCAGCTATCGCAATATGGATCTGCAGCTGGACGACGTGAAGCGACCGACCCGTCGGATTCGCCAGCTGTTGCGACCGCTCGCCGGGGAATACGACGTGGTCTTCCTCGACTGCCCCCCGAGCATTTCGTTGCTGTCGGAGAACGTCCTGCATGCCGTCGACACGCTGCTGGTGCCGATGATCCCGGCGACGTTATCGGTCCGCACGTTCGACCAATTAGTAAGCTTCGTCAGCGATTTCGACGGCCGCCAACCGCAGGTGCGCGCGTTCTTCTCGATGGTGGACCGGCGCAAGCGATTGCATCGGGATCTCGTGGAGCAGTTGCCGGCCGAAAGACCGGGAATTCTGACCACGGCGATTCCGGCGCTGTCGATCATCGAGCAGATGGCCGAACAACGGGCACCGGTGACGGCGTTCGCCCCGCACAGCGCCGCGTCACGGTGCTACAAAGCGCTTTGGGGTGAGGTCAACGGAGCTGAACCGCGTGAGCAATAGGCACTTTGGCCGCGTGAGGCGCTGACCCCGCGGTAGTTTCCGATTGGAGAGGACGACACCGTTGCCGGGGTATCTAGCTGCCGTGACGATTGTGCTCCTGATCGGCATGGTCTTGACCAGAGTCGCGCTGCTGCGCAGGACCGGAACACGCGCAATGCATTTCGGCAGCATCGACAAGACGGACTTCTTCATTCCGCCGGTCGCGCTGTTCTACTTCTACACCGTCTTCGCCGCGGCGTTCGGCTGGCCGCTTGTTGGCGGCGGGAAGCTTTTTCAGTCGGAAACCCTGGCCTGGGTCGGGGTCGGACTGTGCTGTGGTGGCTTGCTCATGCTGCTGGCGAGCCTGATTTCGTTCGGCAGGAGCTTCCGCGTTGGCATCGATGTCGATCATCCCGACGAGCTCGTGACCGCCGGGGTGTTTGCCTACAGCCGCAACCCGATCTACGTCGGGCTGTTTCTTGTTCTGGTGGGCCAATTCTTGGTGTTCCCGAATTGGGTTCCGCTGGTCTACCTCGCCGCCGGTACCTGGCTTTTCCGTCGTCAAGTACTGCGGGAGGAGGAGTTCATGCGCCGCCAGTACGGCGAGCAATACGCGGCCTACTGCCGACGTGTCAGACGGTATGTCTGATCACTGCTGGTGATGCCGGCGCGCCGGCCGCCTCAGTCGCCACCGCAGGATCGCGGTGGCGACCACGCCGAAGCCGGCCAGAATTCCCATGTCGAGTAGCCACCGGCCGGATGAGTGTGTCCACGAATCGTCGAAGGCGGCCAGCAGGTTTACGGCGTGCACGTCGACGGTGGAAGCCGAGGCGGCGAAACCCCATCGGGACGGCACCAGCCAGGCGATCTGCTCCAGGCCGAGCCGGCCGGCGATCGGGAACATCGCCCCGGAAAACACCAGCGAGATCAAGACGATCAGCACGGCGATCAACAGGATCTGCGCGGAGTAGGTCGCCAGCGACGAGAGGGCGAGCGCGACCATCGCCGAGACGATCGCGGTGACGGCCAGCGTCACGAACAGCTCGAAGGCGGCATTGCCGAGCAGGACGGCGCCGTCGGTGGGCGGGCTCTTGCCGACGACAGCGGCGGTGGTGATGATGCCGGTCTGCACGATGGCGACGAGGCTGTAGACGATGACCTTTCCGGCCAGGAGCGCCGACGCGGACAAACCGTGGGCTTGTTCGCGCCGGAAGATGCGCTGTTCGCCGAAGAGGTCGCGGATGCCCAGCGCTGTGCCCATCACGACGGCGCCGATGTTGAGGACGGCAAGGATCTCGACGGCCTCGTCGGGACTGTTGCCGTAGGGGTTCGCCGGGCCCAGGCCAGCATGCCCAGGGACCAGCAGCGAGATCGCTCCGAAAAGAAGCGGCAGGATCATCAGGAAGATGAAGTACCGCTGATCGGCGACCATGAGCCAGGCTTGCCGACGGACAGCGATGAGGATTTGGCGCCACAGGTTTGGGTGGGCCGCCGGGGCAGGGGGCTCGACGGGAGCCTGTGCCGGTGGCGCCGCTGCCGGGGCCTCGTGCTGGCGGGCCAGATATTCATCGTGTGCGCCGGATGGATCGGCGCTGACCCGCGCGACGATCTCCGTCCAGTTGGTCGTGCCCAACTGTGCGCTGATTTGCGAGGGCGCTCCGGCGAACGCCGGAGTGCCAGTCGCGGTGAGCACCAACACCTGGTCGCACATGTCGAGGTCGATTGGCGTTGTGGTTGCCATCACCACGACGCCTCCCTCGTCGGCGAGTCGCCGCAGCGTCGCCGTCATCTGTCGTTCCGCTGTCGGGTCGAGTCCGGCGGTGGGATCGTCGAGGACAAGCAGTGACGGCCCGGTCAGCAGTTCCACCGACATCGATGCCAGCTTGCGCTGCTCGGTGGTGAGGTTGCCTACCTGGATGGTGCGCAGCGAAGTCAACTTCATCTCGCTGAGCACCGAGCGCACGACCTCGCGCCGGCGATCAGCGGAAGTACCTGGCGGCAAGCGTAATTCGGCCGCGTAGCCCAACGCTTGTTCGATGGTCAACTGGGGATGCAGCAGGTCGTAGCGCGGCACCACTCCGACGTGTGGCCGCACGTGATCTGCAGCAACGTCATGGCCGTCGAAATCGACTGTGCCGACGCTGGGTTGGACCGCGCCGCCCAGAACATCGACCAGAGCGGATGTGCTCGCCTCAGAGAGCCCGATGACCCCTGTAAGGGTCCCCGGCTGCGCGGTGAAGGACAGATCCGCCAGCACCTGCTCGCCATTGACGGTGAGCTGCAACTGACGTGCCTCCAGCGGACCGGTCTTGGCCACGGGTCGCGGCGACGGGGCTTCGGTGGTGGTGGTGGTATTCGGCTGTCGCAGCTGAGCAGTGGGCGCGGCCTCGTGTGGCCGGGGTTTGGGGCGCTGCGGCAACAGTTTTTGGATCGCTCCGGTCAGCCGCTCGACGAAGACGTCCCGTCTGCGCCGGGTCGAAGGAAAGGCTGACACCAATTCTGGCTGCAGTTGCGGTGGCGGCTGCACTCGAGGCGGCGGTGGTTGCGGCGGCCAGAGGTGTGATGCCGGCAGCGCTGTCGTGGCGGCGGGCGGTGGTGGCGGTGGTTGCGGCGGCCCGAGCGGTGGTGCTTGCGGTGGCCAGGGGTGTGGTGCCGGCTGCGCTGTCGTGGCGGCGGGCGGTGGTGGCGGTGGTTGCGGCGGCCTGAGCGGCGGCGGTTGCGCCGGCCAGCGTGCGGGATTTGGTGTCGGTGTGCCGGTCTGCGCGCGCGGCGGTGGGGGCGGAACCAGCGGTCGGCTGTGTTGAACGGACCGCGGTGGTGGTGGTGAAGCGGGCGGCGGCGCGGGCCGCATCGGTGGAGGCGGCGCGGTTCTCGGTGGCGGGGGCGGCGGGGCGCCGAGTTGGAACACCAACCGGGGCCCGTGCTGTGGATCGCCTAGAGTGATCGCCCGACCGTCGTGTATGAAGACCGTCGACATCCGCACGCCGTCGACGTAGATCCCGCCCTCACTCCGATCGACGGCAATCCACTGCCTGCCGTCGTGATGCAGCACCATGTGGGTGGGTGAGGCCGGCGTGCCCACGCCGTCGAGGCGGATATCCGCATGGCTGTCGCGGCCGACGATCACATCTCGGCCAACGGGAAAGGTGTACCTATGAGGTCCGACCCAGACAATCAACGGGGAAGCGAACGCCTCCGTCGGCATGGCCACCCCCTTCCGCGCCCATCATCTTGAGTCCAGAGACCGTTGTCCACCCGCCATGATGCGCCGAGGGCCGACGGAGGGACGTCAGCGCTGGCCAACCGTCGCCGAGGCAGCCGTTATCGAGATGTGCCCGGTCGTTGGGCGGGCGCGGAATCGTCGAGAACGCGGCGCAGCACCGCAACGGCATCCACTAACGTCTGGCGGTCCGCGGCCTTCAACCTGGCAAGTTGCGGCTCGATCACGGCGGCGCGGTCCACCCGAACGCGGGTGAGCGTGCGCATACCTTCGGGGGTGATCCGGATGCGGACTGCCCGGGCATCGCCGGGGTCGACGGCGCGGGTGACCAGGCCGGCATCTTCGAGCCGTCGCACTTGCGTGGTCATCGTCGGCTGCGAGCAGTGGTCCACGGCGGCCAGATCACAGATCCGGGCTTCACCGCAGGCGTCGATGGTCGACAGCAATCGGGCTTGTGCGGCCGGCAATTCCATCTGGATGCGTTGGGTGGCATAGCGGTTGAGCCGGGCGACGACGGCGAGCAGATCCGCGCCCAGACCGCCGCCGACCTCCTCGGCCGCGCCAGGATCGGCGGTTGCGGATGACGTCATGCATCTATAGTTGCATAGATAGGCTATCTAGACCACTAACCGGGCAATATCGATGTCGCAAACTCAAGTGACCCGCCCACCGTCCGCTCGCGGGAGCACCCCGCGAAAACTGGCAGAATCGGTGAAATGAACGCGAATCGCCCATCGGTCCGGCCCCGAGGGGCCGGACCGCTGCGTCCCGGCGAACTCGCGCAGTCATCGGTCATGGCGGCACTGTGCGCGGCGACCGCGATCATCGCCATCGTCGTACCGTTCGCCGGCGCATTGGCGCTGCTGGGCACCGTGCCGATGGGCCTGCTGGCCTACCGCTATCGCATCCGCGTGTTTATCGCCGCGACGGTCGCTGCCGGGGTGATCGCCTTTTTGATCGCCGGCCTCGGCGGCTTGATGACGGTGGTCCACAGCGCCTATATCGGCGGGCTGACCGGGGTCGTCAAACGCCGGCGCCGCGGCACCCGGACGGTGATCGCGGTTTCCTTCGTCGCCGGAGCGGTTTTCAACGTCGGGACGGTCGCCGCGTTGGCGGCACTGACACGTCTCCGGCATCTGATCTTCGATGCGATCACCGCCAACGTCGACGGGATGGCGGCCGTCTTGACAGCGATCGGGCGCTTCGCGATTTCGCATCCTTTCCCACTCAGCAGGCGCATAGGGGTCGGGCTCGAGGCAACCGCCCGCGAACTCAAGTGGTTCCTCGCCGAGGCACTGCATTATTGGCCGTGGCTGATCTTCGCCAACGGCATCGTCTCGATCATGGTCGTGTCCTTGATCGGTTGGTGGGCGCTCTCGCGTGTGCTGGACCGGATGCGTGGTATCCCCGATGTGCACAAACTGGACGCGCCGCTCGACAATGCGCCAATCGCACCGGTCCCCGTACGGTTGGACCAGGTCCGTTTCCGTTACCCGAACACCGACCACGACGCGCTGCGCACGGTCAGCTTGGACGTCAACACCGGTGAACATCTGGCCATCACCGGGGCCAACGGCTCGGGCAAGACGACGCTGATGCTGGTGTTGGCCGGCCGGGAGCCGACGTCGGGCACCGTCGAACGTCCCGGGGCGGTGGGGCTGGGCCGACTGGGTGGTACCGCAGTAGTCATGCAGCATCCGGAAAGTCAGGTGCTGGGGACCCGGGTGGCCGACGATGTGGTGTGGGGCCTGCCGCGCGGTACAACCATCGACGTAGGCCGGTTGCTCAGCGAAGTGGGGCTCGACTCGCACGCGGAACGTGACACCGGAAGCCTCTCGGGCGGTGAGTTGCAGCGGTTGGCAGTGGCCGCTGCGCTGGCGCGGGAGCCCGCGCTGCTCATCGCCGACGAGGTCACCAGCATGGTTGACCAGCAGGGCCGGGACGCGCTGCTCGGTGTGCTGTCGGGCATGAAGCAACGGCATCGGACGGCGCTGGTTCATATCACGCACTACAACGACGAAGCCGATTCCGCGGACCGCACAATCAATCTCAGCGATCTGGGTGATAACACCGAGATGGTCGAGACCACGGCCGCGCCGGTGGCAACGGCAGCGACGGACCACGACTTCGGTGTGCCGGTGCTCGAACTCGCGGGCGTCGGGCACGAATACGGTAGCGGGACCCCGTGGGCGAAGACCGCGCTGCGCGATGTCAGTTTTGTGGTGCACCAGGGTGACGGATTGCTGATCCACGGCGGCAACGGCTCGGGTAAGTCGACGCTGGCGTGGATCATCGCGGGGCTGACGGTGCCGACCACCGGCGCTTGTCTGCTTGATGGCCGCCCGACTCACGAGCAGGTGGGTGCGGTGGCGCTGTCGTTCCAGGCGGCCCGGCTGCAGCTGATGCGCAGCCGTGTCGACCTGGAAGTCGCGTCGGCGGCTGGTTTTTCACCCAAAGACCATGACCGCGTGGAAACCGCGCTGGCCGTTGTGGGATTAGACGGCGCGTTGGCCAAGCGGCGCATCGACCAGCTCAGCGGCGGTCAGATGCGTCGGGTCGTGCTGGCCGGCCTGCTGGCCCGCTCGCCGCGGGCGTTGATCCTCGACGAGCCGCTGGCCGGCCTGGACGCCGCCACCCAGCGTGGCTTGCTGCGGCTGCTCGAGGAGCTGCGCCGCGAGAAGGGTCTGACCGTGGTGGTCATCTCCCACGACTTCGTCGGGTTGGAGGAGCTGTGCCCACGCACCTTGCATCTGAGCAACGGTGTGCTCCAAGCGGCTTCGACGACGGCGGGAGGCGTGTCGTGACCACGGCAGCGCCGGATGATCGCGCGACCCGCCGCCCCGCTCGCCCGGTGGTGCTGTTGCGCCCGGTACCCGGCGATTCGGCAGTCCACGAGTTGTGGGCGGGCACCAAACTATTGGCGGTGTTCGGTATTTCGGTGCTGCTGACGTTCTATCCGGGCTGGATCACCATCGGGCTGGTGGCGGCGCTGGTGCTGACAGCCGCCCGGATCGCACACATTCCGCGAGGCGCGCTTCCCTCAGTACCGCGCTGGCTGTGGATTTTGTTAGCCCTTGGCGGCATCACTGCGGCGTTCGCGGGCGGCAGTCCGGCGATCGAATTGGCCGGGATGTCGGTCGGATTGGGCGGGCTGTTGAATTTCCTGCGCGTCACTACGTTGTCGATCGTGTTGCTGGGTCTGGGAGCGATGGTGTCGTGGACCACCAATGTCGCCGAAATAGCGCCGGCGGTAGCTACTTTGGGCCGTCCACTACGGCTGTTGCGGATCCCGATCGACGAGTGGGCCGTCACACTGGCTCTTGCGCTGCGCGCATTCCCGATGCTGATCGAGGAATTCCGGGTGCTCTACGCCGCGCGCCGGTTGCGGCCCAAACAGTCAGCGCATACCCGCAGGGCACGTCGCAAGCGTCGGGCGTTGGAACTGATCGATTTGCTCACTGCGGCTCTCACCGTGACATTACGGCGCGCCGATGAGATGGGTGATGCCATCACGGCGCGCGGCGGCACCGGTCAGATCTCGGCAGCGCCGTCGCGGCCGAAACTAGCCGACTGGCTGGCACTCTCGATCACCGTGGCGGTGTGCATCGCCGCGATCGCACTAGAAGTGCCACTGGGCGGCTAGGCGCCACTAGCGGCAAGTCGCGGCGTTGGCTCCTTCTTGGGCTCGGTGAAGGGTCGTCGAAACGTCGCTTCGGCCCATGAACATCTCGTCGAAATACGGCTTGATGACCTGATTTCCGGCGGCGAAGCTGGGGCCACCAGGCGCATCGATCCGCGGTCCATTCAATACCGCGAAGAACGGCCTAACGTCGACCTTCTTGGCGGCCCAGTAGTCGAAGTACACGGTCTGGGCAGACCGCACTGCGGGAATGGCGCTGCCATGCCGGCCCACATATTGATTGCCCTCGTTGCTGCCCATCCATGCCAGCACCTGGCGCACCGCGTCCGGGTGCGCGGACGCGGCGTTACCGGCCGCGGCAATGCCGTTGGTGACGGTGACTCGACCCTTTGGGCCTTGGGGCAGCATCGCCACGCCCCACCGGAAGCTGGCCTGGGCTGCCACCGCCGCGAGGTTATAGGTGCCGGACTGGAAGAGCGCCATCCTGCCGGCCAGGAACTGGTTGCGGGAGAAGTCACCGTTGTCGTTGGTGTCCGAGGCCGGCGGCGCGACGTGGTCACCGTTGATCAGCCTGACCAGGTAGGTGAAAGCCTCGATCGCGCCGGGGTTGTCGAACGCAAAGCAATCACCGTCCTGGAACACGCCTCCGGCCGAACCGATGTAGTTCAGGTAGATGCCCTGCCCGTCGTTGGCCGCGTTGTAGGCCCACTGCCGGATACGTCGGGCATCAAAACCGGGTGTGGCCGGGGTGCGTCTATTGGCGTCGACAGTGAGCCGAGTCAGCAGCGGGCGCAGAGTGTCGCCCCCGTCTGGGCTCCACCTCAGCGCCGCCAGGTCGGCGGGGTTGACTCCGGCGGCGGCGAGCAGATCAGCGTTGTAGTACAACGCGATTCCAGCGTCGGTTAGTTGGGGGACTGCCCAAAGCGTCCCCATACGGGTGAACTGCTCGACCACCGACGGCTCCCACGATGCCGGGGCGCTCGCCCTGAGGTTCTCGCCGATGTCCATCAGCCGGCCACTGTCGGCGTATTCGGAGAGATAGGCATTGGAGATCCAAAAGATGTCGTCGGCGCTACCGCCCGCGACATCGGTGCGCAGCGTGTTGAAGTAGGTGGAGTACGACACCACATCGGTGTGCACCTCGATGTCGGGATGCGCCCGGGTGAACGCCGCGAACGATTGCTGATACGCCTTGGCGACCTGCTGGTCCCACAGCCGAACAGTTACGATTGTCTTGCCGCTGGGCGGCCGGGCCGTGACGTCCAGCAGCACCGCCGCGGCGCCCAGTAACGCGGCGATCAGCAACCACCCTAATGCGAACAGCGTGGAAAACCTTGGGCGGAAGCTCATTTGAGCCCCGTGACGACGATCGAGCGCACGATGTGCCGCTGGAAAACCACAGAACAATATGAGCAGTGGCACGACTGCCACGCCAACCGCAGCCATCACCAGCGTCCACTGCGCGTTGTAGCGGGACTGCAGCGCCGCCGTCGCCACCGTCAGCACCTGCCATTTGGTGCCGCTGGTGATGATCAGCGGCCACATGAAGTGGTGCCACTCCGATACCACGGTGATCAGCATCAGCGTGACGAGCACGGGTCGACTGGACGGCACCACCACGTGCACGATCACATCCAGCGTGCTGGCGCCGTCCAGAAAGGCCGCGTTGATCAGGTCATCCGGGATCGCGCGAAAGTGCTGGCGCAGCAGAAAAATGGCGTAGGGAGAGCCGAATACGAACGGCAAAACCAATGCCCAGAACGTGTTACGCAGTCCCCAGCTGCGCCATCATCAGATAGAGCGGCACCACCGTCACGCTGCCCGGCACCATCAACGTCGCGAGATACACCCAGAACAGTGCGTCTCGGCCCGGAAAACGGAGACGCGCGAACGCGTATGCGGCAAGGATCGATGAGCTCAACTGCCCCAGCAGGCTCACCGCCGTCATCAATGCCGTCACCGCCAGTGCCCGACTGAACCCCGCGCCGGCCAAACCGGTGTAGTTCGCCAGCGTCGGTGGCCGCGGCCATGTCAACGGTGTGCCCGTCGCGAACTGGTGCGCAGATGTGAATGAGGTCAGCAAGCCAAGAGCGAACGGCGCCAGGGTGATCACCGCGCCCAGCGCCAGGCCGGCGTAAACCAGAACCGCGGAGGGTGATTTAGGTGAGGTCATAGCTGATCCGTCGTCGGAAGTAGAGATGCTGGACGACGGTGATGCTGACCAGGATGACGAACAGCACCACCGCCATCACCGAGGCACGGCCGATCGCCGCGGCCCCGAATGCCTCGGCGTAGATGCGGTGTGCGACTAAATCGGTGTGGCGTTTTGGTCCGCCGCCGGTCAGCGCGTATACCGTGTCGAAAACCTGGGCGGCACTGATGACTCCGGTGACCAGCACGAAAAACATGGTAGGCCGCAGCATCGGCAAGGTGATGCGCCGGAACCGTTGCCAGGCGTTGGCCCCATCGATGCGTGCCGCGGAGTTGACATCCGTCGGGATCGCCAGAATGCCGGCGAGGAAAAACAGCGCGACGTAGCCGACATTGGCCCACACGACCACCGCCGACACCAGTGGCAGCGCCAGGCCGGGATCGGTGAGCCATTCAACGCGATGCCCCAGCACCGTGCTCACCGCGCCGTCGGTAGGCGCCAGAATCCAGCGCCACAGCACCGCGATCGCCAGTGGAACGCTGATCCAAGGCAGCACATAAACCGTGCGGAACAACCCGCTACCGGGGAGATCGCGTGCCAACAACGATGCGGCCAACGCAATCCGAGCGCCGTCTGCGTCGGGACCACGATCGCGACGAAAACCAGCGTCACCAACAGCGAATTGCCGAATGCTGAATCGCTGAGCACCGAGCGCCAATTCTCTCCTCCGACATACTCGATCGGCCCGAGCAGATCCCAACGGTGCAGGCTCAGCCACACCACCACGAAAATCGGCAGCAGCATAAACGTGACTACCCCGAACAGGCTGGGGGCCAGCAGCGCGTACCCCAGCGCGGTCGATCGGCGCGGCGCCGCCAGCCCAGTGCTCATCGGCGCCGCTCCCAGCCCGGTGGCCATGAAGGTATTAAACCCGGTCGTTACGGTGGTGTCGTGACACCGAACCGGGGGATCGATGCCGACTTCCTCGCCCTGCCCCGCCACGAGCTGGCCGACGCCGCGCTGTCGGCGGCCACCGCGGCCGGTGCCAGCCATGCCGACCTGCGAATTCACCGGCTCACCACCGAGGTCATCCAGCTGCGCGACGGCGAGCTGGAAACCGCGGTGGTCAACCGCGAGATCGGCCTTGCGGTGCGGGTGATCGTCGACGGCACCTGGGGATTCGCGTCGCACGCCGAGCTTTCGCCGGAGGTCGCCGCGGACACCGCGCGCCGCGCGGTGTCGGTGGCCAGCACGCTCGCGGCGCTGAACACCGACCGCGTTGAGCTGGCGCCCGAGCCGGTATATGCCGATGCCACCTGGGTGTCGAGTTATGAAATCGATCCGTTCACCGTGCCCACCGCCGAGAAAATTGCCGTGCTGCACGACTACTCCGGCAGGTTGCTGGCCGCCGACGGGGTGGATCACGCGTCGGCCGGCCTGAACACCATCAAGGAGCAGACCTTCTACGCCGACACCTTCGGCTCGACGATCACCCAGCAGCGAGTGCGGCTGATGCCCGTCCTGGAGGCGGTCACCATCGATGTCGGCGGCTGCGGGTTCGACTCGATGCGCACGCTGGCGCCACCGATGGCCCGCGGCTGGGAGGTGCTGGCCGGCGACAACGTGTGGAACTGGACCGACGAACTGGCGCAGTTGCCGTCGCAGCTGGCCGAAAAGATCAAGGCGCCCAGCGTGACACCCGGCCCGACCGATCTGGTGATCGACCCCACCAACCTGTGGCTGACCATCCACGAATCCATCGGGCACGCAACCGAATACGATCGCGCGATCGGCTACGAGGCTGCCTATGCCGGCACGTCGTTCGCCACCCCCGACAAGCTCGGGAGCTTGCGCTACGGCTCGCCGGTGATGAACGTGACCGCCGACCGGACCCTCGAATTCGGTTTGGCCAGCGTCGGTTTCGATGACGACGGGGTGGCGGCCCAAAGTTGGGATCTGGTGCGCGACGGGATCTTCGTCGGCTATCAACTGGACCGGGTGTTCGCGCCGCGACTGGGCCTGTCACGCTCCAACGGCTGCTCGTATGCCGACTCGCCGCATCATGTGCCGATTCAGCGGATGGCCAACGTCTCGCTGCAGCCCAGCCCCGAAGACCGCAGTACCGACGATCTGATCGCCCGCGTCGACGACGGCATCTACATCGTCGGCGACCGATCGTGGTCGATCGACATGCAGCGGTACAACTTTCAGTTCACTGGTCAGCGGTTCTACCGCATCCGCAACGGACGCCTGGACGGGCAGCTTCGCGACGTCGCCTATCAGGCCACCACCACCGATTTCTGGAACTCGATGGAAGCCGTTGGCGGGCCATCGACCTGGCGGCTCGGTGGGGCGTACAACTGCGGCAAGGCCCAGCCCGGTCAGGTCGCCGCGGTCAGCCATGGCTGCCCGTCCGCGCTGTTCCGCGGCGTCAACGTGCTCAACGCCCGCATCGAGGCCGGCCAATGATCAGCGCGCAGCAGGTGGTCGACATCGCCCTCGACGCCGCGGCACGGCGGGGGCGTGCCGACGAGACCATCGTGCTGGTCACCGACCGGATAGCGGCGTCGCTGCGGTGGGCGAACAGCTCGATGACTACCAACGGGGTGTCAACCGCGCGCAGTACCACGGTGATTTCCATTGTCCGCCAAGGTGATACCGCGCGAGTGGGGTCGCTGACATCGTCTGAGGTCGATCCGTCGGTGATCGAGGGACTGGTTGCGGCGTCGCAGGCGGCTGCGATAGCGGCGCCAGAAGCCCGCGACGCCGCTCCGCTGCCGAACGGCAACGGCGCCCCGGCCGACTGGGATGCGCCGACGCCGGGCACCGGCCCCGAGGTGTTCGCCGACGTCACCCGGGGGTTGAGTGACGGCTTCCGTGGCAGCGACCAGTTGTACGGCTTTGCCCGGCACGCGCTGGAAACGGTGTATCTGGCGACTTCGAGGGGATTGCGGCGTCGCTACACCCAGCCCACCGGTTCGGTGGAGATCAACGCTAAACGCGACGGTGCCAGCGCGTGGGTGGCGGTGGGCGCGCCCGATTTCGCAGCTGTGCCAACGGATTTAATGCTGGAGCAGTTGTCGACGCGGCTGGGGTGGGCCAAGCGCAGCGTCGAGCTGCCTGAAGGCCGCTATGAGACCATCCTGCCGCCGTCGGCGGTGGCCGACATGATGGTCTACCTGGCCTGGTCGATGGCCGGTCGCGGCGCGGAGGAGGGTCGCACCGCATTGTCTGCCCTCGACGGCGGAACGCGGGTGGGGGAGCGGCTGACCGATATGCCGCTGACGCTGTATTCCGATCCCACCGTGCCCGGTTTGGCGTGCACGCCGTTCGTGGCGACCGCCAGTTCGTCGGAGACGGTGTCGATTTTCGACAACGGGATGGACGTCGAGCGGGTGGACTGGATCCGGGACGGGGTGATCAACGCGCTGGCCTACCCGCGGGCCGCCGCCGCCGAGTTCAACGCCCCCGTCGCCGTGGCCGCCGACAACGTGGTGATGACCGGTGGCAGCGCCGACTTGGCGGACTTGGTCGCGGCGACCGAGCGCGGGCTGTTGCTGACCACGCTGTGGTACATCCGCGAGGTCGACCCCACGACGATGTTGCTGACCGGGCTGACCCGCGACGGTGTCTACCTCGTCGAGGACGGCGAGGTGACGGCGGCGGTCAACAACTTCCGGTTCAACGAAAGCCCGCTGGATTTGCTGCGGCGGGCCAGCCAGGCCGGTGTCAGCGAGGCAACACTGCCACGCGAGTGGGGCGACTGGGTCACCCGTACGGCGATGCCGTCGCTGCGAATTCCGGACTTTCATATGTCATCGGTAAGCCAGGCGACATAATCCACTTGTGGTGCTGCACGACGAACTGACCCGGCTGGTGGCGTTGTCGCCCGGCGACGGTCGCACAGCCGCCCTGATCCGGCGCGTCTGCGCGGAGACCCTCGCGTTGCATCCGCTTCCGGCCGAGGTGACGGTGAGCGGCCCGGGATCGGACGCTGAAGCCGTCGTCGCCGACTTCGCCGAGCAGTTCAGCACTGACGTTTCGATGATCGGCGGCGAGCAGCGCTCTCGGTTGTGGACTGTCTTGGGGGACAGCACCTTTGGCACCGTCATGCAGATGTATATCGCCGACTTTGTTCCCCGGGTGCGCGCCGGACTGGAAGCGCTCGGGGTCGGTGATGAGTACCTCGGGTGGGTTGGCGAGTCGGTTTCCTGGGATCACGCCACCGACCCGTCCGACGCGGTGTTCAACAGCTTTCTTCCGACGGTGGCCAGGCTGCGTGAGCTTGATGCCCTGACGTCGGAGGTGGTCCGGTTGCGCGGCGCGGCCCAACACAACTGCCGGTTGTGCAAGTCGTTGCGCGAGACGACGGCGCTGGAAGCCGGCGGGTCGGAGACGCTGTACGGCGGCATCGAGCACTTTGAGGCGTCGGCGCTGTTGACCGACCGCCATAAGGCGGCGCTGCGGTATGTGGACGCGCTGATCTGGTCGCCCGGTCACATCGACCGCGGCATAGCCGCCGGGGTGCGTGCGCACTTCTCCGACGCCGAGGCCGTCGAGCTGACCTTCGACGTGATGCGCAACGCCAGCAACAAGGTCGCGGTGGCGTTGGGCGGTGACGCCCCGCGGGTCGAGCACGGCACCGAGCAGTACTTGCTCGACGTGGACGGTCACACTGTGTTCAACTGACGGCTACCTGCTCAACCCCGTCCGACGTGCGACGATTGGTGCCGCGCGGGTCACATCCTGTGACCCATCGACCGAAGGTTGGTAGCAGAAGAAGCCATGGCAACGGCAAAGGAAGCGCAGCACGATGCTGCCGAATCTCTATTTGGGGCCATCATCGCGCTGCTCGATAAGCACGAGCACGACCACAGCTTGACATCGTCGTGTCTCGAGGAGTTGTCCCGAGCGTATGCGGCGGTGGCTGCGAATGTCCCGGACCAAGCGCGACTAGGGGCGTAGCAGTCGCAGGAACTTCGGGGGCGGCACCTTGCCGCTCACATCTGCGCCCGTCGTTCAGCGAGGAGACGGCGCGCTACCGCAACATATGCGCTGGCCACTACCGGCCAGGCCATCTCCGGGGCGCGTCGCCGGGCCTCGGCCGCCATGGAGCCGGCCAGGCGTGGATGCGTGATGATCTGACGCAGTGCTGAGGCCAGTGCTACGGGGTCGTCGTGATCGACGACGATGCCCGCTCCGGTGTTAAGCAGCTCGGCGGCATGCGGGAATGCGGTCGCCACGACCGGTCTGCCGTTCGCGATCGCATCGACGAGTACGCCGGAGGTCACCTGCTCCGTGGAGTCGTAGGGCAGCACGACGACGGAGGACTGCTGTATGAGTGAGGTCAGCATTGACTGGCCGTAGTAGCCAGGGTCGAAGGACACCGAATCTGTCACGCCGTTGCGCCGGGCCTGTTCGATTCGGGCATCGCGGTATGCCTCGCCCTCATCGGCCAAGACCTTGGGGTGCGTTGGACCGGCAACAATGTAGCGGGGCCGACCAGGCACATCGTTGAGCAAAAGCATCGCGTCGATGACCCTCTCGATTCCCTTTCCTGGGCCCAGCAACCCCCACGTCAAGATGGTGGGTCTACTCGGGCGCATCGCACGAGGGATGCTCGGGATGGTCGCGCCGTGCGGGATCATAGTGACCTTGCGGCGGTCGACGGCGTAGGTGAGGCACAACCGCTGCCGTGCGGCCTCAGACATGACAACCACTTGACCCGCCATCGCCACGATCGCCTCGAGCACCGAACGTTGTTGGGAGGTAGGGTTTTTGGGGATCGTATGGGCGATGACGATCGACGGGACGCGTAACCCGTCGACGATGTCAACGATTTCGTCGCCGACAACACCGTCGTAGATGCCGTACTCGTGTTGGATGACCGCGACGTCAACCTGGTTCAGCAAGTCTTTGCGTGCTGCGACGGATGGCGCTGAGCCGTTGATCAGCTCTCCGATCACCTGACCGTTGGAGGAAGGCTGCCCGTTGGGCACCCGGATGACGCTGGCGTCCGACTTATGGGCGCATACGGCACGCGATAGGCCCTCGCCGAACCTTGCCAGCCCGTTCGGTGTGGGCGTAGAGGCACCGAGAATGCCAATATGTACCGTGCCGGAAAATCGTTGCGGCACAACAGGGGCAAGGATCGATTCGTGAGTGGGCAGACCGTTCAAGGTAATCCCGACGTCCGGTTGTTACTGGCGTGTCCGGCGTGAGCGGCTGCTCGGCGAGATCAGCGGAAGACGGCTGATACTTCCCGGACTGGCTGGGTTCCAACATCTTGACACTACACCCAAGGGGGGCTGCGCCGACCGTAGGACTCGGATGTCGCGGCGCTAACCAGCTGATAGCCCACATGCCGGGGTCAGGAGTATTGTCAAGCAATCGGGACCAATCAGGCCCCCATGATCAAGGGGCCAGCGATGTCTGACAAGTCTCCCCGGCAAACCATGACCAAGAAGTCCGGGAAGTCCCTGAAGGAGAAACGGGCTGTCAAGCGCGGCAAGGCGGCCGTCAAGCACTCGTCGACCGAGACGTTATTCGATCACAAGAAGCACTGAGCGGCACTTTCGCCGGCGCGGGTGAGAATGGATGTCTGCGGCCCCGCGTACTGAAATCTCCTGCGCCTCGGTGCTTGGAGCACGCTTGGCCGGGCGAGCTGCGCCAAGTAGCTTCGATTGCCTTGATACAGCAGAGAATTCACATTGCGTGAGTTCAATCTAGGCCGAACGCTGTTTGGGCTGGCGTCGATTACTCTGGGCGAGTATTGCTGTCGATAGTCCCCGTCGCCGCACATCGTCGCCGACACCCGAAAAGTGCGATCGTTTCGCGACATTCCGGAATCTGTTCTCTGACGCCGTCTCTGGTGCGTCGTCGGAGGTAGCGACAAGAAACCGGTCCGGAAGCGCTAATTTACAGATTGTGCGCACGGTGAGCAGGTACTGGCGAAGCAACGGACCGGTCGTGTACGGCAGATCGTAGGTGACGCACAAAGCGCGCACCCGCTCGGCGATCTCGGGGTACCGATTATGCGGCAGATCGGGGAAGAGGTGATGTTCGATCTGGTAGCAGAGATTCCCGGTCATGAAGCGCAACACCGGCCCGGCGTCGAAGTTCGCGGTACCCAGCATTTGCCGGAGATACCATTCGGGCTTCGTTTCACCCTCGAGCACTGAGGGCATGAATTTTTCCGCTCCGTCCACGAAGTGACCGCAGACGATCACTATGTACGCCCACCCGCTACGCAATCCGTTGGCCACCACGTTGGCCCCCAGTGTGCGCCACCACCGCCGACGACTCAGCGCAGGAAAGAGAACATAGTCCTTGCCGGCCTGACGAGCCATCTTGCGGATGAGCGCTGATTTCTGGGCGGATTTGCCGGCGTCACTCTGCTCCTGATCTTGCACTGAAATTAAGCCATGGAGTGCAACGCCCCATTCGAAGGCCATCGCCAGCAGAACCGCACCCAACGGCTGCAGCAACGTGCTCCGCTGCCACTCCTGGTCCCGAGTGACCCGGATAATTCGGAATCCGAGGTCGTCGTCTACGCCGACGATGTTCGAGAAGACGTGGTGTCGGTAGTTATGCGAATACCGCCACTGCGACGTGAGACCGGCCGTGTCCCACTCCCAGGTATTGGAGTGGATTTCCGGGTCGTTCATCCAATCCCATTGACCGTGGCTGATGTTGTGGCCCAGTTCCATGTTCTCGATGGACTTGGCCGCGGCCAGGGCGGCGGTTCCGACGGCCCAGCCAAACTTGCCTTTGCCCTTGGCGATGGTCAGCCTCGCCGCGATTTCGAGACAGCGCTGAAAACCGATGGCGCGCGTGATGTATGCCCGATCCCTGGCGCCCCGCGAAACCTCGATATCGTAGCGGATCGCTTCCAACTCGGCCGCGAACGCGTCGAGGTCAGCGTCGCTCAGATGGGCGTATTCAGGTACTTCGGTGATGGCCATCGATCCTCAGCGCAATTCGGGCACAGTGGCGAGCTGCGGCAGCGCGACGCCGCGCAGCCAGGGACGGTTTGCGAACCGCAGCATTGTGGGTGACGTCCGATCTATCGGTGGTTGTTTGCCCGCAAGACGCGAGGTTAGGCGCGAGGTCAGGTCAGCCGGATACTTGTCGATCGGCAGCACTGCGGCATCGGGCGGTAATCGACTTCGAGTCGGCCACGAATACGGCTGCACTGCTTGCTTCGGTTACTGTCGTCGCCCTCGTCACCGGAGTTGGGCCGTACGGCGGCCTGCCGGGAACCTGCTGGTCCGGTGGGCGGATGAGCCATCTGCTTAAGCACCTGCCTTATCGGCTCTCCGCCGTGAATGCGCACCGTAAACGTGCCGGGGCACCCCCAGCAACGCGACGGCGCGTTACGACGACGTGAGGCTACCTGCCCCATGAGATCCCCTGCACTGTACATGGCTGCCGGTGCTGCTGGCACCACGTGGTTGCAGCGATTACACGTCAGTCTGGCCAACGAGCCGCCCTTTTCGGTCCATCCATGCCGGCTGGGAAATTTGACCTGTCAATTGGGCCGCCCGCGTGAACGATTAACGGGGTGTGACGTCATCTGTGTGACGACCGAACGGCCTTGTCCGCGAGGAGATTTTTGTGCGGCCGCCACCAGAATATCGACAGAGTGCGCGATCCCGGTCACGATGTCGTCGACCGCAGGCACATTGTCGGGGCACGCGCACACGCTCACATCCAGCATGTCACCACGGGAGATCAGCGCGATGTTTAACCCGCTGCCGTCGGCTAGTGGCGCCAAGGTATGCATGCCGACGACCTTGACGCCGGCACAGTACGCCGGCACCGGCTCCGCGGCAACGTAAGAGACACTGCCGTGAGAGATCGACTTGAGCTGATGACTCAGGCCTGATCGGGTGTAGAGCTGCATACCCACCTGAGCTAAGGTCGGCGGGATCAGCGATGCAATCGACGCTAAATCGATTGTGGAAGGACTACTTTCGCTGTCGCTGATGGCGTTCAGTCTCTCGGTGGCGGTATGGAGGTTGGCGAGGACCTGCACAGGGTCGGCGAGGTGTACCGGGATGCGAAGCCGCCCGACAGCAAACGTCTTGCCGAATCTGGGTGCATCTGTGGCCGGCAACTCGAATGGTATCCGCATCAGCAGCGGATCGTTGGGCACCTGGTCGTACCGTTCCAGCCAGGCGCGCAATGACAGTGTGCAGGCAGCTAGAACGACGTTGGTGATGCTGCCCCCGAACGCGTTGCTGACCGCTTTCGCGTCTGCCAACGAGATCGAGGCGAAGGCCACTGCTCGCCGCTTGGTCAGCGGCTCGTTGAAAACTGTGTGCGGTACGGGCCCGCTGATCGACGACGCCGCCGGGGCCGTCGTGCCTGCTTCACCCGTGCCGAACAACCGACCACGCACGGCCTGCAGCACATCCGACACGGTCTCGGCGATCAGCCACATTCCGGTGATGTGGTTCTCGACGATCTCGGTCACTACATCGGTCATGAGCCCCGCGACGGAAGGCGCCGGGCCCAGGCTCGGCTCGGTCGGCAGACTGTTGGCCAATTCGGCGTGGGGCCCGGTACTCAGCAGCCGCGGCCACAACGACGCTGCCCCTGCGGCACCGTCATTCAAAGCAGGCGACATCTTCACCGCCAACGCCCACCGGCCCCCCGCCAGACCATCGATAGTCCACGCTTCCCACAGCCGGTTACGGCTTTCCTGTTGCCCGGTACTCAAGTCTGCGATGAGATCGGCGAGCTCGCGTCTACCGCCGGGAGCGCGAACCGTTACGCAATGAATTTGTGCCGAAGGATCGTAGTCGTCAATCTCGGCCCAGACGGGCTGCCCTATTCCCAGCGGCTTAGTCACCAGGCGGCTGCGGAAGCGCGCCAGTTGTGGCAGCTTCGCGGCCAGCAGTTGGTGTAGCCGCTGGTGGCTGAGCTGATCGGACGCATCGACGATGACCAGCGCAACCGTGTGCGCAGGCGTCTTCGAGCTCTGTGTGTGCAGCGACAGCGCATCGGTCCCCGACAATCGTGTGACCACCACACCGAACCCTTCGCAACGAAATCTTTTGAGCCAGAACCTCTAACCAACACGCACCGACGGTGATGCCGACAGAATCGGTCTACCGGGCGGTGCATGATCTTCGTCGGTGGCCAGTTGCGTACTTCGCGGACGAGCCGCGCTGCGTTTGCGCACACAGCCAAAATTCGACGGCGGCCAGCCTGGCGCTGACTGCTTAACACCACAGTTGCGCATGAACGGCCATCTGACGAAGGATCACAAACGCAACCTGTTCAAATCCGTCGCTGTCTCCCAGGGTATGCCATATGCGGGTGGCGATCTACCGCGGCGGCGCCGGAGGCTTCGGCATCTCTGGCAGTGCCAGGTTGGTGTGGCGGTGTTAGGGCGCCGGCGCGGGGCATCTGCCGTGGCATGCCTGGCGAACCAGCAACGATTGGCGCATCATCGCGCTATGAGACGAGAAGTGGGCGCCGAGATCGAAGTCGAAATCACAGCGCCCACCACGCTGGAGTTTCAGATTGCCGTTGCACCGCATCCGTGCACTGAGGTCTTCGAGTCGCTGTGCTTCGTCTTGAACGGACGGCCCATCCAGCCTCTGGAAGTCAGCGGTGTGCATGGCAACCGCATCCATAAGTTCGACGCATCGGTGGGAACCCTGAAAGTCGATTACGCGGCGACGATCGTGGGTCAGACTGATCCGGCTCCGGTGACCGACTACGATTTGTCGATGTATCTGCGGCCCAGCCGCTACGCCGAGGCCGATAAGTTCTATGGTTTTGCCGCAACCGAATTCGGTACTTACGGTGACTCGGCGACGCTGTTAGAGAATGTGAGCTCGTGGGTCGGTACGAGGCTGAACTATGTGCCCGGCTCCAGCGATCCGATCGACGGGGCGGTGGACACGTTGCTCGCCGGCGCAGGTGTGTGCCGCGACTACGCGCATCTGGTGGTGGCGCTGCTGCGCGCGGTCAACGTCCCGGCCCGCCTGGTGTCGGTATACGCGCCGGGCCTGTACCCGATGGACTTTCACGCGGTGGCCGAGGCTTTTGTCGAGGGGCAATGGCGGGTGGTCGACGCAACGTTGCTAGCGCCGCGGCAAACCCTGGTGCGGATAGCCACCGGTCGTGACGCCTCCGACACCGCGTTCCTCGATAACCACAAGGGCCAGATCGAGCTCAACCAGCTGGTTGTGACCGCGGTCGTTGACGGCGACCTGCCCGCGGATTCGATCGACCAATTGGTTTCCATCCGCTAGGAACACGCGCCCGATCCGCTGATCACGACAATTTGCTTGCCGTCGTTCGTCCTGGAGCACCCGAGTAGCGTTGGAACCATCGGCGATACCTCGTACCTGACTATTCACAGCCATGTCGTTGCCGATTGGGATGATTTGGCCGGTTTCGCGGTCAAGACGGGAGCGTCCCGATGACGCTGAAAAAGGACCACATGGACGCCGGGCGCCGGCATACCCCACCGGAGCACACACCGCGCTTGCGGCTAAAACCCAAGGCACCCCTAAGCGGGTTTGTCGATGGCGCGTGGTGGCCGCACAGTGAGGACCTCGCGGCGGAGCTGCCAGATCTGTTGTCGGTGCTATCAGTTCGGCTCGGGCCGATTAGCCGCTTGAGCTACAACTTGACCGAATGGGCAAAGGCACCCAAGAAATTCGTGACAGACGGGCGAACGGTACGACTCGACGGATATCACCGCCAGCCGGTCAGCACCGTCGAAGTCCTCGGGGTCAATCGCAAAAGAATCGTTCTCCTCGTAGTTTCTCCGCACGCCGACCCAGACCAAGCACACGCAATCATGATGACCGCGGCCGGCGCGAACGATGCCTCGACCGTCACCAGCCTCCTGGGTATCAGCCCGGACAAAGCGGAAACCCGCACATAGCCCCGCACAGGCGCCATCACACAAAATCGCTGAGAAATCAACGAAAACCCGTTCTCCACGGGCTTCGCACGCTAGTCGCTCAGCAATCAGCGTGACCTGTCCCAGTGCACCGGCATTACGTGCGCGTCGCCTTTCAGCACCTCACGAGCCGGCGCCTGGTGGGCGACTGCGCACCCGATGCGATCTTCTCCCTCAAAATTACTTGGGCTGTGGATGTTTGACTTGATTACGCTGCCGCAGATGCCTCGCGGACAAGCGTGCGTCCGACGGTGAATAAAACAAAGTGCCGCCGAGATTGGCGCTCAGCAATTTCCCGATTGCGCCCTGCGGTACGATTTGTCGCGGTTGACTCCGCAGCCTCCCGGAAACGTCCGGTCGCGATCTATAAAAGATCCCAGCCGCAACGTGTCTGCACACTCGGTTAATCAGACAGTCAAAGGGTTATCGGCGACATCAGCGCGCCCCGGTGGCCGGTTGTCGGTGAGTATGTACCGTCAGTGTGTCGTGACATGTTCGATACCTCGTCTCGATCGGACTGTGGGACCATCGGGGGTGTGCGTGAAGAGGGGCACGCTCTGCCGCTGCCGTCATTGTCGACCTCATTTCCGGACGGGCGGCACTGGTACCGCAGTGGTATCAGCAGTGCTGGCACGCCCGCAATCTCGCTGAAAGTTTCGTGGCTCAACGCCGACGCGTTGGCTTCACTCGTGCACGCGCGTCCGCAATCCCACGCCCCGACGCACAGTCGGAGGCCAACCGCGGCGCCGCGGCCCCGCAGCCAAAGGAATGGTCTTGAGCAAATTCACCGAAACGATGTATGGCACCGCCCAGTCCAGTTCAAAGGGTTTGGTCACCGGGGAGCCGAACTGCCCCGTGCGGCATACCTGGGGCGAGGTGCACGAGCGGGCTCGCCGGATCGCGGGTGGCTTGGCCGCGGCCGGCGTCGGGCATGGTGACGCCGTCCCGGTGCTGGCCGGTGCCCCAGCCGAGATCGCGCCGGCCGGACAAGGCGTCTGGATGCGCGGTGCCAGCCTGACCATGCTCCACCAGCCGACTCCGCGCACCGATCTTCAGCGCTGGGCCGAGGAAACCACCGCCGTCATCAAGATGATCGGCGCCAAAACCGTTGTCATCTCCGACCCGTTTCTGGCCGCCGCACCATTGCTGGCTGAGCTGGGTATGCGAGTGCTGAGCATCGACCAGCTACTCGACAGCCGCCCGATCGCACCGGTCGAGACCGACGACGACGACGTCGCGCTGCTGCAGTTGACGTCGGGGTCTACCGGGTCACCCAAGGCCGTACAGATCTCACACCGCAACATGGTGTCTAACGCCGAGGCGATGTTCATCGGGGCAAACGTTGACATCGATACCGACGTGATCGTGAGCTGGTTGCCGCTGTTCCACGACATGGGCATGACCGGCTTCTTAACGGTGCCAATGTTTTTCGGCGCTGAGCTAGTCAAGATCACTCCGATGGACTTCCTGCGCGACATCTTGCTGTGGGCCAGGCTCATTGACAAATACAAGGGCACCATGACCGCGGCGCCGAACTTCGCCTACACGTTGTTCGCCAGACGCCTTCGCAAGCAGGCCCAGCCCGGCCAGTTCGACCTGTCCACCTTGCGGTGGGCGCTATCGGGCGCCGAACAGGTCGAACCCGCCGACATCGAAGACCTTTGCGAAGCCGGCAAGCCGTTCGGATTACGTCCGGAGGCAATCCTGCCCGCTTACGGCATGGCCGAGACAACCGTGGCGGTGTCGTTCTCCGAGTGCGGCGCAGGCCTGGTGGTCGATGAGGTCGACGCCGACCTGCTGGCCATATTGCACCGAGCCGTCCCGGCGACCAAGGGCAAAACCCGGCGACTGGCCACGCTTGGCCGTCTGCTGAAGGGCCTGGAAGCGCGCGTCGTCGACGAAGATGGCAACATCTTGGCCGCCCGGGGCGTCGGCGTCATCCAGGTGCGCGGTGAGCCGGTGACGCTCGGCTATGAAACGATGGCCGGTTTCGTCGCGGCGCAAGACGACCAGGGCTGGTATGACACCGGCGACCTTGGCTACCTCACCGAGGCCGAGCTCGTCGTAGTCTGCGGCCGGGTCAAGGACGTAATCATCATGGCCGGCCGCAACATCTACCCGACCGACATCGAGCGTGCCGCCGCGCGCGTTTCCGGGGTCCGGCCCGGCTGTACCGTGGCAGTGCGCCTGGACGCTGGACACCCGCGGGAAACGTTCGTCGTCGCGGTGGAGTCCAACAACTGGCAAGATCCCGCCGAGGTGCGTCGTATCGAGCATCAAGTAGCCCACGAGGTCGTTGCCGAGGTCGATGTCCGGCCCCGCAACGTGGTTGTGCTCAAGCCGGGAATGATCCCCAAGACGCCGTCGGGGAAGCTGCGGCGGGCCCATACCTTGGCGCTCGTCAGCTGACTTTTTCGGGGCGCGGCGGAGTAGATTTGGCGGTCTGGATGGGTGCACGGGAGGAGGGATGTTGGCCGACTTCGACGCCCAGCCCAATCGCACAGTGCCGGCATTGCCCGAACTCTCCGCTACCCAGCGGGAAGCGGACGAGGCCGAACTCTATGCGGGGCTACGCGGCGTGGCCGGAATCGTGGCTGGCGCCCAAGGGGTGATTGACCTTCTCCGGGACGTGGCGGAGTTCGCCGCGCAGGCGATTCCCGGTGCCGACGGTGTGGGCGTCGCATTGATCGATCCGCAGCAAGGCATCTCCAGCGTCCAGAACTGGGCGGCGACAGGGGTGCTCATCCAGGAGATCGACGCAGTTCAGTACGACGAACTGAACGAAGGCCCATGCATCACCTGTATGGAGTCAGGACGCCCCACCGTGAGCGGATCGCTGGGCAGTGACAGCCGCTGGCCGCACTTCGGTGGCCGGGTGGCCCGGATGCGTATGCACTCCGCGCTAGCGCTGCCGCTGATCGTCGGCGACCAGGTGATCGGCTCAATCAATGCCTATGCCAAAAGCCGCGACGCGTTCGCCGAGCACGCCGTGCAGTTGGGATCCCAATTCGCCAAGCCCGCGGCGGTGTCGGTGTACAACGCGCAGTTGCTGGCCAAGGCGCATGAACGGACGCTGCGATTGCAGCGCGCGCTGGACAGCCGATCGGTGATCGACCAGGCGATCGGCGTCATCCGTAGCCGGTCGGGTAGCAGCGCGGATGAGGCCTTCGAACGGCTGGCCCACATCAGCCAAACCGAGAACGTCAAGCTGTTTGCCGTCGCCGAGCGGCTGGTCGAGGAGGCTGCGCGGCGGGCGCGCGCACGGCATCCCTGAAACCCGTTAGCGCGGCGGCGCTCCCGCTAGTTCGGCTAACTCGGCGACAAGCATCGGGCGGGAATATCGATCGGTCATCAATTTGCGGGCGACGTCGGTGAGGTGTTCGCCGTGGGCCCGCGCATAGGTCCGCAACAGATTGAACGCCTCCGCCACAGACACATCCAGCATTTCGCGGAGCAAGCCCTTGGCCTGCTCGACGATGACGCGGCTGGTCAGCGCGGAGCGCAGCTGCGGCATGACGGTGGACGGGGTGGGTGGGTGTTCCTGAAGGATCGCGACGCATGCGATGTGTGTCAGGGTCTGGGCGACGAGCAGATCGGCTTCGGTGAGCTTGCCGGGGCGGGTGCCGAACAAACCGAGCGCACCCAACACGATGCCGGCGGCCCGCATTGGGACGGCGTGCACGGAGGCGAAGCCGGCCCCGACCGCGGCAGGCACAAATCGCGGCCATTGCTCTCTTGCCCCCTGGACGTCGGCGACCGAGACCGGTTGGCCGCTGAGGTAGCAGTCCACGCACGGGCCTTCGTCGGCCTGTAGCTGAAAGAGTTCGAGTTCGCGGGCCTGCTCCGAGGTGGCGGCCAGCAGGCGGAGCTGCTGCAGCGGGTCGGCGAGCAGAAATCCCGCCGACTCGATGTCGAGCAGCTCTGCGCAGCGCTCCGTGAGCTCGGTCAGCAGGTCGACCACGTCGAAGTCGTCGAGCAGGCTATCGACGAGCGTGACGACGGCGTCCAGCACGCGGGTTTCACGAGGGGTGTCATTCACGTTGCCCTCCTTCCTGGGTTTCGAGTCCACCAAGCGCGCATCAGTCGGCCTCAAGCTGCAGGCGGCGCTCGAGGACGTCGCGCGCGACGTCGGTGACGCTGCGACCGATGGCATAAGCGTGGGCGCGCAGCCGGACCAGGGCCTCGGCCGGCTCAATCTCCAGCTGGGCGACGAGCATGCCGGTGGCCTGGCTGACCTCCGCGCGGCTCAGCGTGTTGAGTTCGGCCCAGGCATCGCTCTTGGGGTCGGCGACGGCAGCCCTTAGGTCGGCGTCCAGCAGGTCCAAAAGCGGGATGCCTGCGAGCTCCGCGGCAGCGACCCCGCCGGTCAGATCCTCGGCCAGCAGTGGGCCCGGCTGCGTGCGGAAGAGATCGAGGGCGCCGACAAATTCGCCGGCCACGACGATGGGTATCGCGGTGACACCTCTGATCTGGTGGGCCAGCATGGCGGGCCCGTACGCGGGCCAGCGAGCTTCCTCAGGATCGGCGAGGTCGACGACCAGAATCGGAATCCGCTGCGAGACCGAGTCCAGGCACGGTCCCTCGCCGAAGGTGAACTGCAATTCGTCATACATGCGGGCGGGCGCGCCGCTGGCACCCAATGTTCCGCTGCTCGCACCGTCGAGGACAAGCGAAATCGCTGCTGCGTCAATGTCGAGGAGACCCACACAGGCCTCGCATAGACGGTCGGCGGCGTCTACCCCACGCCGGCCGTCGACGGCGGCCAGGAGCTGCTCGTGGATCGCCACATTTAGCCGAACACGCGCCGGGCAGCTGCAGCAGTGCCCGGCTGTGTCGGCGACGATGTCATCCCCCCAGCCATTGTCACTACTTAGGGCGTTTTACGAGCGTGACGGCGCTGTCATGGCCGGCGGCTCGTCGGCTACGGCTGTCACCGCGCCTCGGCCCGATGAATCTGTGATTGACCGGCGGCCTTGGCCGGAGAATCCTCAAGGTGATCGCCGGGGCGATTCCCGGAAGGTGGCCACAGCCCACTACCACGACGATCCGGGAGAGTAATGAGTTCCGAACATGCAATAGAACGGGTGCCGCTGTCGGAGATCCGCGAGGGTGACATGCTCCAAGATCCGAAGTCTGGCAACTGGATCAAAGTCACGCGCACAGCCGACGACTCAACGGAGTATCGCGTCTACTACGGCGACGGCGGTGAAGAGATCGATTCTCGCTCCATAACGGGCCTCGTCAATCGCCAGGTACGAGAGTAGAACTACGTTGTGCCGCAACATAATTCGACAGTTGCGACGGCGCAGACCCGGCTGGCCGAGCTCTAGGACGCTGTCATGATGCTTTGGCGTACCTGCGAACTAACTCGTCGTCCGCGAACGTGTTCGTGTGCTGCAGACCCCTGTCGTCACGGCCGAAAAATGTCCACTGCCCCTGACTTTTCTGAGGCCCGCTGATCATCTTGACCGTGTAGCGCAGGTTCGTAGGGTCCACCGTGCCGATGATGTCACCGACCCGGATCTTCGACGGATGAATCTCGGGTGCGTCCTGCCAGTTCTGTGTGGCCATGTGGACCATCCCCTCTGTTGCTGTCATATTACCCCGGATCGGCGTCCCGTTACCCCGGATCGCCGTCCCCGCGGCGACAATGGGGCTCCGTTAGTACGGCTGATACATGTCGCCGAGCAGCACCGCGGCCATGGCTTCGTCCTGTTGGGCGGCCGGTGGCGTAGCGTCAAGCGTGAGCCGTTTCGTTGTCGGCGGTGGTCCACTGCGGTTGGCGCGGATGACACCCACGGGCAATGTGATTCCTCCGTTCGCCCCGTGCTCGTGAGGCGGTCGATACCGACAGTGAAGGACCCGCCCGTGGGATGCCTGCGATGACCCGTCCGTTCGGAGGTCGCGGCTCCGCTAATCCCATCCGATTATCGGTGGCTCGCGAACTCGGCCGCGACATCGACGGCGCGTGGTGGCCACGCGTAGACCGCATCACCAGCGAATTACCCCACCTTGTCGCGGTACTGACTCCCATGCTCGGAGAGATCACCTCCATCAACGTCAACTGGCCACCGCTCCAACGACCACCCGACTTCAACTGGCCCGGATGGGAACACAAACGCCAGCACGTAATGAGCCTCAGCGGCGGGGATGGGCGCGCTAATCTGCTGGTCGTCCCGTACGCGACCAACGCCACGCTTGCCCTGATGTTGCTGCGCTGCGCTGCCGACCTGCCCGTCGAGCCCCCTGACCGTGACAAACCCGCATTCCTGACCGCCGGCTCGATCCTGCGGGCCGCCCAACTGCAGCGGGCCTCCGGCTGTCTTTAATCCCAACGGACGCCATAGCTGGTGTTCTGACGCGGCACGACCACCGTCGGCCGGCGCCAGGATTCCGGTCGTGGGCACCATTGCCGTCACCTGAGCTTGGCGCTTTGCGCGGGCGCTAATGTCAAGGTCGTGCAGAGGCTTCCGGGACACGCGACAGCGGCCATGACCCTTGACCGCTACGGGCAGTTGCTGAGCGGCGACTTGGCTGGCGTCGCGGACGCGTTGGGCAAAGCGATCGAAAGTGTTGCGGTATCACTGGGGTATTCCGAACGCGATTACGCTAAAGCGACGGCGATATACGCAGCGCGTTAGTACTGGGGCGGTAGCTCAGTTGGTTAGAGCCGCGGACTCATAATCCGTTGGTCGCGGGTTCGAGCCCCGCCCGCCCCACCGTAAATTGCCTGGTCATAGGCAATATTGGCCAATGGTCGGCTCGGCGTGATCGCGATTTACCGGCGTTTTACCGGCGGGTGGGCGAGTGACGCCGAGGCGCTTAGCTAGTTGGGTTGTCGGCGTTTGGCGGTCGCCACGCGGCACTCCCGGGTTTCGTCTGGGACTTGAAATATCAGTCTGCGCCGGCGCGTTCCATCTAGGCATGATGCGCTCACCCGACGAAGTGGTCACCAGATTCTGCGCGCTGTGGTCCAAGCCGGATCTTGACGAAATCGCCAGCTGCTTCACCGAAGACGCGGTATACCGCAACATCCCACCGACGCCCTCGGTAGAGGGTCGAGAAGCCATCAGAGAGTTCATTGCCGAGTTCTTGGCGACGCTGGACGGCATTGACTTCATCGTGCATCGGCAGATCAGCGACCACGGTGTCGTGATGCATGAACGTACCGACGTGCTACGCCGTAAGGACGGTGTCGAGATATCGGTGCCTATCATGGGTGTCTTCGAAATCGCCGACGGCAAGATCGCAACATGGCGGGACTACTTCGACACGGCCATCACTAGCGCCTTCAGCAGTTAGCAACCCACCCCGCGGGTAGGGGTGGTCAGATTCCCGGCAGCTTCACCTCAAAAGGCCCAGGTCGGAGGTGGCGGGCGTTTAGCCTCGCGGAATGGACCGCATCTGGCAGTGGGCGTGGGATCGGTACGGGGCGAGATACTCGTGGGCGGCCTTGGCCGTCGCGTTCCCATTGTCGCTGCCGGTCTACCTTTTCTGGTCGTTTGTCATGGTCGCTGTCGAACGGTCCGGTCACTACGTCCAGGCGGCCGCCGTGGCTAAGGCGCTTATTGGTCGGCCCGTAAACACGGGAAGTACGGCGGGTGGAATGCGGCTTGGATCTTCGACATCGAGCTGGAGGCCGCAGCGAACGTAGCGGGTTACGACGGGCACTTCACCACAGGAGTCCTTGCCGGTCTAACCGTAGACGTGAAGGCGTACACCAGGCACGAATCCATGCTCGATATCAATCCAGGCTCCGTTGGACTACTACCTTGTCCTTGCGAAACTAAATGCCGTTGCCGAAGAGGTGTTTCTCATGCCTGGTTGGATAAGAGAGGCCGGAGGGATGCCTCCGCCCGGGTGGACCGGCGTGTGCGGTGTCAACATCTTCGTCAAACAAGCCGGCCCGCACAGTTCGACCAAGGGAGTGGTTGGGGCCGGATTCGAAACGCTGCCGCACAGGGCCAAAACCGGCGGACAATCCTTCCATGAACATGCCTGCCGTGGAACTGTCTGTCCGGGTTGGCCTAGCCACCGCGCTGGGCCTCGCGATCGGTGTCGAACGCCAATGGCGATCTCGAATGGCCGGTCTGCAAACCATGGCGCTGGTAAGCATGGGTTCGGCGTTGTATGTGATTCTGGGCGCTTATGGCTTTAACCGCGACGTCGATCCGACCCGGGTTGTTGCCCAGATTGTCACTGGCGTGGGCTTTCTCGGTGCTGGCGTGATTATGAAGCAAGGTTCATCGGTGACAGGGTTGAACACTGCGGCCACCTTGTGGGCGACAGCCGCCGTGGGTGCCCTTGCGGGAGCGTGGGCTTGGCGTGAAGCGGTAGCCGGCGCCGTGATAATCGTCGCTGCGAACGGTTTTCTGTACCCGCTGGCGGCGCGGATGGATCGGTTGCACTTCCAGGCCGGACGTGAGATGACGCCCGTTTGTTACATCCTCGAGGTGGTGGGCCGACGCGATGCCGAAGCCGTGATCCGGTCCAAGCTGATTGAGGCGATTACCGTACCCGGCTTCATGCTGACATCGCTGGCTCGGCGTGATGCCGACGCACAGAACGAGGTGGTATTTAACGCCGAAGTGGCAGCCGCCGAGCGGCACGACGTTCGGCTGGAGAGCGCGGTTCGGGCGCTGAGCGCGGAGTCGGTGGTGAGCGCGGTCCGATGGTCGACAAAGAACGAAGCCGCAGTGGACTGGATCGGGCGGCGAGCCGACTAGACGCAGTCGAAGACTTCCGGCTTATCGGTCGAGCCGGATTGGTGGTCAAGCGGGCTTGAAGAGCCGCGGCAGCTGGCCTCGGTCTGAGGTCAGGCGTTAGCTTTTTGCCACGCTCGAATATGTTGTGCAACAAGCGTCCTGGTGTGGGTGGTGATGGCGCCGGCTCGTTTCGTCCCAAGCGCTCACATCTACTGGCAGATTGTCCAAACCCGCTGCCCGAAGGGCGGGCGTCGGGAGTAGATTCAGGCGGGTGTGAGTCAGGGTTGATCGCGTCGGCGACTGCCTTGGACAGCTTCGAGCAGGGGAGCAGTCATGTCGGGTGCCACCAAAGATGTTGATGTTGATTCCACGGGCGGGGTGGTGGCGTCGAAGCTTCTGGGTGGGGCGACGCTGCCGTTTCCGCCCACGCCTTCGGCCAGTATCGCCGGGCGAACTTTGCAGGAGTCCACCTATGCCCAACGTGTCACTCCGCCTCGGCTGCACGAGGATTCGCCGAACATCGTGATCGTATTGATCGATGACGCCGGACCGGGCCTGCCGACGACGTTCGGCGGCGAGGTGCGTACCGCGACGATGGACCGGATCTGCGCGGAGGGGGTGAGCTACAACCGGTTCCACACCACCGCAATGTGTTCGCCGACGCGGGCGTCGCTGCTCACCGGGCGCAATCACCATGAGATCGGCAACGGGCAGATCGCCGAGTTGGCCAACGACTGGGACGGCTACGCCGGACGTATCCCGCGCAGCAGTGCGCTGGTGGCCGAAGTGCTCAAGGATTTCGGGTACAGCACGGGCGCGTGGGGCAAGTGGCACAACACCCCGGCGGAAGACACGACGGCGGCCGGCCCATT
Organism: uncultured Actinomycetota bacterium; assembly: GCA_963723615.1. Lineage (GTDB taxonomy): Bacteria > Actinomycetota > Actinomycetes > Mycobacteriales > Mycobacteriaceae > Mycobacterium. The sequence goes on along the minus strand of CAVRRV010000009.1, from coordinate 10,774 downwards.
CGAGGACTGGCCCACAGGATTGGGATTCGAGTATTTCTACGGCTTCTTGGCCGGGGAGGCTTCGCAGTACGAGCCCCATTTGGTGCGCAACACGACGGTGGTGCGCGCCGCCGAAGACGCCCGACGAGGGCTATCACCTCTCGGAGGACCTGGCCGAGGATGCGATCAACTGGATGCGCAACCACAAGGCGCTGCAGGCCGATAGGCCGTTCTTCATGTATTGGGCCAGCGGCTGCCTACATGGTCCGCACCACATCATGAAGGAGTGGGCCGACCGCTACGCCGGGCAGTTCGATGATGGCTGGGACGCCTACAGGCAGCGGGTCTTCGAGCGTGCGAAGGACAAGGGCTGGATCCCACAAGACTGTGAGCTCACCGACCGTGACGAGCGAATGAAGGCGTGGGACGACATTCCCGAGGACGAGAGACCGTTTCAGCGCCGACTGATGGAGGTGGCTGCCGGGTTCGCCGAACATGTGGATGTTCAGGTGGGCCGGATCGTCGATGAGTTGGATCGGCTTGGCTACGGGGAGAACACGCTGTTTCTCTACATCTGGGGTGACAACGGATCCTCGGCCGAGGGACAGGACGGCACCATCGCCGAACTGCTTGCGCAGAACGGCATTCCGACCACCCCGCGGATGCACATCGACGCGCTCGAGCAGCTCGGCGGCCTTGATGTCCTGGGCTCACCGAAGACCGACAACCAGTACCACTCCGGCTGGGGTTGGGCGGGCAGCACACCCTACAAGGGCGTGAAACTGGTGGCCTCGCATCTGGGCGGCACCCGCAATCCGATGGCGATCCGCTGGCCCAAGAAAGTCGCGCCGGACCCTGTGCCGCGGGATCACTTCCTGCACTGCAACGATGTCGTACCGACCATCTATGACATCGTGGGTATCGAGTCTCCGCTCATGGTCAACGGTGTGCCCCAAATCCCAATAGCCGGAGCAAGTTTCGCCAGCACGCTTACCGACCCATCGGCGCCTGGGGGAAAGAAGACTCAATACTTCGAGATCATGGGCAGCCGGGCCATCTATCACGACGGCTGGATGGCCTCAACCTTCGGTCCGCGCGTGCCCTGGCTGCCGGGATTGCCACCCGGAATCCAAGACTGGACACCCGACAACGACCGCTGGGAGCTGTATCACCTCGACGAAGACTGGTCGCAGGCCCACGATCTGGCCGCCCAGATGCCCGAAAAGCTCGCCCAGATGCGCGAACTGTTCGCCATCGAAGCCGCCCGAAACCAGGTGCTCCCGATCGGTGGCGGGCTGTGGGTGCCGATCTTCCACCCCGAGTTGCGAATCACTCCGCCGTATCGCGAGTGGGAGTTCCCCGGCGAAATCACCCGCATTCCCGAGTTCTGCGCGCCCGCGCTGGGAAGCAAGAACAACATCGTCACTGTCGAAGCCGATCTGCCCCCCGATGCGAGCGGAGTCCTTTATGCTCTCGGCGGCTTTGCCGGCGGGGTCACCTGCTACCTCGACGACGGGTACCTGTGCTACGAGTACAACTGTTTCATCATCTCCCGCACCAAGATTCGCTCAACGACCAAATTGCCGCCCGGGCCCGCGACCATCGTTGTCGAAACCCGCTATGCCGAACAGCGCCCGGCGGGACCGCTCGACGTCACCATCCAAGCCGGCCAGGAGGTCCTCACGAAGGGGCGGGTGCCGGTCAGCGCTCCACTGCTGTTCACCGCCAACGACTGCTTCGACATCGGCGTCTGTCTCGGCTCACCGGTGTCGCTGGATTACTACGACAAGGCGCCTTTCCGCTTTGCCGGCCAAATCAATCGGGTCCACGTGGCGTATACCTGACACACGCCGACCCGCACGACGTCATGCTGAAGCCGCGTATTTCTCAGTGGCGGCGGACAGGTCGCGGGCGTGCACCGTGTGGTAGGCGTTGAGGTCGAATGTGCGGGTCTGTTGACGGAAGCGGAATGTGAAACCTGGCCACATGGTGGTGATCTTGCCGAACTTGTCGCGGTACCAGCTCGAGCAGCCGCCGACTTCCCACACCGAGTTTCGCAATCCTCGTTGGATACTCGCGTTGTAGGCGCTTTGCACGTCCTGGCGCACCTCGACGGTCGCGATGCCGCGGGTGGTCGTCGTGCGGATCAAATCCCGCAGATAATTCAGCTGCGACTCGATCATGAACACGGCCGACGTGTGACCAGACCCCGTTCCGGGCCCGGTCATGACAAACAGGTTCGGGAACCCGTGCACGGTCGACCCCTTATAGGCCTGGGCGCCGGCCCGTTGCCATGTGTCGGCCAGGCTGTGGCCACCGCGGCCGATGATGCGCTGGTTGGTCGGTGAGTCGGTGACATGGAAGCCGGTGGCAACGACGATCGCGTCGACCTCACGAACGCTGCCATCGGCGGTGACGATCGCGTTCGGCCGCACTGCGGCGATGTGATCAGTGACGACATCGACGTGCGGTTGTGCCAGTGCCGGGTAGTAGGTGTTCGACATCAGGATGCGCTTGCAGCCGATCTGCCAGCGGGGGGTGACCTTGGCGCGCAGCCGGGTATCGGCGATCGCGCGCTCGATGTGGCGCTTGGCCAATTTCTGCACCGGCACAAGCATTTTGGGTGCGTAGGTCAAGGCGAAACCGACGAGCTCCTTGCTGCAGTAGATGGCGCTTCGTATCAGTCGCTGGTAGCCGGGAACGCGCGCGAAGGCAAGGCGTTCTGCGGGCGTGTAGTTGCGGTCGAAACGGGGAAGAACCCACGGGGCGGTGCGCTGATACACGTCCAGCTGCCGCACGGTTTTGGCCAGTTCGGGGATGATCTGGATGGCCGAGGCTCCGGTCCCAATGACGGCGACGCGTTTGCCGGTCAGGTCGAAGTCGTGGTTCCACCGAGCGGAGTGGAAGATCTCGCCCTCGAAGTCGTCGAGACCGTCAATGTCCGGCAATGCCGGCTCGGTCAGCGGACCCACGGCCGAGACCACGAAATTCGCCGTGAAGGTCCCCTGGGAGGTGCTCACGTGCCACCGCGCCTCCTGGGCGTTCCAGCGCACCTCGTGAACCTCGCATCCGAACCGGTGTCTGTCGAGCACCTGGTGCTGTCGGGCAACCTGCCGGATGTAGGCCTCGATTTCGGGCTGTTTGGAATACGAACGGGTCCATCCTCGGTTCGGTGCGAACGAGTAGGAATACAGGTGTGAAGGCACATCGCAGGCCGCGCCGGGATAGGTGTTCACCCGCCAGGTGCCGCCGACATTGTTTCCCCGCTCGACCACCAGGAAGTCGGTATACCCGTCCTTTTGGAGGGCGATCGCGGCGCCGAGCCCGGAGAATCCGGCCCCGATGATCAACACGCCGACATGGTGGGGCCCGGGTAGATTCGCGTTCATCTGGCTTTCGTTTCCGTGTTCGCTGGTTCTGGCGTCATGAAAACACCAGCAGCCGTGTTCTTTTCGATGTAGGGCTTGAGGTGTTCGTCCAGCATGGTGCGCAACTTGGCCTGCAACACCTTCTGCAAAACCGCGCCGGTGCCGGTCACCTTGGGCCGGAAGCGGATGGACCAGTGCAATTCGGTGTGACCGCCGGAGTGCTTCAGCGTGATCTCGCCTTGGTGACAGGTCAGCGGTGACCCCTCGATGACGCGGTAGCGCAGGCTTTCTTGCGGGCGCGTGGCAATCACTTGCTCGACGACCTGGCCGACTCCGCGCGGGCCTTGCATCAGGCGCTCGGAACCGGCGCCGTGGCGCCGTGTCCAGCCTTCTTTGCGCACCGTGACCGGATCGAAACCGATCCACTCGGCCATGTTGTCTTGATCGGTGATCGTTTCCCAAACTTTGTCGACTGGTGCGTTGATCTTGATCCGGTGTTCGATCCTCCGCGTGTCCGGATCCGGGCGCTTGTGTAAGGGTCGTGGCTCGAATCCGAAGATCCGGTCGGCCAGTCCAGGCTTCGTTCGTAGGATCTCGACTGAAAGGCCGTGCGGGTCGTTTACGTAAACCACCGAGCCGGCCCCGGGTAGGTGAACTGGTCGGCAATTGGGCGTGGCCCCAAACGCTTCGGCACGTCGATAGACCGTGTTGAAGTCTGATTTGCGGCGCGCCCCGAACGCGATGTTGAGGATGCCCTGATCGGAAATGCGGTAGTCACGGGACCTCGGCTTTCCAGCGGGATTGAGGTACTGCACCACCTCGATGAGCACCTCGCCGCCGTCGAACAGCCTGCTTTCTGTCGTGGCGCCCGCCAGGCCCCACAACGCCTCGTGCTCTGGTGTATGCAGGGCCACGGTGCTCGCGTTGAGGCCGATGCCCTCTTCGAAAAAGGCTGCCGCATCGGTTATCTGGGGTACCGACACCGTCACCGAGCGGATGGCCGACGGGCAATCGACGCGCCCACGCCGGTTGGATTGCGGCAGCGGGTCGTCTTCCATGACCTCGACGTAGACCCCGTCGGGGTTGCGGACGCAGGCTCGCCGCCCGCCACGCTCGCCGAATGGCTCAGTCAGCGGCTGACTGCCAAGTTCGGCAAGCTTTTTCAATGTGGCGTCGAAGTCTTCGACCCAGATCCCGATGCGGGTGTAGCCGATGTCGCAGGGCCGAAAATCCGCGGGCATCAGTTTGGCGATCGGGCGATCGAATTGGAACAGTTCGAGCTGGAACCAGGAGTTTCGGCCCAGCAGCCACCAGCAGGTCGAGGCCGCGCGGGGTAGGCCCTGCACATTGGCCGCCAGAGGCCCTCGCATCAACGCGCGACTGCCGCCGGCCGGTACCAGGCCGAAGCCTTCGCGAAACCACCGTTCGGTGAGTCGCAAATCGACGACCGAGAACGCGATCTGAATGAGCGGCGGCGCATAGTCGTTGGGCCTTGAGGCCATGTCAGTTTCAACCCTCTGCGATGCTGGCGGACTGGGGAGCGCTCTCGAGACCGGCGAGGAAGTCGAGCAACGCGTCATTGACTTCCTTTGGACGCTCGATGGGAAGCCAATGGCCGGCACCTTCGAGTACGACGTTGCCTCGCAAGTTGGGTGCGTTCTGCTCCAAGTTGGCAAGGGGAGCCGCGAGAAGCACGTTCATGGGATCCAGGCTGCCGATCATGAAGTGGGACGGCTGCGTGATCTTGGTCTGCTGCAGGCGGCGGGTGAGCCCTATGCCGCGGTCGATGCTGCGGTACCAGTTGATCGGACCGCGGAACCCATCGAGGTAATCCTCGACGTATTGATCAAGGTCTTCCTCGGTGAGCCAGCTGGGCAGTGGATCAGGGTCGACCAAGCCGTCGAGCATCTTTGAGCTCGCGGGCTTGGGACGCATGAACCCGAACGCCGGCGCGTCACCGCTGACGGAGTAGTACAACATGCGAAGCGATTTGCGCACGTCGGCGTCCAGTTCGGCCTCGGCCACACCGGGCTGCTGGAAGTAGACGGTGTATACGAAGTTGTCGCCGAAATTCTCCTGGCGCGTCAGGGCGCCGACGGGCGTCCCAATAGTTGGTGGCACGCTCAGCGCGAACACCGCTTTTACCCGTTGCGGGTACAGCAACGCGACGTGCCAGCCGACGATCGCGCCCCAGTCGTGGGTGACGAGCGTGAACGTCTCGTGGCCCAGTGCGTCGGCGATGCCGACCGCATCAGCGGACAGCTGCAGCAGATCGTATGCCTCAACTTCTGCCGGTTTGTCGCTGCCGCCGTAGCCTCGTTGATCGGGGACAGCTACCTGATAGCCGGCGGCTGACCAAGTCGTCGATCTGGTTGCGCCACAGGTATGCGGATTGCGGAAAGCCGTGCAGCAGAAGCAATAACGGGCCGTTGCCCTCCACGACCACCTTCAGTCTGATGCCGTTGGTTTCGATCATGTGGATATTGCGCTGTTTCATGCGTACCTCCTTGATGGCGGTTGGAGCTGTGGGGCGGTCTATTTGGCGAGGACGGCGGAGGTGCGGGCGGAAAACCAGCGCGCCACGGGCGGAGCGACGCGGGTCAGCCCGTACGTGAGATGGGCTTCGGGGGTGATTGGGGCTACCGCGCGATTGCGGCCCACCGCGCGCAGGATGTTCACCGCGACTTTCTCTGGGGAGTAGCCGCGTCGCTCATGCACGCGCGCGACCCGCTCGGCCCGTTCTTCAGCGCGGGCCCCGCGCGTGACGCTGGTGCGCAGGATCGGCGTGTTGATCAGGCCCGGGCAGATGGTCGTCACTCCGATGTTGTGGCGACGCATCTCCATGCGCAGCGCCTCGGAGAACCCGAACGCGGCGAACTTGGTGACTGAGTAGCCGAACATGCAGGGAAGCGCCGAGTAGCCGCAACCGAGACGACACGTTGGCGACTTGACCGCCGGTGCCGCGTTCGATCATGCGGGGGAGGAAGCGCTCGCAACCATGCACCAGCCCCATGATGTTGACCGCGATCAGGCGGTCCCAGTCCTCGGGTGTGGTGTCGAAGAATCCGGCCCCAACGCCGATGCCGGCGTTGTTGATCAACAGGTCCACCGTGTCGAACCGGGCGTGCACGGCTTCGGCGAATTCACCCATCGATCGGTGTCGGTGACGTCGGCGGTCTGCGCGAGCACCTCGCCCCAAGCTCGCGGGCGGCCTCGGCGGTTTCCTTCAGCCCGGCTTCGTTCAGATCGCAGATCGCCAGGCGCGCACCGCGGCGCGCGACAACAGGGTGGTCGCCCGGCCGATGCCGCTGCCGGCGCCGGTGACCAGCACGACACGGCTGTTCAGATTCTTGATCTTCATTGGTGATTCCATTCGGTGGTAGTAATCGCGGCCCTTTGGGACGAGGCCGGCGCCAGGTGGCGGCGCAGGAAATCCAGCTGATCGGCCAGGGCAACTTGCTGCGCGGGGCCGATATAGGCGTCCAGGTGGTCGATGGGGTATTCCCGCAGCTCCCCGCGGGCCGCGCCGGCGGCTGCTCGGCGCGCGCGGCCCGGCGGGGTGATGCTGTCGGCTGTGCCGGCCTGCACCAGCAGTGGGCAGGAAACACGTGAGGCGAACCTGATCGGCCGGTTGAACGCCACGCTCGAGCGCGGTGCGCGCACACACTTCGTTGCGCCAGCTCGGGCCCGTGATGCGCGTATATTCCTGCTCCGCTCCGCGTTTCGCGATGATCGCTCGCGAGCCCGGTTCCCCGACCATCGGAACAAGTGCGGCTCGGCGCCGCGTCAGCGCACGAAGCGCATCACGCAGACCGTGGCGGCAACCCGCAACAGCTGAGTACGCCCGCGTTGCGGGCAAGTTGCGCCAGTACCGCCAGCCATCGACCGCCGGCGTCACCGCATCACTGCCGCGATGCGGCCGTCCTCGGCGGCGACGCGAACGACATGACCGCCGGAGAAGGAAATCCCCCACAGCACGATGCGCTCGGGGTCGACACCAGGCAGCTGGCGGGCGCACGCGATTGCCGCCTGGTAATCCTGGCGCTGGCGTCGAGACCGACACCAGCTGGCGGGGCGATCCACCCGACGCGGCGAAACCGCGATAGTCGAACAACACCACGTCAAATCCGGCGGCGGCGAAGCCTCGCGCGTAGTCGCTAAGCCGCCAGTGTCCCGAGTGCCTGCGAAACCGGGTGCCATCACCACGCACGGCACGCCCGCACGTTCCGCCGAACGCTTCGCTGCTAGCCACGAAATACCAAGCGGCGCAACGATCGTCACCGCCACACGTAAAGTGATCTCGTCCATACCGGTCCTAGTCCGACGGTGTTCTTCTGACGCAGAACCTACGGTGCAGGCGCACTGGGCGGAATCGCCCCATGCACACTTTCAATGCCAGTTAGTGTGCAGAAGCACACCGTATCTGCGACCGGGCTGTGCCACGCTGGCCGCAATGCTCAAGGACCTGACACCCGACGCCGTGGTGTCGATCAAGTAGATCGGTTAAGAAATGCGACAACTGACGTCACTCGATGCGCTGTTCCTGGCGGCCGAAAACGACCGCACCCAGGGGCACGTGAGCGCATTGGGGGTGTATGACGCGGTCACTGCGTCGGGCCGACCGCTCGATGCGGTGCTGATTCGCGAGCTGGTGACCGAGCGGATCCACCTGCTGCCCCCGTTGCGGTGGCGACTGGCTGGTGTGCCATTCGGTCTCGACCATCCGTACTGGGTTGACGAAGGCGCTGTCGACGTCGATCACCACATCCGCGACGTCGCGCTTCCCTCGCCGGGCGATCAGCGCCAGCTGGCCGAGCAGGTGGCTCATCTGATCGCTAGTCACCTGGACCGGGCGCGCCCGCTGTGGGAGATGTATGTGATCCACGGGCTGCAGGACGGCGCGGTGGCGGTGTTGACAAAGATGCATCACGCTGCGGTAGACGGGGTTTCGGGCGCTGAGGTCATGCGCGTCCTCCTCGACGACGCCGCGACCGGTCGGCAGCTGGGGCCCGCACCCGCCGTTCTGACTGAGCGCTTCCCATCCGAGGTGGAGATGCTGGGACGCGGAGTTGTCGGGATGTTGCGTCAGCCTGTTCGCGTATTGCGCGCCTTGCCGACCACGTTGCCTCACCTCGACGACGTACCGACGATCCGCCACTTGCCCGGGGTGAAAGTGATCGCCCGCGGCACCCGACTGATCAAGCGACTCGTGCCCGCCGCGGGTGACCGGGCCCTCCCGCAGGGCAACGACCTCATCGCGCCCCGGACCCCATTCCAAACCGGGGTTTCGGCGCATCGCCGGGTCGCGTTCGGGTCGCTGCCCCTTGATGACGTCAAATCAATCAAGAAGACATTCGGCTGCACGGTCAACGACGTTGTCGTGGCCCTGTGCGCCGCCGGGCTGCGCTCCTGGCTCGACGAGCGGGGTGAGCTACCGACCGAACCCCTGCTGGGCGTCATCCCGGTGTCGGTACGGACCCGCGAGCAGATGGGGACGTTCGGCAACCAGGTCTCGGCCATGACCGTCGAGCTGCCAACGAACGTGGCCGACCCCGGGCAGCGGCTGCGCCGGGTCAGCGAGACGATGAGCGCCGCCAAGAAACGACACCGCGCGTTGCCGACGTCGCTCATGCGGGACGTCAACGAGCTCATTCCGCCCGCCCTGTTCTCCCACGCGGCGTGCGCGATGTCTCAGGCGACCGGACTCCCGGGTATCAACCAGCCGGTCAACCTGATGATCTCCAACGTCCCCGGTCCTTCGACGCCGGTGTACCTCGCCGGAGCACGGCAGCGGGCGCAGTTCCCGATCTCCGGGGTAAAGGACGGGATCGGCCTCAACATCACCGTGTTCAGCTACGAGGATTCCCTCGAATTCGGCATCGTCGTCGACCGCGAGCAGGTCGACGACCCGTGGCCCATCCTCAACGCCCTGCGGGCCGGTCTGCGCGAGCTTCGTGACCTCGCCCACCGTCCACGCTTCGGACGCATTCCTCGGTTAGCTGATAGGCGAGCCGGGCAGTGGTGTGCGGTGGCACACTAAACCCATGACGGCGGTTGCGCCGACCGCGCGAACGTATGAACTGATCGCCGCTATCGCGGATCGACTGGCACTCGAGGCCGACGAGACCGTCGCGGCGATGGATGCCGCAGTGATCGAGGTCGTCCCAGAGTTCGGTGCCGACGCCGCGATCGCGGCGGAGCTCACCGCGACCAACCGCGGCAACTGGCAGCGATTCCTGGCGGTGGCGCGCCAGGCGCAATCGCCGCTATCGGACGCAGTCCCGCCCGAGGCGCTTGACGCCGCCCGTACCATCGTGCGCCGCGGCATCGACCTGGACAGAATCTATGAGGGTTATCGGCGCGGCCAGCAGGTTGGGCTTGAGCGCTGGCTGGCCTGCGCATATGAGATCGTCGAGCCAGGGCCCGAGCTGATCGCTGTCACCGAGCTGTCGCTGTCGCTGGCCTTCCGCTATATCGACCAGACACTCGGTCGCGTGCTGGCCGAGGCCCAGCGCGAACGCGAAGAGGTCATCGGCGGCGCGCTCGCGCGTCGCACCGAGACCATCCGATTGATCCTCGACGGCGCCCCGATCGACCCCACCGCCGCGAGCCGCCGCCTCGGCTACGAGCTGGACCGCCGGCATACCGGGGTGGTGGTGTGGTCGGAGTCGGCGGTCGCGCCCCACGGCGCGCTTGAGTCGGCTGCGGTGCTGCTCGCCCAGGCCGCGGGATCCCAACGGCCGCTGACCCTTCCGGCGGGAACGACGACGCTGTGGGCATGGATCGGCACGCCCGGCGAACCAGCCGTGGAGGATCTTCGCTCGGCGTTGGGGCGATCACCCGACGATGTGCGCGTCGCCGTCGGTCCGACCCGCCGCGGCATCGAAGGGTTTCGCGCCAGCCACGAGGCCGCGCTGACCGTGCATCGGCTGCTGCTGGGCAACCCTGTAAGCGGTCGTTTCGGCTCCTACCGGGAACTTGAGGTCACGGCACTCGCGGCACACGATCCGCGCGCGGCGACCGAGTTCATCGCGGCGACTCTCGGCCCGCTCGCTGAGGACAGCCCCGCCGCGGCCCGATTGCGCGAAACGCTAAGTGTCTATCTTGAGGGGGCCGACAACGCACCGCGCGCTGCATCCCGGCTATACACCCACCGCAATACGGTCCTCAAGCGGATCGCCCGCGCGACCGAGCTGCTGGGCTATCCGCCAGGGGAGCGACGGCTGGCCGTGGCGCTGGCCCTGGAGCTACGGCGTCACCTCCCGCCGCCGGCTAGCAAACACCCATAAGCCCATCTCACCCCGGCGTCACCCCGGCGACCGAGGGCGATTTGTAACCGTATCGGAGGCGTACCGCGACCGTACTGGCAACGGTCAAATCTGTTGTTTTCCTGGCGATATGGGCCGCTTCGGCTAACCGCTTTGCCT
>CAVRRV010000008.1:0-134162 GCA_963723615.1 uncultured Actinomycetota bacterium | reverse complement strand
TCACAAGCATGGCCACCGCGTTGAGCAGATATCCGCCGAGCTGGGCAGCCCGTTCGGTGGACAGCCCCGCGTGCCGCAGCAGCGCCAGTGTGCGTTCGGCGACCGCGAGTCCGGCCTCAGAGGACAACACGCGGTCCGAGACAAGACCCGCCACCTCGGGATGCGGGCGCAGCGCGTCCAATAGCGCTTCGAGGATGGAGCGCAATTGCTCGGGCCAAGGCTTACGCGACGGCGCCGGAAGCCGGACGTCGGCAAAGAGGCGCTCGCCGATGCCGTCCAGCAGTTCGCCCTTGTCCTTGAAGTGCCAGTACAACGCCATCGGGGTGACTTCGTGATCCTGGGCGAGCCGCCGGATGGTCACCGCATCGAGGCCTTCTGCGTCTGCCAGCGCGATGGCCCCGTCCACGATGGTGTCGCGACTGAGCCGCTCGCGGGCCACAGGTCCGCTTCTCCTGTTCGCCATATCGCCAACTATACCCTGTACAGGGCCGGGTATACGTCGTACATGCTTCGAAATAGGGTGGCGATAGCGCAGAGGAACGCAACGTGAGTCGGCTACTGGTTGCGCGGGAGCTAAGCGCGCCAGCACCGCGACTAGGCCTTCATGGCGGCGACGATCTTGGCGGCGAGCTGGTCCAGGTAGGTGTTGTCGAAGTCGGCCCGCAGCACGCTCATTCGCCAGTAGAGGGGGCCGCCGAGAAAGTCCAAGCACAGTCCGATGTCGGTGTCGGCGGGCAGTTCGCCGCGCGCGACGGCCCGTCGGACGAGCTGAGCGGCCTTGGCGCGCCGGGGATCTCGTACCGTCTCGAGGAGCGCGGAGGTGAGGTCGGGGTTGCGGGTCCCTTCGGCGAGCAGATCCGGAATGATCTTGCTCGCTAGCCGGTGTGTTAGCGCCTCTCGGCCACGGTTCAGGTACTCGCGAACGTCATCGTGCAGTGTGCCGGTGTCGGGAACGTCGATGGCCCCGACGGCGACCTCCGAAATCAGCGCGACGGTGATGTCGAGCTTGGACTTCCAGCGCCGATAGATGGCCGCCTTGCCTACGCCGGCGCGCCGGGCAACCGCGTCAATCGACAGCCGCCCGTAGCCGACGTCAGCTAGTTCTTCGAAGAACGCGTTCGTGATGGCCTCGGTCACCTCGAGCTGGAGCTTCGGACCGGCAGGCATCCGGGTGGGAGCAGCGTTCATCGACATTGCACAATGTTAGCAAGACGGAACGGTTGCGTATCGACAACGACGCGCGTACTGTCTAGCGATACGGACCGGTTCCGTATCGACTATGAGGGGTTTGCGATGAAGTTCTTGTTCGACGACGCGTCGTTCTCATTCGAGGCATTGCGTGCGGCCGGCTTCGCCAATTACGGCGGCGCAGACCTCGGCGAGATATTGGTGACCGCGCGGGCCATTCCCGACGGCGACGAGGCCAGTTGGCATCGCGAATGGAAGGCCACCGCCGAGCGCGTCGAGGAATTGGGGCGAAAGTCGCTGGCCGATGGTCACCGTGTCAGTGCCCGTGAAGCACTGTTGCGGGCGTCGAACTACTACCGCACCGCCGAGTTCTTCCGCCGCGATAACCCCGACCGTGACCCGGAGGTGGCCCTGCTGTCAGCGCGCAGCCGCGACACGTTCGTCACGGCGATGCCGCTGTTCGGGTTCGGTTTTGAGCAGGTGTCGATCCCCTATCAGCAGACCACCCTTCCCGGCTACCTCTACCAGGTGGATGACTCGGGGCGGCCTCGCCCAACGATCATCTACAACAACGGGTTCGACTCCACGCTGGAAGAGTCGTACTTCGCCATCGCCGCCGCCGCGTTGGCGCGCGGATACAACGTGCTGGCCTTCGACGGGCCCGGTCAGGGAGCAGCACTGCGGGAACAGGGTCTGGTATTCCGCCCGGACTGGGAAGCGGTGATGAGCCCGGTCATCGACTACGCGCTTAGCCGCCCGGAGATCGCCGACCACCAGATCGCGCTGTTCGGATACAGCCTGGGCGGCTATCTCGTCGCACGGGCTGCGGCGTTCGATTCCCGCGTTGCCGCCCTGATCCTCGATGACGGCATCTACGACTTCCACGCCGCGATGGTCAATGGGATGCCGCCATTTCTGAGTGAGTGGATCGAGCAAGGCAAAGACGACGTGGCGATGCCGGTGGTCCAACTGCTGATGACCATTAACACCCAAGCACGGTGGGCCCTACGCAACGGCAAGTGGGCCATGGGCGTGGACTCCATCCTGGACGTGCCGCGCGTGTTCAAGCAATACACGCTCGCGGGTGTGGCCGACTTGATCTCGGCACCGGCGTTGATCCTCGACGCCGACAACGACCAGTTCTTCAAAGGCGAACCGCAACGCGCCGCAGAAGCGATGATTAACTCCGACACCACCCTGGTCACCCTCCAGGAGGACGAAGGCGCAGGTGAACACTGCCACATGGGAGCGATGTCGCGGGTGCATCAAGTCATCTTCGACTGGCTGGCCAAGACCCTCCCCCACGACTAGCCAGCCACCGAAAACCACGCCAACACAACCACTTCGGAGTACCTCACGATGAAAATCAGCACCACCGTGGCCGCCGGTGAGCGCGGCGCGTTCACCATCGGTCACCGCGAACTGCAGGCCACACTGTCCGATTTACCCTCTGCCGCAAAGGCTTTGCTTGACGGCTCGGTCACCGCCACGCTGGCCTGTCTCAACGCCAATGGGACCATCCACCAAAGCCCCGTCTGGGTCGACACCGACGGTGGCCACATCTTGCTCAACACGGTGCGTGGCCGACTCAAGGACCGCAACCTGCGGGCACGTCCTGGCCTGTCGTTGATGTTCACCGATCCCGCCGATCCCTACCGCTGGATGTCGATCCAAGGCCAAGTGGCCGGCGTCATCGACGAAGACGATCCGCAGGACGGGCACGCCGCCACCGAATCCATCAACGCGATGAGCGCCAAGTATCTCGGTGAAGCCACCTACCCGCTGCGCGACCCGCACGCCCCCGAAGTGCGGGCCCTGTTCCGCATCCAACCCATACACGCCGTCGTCTACGATCCCCCGCAGGACAACGAGAGCGCCACCCCATGACCGGATACAGCGATGCCCGCGCGGTCGTAATCGGCGGTTCCATAGGCGGTTTGACCGCTGCGCTACTGCTGCGCAGCATCGGATTCACCGTCGAGGTCTACGAGCGGTCCTCGGCCCCACTCAACGGTCGTGGTAGCGGAATCGTCCTGCAACCCGATACGGTGCGCTGGTTCACCGAGCGCAGCAGCCAATCACTGTCCGACCTGAACACGTCGACTCGCTACGTGCAGTACCTCAACCACGACCGTGGAGTCGACTACCGAGAAGAACGTGCCCAACGCTTCACGGCATGGGGAACGTTCTACCGCGCGCTACTGGCCGATTTGGGCTCCGAGCACTACAACCTCGGCGAATACGCGTGCGGATTCAGCCAGACAGAAGAGACCGTCACGGTCCGATTCACCGGTGGCCGCACCGCGACGGCTGATCTGGCGGTCTTCGCCGACGGCACCAACTCGACGGCGCGCCAACGATTCGATCCCCACGCCGCATTGCACTACTCCGGTTACGTCGGCTGGCGCGGCACGCACCCGTTGCGGTCGCTGTCCAGCTCGGCGCGCGCCGAGCTGGACGACGCGATCACCTTCGACGTCCCGGCAAACTCACACGTCGTCATGTACCCGATACCCGGCGAGGAAGGCACCGGACCCGAATATCAACTGATGAATTACGTCTGGTACCGAAACGTGGCCGAAGGACCAGAACTCACCGAGTTGCTCCTCGACAAGCGTGGCACCCCCGGGCTGATATCCGTGCCCCCTGGCCTAGTCCAGGACCGCTACATCGAAGAGCTCAAAGACGCTGCGGCAGAGCAGCTATCGCCCGCAGTCGCTGAAGTGCTGATCGCCACTGACCAGCCCTACCTTCAGGTCGTTTCCGACGTCAGATCAGACCGGATGGCTCAGGGACGCGTTGCTCTGATCGGTGACGCCGCCTGTGCTGCGCGACCACACGCGGCAGCCGGAACCGCGAAGGCCGCCGCCGACGCATGGACCCTGGCCAACGCACTCGGCGATGCCGGCGGCGACGTGGCTGCGGCACTGGCGAAGTGGGAGCCGGCCCAGCTCGAGCTCAGCAATTCGCTCATGCGGCGGGCCATCGACGTGGGGGAACGATTCCAAGTCACCAACACATCGACTCCCGGCGATCCCAGCCTGCGCTTTGGCCTCTACGGGCCCGGGCACTAGAAAACCCACCACGCCGAAGAGCCGAAGAAAGGAACGTCAATGCCCGACAACGATTTCCTCACCGATCTACCACTTGCCGGCGACCTCGTCGCGGAGGACTTCGACGGCTGGCCAGACTGGCTGAAGGCCGAATTCGACGAGCACGCCAACGACGGCCACGTCGGGTCACGGCTGCTCAGCCAGAACGGCAGAATCCGGGTGTGGGAGATCCGACTCGCGCCCGGACAACGTTGGCACGCCCACCGCCACGTGCTCGACTACTTCTGGACAGCCGTCACCCCCGGCCGCAGCCGCCAACACACATTCGACGGCACCACACGGGAGGTCACCTACCTGACCGGTCAGACCCGACACTTCCACTTCGGCCCCGGCGAGTATCTGCTCCACGACATCGAGAACATCGGCGACACCGACCTGGTCTTCACCACGGTGGAACATCTGGACAGCGCCAACGCGCCGCTGCCCATCGACGCGGACTCCGGCGCCCGGGATGACAACCCGACGGCGACCGCGAGGAGGCGCTGACATGACATCTTTGGCCAACAAAGTCGGCATCGTGACCGGAGGCGGCACAGGCATCGGCAGGGCGACCGCCTTGGCGATGGCTCGGGCCGGTGCCTCGCTTGTCATCGGCAACCGCGGGGCCAAGCTCGGCGAAGAAGTCGTTCGGGCCATCGAGCAGGCCGGAGGTCGGGCCGTCTTTCAGGTGACCGACGTGAGCACACCCGAGGAGGCAAAGGCCCTGGTGGAGCGAGCCGTCAAGGAATTCGGGCGGCTGGACCTGGCTTTCAACAATGCCGGGGCGGACGGTGAGCAGGTGCCCCTCCACGAGCAGGACATCGAAAAGGCGTCGTTGCTGTTCGACGTGAACATCAAGGGCGTCTTCTACTGCATGAAGTACGAGATCGAGGAGATGCTCAGGACGGGCGGTGGGTCCATCGTGAACACGTCCTCGATCTTCGGGCTCAACGGCTATCCCGGTTGGTCGTTGTATTCGGCCACCAAGCATGCGGTCACCGGCATGACGAAGTCGGCGGCCCTGGACTACGCCCAGCGCGGCATCCGTGTGAACGCGGTCGGCCCCGGCCCGGTGGAGACGCCGCTACTGGCGAGGGGAACCGGAGGCGACCCGCACAGCTACGCCTCATTTGTCCCGATGGGGAGGATTGGCCAGCCCGACGAGATCGCTGATCCTGTCGTCTGGCTGCTCTCCGACGAGGCCCAGTACGTCACCGGGCACACGTTTCCGGTCGATGGGGGCGTCTGCGCGCAGTGAGATGAGACATCGTTGCGAATTACCGCATTTCGGCCTGTATCAACGATTTCCGTCCCGGAAATCTCCAAAATCGAGTAGATAGATCAGAGTCGAACCGTCCCAGCGGAGTCGAACCTGGAAAGGTCCGCCGCGGCGGTGTTGCCCTCGAACAAGTAGTTACTCAATTACGTGACACATCACACTAGACGGGTCGCCCCCGACGGGACATGATGAACGGGAAAGCGACCGAGGAGGGAGCGCCGTGGCCGACACGTGGACGATCCGAGGAGTCGAGTTCCAGAACTGCAACTGCAACTGGGGCTGCCCTTGTCAGTTCGGATCGCCGTCGACGCACGGACATTGCGAGACCATCGCCATCGGACACATCGAAGAGGGACACTTCAACGACACCAAGCTCGATGGTCTGAACTGGGCCCTGGTGCTCCAATGGCCGGGCGAGGTCGTCGACGGGAACGGCTGCGAGCAGGCGATCATCGATGAACGCGCTGATGCCGACCAACGTGAAGCCCTACGGAAGATCCTGTACGGCGAATCCACGGCGCCGGCGGCTACGCACTTCTACGTCTACAACAGCACGATGTCGACCGTGCTCGACCCCGTGTACGCATCGATCGACAGCTCCATCGACGTGGACGCCCGGACCGCCGACATCAAGATCGGCGACCTCGTCGAGTCGAAGGGCCGTCCGCTCATCAGCCCGTCCACCGGGGAGCCGGTCCGGTCGCTGATCTCGCTGCCCCGGCCGTCGGACCCCCGGAGCACAGCCGGCGGGTTCCACTACACGTTCACCGAGGTGGGCAACGGCAACTCGAAGGTGCGCGCCGGCATCGAGCTCGACCTGAAGGACAGCCATGGGCAGTTCACCGTCCTGCACATGAGCCAGGACGGCATGATCCGCTGATCGATTCTCGACCATGCGGATCGGCTCGATGACAACCCTGAAGCGAGACCGGCTGTGCGTGCTGTCGGGTTTCGGCATCGTTGTGCTTGTCGCGTGGCTCTATCTCGTCGTCAATCCGCAACGAGCCGACATCACGGGCGGCGAGGACGGCATGGGCATGGGTCAGGGGATGCGCGCGATGACCGAGGTGCATCCTTGGTCGACGGCGACGTTCGCGCTCACGCTCGCGATGTGGGCAGCGATGATGATCGCCATGATGGTCCCGTCCGCGGCGCCCATGGCGCTCATGTACGCGGCCGTTGCTCGCAAGGCGGCTGCACAGCAGAGCCCCGTTGCCCCGACCTTCGTCTTTGTCGCCGGGTACGTAGCGGTCTGGGCGGTGTTCAGTGTCGCGGCGACGACGTCGCAGTGGATCTTGGATCGGATGGCGTTGCTGTCGCCGCTGATGGTCTCTCGAAGTTCGGTGCTGGGCAGCGGGCTGCTGATCGCGGCCGGCGCGTACCAGTTGACGCCGCTCAAACGCGCGTGTCTCGAACACTGCCGGGCGCCGGCACACTTCATCGCTCGTCATTGGCGTCCTGGTCGCGTTGGGGCGTTCGCCATGGGTGTCCGGCACGGTGCGTACTGCGTCGGCTGTTGCTGGGCGTTGATGGCGCTGTTGTTCGTCGGTGGCGTAATGAACCTGCTGTTGATCGCGGCCATCGCGGGGTTCGTTCTGTTGGAGAAGACGCTGCCGTTCGCCGAGATCGGCGGACGGATCGTCGGCGGAGCGATGACGATCCTCGGCGTCGCGGGGCTAGTCGTCGCGCTGACCTGATAACCGATCGACGATGACGATCGAGAACGGTGCACGCGGGCGACTACCATCTTGATCATTGAATTCGAGAAGAAGAAGCATGCGATGACCACGCCGGCTGATGTGCTGGTGATCTTCGGCATTACCGGAGATCTGGCCAAAAAGATGACGTTCCGGTCGCTGTACCGGCTGGAACGTCGTCGGCTGCTGGACTGCCCGATCGTCGGTGTTGGCCGCCGCGCCTGGTCAGATGAGGACCTGCAGGCTCATGCGCGCGCGGCCATCCAAGACAGCGGCGAGACCCTCGAGGAAGCTGTCTTCGCCCGCTTCGCCAAGCGGCTGTCAATGGTGTCGGGCAACTATGACGACGCGAAAACCTATGCGCGCTTGGGTGAAGTGATCCACGGCAAGCACACCCCGGTGTTCTACCTGGAGATCCCGCCTTCGCTGTTCGGCCTGGTGGTCGATGGGCTGGCCGGCGCCAACCTGACCTCCGGTGCCCGGGTGGTGATCGAGAAACCCTTCGGCCACGACCTGGACTCGGCCCGCGCCCTGAATGACGAACTGCGAAAGCATCTGGCCGAGTGGCAGATCTTTCGCATCGACCATTTCCTGGGCAAAGAACCCGCCATGGACATCATGTTCCTGCGGTTCGCCAACACGATCTTTGAGCCACTGTGGAATCGCGACCGGATCGCCAGTGTGCAGATCACCATGGCAGAAAACTTCGGGGTCGAGGACCGCGGCAGCTTCTACGACGCGGTCGGGGCGCTGCGCGACGTCGTGCAAAACCATCTGCTGCAGCTCATCGGGCTGTTCGCCGCCGAACCGCCCAGCGTGGCCGATGCCGATGGGCTGCGCGACAAACGCGTCGAGGTGTTTCGGGCCATCCCCGCTGTCGACCCCCGGCACTACGTGCGCGGCCAGTACAACGGCTACCAAGCGATCAAAGGCGTGCAAGAAGGCTCGCAGACCGAGACGTTCGCGGCGCTACGACTGGAGATCGACAACTGGCGCTGGGCCGGGGTGCCGTTTTTCATCCGGGCGGGAAAAGCACTGCCGGTGCGCGCCACCGAGATTCGAGTCATCTTCAAGCGGCCACCCCGACTGCCCATCACCGGACACACACCCGACGCCAACGAGCTCATTTTGCGCATCGACCCCAAGCCAGGCACCGACCTGGTAATTCAGGCAAAAACGCCCGGCGCCAACCGCACCCGCACCGTCGACCTGTCGCTGATCTTCGCCGACGAACTCGGCGAAGCCCCCGAACCCTACGAGCGACTGCTCTCCGACGCAATGAAAGGCGACTCCAGCCAATTCACCCGGCAGGACGATGTGGCCGAGACCTGGCGCATCGTCCAGCCCCTACTCGACACTCCACCGCCGATCGAGTCATACCAGCCCGGCACCTGGGGCCCGCCCGGCGCCGACAAACTGCTGACCGGCCACCCCGGCTGGCGCGAACCCTGGCTTCGCTAATGGACGGCCGGGTCGGTCTCGCTCCGTTCAAATGGAGAGCGACGAGGACTACGAGCCGCCCGAAATTAGTTAGCTGCTGACGCCGTTCAGGATGTCGGCGTGCGCGTGAGCGAACTCGCCGACGGTCATGGATCGTCGTCCGGTCAGCTGCTCGACGTTGTTGTCGGCGCCCGCCATATGGCCGTTCTGGTAGTCGACCATGGCGCCGCTTAGGTGCTGGACCACGTAGGAAGGTACGCCCGTCTCTCGGAGGGACTCAACGTATTCGGCTACGGGCAGGTTCTGAAAGACGATGTTCGATCCGCAAAAACGACAGTGGATTTCGGATAAACCCGAGTCTTCTTGTTACACAACGTCTTTAGACGCAGCCGTCGGAAGCTCACCGGTGGAATCGTGGATACCACAGCGTGCCGAGCGTAGAATACCTGATATTCGTTTAAGCTGCCTAAGTATTTTCAGCTTGGCTCGTTCGGTAAAGGGGTGGCCAATGCCGCGGACCAGCAGCGACACCTGGGATTTGGCCAGCGGTGTGGGAGCGACGGCAACGATGATGGCGGCATCGCGGGCGGTGGCCAGTCGAGGCGCGAATCCATTAATCCGCGACCCGTTCGCCGAGCCGCTGGTGCGTGCGGTCGGGGTGGACTTCTTTACCCGGCTGGCCAGTGGAGAGGTCCACCTCGGAGACAACGACGACGGTTCTGCGTCCATCGCGGGCCGGATACCCGACGACACGGCGGTGCGCACCCGTTTCTACGACGACTTTTTCCTCGCGGCCGGCAAAGCCGGGATCCGCCAGGCGGTGATCCTGGCGTCAGGCCTGGATGCCCGCGCCTATCGTCTGCCGTGGCCGGCCGACACCAGGGTGTATGAGATCGACCAGCCCGCGGTCATCGACTTCAAGACGGCGACGCTGGCCAAGCTGCACGCCGCCCCGATCGCCGATCGGCGGGCAGTGGGCGTCGACTTACGCGAGGACTGGCCTGCCGCGTTGCGGCGGGCTGGTTTCGACGCCGCTCAAGCCACGGCGTGGAGCGCCGAACTTCTGCTGGTGTTCTTGCCGCCGGATGCGCAGGACCGGCTGCTGGACTACATCACCGCGCTTAGCGCTCCCGGCAGCCGGTTCGCCAGTGAGAACCTGCCCGATGTCAGCCAAGTACCGGCCATGCAGAAGCGGATGCAAGCTATCACCCGGCGTGCGGGCGAGCAGGGTTTCGACCTCGATATTGCCGACCTGATTTACTCCAGTGGACACAACGATGTCGTGAATTACCTCAGCAGCCACGGCTGGCAGACGACCGAGGCCAGCCTCGCGCGTTTGTACCACGCTTATGGGCTGACGCCCCAGCCCTACACTGCGGACAACGAGCACGCGCTCGATAACGCGCTGACCTATGTCAGTGCGACGCGCAGATCTCCATCTCGCGTGCGGCCTGCGTAACGACCGTGCGGTCAGCGTGAACGGAGCCGGGATCCCGGAATGCCACTGCGGCCCAGGCATCTTCAATCGGCCGGATACCCATAGACCAGGCGCGCGCAATCCGGCTACGACGCGAGGCGGAAGCCTCCTTAGAGCCGATGCTATACAGGCCCAAACTTATCACCGGCGAACATCGACGAACGCCCGCGCGTTGGGGTACGGGTTGGGTACGGATCGAAAAAGGCACGTCCCGATTCTCCGGAAAGTGCCTCTGACCTGTGTCGGGCTGACAGGATTTGAACCTGCGACCACTTGACCCCCGGTCAAAAGAATGGTGTTCGCACGTGTAGGTGGGTGTCCGGACTTCCCAGGTCAAATAGTATTTCTGAACGTCAGCGGCCATGCGCGGACACCCAAAAAATGAGAACCGTTGCGCTACCAGTTGCGCTACCCAACCCATGGCGCACACTGTTCGCTGCGTGGCCGCGTGCCTCCGCGTGAGGGAGGCACCAGGCGACTTAGCAACCAGTCGGCCAGCGTCCACGTCACCGCATGGATGTCTAAATAGCAGATTTGCCTGCCACGTTCCCCTTACCGCGAAAACGACGTCAGGACAGCGCTCCCCGTGCTTACCCTCCTTCAATGCGGGGGAAGACAACTGTTATCGCTGGAGCGGCGATAGTTCTCGCAGGTTGCGGCGGGTCAAGCCAGACAGCGGTGACGCTGACGTCCACACTGGAAATCACTAAAACAGTGACGGTGACCGCCCCGCCGCCACCATCCGTCCCCAAAACGACCATGGAAACCGATGGCACGTATCGAGTCGGCACCGACATCGTGCCGGGCACCTATCGCTCGGCCGGTGCTAGTCCTGAAGGGGCATCCGATTGCTATTGGGCGAGGCTGAATAGTCTCAATGAAACCCACATCATCGATAGCAACATCAGCACCGGTCCTCAGGTAGTGATGATCCAGCCGAGTGACAGGGCGTTCTTGACGCATAGCTGCCAGCCCTGGCAGAAGGCCGACTGACCAACAGGCAAGCTGAGTACGGCGTTTCGCGACACTGTACGCGATGTCGTCACAGTGCTAAACCGCCGGACGAATCGAGAATGCTGTCCGCTACAGCGAAGCCGCCCAGCAGGTTATCGGCAGTGGTCGCTACGAAGTGCCATACGGGCGGGCGGCCTGGGCTGCCAGTGGTCCGACCGGTTATGCCGGGTCGGCGGCGTTGCGGTGTTTGCGCTGAGCGGCGAAAAACTCGGCCCACGAAACCACCTCAGGGTGGTGCGTGAGCAGCGCCCGCCGCTGGCGTTCAGTCATGCCGCCCCAGACACCGAACTCCATCCGGTTGTCGAGTGAGTCGGCGGCGCACTCGGCGATGACCGGACAGTGTCGGCAAATCACAGCCGCTTTCCTCTGCGCCGCTCCGCGAACGAAAAGTTCATCGGGATCGGTGGAGCGACACCGTGCCTTGGACACCCACGCGCGACGACCTTCGGCTGCCCATCTGATGAACGGCGCCATCGGCCGATCCTCTTACCGCGGGCGGGAGCCGACTAGGGTAGTCAACTACTCGAACCCGCCGCGGCCTTCCAGCCCTGGACCTTGGCCGCCAGCACGGCCCGCGTGCACATCAAAGCCGTGGCGGACATGCTCGGGCACTCATCGATCGCGATCACCGGGGACATCTACGGGCACACCAGCGACGGCACGGCGCGCGCGGCGGTCGACGGGTGCAGCGGGGCGCTCGGACTGTAAGACCTACCCCACATCTATCCAGACGGACAAGCCCGCCAACGCGCAGGCCAACATCGCGAGCAGGATGGTGTCGACCGTCCGGAGGCGTGGCGTCTCAGAGCCGCCCATGCGTAATTCGCGGGCGATCAGGAACAGCGGAAAGGCCACGCTGACTGCAACGAAGAAGCCTGCGGCGATGTACGCCCAAACGAACCTCACGTTGTACTTTCGCGCCTCGATGACCATGAGAATCGCGACGGAGACGCTGAGCATCAAGGCGTCGACGGTGACGACCCGCGAAGCCGGTGTGACCTTAGTGTCGCGAAATAAGGTGCCGACAAAGTCCGTGAAGCTGTGTAGATAAGGGCCAATGTGGCTCCAGGTGCCAATGAGAGCGGCGACGGCGATCACCCCGTAGACGACGCAGAGCACTTTGCGTGACGTCGGGATTGATGATGCTTGGTCGGCTGTTGTCATGGACCTGAACGCTAGTCATGTTCGTTTGCGGTTCGTCCGCGCGGTCGACGGCCCGGCCGGTCGGCTTGTCTGTGAGCGGGCACAGAGTTCGGTGCCGCAGTTGAGCCGAGGAATCTGCTGCGCGTGCTTGAGGCCGCCGCGAAGACTGCAGGCATTGAAGGTGCCGTGGTGCACACGCTGCGGCACTCGGTCGCTGTCGGGTGGCTCGAAAGTGGCGTGCACATTAAAGCCGTCGCCGATCGCTCGGGCACAGCTCCATCAGCATCACCGGCGACATCTACGGCCACACCACCGACATCGCGGCGCGCGGCGCCGTCGACGGGTGGAGCGGGGCGCTCGGGCTTTAGGCCGCTGCTACTTTTTTCCACTTGAGCGCCGCAGCGCGTTGAGCGGATCAGTCATTGTCGGTCTTGGCGTCGGAGTTCGGCGAGGTAGCCCACCAGCGCGGCAAGTAGCTCGCGGGCCTTCTCCAGGGAGCCGAGATTGTGCCCTGGACCGGTTGACGGGTGGAGAACCACAGCGCCACCGGATGCGGTGGCGCTATCGATTGCGGCCTGTAGATCAGCGATCAGCAGGACCAGCGCCACACGCGCGTCCGCGTTATTGGTCATGGGTTCACCCCTAGGGCTCGGTGATCCGTTGCGCTACCTGTTGCGCTACAAACCGCATTGGGTAGCAGTTCCGATGCTTACAAACCGCGTTGACCTGCGTGTTCTTTGTCGGGCTGACAGGATTTGAACCTGCGACCACTTGACCCCCAGTCAAGTGCGCTACCAAACTGCGCCACAGCCCGGTGCCGCCGGGGCTTCACCGGCAGCAGGTCGAAAGCCTACAGCAGACCGCGAAGCCTCACGCGGTCGTGGGTTCGCTGAGCTTGACGAGCATCTTGCCGATATTGGCCCCGGTGAACAGCCCGTTGAGGGCGTCGACGCAGGACTCGACTCCCTCGAACACGGTCTGGCGGTGCGCGATCCGGCCCTCGTGCTCCCATTGGCGCAGCGCGGCAAACGCCTCATCGAAGCGGCCCCACTCGTCAAGCGCGTTGAATCCCTGCATGGTGGCGGTCTTGGATAGCAGGTTTACGTAGTTGGCCGGTCCCGGGTGCTCGCCGCTGAGGTAGCTGGAGATCACCCCGCACAGCACGACTCGTGCTTTCATGGCCAACCGGCCCAGCACCGCATCGAGGATCGGGCCGCCGACGTTGTCGAAGTAGACGTTGACCCGCTTGGGGCAGTGCGCTTTGAGCGCGGCGTCGATGTCGTCGTTTTTGTAGTCGATGCACGCGTCGAAACCGAAGTCCTCGACCACCGCGCGACACTTCTCCGGGCCGCCTGCGATGCCCACCACCCGGGCGCCGGCGATCTTGGCGATCTGGCCGGCCACCGACCCGGTGGCGCCCGCTGCGGCCGAGACCACCACGGTGTCGCCGGGTTGGGGCCGGCCGACGTCCATCATTCCGATGTAGGCGGTGGCCCCGGTCGGGCCGTACACCGACATGATCGCCAGTTGATCGCTCTCGCCGGTAATGGGAGTGCTGAACACGTCGTCGCGGACGATCACATATTCCTGGAAGCCCGTCAGCGTGGTGATCACATCGCCGACCTCATAGGCCTTGCATCGTGACGAGATGACCTCCCCGATTCCGGCCGCCCGGATGACCTCGCCCAGCTGCACCGGCGGGAGGTAGCCCGGCTGGTCGTTGAGCCAGGTCCGGACCGCGGCGTCAAGGCCCACATACGTGGTGCGGACAAGCGCCTCGCCCTCGGCGGGCTCGGGCGCCGGTGCGGTGATCAGTTCGGTGTCACCGGGCTGGACGAGCCCCCTCGGGCGGCGACGCAGCAGGATTTGGCGGTTGGCTAAGTCGGGCACGATGCAGAAACTACCGAATGCGAATGAGCTATTCGCCCCGATCTTGGTATGGGAACATCTGTGGATGAAATCGGAGGATGACCCGGAAGCCCGAATCCGGGAGCTCGAGCAGCCACTGGCTGATGGGGCACGCGCATCCGAAGCCGGAGGCACCCAGGCGCCGGGGGGTTATACCGGCCCGTACGGTCCCGCTTTTCCACCGGCACCATTGCCTTACAGCGGCTCGATGTCCGGCAGATCCTCCGGACTGTTCTCACGCGGTCGGACGTGGTGGATCGTGGCCGCGGCCTTCGTCATTGGCATGATCGCTCTCCCGGCAGGGATCTTGCTTTTTACCGCACACCAGTTTTCGCACAGCGGCTTGGCCACCCTCGTGCCCACCCCGAGTAGCGCGGCTCCTTCCGGCGGTGTGACTCAAACACCGGGCGCTGCGCCATCGACGTCGTTCCCTTCAGCGCCCACAGAACCGGCAGGCGGGAACCTCAGCATCTCCGGTATCAACGGGAACCGGACGATCGCCTGCAACGGCAGCAGCGTCAGCGTCAGTGGGGTTTCCAACACGGTGGTAATCACCGGCCACTGCACGAGTCTCAGCGTGTCCGGCGTTCAGAACGCAGTGACTGTGGACGCCGCCGACAGCATTGAAGCCTCGGGCTTCAGCAACCACATCACCTACCACACCGGCTCGCCGAGCATCGACAAGTCCGGTGATGGCAATGTCGTCCAACAGGGCTGACCAGCAGTCCGCTAGACGGCTAACAGCCGGTAGAGCCCGATAAGGCCGACGACAACGATCGCGGCGCGCAGCGCATTCGGCGACAGCCGACGGCCGTAGCGTGCACCAAGCCAGCCACCAAGCAGTGAGCCAATCGCGATGAGACCCGCCGCCGCCCAGCTGATCCGATCGAACGCCACCAATGTGTAAGCCAGCGCGGCGACGACGTTGACAAGCAACGCCAGCAGGTTCTTCGCCGCATTCATCCGCTGCACCGATTCGGGCAGCAACGCGCCCATCGCCCCGACCAGCAGGATGCCTTGCGCCGCAGTGAAATAGCCACCGTAGACGCCGATCGCGAAAGTGCTCGCCACCACTGCGGCCATCCGGCCTGACGACACCTCGTCGGCGGAGCGGCCGGCCTGTTCAGCTCGCTCCCGAGCCCAGGCCTGGATCCGCGGCCCGATCACCACCAGGACCAGCGCGGCGATCAGCAGCACCGGCACCACCTCGACGAACACCTTCTCGGGGAGATGCAGCAGCAGCCAGGCGCCCAGGATGGCACCAACGATCGAGGCGGGAACCTGCCAGCGCAGCCGGTTCCACTGACCGCGCAGCTCGCGCCGATAACCCCACGTTCCCGAGACGCTGCCCGCCACCAGGCCCACCGCATTGGACATGGTCGACGTCACCGGCGGATAGCCCATCGCCACAAGGGTCGGGAAGGTGATCAAGGTGCCTGACCCGACGACGGCATTGATCGCGCCCGCGCCCAAGCCGGCGAAGACGATCAAGATCGCATGTGATAGCGGCACCGAAAAGACCTTATCTGGCGCTATTTAGGCGCAAACTCCGATTTCAGCGGGGCCTGGCTTTCCGCTTCTCGCGCACCCGCACGTTGATCCGAATCGGGCTGCCCTCAAAGCCGAACGTCTCGCGCAGCCGTCGCTCCAGGAACCGGCGGTAGCCGGCCTCCAAGAAGCCGCTGGTGAACAGCACGAACGTCGGTGGACGCGCGGTGGCCTGGGTGGCGAACAGGATGCGCGGCTGCTTACCGCCGCGCACTGGTGGCGGCGTCGCGGCCACCACTTCCTTGATCCAGCTGTTCAGCTGGCCGGTGCCGATCCGGGTGTCCCAGGACTCCAGCGCGCTCTCGAGCACTGGCACCAATTTCTGCACTGCCCGGCCGGTCTTCGCGGAGATGTTGATCCGCTCCGCCCAGCCGAGCTGCGCCAACTCGCGGTCAATCTCGCGGTCCAGGAGGTAGCGGCGATCCTCGTCGATCAGATCCCACTTGTTGAACGCAAGAACAAGCGCGCGGCCTGCCTCGACGACCATTGACAGCACGCGTTGGTCCTGCTCGGTCAGCGGCACCGACGCGTCGATCAACACGATCACCACCTCGGCGGCATCGATCGCGCCGTGTGTGCGCACCGATGCGTAATACTCGTGCCCGCTGGCCTGGCCGACCTTGCGGCGCAAGCCTGCGGTGTCAACGAAACGCCATACCTTGCCGTCCATTTCGATCAGCGAATCCACCGGATCGACCGTGGTGCCCGCGACTTCGTGAACCACCGAGCGCT
This sequence comes from uncultured Actinomycetota bacterium, assembly GCA_963723615.1. GTDB lineage: Bacteria > Actinomycetota > Actinomycetes > Mycobacteriales > Mycobacteriaceae > Mycobacterium. The sequence continues at coordinate 117,644 of CAVRRV010000008.1, read as the reverse complement.
GATCGCCCGCCAGCCGGTTCAGCAGTGAACTCTTTCCGACATTCGGCTTGCCGACCAACGCCACCCGTCGCGGACCACCTGCCGACGAAGCCAACTCCGCCACCTCCGGCAGAGCGCCAACCACCGCATCGAGCAGATCGGCCACGCCCCGACCGTGCATCGCGCTGATCGCATACGGCTCGCCGAGGCCGAGCGACCACAGTGCGGCCGCATCGGATTCGCCCTTCTCGCTGTCAACTTTGTTGGCAGCCAGGAACACTGGCTTGCCGGAGCGGCGCAAGATACGCGCGGCCGCCTCGTCGCCGGCCGTCGCGCCGACCACCGCGTCGACCACCAGGATCACAGCGTCGGCCGTGCGCATGGCCACCGACGCCTGCTCGGCCACGAGCTGCTGCAGGCCCGTGGCGTCCGGCTCCCATCCCCCGGTGTCCTGCACGACGAACCGTCGCCCGGTCCACAGCGCGTCATAGGACACCCGGTCGCGAGTCACCCCGGGTACGTCTTGCACCACCGCCTCGCGCCGGCCCAGGATCCGGTTGACCAGCGTCGACTTGCCGACATTCGGCCGACCCACCACCGCCACCACCGGTGGCGGCCCAACGGCGCCACCATCGATTGACTCAGCGAATTCACCTGATTCCCAATCGCTTTCGTCGATCCAACTCCCGTCTTGGCTCACCTGACCGCCTCGCTTCGCTGCTTCACCAACCGCAGCAGCCGAGCAATCACCTCGGGTTCGGTCATCTCGCTGGTGTCGACAACCACGGCATCCGAAGCGGCGCGCAGCGGCGACACCGCTCGTGTCGAGTCCAGGTGATCGCGGCGGCGCACGTCGGCCAGTACGCCCGCATAGTCATCCGGCAGCCCCGCGGCGACATTCTGATCGTTGCGGCGCCGCGCCCGGGTCTCGGCCGACGCCGTCAGGAAGACCTTGACGCCAGCGTCCGGCAGTACCACAGTCCCGATATCGCGGCCCTCCACCACAACGCTGCCCGAGCCGCGCGCCAGCATGCGCTGCAGTTCGACAAGCCGGGTACGCACAGCGGGAACCGACGATACGGCTGACACAGCTCTGGTGACCGCGTCGCCGCGGATTTCGGATGAAACATCTTCTCCATCAAGATAACTGCGATCCTCATCGGGGTCGTGGCCCACCGACAACTGCACGGTCGCCGAGGCTCTTTCGACGGCTGCCTGGTCGGCCGGGTCGATTCCGGCGCGCAGCACTGCCAATGTGACGATGCGGTACATGGCGCCGGTATCCAGGTAGCGGGCCTGCAGTGCGCGCGCCAACCCTCGTGAGACCGAGGACTTTCCGGTGCCCGCCGGGCCGTCGACGGCGACGGCAACTCCGCTCAGTGCTGAATTGTTCGCGTCACTCTCGTCACTCACTCCACTCGTTCCGCTCACAGCCCGACCGCTTTGTAGAGGTCCCCGATCTCGTTGCGGCGCAACGCCCGAATGCTGCCCGGACGCTGCTCCCCCAGTGACACCGCGCCGATGTCAGTACGGACCAGCGCCTGCACCGGAAAACCAGCCTCCGCCAGCAGCCGCCGCACAATGCGTTTGCGTCCTTCGTGCAGCGTGACCCGGACCAGCGTTCTACCGGGGATGGCGTCCACCACTGCGAAATCGTCGACCGCAACCGGCCCGTCGTCCAACTCGATTCCGGTCCGCAGTTTTTTGCCGACCCCACGCGGCACCGACCCGGTCACCGTCGCAAGATACGTCTTGGGCACTTCGTAGGAGGGATGCATGAGGCGGTGCGCGAGTTCGCCGTCGTTGGTCAACAAGATCAGTCCCTCGGTGTCGGCGTCGAGCCGACCGACGTGAAAAAGCTTCTTGTTTCCACGCACCCGGTGCTCGACCAAGTCACCAATGCACGGCCGGCCACGGTCGTCGGACATCGTCGAGTGCATGCCCAGCGGCTTGTTCAACGCCAAATACACCAGCGAGTCGTCCAGGATCACCCGCGCCCCGTCGACGCGGATCTCCGACACATCTGGGTCGACTCTGGTGCCCAGCTCCGTCACCAGCTGCCCGTCGACCTCGACACGGCCGTCGGTGATCATCCTCTCGGCAAGCCGTCGGGACGCAATTCCGGCCTGCGACAAGACTTTCTGCAGGCGGACTCCCCGGGGCTCGCCGGTCTCGACCATCATTCCTGATCCACGTCGAACGACAACGATTGGTCGTCAGAGATCGGGCCGCCGGAGAGTTTGACGAAACGTGGCTCAGCGTCCAAGGATTCGCTCAGATCCTCGATCATGTCGACATCGGGAAGCAGCGGTGCGATATCGGGAAGATCGGCCAGCGATGACAGCCCAAGGCGTTCCAAGAAGAGCTCAGTGGTGGCGAACGTCACCGCGCCGGTGTCGGGGTCGGTGCCGGCTTCGGTGATCAGCCCACGCGCCAGCAGCGTGCGTATCACCGCGTCGACGTTGACTCCCCGCACCGCGCTCACTCGCGCTCGCGTCACCGGCTGGCGATAGGCCACCACGGCCAGTGTCTCCAGAGCCGCCCGGGTGAGCTTCGAGCGGGACCCGTCCAGCAGCAGCCGCTCGACGTAGGGCGCGAACCGGGCTCGGGTATACATCCGCCATCCGCCGCCGGCCTCCCGCAGGTCGATGCCGCCGTCGCGTTCGTTGAGTGCCTCGGCCATCAGGTGCAGCTTGGCGGCGACCCGATAGGCCGGCTGATCGGTAGCCGCGGCCAGCGCCTCGACCGTTACCGGGGTGTCGACGACCAGCAGCAGCGCCTCGAGTACCGCGCCCAGTTCCGCGTCGTCAAGTTCGGGTGCTGTCGCGACCTCGATGTCCAAGGCGGGGTCCGACGCCGGGTCGATGCCCAAGTTGGGATCGTGCGCAGGGTCGATCATAAGTGGTCTCGCACTTCTTGAGCTTGCAGCGAATCTGTCGTTAGCAAGTCTTCGCTAGTCGGCCGTTCTCCGGTCCACGAAACCTGGAGCACACCAAGCGGTTCTGACTGGTCGAATGCTACCGCCCGTGACCGATACAGTTCGAGCAGAGCCAGGAAGCGGCCGACGATCTCGATCGGTGCCCCGCAGTCGGCAACCAGCTCAGAAAACGACGCCCATTGCCCGGTCCCACGCTTTTCCAGCAGCGAAAGCAATTGTTTGGCCTGTTCGGGCACGGACACCATCAGCTCGTGCAGATGCTCGGTGGCCACCGTCGGCACCGGCCGCGGCGTGAAGGCGATCGCGGCGATCTGGGCGAACCGCTCGGCATCGACGCCCAGCATCACCTCGGGCAGCAGGTCGGAGTAGCGGTCCTCCAGCGACACCGCGCGCGGATAGCTGCGCAGTGCGGCGGCCTCCAGCTCAGCAAACATCAGCGCGACGTGCTTGAACGCCCGGTACTGCAGCAACCGGGCGAACAGCAGGTCGCGGACCTCCAGCAGCGCCAGATCTTCCTGGTCGTCAACCTGTCCGGACGGCAGCAGCCGGGCCGCTTTGAGATCGAGCAGGGTCGCGGCGATGACCAGGAACGCGGTGGTCTCGTCCAGCTCGAGTTCGGGACCGATCGCGCGGGTGTAGGCGATGAATTCGTCGGTGACCTGGTGCAGCGCCACCTCGGTGACATCGAGCCGGTGGGCGAAAATCAGCTGCAGCAGCAGGTCGAACGGCCCCTCGAAATTGGTGAGCTTGACCTGGAAGCCGTTCTGGGGTGATGCCTCGCAGCTCACGCCGCCGTTCACGCCCCGAACCGGTCGATGACCTCGCGGGCCAACGAGCGGTAGGCTGCCGCGCCGCCTGATCTCGGTGCCCACGTGATGATCGGTTCGCCGGCGACGCTGGTTTCCGGGAAGCGGACAGTGCGGGTGATGACCGTGTCGAACACCGAATCGCCGAAGCGCTCTAACACACGGGCCATGACCTCGCGCGAGTTCACAGTCCGGGGATCGTAGCGAGTGATCAAGACGCCGCTGATCTCGAGCTTCGGGTTGAGCCGGTCCCGCACCTTCTCGACCGTGTCGGTGAGCAGCGCCAGACCGCGCAGCGAGAAATATTCGCACTCGGTCGGAATGATCACCCCGTCGGAGCAAGCCAGACCGTTGACAGTGAGCAGACCCAGCGACGGCTGGCAGTCGATCAGCACGTAGTCGTAGCGGTCCAGCACCGGGTGCAACGCACGCGCCAGCGTCTGCTCGCGACCCACCTCATTGACCAGCTGGATCTCCGCAGCCGACAGGTCGATATTGCTGGGCACCAGGTCCATGTGCTTGACGCGGGTGTTCATCAGCACGTCGTCGATCGACATCCGCGGCTCTATCAGCAGGTTGTGGATGGTGTGGTCCAGCTCGTAGTGCGGCACGCCCAGGCCCGCCGACAGCGCTCCCTGCGGGTCCAGGTCGACGAGCAGCACGCGGCGGCCGCATTCGGCGAGCGCGGCACCCAGGTTGATGGTCGACGTGGTTTTGCCGACGCCGCCTTTCTGGTTGCACATCGCGACAACTTTGGCCGGGCCGTGCGAGGTGCGCGGCTTGGGTTCCGGGATCACCCGCGGTGGCCGCCCGGTCAAGCCGACTCCCGTGCCGCTGTCGGCGTCGTCAGTCACGAGCGCCGCTTCTCCGCATCGCTGCGCTCTGCATCGTCGCCGCGCGAGTCATGTCCGACTGCGGCTCGGCAGCGTGGATCGCCCCAGCATGCGCGGCGGTCGGGAAATATCGGACATCGCAGGAAAGTCTAACGGGTATACGCGCTGGCGCCGGGAGACCCGCAACAACGTCACCAGCTAATTTGGCCGCCGGTCGAGCCCGCATGGTCGCCGGGCTAGTGTGAGGGTGATGAGTCTGAAGCAGCGCATTCCCCTGTTGCGGCGGTCGGTATGACGGATGGCGACTGGGCCCGCAATATCACCACGACGGGCCAGATCGGCGACGGGCGCGAAGCCGCCGCAGTCGAATACGTGCTGAAGCACGCTCGCGCGGGCGACGTCGACGACGTCTTGGCAACCATCGACCGGTTCGCCTACGAGGAGTCGATGCTGATCAATATCGGCGACGAGAAAGGCGCGCTGCTCGACGCCGCGGTCCGGCGCGCCGATCCGAAACTGGCGCTCGAGCTGGGCACCTACTGCGGCTACGGCGCGCTGCGCATCGCCCGCGCCGCGCCGACCGCCAAGGTGTACTCCGTCGAGCTTGCCGAAGCCAACGCCGCCAATGCCAGACAGATCTGGGCGCATGCCGGTGTCGCGGACCGGGTCACCTGTGTGGTTGGCACCATCGGCGACGGCGGGCACACCCTGGATGCGCTGGCCGGCGAGCACGGGTTTACCACGGGCGCACTTGACGTCCTGTTTATCGACCACGACAAGGACGCTTACCTGGTGGACCTGCAGAGCATCCTCGACCGGAGCTGGCTGCACTCCGGCTCGATCGTGGTGGCCGACAACGTCAAGGTGCCGGGCGCGCCGAAGTACCGCGAATACATGCGTCAGCAGCAAGGCAAGCTGTTCAACACCACCGAGCACAAGACGCACGTGGAGTATCAGAGCTTGATCTCTGACCTGGTGCTGGAATCGGAGCACCTGGGCGGCTAGTTCTCGTCGCGGCCCACGCGCTCAACGTGCCCGCGGGTGGGCCCCGGCCCAGACTTCCCGCAGTGCGTGGACGGTGACCATCGTGTAGATCTGGGTCGTCGTCACCGAGGCGTGCCCCAGCAACTCCTGAACCACACGGACATCGGCCCCGCCCTCTAGTAGGTGGGTCGCAAACGAATGCCGCAGCGTATGCGGTGAGACACCCGCGCTGATACCGGCGCGCTCCGCGGCGTCCTGGAGTACTTGCCACGCGCTCTGGCGCGACAGCCGGCCACCGCGTGCATTGAGAAAGATGGCCGGCGTGCCACGGCCGCGACGCGCCAACTCTGAACGTCCGCGCACCGTGTAGGCGTCCAGTGCTTGCACGGCAGGTCGTCCTATCGGAACCAGCCGCTGCTTGCCGCCTTTTCCGTGCAGCAGCAGCGACCGTGCGTGCGTGTCGATGTCGTCGACATCGAGTCCGACCGCTTCCGAAATCCGGGCGCCGGTGGAGTACAGCAGCTCGAGCAGCGCGCGGTTACGCAGCGTCAACGGGCCGTCGGATGGGCTATCGCCTCCGGCGCCGGCCAGTAAGGCGAGCACCTGGTCGATGCTCAGGCTTTTGGGCAACCGACGCCCCGGTGTCGGTGGCTTGACGGCCTGCGCGACGTCGAATTCGGCCAGGCCTTCGGCGGCCGCGAACCGGTGTAGGCCACGCACTGCAATCAGGGTCCGTGCCGCAGACACCGCCGATAACGGCGAAACGCCGGCACCCGGATCTCCGCGACGCAGCGCCACCAGGAATTCGCTGACATCGTCCTCGCTGGCCTTGGCCAAGTCGTCGATACCGCGCAGGGTGAGGTGGTCGAAGTAGCGGCGCAGGTCGCGGCGATAGGAGCTCAACGTATTGGCCGCCACCCCCCGTTCGATCGTCAGATGATCGAGATATCCCCGCAGCTGCGTCTCCAGCGGGGGCGCCAGCGTAGTCACCGGGCGGCCTGCCGAGCGCTGAACGCCGTCGGCTTATCGAGCCACGGCGCGTCCACCGGCCGCGGTTCTGCGACACCCTTGCTAACCGCATACGCCGCTAAAATCCCGCCAACAGCAAGGGAATTGACGATCTCACCGCTGAATACTCGATGGACGGCTTCGGCGATCGGGTACCACTGCACTGTCATGTCGGCTTCTTCGTCATGCGCTTCGGGTCGGCCGACATGCGTCAAGCCGGTGGCCAGATAGACCCGCACTGATTCGTCGCTGAAACCCGGTGTGGAGTCCAGATCGAGCAACACCTGCCAGGTCTGTGCCTGTAGGCCCACCTCCTCGACGAGCTCCCGGGCGGCGGTCAGGTGCGGTGCTTCGCCGTTGATGTCGAGCAGTCCGGCGGGCAGCTCCCACAGTCGTCTACCTAAGGGGTGGCGATACTGGTAGACCATCGGGAAGCGGCCGGCGTCGTCCATCGCGACGATAGCCACCGCGCCATAGTGCTCGACGACCTCCCGCGTCACGACCCTCCCGCCGGGCATCCGGACATGGTCGGTGCGCAAGGCGAAAATTTTTCCGGTGTGCAGGGTTTCGGACGACGTCGTCTCGAAGACGTGTTCAGCCACGGGCAACAGGTTCGGGCTCAGACGGCGACGGCTCGGCCCCGCTGTGTTGTTCGCTGCCATTCGCCCGCTGTTCGGGGATCTCCACCGGCAGCCGCTCGCCGGCCTTATAGTCGAGGGCCGCGCCGACGAAGCCGACGAACAACGGGTGCGGACGGGTCGGCCGGCTCTTCAACTCGGGATGTGCCTGGGTACCGATGACGAATGGGTGCATCTCCGGCGGGTATTCAACGAACTCGACCAGGTGGCCGTCGGGAGAAGTCCCGGAGAATCGCAGGCCGCTTTCTGCGATCCGATCCCGGTAGGCGTTGTTGACCTCGTAGCGGTGCCGATGCCGCTCAGACACCTGTGTTGACTGATACGCCTGGGCGACAATGGAATCCGGTTCAAGCACTGCCGGATAGGCTCCCAAACGCATGGTGCCGCCGAGATCGGCCTCGCCGGCGACGATCTCCTCTTGATCGGCCATGGTGGAGATGACGGGATCGGGTGTGGCCGGATCGAATTCCGCGGAGTTGGCCTGCGTCAGACCGACGGAACGGGCCGCCTCGATCACGATGCACTGCAAGCCAAGACAGAGCCCCAGCACCGGCAGGCCCCTGGACCGTGCATACCGGATAGCACCGATCTTGCCCTCGATTCCCCGGATGCCGAACCCGCCAGGGATCAGCACACCGTGGACATCGTCGAGCAACGCCGCCGCCTCGCTCGCCGTTTCGCAGTCGTCGGACCCCACCCAACGTATTTCCACCTTTGCCCGGTGCTTGAACCCGCCTGCCCGCAGTGCCTCGACAACCGAAAGGTAGGCATCCGAGAGGTCGACGTACTTGCCCACCAACGCGATTCGCACCGTCTCGTGTGGATCGTGCACCCGACGCAGCAGGTCGTCCCACTCCGTCCAGTCGACGTCGCGGAACGGTAGGTTGAGCCGGCGCACCACGTAGGCGTCGAGCTCTTCGCGGTGCAGCACCTTCGGAATGTCATAGATCGACGGCGCATCGGGCGTGGATATGACGCCGTCGATGTCGACGTCACACATCAGCGCGATCTTGTTCTTCAGCGGCTCGGGAACGTCACGGTCGCAGCGCAGGATCAAAGCGTCCGGAGTGATACCGATGTTGCGCAGCGCGGCCACCGAGTGCTGGGTCGGCTTGGTTTTTAACTCGCCCGATGGCGCCAGGTACGGAACCAGCGACACGTGCAGGAAAAAGACGTTCTCCCGGCCAAGGTAGTGACGAACCTGTCGCGCCGCCTCGAGAAAGGGCTGCGACTCGATGTCGCCTACGGTGCCGCCGATTTCGGTGATGACGACATCTGGCCGGTTGCCCTCGGCGTCCGGTTTCGCCATCGCCAGGATGCGGTTCCTGATCTCGTCGGTGATATGCGGGATCACCTGGACGGTGTCACCCAGGTACTCACCGCGGCGCTCTTTGGCGATCACTGTCGAATACACTTGTCCGGTAGTGACATTCGCTGAACCGGACAGATCGCGGTCAAGGAAGCGCTCGTAGTGACCGACGTCGAGGTCGGTCTCAGCGCCGTCCTCGGTGACGAAGACCTCGCCGTGCTGAAACGGGTTCATGGTGCCGGGGTCGACGTTGAGGTACGGGTCGAGTTTCTGCATCGTCACCTGCAGCCCGCGCGCGGTCAGTAGCTGCCCCAGGCTGCTCGCCGTCAGTCCCTTGCCCAGCGACGAAACGACGCCACCGCTGACAAAGAGGTGCTTGGTGGTGGTCTGCGGATGCTTGCGCAATGTAGCGACCTCCGTGAAGACGGCGCAGGGCTAGCCTCTTTTGAGGGCTGTTGTCTAGCTTTGGGCCTGCCGACCCACGGAAATCCACCCTAACATCCACGCCGCCGCGTCGTCGCTAACACGCCCGGTGGCGCGGCTATTCCGCGACGGTGAGCCCGGTGTTGCGGTGACCGGTGCCGTACTGGCCGGTATGACCGCCATTGATCAGGTCGGCCATGCCCAGGACCGCGGTGACCCGGCCTGACTCGGCGTCCACGTCGTCGACGGTGCTGATCACCGGCGTCACTGTGGCGTCGGCGCGGGCCACCGCGACGGCAGCCGGGCCGCTGGATGAGCCGTCGCGCCCGGCAAGCAGCACGCCGGAACCGTGAGGCGCGAGCGCAGCGGCGAACCGGGCCACGCTGACGCCCTGGTTGCCGGCGTCGTCGCCGAGGGCGCCGCCGGTGATGACGGCCGCGGCATTCGCCGCGCCGACGTGCTGGTTCCCGTGGCCTGGAAAGGAGATGAAACCGGTGTCACGCAGCGCCGCCAGCACGGTATCGCGCTGCGCGTCGTCCACCGGCGGGACGGCGGGATCCCGGTTGATCAGCAGCGCGATGCCCAACAGGTCGCCGGCCTGCGAGCCTTGGTCGACCAGCTTGGTGCTCAGCTGGGCGCCCGCCGGCAGAATCGACGAGTTGACCACCGAACGGAGCTTCTCCGCGGAGTTGGCGTCAACGAACTCCTGCGTCAACGACACCGTGCCGGTGACCGCTCCGCCGGCCTGGCCGACGATCTTCGCCACCGCATCGACGTCATCGTTCTTTGCGTCCGGAGCGCGGAAGACAACCACCGACTTGCCGTTCAGCGCGTCATGCACCACCCGGCCTGCCATCTGGGCGTCGAAAGCGTTTGCAGAACCGAGTTTTTCGTTCAGGACGTTCTTTTGGTCGTTGAGGGAGTTGACCTGGTTGTGCAGATTTCGCGATTCGTCACGCAATCCGGACACCATCGTGTTCGAGAGGAAGCCCGAGCCGAGCACGACTCCGATCGCCAGCGCGAGGAACACTGCGGCCAACGAAATCGCATGCTGGCGTAGCGATATCACGTCTGTACCGTCCTAATGGACCCAGTGCTGCAGCCAGAGATAGAAGTGGTTCCAGTATTCGACGACCCAGTGCAGCACCAGAGTGTCGGTGCGCGACACCCACAGCGCAACGATGACCGCGATCAGCATCGTCATGATCAGTAGCGCGATCGCGCCGGCGGAGATCCGATTGTGGTACAGCGTGGCAACCGCTTTGGCGTCCACCACCTTTTCTCCCACGCGCAGCCTGGTGAGGAACGTCGAGGGGTTGCTGTGCTGGCGGGTCCGGTCGAAGAACGTCTCGATGTTGGCGCTGTGCCCGGCCGTTACCAGCAATGCGGCTCCGTGGTGGTCGGCCAATAGCAGCGCCAGGTCAGCGGGCGAACCCGCGGCGGGAAACGTCATTGCGCCGACGCCGAGGTCCTGGATGCGTTCCAGGCCCGGCGCATGGCCGTCGGCGTCGGCGGGCAACACCACTTGAGCTCCGCTCTTGAGGACTTCGGTGCTCAGGGTGCTGGGATCGCCGACGATGAGTTGCGGGCGATATCCGGCCTTGCGTAGCACGTCGGCGCCGCCGCCTGCTCCGATCAGGACGGGCTGATATTCCTTGATGAAAGGTTTGAGGCGCTTGAGGTCATCGGCGGCATCCTCTTCGTCGGCGACCACCACGACGTGACGGCGGCGCAATTCGACGTCGACGTCGGGGATACCAATCCCGTCGATCAACAGTGGGCTCTCGCTTCGGATGAACTCAATAGTGTTGCCCGCGAACGCCTCCAGGTGGGACACCAACCCACTCTTGGCTTCCTGCATCAGGTCGGCGATCTCGTCGTCGGTGCGCTCGGTGCCGCGGATCAACCGGCGGTCTCCGGCGTACACCCCGCCGTTGTACAGCCGGACCTTCGCGCCGTCCTTGATCTTCTTGAAAACATCGGGCCCCGTCTCGTCGATGAGGGTGACGCCGTTGGCCACCAACACTTCCGGCCCCAGATTGGGATAGCGGCCCGACACCGAGGGGGACGCGTTGACCACGGCGGCGATCTCGGCGTCCACGAGCGCGTCGGCGGTGATCCGGTCGAGGTCCAGCACATCGAGGACCGCGATGTCGCCGGGGCACACCCGTCGCAGCAGCCGGTCGATGTCGCGGTCGACCCGGGCGGTGCCGACGACACCCGGCCGGGAGGTATTACGGGACAGAAGTCCTGACAATGTGGTGGTCACGCTCATGGGGGCGATTCTGTCGGTGAACCCGACCGTGAGCGGGGAGGCGCGCCGTAACAACAGCCTCAGAAGTCATATCTTGTCACATCTGTCACAGACTTGGATGGCGTCAGAAGGTCGCAATCCGGTCACAGTCAGCGGCCTCGAGGAGTTCGCGCGCATGGGCGCGCGCCGTGTCGGACTCGCCGAGTCCGGCCAGCATCCTGGCCAGCTCGGCAACCCGGTCGTCGCCATCCAGGCGCCGGACCCCACTGGCACCGCCTCGCCCGGTGCTATCGACCATGAGGTGCACGTCGGCGTAGGCCGCGACCTGCGGCAGATGCGTCACCACGATGACCTGGCGGTTGCGGGCCAACCGCGCCAGCCGCCGCCCGATCTGTACCGCGGCCCGGCCGCCTACACCGGCGTCGACCTCGTCGAACACCATCGTGGTACCCGCCATCGACGCCGCCAGTACCACTTCCAGGGCCAGCATCACCCGCGACAGCTCGCCGCCTGACGCGCTCTTTGCCAGCGGCAGCATGGTCACACCGCGATGCGCGGCGAAGCCGAACTCGACCTGGTCGACACCGTCCCCACCGGCGTGGACCCGCGCGCCTGAGGGCAGCATCAGCGCGGCGGGATCGTCGAGAGCAGCCGGCATGGTCGTGACGGTGATGGTGAACTCGGCGTCGGCCATCGCCAGGCCGGACAGCTCGCCGCTGACTTCCTTGGCCAGTCGCTTGGCGGCTTGGCTACGTGCCTTGCTGAGTTCAGTTGCCGCACCGGCTAATTGGGTCGCTAAGTCGTCGACGCGACGTTGCAGGCCGGCCAGCGCCTCTTCGGAAACATCCAAGTGAGCCAGCTGATCTCGCGCATCGCGGGCCCACTGCAGCACACCGTCGATGTCGGCAGCGTACTTGCGAGTCAGCGTGCGCAGCTCGGCTTGCCGGGCGAGCTTTGCGTCCAATGTGCTGGCGTCGGGAGGTAGTTCGCTCAGGTAGCCGCCGAGCTCACGCGCGGCATCGTCGACCACGGTCAGCGCTTCACCCAGCTGATCGGCCAACCCGCGCAGCGTGGCGTCGTCAGTGGACTCCAGCGCCGTCTTCGCCCGCGCCAGGGCGTCGGCCGCTGACGCGGGTAATCCGGTCAGGTCGGCGGCGGCGTCGTCCCATGCCCCGGACAAGGCGCCGCGTGCGCCGGCCGCAGCCTCGCGCAGCGCGTCCAACTCGGAGAGCCGAAGGATGTCGGCGATCAGCGCATCGTCCTCACCAGGCGCGGGATCGACGGTGTGGATCTCGTTCAGCGCGAACTTCAGCCGGTCGGCCTCCTGAGCCAATTCACGGGCCCGGTTGCTTCGGTCGACGAAGTCGCGCCGCGCAGACTGCCATGCGTCGCGCAGTTTGCGATAACGCTCTAGCCGGGCGCCGACGGCCGCGAACCTGTCGAGCGCCCCGCGTTGCTCGTCGGGCCGCATCAACCGCAATTGGTCGTTTTGTCCGTGCAGGGTGAGCAGCTCGGTGGTGAAACCGCTCAGCGATTTGGCGGGCACGCTGCGCCCACCGAGATACGCCCGCGAAGGACCGTCGCGGCTGACAGAGCGCAGCGCGATAATGCTGCCGTCCTCGTCACGCTCGGCTCCCGAGGCGTCCAGCACCTCGTCGATCTGCGCTGCCGCTTTCTCGTCGAGATCGGCTGTCGTGAAGCGCCCTTCGACGACCGCGCGGTCCGCCCCCGAGCGCACCCGGTTGGCGTCGGCGCGGCCGCCACCCAGCAGGTGCAGCCCGGTGACCACCATGGTCTTGCCGGTGCCCGTTTCCCCGGTCAGTACCGTCAGGCCGCGGTCGAATTCGGCCGTCGCGACGCTGATGGCGCCCAGCGACTCGATCCGTATTTCACTAAGCACCGGGCAGCACCGTTACCGTCCACGCCAGCCGGTGACCGGCAGGCGGAACTTGCGCACGAGGCGGTCGGTGAACGGCGCACTATCCAGCCGCGCCCATTTCACTGATACGTCGCAACGCCGCACCTCCAACCGTGCACCGGCCGGGACGAGCATCTCCCGGCGGCCGTCGCAGAACGCCAGGGCGTCGTGTCCGTCGGCCTCGATTTCGATGGCGATGGCAGCGTCGGGGCTGGTGACCATCGGCCGGGCGAACAGCGCGTGGGCGTTGTTGGGCACCACCAACAGCGCCTCCAGATCCGGCCACAGCACGGGGCCGCCCGCGGAGAACGCGTAGGCCGTGGATCCGGTGGGTGTCGACACCAAGACGCCGTCGCAGCCGAAGGTCGACACCGGCCGGCCGTCGACTTCGACGACCACCCCCAGCACACCGAGCCGTGGCCCCTTCTCCAGGCTGGCGTCGTTGAGCGCCCAGCCGCGGCCGATAAGCTCGCCCTTCACCCGCACCGCAATGTCGAGGGTCAACCGTTCTTCGATGCGGTAGCTCCGGGCGATGACATGCTCGAGCACGCTATCGATGGCCTCCGCTTCGGCCTCGGCCAAAAATCCGATCCGGCCCAGGTTGATGCCCAGCACCGGAATGTTGGCATTGCGCGCGAGTTCCGCGGCGCGCAAGAAGGTGCCGTCGCCGCCGAGTGCCAGCACCAGCTCGCATCCGTCGGCAGCGTTTGGGTCGGCGTCGACCACCTCGATGTCGACACCCAACGCGCGCACATCGTCCGGAGCCAGATGCAGCGGACCCCTGTCTACCGCCTCGGCTGACAGCACTCGGAGGCCAATATTGTTGTCGCCCAGTACTTTCTCCACCCGACGGGCAGTCTCGGTGGCTTCCGCACGTCCGGTGTGGACTACCAGCAGCACGATGCGCCCCCGGTTCATTGCGGACCCGCCTCGACGGCCCGGTGTACCACGCACTCCAAGTCATCAGCCGAAAGGCCCCGATCGGTCTCGGCGCGCAGCCACAGGAAGTATTCGATGTTGCCCGACGGGCCCGGTAGCGGGCTTGGGGTGACCCCGACGGTGTGCCATCCCAGCTCCTCGGCGCGGCGCGCGACGGCCAGCACCGATCCGACCCGCAGCTCGGGACTGTGCACTACCCCGCCGGCTCCCACCTGACCCTTACCTACCTCGAACTGCGGCTTCACCATGGGAACGATATCCGCGTTGTGCGACGCACATCCAGTCAGCGCGGGCAACACTGTGGTCAGGGAGATGAACGACAGGTCAGCGACTATGGCGTCAACGGGGTCGCCGATCACCGCCGCCGTCAGCTCCCGCGCGTTGGTACGTTCCACGACCACCACCCGAGGGTCCGACCGCAGCGACCAGGCCAGCTGGCCGTAGCCGACATCGACGGCGATCACTTCACCTGCGCCGCGGTCCAGCAAGACCTCGGTGAATCCACCGGTCGAGGCGCCGGCATCCAGACAGCGTCGACCCTCAACGCTGATACCGAAGGTGTCGAGCGCGCCGATGAGTTTGTGGGCGCCGCGCGACACCCAGCCGCGTTCGGCGTCACCTGCGACGCTCAGCGCCGCGGTTGCCGCAACGGCGGTGCCCGGTTTGACCGCCGGCATGCCGTCAATGCTCACCTTGCCGGCACCGATCAACTCCGCGGCCTGCTGGCGGGATCGAGCCAGCCCGCGCCGGACTAGCTCGACGTCAACACGGGTACGCCGCGGCACGGGAGCGCTCAGCCCTTCTCCGCCGACTCCAGCGCCTGCACCAGCATGTCGTGCGCCTCAGACAGCCTGCGCGCGAGCTCTTCGAGATCGGCTTCGCTGGGCATGTTCTCGACGTTGGCAGGATCAGGTAGCTCGGCGAGCACGGCGTTGATCCGCGCGCGAATCTGTTCAGGGTCGGTAGTCATTGCGTTCCTAACGCTATCGGATTTACGCCAAGGACCAGCGCTGCAGGGCGTCGTGGGCGGTGTCGTCGCCGGCCTTGATGGTGACGGTTTGTTTGTCGTGCTGGGCCGCCCAGACAGCGTTGGCGACGGCGCGAACAACCGACAGGTCATCGCTCGCCGCGCCGTCGCCGGCGTCATCGTCGTGTCCGGTGCTGACCGTCACCGACCTGTCAGCGGTCTCGACGTGCCAGGCCGGTTGCGGCGCCACCGCAAGCGCATCGGTATCTCGGTGCAGCGAGCGCAGGTCGTCGCCGATGTAGGTGGGGCGTTGTTCGGGCACCGCGTGCACCGCGTCCCGCGCAGAACTGGCACCAGTGAGCACCAGCAGGCTGGGCAGCCCGGCGGCGTTAGCTCCGGCGATATCGGTATCAAGCCGATCACCGACCACCAGTGGCGCGTGAAAGTCACCGCGTGCCAACGCATCTGTCATCAAGGTCGGCGACGGCTTACCCGCGACCTGGGGCTCCGCCTCGGTCGCCGTTTTCAGCGCGGCGACCATGGAACCATTGCCGGGCAGCAGACCGCGTTCGCTGGGCAGGGTGGGATCGACGTTGGCCGCCACCCACAGGGCTCCGGCCCGAATGGCCAACGCCGCCTCGGCGAGATTGGTCCACCCGGTTTCAGGAGAATGACCTTGGACCACGGCATGCGGTTTGTCATGCCATAGCCGTACCGGCCGCAGACCGACGGCCGCGACCTCAGCGGCAAGCGAATCGGTGCCGACGACCAGCACCCGAGACTCGGGCGCCAATTGAGCGGCCAGGACGCGGGCAGCGCTTTGCGCGCTGGTGACCACGTCGTCGGCAGTCGCGTTGAGACCGATGTCGTGCAGGTGGCTCGCGACCTCGTCGGCACTGCGCGACGCGTTGTTGGTGACGAATAGCTTTCGGCCCGGGACTTTTTTCAACGATGCCGCGGCTCCCTCGGTCAGCTCGTGGCCGCGGAACACCGTCCCGTCCAGGTCGAGAAGTAGGCAATCGTATTCCTGCGCAAGCGTTCCCACGTCAGCCGAGCTCGCTCACGCGGTCTTCGGCATCGGTGACACCCTCGACGTCCGCAGCGGCGGCGTGCAGGAACCATTGCAGCGCCTCGTCGCCTCGGTCGAGCGCCAGCAGCGTCTCCGCGTACGCGTAGAACAGCCGGGCTGCGATCGCCCCGGTCCGCGTCGGGTCCAGCTGCGGGGTGGACAAGACGGTAAGGGCTTGTTCGAGCTGACCCAGGTCTGCGCGGGCGCCGGCGGTGACGATGCGCAACTCGTCGGCTTCGTAGCCGCTGAGCTTGGCCGCCTCAGGTCCGCGCGCCAGCTCAAGCGCCCGTTCCGGCCGGCCGAGACCGCGTTCGCAGTCGACGATCAGCGGGAATAGTGGGGACTTGCTGCCCATCCGGCGGGCCGCCCGCAGCTCGCCCAGGGCCTGCGACCAGTCGCCACAGTGGTAGGCCGCGATACCGACGGCTTCCCGGACGGCGGCGATGCGGCCAGAGCGGGCACGAGCGGCGCGGGCATGGCTTAGCGCGGCCTCGGGGTCGTCGTCGATCAATTCGCCCGCGGCGACCAGGTGGCGAGCCACTGCGTCGGCGGTGGCGCGGTCCAAAGTGCTGAGCTCGCGCCGGATTTCGGGTGCCAGTTGTTTTGCCTCGATGTCGGCCGGAATCCGCGGCGCAGTGCGGTCATCGTCGATGGGGCCATTCTGGGGCTGCGCTCTGCGCGCGCGCCCGGGGCCCGAAGTGGGTGCTTGGGAACGCGGTTCTCGCCTCGGTCGCCGTGCCCCGTCGCCGCGCGTGTCCTCGACCACTCGTACCCTTCAACTGGAATTACTTCGGTGTCTCCCGTCAAAGGATACGGGCTGTGCGAACACGATGTGTCGGCGCCACCGATAAGCGAATTCGATCGCAATTTCGAATTTGATTAGTTGGATCGGGAATACAAAAAAGGGCACCTGGTGGGGTGCCCTTTTTTGGGTGTGTGTTCGGCGGTGTCCTACTTTTCCACCCGGGTTGGGTAGTATCATCGGCGCTGGCAGGCTTAGCTTCCGGGTTCGGGATGGGTCCGGGCGTTTCCCTGTCGCTGTGGCCGCCGTAACTTTGTTTAGTTGGTTTTGGTGGTGGGGTGGGTGTGTGGTTGGTTGTGGTTGCGGTGTTGGTAAGTTTTCGGCCGGTTAGTGCCAGTTCCCTGTGCGCATTGCTGCGTGTGTAGGTCTGGTCTATTGATCCCGTGGTCTGCGGGGGGCCTTATCCCACTTGATGGGTGAGAAGCCTGGTCTTGGAGAAGGTTTCCCGCTTAGATGCTTTCAGCGGTTATCCTGTCCGAACGTGGCTATCCAGCGGTGCCCCTGGTGGGACAACTGGTGGACCAGAGGTTCGTCCGTCCCGGTCCTCTCGTACTAGGGACAGGTTTCCTCAAGCTTCTGACGCGCGCGGCGGATAGAGACCGAACTGTCTCACGACGTTCTAAACCCAGCTCGCGTGCCGCTTTAATGGGCGAACAGCCCAACCCTTGGGACCTGCTCCAGCCCCAGGATGCGACGAGCCGACATCGAGGTGCCAAACCATCCCGTCGATATGGACTCTTGGGGAAGATCAGCCTGTTATCCCCGGGGTACCTTTTATCCGTTGAGCGACACCCCTTCCACTCAGAGGTGCCGGATCACTAGTCCCGACTTTCGTCCCTGCTTGACGTGTAGGTCTTGCAGTCAAGCTCCCTTGTGCACTTGCACTCGACACCTGATTGCCGTCCAGGTTGAGGGAACCTTTGGGCGCCTCCGTTACATTTTAGGAGGCAACCGCCCCAGTTAAACTACCCGCCAGGCACTGTCCGTGAACCCGGTTCAGGGTTCGACGTTAGGTGTCCAATACGATCAGAGTGGTATTTCAACAACGACTCCGCCCCAACTAGCGTTGGAGTTTCATAGTCTCCCACCTATCCTACACAAACCGAACCGAACACCAATACCAAGTTGTAGTGAAGGTCCCGGGGTCTTTTCGTCCTGCCGCGCGTAACGAGCATCTTTACTCGTAGTGCAATTTCGCCGAGTCTATGGTTGAGACAGTTGAGAAGTCGTTACGCCATTCGTGCAGGTCGGAACTTACCCGACAAGGAATTTCGCTACCTTAGGATGGTTATAGTTACCACCGCCGTTTACTGGGGCTTAAATTCTCCGCTTCACCCCGAGGGGTTAACAGGTCCTCTTAACCTTCCAGCACCGGGCAGGCGTCAGTCCGTATACATCGTCTTGCGACTTCGCACGGACCTGTGTTTTTAGTAAACAGTCGCTTCTCACTGGTTTCTGCGACCTCCTCCCGCTGCCCACCGCGAAGGTGTTGACGGTGTGGAGGCCCCCCTTCTCCCGAAGTTACGGGGGCATTTTGCCGAGTTCCTTAACCATAGTTCTCTCGTACGCCTTGGTATTCTCTACCTGACCACCTGTGTCGGTTTGGGGTACGGGCCATGTGTGTGCTCGCTAGAGGCTTTTCTCGGCAGCTTAGGATCACCGAATTCACCTCATCCGGCTATGCATCACCTCTCAGGAATATGACATCCGGATTTGCCTAGATGTCTCCCTACCGGCTTGCCCCAGTATTACCACTGACTGGTACGGCTACCTTCCTGCGTCACCCCATCGCTTGACTACTACCAACCCGGGTCCCACGCAGCCGGCGGCCCTCGCCCCCCCGAAGGGGATTGATCGGCCACCTTTTGGGTGGTTAGCAGGGTTGATTCGTCACGGGCGCCCACACACGGGTACGGGAATATCAACCCGTTGTCCATCGACTACGCCTGTCGGCCTCGCCTTAGGTCCCGACTCACCCTGGGCGGACTGGCCTGGCCCAGGAACCCTTGGTCTTTCGGCGGGCAAGGTTCTCACTTGCCTTATCGCTACTCATGCCTGCATTCTCACTCCCCACACCTCCACAGTTGAATCACTTCACTGCTTCGCTGGTGAGGGGACGCTCCCCTACCCAACCCTTGCGGGTTGCCGCGGCTTCGGCGGTGTGCTTGAGCCCCGCTACATTATCGGCGCACAATCACTTGACCAGTGAGCTATTACGCACTCTTTCAAGGGTGGCTGCTTCTAAGCCAACCTCCTGGTTGTCTATGCGACTGCACATCCTTTCCCACTTAGCACACGCTTGGGGGCCTTAGCCGGCGATCTGGGCTGTTTCCCTTTCGACGCACGGAGCTTATCCCCCGCCGTCTCACTGCCACGCTAGACACCACGGCATTCGGAGTTTGGCTGACGTCAGTAACCTAGTAGGGCCCATCGGCCATCCAGTAGCTCTACCTCCGTGGTGAACCACGTAACGCTGCACCTAAATGCATTTCGGGGAGAACCAGCTATCACGGAGTTTGATTGGCCTTTCACCCCTACCCACAACTCATCCCCTCAGTCTTCAACCTAAGTGGGTTCGGGCCTCCACACGGTCTTACCCGCGCTTCACCCTGGCCATGGGTAGATCACTCCGCTTCGGGTCCAGAACACACCACTACACCCCTGACGGGGATACGCCCTATTCAGACTCGCTTTCGCTGCGGCTACCCCACCCGGGTTAACCTCGCGACATGTCCCTGACTCGCAGGCTCATTCTTCAAAAGGCACGCCATCACCCCACCAAAGGAGGGCTCTGACGGCTTGTAGGCACACGGTTTCAGGTACTCTTTCACTCCCCTCCCGGGGTACTTTTCACCATTCCCTCACGGTACTGATCCGCTATCGGTCATCAGGAAGTATTCAGGCTTACCGGGTGGTCCCGGCAGATTCACAGCAGATTCCACGGGCCCGCTGCTACTCGGGAAATAACACAAACAGGCATGCAGTTTTCACCTACCGGGCTCTCACCGTCTACGGCAGACCATCCCAGGCCACTTCGATTAACCACACACTACTGCCCCTTGGCCAGGTAGAACCAAGACGTATCACTCCCACAACCCCACACACACAACCCCTACCCGGTATCTCATGCGTGCGGTTTAGCCATCCTCCGCGTTCGCTCGCCACTACTAACGGAATCACACTTGTTTTCTTTTCCTACGGGTACTGAGATGTTTCACTTCCCCGCGTTCCCTCCCACCGGCTATATATTCACCGCTGGGTGACACGACATCACTCGTGCCGGGTTTCCCCATTCGGACATCCTCGGATCCACGCTCGGTTGACAGCTCCCCGAGGCATATCGCAGCCTCCCACGTCCTTCATCGGCTCCTGATGCCAAGGCATCCACCATGCGCCCTTAAACACTTACAACACAAAAAAACACTCAACAAAAAACACTGCAAAAAATACAGCGATCTTGCTTAGATGCTCGCAACCACTATCCAACACTCAAACACCACACCCCACCACCAAGATGGGGAGACCCCACACGAACTAGCCGAGTGTTGTCTCAGGGCCCAATAGTGTGTCCGGCGATTCATGCCCCCACCACACAAGATGACAGGGGGACATTGTTGTCGTGCACCCGGTGCGCGCCACTACAGCAGCGCACCCCTTCACGGCTCACACCCCACCCAGATGCGGGGCGTATTTCGTGGTGCTCCTTAGAAAGGAGGTGATCCAGCCGCACCTTCCGGTACGGCTACCTTGTTACGACTTCGTCCCAATCGCCGATCCCACCTTCGACAGCTCCCCCCACAAGGGTTAGGCCACTGGCTTCGGGTGTTACCGACTTTCATGACGTGACGGGCGGTGTGTACAAGGCCCGGGAACGTATTCACCGCAGCGTTGCTGATCTGCGATTACTAGCGACTCCGACTTCACGGGGTCGAGTTGCAGACCCCGATCCGAACTGAGACCGGCTTTAAAGGATTCGCTTAACCTCACGGCATCGCAGCCCTTTGTACCGGCCATTGTAGCATGTGTGAAGCCCTGGACATAAGGGGCATGATGACTTGACGTCATCCCCACCTTCCTCCGAGTTGACCCCGGCAGTCTCTCACGAGTCCCCGCCATAACGCGCTGGCAACATGAGACAAGGGTTGCGCTCGTTGCGGGACTTAACCCAACATCTCACGACACGAGCTGACGACAGCCATGCACCACCTGCACACAGGCCACAAGGGAACCAATATCTCTACTGGCGTCCTGCGCATGTCAAACCCAGGTAAGGTTCTTCGCGTTGCATCGAATTAATCCACATGCTCCGCCGCTTGTGCGGGCCCCCGTCAATTCCTTTGAGTTTTAGCCTTGCGGCCGTACTCCCCAGGCGGGGTACTTAATGCGTTAGCTACGGCACGGATCCCAAGGAAGGAAACCCACACCTAGTACCCACCGTTTACGGCGTGGACTACCAGGGTATCTAATCCTGTTCGCTCCCCACGCTTTCGCTCCTCAGCGTCAGTTACTGCCCAGAGACCCGCCTTCGCCACCGGTGTTCCTCCTGATATCTGCGCATTCCACCGCTACACCAGGAATTCCAGTCTCCCCTGCAGTACTCCAGTCTGCCCGTATCGCCCGCACGCCCCCAGTTAAGCCAGGGAATTTCACGAACAACGCGACAAACCACCTACGAGCTCTTTACGCCCAGTAATTCCGGACAACGCTCGCACCCTACGTATTACCGCGGCTGCTGGCACGTAGTTGGCCGGTGCTTCTTCTCCACCTACCGTCACCCCCAACAAAAGCTGAAGGCTTCGCCGATGGTGAAAGAGGTTTACAACCCGAAGGCCGTCATCCCCCACGCGGCGTCGCTGCATCAGGCTTGCGCCCATTGTGCAATATTCCCCACTGCTGCCTCCCGTAGGAGTCTGGGCCGTATCTCAGTCCCAGTGTGGCCGGACACCCTCTCAGGCCGGCTACCCGTCGTCGCCTTGGTAGGCCATCACCCCACCAACAAGCTGATAGGCCGCGGGCCCATCCCACACCGCAAATAGCTTTCCACCACACCACATGCATGGCATGGTCCTATCCGGTATTAGACCCAGTTTCCCAGGCTTATCCCAAAGTGCAGGGCAGATCACCCACGTGTTACTCACCCGTTCGCCACTCGAGTATCTCCGAAGAGACCTTTCCGTTCGACTTGCATGTGTTAAGCACGCCGCCAGCGTTCGTCCTGAGCCAGGATCAAACTCTCCAAACAAAAACCCCCACAACCGTGGGCGAATCCGAATCAGAAAAATCTGACCTAACAAAAAGACACCAAAAAACTGGCATCAAAAAACAACCACACCCACACACGGGAAATGCAAAAGGCATGGCCAAAAAACAACAACAAAACAAAACCACCAAACACACTATTGAGTTCTCAAACAACACCCCTCCGGCCGCGCAACAAGCCCCGCGGCTCTTTGCCGCTTACTCGCTGTGCGGACGACGAAGGATCCCACGGAAGTGGAGTTTCCCTCTGGGACATCGTCGCGCTCGACGGACCTGCCGCGTCGCGACGACTCGATCAAGTTACGCGACAGGAAACTCCGAGTCAAACAACCTGCTAGACGCCGTGTTTCGAAGTCGCAAGATCATGCAACGCGTTCGACCCCGGCAATATTCCGCTTGCCCCGGCGCAGCACCAGCCACCGTCCGTGCAGGAAGTCGGTTGGTCGGGGTACCCAGTTCTCGTCGTCGATCTTCGTGTTGTTGACGGATACGCCGCCCTCGGCGATCGTGCGTCGCGCGGCACCTTTGCTCTGCGCGAGCCCGCTCGCGACCAGCAGGTCGACGATCCCGTCCGGCGTACCCGGTTTCAGCTCGGCTACCGAGGTCTCCCGAAGCGCGGCCCTCAGCGTGGCCTCGTCCAGACGGGCGAGTTCCCCTCGGCCGAACAACGCCTGGCTCGCATGTTCGACGGCCTCGGTAGCTTGCTCGCCGTGCACGAGCGTCGTGAGTTCACGCGCCAATCGCCGTTGCGCTGCACGTTCCTGTGGCCGAGATGCGGCTGCCTCGTCCAGTTCGGCCAACTCGTCGGCCGACAGAAAGGTGAACCAGCGCAGGTACCGGATGACGTCGGCATCAGCCGTGTTGACGAAGTACTGATACCAGGCGTACGGAGTGGTCATCTCGGGGTCCAGCCACACGTTGCCGCCGCCGGTGGATTTTCCGAACTTCGTCCCGTCGGCGGCGGTCACCAGCGGAACCGTGAGGGCATGCACGGAGGCCGTCAGCTTCTGGCGGACCAAGCGGACGCCGGCGATGATGTTGCCCCACTGGTCGGATCCGCCGATCTGCAACACACAGTGATGGCGTTGGTAAAGCTCGACATAATCGTTGGCCTGCAACAGCATGTAGCTGAATTCCGTATAAGAAATCCCCTCACCTTCCAGCCGTCGCCGAATGGTGTCCCGGTCCAGCATGACGTTGACCGAGAAGTGCTTGCCGACGTCGCGCAGCAACTCAATCGCTGACATGGCGCTGGTCCACTCGAGGTTGTTTTCGACGATGGCGCCCGTCGGTGAGCCGTCGAAGTCGACGAAGCGTTCCAGCTGTCCTCGGATCCGCCCAGTCCACTCCTGGACGGTCTCGTCGGTGTTGAGCACCCGTTCACCAGTTTCGCGCGGGTCGCCGATCAAGCCAGTTGCGCCGCCGGCAAGAACCACGGGTCGATGTCCGGACCGCTGAAAGCGCCGCAGCGCCAATAGCGGCACGAGATGTCCGGCATGCAGGCTGGGCGCGGTGGGGTCAAATCCGGCGTAAAGGGTGATCGGCCCCCGGGCGGCCTCGCCTGCCAGCGCGTCAAGGTCGGTCGACTGTGCGATCAGCCCACGCCAGCTCAGCTCGTCGAGGATGCCCGCAGATTCAGCGGATTCAACGCCCACAGTTATAGATCTTCTCGCACTGATGCCGCGCCCCGGCGGCGGCCGACCGGACGGCGCGTCGAATACCTAGTCACTGGCTCCCGGCGCCGGCGCTTTCGGGCTGCGACGGTAAGCCGAGACCTCCGCTCGCCCCGGTAACCACAGCCGCCACGGTCGGTCGGCGGCTTGGCTGATACCGACACGAGGCCCGGAGACTGCTTCGACGGTGTCGTTGAGCTTCAGCCGCACCGGATTGTCGGCGTCGAACAGGTCGATTCCGTTGTCGGCCATGGTGATTCCGGCAGCCGAGCAGAGATTTCCCGGTCCGCGCCCGAGAGCGCCGACGCGGATCAACGCGCCGCGCCGGGACTGCGCGATGTCGAGCCCGGTCTCGATCGCGGCCGCCCGCAGCAGCACCGCGGCGGCAGTGCCGTCGGCTCCGCACACCACGTTTGCGCACACATGGATGCCGTGGCTGCGGTAGGTGTAGAGCCGGCCGGGAGGGCCGAACATCACCGTGCTACGGCCGGTAGGACCGCGGTACGAATGCGCCGCGGGATCTGGCCACGGACCGTCGGGCACCCCGCCGTAGGCCTCTACCTCGACAATCGTCGCGGTGACGTCGCGACCGGTGAGAGTGGCGCCGAGTAGCCGATGCGCCGCTTCGACCGGGTCGACCGCGAGTTCGTCAGCGCCCATCCGACAGATTCTGCCCGCGACCCTTGACAAGCGGGCAGCAGGGGCGGATATTCACCGTATGATGACTTCATCAAATGATGAATTACTATCGAACGGTCACGAAGCAGCAGTCGACATCAGCCATTTGCGGGTAATTCGCGGCAAACGCCCGGCGCTGCACGACTTCTCGGTACGGATAAATCGGGGGAGTATCACCGGCCTGCTCGGGCCGTCGGGCTGCGGGAAGACCACCTTGATCCGTTGCGTTGTCGGCACCCAGCTCATCGCTTCGGGCACCGTCCGGGTGCTCGGTCTGCCGGCCGGATCAGCGCCGCTGCGCCATCGGATCGGATACCTGCCGCAGGACCCAACGATCTACAACGATCTGCGGATCGTCGACAACGTCCGCTATTTCGCGTCGCTGTACGGCTTTGACAGCCGCGCCGCCGACTCCGCGATTGACCGGGTGGGTCTCAGCGATCACAGCACGGCTTATTGCGGGAACCTCTCCGGTGGTCAGCGCACCAGGGTGTCGCTGGCGTGTGCGTTGGTCTGCCAGCCCGAGTTGCTGGTTCTCGACGAGCCGACCGTGGGTTTGGACCCCGTGCTGCGGGCAGATCTGTGGGAGCAGTTCACCGACCTAGCCCGAGCCGGGACCACGCTGCTGGTGTCCAGCCATGTGATGGACGAAGCCGACCACTGCGGCGATCTGTTGCTGATGCGCGACGGTCACCTGATCGCACACACCACCCCGACCCAACTACGAGAGGACACCGGATGCACGTCACTGGAGGACGCGTTTCTGTCCATCATCAAGCACAACACCAAGCGCCAAGCCGGGTAGGCCTGCAGGGGTACCTAAAACCGTACAGCGCCACCACGTTGCGGATTCTGCGGCAACTGCTGGCCGACCCTCGCAGCATCGCGATGATCCTGGCGGTGCCCATCCTGGTCATCACGCTCATGTACTTCATGTTTCAGAATGCCCCCCACCGACCCGGTGCTCCGACACCGTTCAACAACGCCTGTCTGATCCTGCTCGGCCTGTTCCCACTTTTCGTCATGTTCATCATCACGGCGATCACGATGCAGCGAGAGCGGGCCTCGGGGACGTTGGAGCGCATCCTGACCACCCCGCTGCGCCGGCTCGACCTGCTGATCGCCTACGGCACCGCGTTCTCGATCGCCGCTGCGACACAAGCCGTTCTGGCGTGCATCGTGTCGTTCTGGTTGCTCGGCTTCGATACCGCGGGGAGTCCGTTCTGGGTGTTCGTGATCGCGATTGTCAACGCGGTACTCGGCGTCGGCCTCGGATTGTTGTGTAGTGCGTTCGCGCGGACTGAGTTTCAGGCCGTACAGTTCATTCCGCTGGTGATGGTGCCGCAGCTGCTGCTGGCGGGCATCATCGTCCCGCGC
This sequence comes from uncultured Actinomycetota bacterium, assembly GCA_963723615.1. Classification (GTDB taxonomy): domain Bacteria; phylum Actinomycetota; class Actinomycetes; order Mycobacteriales; family Mycobacteriaceae; genus Mycobacterium. Next base: position 91,790 of record CAVRRV010000008.1, on the reverse strand, counting down.
GCACTGATGCCCACCTGGTTGGAGTGGATCAGCAATGTGCTGCCGGCCAGCTATGCACTGGAGGCTCTGCAGCAGGTGGGCGCGCACAGCGAGCTAACCGGTGTCGCGGTGCGCGACATTACGGTCGTGTTGGGTTTTGCGGTCGCGGCACTATGCCTGGCCGCCGCGACCCTGCGTCGACAGACGCCCTGACGTGACGGCCACCAACGCCGGACGCAAGCGACCGGGTCGTCCAGCCGGCAGCTCGAACACGCGTGATCGGATTCTTGCCAGTGCCCGAGAACTGTTTGCCCGCAATGGGATTAGTAATACCTCGATACGCGCCGTGGCAGCGGCAGCCGATGTGGATTCGGCCTTGGTACATCACTACTTCGGCACCAAGGAACAGCTGTTCGCCGCGGCGGTTCACATCCCGATCGACCCGATGGACGTGATCGGCCCGTTGCGCGACGTGCCCGTCGAGGAACTCGGCTACAAACTGCCGTCAATGTTGTTGCCGCTGTGGGACTCCGAGATCGGTGCGGCGTTTATTGCCACGCTGCGATCAATCATGGCGGGGTCGGAGGTCAACTTGTTTCGCACGTTCATCCAGGACGTGATCGCGGTGGAGGTGGGCACGCGAGTCGACGATCCCCCTGGCAGCGGCAACATCCGCATCCAATTCGTCGCCTCACAGCTGGTGGGCGTGGTGATGGCACGCTACATCTTGGAGTTGGAGCCGTTTGCATCGCTTCCCGCTCAGCAAATTGCGGACACCATCGCACCGAACCTGCAGCGTTACCTCACTGGCGACTTGCCGGGGTGGCCCGCGCCATGAGCTGGGCATGCTCGTCGTCGCTGACCTCGGTCGCCTCGTCGACCAGCAGCACCGGGATGCCGTCCTCGATGCGGTAAGCGCGCCGCAGTCGCGGGTTGTAGAGCAGCTCGTCGTTTGGCTCGCCGACCAACATCAGTGGGCCGCGGTCGGCCGGGCACACCAGGATGCTCAGCAGCGTTTCGTCAATCACGTTTGCCCCGCTTGTCGGTGCGCACCAGACATCTCCGCGCGCGCGTTGCCCGTCAACCGCCGGAACTGGTTCGCATCAGCGTCGAAAAACCAAGCATGGCGTCCCGCCTTGGGAATCCCGCCCGCCCGCAGGGCGCTGACCGTCGGACGATAGGTGGCGCTGAGCGTCATCTCGGCCACCACGTGCACGACGTCGGGTCCTAGCCCGAATGGCATGGCAGCCACCGCTTCGGTGAGATCCGCGGCCGTGATGGTCGCGCCCGGCCGCAACGTCACCGCTGTCACGGCGACCTGGTGACCGTCCATCGACACCCCGTAGGTCACCGCGAGGTCGACCGCAGGAATGAGCCCGAGCGCATCGGTGATCGGATCGCAGAACACAGTGCCGCGCGCAGTCTGCACCGTCGAACCACGGCTGCCGACTAGCCAGAAGTCGCCGTCGGCGTCGCGGCGGAACAGATATTCAGTGGAGATCCAGGTGTCGGCGGGAGCGAAGACACCGCGTTTGACCGATGCGCTCGGATCGATCGGCCCGCGCGGCTCAGCGAGCAGCACACCGACTTCATTCGGGTCTGGCACCCGGACCAACCCGCGCTCGGTTTCCAGGATCAGGTCATGCTCGGCGTCGTAGGCGCCCAGCTCGACGCGTCCGGCGCCGGGCAGCGGCCGGCCCTTGCTGCCGATCTTGGCGCCGGACACGTTGGCCAGCACCGCATGCCCGTCGGTGGTCGCGAAGAACTCGACGACATGCGCAGGCGCGAACACGTCGACGACGCGCTGCCACAGCCCGGTCGGCATACCCGAGCCGATGAACAACCGCACCGAGTGATTGCCGTGCAGCCCGAAGCTCGGGTCGTCGATGACGTCGCGGAGCATCGCCCACGTGTAGGAGACAACGGTGACGCCGTACTGGCGCACTTCGGCGACGAATCGGTCCGCGCGCAGCCCGCGGGACAACGCGACGCGGGTGCCGCCGACCACCGCGCCGCCGAGGCTGACCAACAGCGCGGACTCGTGATGCAGCGGCGTCAGGCAGTACACGGTGTCGTTTCGGTCCAGCGCCGCAGTCGAGGCGGTTCCGAACGCCGACAGCGCCCAGCGGTAGTTGGTGATCTGCTTGGCGACCAGTTGTCCGCCCGCGGTGCTGAACGCGATGAACGCCAGATCCCGCGCATACCCCGGGTTCGCCCGATACCAAGCCGGGAACTCGACTGCATCGGGATCGATCTGTTCCATGTCGATGACGCCGGCGTCCTCGGGCAGATGCAGATCCCGGGACTCACCACCGCCGAGCACCAGAATCTGTCCGGGCAATTGCCGCGCGGTCTCGAGGTTGGGCGGGTCGGTGATGATCTCGCTCACTCCCCCGAGCCGGACCGCAGCGGCCAGGTCGACGTCGGGCTTCAACAGCACCGCGACGGCGCCCAACCGGGACAGCGCTGCGATGGCCACCAGCGCGCTCGGCCGGGTTTCCATCAGCACGCCAACGTGTTCGCCTTGACGCACCCCGACCGCGATCAGGCCGCGCACCACATTGTCGATACGCCGGTTCACCGCTTCGTAGGTGTGAACGCGTCCATCGAAGAGCAGGAATTCGCCGTTGGGAGCATCGTGAGCCTGTTCGCCGATGATCCGGCCGAGCGAAATCCGGGTGTGGTCGTTGATCTGGCCCAGTCGGGCTAATCGCGGCAGTGTTCGGACGGTTTCGACGGCCAACGTGCGCATGGACCTGTTCGCTGCGACGACGGCGTCGGCCGCTCCGCGGGCGAGTGTCAGCGCCACCCCGGATGCCTCCCCCAGGCCGTGCACCAGCCGGGAACTGAGCGCGACACCGCTGTCGGTGTGCTCGCCCGGCTGATCAGCCATCGGGAAGATGTCCGTGGGCTTGTCTCCGTTTCCGGAGATCCATAGCACCCAATCGGCGACTGTTGGCCAAGTCTCCTGTGCCGCTTTGGATCCGACGACCAGCCCGAAGTGACCTGTGCGCAGCGAGTACTCGTATACCTCGGCATTGGGCGCTGCGCGCCGGATACCGCGCACCGCGGCCGGCTGACCGATGTCGTCAACCTCGCCAACGAAAGCCAGTACGGGACAACTGATATCGGTCAGCGTCACCAGTTGACCGTTGATGGCGAAACCGCCGGTCATCATCCGGTTATGCGCGACGAACTGCTTGAGCAGCTCGGAGATCGCCGGGCCAGACCAGGCGATCCAGCCCTCCGAATCCAGGAATCTGCGCTGAGCTTCCCTTGGCAGCAGCGCCTCACGATCGTGAAGCTGGCGGACGAAATCGATCCGTGCTTTGGCGGTCTTGAGCGGATCGAGCATTTGAAAGCCCGTGCGCGCCAACCAACTTGGAATATCCAGCCGATTGAAGACGTGGTCGGCCATGAAATTGGCAACACCGGGAGCGAGGTTGGGCGGAATACCCATCGGCAGCGCAGCCAGGGTGTCTACCGGAGCGCCGAACGTCGCGATACTGGCGATGCCTTTCGAGCGCCGGTAGGCCGCTGCCTGGTAGCAGAACATCCCGCCCTGCGAATAGCCGGCCAGGTGCACATCCTGACCGGTGATCTCTGCGGTCAGGTCAAGCGCCTCGCTCAGCGCAACGATGTGGTCGGCCAGATTCCGGCGCATACCACCCTCGACCTGGTCGGGTGAGCCGAAGTCGATGACCCAGGGATCCAGCCCAGCGGCGTGCAGGATGCCGACCGCCCCGTCCTCCCGGGTGACATCCCACATGTTCGCCGACATCATCATCGGGTGCACCAGCAGCACCGGCGGACCTGCCTGCGGCTGACCCGGCCGGCTGTCCGGCGGGAAATACCGCCGGAGCTTGTACATCGCCACGCTCTCCACGACCTGTGACGGCGACGGAGTGCTACCTGTTTCCAAGCCCCCGAGTCGCAGGACTTCAAGGCCGTTCTGTGCTGTTGCCATCAGGCGCTCAACCGGCCGCGTGACCGCTGAGAACTTCAGATCCATGCCGCCGCTCCCTCGAAGACTGAGACCATTCTGTGCTGCTCGTGGGCCTGACAGCGTGCACATCATGGCACATCGCAAGGGGTGGGCCCGCAGCTTTGGTCACGGTGCCAGTTCGTTCGCCAGCCTAGTCTGCTCAGCAACTCGGCTCGATTGCCGACCTCTCCCCCGCAAGCGGGAGGTGCCCCCACCTCATGCCGCTACGCGGTATGCATCGTCGGCGGGCTAGCCCAGATTGCCCACCTCCTCCTCATGCCGCTACGCGGCATGCATCCGTCGGCGGGCTAACGTCGGGGCGGTGGCACACCTGCTGGGGGCCGAGGCAGTGCACCTGGAGTACCCGAATCAGGTCGTCTTCGAATCGATGACCGTTGGGGTCAGCGACGGTGACCGCGTCGGCATCGTGGGGCGAAACGGCGACGGCAAATCCAGTTTGCTGGGTTTGCTCACTGGTCAGGTGCGCCCGGATGCCGGGCGAGTCACCCAGCGCAGCGGACTACGCGTCGGCGCGCTGAACCAGGCGGACATCCTTGACTCAGGCAACACGGTGGGTTGGACGCTTGTCGGCGACCGCCCCGAACACGAGTGGGCCGGTGATCCGCGCATCCGTGACGTGGTGGACGGCCTGGTCGCCGACGTCAGCTTGGATGCGGCGGTCGGCACACTCAGCGGCGGCCAGCGGCGACGGGTCCAGCTGGCCGCGCTGCTGGTCGGCGACTGGGACGTCATCGCGCTCGACGAGCCGACCAACCACCTCGACATCGAAGGCATCACCTGGTTGGCCGCTCACTTGCGTCAGCGCTGGGCCCGCAACACCGGCGGACTGCTGATGGTGACCCACGACCGCTGGTTCCTCGACGAGGTGGCGACCGCGACCTGGGAGGTTCACGACGGAATCGTCGAGCCGTTCGAGGGCGGCTACGCCGCCTATGTGTTGCAGCGAGTCGAGCGGGACCGGCAGGCCGCCGTCACCGAGGCCAAGCGGCAAAACCTGATGCGCAAGGAGCTGGCCTGGCTGCGCCGCGGACCGCCGGCACGCACGTCGAAGCCGAAGTTCCGCATCGATGCGGCCAACCAACTGATCGCCGACGTGCCACCGCTGCGCAACACCGTCGAGTTGGCCAAACTTGCCACCGCCCGGCTCGGCAAGAACGTCGTCGACCTGCTCGACGTGTCGGTCTCGTTTGACGGTCGACCTGTGCTGCGCGATGTCGAGTGGCGAATAGGCCCCGGTGAACGCAGCGGCATCGTCGGGGCCAACGGAGCCGGCAAGTCCACCCTGCTCGGGCTGATCACCGGTGCGGTCCAGCCAGATACCGGAAACGTCAAGCGCGGCAAGACAGTTCGATTGGCAATCCTCGACCAGCGGGGTGATGAGCTGGCTTCGATGACGGGCGAGCGGGTCGCCGACGTGCTCGGGGGGCTGCGCAGCGGCTATCACGTGGACGGCCGCGACGTCACCCCGGCCCAGTTGTTGGAGCGGCTTGGATTCGCCGGCGGCCAGCTATCGGCGCGCGTCGGTGAGCTCTCCGGCGGGCAACGCCGCCGGCTGCAACTCATGCTCACGCTGCTGGCCGAGCCCAACGTGCTGCTGCTGGATGAACCCACCAACGACGTCGACACCGACATGCTGGCCGCAACCGAAGATCTGCTCGACTCCTGGCCGGGCACATTGATCGTGGTCTCCCACGACCGCTACCTGCTGGAGCGTGTCACCGACCAGCAGTACGCGATTCTGGATGGCCGGCTTCGACACCTGCCCGGGGGCGTCGACGAATACCTGCGGCTGACTGCGCAAGCCAACGCCCAGCGCGCTGCGCCGTCGGCGGCCAGACCATCTGAGTCGCAGGAGATTTCAGGAGCTGAATTGCGGGCGGTGCACAAGGAGATCGCTGGAATCGACCGCAGGCTGGCGCGGCTGGCCGACCAGATCGCGGCCAAGCATCGCGAGCTCGCCGAGCATGACCAATCCGACCACATCGGTATTACCCAGCTCACCCAGGAGTTACGGGATCTTGAAGGCGACGTTTCCGAGCTGGAGCACCGGTGGCTGGAACTTTCTGAGGTCGTCGAATGAGGCTGCGAAGCCGCGGGTTCTCCTACCGGCGCAGCTGCCCCCGAAGTCGTTCGGCGGCTGCACGAACCACGTCCAGCTGCGAGGCGACCCGGGTTGGCGCGGTGCCACCACGCGCGTCGCGTGACGACACCGAACCCTCGATGGTGAGCACTTCCCGAACCTCGGGCGTCAAGGCGCTGCTGATGGCAGCCAACTGGTCGTCGCTCAGATCCTCGAGCCCAACACCAAGTTCTTCGGCGACCCGCACGGCCGCACCCGCCGCTTTGTGAGCATCCCGGAACGGCACACCTTGGCGCACCAGCCATTCGGCGATGTCAGTGGCCAGCGTGTAGCCGACCGGGGCCAACGCCGCCATCCGCTCGACATTGAATGTCAGGCTGGCCACCAGTCCGGCCATCGCCGGCAGCAGCAGCTCCAGCTGCGCGACCGAGTCGAATACCGGCTCTTTGTCCTCCTGCAGGTCTCGGTTGTAGGCCAGCGGCTGACCCTTCAGCGTCGCCAGCAACCCGGCCAGGTTTCCGATCAACCGACCGGATTTGCCGCGGGCCAGCTCAGCGATATCGGGGTTCTTCTTCTGCGGCATGATCGAGCTGCCCGTCGACCACGAGTCATGCAAGGTGACGTAGCCGAATTCGGTTGAGCCCCAGATGATGATGTCTTCGGCAAGCCGCGACAGGTCGACGCCTATCATCGCGAAAACGAACGCCGCCTCAGCGGCGAAATCCCTTGCCGCAGTGGCGTCAACAGAGTTGTCTGCGGCTGCTGCGAATCCGAGCTGTTCGGCGATCGCGTCCGGATCAAGCCCGAGCGACGAACCGGCCAGTGCCCCGGAACCGTAGGGCGACACGGCGGTGCGCGCATCGAGGTCGACGATCCGGTCGACGTCGCGCAGCAACGGGTGGGCGTGCGCGAGTAGGTGGTGTGCCAGCAGGATCGGCTGAGCGGACTGCAGGTGGGTCTTGCCCGGCATGATGGCGCTCGGGTGAGCGGCGGCCTGGGTGGCCAGTGCGCTGACGAGATCCAGCACGCCAGCGGCCACTCGCCGTATCGCGTCCCGTAGCCACATCCTCAACAGCGTGGCTATCTGGTCGTTTCGCGAACGGCCGGCCCGCAGCCGACCACCCAGGTCGGACCCGACCCGGTCGATCAATCCCCGTTCCAACGCGGCGTGCACGTCCTCGTCGGTGATCAGCGGCCCGAAGCTTCCGTCGGCGACATCCTCGGCGAGGCTGTCCAGCCCGGCAAGCAGCCCGTCGCGCTGCTCTTCGGTGAGCAACCCGGCTTGGAACAGAACTTGAGTGTGCGCCCTGGACGCGGTGAGGTCGTAGGGCGCCAGCACCCAGTCGAAGTGGGTGGACCTGCTCAGCGCCGCCAACGCATCGGAGGGGCCGTCGGCGAACCGCCCGCCCCACAGCGATCCCTCGTTGGTGCTCACCGGCTCACACCGGATCCCGGTGGGCTGACTCTTCGGCGTGCAAATCACGGCGGGCGGCGAGCTTCGAGGACAAACCGTGCACATAGACGAACCCGCGAGAAGCGGATTGGTCGAAGCTGTCGCCCTCGTCGTAGGTGGCCAGGTTGAAGTCGTAGAGCGACTCGGCGCTGCGCCGGCCGTTGACCGCAATGTGCCCACCGTGCAACACCATTCGGATTTCACCGGACACATATTCCTGGGTCTTGGCGACGAAGGTCTCCAGCGCCGTCTTCAGCGGCGAGTACCACAAACCGTCGTAAACCAGTTCCGCCCAACGCTGGTCGGTTTGGCGCTTGAACCGCCCCAGCTCCCGCTCGAGCGTGACGTGCTCGAGTTCGGTGTGGGCGGTGATGAGCACCATCGCCCCAGGCGCCTCGTAGATCTCGCGGCTTTTAATACCCACCAGCCGGTCCTCGACAACGTCGAGCCGCCCGACCCCTTGTGCGCCGCCACGCCCGTTGAGTTCCTCGATGGCCTGCAGCACCGACACCGGCTTGCCATCGATGGACACCGGCACGCCGCGCTCGAATCCGATGATCACCTCATCGGGGGTGTTCCAGTTGACCGTCGGGTCTTCAGTGTAGGCGTAGACGTCCTTGGTCGGCGCATTCCAGAGATGTTCCAGGAAGCCGGTTTCCACCGCGCGGCCCCACACGTTCTGGTCGATCGAGAACGGCGAGCGTTTGGTCACGTTGATCGGGATGGCGTTCTCTTCGGCGAAGGCGATAGCCTTCTCCCGCGTCCAGGCGTAGTCGCGAACCGGCGCCAGTACTTCCAGATCAGGTGCCAGCGAGGCGAATCCGACTTCGAATCGGACTTGGTCGTTACCTTTGCCGGTACAGCCGTGCGCGACGATGCTCCCGCCGTGTTCGCGGGCCGCGGCGACCAGATGCTTGACGATCAACGGCCGGCTGATCGCCGATACCAGCGGGTAGCGGTCCATATACAGACCGTTGGACAAGATGGTGGGCAGACAATAATCGTCGGCGAACTCGTCGCGAGCGTCGACGACGACCGCTTCAACCGCACCGCAGTCCAGCGCCCGCTGGCGCACCACCTCCATGTCCTCGCCGCCCTGGCCTAGATCGATCGCGACCGCGACGACCTCCCGGCCGGTCTCCTTGCCGATCCAGCTGATCGCCACCGAGGTGTCCAAACCGCCGGAATACGCCAAGATGACGCGCTCGGACATGAACTGATCTCCTTACGTCGTGGGAGCTATTTGAGGTCTTGGATCAGGGTTGCGAGCTCTGCGCCGGTCATCGGCTCGCGGGCCGCCACGAAGATGGTGTCATCCCCGGCGATGGTCCCGACGACGTACGGCAGTGCTGCCCGGTCGATGGCGCTGGCCAGGTAATCTGCCGCCCCGGGCGGGGTGCGCAGCACTGCGAGGTTTCCGCTGGCGTCGGTAGAGACCAGCACCTCGCCCAACAGCCTCGACAGTCGTGCGGTGCCACCGGATACCCCGCGCAGCGGGCTGCCGTCCTCGGGCACCACGTAGCTGCCGACACCGCCGTCGGCGCCGCGCAACTTCACCGCGCCCAGCTCCTCCAGATCCCGCGACAGCGTGGCCTGCGTGACCTCGACACCGTCGGCGGCGAGCAGCGCGGCCAGCTCGCTCTGGCTGCGGACCTCAGCCGACGACAGGACCGCCACGATGCGGGCCTGCCGCCCGGCACGGGTGACTTCCGGAGTGGTCTTCGAGCCGCTGCGTGTCATTTGGACCGCTCCAAAAGCCACACCAACAACGCCTTTTGCGCGTGCAACCGATTCTCGGCCTCGTCCCATACCGCGCTGTGCGGGCCGTCGATCACGTCGTCGGTGATCTCGTGACCTCGGTGCGCCGGAAGACAGTGCAGCACAATGGCTTCTGAGTCAGCCAGGGCCAACAGATCGGCGTTGAGCTGAAAAGGTCGGAACGGCCGGACCCGGTCCAGTCCGTCGTCCTCCTGGTTCATGGACGTCCAGGTGTCGGTCACCAGCACGTCGGCGCCCGACGCGGCAGCGGCGGGGTCCGCGGTGATGCTCACCGACGCGCCGGTGTCTGCGGCGCGCCGCTCGGCGGCGGCGACCACCGAGTGATCAGGGGCAAACCCGTCGGGAGCCGCGATGGTCACGTGGATGCCGGCGGTGACGCCGCCGAGCATCAACGACTGCGCCATGTTGTTGGCGCCATCACCGAAGTACGACAGCCGTAGGCCCCGCAGCGATCCGGTGCGTTCGGCGATGGTCTGCAGATCGGCAAGCACCTGACAGGGGTGGAATTCATCGGACAGCGCGTTGACCATCGGCACCGTCGCCGTCGCGGCCATCGCGTTCAGCCGCTGCTGGCCGAACGTCCGCCACACGATCGCATCGACATAGCGGGACAACACCTTTGCGGTGTCGCCCAGGGTTTCCTCCCGTCCCAACTGGGTGCTGCGCCCATCGACGACGACGGCATGTCCACCCAGTTGCGCGATACCCACTTCGAACGAAAACCGGGTACGGGTCGAGTTTTTCTCGAAGATCACCGCAACCCCACGCGGCCCTTCCAGAGGGCGGCGGCTCAGCGGATCTTTTTTCAGTTCGGCGGCCAGCGCCAGCACTTCGACCTGTTCGTCGGGCGACAGGTCGTCGTCGCGTAGGAAGTGTCGGGTCATCAGGCCCCCCCGGCCGTATCCAGGATGCCCGGCAGCGCGGTGATGAAGGTGTCGATCTGGTGTTCGGTGATGATCAGCGGCGGCGCCAATCGAATGACGTTGGATGCGGCGGCGTTAACCAGGAAACCGGCAGCGCGAGATGCGATCTCGGCATCCTTCGCGGCCGGGGCATTGAGCACCACACCGCACAGCAAACCACGACCGCGAACCTGGTCGATCAACGGGTGACCAAGCGATTCGATGCCCTGGTGCAACGTTTTTCCGAGCACTTCGGCGCGTCTTACCAGGTCGTCGCTGGCCAGTACGCGCAGCACTGCCAGGGCGGCGGCCGCACAGATTGGGTTGCCGCCGAAGGTGCTGCCGTGCAGGCCGGGTGTCAGCAGTCGCGCGGCCGGGCCGACCGCCAGGCACGCCCCGATGGGCAGTCCGCCTCCGAGGCCTTTGGCCAGCGTCACCACGTCGGGGGTGATCCCGTCGTGCTGGTGGGCGAAAAACGCACCGGTGCGTCCCATCCCGGTCTGCACCTCGTCGACAACCAGCAGGGCGCCGTGCCGGGCGGTGATGTCGCGGGCGGCCGCGAGGTAACCATCGGGCGGGACGACGACACCGCTCTCCCCCATGATCGGCTCCAGGAACACCGCGGCCGTGTCGTCGCCGACCGCGATGGCCAGTGCATCGGTGTCACCATAAGGTACGTGTGTGACGTCACCGGGCAGCGGCGCAAACGGCGCCTGCTTGGCCGGTTGACCGGTCAGTGCTAGCGAACCCATCGTCCGGCCATGGAAAGCTTCCTGGGCCGCAACCAGTTTCGTCCGCCCGGTCAGCCGGGACAGTTTGAACGCCAACTCGTTGGCCTCGGTGCCGGAGTTGCAGAAGAACACCCGCGTCTCGGCGTCGGAGCCGAGCAAGGCGACCAGTGCTTCGGCCAGCGCTATGCCGGGTTCGGCGGCATACAGATTCGAGGTATGACCCAGCCTTGACATTTGTCGCGTGACGGCGTCGATCACGGCAGGGTGACGATGCCCCAGCACGTTGACGGCGATGCCGCCGAGCAGGTCCAGGTAGGACTTCCCATCCACATCGGTAACAACGGCGCCGTCCCCGCTGGCCAGCGCCACCGGCGGGACACCGTAGTTGTCCATCATCACTGCGGACCACCGCTGCTGCATCGTTTGGGTGCGCGTCACGCACTCACCACCTTCGTGCCGGTGCCCTCGTCGGTGAACAATTCGACCAGGACGCAATGCTCGACACGGCCATCGATGACGTGTGCGCTGGGCACGCCGCCGCCGACGGCGCGCAGACATGCCTCGACCTTGGGAATCATGCCTGTCTCGAGTTTCGGCAGCAGCTGCACCAGTGTCGCGGTGTCGATTTCGCTGACCAGCGAATCGCGATCGGGCCAATCGGTGTACAGGCCCTCGATGTCGGTGAGCATCAGCAGTTTTTCGGCTCCCAGCGCTTCGGCCAGCGCCGCCGCCGCGGTGTCGGCGTTGATGTTGTGCACCACGCCGTCGACGTCGGGCGCCAGGGTCGACACCACCGGGATCCGGTTGGCTGCAATCAGATCCCGTACCGCCGCGGCATTGACATAAGCGACGTCGCCCACCAGACCTATGTCGGTGTCGATACCCTCGACGGTGACGCTGCGCCGCACCGCGGTGAACAGATTGGCGTCCTCGCCGGTGATACCGACCGCATATGGACCATGGGCATTGATCAGGTTGACCAGCTCACGGCCGACCTGGCCGAACAACACCATGCGCGCCACGTCCAGCACTTCCGGTGTGGTGACCCGGAATCCGCCCTTGAAGTCACCGGCGATGCCGAGCCGCTTCAGCATGGCGCTGATTTGGGGCCCACCGCCGTGGACCACCACGGGGTGGATGCCGCAGTTGCGCAAAAACGCCATGTCGGCCGCGAACTCACGCCGCAGGGCGTCGTTGGTCATGGCGTTGCCGCCGTATTTGACGACGACAGTCTTGCCGTGCAGTTGGGTGAGCCACGGCAAAGCCTCCGCCAATACCTGAGCTTTCACCTGGGTGGACAGCGTGCTGGCGGTCATGATCGCCGCCGACGATGCAGAGCGCAGCGATGAGGTGGAGGCGGCATGTTCATGAGGAGTACGCCGAATTCTCTTCGACGTAGCCGTGAGACAGGTCGGTGGTGCGGATGGTTGCCTGACCGTCGCCCGTCTTGAGATCGACGAGAACGTCGATATCCCCACCTGACAGGTCCACCTGGCGCGCGCCCACGGCCCCGACGCCGTCGATGCATACTGGAAAACCGTTGAACGACACGGTGATTCGGTCCGGGTCAAGGCTGATCGGCGCCATACCGACCGCCGCCAGCACGCGGCCCCAATTCGGATCGGAGCCGAACAACGCGGTCTTGACCAGGCTGTCGCGGGCAACTACCCGGGCGACAGCGAGCGCGTCGTCCTCGGAGGCGGCGCCCGTCACGGTCACGCTGACCCGTTTGGTGACGCCTTCGGCGTCGGCCTGCAGCTGGGCGCACAGGTCATCACAGACGCGCAGCACGGCGTCGTCGAGATCGGTTTGGGACGGGGCGATCTCGCTTGCGCCCGAGGCCAACAGCAGCACTGTGTCGTTGGTCGAGCAGCTACCGTCGACGTCGAGGCGGTCGAACGTCCGCGCGGTGGCCCGGCGCAGCGCGTCCTCAAGCGCGTCGGGGTCCGCGACCGCATCGGTGGTGAGCACGCACAGCATGGTCGCCAGCGATGGTGCCAGCATCCCGGCGCCCTTGGCCATCCCGCCGATCGTCCACTTATCCGGATGGTGCAGTGCAACCTGTTTGGGCACGGTGTCGGTGGTCATGATGGCACGCGCGGCCTCGTCTCCGCCGCCCAGCCCGCCGGCCATCTCGTGCACGACGTCACCGACCCCGGCGAGAACCTTGTCCATCGGCAGCCGGTCACCGATCAATCCGGTTGAGCACACCGCGACTTCGATCGCGCCGGTCTCGGTACCCCAGTCCGACAACGCCGCGGCAACTGCCTCGGCGGTGGCATGAGTGTCGGCAAAGCCGCCCGGACCTGTGCACGCGTTGGCGCCGCCCGAATTCAGGATCACCGCCCGCAGCCGCCCGGTGGTCAGCACCTGCTGTGTCCACAGCACGGGCGCCGCCTTGACCTGATTGCGGGTGAATACCCCAGCGGCCGAATAGTCCGGTCCTTCGTTGAACACCAGCGCCAGATCCAATGCGCCCGACGCTTTGATCCCGGCGGCGATCCCGGTGGCGCGGAAACCGGCCGGGGCCGTCACCCCTTGAGCGCGCACCAGACGCGCGGCGTCAGCAAGGTCGGTCACGGCGCCACCCCGACCACCGAAAGGCCCTCGGATTCCGGCCAGCACAGCGCCAGGTTCATCGACTGCACCGCCGCGCCGCCGGTGCCCTTGACCAGATTGTCGATCGCCGCAATGGCGATGAACGTGGCGGCGTCCTCGTCGACCGCGACCGCGATGTGCGCGGCGTTGCTGCCGATCACCGCACCGGTGCGCGGCAGTTGTCCTTCGGGTAGCAGATGAACGAAAGGCTCAGCATGGTAAGCCTTTTCATAGGCGGCGCGGAGTTGCGACAGTGGTGATTGGGTGCGTGCCGTGCACGTTGCCAGGATGCCGCGGGAGGTCGGGATGAGCACCGGTGTGAAAGACACGGTGACGTCCCGCTCGGTAACCTGCTTCAGCCCTTGAACGATTTCGGGGGTGTGCCGGTGTGCGCCGGCGATGTTGTACGCCCGCGCCGAACCGATGACCTCCGAACCAAGCAGCTCGGTCTTCGCGGCGCGACCGGCGCCGGAGGCGCCGCTGACCGCGACGACGGTGACGGCGGGATCGATCAGGTCGGCGGCCAGCGCGGGAAACAGTGCCAACAACGCGGCGGTCGGATAGCAACCCGGTACCGCGATGCGCCGGGCGTCGCGCAGCGCCTCCCGCCCGCCGGGCAGCTCGGGCAGCCCGTAAGGCCAACTGCCCGCGTGCGGGGACCCGTAGAACCGCTCCCATGCGCCCGCGTCGACCAGACGGAAATCCGCACCACAGTCCACCACCACCGTCTGGGGGCTCAGCTGTTGCGCCAACGTGGCCGAATGCCCGTGCGGAAGCGCGAGGAAAACCACGTCGTGGCCATCCAACACCTCAACCTCGGTCGGCTCGAGGACTCGCTGGGCCAGCGGCACCAGGTGCGGATGGTGGTCGGCGAGGGTGCTGCCCGCGCTGGCGGCAGCGGTCAGCGCGCCGATCGTCAGGCGCCCGTCGCAGTAGGCCGGGTGCCCGAGCAGCAGCCGCAGGATCTCGCCGCCGGCATAGCCGCTGGCACCAGCTACCGCCACCTTCGTCACTCGAGCCACCTGCTCGATTCTGCATTTTTATGCAACTATTTGCAAGTTAATACTTGTGCCTCCGGAGCCGACGCCGCAACAGACCTCACCCGTCGCACCCGACAGAGGCGGCTCAAGCCGACTTGACCTAGAAAAGTCCGCGTAGGAAGTCCGCGGCTCTACGCGGTTTCGCTGATGTTTAGGGCTCGTGGTGGCCGCATGCTGGCTAGCATGAGCCAGATCGACCCACGCGCGGACACGCCGCTTGTGGACTGGAGTGGGCTGGGCGTGAGCGGGCTTTTACCGACGGGCACGGTGACGCTGCTGTTGGCAGACGTCGAGGGCTCGACGCGGCTGTGGGAGATCCAACCCGAGGAGATGACGGCCGCCATCGCCCGTCTGAATCAAGCGGTGTCGGACATCATCGCGGCCCATGACGGTGTGCGCCCAGTCGAGCAGGGCGAGGGTGACAGTTTCGTCGCGGCGTTCGCACGCGCCTCCGACGCGGTGGCATGTGCATTGGAGTTGCAGTGGGCTCCATTGGCGCCGATCCGGCTGCGTATCGGTGTACACACCGGCGAGGTGCAGCTGCGCGATGAAGGCAACTACGCAGGCCCGACCATCAACCGGACCGCGCGGCTGCGCGATCTGGCGCACGGGGGCCAGACGGTGCTGTCAGGCGCAACCGAGCCCCTAGTTGTCGACTCGCTTCCGGCCGGTGCGTGGCTGACCGATCTGGGCATCCATCCGCTGCGCGATTTGCCCCGTCCCGAGCGGGTGATGCAGCTGTGTCACGCCGATGTTCTCAACGAGTTCCCACCGCTGCGGGTTGCCGGAAGTGGCGGTGCTCAGCATCTTTCGGTGCAGTTGACGAGTTTCGTGGGCCGGCGAGCGGAGCTGACCCAGGTGCGAACGCTGCTGGCCGAGAACCGGCTGGTCACCCTGACCGGCGCTGGCGGGGTGGGCAAAACCCGGCTGGCGGTGCAGGTCGCCGCCGAGCTGATAGACCAGTTCGGTGGCGGGGTGTGGTACGTGGATCTGGCGCCGATCACTGATCCCGATCTCGTGCCGATCGCGGTGGTCCGCGCGCTGGGTCTGCCCGACCAGCCGGGCCGCTCCACCACGGACACGCTGCTGCGATTCATTCGCGACCGACAAATACTCGTGGTGCTGGACAACTGCGAGCATCTGCTCGACGCGAGCGCCGGGCTAATCGACGCCCTGTTGAGCGCCTGCCCGAGCTTGACGCTGTTAACCACGAGCCGTGAGCCGATCGGTGTGCCTGGCGAGGTGAGCTGGCGGGTCCCGTCGCTGTCACTGGCCGACGAGGCAATCGATTTGTTCACCGACCGCGCCCGGCGTGCTCGGCCCGATTTCGCCGTCAGCGACGACAATGCCGCGGCGGTGACGGAGATCTGTGCGCGTCTCGATGGTTTGCCGCTGGCGATCGAGCTCGCCGCAGCGCGAGTACGCGCCTTATCGGTGACCGAGATCCTTGACAGCCTGCATGACCGCTTCCGGCTGTTGACCGGCGGTGCGCGCACCGCGGTGCGTCGCCAACAGACGTTGCGTGCCTCGGTGGATTGGTCGCACGCCCTATTGACCCAGTCCGAGCGGGTGCTGTTCCGTCGGCTTGCGGCGTTTCTGGGTGGCTTCGAACTCGACGCCGCCCAAGCAGTCGCCGGTTCCGGTGAAGTGGAGCGCTACCAGGTGCTGGATCAGCTCACCCTGCTGGTCGACAAGTCGCTGGTGGTAGCCGACGATAGCCGCGGACGAACCCGGTATCGGCTGCTGGAGACGGTGCGCCAGTACGCGCAGGAAAAGCTCGGCGAGTCCGGTGAGGCCGACGCCGTCCGGTCGCGTCACCGCGATTACTACACGTCGCTGGCGGCAGTGGTCGACGCCCCGGCAGGCAGTGATTATGAGCAGCGTCTCGATCAGGCCGAAATCGAGATCGACAATCTGCGCGCGGCGTTTGCGTGGAGCCGGGAAAACTCCGATATCGAGCTGGCGTTGGCGGTGGCGTCGTCGTTGCAGCCGCTGTGGCTCGCGCGGGCCCGGCCCCGGGAAGGGTTGGCCTGGTTCGACAGCGTCCTCACTCACGAGGTCGGGCAGGACGCCGGGGTGGCGGCCGCAGTACGCGCCCGGGCGCTGGCCGACAAAGCGGTGCTTGACCTTATCTTGGTCGCTGCCGACAGCCTGGATCGGACGCAGCAAGCCCTGGTGCTCGCGCGCGAGATCGAGGATCCCGTCGTGCTGGCCAGGGCGCTGGCCGCCTGCGGCCTGGCCGCCGCCTACAACGCCGAGCTGGCAGCGGCGTACTTCGCCGAGGCGATCGAACTGGCCCGGGAGTTGGATGATAAGTGGCGGCTCAGCCAGATTCTGACCTGGCAGGCGGACGCAGCAATCGCCGCCGGTGACCCGATCGCCGCGAGCGTGATCGCCGAAGAAGGACGCGACCTCGCCGACGCGATCGGTGATGGGTCCAACTCGCGGCATTGCCGCATATGCCTGGGTGTGGCACAGATAGTCCAGGGCGATCTGGCTGGCGCTGTCACGCAATTCCGCGCGGTGGCCGCCGAGGCCGAGGCCGCCCACGACGGGCTACTCCATGCGATTAGCCTCGCGCATCAGGGCAACGCGCTGGCGTGGCAGGGTGACACGGGTGCGGCGCGCGCCGTGGCCGACGCCAGCCTCGAGTCGGCTTCTGAGTTCGGTGGGCTCGCCGCGAGCGTTGGTTACTTTGCGTTGGCAAACACAGCCTTGGCCGCTGGCGATGTTGGGGCGGCGCTGGCCGCGGCCACGGCGACCTGGGAGCACGGGAGTGTTCTGCCCGGGTACGCGGCGCACCTGCGCCCCGTCATTGCGCAGGCCGCACTCGCGGGCGGGGATCTGATCGCGGCTCGGAGCTGGGCCGACGACGCGGTCGCGACTGCGCCGGGCTGGGCCGTGCTGATGTCCGCGCTGACTACGCGCGCCCGCGTGGCGATCGCCCAGGGCGAGCCAGAGCAGGCTGAACGCGACGCGCATGACGCGCTGGCCTGCGTCCCCGAAAGTTTCGCCTGCGTGTATATTTCCGAAACCCTCGAGTGCCTCGCTGTTCTGGCCGCCGAGGCCGACAGTCACCGCGAAGCCGCCCGCCTCCTGGGAGCGGCAGCGGTCATCCGGCAGCGCATGGGCACGGTGCGGTTCAAGGTCTGGGACGCCGGCTATGAGTCTTCTGTGGCAGCGCTGCGAAATGCCATGGCCCAGCCCGACTTTGAATCACTGTGGGCCGAGGGCGCCGCCCTCTCCACCGAGGAGGCGATCGCCTACGCCCAGCGCGGCCGCGGTGAACGCAAACGCCCCACCGCGGGCTGGGCTTCGCTGACGCCGACCGAGCGCGACGTCGTCCGACTCGTCAGCGAGGGGCTCGGCAATACCGACATCGCCACCCGGCTTTTCGTCTCGCCGCGCACCGTGCAAACCCACCTCACCCACGTCTACGCCAAACTCGGCCTGACCTCCCGCGTACAACTCGCCCAGGAAGCCGCCCGCCACAACTGAACGCACACGGTGGTGCCGCACCTAGCCATATCCGCGAAAGGCATGACGGCACTACGACAACCCATTCCGGCCAACAAGTCGACGCTCGGCCACGAGGAATCTACCCGCGCAACACCGCGCCTACCCGGTCGGCGGCGCAGCGCACCGCGTCGTCGCGGGCCGCGCTGGCCTCCTCCTCGGTCAGCGTGCGATCCGACGCGCGGAACCGCAACGCAAACGTCAGCGACTTACGATCCGCCCCGATCTGCGGGCCGGTGTACAGGTCGAACAACCGGATGTCCTCCAACAGCTCGCCCGCGCCGTCGCGCACGGCATCCTCCACCGTCTGCGCTGCGACATCCACGTCCACCACCAGGCTGACGTCCTGGAACACCGCGGGAAATGGGGACACCCGAGGCGCCGGCAACGCCTCGACGATGGGTATGGCGTCCAGGTTCAGCTCGAGCGCGCAGGTGCCCTTGGGCAGGCCGGAGCGCTCGATCACCGCCGGGTGCAGTTGCCCGGCGTACCCGACCACCTTCTCGTCGTGTCCCGATACCACCAGCACTTCTGCGCACCGGCCCGGATGCCACGGCAGATACTGGGCGGCCCGCAGCACGACGTCGATTCCGCTGGCACGGGCGATAATTCGCACCGCCTCGAAAGCATCGGCCGATTCCGCGCGCCGACCGTCGCCCCATGGACCGCGCGGCTCCCTCAGCCCGGTCAACACCGCCGCGACGTGCTGGGGTTGCTGTGGCAGCGACGCGTCGAGCAGGGCGATCTCCACGTCGGTGGGACGTCGGTCCACCGGGATCAGCCCGCCACTCTTCGTCTGCTCGGTGGGTTGCACCACCTGCGCTATGGCGAACAGCGCGACGTCGGTGATGCCGCGGGACACGTTGCGTGCCAACGCCTCCAGCAACCCCGGCAGCAAGCTGGTGGCCAAATACGGCCGATCGGCCTCCAGCGGGTTGATCACCTGCGTGGTGATACGCCGCATGTCGTCGGCGGGCAGCCCCCAGGCGTCGAAAACGCCGGCCGGCAGAAACGGCGTCGGAAGGACCTCGACGTAGCCCGACAGCGCCAGCGACTTGCCGATCGCACGACGGCGGCGTTGCTCGGGGGACAGTCCCCGCCCGGCCGGCGCGGACGGCAGCACCGACGGGATGAGTTCGAGACCCTCCAGCCGCAGCACCTCCTCGACCAGGTCGGCCGGCTGCAGCAGGTCGGGCCGCCAACTCGGCGGCGTCACGGTCAGGCTGTCGCCGTCACCGGTCACCGCGGCGCCGATCTGGGCCAGCCGCCGGGCCGTGGTGCCCGGGCGATAGCTCACGCCCGCTGTGCGATCCGGCAGGTCGGCCGCGATCCGGATCGGCGGCAGTGACCAGTCTTCCCGCGGCGGGTCGCCGCGCCAGTCGGTCAGCGTTGCAGATACCTCGCCGCCGGCGATACCGGCGAGCAACGTGGCGCAGCGGTCTAGCGCCGCCACCGAGATGGCCGGGTCGACCTCGCGCTCGTAGCGACGCGCGGCCTCGCTGGGCAGGTGCAGTCGCCGCGCGGTTCGCGACACCGCCGCGGGGTCCCACACCGCGGCCTCCAGCAGCACGTCGGTCGAGTCGTCGCGCATCTCGGTGGTGCCCGACCCCATCACGCCGCCGATCGCCGCGGTCGCGACGTCATCGACGATCAGGACGTCGGTGGGGTTGAGCCGGCGCTCGATGTCGTCGAGGGTGACCACGGTTTCACCGGGCCGGGCAAACCGCACGGCGAAGCCGCCGGTGATCCGCTTGAGATCGTGCGCGTGCATCGGATGACCCAATTCCAACATCACGTAATTCGTCACGTCGACGGCCGGCGAGATCGCCCGGATCCCGCAGAGCAACAACCGGCGCTGCAACCACCACGGCGACACCGCGGACGGGTCGATGCCGGTCACCGGGCGCAGCGCGAACCGGCGCACACCTGTCTCGGGCTGCACGGTCAACGGCCAGGCGTCCGCCTCGCGGGGCAGCGCGGGCACTACATCGCCGGAGGCCGGGTCGACGAAGTCGAGGTCGTAGGCGCAGGCGATCTCGCGAGCCAAACCGCGAACCGACATGCAGTAACCCCGGTCCGGGGTGATCGCCAGGTGGAAGATGACGTCGTCCAGGCCCAGCACCTCGACGCCGCTCGCACCTGGCTCGGCGGTTCCCGGCGGCAGCACCAGGATGCCGGAATGGTCTGCGGCCAAACCGAGTTCGGCCGCCGAACAGATCATTCCGTCGGAGGTGCGGCCGTAGGCCTTGCGCTCGGTGATCTTGAAGCCGCCGGGCAGCGTGGTTCCTGGCAGCGCCACCACCACAAGATCACCAGTCACGAAGTTCGTTGCACCGCAGATGATTTCGCGCGCATCATCTTCGCCCACATCGACTTTGCAGGCACGGATCGGTTTCTTGAACTCGGTGAATTCTTCGATCTCGATCACCCGTCCGACGGTCAACGGTCCATCAACGGGGCCGAGCGTGATCACCTCTTCGACCTCGTGCCCGATGCGCACCAGCGCTTGTTCGAGATCGTCGGGGGTCACATCCCAGCCCGGGGCACCGACCGAAACCACTTCGCGTAACCAGCTGTACGGGACGCGCATCAGGCCCCCACCCCGAACGGCAACGAGAACCGAACGTCGCCTTCGACCATGTCACGCATGTCCGGGATGCCGTTACGGAACTGCAGGGTGCGTTCCAGCCCCATCCCGAATGCAAAGCCCGAATACTGTTGCGCGTCAATGCCGGCGGCGCGCAACACATTCGGGTTCACCATGCCGCAACCGCCCCACTCCACCCAGCCGGCGCCACCCCTCTTGTTCTCGAACCACACGTCGACTTCGGCCGACGGCTCGGTGAACGGGAAGAAGTGCGGACGGATCCTGGTACGCGCCTGCGGCCCGAACTCGGCACGGGCGAATGCGTCGAGGGTTCCGCGCAGATGAGCCATCGACAGGCCGCGGTCCACCGCCAGCCCCTCCACCTGGTGGAAGACCGGCGTGTGGGTGGCGTCGAGTTCGTCGGTGCGGAAAGTGCGACCGATCGAGATGACGTAGACCGGGAGCTCGCGCTCCAGCAGGGTACGCACCTGCACCGGCGAGGTGTGGGTGCGCAGCAACTGCCGGGAGCCTTCCGGAGCGATATAGAAGGTGTCCTGTTCGCTGCGCGCCGGGTGGTCGGCGGGGAAGTTGAGCGCATCGAAGTTGAACTGCTCGGTCTCCACCTCGGGCCCGTCGGCCAGTTCCCACCCCATCGCGATGAAGGTGTCGGCGATGTGTTCGCCCAAGATCGTGATCGGGTGCCGCGCGCCGGTCGACTGCCGCGTCGAGGGCAATGTCACGTCGATTCGCTCGGCGATCAACACGGCCGCGTCCCGCTCGGTGCGCAACGCTGCCAGTCGCTCGTCGTAGCTGTCTTGTACATCGCTGCGAGAACTGTTCACCCGCCGGCCGGCGTCAGCGCGGTCGGCCTTAGGCACGGTGGCCAGCGCCTGCCGCGCCAACGCCAGCCGCGACCGATCACCGAGGTGCTCAGTCTTGGCGCGTGCCAGCGCGTCGAGATCGGCCGCGGCAGCGAAGCCTTGCCGGGCTGCGTTGACCGCTGCGGTCAACGCCTCCAGCGACAGGTCGACGGGTTGGTCACCCACGCGGCGACACTCTCCTTTTGGGGGCTGAACCTTCGGGCGATAAACCTTGCTGAGGGCTTTTCGGGCGGGGTTCGCGGCACAGCGTGACGCGCAAGTGCCGATCATAGGTGGTGTCGTCAGTGACGATCGGAAGCCGTCAGCCTGTTTTCCCACACGCCGTCTGCGCGCTTACCGTCACAGTGCTCCGGCTTGAGTATTTTCGTGTGGTGGCGATGCCCCAGGTTCCAGCTCAAGTGCCGGCGCAATATCTGTTGTCGCCGTGCGCACCGAGCCCGCGCACCCTCATCGAGGTCCTCTACGACACCGCCGCACGCTACCCGGACGCGGCGGCGATCGACGACGGCACGGTGCAGCTCACCTACAGCGAGCTGATCAGCGACATCGAGGCGAGCGTGGCCTGGCTGGCCGCCCGGGGCATCGGCCGTGGCGACCGGATCGGTATCCGGATGCCGTCGGGCAGCTTTGCACTGTACGAGGCGATCTTGGCGACGCTGGCCGTCGGCGCGGCATACGTGCCGGTCGACGCCGACGACCCCGACGAACGCGCCGAATTGGTGTTCGGCGAGGCCAACGTCGTCGCGGTCCTGACCGAAGCGGGCATGGCGCGAGGTCCCGGCTCGTCGCGGGGCTGGCGTGCCGGGGCGCCGCTACCCAGAGACGACGCATGGATCATCTTCACGTCCGGATCGACCGGTACACCCAAGGGCGTCGCCGTTACGCACCGCAACGCCGCCGCGTTCGTCGACGCTGAGGCACAGATGTTCTTGCGGGACAACCCCCTTGGGCCCGGTGACCGGGTGTTGGCCGGGTTGTCGGTGGCATTCGACGCCTCGTGCGAGGAGATGTGGCTGGCGTGGCGATACGGCGCGTGCCTGGTCCCGGCGCCGCGATCGCTGGTACGCAGCGGAATGGACCTCGGTCCGTGGCTGGTCACCCGCGACGTGACCGTGGTGTCGACGGTGCCAACACTGGCGGCGCTATGGCCGGCCGAGGCGCTTGAAGCGGTGCGGTTGTTGATCTTCGGCGGGGAGGCCTGCCCGCCAGAGCTGGCCGCACGGCTGGCCGTCGACGGCCGCGAGGTGTGGAATACCTACGGCCCGACCGAGGCCACCGTGGTCGCGTGTGCGGCCCGGCTCGACGGCGCCGGCCCGGTGCGCATCGGTCTGCCGCTGCCGGGCTGGGACCTGGCCGTCATCGATGCCGACGGCCAGCCGGTGGGCCACGGCGAAGTGGGTGAGCTGGTCATCGGCGGCGTCGGCCTGGCCCGCTACCTCGACCAGGACAAAGACGCCGAGAAGTACGCGCCGATGCCGACGCTGGGCTGGCGGCGCGCCTACCGCAGCGGCGACCTGGTGCGGCTGGAAAGCGAAGGCCTGGTCTTCTGCGGCCGCGCCGATGACCAAGTCAAGGTCGGGGGCCGTCGCATCGAGTTGGGCGAGGTCGACGCGGCGCTCGTTCACCTGCCGGCAGTCAGCGGCGGCGCGGCCGCGGTACGCCGGACGGCTACCGGCACGCCGGTGCTGGTGGGCTACGTCGTCAGCGCCGACCCGGAATTCGACATCGCGGCGGCGCGGACCCGGCTGTCCGAACGTCTGCCTGCGGCGATGGTGCCACGCCTGGTCCGGGTCGACGACCTGCCCACCCGCACCTCAGGCAAAGTCGACCGCGACGCGCTGCCCTGGCCACCGCCGGGCGGCGGTGACCCGGAGGAAACGCCCCAACTGGGCGGGACGACGGGCTGGTTGGCGGGATTGTGGCGGGAGCTGCTCGGGGCGGCCGTGGAGGGTCCGGAGGCCGATTTCTTCGCGCTCGGCGGCGGCTCGCTGGCCGCGGCGCAGCTCGTCGCCGCGCTGCGCGACCGGTATCCGCAGGTCACCGTCGCCGACCTGTACGACCACCCACGACTCGGCTCGCTCGCGGGGTTCCTCGACGAGCTCGAGCCGCCGCCCCAGATCGACGAGCGTGTGGTGCGACCGACTCCGCGGCTGGCACAGGTCGCTCAGATCGTGCTGTCTGTGCCGTTGGCGACGCTGGCGGCACTGCAGTGGGTGACCTGGCTGGCGCTGGGCAATAACGTCGTCCGGGCCCTGCATCTGGTGCCGTGGACTGTCGTTGTGAACTGGTGGCTGGTTGCGGTGGCGTTCGTCCTGTTCGTGACGCCGGTGGGCCGGATGGCTATCGCGGTGCTGTTCGCGCGCCTGCTGCTGTCGAAAGTGCAGCCGGGCACCTATCGCCGCGGCGGGTCGGTGCATCTGCGGGTCTGGTTTGCCGAGCGGCTCGCCGAGGCCAGCGGCGCCGAGAACCTGGCCGGCGCGCCGTGGCTGGTGTACTACGCGCGGGCACTTGGCGCAGATGTCGGCAAGGGCGTGGACCTGCACTCGATGCCGCCCGTCAGCGGGATGCTCACACTGGGGCACCGCAGCGCCGTCGAACCCGAGGTGGACCTGTGTGGGCACTGGATCGACGGAGACGCTTTTCACATCGGAGCCATCACCGTCGGCAACGACGCGACGATCGGCGCGCGCACCACGCTGCTGCCCGGCGCGATCGTCGGCAAGAACGCGGACGTCGCACCGGGCTCGGCCGTAGTCGGGAAAGTCAAAAGCCGCCAGTACTGGAAAGGCTCGCCTGCGGTCAAATCTGGTCGGGTGAACCACCCATGGCCAGACGAACGGCCGGCGCGCAGAGGCCACTGGGTTGCGGTGTACGGGCTGACGTCGGTGCTGCTGGCTGGTTTGCCGCTGATCGCCCTGGCGACCGGCCTTGCGCTGATCGGATTCGGTGTGCAGCACACCCGCCACCTGTCGCAGGCAGCCCTGCCCGCGCTGCTGTGCACGCCGCTCGCCGCGACGGCTGCTCTCGCGGTGTACGCACTACTGACAATCGCGGCCGTGCGGCTGCTCTCGATCGGGCTGCGGGAGGGCTACCACCCGGTGCGCAGCCGCAGCGGGTGGCAGCTGTGGGCGACCGAACGGTTGATGGACGCCGCACGCAATTACCTGTTCCCGCTGTATGCAAGCCTGCTGACACCCGCCTGGCTGAGGCTGCTCGGCGCCAAGGTCGGCCGCGGCACCGAGATCTCGACGGTGTTGCTGACACCCAAGTTCACCGTGATCGAGGACGGCGCGTTCCTGGCCGACGACACGATGGTCGCGTCTTACGAACTCGGCGGCGGCTGGATCTACGCGGCCAAGACAACCGTCGGCAGACGCGCGTTTCTCGGCAACTCGGGCATTACGCAGCCGGGCCGCCGCGTGCCCGAGGACGGACTGGTTGCGGTGCTGTCGGCGGCGCCGCCGAAAGCCAAGCGCGGTTCGTCCTGGCTGGGCAGCCCGCCGATGCGGCTGCGCAGGCGTCCCGCGGAGGCCGACGCGGCTCGCACATATGACCCGCCGTGGCGGTTGAAGGCGATGCGGGCGGCCGTGGAGATGGGCCGGCTGCTGCCGGTGATGGTGACCGGCGTGATCGGCCTGGCGGTGCTGGGCACACTGCAGCTACTGGCGCGGATCTTAGGTATCTGGTACGCGGCACTGGGCGGCGGGCTGGTGTTACTGGCCGCTGGCGGGTTTGCCGGTTGCGTCACGGTCGCCGCGAAATGGCTTCTGGTCGGCCGGATTCGGGCGAGCGAGTATCCACTGTGGTCGTCCTTCGTGTGGCGCAACGAGGTCGCCGATACGTTTGTGGAGACCGTCGCGGCGCCGTGGTTCGCTCGCGCGGCCAGCGGGACGCCGGTGATGAACATGTGGCTGCGCGCGCTGGGCGCCCATGTCGGCCGCGGCACGTGGTGTGAAACCTATTGGCTGCCTGAGGCAGACCTGGTCACGCTCGGCAAAGGCAGCACGGTCAACCGTGGTTGCGTGGTCCAGACACATCTGTTCCACGACCGGATCATGCGGATGGACACTGTCGTGCTGGAACCCGGCGCCACCCTTGGCCCGCACGGCGTCGCACTACCGGCGGCCCGGCTCGGCAAGGGTGTGACCATCGGTCCCGCGTCGCTGGTAGTGCGCGGCGACGAGGTGCCGCCGTCGACACGCTGGCAAGGAAATCCGATCAGGCCGTGGAACGTCGTCCGTAAGACAACCGGCAAGAAGCCGTCCGGGCGCGGCGTCGAGGACACCGCGGCGTGAAACCCTCGACCAAGAAGGCGGCCCCGAAGAAGGCTTCCAATCACGCTGAGCCGACGGTGATCGACCCATATCTGCCGAAAAACGGCAACTCCGGCTACCGGGTGTCGCGTTACGAATTAGATCTGGAGTACAAGGTCGCGATCAACCGGCTCTCGGGATCGGCGACGATCACTGCGGTGACGCTTACCGAGTTGCAGGAGCTCACGCTCGATCTGTCCGACGCGCTGACGGTGTCGAAGGTGTCGGTGAACGGCAAGCGCGCCGCCCACTTCGCCTGCCACGACCGCAAGTTGCGCATTCGGCTGCAATCGAAGCTCGCGACCGGAGCGGCGATCTCGATCCTCGTGCGCTACAGCGGTTCACCGCGACCACTCCGGTCATTGTGGGGTGACGTCGGTTTCGAGGAACTGACCAACGGCGCGCTCGTCGCGGGGCAACCCAACGGCGCCGCCTCGTGGTTCCCCTGCGACGACCACCCAAGCGCCAAGGCCGCCTATCGCATCCAGATCAGCACCGAAAACCCCTACCGGGTGGTGGCCAACGGCAAGCTGGTGTCGCGGCGGCTGCGGTCGGCGCGGACAGCGTGGACTTACGAACAGCCCGAACCGACCTCGACCTACCTCGTCACCCTGCAGATCGGGATGTACGAGATGATGCGGCTGGCGAAGACGCCGGTGCCGATGCAGGCCGCGTTGCCCGAGCGGCTGCGGCGCAACTTCGACCACGACTTCGCGCGCCAACCCGAGATGATGGAGCTGTTCGTCGAACTGTTCGGTCCATATCCGCTGGCGAACGGTTACACCGTCGTCGTCACCGACGACGCGCTGGAGATACCGCTTGAGGCCCAAGGGATTTCGATATTCGGCGCCAATCACTGCGACGGCTCGCGGGCCAGCGAGCGGCTGATCGCTCATGAGCTCGCGCACCAGTGGTTCGGCAATTCGGTGACCGCGCGGCAGTGGCGTGACATCTGGCTGCACGAGGGATTCGCGAGCTACGCGGAGTGGTTGTGGTCGGAACACAGTGGCGGCCCCGACGCCGACGAACTCGCCCGCCACTACCAGGAACAACTGCGCGAGTCGTCACAGGATCTGCTGCTGACCGATCCCGGGCCGCGCGATATGTTCGACGACCGCGTGTACAAGCGGGGCGCGTTGACCCTGCACGCGCTGCGCCGACGGCTGGGCGACGAGAAATTCTTTGCGCTGCTTAGAGATTGGACGACTCGATACCGCCACGGCAGCGTAATCACCGACGATTTCACCGGCCTGGCCGCCAACTACTGCGACGAGTCGCTGCAGCAGTTGTGGGATGTCTGGCTGTACTCGACGCAAGTGCCTTAGCGAGGCACTGCGGACACCGAACCCGTCAGCCGTTGAGCGCCGGCTCCGGCGCCAACGCGGCTACCGCCAGCCGCCGGCGCATCATGCGCGAGCGAGCGATGAGCTCAGCAGCCACAGCGCCCACTGCGCCGACGCTCGCCGCCCCTAACATCGACCAGGTGCCGTGCGCCAACACCAGGAACACGAAGACCGCGGAGACCGCCAACAACACGTACCGCACCCGCGTCCAGCGGGCCGGGCCGGGCAACCGGATCGAGACCAGCATGCCCAAAAACAGCGCGACGGAGTGTCCGGCGTCGGTGAAATCGTCGCCCAGTGCGGCAGCCGCAACAGCGACCGGAATCCACCAACCCATCCACGCCGGTCGCCACCGGCGAGGTATCGCCGCAGTCAGCGCGCCCAGCACCGCCACGGCGCCGTAGCTCACGCCGACATCGCTGGCGCGCGAGATCGACAGCGGCAACCAGCCGAACTTGATCGCCGCGGTGAGGCCCACGGCTACCAGCAGCGTCGCACCGATGTGGCCAGTGACGAATACCAAGGCCAGCCGCCCACTACGCCAGATCAGTTCGGCCAGGGCGAGTAGGCACACCAAGCAGGGCAGCCAGAAGTACATCGGACCGGCATCGGTGACGAATGCGCTACCGAACAGGGTTGCCAGGTGACCGCGTGCGAGGTTGTGCAGGTTGGTGCTGGCCTGCGCAATGACCTGCGCGCGCACCCGCGGACCGAGATCCACGAGAATGGCGCTGACACCGACCAAGGCGGCCGCGTAGCCCAGCGTGATCCGGACACGCGAAAGCCGCGACAATATCTGGAATATCATCGCCATCTACTATGCCTGCGGACTTTCGTCATCTGGACTATCTAAACCTGACAAATCCCTGGCAGTTTCTCTGGCGGGCTTGAGCCGGTAGATAGCCAAGTCCGCCGGCAGCCCTGTGGGCTTAGCTGCGAAAACCTGCCGGTGTGCGCGCTTGGCGCTGACGCCCAACGCCTCTAAATCCTCCTGAGCAAGCTGGTCCAACGTGGTGCCGGACACCATGACTCCTCCTCTGGTGGCCCGCTCCATGACCCGGGCGGCGACGTTGACGTCGACGCCGAGCCAGTCGGCGGCCAGTCGCTGCGGACGCCCGGTATGGATACCCACCCGCATCCGCGGTTTGTAGCCGTCGACGTCGACCGATCTCAACGCTCGCTTGGCCTCGAGGACCGCACTGACCGCGACGAGTGGATCGGCGAACACCGCCATGATGCCGTCCCCCATCCGCTTGACGATGTGGCCGCCGGCATCCAGCAGCGGCGGTTCAACCGCCCGCGCCACTCGGCGCAAAAGCTTCAGCGTTGCGTCATCACCGGCCTGCAACGACCACGTCGAAAAAGCCACCAGGTCGGTGAAGACCAACGTGACCTCAGGGTTGGCTGGGCGCCGAGACACCCCCTCGGTCACGGCCTGCCACACCTGCAGCGCGCCGAGACTGACCTCGCGCGACGCGCCGCCGCGCTCGCCGAGCAGACGGCCCGCGGCGCGTGCGGCTGCGCGCGGTCCGCCTTGGCCGGCTGTCGACAGCGGGTCGCCGAATTCGGGATCGCCGGGCAGGAGCCGGCGCGCCCGCCGGACCAGCCCGATCACGCCCGGACTTTGGTTTGTGCTGCGCACCCATTCCGCGGCGCCGCGCAGTGACGCCGGCGAACGCTGTCGCGAACCAGGCGCATCCGGCGTGGCCACCGTTTGCTCGGGCTCGCCGGCGGACGCCGGGTGGGGCCCGAGTTCCACACCGCACAGGGTAGGTCGTGTCGGGAGAGACCGGCAACGACCGTCATCGTGGTGTCCGACACCATCCCGGTTAAACCACCTGATCACGGGGTTACGACGGTCGGATCGACACTCGATAACGGCGCGTCGCGGCGCGCCCCGAAATCATAGACAACGTGTGTTGTCAACATTATCGTGGACTCATCGCTCATCAGGACCGGGAGGCTGTGATGACAATGACGTCGGTGCCATTGAAGCCACCGCGCACGTCCGCTTCGTTCGAGCCGGTCGATCAGCGCGACGAGAAGCCGGCCCAGCACTCTCCACTGGGGCCGGACTCGCTGACCTGGAAGTATTTCGGCGACCTGCGCACCGGGATGATGGGCGTCTGGATCGGCGCAATCCAGAACATGTATCCGGAATTGGGTGCCGGTGTCGAGCAGCACTCGATCCTGTTGCGCGAACCGCTGCAGCGGGTGGCGCGCTCGGTGTACCCGATCATGGGCGTCGTCTACGACGGCAATCGGGCGGCCCATACCGGCGAGCAGATCAAGCAGTACCACCACACCATCAAGGGGGTCGACGCCACCGGCCGCCGCTACCACGCGCTGAACCCGGAGACGTTCTATTGGGCGCACGCAACGTTCTTCATGCTTGTCATCAAGGTGGCCGAGTACTTCTGCGGCGGGTTGACCGAAGCCGAAAAGCGCCAACTGTTCGACGAACACGTGCAGTGGTACCGGATGTACGGGATGAGCATGCGGCCAGTGCCCAAGTCGTGGGAGGACTTCCAGGAGTACTGGCAACGGGTCTGCCGCGATGAGCTGGAGATCAATCGGGCCACCCTGGACATCTTCCAGATACGTATTCCCAAGCCGAAGTTCGTGCTGATGCCCACACCGGTATGGGACCAGCTGTTCAAGCCGCTCGTCGCGGGACAACGCTGGATCGCGGCCGGACTGTTCGAGCCGGCTGTTCGCGAAAAGGCCGGCATGCGATGGACACCCAGCGACGAAGTAGTGCTGCGGCTGTTCGGCAAGTTGGTCGAGCTGGCGTTCATGGCGGTTCCCGACGAGATTCGGTTGCATCCGCGTGCGCTGGCCGCTTACCGCCGAGCGGAGGGCCGGACTTCCGCCGAAGCGCCGCTGGTCGAGGCGCCAAGCTTCACGGCGCCGCCATCGGATCGCCGCGGGCTGCCGATGCATTACTTCCCGCCCCGCACCCCCCTGCCCAGGAGCATCATTGAGCGTGCCGGCTCGCTGGTGCACACCACGTTCTCGCTGGCCGGGTTACGGCCGGCGCGGGGCCGCGGCAAGGCCGCCTAGCGGCTAGGGCTGGCCTGCTGGGCTCGGGCGCTCTGGTAAAGACAGATCGCCGCTGCCGCAGCCACATTCAGGCTTTGCGTACCCCCGGACATCGGAATAGCCACCCGATGGTCGGCCTGTCGGGCCAGCTGAGCTGACAGCCCGTGGGCCTCGGCTCCGAACAGCCATGCCGTCGGTGCTGCGAGCTCGGCGTCATCGAGGGATAGTTCACCGTCCACCGTCGTGGCCATCACCTGCAGCCCGGCGGCCTGCAGCGCGGTAACGGCCGCATCGACATCCGGCGCGACGACGACCGGTATGGAGAAGATGCTGCCCGCCGAAGCGCGCAGGCATTTACCGTTGTACGGGTCGACGCTGTATCCGCCGAAGATCACCGCTGCGGCGCCCATCGCATCGGCGATGCGGATCAATGTGCCCGCGTTGCCCGGCTCGCCGATTTCCACGCCTACGGCGAGGAGACCGGGCGCGCCGGCCAGTACATCGTCCAAACCGGGACTGGGCAGCTCGCACACCGCCACCAAGCCGGCTGGAGTCACGGTGTCCGACAAGGCTTTTGCAGCGCGCTCAGTGACGAGGTGGACCGCTGCCTCTTGGCCCGCCAGCAGAGTGGCGTACCGCTGCGCGGCCGCCTCGGTCACGAATATCTCGCGGATCAGTCCGCGCCCCGAGGCGGCGCCCACCAGGTGGGCGCCTTCCACCAGAAAGCGCTGCGCGCGACGCCGGGTGACCTGCCGGTGCAGTTTGACCGCCGCGACCACCCGGGCCGATCGTTCGGTGAGCACCGGGTGCGAAATCGGATCCGCCGGGCGGGTTAGGCAGCCTCTCCGGACGGCGCGTTGATGTCGTCGGGCAGTGCGGCCCGGGCTACACCGACGAGCGCGGTGAACGCCGTGGGATCACTGACCGCGATCTCGGCGAGGTTCTTGCGGTCGACCTCGACGCCGGCGGCCTTAAGACCCTGAATCAGCCGGTTATACGTGATGTCGTTGGCGCGGGCCGCAGCGTTGATCCTCGAGATCCACAGCTTGCGGAACTCGCCCTTGCGCGCACGGCGGTCGCGGTAGGCGTAGGTCAGTGAATGCAGTTGCTGCTCTTTGGCTTTGCGGTAGAGGCGGGATCGCTGGCCGCGGTAGCCTTTCGAGGCCTTCAGGATGGTGCGGCGCTTCTTATGGGCGTTGACCGCCCGCTTTACGCGTGCCATGGGGTGTTCCTATCCTCGTGTGGACGTAGTGGTTGTTCCGGCGCTGTGTTGTTGACGGGCGCCGGTCAGCCGTTCAGCATTTTGTTGACCCGCTTGGTGTCGTTGCCTGACACGGCGGTACGTCCCTCCAGCCGTCGCATCCGGGTGCTCGATTTGTGCTCGAGCAGGTGGCGACGATTGGCTTTCTGACGCACGATCTTCCCGGTACCGGTGCGCCGGAATCGCTTCGACGCCCCGCTGTGGGTCTTGGTCTTGGGCATGTGTCCTCAGTTCTGCGGTGTCTAGTTCGGCGACGGTTCGGCGTCGCCACTGGGTGCGGGCTGCGGCGTGGGGCCGCCGGCCTGTTCGGCCGCACGAGCACGAGTCTTGGCGCCGCGGTGCGGTGCCAACACCATCGTCATGTTGCGTCCGTCCTGCTTGGCCGATGTCTCGACGAATCCGTAGTCGGCGACGTCGGAGCCCAGGCGTTGTAGCAGCCGATAACCCAGCTCGGGTCGCGACTGCTCGCGTCCGCGGAACATGATTGTCACCTTGACTTTCGATCCCGCCTCCAGGAACCGGATCACGTGACCCTTTTTGGTCTCGTAGTCGTGATCGTCGATCTTGGGTCGCAATTTCTGTTCTTTGACGACGGTCTGCTGCTGGTTCTTGCGAGACTCGCGCGCCTTTTGCGCCGCCTCATATTTAAATTTGCCGTAGTCCATGATCTTGCAGACCGGTGGCCTGGCGTTTGGGGCAACTTCGACAAGGTCGAGATCGGCATCCGCGGCGACGCGAAGGGCGTCTTCGATACGCACGATGCCTACCTGTTCCCCTCCCGGGCCGATCAAACGGACTTCAGGTACGCGGATGCGTTCGTTGACGCGGGTCTCAGTGCTGATGGGGCCTCCCTGGTTTGGTTTCCTGTTGCCACCGCCACCTGGCCCCGTCCGGATTCAGCGGTGGAAATACCACACCATCAGCAAAAAGGCCCTGCATAAGCAGGGCCCGGTGCCGACCGGTCACGGCCGAAGCCGCCTGCCCGACGCAGAACCGGCACCGCTGGGGTGCCAGTGACCGGACCGCTGAGCCTTGAAAGTGATCTCTTGGATCTCTCAGCCAACGGTGGGAGTGGGTCTCCACTTGCTGCCTCTGGACTTCGCCGGAGACGGTCGCGCATGTGATTCTAGCAGTCATGACGCTTAGCTTCGGTGACCCAGCCGCCCAACCCGCTGTGTCCCGCGGTGCAGACGAGACGCTCACAACTGCGGCGCACAGGCGACGCGCGCAATTCTGTGCTCGTCAATACACATTTCGTAGCTTGAACGAATATCCTCGCGGTCTGTGACCCTCACTGCGTCTCGCCCGCGGAGCCAGTCGAATTCTCGGCTCCGCTGGGTGCCCGCGGCCGCCGGCTGGACCGTCGGCGTCATCGCCACGCTGTCGCTGATCGCCAGTGTGTCGCCGGTGATCCGATGGGTCATCAGGGTGCCACGGGAATTCATCAACGACTACCTGTTCAACTTCCCCGACACCAGCTTCGCGTGGTCGTTCGTGCTGGCGCTGCTGGCCGGCGCGCTTACCACGCGTAAGCGCGTCGCCTGGTGGCTGTTGGTCCTGAATCTGCTGCTGGCCGCGGGGTTGAACGTCGCCGGCCTGACGGCGGATGACGTCACCCCGGCCAAGACCTTCGGTGAGACCCTCGGACTCGGTCTGCATCTGGCCGCGCTGGTGGTGCTGGCCCTGGCCTACCGGGAGTTTTGGGCCAAGGTTCGCCAAGGTGCGCTGTACAAGGCGGCCGGGGTGCTACTCACCGGGTGGGCGATCGGCATCCTGCTGTCCTGGGGTCTGGTCGAGATGTTCCCCCGAACGCTGGCGTCCGACGACCGGCTGTTCTACGTGGTGAACCGGGTCGTCGGATTTGCCGTCGTCGCCCCAGCCTCGTTCACCGGCAGGCCGACCGTATTCCTCAATGCAATCTTCGGGCTGTTCAGCGCAATGGCGCTGATTGCCGCCGCAATCGTGTTGTTCCAGTCACAGCGCGCCGACAACGCCCTCACCGGTGAGGACGAATCCGCGATCCGCGGGCTGCTCGAGCTGTGGGGCAAGAGCGACTCGTTGGGCTATTTCGCCACGCGCCGCGACAAGTCGGTGATTTTCGCGCCGAGCGGCCGCGCCGCGATCACCTACCGCGTCGAGGTCGGAGT
The DNA here is from genome assembly GCA_963723615.1 of uncultured Actinomycetota bacterium. Lineage (GTDB taxonomy): Bacteria > Actinomycetota > Actinomycetes > Mycobacteriales > Mycobacteriaceae > Mycobacterium. The sequence goes on along the minus strand of CAVRRV010000008.1, from coordinate 58,132 downwards.
CTGCCTGGCCAGTGGAGACCCGATCGGCGATCCACGGGCGTGGCCGCAGGCCATCGACGCCTGGTTAGCGCTGTGCCAGAGCTACGGCTGGACGCCCGGGAACATGGGCGCCAGTTCGGCAGGGGCTAAAGCATTTCGCGAGGCGGGCCTGAACGCGCTGGAGCTTGGCGACGAGGCCATTCTGCACACGGCCGAGTTCCGGCTCTCCGGTCGAGAGATGCGCGGGGTACGGCAGGCCGTGACGCGGGCGCGCCGCGCCGGGCTGACGGTGCGCGTCCGCCGTCACCACGACATCGAGCCCGACGAGATGGCGCAGGTGACCGCGCGTGCGGATACCTGGCGGGACACCCAAGCCGAGCGCGGCTTCTCGATGGCGCTGGGCCGGCTGGGCGACCCGGCCGATGGTGAGTGCCTCCTGGTCGAAGCGATCACACCCGAAAACACTGTGGTAGCAATGCTTTCGTTGGTGCCCTGGGGGCCCAACGGCGTTTCTCTGGATCTCATGCGTCGTTCTCCGCAGTCCCCCAACGGGACCATCGAATTCCTGGTCAGCGAGCTCGCCCTGCACGCTGCGCGGATCGGGATCAGTCGTATCTCGTTGAACTTCGCCATGTTCCGGTCCGCGTTCGAACAAGGCGCCCAACTGGGCGCCGGCCCGGTGGCGCGATTGTGGCGCGGATTCTTGTTGTTCTTCTCACGGTGGTGGCAGCTGGAGACGCTGTATCGCTCGAACATGAAGTATCAACCCGACTGGGTACCTCGCTACGCCTGTTACGAGGACGCCCGGATGATTCCCCGGGTGGGCGTCGCCTCATCGATCGCGGAAGGCTTTCTTGTGCTGCCGTTCACTCGGCGCAACGAACAGCACACCGGTCATCACCCGTCGGTGCCACCGACGCTGTTGGCGACTGGGCTCTTGCGTCAGGACGGCTCGGCGCCGGATGTATCGGCGTTGCAGGAGGCCGACTTCGGAAACGACGACGGCGATCGCCGGCTGCCAGAACAGATGCGTGTCCGGCTGTCCAAGCTGAAGACACTGCAGGACAGCGGCATTGACGCCTACCCGGTGGGAGAGCCGCCCAGCCACACGGTGGCCCAGGCGCTGGGCATCGACGACCACACAACCGTGTCGGTGGCAGGACGTGTGCTTCGGATCCGGGACTTCGGCGGTGTGCTGTTCGCCCAGCTGCGCGACTGGTCAGCGGAAGTGCAGCTGCTGCTGGAGAATTCAGTTCTGGAACACGGGCGCGCCGCGGATTTCACCAAGGCCATTGATCTCGGCGATCTGGTCGAAGTGACCGGGCAGATGGGCTGCAGCAAAACCGGAACCCAGTCACTGATTGTGCGCAGCTGGCGGCTGATCGGTAAGTGCTTGCGGCCGTTGCCGAACAAGTGGAAAGGGCTGACCGATCCCGAAGCGCGAGTGCGCAGCCGCTATGTCGACCTGGCGATCAATGCCGAGTCACGCGAGCTGATCGCGGCTCGCAGCAGCGTGCTACGCGCGATCAGAGAAACCCTGAACGCCAAGGGTTTCCTGGAAGTCGAGACCCCGATCCTGCAACAAATTCACGGCGGCGCCACCGCCCGCCCGTTCATCACACACATCAACAGCTACGACCTCGACTTGTACCTGCGGATTGCGCCCGAGCTATATCTGAAGCGGCTGTGCGTCGGTGGAGTTGAGCGGGTGTTCGAACTGGGCCGCGCTTTCCGCAACGAGGGGGTTGACTTCAGCCACAACCCGGAGTTCACCTTGCTCGAGGCCTATCAGGCGCACGCCGATTACAAGGACTGGATCGACGGCTCCCGCGAGCTGATCCAGAACGCCGCCCAGGCCGCGAACGGCGCGCAGATGGTGATGCGGCCCAGCCCGGGCGCCGTCGATGACTCCCTCGAGGCGGTCGACATCTCCGGTGTCTGGCCGGTGAAGACCGTGCACGACGCGGTATCCGAGGCACTCGGTGAGCACATCGACGCCAACACCAGACTTGCCAAGCTGCGCAAATTGTGCGACGCGGCGCACATCCCCTACCTGGCGCGATGGGACGCCGGCGCGGTGGTGCTGGAGCTCTATGAGCATCTGGTCGAGGCGCGAACCGAGCAGCCGACCTTCTACATCGACTTCCCCCTGTCGGTGTCGCCGCTGACCCGACCGCATCGCAGCAAGGCCGGCCTCGCCGAACGCTGGGATTTGGTGGCATGGGGCGTCGAGCTGGGCACCGCCTACAGCGAGCTCACCGATCCCGTCGAACAGCGGCGCCGCCTGCAGGAGCAGTCACTGCTGGCCGCCGGCGGGGATCCCGCAGCCATGGAGCTCGACGAAGACTTCCTGCAGGCGATGGAATACGCGATGCCGCCCACCGGCGGCCTGGGGATGGGCGTCGACCGCGTCGTCATGCTGATCACGGGCCGCAGCATCCGCGAGACGCTGCCCTTCCCGTTGGCGAAACCGCGGTAACCGGACCCCACGTCGCCCGTCGCCAGGGCCCCTGAGGGCATCGAATCGGCAAAAGTCGTGCTCAACGCGCACAAAAGAGACCAGAATGGACTGCGTGACGGGTTCAACGGCGAACCTCGCGATCCTGGTGCTGGCCGAAAACCACACCTCGTTGATGCACGGCTGGCTCCCCGGCGTGATCCAGGCTGTCAGCGTGACCGTGCTGCTGACGGCGGTGGGTTGGCGATCGCGCCGATGGCGGCTGTTGTGGCTGCCGGTGGCGGCGGCGCTAGGCGCAGCATTGGCCGTTTGGGCGCACTGGCACATCACCACCGACGGTGTCGCTGACGACCCCGCGCCGCGCCTGCTGTGGTGGTGGATCACCTCCAGCGGTGCAGCCGTTGCGGTCGTGGTCCTGGGCTGGCGCAGCGCACGCCCGTGGCGGCGCTGCGCATCGCTACTGGCCGTGCCACTGTGTCTGCTCAGCACGGGAATGACGCTCAACCTGTGGGTCGGCTACTTCCCCACCGTGCAGACCGCGTGGGATCAGCTCACCGCCGGTCCGCTGCCCGATCAGACCGACGCGGCCAGCGTCAACGCGATGGCGGCCGCGGGCGTCCAGCCTGCGCACGGCAGCGTCGTGCCGGTGACGATCCCTGCGGAGGCGTCGCAGTTCAAACATCGCGGTGAATTGGTCTACCTGCCGCCGGCGTGGTTTACCAGCACCCCGCCGCCGCAGCTGCCGACGGTGATGATGATCGGCGGCGAGTTCAACACGCCTGCCGATTGGCTCCGGGCCGGCAACGCGGTGAAGACGATCGACGACCTGGCGGCCACCCACGACGGAAACGCCCCGGTATTCGTCTTCGTGGACTCCGGCGGAGCGTTCAACAACGACACCGAGTGTGTCAACGGGACTCGTGGGAACGCGGCCGATCATCTAACCGAAGACGTCGTGCCGTATATGGTTTCGAATTTCGGCGTGAGCCCTAAACCGGCGCATTGGGGCATCGTCGGCTGGTCGATGGGTGGGACTTGCGCGCTCGACCTCACGGTCATGCACCCAGAGCTGTTCAGCTCATTCGTCGACATCGCCGGCAACATGGGCCCGGACGCTGGAACCAAGGCGCAAACCATCGTTCGGCTGTTCGGCGGCGACGCCGACGCGTGGGCCGCCTTCGATCCGGCCACAGTGATCACCAGACACGGTCGATACACCGGGATCTCGGGCTGGTTCGATATTTCGTCGAGCAACCCGCCGAAGCGCCATCGCAGTCTCGCGGTGACCGACGCCGGCGAGGTCGGGCTGGGCGCTCAGGACGCTATCGGGAACCCCAACGACCAGACCGCCGCGGCCGAGACGTTGTGCGAACTCGGCCGCGCCAACGGCGTCAGCTGCGCGATCGTCGCCCAGCCGGGCAAGCACGACTGGCCGTTCGCGAGTACCGCTTTCACCGCGGCGCTGCCCTGGCTGGCCGGCCGGCTGGGAACTCCCGGCGTGCCGCGGATTGCGTTGCCGTCCGCTCCGCCTTCGGCGTCGCCTGCGGCTCCGCACGCCGAGCCCGTCGGCAGGTAAGCCCGCTTAATGGCATGGGTCGCACCTGTTCGCCGCGCGATATTCGCCCGTCATGCGAACCCGTGGAGCGCTTGGACCCGCTGGGCGAGCACGCCACTAGTGCTGCTGCCGGTGTGGACGCGCCGTCGCAGCCACGCGGTGTTCGTCGGGGCGTGGTTAGCGGTAAACCCTGTCGCCTTCCCGAAAGTGACTGATGACCGAAATTGGGCAACCCGCGCGATCCTCGGCGAAGAACTGTGGATCACCCGTCGGCCCAGAGACACCGTCACCGGGTTGAGCGTGGCGACCTCGGCCGTCGCCGTCGTGGCAATCGTCGCGGCGCGTCGACACCGGCCCGTCCTGGCCGCCGTCGCGACCGCGGTGCAGATGGCGTTGACCCTGGTGTACTGGCAGCAAATGGTTCGGTATCTGGACCGCCACGGGTAGCGTGAAACCATGCCCGATGAGCCGACGAGTTCCGCTGCCGAGTCCAACGTCGACCCGGGCTACACGAGCTCGGGCATTCCGACATTCGAGTCGGTCCGCGAGAAGATCGATACGCGCTACGAGACATCAATCGGCGCAGCCGAATTGGATGCTGAAAGCCCCGAGGGCCGTGACGTCGAGCAGCAATACGAGGAGCGGCAGCGGGCGGCGGCTGAACGGCTGGCCCAAATCCGTGAATCGATGCGCGACGACAGCTAGGCGCTGACCTTTCGTCGCCGGTTTGAACGCCGTGGCGCACTAGTCGATGCCGCGGTGCCGCTTAGTGTTTCGGCGAGGAACTTCCCGGTGTAGCTTTCCGGCACCGCCGCGATGTCCTCCGGCGTGCCCTCGGCGACGATGGTCCCCCCTTCGGCACCGCCTTCCGGGCCCATGTCGATGATCCAGTCCGACGTCTTGATCACGTCCAGGTTGTGTTCGATGACGATCACTGTATTGCCTTTGTCGACAAGGCCGTTGATGACGTCCAACAACTTGCGAATGTCGTCGAAATGCAAACCGGTGGTGGGCTCGTCGAGGATGTAGACGGTGCGTCCGGTGGAGCGCTTCTGCAACTCCGACGCCAGCTTCACGCGCTGCGCCTCACCGCCGGACAACGTGGGCGCCGGCTGACCGAGGCGCACATAGCCGAGGCCCACATCGACCAGAGTCTGCAGATAGCGGTGGATGCCGGTGATCGGCTGGAAGAACTCCGCAGCCTCCTCGATCGACATGTCCAGTACCTCGGAGATGGTCTTGCCCTTGTAGTGCACCTCAAGGGTCTCCCGGTTGTAGCGGGCGCCGTGACACACCTCGCACGGCACGTACACGTCGGGCAGGAAGTTCATCTCGATCTTGATGGTGCCGTCGCCCGTACACGCCTCGCAGCGCCCGCCTTTGACGTTGAACGAGAACCGGCCCGGTTGATAGCCACGGACCTTGGCCTCGGTGGTCGCCGCAAAAAGAGTGCGGATCTTGTCGAAGACGCCCGTGTAGGTGGCCGGGTTGGATCGCGGCGTGCGACCGATCGGCGACTGGTCGACGCGCACCAGCTTGTCCACATGGTCCAGCCCGGTGACGCGGACATGCCGACCCGGGACCTGCCGGGCGCCGTTGAGCCTGTTCGCCAGCACTGCGGCAAGGATGTCATTGACCAGGGTCGACTTGCCGGAGCCGGACACACCGGTGATCGAGGTCAGCACACCGAGTGGAAACGACACGTCGATGTTGCGCAGGTTGTGCTCGTGGGCGCCGACGACAGTGAGCCGACGTCGCTTGTCGACTGGACGCCGGATGGCCGGGGTGGCAATGCTTTCCTTGCCCGACAGGTAGGCGCCGGTGATCGAGTCCTTATTGGCCAACAGTTCGCTGTAGGTTCCGCTGTGCACGATGCGACCGCCGTGCTCGCCGGCCCCCGGCCCGATGTCGACGATCCAGTCGGCGTGCGCGATGGTGTCCTGATCGTGCTCGACGACGATCAGCGTGTTCCCCAAAGCCCTTAGGCGGGTGAGGGTTTCGATGAGCCGACGGTTGTCCCGCTGATGCAGGCCGATCGACGGCTCGTCGAGCACATACAGCACGCCGACCAAGCCGGAGCCGATCTGGGTGGCCAGCCGGATACGCTGCGCCTCACCGCCGGACAGAGTGGCCGCCGCACGGGACAGCGACAGGTACTCCAGCCCGACGTCGAGCAAAAAGCCCAGCCGTGACTGGATTTCCTTGAGCACCTGACCGGCGATCGCTTGTTCGCGTTCGCCCAGGGTCAGCGCGTTGAGGAATTCCGCGCAGTCCGAGATGGACAGCTCGCAAACCTCGGCGATCGACTTCGCGCCACGCTCCCCCGCGGCCAACGTGACGGCCAGGATTTCCGGCTTGAGTCGAGTGCCGTCACACACCGGGCAGGGCACATCCCGCATGAAGCCCTCGTAGCGCTCCTTCATCAGCTCGGATTCGGTCTGGTCCATTTTGCGCTGCAGGAACGCCAGCACGCCCTCGAAGTCGGCATAGTAGGACCGGGTGCGGCCGTAGCGGTTGCGGTAGCGGACGTGCACCTGCTCGTCGCAGCCCTCCAGGATCGCCTTGCGCGCCTTGGCCGGTAGTTTTCGCCACGGCGTGTCGACGTCGAAGCCCATCGCCTCGCCGAGGCTGGCCAGCATTCGGGTGAAGTATTCGGAGGTGTGGCCCATCGACCACGGCGCCACCGCCCCTTGGGCCAGGGTGCGGTCGGGGTCGGGCACCACCAGGTCGGGATCGACCTCCTTGCGGATTCCCAGACCGGTGCACTCCGGGCAGGCGCCATACGGCGAGTTGAACGAGAACGACCGGGGCTCCAAGTCGTCGACGGCGAGCGAGTGCCCGTTGGGGCAGGCGAGTTTTTCGGAGAACCGCTGCTCCCGGTTGTGGGCGTCGTGCTCATGGTCGACGAATTCCAGCACCACGATGCCGTCGGCCAGGTTCAGCGCGGTTTCCACCGAGTCGGTGAGCCGCTGCTTGGCGGTGAGCTTGACCGTCAGGCGGTCCACCACCACTTCGATGTCGTGCTTCTCTTGTTTCTTCAGCTTGGGCGGATCGGTCAGCGAATGCACCACGCCGTCGACCCGAACGCGGCTGTATCCCTGGGCGTTGAGCTTCTCGAACAGGTCGGCGAACTCGCCCTTACGGGTGCGCACCACCGGGGCGAGCACCTGAAATCGGGTGCCTTCGGGCATCGCCAACACCTGATCGACGATCTGCTGCGGCGTCTGGCGGGCGATCCGCTCACCACAAACCGGGCAGTGCGGAGTGCCCGCGCGCGCATACAGCAGTCGCAGGTAGTCATACACCTCGGTGATCGTCCCGACCGTCGACCGCGGGTTCCGGTTGGTCGACTTCTGGTCGATGGACACCGCCGGGGACAGCCCCTCGATGAAGTCGACGTCAGGCTTGTCCATCTGCCCCAAAAACTGTCGCGCGTAGGCGGACAGCGATTCCACGTAACGCCGCTGCCCCTCGGCGAAGATGGTGTCGAACGCCAGCGAAGATTTTCCGGAGCCGGATAGCCCGGTGAAGACGATCAACGCATCGCGCGGCAAATCAAGATCGACACTGCGTAGGTTGTGCTCACGCGCACCCTTAACGATCAGGCGGTCAGCCACGCAATCCCTTTCCGAGCGTTCACCAGACACGTCATCTCCATGCTATGTGCCCATACCGACAGGCGACCGTCGGCCAGTACCGTGACTGGTATGACCGTCCTGGATGACAACTACACCGGACACGTCGAACCGGGTACCGCGGCCCGCCGCACCCTGCCGGGTGCGACAATCCTCAAAGCGTCGGTGGGCCCCATGGATAACAACGCCTACCTGGTGACGTGTTCCGCGACCGGGGAAACCCTGCTGATCGACGCAGCCAATGACGCCGACGTTCTCGTCGACCTGGTGCGAAACCACGCCCCGAAGGTGTCGCTGATCGTCACCAGCCATCAGCATTTCGACCACTGGCAGGCACTGGAAGCCTTGGCGCAGGCCACCGGCGCGCCGACCGCCGCGCATGAGATCGACGCCGAGCCGCTGCCGGTTAAGCCGAAGCGATTGCTGACGGGCGGCGACAGCGTGCAGATCGGCGAGCTGACGTTCGACGTCATCCATCTGCGCGGGCACACGCCCGGATCGATTGCGCTGGCCCTCAACGGTCCCGCCACCGGCGGAGTCACCCAGCTGTTCACCGGTGACTGCCTGTTCCCGGGGGGTCTTGGGCGGACAACAAAACCCGCAGAGTTCAAATCGTTGTTCAAAGACGTGGAGTCGAGAGTCTTCGACCGTTTCGGTGACGACACGGTCGTCTATCCCGGTCACGGTGACGACACCACGATCGGAGCGGAGCGCCCGCACCTGGACGAGTGGCGCGCACGGGGCTGGTGACTCCACGCGCGGTGTGGCCACCGAACTGCTGCCCGGTGACCTCGCGGTCCTGGAGGGCCACGTCGCGACAATCGTCGGCAAGGGATGGTGATCGACGTCGGGTCTGACCCACCGCATGCCCACCGTTGACAACCTGTCCGAGTTGCGGCAGACCCGACACCAACACCCTCACCCGGATACCAGATACCGGGGCCAAACGGGCCGGAATTCCCAGGCGCCCCAGGCCTATCCGAAAGGTGCTTCCACGCCATGCTGGCGTGCGGGTTCAGGTACGACCGTGGCACTGGGACGTGGGGCCCGGTAGCGGACCAGTAGTAAACACGTCATCCTCCCCAACCACCCGGTCAGGATTTAGTGGCGGCCCAGCATGTGCAGTGCCACCATAAGGCGGGCCGAGATCACTTAAATCGGAGGGAGAAGCAGACCATGGCGGAAGAGTCGCACGCGGGGCTTTCTGAGCAGATCAAGGAGCTGGTGACGCAGAACGAGAAGCACATGAAGGCGATTCAGGAGCAGATCGCACACCAGTGGGAGGCCCAGCAGAAGGCGATCGGGGACCTGATCGAGCAGCAGTGGAAGGCTCAGCAGACGGCGATCACGGATCTACTCGAACGCGGACAGGAGCGGACCGTCAAGACAGCGGAGCAGTGGGAGGCTCTGCGCAAGGCGATCGCCGATCAGATCGAGGAGCAGTGGAACGCCCAACGGAAAGCGATCACGGACCTGGCGGAACGGCAGTGGAACGCTCAAAAGAAGGCTATCGAGGACGCGCAGAATGCAATCGGCGGGATGTTCCGACGTAAGCCCGAATAACGTCTGCACCACAGAAACGCTCGCTTAAGCCGTCAAACCCTCGGCCCCTCATCCCCCGTGTGTGGGAAGGCATTAAAGCCTGGCGCGGCGAGGACTGCTGCTGAACCCCGCCGAGAACTGACTAAGAGCCCGGCGGTTGGGCGAATCTGGGTACGACATCCCGGCCCCTGGGTACGTAACCCAAAGCCGGATCGTGGCGCAGCCACACGGGATCGCCTACAGCTCGGCCACGGGCCAGGCCACGGCGTGGATTGCAAATTCGCAGGTTACATACCCGACGATTCGGCCATCGGAGTTTTGCGCGCCGTGGCCCGCCAAGTGTTGGCATGATGCGAGGCCATGAGCCCAACCGCGTTCCTTTTCCTTCAGGCAGTGATCGTCTTTTTCGTTTGGCTCGTTTGCGGGTTTGTGGCTCAGGCGGTCGCACCTGACAGGAACACGATGTTCTTCTGGGTGACGTTTCTTATCCTCGGGCCACTTGGGGTCGCCGCCGCCCTCATCGCGCAACCAGAGCAGACCGTGACCCGACGGGCGGTCGCAGCGGGGCGGCGACGGTTCGTATGCCCCAGATGCGGTGCGGAGAACGACATTCCCGAAAAAGACGAGAGCTACAACTGCTGGCGCTGCTCGGAGCGCCGCAAGGTTGAGCCGCCGAAGAGGGTGACTGACTCACCGGCTAAAAAGGGGTGACTTGCGCCGCACGGGATCGGAGCCAACGCTCTTACCCATGCGACCGCGAACGCTACAAATTCGCATAGGTGAGGCCACCCGGTTTTAGAACCGTCTTGCGTGCGGCTACGACCTGGCAAAGATACCGCTGATACCGTTCTAGAGTCTGGTGGGTTCTCCCCGTGAAACGCGCACTTTGTCTCCTATCGGAGTGAATAGTATGGCGCTGTGAACGAGGATGCTTTCCCAGATGTGCGGTGGGGTTGACGGGACCCCTTTAACTGGTCCAGTGCTCGTGAGAGTTGTTCTCGGAGAAGAGACCGCAGCATAGCCGGTTTAACCCAGCAATGTCGGGACATCACGGGTCCTTGAACTGTCAAGCCGCCTGGCGACTTCGCCGACACGCGATTCGCTCACGCCGTAGGAGGAGTTTCGTTACTGATATCAAGGCAAAGACTGGACGCCGAATCCGTTCTGGCGCTGCGCGCCATGTCAGGCAATTGGATGGGTTGCGAACCATTCGAGCAGCAGATCGGCGACGGTATCGGGTTGCTCCTCGGGCATCCAGTGGGAAACGCCACGCAGGATCTCAAAGCGGTACTCGCCGCTGACATAGTCCCCTGACTTGTGCGCGGCCTTGCTAAGCAGGTACTTGTCGCCGTCGCTCCACACATACATCGTCGGAACGGTCACCTTGCCGACGCGGCCCGAGAATGGGGCCCCTCGATACCAGTTGACCGCGCCGGTAAAAGTAGCCGGCTCCCCGATCGCGCGAGCGTCACGATCAGCAGCCGCCGCGCTCTGTCCGCCACGCTGCAATAGCTGCGACACCCGGTCGGCGTTTCGGCTGCTGCCCGCGAAAAGCCGTTCGGGGATCAGTGGCAACTGGAAGAGATAAACCTGCCAGGCCAAACTTTGCCGGCTAGTCATCATCGTTTGCAGGAGCGCGACGGGGTGCGGCGAGGAAAGTGAGGACAGCGTCGCCAGGCGGTCGGGATAACGCGCCGCGAAACTCCACGCCACAAATCCTCCCCAGTCGTGCCCGACAAGGTGCACCCGGTCAGCGCCGCTCCCGTCGATCAACGCGCCGACATCGTCCACAAGCTCCGGCATTCGATAATCTCGCCGACGGCGCGGCCGGGCGCCGGGAGAGTAGCCCCGCTGATTAGGGGCCAAGCAGCGGTAGCCCCTTGCGGTAAGACGGGGAACGACGGTGTCCCAGACGGTGTTCAGCTGCGGAAAGCCGTGCAGCAGAACGACAACGGGTCCATCCGCTGGCCCACAATCGCGGACATCGAAAACCAGCTCACCGCGTCGAAACCACTCCATCGGCTCAGGATGTCTCATGACTGCGCGAAATACGCATGCTCGAGGACATGTCACAGCAGCGATGCCGTGAGACCACCATCGACCACATACGCGCCGCCGGTGCAGAAGCGCGATCGTTCGGACGCGAGGAACACGGTGAGGCGGGCGATGTCGTCGAGAGTGACATAGCCGCCCTGGGCCTGCTCGATCAGCGCATCGAAGCTGGGCAATCCCAGGGCTTGTTCGTATTTGCCTTTCTGCGAGCTGACCAAGTCGGTGTCGGCGAATCCTGGACAGATTGCGTTGACGCGAACGGAGGCGGGACGCAATTCGATCGCCGCCGTCTTGGTGAGGTTGATGACCCCGGCTTTGGCGGCGGCGTAGTGCCCGGTGAGGGGGGTGCCCGCCAGTCCGGTCACCGACGCCATGGTGATGATCGAGCCGCCGTTGCCCGCGCCAACCATCGCGCGCGCGGCGTGCTTGACCGTCAGGAAGACGCCATCGAGGTTGACGGCCATCATCTTGCGCCAATCCTCAAAGGACAGTTCGACGATCGGGCCCAAACCGCTGATCCCGGCATTGGCCACGGCGATGTCGACGCGGCCGTGTCGCGAAAGGGCGCCGGCGAACAGCTCGGCGACCTGGTCCTCGTCGCTCACGTCGCATGCGACCGCCTCAGCGCCGTCGATTTCTGCGGCGGTGGCTGCTGCGGCGTCCTGCGTCACATCAGAGACAACAACTGTTGATCCTTGGGCGGCAAGCGCTTCGGCGATCGCGCGTCCGATGCCGCGGGCACCTCCGGTAACCACCGCAACCTTGCCTTCGAGCTCCCGTGAAGCGGTTCGCCCGGCCAACTCAGCTTGAACTTGTAACGACACGTCTCATTCCTTTCTTTAGAGCAGGCCCGCTGTGAGCCCGCCGTCGACCATGTAGTGGGCACCGGTGACGAAGTGTGCGTCGTTGGAAAGCAGGAAGGCGACCACCTCGGCGACCTCCTCGGGCGTGCCCATCCTGCCCTGCTTGAGCGCGATGAGCTCATCGAAGGGCATCGGTGCGATCCCTTCGATGGGCGCAACGAGACGATCGCCCATCTCGGTGGCGATGATGCCGGGGCATACGGCGTTGACGCGGATGCCCAGGCTCCGTAGCTCCATCGCAGCCGACTCGGTGAAGCGGATGACCGCACCCTTCGAGCCGCAGTAGGCGCTCAATAAGGGCCCACCGGCAGTGCCGGCGATGGACCCGAGGTTGACGATGGCGCCGCCGCCGGCGGCCGCGATCGCTGGAATCGCCGCTTTGGTGCACCGAAACGTACCCGTGACGTTGATGTCGAATATGTTGGAGAACTCTTCCTCGGAAAGCTCGGTTATGGGCTTGGCGATCTCGATGCCGGCATTGTTGACGAGTCCGTCGAGCCCCCCGAACTCGGCGACGGCGGCCGCCACTGCGGCAGCCACGTCGGCGCTGGAGCGGACGTCGCACCGCAGCGCAATCGTGCCGTTCCCGAGTTCCTTGGCCGCAGCGCGCGCGCCGTCCTCGTCGAGGTCGGCGATCGCGACGCGCGCGCCGCCAGCGACGAGTCGGCGCGCGATCGCCAACCCGATGCCGCGCCCGGCCCCGGTGACAAGCGTTCGGCGTCCACTGAGATCAGCGAGTGTAAACGACTGGGGCAGAGATGTTTTCGTCGTCATGTTTTGGATCCTCTTGTTTCGTTTGCTGTTTCGATGAGAACGTTACGGCGCCCGACGGGGCGTGTCTTCGGCTTGCGGCGCCAAAAAGGCGAGCCCTTTTGTCGCTTTGGGACAATGAGGTCGGACGTTCAACTTCACCGTTCGAGGTGCTTTAGCGCGTCGGCGGCTGCGTTGGCCCCGCACATCCCGTGTGCGCCGGGTCCGGGCGGGGTGGCCGCCGAACAGAGCTGAACACGGGCCTGCGGCACTGAAACTTCCACCTCGACCAGACCTAACTCGACCCGGCGGCGTTTCACATAGCGGGTAATCGTCGATTCCGACATCTGCGCACCGTGCTCGGCCACCAGGCGCTGCCACACTCTACTTCGGCGTGGCAGTGCGCAGGACCCGGTGGCGGCGGATCAGTCAATCCGAAACGTCGAACTCGCCGTGATCGCGCAACGCCTGGTCGAGGAGGCCGTGCGCCGCGCTCAGGTGCATCACCGCCAATCCTGACCGCCGCACGTCACGATGGAGCCGCCGCCAGCATCTGCCTCATCGCCGCCAGGATCGTCTGGCGGGCCTCGGGTTCGGTGATCAGGCGACGGGATACCTCGGTCAGATGATCGCCGTGGGTTCGCATGTAGCGGCGCAGCAGCTTGAATGCGTCGTCCACGGACACATCCAGGCGCTGGGAGAGGAACCCCTTGGCCTGATCGACCACGATCCGGCTGGTCAACGCGGTGCGGAGGTGCGGGAGCACGGTCGCCGGGGTGGCGGGGTGTACCTGCAGGATCGCCACGCAGGCAATATGTGCCAGCGTCTGGGCCACCAACAGATCGGCGTCGTTGAGCTCCCCGACCCCGGTGCCGAACAAGCCCAGGGCACCCAGCACAGTGCCGGCCGCGCGCATCGGCACCGCATGCACCGAGGCGAAGCCCGCCTCGGTGGCGGCCGCCACGAACCGCGGCCACCGCGCCGCCTCGGCCTGCACCTCGGACACCGAGATCGGCTGCCCGGTGGCGTAACAGTCCAGGCACGGGCCCTGGTCGGCCTGCAGCTGGAACAACTCCAGGTCGTGGATCTTCTCGGAGGTGGCCGCCATCAGATGCAGGTGATCGCGCAGCGGGTTGGCGAGCAGCAATCCCGCCGCCGCGACATCCAGCAGCTGTGCGCACTGCTCGGTGAGCTCGGTGAGCAGGTCAACGACGTCGAAGTCGTCGAGCAGACTGTCCACCAGCGAAACGACCGCGTCCAGGACGCGAGTTTCACGAGGTATCTCGGTCACGATCGGCTCCATTCTGCGCCGGTCACCGGCGACAGGCAACGGAACCGGTGTCGGACATGAAGATGAGCGCGCATCAGTCGGCGTCCAGTCGCAATCGACGATCCAAGATGTCGCGGGCGACGTCAGTGGCGCTGCGGCCGGTGGCATAGGCGTGCGCCCGCAGCCGTGGCCCGAACTGCAAGCCAAGGTGCGGGGCGAGCCATCCCCACCCTCGCAGGTCACTAACGCGCGAGTCCCTCAGGCACCGCCTGTCCGGGTCATCCCCATCAGCGACCGAGACGAGGAAGAGTGACCGTCATGGCCGGTAAAGGATGGGCGTGGACGTGGCAGCGGTGTGGCCGCAACGACTACCAGAAGGTCCCGGTACACACGACCAACCCTGATCACCTGGTCCCAGTACGCCGTCGCAGACGGACATCCCACCCCTTGAGGTGGTTGCCCGGTATCGGCGGGACGATGGGTTCACGATGAACAGGTTGCCACGATGATCGATATGAACAGGCTGCGTGAGCTGACTGCAGAGTTGGGGTTCATGCCAGCCACCACCGATGCGGCCGCCATCGAGCGGCACCGGCAGCACAACAAGAACGCGGACTACTGGCTGGCCCGAAGCCATAGGTTTGACCACCTACGTCGCCGTGCTGAGCTACAGGATGCCGATGACGTTAAGCCGCCAAGTGCGCTGTTGCTTCAAGAGCACTAAGCCGCTGATGTTTGCAACGGCAAGATGGGGGAGAGTCACCGCGTGAGTCCCTCGCCGAGTCGGCATACTCGACGTCGCCGATAGCCGGTGCCGAATCGTGGCAACCCCGCTGCCAGATTCTGCAGGGCGGACCGGGTCTCGAAATAGACGACATTTGTGACTCATGAAAGGTCGTCTCACAACACCTGTATCCGGTGTCCGGGTTGGATTAGCCGATGTCCGAGGTAACAACGTCCGCCCCCGTGAAGTGGTGCAGTGCAGCCAGACGCCGGCGATAGATGAGGCCGAGCCGATGCGGTTCAGGCGATCCGCTGAATCACAACGCCAGGGCACATGACTCCGAACTGGCCGCTCTGGAAGTCGACATCGACCGAGCCGTCGTCGATCCGGTAGTTGATCTGCAGGATCATCTGGAAGAGCACCGCGGTGTGCGCGGGGACCGTGAAACCGTGGTAGCTCGCACCGGCGCTTTCCAGCGCTGTGACGGTATCGACGTCACCGGCCGCGTTCCAACCCGACTCCGCCGCCGCATGTGCGGACAATTCGTGTTGCTGCTGGGGTTCAAAGGGAGTGGGATTGGGTTGCCCGGGCGACGGCACGGGGACGGGGTTCAGATTCAACAGCGGCCGCAATATGGCCATCATGGAGATAGAGGAGCTGCCGCCCGGGAAAATAAAGGGCCCCTCATCGGCGCCTGCGGTGAGCATGCCGTTGACCAGAATGGAACTGAAGACGTGGGTCTGCATCGCCGCGCCCTCGTTGTTCCACAGGAAGTAGAACGACACGTCGTCGGGCGCTGGCGGGTCGGCGTCGTAGTGGCGATGAAACTTGGCAATGGTGTTGCGCGGTTCGACCTGCACATCGAGTTGATACTCCGTTCTGGGATCCGGTCCCGTGGACCATACGAAGAACGGGGTGTCGACTCTGACGATGTCACCCACCATCACCTTAGACTTCGCCTTCAGTTCCGCCCATCGCTGCCCGGAGACGGCGACGGCCGCACGGTGCGCGTCGTCGGCGTGGTCGCGATTTTTCTGTCGTTGGGTGGCTCGCGCGGCTTCGTACTTGTCAACGGCCTCCCGGTTGAACTCGCTCGCGATCAACTCTGTGAGATCGGGGCGCGCCTTCACGCCCGATCGCTTGGCGGCTGGCGGGGGCCCTGCATCGATCGCACCGGTCTTGATCGCCGCAATGATGTCCTCTACCCGAGCGTTCTTTTCCCCGGCCATCAATCCTCCTGCGCTGTGCGGCGTGTGGTTACAACGGACTGCTTTTGTGCCGGGCGGTTACGCGCTTGCGGGTGGGCGACTCTACCCGCTCCGTAAGCTACTCGGTCAGTAATTCGTCCATCATGAACGGTCGAGCAACTTCGAAACGATGTTTCGCCCATCCTGAGTGCTAGCTGTCATATTGCTGATACCGGCGCCGTCGTGGCGGCTACTGTCTCGTAAACGACGACATACGAGAGTCTCGAAAGTCAGTCGCAGCTCGGCAGACCTGACGGCACTGAACCCAGCGATCCGTGCCGCGAGCCTGCACCGCCGTGTGAGAGACCTCGATAAATTCCGTGTGGCCGTTGGGGCAGCGGGTCGGTGGTTGTGTCATCCAGTGCCCGCTGGGATGGTTGTCCCGCAGGCGGGTACCGGCCTCCGGTTAATTGCGATGAACTCTTGCCTTCATCTCGCGAATGAGTTTCTCCACGCCCCCTGCAGCCCCAGCAATCGCCGCGCAGCGATCCAGCTTCTCCACGTGGCTGTTGAGGGCGTCGAATTCCTCGCCCAGCTCGTCCATCTCAACACCGTCAGCTTTAGACATCCGGTGCTTAGCCTGCAGCTCCTCGAATCTGGCGTGAATGGCCTGCATGCGCTCCACAGCCTTTGTACCAACGACGGGTAGGAAACTAAGCAGCATACTGGCAGCGGATTTTGGACCACGGTCGCTTACGGCAGCGGTACTATCCGCCGCGTGTCGGTCACGGTCGGGGGAACTTTTGCCGGTTACACCATGCTGCAGATGCTGGGTTCAGGCGGGATGGCAGAGGTCTACCTTGCTCAGCACCCGAGGCTGCCACGGCGCGACGCTCTAAAAGTCCTGTCCGAGGCGATAACAGCTGACCGAGGTGTTTCCCTTCGAAGACGCACCGGCAGCCTACGATCGAATGATCTCCGGCAAGGCCAGATTTCGTGTGGTCCTCGACATTCAGACCCAATAGCCAAAGGGCTGTTCGCGATTGTGGAGGTTGCCGCTTTCACGCTGGACCGAGTTCGAAAGGCCGCAGCATCTACTACGCCGCAACAGAGTTGGAGGCACGACGTTGTGCACAACTATCTGTGGCGATCATCGGCGGGGCGAATTCAGCGGGGACGGGCAGGACTGTTTCTCGCGGAGCGTTGGGGCCAATCACAGAGGACAAGCGGTGCTGCACAGCGTCGGGAACAGCAGCGCACTGCGGTGATGTAGGTCTGCGGGACGGGAATGTTCGGATTATGCACCGATGCGCCCGACGTGGCCTGGTAACGGCCGCCGCTTGTGACGAAAGTCTGCACAGGACGACAATGTCCTGGGAACCGACGAAGGGTGGATCTGATGGGACTGCGCGACAAAGTGAAGGATCTACTGTCGAAGAATGCCGACAAGGTGGACACGGCGATCGATAAGGCGGGCGACGTCGTAGACCGCAAGTACAAAGGCACCGTCGACAAAGTCGAGGAAGAAGCGAAGAAGTTTGGGATCGGGGAATAGATAGCGCCCTTGTCCGGGTTCTCGGGCAGACATATTTGCGGCCGGAGGGCAGCGTCCAGATCAATGTCCCGTCGGATAGTTGTTGGTGGCGCGCCGCTGCACACCTCCGTGCATTGTTGCTTCGACATCGCGAAGAGGCTGATGTTTGCGACGGCAAGATGGGGAGAGTCACTGCGTGAGTCCCTCGCCGAGTCGGCATACTCGACGTCGCCGATAGCCGGTGCCGAATCGTGGCGGATCTCGTGGCTCACATCCTGTCCTGATCAGCGCTAATGGGCGACCAACCGCCTATCCTTAGAGCACCCTGGAAACGCTGGGGCCCGGGATCGGCGGAGGGTCGGATGACGGCCGTAACGGCGTGCCGGACGTGTGGCACTGAGCCTCTAGAGAACGCCCGGTTTTGTCACGGCTGTGGCTCCCCGGTCCAAGACGGCGATACCCGGGCGGAGTACAAGCAGGTCACGGTTCTCTTCGCCGACGTGGTCCACTCGATGGACATCGCCGCGGCCGTCGGGACGGAGCGGCTCCGCGAGATCATGGCGCAGTTGGTCGACAAAGCCACTGCTGCGGTTGTCCAGCGGTACGGCGGCACGGTGGACAAGTTCACCGGTGACGGCATCATGGCAATCTTCGGTGCGCCGGTGGCGTTGGAGGACCACGCCGTTCGTGCCTGTCTGGCTGCCTTGGGCGTTCAGTCAGAGGCGGCCAAATTGGGCAAAGAGGTCAAAGCGCGTGACGGCATCGCCTTAGAGCTGCGCGTGGGCCTTAACTCCGGTGAAGTGATCGCCGGTGAGATCGGGTCGGGTCCGTTCGACAGTGCCGTCGCCGCCTCGGGTGTAGCAAGCTTGTAAAAAGAATGTTTCGTTCGGTGATCCGCCCAACCAATAACAGTGAAATGGGTCACCATCACCCCAGATTGGGCAGCCCTCCCATAGCTCAGGCGTTTCTACTGGAGCGTCCCGGCATCAGACGGTGACCCCGACTCCCAGCGAGGCAGACATGCGGCACACCACCATCAGCGGACACCTTGTCGCCCACCAAACGGTCGCCGTTTAATGAAGACCATAAAACAACTACTGAACATGGGGATCTATCAGAATGTTATCCAGCAGAAATAGAAACTCAGCAAACAAATTCAGACAAAAACAAGAATTAATGGCTTCCGATGGGAATCCGAATCACAAATACATTCAACAGTGCCCTGAATGCAATGGGATACACGAAACACAGAGGCGGAATGATGAGTATTGTATTCAATGTAAAGCCAACAAAACGACTGCCTAGGCAGGTCGGGTCCCCAGGACCGTCGCGCAGCGACGAACGGACCGTTGGCTGCTGCTCAGGGTCCTTTGGCACTAGCCGTGCAGCAGCATTCGGGTCTTGGCTTGCCTTGTGGCAAGACAGCCACAATGGATCAAGGAGGCTCCACCCATGACCATCGTCACGTACGTAGCGATCCACCCACACCCGGGCGTCCAGTGGGACGAGGTGCAGAAGCAACTCAAGACGAACTGTGACCTCGCCCGCAAGCACGGCGCCGAGAACGTCACCGTCCTCGCGACCATGGTCGGGGGCCCGGCGACCAACACGATCGGCGTGCTCGCCACCAGTGAGGACTGGGCGAAGTACGGCAAGGCCCAGAAGTCGCTGCAGGGCGATCCTAAGTTTCAGGAAGCCATGCTCGCGGCTGGCCAGATCGGCACCTGGGAGACGTACCTCAGCCAGACGATCGACGTGTAACGCGCCACGTTGTAAGTAATCGACAACCCTCAGCCGGGGTTCGGTGTTCATTGCCGGTGCCCTCGCCGGTTGGCTAGGTAGTTCCCGCTAGTGACTGCCTAGGCATCTGCTCAGCGCCCGGATGACCGGCAGTATGCGCCCGGCAGTCCAACAGCGAGCGACCAAGGGGACGAGGCGGATCTCAGTCAATAACTGAAGGTCGTCGCGGGCTCATCACCGATCCACTCCCACAGCGGTATGGTGCCCTGGAGCTCGGCGCTGGTGATGAGCGAATCCGCATCAAGCTTCTTGGTGTTAAAGCAGATCGGACAAACGTAGTAATGACCACCGGCAGCTTCGTAGCGCTTCTGCAGATCGGCTAACGGAGGACAGCCTTCGCATGCAACGCCCACAGCAGTGCCGTCAACGGCAAGCCGAACCGCCTCCTTCGCGAGGAACATGAGCGTCGGGCGTCCGGTTTCAGCAGCACCGACCGCGACGAGGTACGCAACTGTCACCTTCTCCGCATCTTCGAGCCCGGTGGTCAGGCTGATCACGGCTTTACCTGGCATGGAACTGCCTCCCATCACGTCTGCCTGCACGGTTTGTCCTGTTTGGTGAAATTGTGCTCCAAATTATGCGGGTTGACTTCAACCAGATTCCGTCCGAGTTGGATCGGCTCTGCCCAATCATCTCCCGTATACAACCCACACATGCACGCCCCCTGAAGGTAGTTCCATTTAGTAACCACCTAGGCAGCTCGTGAATGTGGGGTCGTTCGCCAGGCGGATGCATCGGCGTCGGTGGCATCTGAATGCGACTCACCTGTCAACGATGTCGAGGACTCAGACACCTCCAACCGCGCTGACTACGGCTGCTCATCTGCGGTCGGTGGCCGGGGCGAGGCGGGCCATCCCCCGGAGGATCCACGGTGCGCGCCTCGCCATCGCCTCCACGGCGCGGTCCGAGCGGCGCATCGCGGTCCGACGGCCAGGAGTGGGCATTGATACCAGTTCCGCCTCGGCCGATCCCGCCCGCGGGCCGTGGCGATCTACCGCCAGCAGTTGCCAGGTGCCGGGCACGCCGCGCAGCTCGACGTTGCCGCGGTCTTCGAAGCCCGTGCCCGAGCCGACGACCAGGTCACGCACGGTGCGGGAGACGAGGATTTCGCCCGCGCCGGCCCGGCCGAGGATCCGCGCCGCGATATGCACGGCGAGCCCCCCGATGTCGTTGTCCATCAGTTCGCACTCGCCGGTGTGGATGCCAGCGCGGATCTCGATGCCCAGTATCTCGGCGTCAGCACGCAACGCCTCGGCGCAGCGGATGGCCTGCGTCGGCCCGTCGAACGTGGCGAGATACCCGTCGCCGGTGCTCTTGACCACCGTGCCGCCGAACCGTTGCGTGAGTTCGGCGGTGATCTCACCAAAGCGGTGCAGCACCGCACGCCACCGCTCATCGCCCGCTGCCGCGGCGTGTTGCGTCGAGGCGACCATGTCGGTGAACAACACGG
The DNA here is from genome assembly GCA_963723615.1 of uncultured Actinomycetota bacterium. GTDB lineage: Bacteria > Actinomycetota > Actinomycetes > Mycobacteriales > Mycobacteriaceae > Mycobacterium. Next base: position 37,333 of record CAVRRV010000008.1, on the reverse strand, counting down.
TGCGCAGGGCGCGATGAGACTGCGACGGCGCGGCGTGGCCGCCGGTGAGGAACTCCTCGATCCCGGTCAGGACCTTGTCGGGCTCGTCGAACCAGGGGAAGTGGTCGGTGCCCTCGACCTCAAGCAACCGCGCGCCCGGGATGTGATCGGCGAGGTACCGGCCGTACTGCACCGCAACGGTGGGGTCCTCGCGGGCATGGATGACCAGGGTGGGCGCGGTGATCGTCGGCAGGATCGGCCGCACGTCCATCAGAAACCCCGCTTCGAATGACGCCCGCGCCATCCCCGGGCTCGCGGACATCCGCTCAGCCATTCCCAGCTGGCGCATCGACCGGATCGACGGCGAGGCGATGCTGGCTGCCGCACCGCTGCCCCAGCCGGAGTGGACCGCGCGGGCCACTTCCTGCCAGCGGGCGAGGTGCTCCGTGGACGGGGTGTAATCCTCACCCAGCTCGGGTACGAGGCGCGCCCGCAGCTCGGCAGGGTCGCGGTCCATGTCGTCCCACCCCGCGAAGCCCCAATATGGGATGGTGTCGATGAGGATCAGTGCCCGCGTTCGCTCCGGTCGTGTTGCCGCGAACATCATGGAGGCTGCTCCGCCGTCACTCAGACCGGAGACGACGGCCTGTCCGAAGCCGACGGTGTCCATGACGGCCTCGATCTCGGCCGCTCGATCATCGAGCGTGCGAACTTTCGGGACCGGGTCCGACAGCCCGACCCCGGCCTTGTCGAATAGGAGGACGCGACAGAACGTGGCGAGCTGATCGAAGAACGCCTTGAATTCGGGGAGGGTCCAGACCAGCTCGACGTGGCTGACCATTGGCCCGACGAAGACAAGCTCGACTGGCCCGTCGCCGAACACCTGATACGCCAGGCTGAGATCGCCGCACTTGGCGTACGACGTTTCCGGCATGGCATGAGCGTAGTGATGTCGGGCGCTACGACTCCCGACTTCGGCGCAATCGCGCGCCGTTAGCGGCCTAACGTAGTGCGGTCGCACCGTGCAGCCCGCGACACTCGGCGGCCGATTAGCGGCGCGTACGCCACCGTCCATTCGACCACATGGACAACAAACTGGCAGAGGATTGGCCCGACGATAGCCAGCCAGCGGTGATTTTCGCCTGCCGAGCTTTCACGTGTGCAGGAACATGTCAGTGAGTTGTGCGATAACTACGAGATCGACGTAATCGAGGACTGAAATGTCAGACGTGGCGCGGCCGGTCATTCGTGCTTTCCACCGAGGATTCCTGGCTGACCTGTCCGCAGCGATCGGCGGTGAGAAGGCTATTACCTTGGCGTACCCACGCCTCGAGTACCGCGGTCTGCCCGACGCCGAACCGGGATTCGCGATAGTCCACTGGCTCATCGACATTTCCATGTCAATCGAGGACGTCGACGATTGGGACGAGAAGCGGCTCGATGTGGGCTTCTTGGAACTCTGGACCTTGCCCCTTGACGAGTCGTTGACCGATACCCTCGACGCCATCTCAGCTGACACAGCCGAATATTTGCCGTTGCTTTTGCACGGCGTCATATCCGATGACGTAGAGGAACAGTTCGAGAATCCGTTCATTACCGGTCTGCTGATCCTCAATCGGGCATACGTCCACCCGGCGCTGCGCGGACACGACGTCGGGGCATGGGCGGTCGCGCAGGCGATCTGGAACTTGACGTTCGGCTCATTGGACGTTCTCGTTGTCGCCTACCCGACACCGACCGAGGATCGGCCGGGCGTGAGCGAGGAGGCTGCCTCTATGCGGCTCGCACAGCATTGGGGCATGGCGGGGCTACAACCCATCGAGGCTTGCCCAAAACTGGTGGGCCAGATCACCGCCGCCGACGCCCTAAACGACGCCCGCGACGCACTGGCCGAAGTGGCCGATATTGAGATCAGGGTGGCCGTTAGCGACCTCCTTGCACATCCAGATGAAGTGCAGTGAGCTCAAGTTCGATCGCCTTTTTCCTGCCGACGGTCTCCCAGGTCTCGGCAAGCGCCACTGGATAACTCACTGCTACCCCGGGCCGCAGGGATTAAAGTTCTTCGGCATGGCGAAGACTTGCCCGTATTGCCGAATCGGGTTGGTGCCGAGCGGATCCTCGATGTGCACGCGATGCGCCAAGAAGAATCGCAAGCAGAAGTTGGTACCGCTGCCGCCGAGCAGAGAGTTCCGCAAGACGCGAAACCGAGCCACTGTCGACAACCACTTCGAGTGCCCGCACTGCAAGAAGTCGCTGACCCCGATGGTCAACGGACATCTTCGGTCCCACAAAAACCTCAAAGGAAAGCACTGCCCCGGCAGCGGTGGGGCGCCCGTCGGCGGAGCCGAGAAGGCAAGGCGGCGACGTGGGAGAGGGAGCGTCCACACCGTGGGCGGCGGTCTTCCTGGCCTTGGCAAGCGTCAGTAACATACGTCGGACAGCCACGCAGCTAGCCGCCCCAATGCCCAACATTGCGCCGACCGGAACCGTACGAGAGGTCGGCACGTCCAACACGGTGTGGATGACGAAGGCGCGCAAGCCCTACGCGATGAAGGGCTCAGCCCCGACGATCCCGCGGTCATCGCGGCGATAGACCTTGTTCCGATGGGAACTTTCGCTCGGCACTTGAGTCACCGCACCCGCCCGACGGGAGTCCTCCAGTTTCCAACTCGTCGTTGGTACAAAGGCAATTACTAGACGTCTCGCTGTGAGTTAGCTGTTGTGAGTTGTCGTGGGCCAAGCGGGACGTGCAATATGTGACGTGCCCTTGCGTCGTGCTGCGTATCCAACAAGGAGGTTGGGCGCATGCTTCTCCGCGCAACTCTCATCGCAGCGAGCGTCGCCGTGATCGTCGCAGTGCTGCTGCCGGTAGGAGCAACATATGCCGATAGCGTTGACGACCACTACTTGGCACTCCTGTCATCGCATGGGATCACGGGGCACCCGGCGGATCAGTTGATCGCCGATGGCCACCAGACCTGTGATGCTTACAGCCAGGGCGGTTTCGGGATCGGCATAAGCCCGCGTCAGGTCGCGATGATCAAACTCAACAACGACCTTGCGGGACAGGGATTTTCGCCGCACGACACGTCACAGTTGATGCTCGATGCCACCAGAGCGTATTGCCCGGAATATGCACCGCCGCAATGAGAAGTAACTTCCATCTACTTCTGGTTCAGACATAAGAAGCTGCGTACTGCCCCGAGTACATCCAATAGCCACGAACGTTCACGTCCATGGAGAAGAAGTCATGACCGAATCATCGCCGCCAGCCGGTTGGTATCCAGACCCTAGCGGAACGCCCGATCCGCGATACTTCGATGGCGCCGACTGGACCGAGTCCCGGGCCGCACCCCTGGTAAATCGAATAATCTCGGACGACGAGCGTGTCGAGATTCTGAACCAGGCGCTGGCAACGGCTGTGGCCCGAGGCGGGCGCGTCGAGTCGCACACACGTTTCCAGGCGGTGATCGTGTATGGCCAACCGGTCAATCATGTGCTCCACGCAATCCTGACCGTCTTCACCTGCTTCCTGTGGGGAATCGTGTGGGCGATCATCGCTGGTACTGGTGGTGAGCGGCGTGAGGTGCTGCAAGTCGACCCACAAGGCGGTGTCATCAGCAGCGGGCGTATCCGGTCGAAGTAGGCGTAACCGCCGCGGCCTTCGACTCGTAGCCCTCGCTGCTGGCGATGACCTCTCCGTTGGCCGCAAACCATAGGCCCACCGAGATTCCGCCGCCCTGGCGAACAACTGCACCGAATGTTGAGTGATCAAGGGTGTGGGTCGTCCGCTACGCTCTCCTGGCTCCGGATCGGCACGGGGACGTTGACAACCGATCACATGTGAGGAGATTTGACCGATGCCGTTGGGTCGCGGTCAGGCTTTCGCCGGGTACACCATTGTTCGCCTGCTCGGCTCCGGAGGTATGGGCGAGGTCTATCTCGCTGGGCACCCCCGATTACCGCGCCGCGATGCGCTCAAAATCCTGCCGGAGGCGATGACGGGTGATAGCGAATTCCGCGAGAGATTCCGCCGCGAGGCTGATCTCGCCGCCACGTTGTGGCACCCGAACATCGTTGCGGTGCATGATCGCGGCGAGTTCGATGGCCAACTGTGGATCGCGATGGACTACGTCGAGGGCGCCGACGCCGGGCAGTTGATGAAAACCCAATACCCGGACGGGATGCCGGCACAGGACGTGTGCGCCATCGTTACCGCGGTGGCCGGGGCACTCGACTACGCAAACCAGCGGGGACTGCTGCACCGCGACATCAAACCGGCCAACATATTGCTCACCAATCCAGAAGACGGCGAACGGCGGGTCCTGTTGGCCGACTTCGGAATCGCGCGACAGCTTGCCGATATCAGCGGTCTGACGGCCACCAATATGACGGTGGGAACGCTTGCCTACGCCGCGCCCGAGCAGTTGATGGGTGCCGACCTCGACGGGCGCGCCGACCAGTATGCGCTGGCCGCCACCGCATTTCACCTGCTCACAGGCATCCAGCTTTACCCACACTCGAACCCCGCGGTGGTGATCAGCCGGCACCTCAATGCGGCACCGCCAAAGCTCGCAGACATTCGCGAAGACCTGGCCGGATTCGACCCAGCCTTAGCCGTCGCGTTATCCAAGAATCCTAACGACAGGTACGCGCGGACTTCAGATTTCGCACGCGCGCTTATCGAGCAGAACACATCACCAGCCGCTGCCGTCTTGGCTTCGGCGCCAACGCAGTCGGCGCCGGTTCCGCCACGAGCTGATACCGAAGCGACCGACAGCCAGCCCCGCGCGCAGACAAAGAGCGCACTGGGACGCGCACTACACAAACGTCCAATACTGGCCGTCGTAGCCGCCGCCCTAGCTGTCATCGTCGTCGCCGTCGTGGCCTGGCACGCCTGGACCAGCCAAACTTTCCCAGCCGGGCGTGGGGCGACCCACGCTGCGTCGCTGGCGCAACCGCCGAAGAACACCGGACCTCTAACCGGTGTCTACAGCGCAGATTACGGTCCTGAGGTCGAACTAGGCAGCGGCAAAGGCCTCAACCCCGATGGCGCCCAAGGCACCCTTGAAATCCGTTCTGCCTGCACGCCCACCGGCTGTATGGCCATAGCCAAAACAACAAACGGCCCTACCATCAACCGCACTCTTATTTTCGATGACTTCGGCGGGCAGTGGGTCTCAGTCGGCACCGCCCTAAGCACATCTCCTGCCATCTCGACGGGAATGAACGCAGGCTGCGAACAAGGACTTTCACCCGAGGTGTGGGAAACCGTGTCGCTACAACCGCGGCCAAACGGCACCCTCACCGGCCAATACGAGGTCACCGACGCCAACAACTGCAACACACAGCGCACTATCAACCTGACACGAACTGGTGACGTCGACATCGCTGGCATCGATGACCCCGCCGCACTGCCCCCGCGAAAGCCGTCGCCGGCGGCAGGATTCCGTGGTCGCTACCGGTACACCTACAGTGCATACACCTCTCACGACGCGGAGGGAATAGTGGAGACCAGTTGTCTGCGCACCGGTGAACGCTGCATGAGTTACTTCAACGAACCCAATTCAGGAGAGCCTTTCGTGTTTGCCGACGGCCAATGGACTCTTCACTACAACGCCCCTGTGTCATGCGAAGGCCGTACAGGCCCCCGAGTCCGGATTGACCGAACCGCCGAGCTAGATCTACCGCAGCCGACATCTGACCCGATTGAGGTGCTCGTCGGTCACGGACAAGGAACAGTATCCAGCGGCGGCCCGTGCACCGGAACACAAGACTACAACCTGCGCTTCGAGCGCACCGGCGACTAGTTGCCACGATCGAACACAAACGCCAAGCCGCCCGGCGAACTAGTTCACCTCTAGCCGCCGCATACCATGCATCCATGGCACTGTCGGAGGGTAGTTCGTTTGCTGGCTACACGGTGCTGCGGTTGCTCGGGTCTGGCGGAATGGGCGAGGTTTATCTGGCCGAGCATCCTCGACTGCCCCGCCGCAACGCCCTGAAGGTGCTCCCCGCCAACTTATCTGCCGACCCTGACTATCGCGCCCGCTTCAACCGCGAAGCCGATCTGGCGGCCACGCTTTATCATCCGCACATCGTCGGCGTACACGACCGAGGCGAGTTCGATGGTCAGTTGTGGATCTCAATGGACTACGTCGAGGGCGCCGACGCCGCCCAACTGATGAAAGCCCGGTACCCGGAGGGGATGCCCGTAGCAGACGTGTGCGCCATCGTTACCGCGGTGGCCGGGGCGCTCGATTACGCAAACCAGCGAGGGCTGCTGCATCGCGACGTCAAACCGGCCAACATCTTGCTCGCAAATCCAGAAGACGGTGAACGGCGGATCTTGTTGGCCGACTTCGGGATCGCCCGACAACTCGGAGACATCAGCGGTCTGACGGCCACCAATATGACAGTGGGAACGGTGGCCTACGCCGCGCCTGAGCAGTTGATGGGTGCAGACATCGATGGGCGCGCTGACCAGTACGCGCTGGCCGCCACCGCGTTTCACCTTCTCACCGGTGCGCCGCCATATCAGCATTCCAACCCCGTGGCGGTCATTAGCCAACACCTCAACGCAAATCCGCCAAAGCTCAGTAATCGGCGCCCGGAGTTGGCCCACCTCGGCCAGGTGTTGTCGACTGCGTTGGCTAAGGACCCCGCCGACCGGTTCGGCCGCTGCCGCGACTTCGCCACCGAACTCAGCGAGCGGGCCGCCGTCGATGCGGAAAGTGATCATGGCACTGAAGCTGGTCCCACGGTCGCCGCGCATACCGCGGGGTCAAAGGCTCCAACTGCGGTCGGCAGACCACGCGGCAAATCCGCGCAATCAGAAGGACACAGCCCGACACCACAGTCGACGGCCACGAAATCGCCACCGCAGCCTAAGGAAAGCCCACCATCGGGCACCGAGCCGGCACCGACCGCGGCGAAGGAGAAGCGGCACAGGAGACTTCGGATCCTCGTCGGGTCGGCGGCAGCGCTCGTTGCGTGCGCCGCCATTGCGGCCATCGCCTACGTGGTCCAGTCGCAAAACGACGCAACCACTGCCCAGGCACCCAGCACCCTAGGTCCAGCAGCCCAGTCCAGCACTCGAGATCCAGCCGTTGTGGGTCCGGTACTCGACGGCACTTACCGCGTGGACCTCGACTTTCAACACCAGAGCCTCAACGGCTCCCCCAACCCCCAGCCCAACGCCACCGGTTGGTGGGCTTTTCGTTCAACGTGCACACCCACCGGATGCGTTGCCACCGCGACCAAGCTGGATGCCAATCTGAACCAAGCCCCGAACATAGCCGGCAGCACAGACGTTTTCCGCTTCCTCGACGGCCACTGGCAAAACGCTCCTACACCTTATCCGGGAGATCTGGCATGTCCCGGAGTCGGAAAAGTCCCGGTAACCATGGTGGGTCATTCGTCATGGGCGCCACAGTCTGACGGCACGTTCCAGGGCGTTCAGACCGCCACCGTCCAAACCGATGTGTGTGGCTCGCAGGGAGAGGCATACCGGGTGCCCTTTGCAGCGACCCGGATCGGCGATGTGCCGTCCGGTGTCACTGTGGCCGATCCAGCATTGTTCTAGGCCCCGCCTGCACCAGCAACGGCGCCGCCCCGTGCGGGTGGATGATCGACGACCGCTTGGCGAAACCGGCGAGGGCTGCACGTCCGACCGCCCGACGGGAACCTAGTCGGACTCGTCGTCGGGTGTGGTCTCAGAACTAACGTTCTCAGTTTCTCAGAGAATGCCGCAAAACTTGGGTGTCACAAGCACACTCGACCCCTAGAACGATGGCAGGATGTCGACCAGGAAGTTCTCCCGCACCGAGAAACCCTCAAGATGCAAACCCCACATCTCCCGCTCTAACCCGTCACCAGATGTCATGCCATGGCCATGTTCCGGTGATCGCCCGCGCCAAGACGAAGAAGACCGTGAGCGCCACCACCACAAACGCCCCGGCGTGCACGGCACTCACGTTCAGGTAGCTGGTGGCCAAGTCGGTCGTCATGTCGGCCCTCCGCCCACGGTGACGTAATCTCCTCGTAACATTCTATCGCTTGGGTGATAGCTGTTGCGAGAGGCGCGCCACGCAATCCCCAAGCTGGGCTCGGTCCAGTTTCCGGTACGCCCGCTTAATGTCATCCTGGCTGGCGTCGGCGCCGTCCCCGATGGCGATGGCGATGTCTCCACTGCCCGAGCCGGGCGGCGCCCCCTGGGGGGAGCGCCGTCCTTGCCCCGGACCGAGACCACCCAGCTGCATGTCTCGAATCTAAAGATTCGACACCGGCTACCACCACGGCGCGGGCGCAGAGTAGGAGCACGTCATGGAGTCCGATATCTCAGTGTCACAGGAGAATCCGATTTCTCCCGGGTCTGACACAGGATGAATTGTCGGACTTTCGCCGTTATAGACAGCGTGAGCATTGCCACCTATTTTCGCGTCTCCACCGGACAACAATCCATCGACCAGCAGCAGGATGCTGTTGCGGCTGCAGGGATCATTCCTGATCGGGTGTTCACCGACACCGCGTCCGGACGCGCCGGTAGTAACCGACCGGCCTGGACGGAGTGCATGGGCTGGCTTCGTGAAGGCGACCACCTCGTGGTCGTCGCCGTAGACCGGCTCGGACGCTCTGTCCGGGAAGTCGCCACTGCACTGCACGAGCTGACCTCTCGTGGCGTCCACGTTCGGTCGCTTCGGGAAGGGGTGGACACCAGCACCCCGACGGGGCGCGCCGTCACCAGCATCATGGCCACCATCGCCGAGCTGGAACTCGAACTGGGCAAGGAGCGCCGCGCGGCCTCCCGCGAGGCTCGGATCGCACGTGGCTTGGCCGCCACCAAGCCCATGAAACTGGATGCGGCGCAGCAGAAGCGACTCCTGCGCCTGTACCAACAGGGTGAGCCGATGAGTGAATTGACCGCCATGTTCGGGATCAGCCGAAGCACATTGTTCAGGACTCTGAAGGTTTTGAAGAAGCAGGAGCCAGTGTCAGCGTAACGAGATCACCAGTGTCAAGGGGGATTCCGATACGGAGTAGCGAGACCCTTCCGCCTGGGAGATCGGTCTCATCAGCCGTCGGGCCTCCGGTGTGTTGTATGTGGTCTGTTCCGAGACGGCATACGCGGGCGTTATACCCGGTCGCGCTCCGCTGCGGTTACCGATTGATCTATCAGGTAAGACCTCGGGATCGCGGACGCGGTCACCACAGGAGGTCTTCTATAGGCTTGGTCAGTCGGTCTTCTGCCAGAGCTGGCAGTTATGTTCAGGTCGCCCACGGGCCCACGCCGCCGACCTTTTCGATCGTGATGTGAGTCAGGTATCCGGGCGGTGCATCGGGCGGCGGGAAACCGGTGCCGGCGCCGAATATCGTCGTGGCGATCTCGTCGAGCAGTTCGGGAGCGCCGCCCTCCTCGACGCGCGCCGTGCCCTTGATCGACAGATAGGGTGTTTGTGGCCCGCTGCGGTCGGTGGACACGATGGTCACCGCCACGCGGGGATCACGCCGGATGTTGCGGATCTTCTGATGCTCCTGCAGATGAGCGGTGACCAGCTCATGACCGCCGTCGGCCGTACTCTGCACCGTCACCCAGACCACGCTGACTTGCGGGCTGCCGTCGCGGTTGTTCGTGACCAGCGTTGCAGGGTCGGAACCGACGAGTTGGCGTGCGATGTCGTTGAGTTTCATGATGTTCATTGCGTTCTCCTTATTCGTCATGTTTCCGCGCATTTCGGGTGTCTATCCATACGACGAAGAAGCTGTGCGTAGACCGACAGCCCGACAACAAATCAACCGATTCGGGCCCACCGACTCGGTCGCCGGGTGGGTGCTGGAGCAGCTCCGCTCCGGTCATGACACTCATCTCCTACCGGTGCAGAGGACGTGCGGTTCCGAAACTCTCACGGATATGAGCTGGAATCCGGATAACAGAGAATGGGTAGAGGGCGGGAGAATCCGTCCATCGTCTCCGACATCGCTCCGGATACAAGGTTGCGACTGACTTTCGAGACTCTCGTATGTCGTCTGTTTCAAGACACGAGCTTGTCAGCGGTGGTGTTCCCTGTGTGTCGGGTCGCCTTCCGGGCAGTGAGGTCTTAACCGCCTCACTTGCTAGGCCGAGCGCAGCTCCCGTACGAATTGCGCGACGGCAACGCCGATTTTGTCGGGGCTGTCCTCCTGCAGGAAATGCACCCCACTGACCGTGGTCTCGGTCGGGGCACGGCCAGGATCGCGGCAACCTTAACGTGGGTCCCCGTCGATACCGGTGGCTGACAACCCTCACCGTGACGCGCGCACGGTTAGCCCATCAGCTCGTCAGAGCGGAAATTTGGTGCTCGTGAGCTGCTCGGACAGCTCCCAGAGTGCGGCGGCGGTGGCTGCGCGCTTGGCCAGCCAGCTCCGCCCGACCGGCTGGGTGCGGCCCCATATGCCGAATCGCGGGCCAGCGAAGGTGTTGTCCGGTGCGTCCTGCGACGCGGCGTATAACGTTTGCCGGGCGCCGAAGTCGGCATCAGTGGCTATCAGCCGGGCGCCGAAAGACATCAACGCATCGCCCAACTTGCGGCCGGAGTGGCCTTGCAGGTTGGTGTTCGAGAAGCCGGGGTGGGCGGCCAGCGCGCGCATCGAAGAGCCGACGGTATTCAGGCGCCGCTGCAACTCGCTGGTGAAAAGCAGGTTGGCGAGCTTCGATTGGCCGTAGGCCGGCCAGGCCGAGTACCGCCGGGTCTTCCAGTTCAGGTCGTCGAGGCTGACACGGCCGATCCTGTGCATCACCGACGACACCGTCACGACGCGGTCGGTGAGCTTGGGCAGCAGTAGGTTGGTCAACGCGAAATGACCGAGATGGTTGGTGCCGATCTGGCTCTCGAAGCCGTCGGCGGTGAGCGCGTACGGAGTGGCCATGATGCCGGCGTTGTTGATCAGGACATCAACCATGTCTACCCCGTCGGCGAACTGGCGTACCGAGGACAGGTCCTGCAAGTCGAGTCGACGCACCTCGACGTCGCCGGTCATCTGCTGGGCGGTGGTCTTACCCTTCTCGGTGTTGCGCACGGCCAGGATGACGTGGGCACCGACCCGGGCTAACTCGCGGGCGGTCACCTCACCCAGCCCACTGTTGGCGCCGGTGACGATGGCGGTGCGCCCGGCGAACGAGGGCAGCTCTGCTGCGGTCCAATCAGGCATGGCTCCGAACTCCAATCTTCGACTATAGTTTGTAACTGAGTCTAGACTATAATCTAAAACTGAGTACCGACGCTAGGGGCGCATATGAACCACTTCCGACCAGGTCTGCCTGTTGCCATGCTCGTGTTCTCCCGGATCCCGATCGCGCTGCTCAGGGCCGGATTTCCACTGGGGCGTCTCTACCTACTTGACACCCCTGGACGACGAACCGGAGCGCTGCGCACCGTCCCGATTGTGATCTTCCGTCACGACGGCCGTCGCTGGTTGGTCTCGATCTTCGGCGAGACTGGTTGGGTGGCGAACATCCGAGCGGCTGGTACCGCGCGCCTCCGTCGGGGCCGACGGGTGGAGACGATCCGCTGCACTGAGGTCACCGACGGACGCCGAGCCGAGGTCGCCATGCAGCTGCGACGGACGTTTTCGGCTCGGATCAACCCGTTCGTGCGGGGGGCTTTCGAGGCGACTCCGCGCGACGGCCTAGAGGCCTTCCAAGCCGAGGAGCATCGGCATCCGGTGTTCCTCGTCGACGCAGACTGACGCACAGATACTCATTTATTCGGTCGCGAGCACTACCGACGCCGGCGGAGGCGCAGCGGCCTGATGATCGAAGCGACAGATCGAGTTGTACAGGAACGTTCCATGGGTAACCGAAGTCGGCTCCAACCCCGGGCCATGTCGGGGTGGCGGGCTTCGAACCCACGACCTCGTCGTCTCGAAGGCGGACAGGCCAGTCCAGTCGTCTGTCGTCGGGCACCGTGTCCTGCCCTTTGACCCCTTGGGGCGCGCTTGTTCAGGCGCGTGCGACGCTCCTGACGAGTTGGTCGGTCAGTGCCTGCTGAAACTCGGGATCTTGTGTGTCGCGGCCATCTTCCCAGCGGGTGAGCGTAGCGATCAGTGCAGCCCCGAGGATGGCGTTGGCGGCGTCGCGGGAGTCGCTGATCGTGAATTGGTCGGTGGCGGCGCCCTCGTCGAGGAGCTTTCGAAGTGGCGTGGCGAGCTGCGCGTCCTTGGCGGCCATCAGGGTTCCTAGTCGTCCGGCGGCTCCCGCGAAGGAGAGCAGCCCGGCGCATACTCCGGGATGCCCCCCGAGGAACCCTACGAGCGCGGTTATCGCTGAGCGCAGCTGGACGACTGGTGACCCGGTGGGTGTGACGGCGAGCTCGATTGTCTCGGCGGCGACGCGCAGGTGCTCTTCCAGTAGGAACGCGACCAGGTCGTCGCGGCCCGAGAAGTGGTAGTAGAGCGTTGCGCGAGCTGAGCCGATCAGTGTCGCGATGTCCTCCAACCGAAGTGCCGGATCTGGGCGCAGCACCTCCTCGCTCGCACTGACCAGTCGCTGGACCAGCTTGGACGGTGGCCTCCTCATGCGGCCAATCATAGCCCTTGATCTCGATCAGAGTCGAGATTACAGTCTGTACTGCGATCCAGAATACTCGACGCAGCCTCCGCGACTACGCCGCACGAAAACGTTGAGCACCCAAGCAAGCCGATTTGGCGTGACTCAACGTAGTCGAACGATCGCTTGCGAGACAGATGCCGGGGAGGGTTGAGAGCGAGTTCTGAGACTCTCATATGTCGTCTATTCATATGTCGTCTATTTCAAGACTTCGTTCAGTTTTGCTCGGGCCTGGTCGCTTTGGTCGTAGGCATAGGTGGCCATTTCGGCGGTGGTCATCGTCTCACCCTGTCGGGCGGGCGATTCGTGGATCTCGTCGCCGAGGTCATCGCGTAGGTGCTTGACCGTTGGCTGGCGAGCGGTGTCACCGAATCAGCCGGCCCCGGTGGGTTCCTTGAACTCCTCAGGAGGCGGGTTCGGGCGTGCGCGTCGACACAAAGAACCGGTCGAGCGAGTCCGCGATCCGTGCGCGTACCGGTGCACCCGAGATGACCATGTCGACCATCGCCACCGACTGGTGGGTGTGGCCGCGGGCGCGGACATGCTCCGTCGGGACCCCCGCCGCATCGAGCGCGGCGGCGTAGGCATCACCGTCGTCGCGCAGGGGATCGAACTCGGCCGTCACCACGATCGCCGGCGGTAGCCCGGACAGATCGACGGCACGTAAGGGTGCGAAGCGGGGATCGCTTCGATCCGCCGCGTCGATGTAGTGGTCGTAGAACCACCGGACCAGCGGCGTCGTGAGACCGTAGCCGTCCGCATTCTCGGCGAAGGATGCGCGCGTCGTGTCGCCCGCCGTTGACGGCGTCAACAACGCCTGCCCCGCGATGTTCGGTCCACCCATATCCCGCGCCAGCCGGCATACCACCGCCGCGAGCTGACCGCCTGCGCTCCAGCCACACACCGCGAGCTGCCCCGGCCTGCATCCGAGCGCCTGGGCGTTGTCGGCGACCCACCGCACGGCGGTCATGGCGTCATCGACCGCCGCGGGGAATCGGTGCTCGGGCGCGTGGCGGTAGTCCGCGGAAATGACGACCGCGTCGCTCCGCACGCAAAAGTCTCGGCACAGCGGGTCATCGGAGATAGCGTCGCCCAGAACGCAGCCGCCGCCATGGAAGTACACGACGATCGGGTGCGGGCCCGGGGTCGGCGGCCGGTAAAGCCGGTACGCCAGATCTCCTGTGGCGCTAGGCAGTACACCGTCGACGATCTCGCCGACGTCTGGTCCCGGCGGTCGGGTCATTGACAGCTGTGTGTAGAAGGCGCGGGCGTCCTCCACGGCCATCGATTCCATCGGCGGCAGCTGCAGCGACGCGACTGCGTTGAGGACCATCTCGACGTCTGGTTGCAACCGGCGCACCACTCCGTCGTTATAACGCGACCCGTTGGGACCAGACAGCGTGAAGCCCAGATAATCGCGGGCGACCACCTCGTCGCAGCCGGCGCGGTAGAAGTCGAAGCCTGCGCAGTAGGGCAGAAAAACCCGTGGCTTGCCGGGCACATTGGCGCCGATATACCAAGAGTTCGCGGCCGGGTAGAGGGTGATGTCTGCGCAGTCGTTGACGTGTTGCGTCCATCCGACTTCGGCCGTTTCGGTGGGCTCGATGACATCGAAGCCGCACGCGCTCAGGTGACTGAGGCAGTCGAGAACCCAGTCCACGTGCTGTTCGATCGAAACCACCATGTTCGACAGCACCGAGGGACTCCCGGGACCGGTGATGAAAAACAGGTTCGGAAAGCCGGCCGTGGTCAACCCGAGGTAGGTCTGCGGCCCGTTCGCCCATTTCTCCTTCAGCGCCACGTCATTACGACCCCTGATGTCGACGGCCGTTATCGCACCTGTCACCGCGTCGAACCCGGTGGCGAAGACGATCGCGTCCAGGGGGAACGACTCGTCGGTTGTATCGATGCCCGTTTGTGTGACTCGTCGGATCGGATGTTTTCGGACGTCGACGAGGCGCACGTGCGGCAGGTTGTAGGTGGCGTAGTAGTTCGTGTCCAGGCACGGCCTTTTCGTCCCGATGGGGTGATCGGTCGGGCACAGATCAGCCGCCGTCTGTGAATCGTCGACGATAGAGCGGATCTTGTTCCGGAAAAATTCGGCAAACTCGTGGTTGGCTGCGCCATTGCTCAGCACGTCGGCGTAAACGTTTATCGCCTCGAACAGTAAGCCGCCGTCCCAGGCGCGCTCATAGCGCTGCTGGCGTTCAGTCTCCGACACGCTGAATGTCGGGGTGATGCTGCGCTCCATTGGAATCCCGGCGGGCGACACCCTCGCCGCCGCACGGTAGTCCGCCTCATTTGCCAGTTGCGCGAGCTTCTCGGGCGGCAACGGGCCATTGCGCGCCGGGATCGAGAAACACGGGGTGCGCTGAAACACCACCAGCTGTCGCGCTTCCTGGGCGATGACCGGAATCGCTTGAACGCCGGAGGAACCCGTGCCGATCACCCCCACCCGCTTGTCCGTGAAATCGATTGGTTCGTGCGGCCAGCGGCTGGTGAAGTAGACCTCACCGGCGAACTGCTCGAGTCCGTCGACCTCGGCTTGCTTGGGCATGGACAGACAACCCGTGGCCATTACGACGAAACGGGAGGTGACCTCGTCCCCGCAGTCGGTGCTCACATGCCACAGCGAAGCATCGTCGGCCCAGCGTGCCTGCCGGACTCGGGTCGAGAAGGTGATTTGGCGCCGCAGGTCGTGCTTGTCAGCGACATAGTTCAAATAACGCAGGATCTCCGACTGGGTGGCGTACTTCTCCGACCATTGCCAGTCCCGCTGCCAGTCGGGATCGAAGCTGTACATGTAGTCGACGCTGGGCACGTCGACCCGGGCACCCGGATACCGGTTCCAGTACCACGTGCCGCCAACGTCGTCGGCCGCTTCGAACACGCGCAATCGGTATCCGGCGCGGCTCAGGCAGTAGGCGAGATACAGGCCTGCAATACCTGCGCCTACTACGACGACGTCGACGTCAGGCGTCGGTCGCTCTGTCCTGGGTGTATCGGTGATCACCATCTGATCATCGCGCCACGCCGACCAGCTGTCCTGAGTACCGCAATGGATTTCTACAGAGCGGCGCCGTTGACGCCAATGAGGCCAGCCGCCGTCAGTGCACGGCGACAGTCCCAAGTGTCGGCCACATCAGTATGGTGTCACCGCTGGTCAGTCATGTCCGTCATTTCGCCCTGCCATCTCTGATACGAAGTTTTGAGACCCTCATATATCGTCTATTTCGAGACTTCGTTCAGTTCTGCTCGGACCTGGTCGATTTGGTCGTATGCGTAGATCACCATGGCGTCGGTGCTCATTGTCTCACCCTTGCGGGCGAGCGATTCGTAGTGGTGGTCGTCCTCCAAAACTGTGGCCTTGTAGGTGCCGCTCATCGTGTCGGTACTGGCTAATGGTGCCAAAGCCAGTGTCGCGCAGCTGATTCCGGATCCTAATGCAATATTCCTCATGCTCATTCCTCTTCGAATTAGAACCGCAGGACATCTGCCTGGGCGTGTCCGTCGCCACCCTTGTTCTTGTCGACCCTCACGGTCACGCCGTGGCCGGTCGCATCGCTGGTGAAGGTGGCGCTGACGCTGGTCTGCAGGATCGTCCAGCCTTGGAGGTGGTACGCCTGTGCCGCCGCCAGACTGGTGATGCTGGCGGCCCGTCGTCACCGATGTCGGTCACACTTCTGACTGCTATCACCAATCAGTTTGCGTGAGTGCCATTTACGCCAAGAGTCTTGCTGACTATTTGGGCGCTGCAATGATCGGGATCCCTACTCACGCTGCGGCACCAGTTCAGCACGCTGCCGGAGTCGGGGTACGTCGTCGGCACAACGGTGACCCAATAGTCGGGGTGATCGTATGTTGTCCAGTCGCCCGACCACAGGAGTACGGCGCCGTAATGCTGGCGGAGCCGCTGATATTCCTGCAAGATCTGTACGGGGTCATACGTGATGTCGTTCTCGATGACGTCCGAGGGGTAGTAGGTCCATGGTTCCGTGCCGTGCTTGGAACTGAGTTGCGGGATCCAGCGGTCGGCGAGTTGGGCGACGGCAGGAGCGTCCTGATCTTTGAATGCCTGCAGCTGCTGAAGGGCGGCAGCCTCCGGATCGGGTGCGGGCGTGTTCGTAGATGGAGGCGCGGAATCCGAGGGATTACTGGACGGCTCGGTGGATCCGACGACGATGCCGACGATGACGGCCACGACGGCGACCACGATGCCTGCGGCGAGCACGATCTTCGTGCGGCGACTCAGCCGCTGAAAGAGGCGCACCTTTCCAGGAGTGGACGTATCCGTCGGTAACACCACAGCAGCCAGACGATCCCCTGTGGTGGGGCCTGACTTTGGTGCATCAGATTGTCCCGGCGTCGAGATTATGTTGGTGGCGGGAAGCCTGTCTGCGTGAGACTCCTCGTCGGGGGTCGAAGCGTCCTCCCGCGTCGTCTTCTCGTTGGCGGCAGCGCTTTCTGGTGCAGGTATACGCTGCTCAATTCGGTACTCGCCGCCGCGTGTGCTTGGCGGTGCCGTCAGGTCCGTGTCGGTACCCAAACCGCTTTGCGGTGTCGTCGCCGAGCCAGCGCTTGAGCCAACTGGTCCGCTTACGGCGAGGAAGCTCGTGACTGCCGCAGCTAGCCGCTCAAGATGGGCCTCCAGCGGTGGTGTCAACGCATCCAGCCAGTGCGGCATCCCCAGGAAGTACTTCAGCGACTGTGTGGGAGCGACGTCCTCGATGCGGAACGGGATCAGCACGGTTTCGGCGTCTACGGCGAGCTGGACCTCTCGTCTGATCTGGGGAGAGGTGTTGGCGTGGCTGCTGAAGACAAGGACCATGACACGCGACGACTGGATCGCGTCGACGATGGCAGCGCCCCACTCCTGGCCAGGGATGACGTCTCGTGGCGCGATCCAGCACCGGATTCCGTTTGCTTCCAGGGTGGCGCAGACAGCGTCGCCTTCCGGCTTGTCGTGGTGTGAGTAGCTGACGAAGACGTCATAGGCCAGGAGTCCATCCCTTCGGCCGCTGCTCACATCGTCGCCGAGATCGCGATCTCGCACAGTCACCCCCGTGGTGATATTTGCCTGCTCAGTATGGGCCGAGGGTGGCGATGTTGTGCCCCGAATTAGGGACCGGCAATGCAACAGCCCAACCGTCTCGACGGGCGAAATATTGGCCGGGCCCGGACCGTCGCCAATGTTGAGGGCAAGCGTGCAGACGCCTAGAGCTGCGACTGACTTCTGAGACTATTGAAACTCGTCTATTTCGAGGCACCCTTCAGTTCTGTTCGGGCCTGGTCGATTTGGTCGTATGCGTAGGTCGCCATGGCGGCGGTGGTCATCGTTTCACCCTTGTGGGCGAGCAATTTCGTAGGTCGCCTCGCCGAGGACATCGCGCAGATGGGTGATCGTGGTGGTGATTTCGGGGACCGCCGCCGCGGCGATAGGACTGAGCGCGAAGCCAGCGATGGTGGCCGCCGGTTCGTAGCGCCCGAGCCGGTCGAAAAGAACGGCGAGGGCGGCCAGCGGGACGCGGATCGAGGTGGTGTCGCCCGCATTGTGGAAGCCGCGGATTGACAGAGTGAGGTGATCGAATGCGGCCACCGGGTCGCCGTGCTCGGCCTCAAGTCGTGCCAGACTGGTCGCCAGTGCTGACGCGTGGGCGCGGTTGCCGCTGTCTTGAGCGATCACCAGACCCCGGCCGAGGGCGTTAAGCGCCCCGACGGGATCTGCGTCACGGAAAGCGACACCGTAGGCACTGAGCGCCCACGCGAGCAACATCGGGTTGCCTGTTGCCTCCGCAGCCTCGATGAGGCCATCCGCGGAATCCATCGCCTCCCCACCGGAACCGGCCCATGCAAGGACGGCAACCAGCCATGCCCGGATGTAGACGTGGGTGTCGCGGCGGCGTGCGAGCTGGGCGCGGCACAACTCGGCCCACCGCTCGGGCTGCCCGATGGCCATGTATACAGCTCCAAGCACGGCTTCGATGCCGCCCGGCGGCGCCTCGCGGCTCCTGCCGAGAACGATCTGGCCGGCATCGGCATAGCCGACAGCCGCCTCGATCCGTCCGGCCATGTAGCACAGCGACGCAATCACGTACAGGAACGCCAGCCGGGGGTGGTCGACCGCGCGGGCGGGCTCGATCAACTCTTCAGCCCAGGCGACCGGCTCAAAGGTTTGGACCGCAGCGCCGAGCAACCCCACATAGGTGGCGATGGTGGCGGCGACATCAAGATCGCCGTGGTCGGCGGCCCAGCGAAACGCGGTGCGCAGATTGGCCAACTCGGCAGTGAACCAGTCGTAGGCCTCACGTTGTCGGGGGCTGTCCCACAGGGTCAGGATGTCGGCTTCGCGCCCGGCGAAGTACCGCGAGTGGGCGGCCCGAATCTCGGATGCTTCGCCGCGGGCCACGAGTTGTTCCTCGGCGAACTGGCGGATCGTCTCCAGCATCGCAAACCGGGTCCGCCCCGAAGACCGGTCGGCCACCAGCAGCGACTTGCGCACCAGCGCATCCAGCAGATCCAGGGTGGCGAAGTCGTCGGGGGAACCCATGACGGCGCAGGCACTTTCGAGGTCGAATCCGCCGGCGAACACCGAACACCGATCCAGCAGCGCCTTTTCCGGCTCATCGAGCAGGTCGTAGGACCACGCCACGGCGTGGCGCAGGGTTTGGTGGCGTTCCAGGCCGCGCCGGGAACCGACCAGCAGCCGAAACCGCTGATCCAGACGATCCCGCACCTCGCTCACTGTCATCGATGCCATCCGCGAGGCCGCTAACTCGATGGCCAACGGGATCCCGTCGAGGCGACGACAGATCTCCAGCACCACGGCACCCTCATCGGCGTTGGCCACCGAGAAGCCCGGCGAAACGGCTTGTGCACGTTCAATGAATAGGGAAACCGCGGCAGAGTCGATTCCCGCGCCGATATCCAGCGAGGGCACCGGCCACAGTTGCTCGTCGGCGACCCTTAGTCCTTCGCGGCTGGTGGCCACAATCTCGGTCGTGGTCGAGGCCGCCAGGATGGCCTCGATCAGATCGGCGGCGGCGTCGAGCACGTGTTCGCAGTTGTCGAACACCAACAACCGGACCCGGCCCTCCAACGCGGCGGCCACCGACTCGCTCACGCTCTTCCCGGGCTGTTGGATGATGCCCAGCACCGCGGCCACCGCGTCGGGCACCGCCGCCGGATCGGTGACCGCGGCCAGCTCGAAAAACCAGACCCCGTCCGGGAATTCATCGGCCAGCCGCCCCGCCACTTCGAGAGCCAGCCGGGTCTTGCCGACCCCGCCCACCCCGGTCAGCGTGACCAGCCGATGAGCCTTTACCGCGGCTTGCACCTCGCCGGCCTCGGACTCGCGCCCGATGAAACTTGTGGGCGCAGGCCGCAGATTCCCCGGACCCACATCGAGCGCCCGCAACGGCGGAAAGTCCGTGCGCAGACCGTCTGCTTGGACCTGGAACACCTGAACCAGGGTCGGGAGATCCCGCAACCGGCGCGGCCCCAAATCCGCCAGATCGACGCCACTGAGCAGACCCGCCGTCGACTCGGCCAGCAGGATCTGACCACCATGTCCAGCGGCCATCACTCGTGCGGCTCGATTCAATACCGCGCCGAAGTAGTCCGCCCCACGCAGCTCGGCTTCGCCAGTCGCGATGCCCATCCGCACCGGCAACTCCAGCTGCAGCTGCGCGGCCACCGCCGCATCCACCGCCGAGCGTGGCGAGGCGAACGCGGCGCACACCCCGTCGCCGGTGTGCTTGAACAGCCAGCCGCCGTGCCCCTCGATCGCCCCGCGCAACACCTCGTCGTGGGCGGCGAGGGCGATCCGCATCTCGTCCGCGTCGGCCTCCCACCGACGGGTCGAACCCTCAACATCGGTGAACAAAAACGTCACCACCCCCGAAGGAGCAGCCGCCGCAGGAGCGGACACCCCCGCAGCATCTCACAAACAGACGCGCTCCTACCTCGTACATCGGCGGAATCCGGGCCCAGACACCCCACGCCCCTAGGTGATGCCGTAGTGAGTTTCGCCGAAACCCACCGCTACGGAGAAGCAACAGCGAAGAGGTGCCACTTGCCGGGTACGCCCTTGAGCTCGTATGAGCCGCGCTCCTCAAACTTGAGTCCTGACCCGATCACGAGGTCGCGCAGCGTGCTGGACACCAGCACGTCGCTGGGCCCTGCCAGTGCGCTCACCCGCGCCCCGATATGCACGGCGATCCCGCCGATGTCATCGCCACGGACCTCGCACTCGCCGGTGTGCAACCCGGCCCGCACCTCGATGCCGAGTGTCTGCACCGCGTCTCGGATTGCCATGGCGCAGCGGATCGCTCGCTGCGGGCCGTCGAACATTGCGAGAAAGCCATCGCCCGACGTGTTCACCTCGCGGCCCCGAAAGCGCGCGAGTTGCGATCGGACGACGGCGTCGTGCGCATCAAGCAAGGCGTGCCAGTCGCGGTCGCCGATCTCCGCTGCTCGGCGCGTCGAGTCCACGATGTCGGTGAAGAGCACGCTGGCGAGCACCCGGTCGTCCGCCACATCGGGTTGGTGGCCGGTGAGGAACTGGTGGATCTCACGGAAAGAATCTCGCCATGGTTCGACGAAGTGATACGCATTACGCCCCGGCAACTCAACGTATTTCGATTCCGGTATGTGGTCGGCGACGTACTTGCCCATTGCGGGAACGATCATCGCATCGTCGGAGTATTGGACGACAAGGCTGGGTACGCGGACTGAGGGAAGCAGCGCGCGCACGTCCATCGCAGAAACCATCGGCATCATGAGGGCAACCGTCGCCGGGCTGGCTGCCAGGCGTTCCATACGAGCCCACGCTGCTCGTATCTCTTCATTCCACGGCATGTCTGGATTGAGCACATGTTGAATCTCGCCCGTTCCCCACATGCCGACCATGAGCGAGGTCGCTTCCTCGGGATCAAGCGGGCCGCCGACCGGAGCTGCGTAGCAATCGAGAGCCACCAACGCTTTCGTGCGGGATGGGTGCGTCGCCGCAAACAGCGCCGCCGCGGCGAAAGCGCCGTCGGTAGCGAGGAGGACCGCTTCCCGGCTGTCGAGATCGTCGAGCACCGCCGTGATGCTGTCTGCCCATTGTTCCAACGTCGGCAGTGCGCCCGGCGCGATGGGATCGGACGCTCCGGTGCCTGGCTGGTCGAAGAAGATGAGCCGACCGAGCGATGTCATCGCCTCAACCCACCCTTGAAGGGACGGTAGCTCCGGCAGGTGTTCGCAGCAGGTGAACCAATTCGGGACGAAGACGATGTCGCGAGGACCTTCACGTGACGTGCGATAGGCGACGCGCAAGTTCCCGTTCATCGCGTAGCGCGTCTCCGAGAACATTGCGGAAGTGTAAGCCGAGGAGCGGGTCGAGTTTCGGTGTCTTGCAACGAGCTGGAACAAGGTGTTCTTCGCGTGTTCGTTGACGAGACGATCACACGCAGACAGTTGCGAAAGCGCGCCAGGATCGATAACGGGGTGCGGCAGCGTGTGCCTTAGCCTGTCCACGCTCGGCGCGCGGGCAGTGGCCCTGGGGCGGTCGGGCGGTGGCTCGCATTCACCATCACCCGGCCGCCCCGGTGGCAACAATCAAACAGTGAACCTTCCTGTGCGCCAGCGTCTTTCGCCCCTTCTCCGCTCGGCGCGGGGGACAGTGCGATGGCGGCGGGCGAATGGCGGGCGGATCGAGGAGCACCAATCGAGCTCGACGCCCATGGAGCCTTGAGGGACGGATTGCACCGGCTGTCCGGCCGTCGTCGAGTCGGGCTGCACGATCGTGTTGAACGTGGCGGTCAGGTTTCCGGGATGATGCCGGCCCGCCACCCCCGAGGGATGACGGGCCGACGTTGGCGCCGGTGTTCTAGGTCATGAGACCGTGATTCGGTCGTAGCCAGTTCATCTGCTCGGCCTCGTCGGCAGGCTCGGCGAGCGCTGGGCGAGCCGCTCTGCCGCGCCTCACCATGGCCGCCGCGGCGCACCGTTATTCGTCGACGGTTGCGGTCGAGCGGATGAGCCGACGCGCGCTTCTCACCGACCCGCAAGAGGCGCCGGAGTTCGGCAGCATTGATGGGGGCCGGGGGTGATGGAGCGACCGACGCAGGCCTAATGGGCGGCGCAACATGTGTGCCGAATGCCGGGCCGACTACGACCGCCTGGCCGACTACCGACGGCGTAGCCGGCGGTATGGCCACGAACCCGTCGTGGAGCCCTTCACGAGAAGGCAGCTCGTCGAGCGTTACGGGGACCACTGTTTCTACTGCCCGACGGACGCGTTTGAATGCCTCGATCACTTCGTGTGCGTGGCGGCGGGTGGCCACCACACCCTGGAGAACGTCGTTCCCAGCTGCGCAGCGTGTAACCGCTGGAAACGCTGGGCAATCGACGAACAGCTCATCAGAGACGTCCGCAGTTCCCGGTTGCTCCAGGTGTCCTCGTGAGCGCGACACTTTCCGACGGCACGGAGCGAACCCTCAATCGCGCCCTACCGGGGTGGGCCTTCGACGCCATCCGTTTCGGCTTGTCCGACAGGGACGCCCAGGACGGACGGAAGGTCTGGGGGATGTGCGTCAAGATCGCGATGAGCGCGTACCGTCGCGGCTGGAGCGAGTCCGAGTACGTCGTCGAGATCACCCACGAGGACAAAAAGCGCGGACCAGGCCGCCTGTGGATGCAGCTGACGACCCGCAGCGACGGGCGTGTCTGCTCGCAAAAATCTGCCTACAAAGCCCTCCGCAAGGCTTGGGAGACAGGGGTGGCCAACGCCAACAACGTGGGGATGCGCACGCTGGAGGAGATCGGCGACGACGCTGTGGAGATGGCGTTCACATGGACGGATCGCATCACCGATGGGGTCGACGGTCTTAATCCCACTGAGGCAGCCGTCATGGGGTATGTGATCGCTGAGACTGAACGGCGGAGGATGCTGCGGGTCACTTGTCCTGGCCGGGTAGTTGCCGAGTTCGCCAAAGTCCCACACAGGACAGCTGCTCGTACCCTGTCAGCCCTGGCAAAGCGGGGACTGTTGATCAAGCACTCCCGTGGCAGAGCGGGAACGGATGGGAAGGGAAGGGCAGCGATCTATGGCCTGGTTGTCGTTTGCCAGGCAGATGGGACCACCTGAGCGCCGGTTTTGCCAGCTGGATGGGACCACCGGTTTGCCAGTAATGGGACCACCGGCTTGCCACTTTTGGGACCACCCGGCGTGGCTTCCAAGGTTCTCGGTCGCGTGGCCGCTGTATTCGCGGCATGAGCTACCGGGAGTTGTCGATGATCGAGGTGAAGGAGATCCTGCGGCTGTGGCTGCAGGGGCGATCGCTGCGGTTCCTATTCAGCGAGGACGACATCCACGACCCCGCCGCACCATCTGCCGACGTCATCATCGACATTCTCGATTTCATGCTCTCGCTCAAATGCGACCGCTACATCCGCCTGTTCACCCGAACAGAAGGCGCATCAGGCCACTGCCAGATGGGTGGCCTGAGCTACGCCCAGGCCGCGATATTTGACTGGCTCAACCACGTTTTCCTCGCCGGCCCAGCACCGAAGCCGGCGGGCCCAGCCGCCACCGACCTGTTCATCCGCCAATTCGCCAAATATGGGAAGGCACAAGGCGAAACTAAAGCCAAAGAGCTGCTCGGCGACGCCGAGCTGATATAAACCATCGTCCTGCAATCGGGGGCCCGCGACCTGGAGCGCGGCGGCCGATCCTTCTGGTCACCAATGACCGCGTAGTCCGTGCACCCTCGCTGCCGTTGGCCTGTCGCACCGTCCTGGTGTTCGCATCGACGGCGAATGACCCTCACCGGGCGAACCAGTCCCCCGCCCGAGTTGGCGAACAGCCCCATAGGCAGGGACCATCACCACCCGGCCCGGGACCGGGCAAGCCCGGTCCCATGCTCCTGGCAAGCCGGTGGTCCCATCAGCGTGGCAAGCGACAGCCCGGTCGACCCCTGACACCCTGGCACATAGACACGGGGGAAGTACCCCTATGTGCCATACGAAAGGCACAACAGCCAAGGTCGGGTAGGGACGCTGTCCGTCAGGTGGGATGGCCGGGTGAAGCGATGACCCACCCACCGTGTAGCCCAAACCGATGCGGCTTATGGCATATGCAGTGGCACATAGGGATATGACCAAGAACCCCATTCGCTGTATCTGCTGTGAACGCTGTGCTGTAGCAATGGGCGGACGATTGCGGCACCCCATGCCGGGACTCAGGAGCGTAGGTCCGCCTGCCACGGCTCAATCGACACACTCTCCGGGTTAAAGCCGGGGCCACCACGTGCAGGTTTGACGATCACTTCGATCTGGAGGGATTCCAAAACGGCCCGCTGCTGCGAGATGCTCAGCTCGTCCCAGGCCAAACGGGTGTCGTCGGCGTCGATCAGGTCGCGGACCACGGTTGGGATACCCACCGCTGGCCGGGCGCGCCGCTCCGCCGCATCGAGGGCGGGTCGGATCTGCTCGGTGATCCTCGTCAGCTGCCCTGTGTCGATCAGGCCCGCAGCGTAGGCATCGGCGGCGCCGTCGAGCCGGGCACGCAGCTCGGCGACCTTTTTGCGGGCCTTGTCCATCTCCGAATCGTCGGTGTGGAAGATCGCAAGCGCATCCGGCTTCGAGAGCCGCTCGCACACGGTCGCGACGACCAACTCGTCGACCCATTCCTCGCGTCGGCCCACACACCCCTTGTCCTTGCACACGTACAGCGATGTCTTCTTGCTCTTGGGTCCTTTCCGGGTGACCACCAGCGCCCCCTCGCAGACCCCACAGCGTCCGATGCCGAAGGTGAGCAAATGGGTACGAGCTGCCGCCTTCTGGGTCCGCCGTTTGGGGTCGGACAGCAGCGCCTTGACCCTGACGTGGTCTCCTTCGTCCACGATCGACTCCCAGGCCCCCTGGTAGGTGTCCTCGCCGTGGCGTCGAATACCGACGTTGAGGTCTCGGACGGCGAGCTTACGGACCGACGAGGTAATCCACCTCCTGCCGAGCGGGGCCGTCGTCCCTTCGTCGTTCAGCCGAGCCGTGACGGCGCGGAGCGTCACCCCAGCGAGGAGGTCGCGGACGATGCTTCGCACGACCTCGGCGGCAGGTTCATCGACCTCGTCCTTCCAGCCCACCACCCGTCCCTGTTCGTCACGCTGGTAAACACGTCTCCACCCGTAGGCGCACGCGCCGTTTGCCCTGCCTTCCAGTGCACGCTGCCTCGCCGCACGAGCCACCCGCTCGGCCTTGATCTCGGACTCAGCGGTGTCGAACTCGCCGAGAACACCGGCATACATTCGCCCTGCAGCGCTGGTGAGGTCCAGATCGGAACCCTTGACCAGGGCCACACTGATTCGCGCCTTCGACAGGGCCTCGATGGCGTCGGCGCGCTCCTTGCGATTGCGCCACAGCCGGGACAGGCCATAAGAAATGATCCTGTCGAACTCGCCACGCGCTGCAGCAGTCATCATCTCGTCGTAGCCCGGTCGCTCTTGTCCCTTGAGGGCCGAGATGTCGTTATCCGTATATCGGGCAACAACTTCCCAGCCCCGATCAGCAGCGAGCTTCTCACAGTCTTCCAGCTGCCTGGACACGCCGTTCTCCAGCCCGCGCGGGTCCTCTGAGATTCGGGCGTAAATCGCCGCGCGCAGATTGCCTGACGTGGAGTTTTTCTTTGCCACCGAGACCACCTTTCCGGTCCCGACCTATATTACCCTTCAACGACCCTGCCTGTTCCCCGGCGGCGTCGGCAAGACATGGCAGCCCGGCGACTTCGACCAGCTGCTCGCGGATGTCACCACCCGGGTGTTCGACGTCTACGCCGACTCCACCGTCGTCTACCCCGGTCACGGCGACGACACTACGTTGGGCGCCGAACGCCCCAGCCTCACAACGTGGCGCGAGCGCGGCTGGTAGGCCGCGGGAGCGACCTCCGACAAACCCGGTGGGGTTGGTGAATCGCGGCCGCGAAACGCGGTGCAGCGCCTAAACTTAGCCGATGAGGGTGGGGATCGACTTCGGCACAACCCACACACGGTCGCGGCGGTCGTCGACCGGGGCAACTATCCCGTCGTGTCGTTCGACGGGGTCGACACATGGCCATCGCTCGTCGCCGCCAACGACGCCGGCGAGTTGCGCTTCGGACTGGACGCGGCTGCCGTCCGTCACGACCCGGATTGGTCGGTACTGCGGTCGTTCAAGCGTCTGCTCAACGACGCCGGGCCGAGGACGACGGTGGATCTGGCGCGGCGTCGCTATCGGTTGGCCGACCTTTTCGCGGGCTCTCTCGCCCAGCTGAAGAGCGATCTGCGGCACCGTTCGAACGCCGAACTTGCGTCCGGCGAGGGTGTCGAAGCCGCGATCAGTGTGCCGGCCAACGCCTCCAGCGCCCAGCGTTTCCTGACGCTGGACGCCTTCGCGCGGGCCGGCTTCGAAGTGATGGCGCTACTCAATGAGCCGTCCGCGGCGGGCTTCGAATATGCCCATCGATACCGCTCGACGATCACCACCAAGCGTGAGCACGTGCTCATCTACGACCTCGGCGGCGGGACATTCGACGCGTCGCTGCTGAAGATGACAGGGCGTTTTAACGAGGTCGTCATCAGCGAGGGCATCCAACGACTCGGTGGCGACGACTTCGATGAGGCGATCCTCAAACTCGTTCGCAAAGGCGCTCGGCTGCGCAAGCTGGACGCGGGCACGCGTGATCTGCTGCTCGAGGAGTGCGCGGTCCGCAAGGAGGCCGTCAGCCCGAACACCCGCCGATTCCTGGTCGACCTCGCCGCGGTCGGCAAACCGCCGTTTTCCTGCGGGATCGATGACGTCTACGCGACCTGTGCGCCGCTGGTGGACAAGACTGCTGCGGCCCTCTCCCGCGTGCTGCGCGACCCGGCCGGCGACGACATCGACTGGTCCGAGGTGGCGGGCATCTATGTGGTCGGCGGGGCCGGGAGCTTCCCGCTTGTTGCCCGGACGCTGCGCACGGTGTTCGACGAGAAACGCGTCAAACGCTCACTGCACCCGTTCGCGGCGACGGCAATCGGCCTGGCGGTCTTCCTCGACAAGGAGGCGGGATTCGTTCTGTCCGAACGTCTTTCACGCCACTTCGGGGTGTTTCGCGAGGCGTGTGCGGGTGAGGATGTCTGCTTCGACCCGATCGTGCCCAAGGGCGCGCAGCTGCCCACCGCGGGCCAGCCGCCCTTCGTCGTGACGCGGACCTACCGTGCGGCACACAACATCGGACACTTCCGGTTCGTGGAGTGCAGTCGGCTGCGCGACGGCCGCCCCGACGGCGACGTGACACCGTATGATCCGGTGTTCTTCCCGTTCGATCCGGACCTCAACGACGACCAGGAACTGCAGCGCCGCCCGGTGCGTCGACGCGACGACGGGCCCGATGTCGAGGAGCGCTACGTCGTCACACCCGGTGGAGCAGTCGAGGTGACGCTCACGACGCGCCCGGACCGGCTGAGCCGAACCTTTCGCTTGGCGCGGCACGAACTCGCCAGCGCCTAACGGTCCTCCGAGCCGCCCGGACGACCGCTTAAGTGGTGTGCACGATCAGCACGTCGACCTTGGCCCGGCGCGACACATTTGCAGGTACCGACCCCAATAGCCGGCCCGCAATAGTGCTGAGACCGACGTTGCCGACGACGAGCAGATCGGCGCCGACTTCCTCCGCCAGTCCGACCAGCGCGTCGACCGGGGCGCCGACAATCGGCCGTTCCTCGACGTTCTTGGCGCCCGCTTTGTGGGCCCGATCGCTTGCCTCGCGCAAGATCGCATAGATCGGGGCGCTGCCCGACACCTTGTAGCTTTCGTCTTTCAGGGCGTCGGCGGCCCGTGCATCCTCGTGCTCAGGCAAGTACGCCGTCGCGACGATCAGCTTGGCGTCCGCCCCGGCGGCGATTGTGCCTGCCTTTTCCACCGCGCGCAGCGACGAATCCGAGCCGTCGGTTCCTACCACCACCGTCCGATAGGCGCTCATTTACCCTCCCAGGTGTCGGTTGCTACGCCAACCCAAGACAGTAACGCTTTGCCGGAGACAGATGGTCAGATTGAGACACGCCGACGCGGTGGACAATTCCGCGCTACCGCCGGGGCGCGGAACACTCCGGGGCGGCGATCGCGTCGGCGCCGCCTCCAGCTAACATCCTATATCGGTGAGATCCTTTGATGCGCAGGCTATTTAGCGGTAACGAGTCGCGCCGCGTCGAGCCGCCGGCTTCGGCAACCCTCGGCAGGGCGGTTTGTGACCAGGTCAGACGGGTTAGCAGGTTCACCAAAGGCCCCTTACAGTGACACACATCATGGTTGCCACGACAATCGACGAACCAAGGACGGCTGTCGCCGCGAGCGACTCGCGGCCGCGGCGGCGCGGCCGGCTGCTCGACCCGCTTGCGATCGCGGTGCTGGCCGCCGTCGTCGTCGGCGCCGCGGCGAGCCGGCCGTCGCTGTGGTACGACGAGAGCGCGACGATCTCGGCCTCCGCCAGCCGGTCGTTGCCCGAACTGTGGCGGATGCTGGGCCACATCGACGCCGTGCACGGCTTGTATTACCTGCTGATGCACGGCTGGTTCACCCTCGTCCCGCCGACCGAGTTCTGGTCGCGGGTTCCCAGTTGTCTGGCGGTCGGAGTCGCGGCCGCCGGCGTCGTGGTCTTCGCCAAACAATTCTCGCCGCGGACCACCGCGGTCTGTGCGGGCATCGTGTTCGCCGTCCTGCCGCGCGTGACGTGGTCCGGTGTCGAAGCGCGCTGCTATGCGTTCACGGCGGCCGCCGCGATCTGGTTGACCGTGTTGCTGGTCATCTCGATACGGCGAAACCGCGGGTGGCTGTGGCTGCTCTACGCCCTGGCGCTGACGGTGTCGATACTGCTGAACCTTTACCTGGTGTTGCTGGTGCCGGTCCACGCCGTCGTTGCGCCGGTGCTCGGGCGCCGTAAATCCGTGGTGCTCTGGTGGGCGATTACGTCAGCGGTGGCGGTGGGCGCCATGACACCGTTGATGCTGTTCGCGCACGGCCAGAGTTTCCAGGTCGCCTGGATCCATCCGCTGAATTGGCACAGCGTGCTCGACGTCGTGCAACACCAATATTTCGACAACAGTGTTCCGTTCGGGATCCTGGTGGCGATCATTTTCGTTGCCGCGCTGGCGCTTCGACTGCGGGGTCGATGGGAATCGTCTGGCGATACCCGCCGCGTGCTGATCATCTGCGCGGCATGGATCGTCGTGCCCACCGCCGTCAGCCTGATCTATTCTGCGATCGGTGATCCGTTCTACTACCCGCGGTATCTGTTCTTCACTACGCCGGCGATGGCGGTCGTGCTGGCCGTCTGCATCGTGGCGGTCGCTCGCAAGCCGCGCTGGATCGCCCTTGTGCTGGTAGTGCTCGCCGCAGCGGCCTTCCCGAATTACCTTCTGTCGCAACGGCAGCGGTACGCGAAAGAAGGCTGGGATTACAGCGACGTCGCTGACCTCATCAGCACCCATGCAGCACCGGGGGATTGCCTACTGGTTGACAACACGGTGGGCTGGCTACCCGGGCCGATCCGCGCGCTTCTTGCGGCCCGTCCGGCCGCCTTCCGACCACTGGTCGACGTCGGTCTTGGCGTTCCCGCACCCGAGCGCGGCACCCTCTGGGACGGCCACAAGGCGGTATGGCTGGTGAAAGATCGGCTGAACAAGTGCGCGACGGTATGGACGATTTCTACGCACGACACGACGCTGCCGAATCACCAAAGCGGCAAATCGCTCCCGCCGGGGCGGGTGCTAAGGCGCGCGCCCGCTTATCTGACGCCGAAACAGCTTGGGTTTCACATCGTCGAACGGTGGCAATTCCACCGAACCCAGGTCGTTAAGTCGACCCACTGAACGAGTCGCTCGACGTTCGCGGCATCGCAGCCGGACAAGTTCGCCGATGCGCCGCGGGTGGACTAGCTTGGCGGACATGCAGATCTGGCTTGCCGACCCGTTGCTCGGTGGCACGGCGCAGGGCGGCCGACACCTCATCGAGCTTTTGGCCGCGTTCGGGCTGACGACACTCATCGGCCTGGAACGCACGATCCAGGGCAAGGTCGCGGGACTGCGGACCCAGACCATCGTCGGGACGTCCTCGGCATTGATCTTGCTGATCAGTAAGTACGGGTTCGGCGACGTCTTGACCGCGCAAACCGTCGCGTTGGACCCGTCGCGGGTTGCGGCCCAGATCGTCTCGGGTATCGGTTTTTTGGGTGCCGGGATCATCATCACTCGACGCGGCGCGGTGCATGGGCTCACCACCGCGGCTGCGGTGTGGGAATCGGCCGCGATCGGCATGGCGGCCGGCGCCGGCCTGCTGTTGCTGGCTGGCGCCGTGGTGGCCCTGCACTTTGTCAGTGCGCTGGCGTTCAATGTGGTGGAGCGCGAGCTCACGGCAAGGTTGCGCGGAACGGTCCGGCTGCACATCATCTACGAAAGCGGCCGGGGTGTGCTACGGCAAATACTGCAGACTTGCGGGCAGCGAAAATGGCAGCTCAACGAACTCGACGCGGACCCCCATGACATCGAGCGCGATCAGGTTGGCGTGATGATGACGTTGTCGGGCGCACGAATCGGCAATGCGGCACAGGTGCTCGCCGACGTCGACGGCGTCTCCGCCGTACTTAGCGCCGAGGACGAGCCGGACTGAGCGGCAACGACATTCGCCGCAACAGCGCCCATCGGTGCCGGTCGATCGGTGAAATCGGGTGTGCGCGAGTCCAAGCCGAGACTCGACGGGCGCCGCCGCGGCTCAGCGCAATCCGCGGGCGGCGCGGTGGGCGGCCAACGCGCCGACCGCGCCCAGCACGGCGAACACCGCGAACAGCCAACGAGCGGCCACGACCACACCGCCCTGCGCGCTGTTGACCACGACACCGGCCAGCCCGGCACCAAAGGCTCCGGCGATGAGCTGCACCGTGTTGATCGCCGCCGCGGCAGCGCTGGCTTCCTTCGCGTCGTCGACGCATTGCATCGCCCAGGCCGACAGATGCGGCCAGCCCGCCCCGATGCCGGCCCCGGTGATCGTCAGCGCCAGCGCCCACAACACGACACAGCCCACCGGCGCGTTATCGACCTGGGTAGCCGCAGCCAATATCAGGCCGGCAGCCATGACCAGCGGCGCGGCCACGACCACCCGGCCGATGACCCGCTTGCTGCTCAGCGAGGCACTGAGGATTTCGCTGACGGTCCAGCCGACCGCCAACGCCGCGCCCAGAAACCCGGCCACGGCGGGAACCAGATGCGCCAGGCGTTGCCCGAACAAAGGCACATACATGTCGACCATCGCCGAGGCCATCAGCACCGCCAGGGTCAGATAGATCCACTTCAGTGGGCCGGCGCCAAATGTGCTGGGAGGCAACACGGCAACCGCCATCCGCCGATCGACCACCACAAACGCGACGACCAAGACCAGGCTGACCGCAAGCAACGCTGCAGTCGCGACGACGTTGTGTGGGACCTGGGCGACGCTGACCGTCAGCGCCGCCGCACCCAACAACAGCAGCGACCACACCGGAATTTTCAGCGCCGGCGCAGCGCTCGGCTCGACACGGCCGGTGGGCAGCACCATCGGAACCAGCAGGGCCATCGCCGCGGTCAGCATCGCCATCACGACGAACGCCCAGCGCCACAGTCCGAACTGGGCGAAAAAGCCACCCGCCGCCGGCCCCAGCACCGTCGCGACGCCCCACATCGCCGACACAAGTGCCGAAGCCCTGGTCCACAGCGATTGCGGCAGAGCGGCGTTGATCACCGCGTAACCCAACCCGGCCAACAGACCGCCGGCCGCCCCCTGCACAGTGCGACCCACCAGCAGCACCTCCATGCTGGGAGCCGCCGCACACACCACGCTGCCGATCCCGAACACGGCCAGTCCCAACAGAAACGACACCCGCGGCCCGACCCGCAGCAGCGCCGTATTGACCGTGGTGGCCGCGACCACCGATCCGACCAGGTAAAGGGTGGTCACCCACGCATACAGTCGCTCACCGCCGATGTCGGCGACCGCGCTGGGCAGCAAGCTGACCGTCAGGAATTCGTTGGTCGCATACAGCGCCACCCCACCGGCGAGCAACGTCGAAGTCCCCAGATACCTGGGACCCAACAGCGCCCGCCAACCATCGATGGCTGTCGTGTCGCGGGGTGAGCTCACTTCAGACCGGCGGCGTCCATTCCGCGCAGCTCTTTCTTGAGGTCGGCGATTTCGTCGCGGAACCGGGCGGCCAGCTCGAATTGCAGGTCACGCGCCGCGGCCATCATCTGCTCGGTGAGGTCTTTGATCAGGTCGGCCAGTTCGGCGCGGGGCATGCTGGAGGTGTCGCGACCCTCGAACACCCCGGCGCTCACCGCGCGGCCAGGCTCCCCCTGAGCGCGCCGGCCGCGGGACGAGTTGCGACCTGACCCGCCGATCTCCACGGCCTCGGTGTCGTCAGCCTCGCGATAGACCTGATCGAGGATGTCGGCGATCTTCTTGCGCAGCGGCTGCGGATCGATGCCTCTGGCCTCGTTGTACGCGACCTGCTTCGCCCGGCGCCGTTCGGTCTCGTCGATGGCTTCGGTCATCGAGTCGGTCATCTTGTCGGCGTACATGTGGACTTCGCCGGAGACGTTGCGGGCGGCGCGGCCGATGGTCTGGATCAGGCTGCGCGACGACCGTAGGAAGCCTTCCTTGTCGGCGTCCAGGATCGAGACCAGCGACACCTCCGGTAGGTCCAGGCCCTCCCGCAACAGGTTGATCCCTACCAGCACGTCGTAGTCGCCCAGCCGCAGCTGGCGCAGCAGTTCCACCCGGCGCAACGTGTCGACCTCCGAGTGCAAGTAGCGCACCCGGATGCCCATCTCCAGCAGGTAATCGGTGAGGTCCTCGGCCATCTTCTTGGTCAGCGTCGTCACCAGCACCCGCTCGTCGGCTTCGGCGCGTTTGCGGATCTCACCGATCAGATCGTCGATCTGACCTTTGGTCGGCTTCACCACGACTTTCGGGTCGACCAGTCCGGTCGGGCGGATCACCTGCTCGACGAACTCCCCGGCCGACTGGCTGAGCTCATAGGGGCCCGGAGTCGCAGACAGATAGACCGTCTGCCCGATCCGGTCGGCGAACTCCTCCCAGGTGAGCGGGCGGTTGTCGACCGCCGAGGGCAACCGGAATCCGTATTCGACGAGGTTGCGCTTCCGGGACATGTCGCCTTCGTACATGCCGCCGATCTGCGGCACTGTGACGTGCGACTCGTCGATAACCAGCAGGAAGTCCTCCGGGAAGTAGTCCAGCAGCGTCGCCGGCGGCGTGCCGGGGCCGCGCCCGTCGATGTGCCGCGAGTAGTTCTCGATGCCGGAGCAGAACCCGACCTGGCGCATCATCTCGACGTCGTAGTTGGTCCGCATCCGCAGCCGTTGGGCCTCCAGCAGCTTGCCCTGGCCCTCGAATTCGGCGAGCCGCTCGGCGAGTTCTTCCTCAATGGTGGAGATCGCGTGACCCATCCGCTCGGGACCGGCTACATAGTGGGTGGCGGGGAAGATCCGCAGCGAATCGACCTGACGGACCACCTCGCCGGTCAGCGGATGCAGGTAGTACAGCGCCTCGATCTCGTCGCCGAAGAATTCGATGCGAACCGCGAGCTCTTCATAGGACGGGATGATCTCCACGGTGTCGCCGCGCACCCGGAACGAGCCGCGGGTGAAGGACAGGTCGTTGCGGGTGTACTGCACGTCGACCAACAGCCGCAGCAGCCCATCTCGGGCTACCTCGGTGCCGACCTGCAGCTCGACCGAGCGGTCCAGGTAAGACTGCGGTGTGCCCAGGCCGTAGATGCAGGACACCGAGGCCACCACCACCACATCGCGGCGCGACAGCAGCGACGACGTCGCGGAGTGCCGCAGCCGCTCCACGTCGTCGTTGATCGAGCTGTCCTTTTCGATGTAGGTGTCGGTCTGCGCGATGTACGCCTCTGGCTGATAGTAGTCGTAGTACGACACGAAGTACTCAACTGCATTGTGCGGCAACATCTCTCGCAGCTCGTTGGCCAACTGCGCGGCCAGCGTCTTGTTGGGCGCCATCACCAGGGTTGGCCGCTGCAGTCGCTCGATGAGCCATGCGGTGGTCGCCGACTTCCCGGTACCGGTGGCGCCCAGCAGCACGACGTCGCGCTCCCCCGCCAGAATCCGCCGCTCCAGCTCCTCGATGGCGGCCGGCTGGTCGCCTGCCGGAGAATGCGGGCTGACCACCTCGAAGCGGCCGCCGGCGCGCACCATGTCTTCAACCGGGCGGTATTCGGAGTGCGCAACCACAGGATGCTCGGTAGCAAACGCCATGTTCACCAGGGTAGAACTCACCACCGACACCCCGCCGACGACGCAGGCCAGGACAGCCTGCAAAGGCGGACGGGTCACTCGGGGTCAGGTGTTGTCAGCTGTGCTGGCGGCTCCACACCCGGGTGCCGGGGTCGCATTGGATGAGGTGTCCGTCGTCGGACTTCGACATCGTGAAGACCGGTGTGTCCGGCTCGTCACACGAGGTCCCGATGGGATGCACCCCGGTGGTTACCGGTGCTTTGTCCCAGGTGTTGGCTTCGCATACGACCTGCACATTGGCCGTGGAATCGTAAGCGACTTTGTCGATGTCGGTGCACGGACCACCCAGCACCGGCGTCGAGGAGGTCCCGGCCGGCGTAGCCGTGGCGTCGGCCGCCTGCGCGGGATCGGCCACCGTCACGTTCGGCGGGACGTCTCCGGTCCGTGTTGCCACGACTGGGATCCGCAGCGTCGCCCCTTGCGAGCCGCACTCGTTGCCCTGCACCGTTTGGGTCTGCACGCCGCGCAGCGTGCCGTCCGGTTCCGGTGTCAATGACCACACCACCGTCTCGGACTGCGTGGACATTGGTGCTCCACTCGACTTGCGGCACTGCACCTGCACCTGTCT
This sequence comes from uncultured Actinomycetota bacterium, assembly GCA_963723615.1. Lineage (GTDB taxonomy): Bacteria > Actinomycetota > Actinomycetes > Mycobacteriales > Mycobacteriaceae > Mycobacterium. The sequence continues at coordinate 1,848 of CAVRRV010000008.1, read as the reverse complement.
GGGCTCAGCCTGCCAGTGGCCGTCGACGAAATGCAGAACACCGGTATTGCCGGTGCCGGTGGTCTTGGCCCATTGATGGCTGGCGTCGTCCAGCTTGGTTCCGGTGGTAGCACACCCGGTCGCGGTGCACGCGGAGGTAAAGGCCCACCAACTGGTGACCCCACCGTTATTGCGGATGACGCCGTTGGACGTCTGCTTCGCGCGGTCGTAGTCCAGCCGGAAGGAACCGTTGAGCGGCGGGGCAGACGGGGCCGGACCTGACATGCCGGCCGGTCTAGCTGCCGACGATGCCGCATTGACGGGCGGTGGTTGCGCGGGTTGCGCTGCAGGCTGATTGTCCCACGAAAAGAACGAGATCGCCCACGTCACGCTCAGCGACAGCAGCAGCGTGACGATCGTCGCAAGGGCAATGCCGGCTTTCAGGGAAAACCTTTGCCCGGCTTTCCTGAAGCCGGCGCGGCGGAGCACCAGCGACGTTGCGCCGAGGGCGCCCAACTTGGTGCCGCGACCGCCGGCAGCGCGATCGGAGACGTGCTCGCTGAAGGCAGCGGCGAATTCGCGGCACCGATCGAATCTGTCCGCAGGTTCCTTAGCGAGGGCCTTGAGAAAAACCTTATCGAGGTCCGCCAGATCTGGGCGGTGGTCGCTGAGCCTGGGCGGGTCCGCGTGCAGGTGCTGCCCGATCACCGCGACCGGATTGGAGTGCCGGTATGGCGGCGCACCGGTGAGCAGGTGGAATGCGGACGCCGCCAGCGCGTACTGGTCGGCGCGGCCGTCGATGTTCGACCCAACGAGTTGCTCGGGGGCGGCGTAGGCGACGGTTCCCACCGCGACGTTGGTCTCGGTGATTCCGCTGATGTCGGCGAGTTGGCGCGCTACCCCGAAGTCCGCCAACAGGATTCGACGGTCATCCTCGTCGGGATGCGTAAGCAGGATGTTGGCGGGCTTGACGTCGCGGTGCAGCAGCCCTTGGGCATGGGCATAGTCGAGTGCGCCGGCGACCGCGGTGACGATCGCACAAACGTCGTGCTCTGACATCCCTCCCCGGAAACGCTCGCGCATCAGTCGCGCTGCGTCGGTGCCCTCGACGTAGTCCATTGCGATCCAGAGATGACCGTCGAATTCGCCGCGATCGTGCACCGCGACGATGTGGGGGTGCCAAAGCGTGGCGGCCAGGTCGGCTTCCCGATTGAATCTCTCGCGGAATTCAGGGTCGCCGGTTTCCCCCCGTCAAGACTTTGAGCGCATCACGACGTGGTAAGCGCGGATGCTTGGCGAGGTAAACGTCGGCCATCCCGCCAGAACCCAACGGGCGCAAGATGGTGTAGCCGGCGAAGGTAGTGGGGCCGGTTATCGCAACGCCGGGCGCAACGTCCTTGCCGGGGTCCTTGCCGGGTCGGCCATCCTGCGCGGAATCCCGGTTGGGAAGCGAGCGGATCAGCGGCACCCGGGTTAATAGACACGTAATCCCCAGGTCCGGGAGCGATGCGTAGCCACGCCGCAGCAAGTTGCCGGAGCGCCGCGGGTCTGCACGCGGAGCTGGTTGGGCGTCCCAGCGCTGCGTCGCTCTGGTCGCCTCATCCATCTGCGATTGCCCCCTCGCTTCCACACCCTAGGCGTGTCAAACGCCATGCTGCCGGTTACCCGCCGCAGGACTACGCTTTGGAAATAGTTGCGGACTGGCCGTTTTCGACAGCGTCAGCCCCGGTCACCGCGGTGGCGCCCGAGGCGCGGCCGAATTCGGACAGTTGGCCTACTCTTCGCAATCATGCCGCCAGATGCGGTGAGCCCATGTTGTGCCGCTTATCAAAGAGCTATGAATCGCGGCTTCATTGCAGCTCGCGGCAA
>CAVRRV010000007.1:0-76963 GCA_963723615.1 uncultured Actinomycetota bacterium | reverse complement strand
ACATCGTCTGCAGTCCGTACCGCCCGCCGCGCTGTTCCAGCATTCACGAGTGTTGTCATGATGCGCGCACCGCTGGCGCCCAGAGGGTGGGCGATGGCGATGGCCCCGCGTTGACGTTCGTCTTGGCCAGGTCGGCGCCGGTGTCTTTGGCCCAGGCCAGCACAATTGACGCGAACACCTGATCGTGGGCTGGACGGCTATCTCTTTGCGGCCCGTGGGCCGCGCCGACGCGCTGCCCTCGCTTACCTGTTGACGCACATCAGGCGTTCACTGGGCCGGGCCGCGTCTTCGCCAAAATAATTGTCAAATTTGAATCATCAAATGATGCCAACGTGCAGACTCGGCGAGGAGCCGCAGTAGCGGGGACGCACTTCGCGGGGTAATAGAGCGTATCCGTTAGGCAGGCTCACACAGCGGCCTCACCTTCGATGGAGAGGAATTGATATGCGCGCCATCCAGATTGAACATTTCGGCGACCCCGCGCAGGTGCTCCGCGTCGTCGACATCGAGGAGCCGCCGCCACCGGGTCCGCATGAGGTTCTGTTGAGCGTTGAGGTCTCGCCGTTGAACAAACACGACCTACTGGTTGTCACCGGCATGCTGGCGCGACCACCCCTGCCCCACATACCAGGCGCAGAGGGGGTCGCCCGCGTGCTTGCCACCGGCCCCGAGGTCGATGGACTTCAGGTCGGCGATCTGGTCGTGCTACCCCTATATGCCGGTGCGTGGCGTGAGCGGCTCGTCGTGCCCGCCGACGGCCTGTTCGCACTCCCCGCCGGAGGCAACATCGAGCAGTACTCGATGTTGGGCAGCAACCCCCCGACGGCAGGGTTGATGCTCAGTGAATGCACCCCCCTGCAGCCCGGTGACTGGGTGGTTCAGAACGCCGCAAACTCCGGTGTGGGACGGTCATTGATCGCGCTAGCCAAACTTCGCGGACTGAAGACGATCAACCTGGCCCGTGACGACGCAACGTTCGCCGAGCTCACAGCAGCCGGGGCCGACGTGGTCCACGTCGATGACCCCGATGCGGTCGGCGATGTTCGAGCAGTGATCGGCGACGCGCGAGTGGCGCTGGCAGTGGAAGCCGTCGGTGGTCCGGGGGTGGCGCGGCTGCTCGAATTGCTGTCCGACGGTGGATGGTTGGTCAGCTATTCCTGGGCCAGGGACGAACCCATGTGGGTCGACACCTCGACACTGGTCGGCAAGCACCTCACCGTCCGCGGATTCTTTGTCGGCGACTTCGACTACCGCGACAAGGTGGTGCCTGTCGTTCGTGAGGCGGCACCACTGGTGGCCGACGGCGCCCTTGTTGTCCCCGTGGCGGGTGTGTACCCCCTGGAGCAGATCCAGGACGCGGTGCAACATCTCCTCCGTGGCGGCAAGATCCTGCTGAAAGTGGCGTAACCTCCCAGGCTGCCTGGGACTCTGTGTGTGTCCTGCTGGTCTCAGGCTTGCGAAGCCTCCTAGCCCAGGCGCTCGATGATGGTGGCGTTGGCCATGCCGCCGCCCTCGCACATCGTCTGCAGCCCGTACCGACCACCGCGCTGTTCGAGAGCGTTGACCAGTGTGGTGATGATCCGAGCGCCGCTAGCACCGAGCGGGTGGCCGATCGCGATCGCGCCACCGTTGACATTCGTCTTGGCCAGATCCGCCCCGCTATCTTTGGCCCAGGCCAACACGACCGGCGCGAACGCCTCATTCACCTCGAACAGGTCGATGTCGGCCAACGTCAGCCCGGCGCGATGCAACACCTTCTCGGTGGCGGGAATCACGCCGGTCAGCATGTAGAGCGGATCGGAGCCCACCACCGCTGTGGTGTGAATCCTGGCTAGCGGCCGCAGTCCCAGTTTCTTGGCGGCCTCACCGCTGGTGATTAGCACGGCGGCGCTGCCGTCGGACAGCGGAGACGAGTTACCCGGCGTGATCTCCCAATTGATCTGCGGAAAGCGCGCCTGGATCGCCGGGTCGTAGAAGGCCGGCTTCAGCCCGGCCAGCGTCTCGACGGTGGTACCGGGCCGGATGATCTCGTCGGTGCTCAGCCCGGCGATCGGTACCAGCTCGTTGTCGAAGAGGCCCTCTTTAGTGGCGCGCGCGGCTTTTTCGTGGCTGGCGGCCGAGAATTCGTCGAGTTCGGTGCGCGTGAAGCCCCAGCGGGCGGCGATCAGTTCGGCGCTGATGCCCTGCGGCACCAGGCCTTCGGGATAGCGTCGCGTCATGTCCTCACCGAACGGGTTGCTGCCCGGCAGCACCGAGCTGCCCATCGGTACACGGCTCATCGACTCCACGCCGGCGGCCACGACCACGTCGTAGGCGCCGGAGATGACACCCTGCGCGGCGAAGCTGATGGCCTGCTGGCTGCTGCCGCACTGCCGGTCAACCGTGGTGCCGGGCACCGACTCCGGGAACCCCGCGCCGAGCAGCGCGTTGCGTGCGATGTTGACGGCCTGGTCGCCTACCTGTGTCACGGCACCGGCGATGACATCGTCGATCTCGCCGGGGTCCACGCCGGTCCGCTGCACCAGCTCTCGCAAGCTGTGAGCCAATAGGTCTGCAGGCAGCACACCGTGCAGCGCGCCGCTGGCCTTGCCCTTGCCGACGGGCGTGCGTACCGCGCCCACGATGACGGCGTCTCTACCCTGATATGCCATGACTCCTCCTTGAGCCGATCCTGAATATTGATGACTATACCCAGCTAAACACCTAGGTATACTCGGAGCAACCCAGATGGGAGGTGATTTGCATGACACTTCTGCAGGGCGCGCTGGCCGATCGTGACGCGTGGTCGGCGGTCGGTGAGTGCGCGATCGAGAAGACCATGGCGGCGGTCGGCACCAAATCCGCGATGCTGATCATGCGCGAGGCGTACTACGGCACCACCCGGTTCGACGACTTCGCCAGCCGGGTAGGTATCACAAAGGCGGCCGCATCGGCGCGACTAGCCGAATTGGTCGAACTCGGGCTGCTGACGCGGCGGCCATATCGTGAGCCGGGGCAACGCACTCGCGACGAGTACGTGCTCACCGAGGTCGGCATCGATTTCATGCCGGTGGTGTGGGCGATGTTCGAGTGGGGGCGGCGTCACCTGCCCGGCCACAACCAACTGCGCCTCACTCACCTGGATTGCGGCGCAGAGGCTTCGGTCGAAATCCGTTGCGCTGCTGGTCATCCAGTTCCACCCGAAGAGCTCGGGGTGCGGCTGGTCAAGCGGAATTCGCGTCGCGGCGCTTGAGCCGACGGTGAGTGCGTAGCCTCGCTGCCCTCAGTACGACCTTGGCGCCGAACCGCAGCGGATTCCCGAACGGCGGCGCGGCGGTCCCGGTAATGCTGAACGGCAGATCGCTTCCTCGTCGCAACTGGCCTCGCCCATGTAGGCTACTGTAATCTTTACAGTACGATCGTGTAGCCGAGACGGAGCAGCAGTGGAAAGTCGAGTTCAGGACGCTGCCGTCGCCGCCTTGCCTGCCGACTTCATCAGTGACCCCTACCCGTACTTCGCCCAGAAGCGCGGCGAGGGCGGCGTGTTCCACGGAACGGTCGTCGACTACTCCAAGACCCCCGAATCGCTGCGCCCCAAGAACTCTTTCGCCGCCGTGTCATTCGACGCGGTGAACAAAGCCTTCCGCGACGGCCAGGTTTTCAGCTCCACCTATTACGACAACACGATCGGCCTGTTCATCGGTCCCAGTATCTTGGCGATGGAGGGCAAGAAACACCGCGAGCACCGCAACCTGGTGTCGGCGGCGTTCAAGTCCAAGGCGCTCGCACGGTGGGAACCGGCGATTGTGCGGCCGATCTGCAATGCGCTGATCGACGAGTTCATCGACGCCGGCCAAGCCGATCTGGTCCGGAACTTCACGTTCGAGTTCCCCACCCGGATCATCGCCCAGCTTTTGGGCCTGCCGGCTGAGGACCTGCCCGAATTTCGGCGGCGAGCGGTGCAGTTGATCAACTACACCATCAAGTACGAGCGCGCCTTCGAAGCCTCTGCGGCGCTGAAAGATTACTTCCTCGACCAGATCGAGCAACGCAAGGCCAAGCCGACCGACGACATCATCGGCGATCTGGTCACCGCGGAGATCGACGGCGAAAAGCTCAGCGACGAAGCGATTTACTCTTTCCTGCGGCTGCTGCTGCCCGCCGGGCTGGAAACCACCTACCGGTCATCGGGCAACCTGCTGTTCTTGTTGCTCACCCACCCGGACCAGTTCGACGCGGTGCAAGCTGATCACGAGTTGATCGCCCCCGCGATCGAAGAAGGGCTGCGCTTCGAAACACCGCTGACCACGGTGCAGCGGTTCGCGACCGAAGATACTGAGCTCGAAGGTGTCACGATTCCCGCACGGTCGGCAGTCGACCTGTGCATCGGCTCGGCCAATCGCGACGAGCAGCGCTGGGAACGCTCAGCGGAATTCGACATCTTCCGCGAGTACATGCCGCACATCTCCTTCGCGGCCGGCGAACACACCTGCTTAGGTCTTCACCTCGCCCGCATGGAGACGCGGGTCGCGTTCGAATGCCTGCTGAACCGGGTGACCAACGTCAAGCTTGTCACCGACGAAGACCCGCACATCTATGGCCAGCCGTTCCGATCGCCAAACGCGCTTCCAGTGACGTTCGACGCCAAGTAAGGTCCCACAATGGTCAAGGTGATGGAGGGCTTTCGGGTCCTAGAGGTTGCGCAGTTCACGTTCGTGCCGGCGGCGGGCGCCATCCTCGCCGACTGGGGAGCGGACGTCCTCAAAGTCGAACATCCGGTGCGGGGCGACACCCAGCGCGGCTTTCTCAACATGGGCGGCATCCAGGTCAACCCGGACCGGCATCCGCTGATGGAGCACCCCAACCGGGGCAAGCGCAGCATCGGAATCGACGTCTCCACACCGGGCGGCCAAGAAGTGCTCTACGAACTGGCCAAAACGTCCGACGTATTCCTGACCAACTACAAGCCCGCGCAGCGGCAGAAGAACAAGTTCGACGTAGAGCACATCCGCGCGGCGAACCCGAACATCATCTACGCCCGCGGCTCGGCCTACGGCGACAAAGGTGCCGAACGCGACGTCGGCGGTTATGACGGGACGGCGTTCTGGACCCGCAGCGGCGTCGGGTACGCGCTGACGCCGGAGGAACTGGGCGGTGCACTGGGACAAGGCATTCCGGCCTTCGGCGATTCCATCGGCGGCATGTTCATCGCCGGCGGCATCTCGGCCGCGTTGCTGCATCGCGAGCGCACCGGCGAAGCCCTCGAACTCGACGTGTCGCTGCTGAGCACGGCCTGGTGGGCGGCGGGGGCGAGCATGACGCAGGGCATGGAGACGGGTGAGGTCATGCGCACACCTATGCCCGGCTCCGCCACCGCGGTGTCAGTGAACCCCTTCATGGGCAACTACCTAACTTCCGACGGCGGCACGATCAACCTGTGCATCATCAGCCCGACCGGGCTGATCCGCGACACCTTCGAGCATCTCGGCATCCCCGAGGCCGCCGACGATGCGCGCTTCTCCGACGTGCTCCCGTTGATTCAGAACGCGGACGCGGCCGCGGAGTTGATCGCGAAGGCCGTCGCCGCCGAGCCGTTCGACTACTGGCGGCAGCACCTGAAGACGATGAAAGGCCAGTGGGCGCCGTTCCAGAGCCTCATCGACCTCGCCGGCGACGAGCAGGCCATCGCTAACGACATGATCGTCGAGGTCGAGCTCGCCAGCGGCGGCGCGCCGTTCAAAGTCGTGCGCGGTCCCGTTCAGTTCAACCACGAACCGCTGGTGACCACACGCGCTCCGCAGGCGTCGGAGCACACCGAACTGGTTCTGATGGAGATCGGCATGGACTGGGACCGCATCGCCGAACTGAAGGAATCGGGAGCTATCGCGTGACCATGACGACGTTGCGATTATCGGCGCGGGTCTGCACCCGTTCGGGCGCTTCGAGGGCAAATCCGCGATGGAGATGGCCGCCGACGCCATCCAGCTCGCGCTCACCGATGCCGGTGTCGAGTGGAAAGACATCCAATTCGCGGTCGGCGGCAGCTGGACGGTGGCCAACCCCGACGCAATTGTCGGCATGGTAGGTCTCACCGGGATTCCGTTCACCGATGTGTTCAACGCTTGCGCGACCGCGGCCAGCGCGACCAAGTTGTGCGCCGACAGTATTCGCTTGGGTGACTACGACATCGGCATTGCGGTCGGGATGGACAAACATCCGCGCGGCGCCTTCACCGAAGACCCCGCGCTGGTCGGGATGCCGAGCTGGTATGCCCAGAACGGGCAATACCTCACCACCCAGTTCTTCGGAATGAAGGCCAACCGCTATCTGCACGACCACGGCATCTCGACCGACACGCTGGCCAAGGTGGCCGCCAAGAACTTTCGTAACGGCGCGTTGAACCCCAATGCCTTTCGCCGCAAACCGATGTCGGAAGAGGCCATCCTCGCGTCACCCGTGCTGAATTACCCACTGACCCAGTACATGTTCTGCGCCCCCGACGAGGGTGCCGCCGCGGTGGTGATGTGCCGCGCCGATATCGCGCACCGGTTCACCACCAAACCGGTGTATGTCCGCGCGGTCGAAATCCGCACTCGACGCTACGGCGCCTACGAGGTCAATACGACGTACGCACCCGTCGAGGAGGACGTGTCGCCGACCGTCTACGCCGCGAAAGCCGCCTTCGAGAAAGCGGGTGTGGCGCCGCAGGACGTCGACGTTATTCAGTTGCAGGACACCGACGCCGGCGCGGAAGTGATCCACATGGCCGAAGCGGGGTTCTGCGCTGACGGCGAGCAAGAGAAACTGCTGGCCGACGGTGCCACCGAGATCGCCGGCGCGATGCCGGTGAACACCGACGGCGGACTGATCGCCAACGGCGAACCGATCGGGGCATCGGGGCTGCGGCAGATGCACGAGTTGGTGCGCCAACTGCGCGGCGAGGCCGGCGACCGTCAGGTCCCCGGAACTCCGCGGGTCGGCTTCGCGCAGGTATACGGTGCGCCCGGCACGGCTGCGGCAACCGTCCTGACAACCTGATCGCTCGCTGGCTACGAAGCCTTCTTGGGCACTGAGTAATTCGGCTTGCCCAGGCCGAGAACGTATTGCGCGATCATGTTGCGGAACACCTCGAGGGTGCCGCCGTAGATCCCGACCAACGGCGCGAAGCGGTACACGTACTCGGCGGCGCCGTCGTCGGCGGCGCCGTCGGTCCCGTTCGGCAGCGTCGATGCCGTGCCAAGGATGTCCATCAGGTCCGGTGAGATATCGCGCATCGTCTGTGCCAGCGCTACCCGACCGAAAATGCTCGGCGCGCTGAATGCCGCCTCCATCCGTGCGGCGCTGCGGCCCAGCCGGTATGCAACCGCTTGGTCGTCAATAAGTCTGTGCCCGCCTGCGTCCGGCTCGGAGACCTTGTGGGCGGCCTTGTCGACGGCGTCGGCCATGAAACCGGCCTGGTGCATCATGATCGACACGTCCTGCAACCCGTCGCGCGCCGCGGCGACCGCGCCGTGCTCGGTGTTGAGCGGCTCCCGCAGCACCGTCCAGCCCGCGTTGACCTCGCCGAGCCGGTACTTGTCGTCGACGCGCACATCGCTGTAGTAGACGATGTTGGTGCGATCACCGTCGATCGTGCGGATGCCCTGGATGTCGATGCCCGGCAAGTCGAGCGGCACCAGAAACATGGTCAGGCTCTTGTGCTTTGGCGCTTCAGGGTCGGTGTTGGTGATCAGAAAGACATACTGGCACTTGTGCGCGCCGGTGGTGAACATCTTCGAGCCGTTGATGATCCAGCCGTCACCGTCGCGTACTGCACGGGTCTTGCAGGTGGCGATGTCGGACCCGCCTTCGGGTTCGGTGTAGCCCAGGCACAACCGAACATGCCCGCTGAAAACCTTCGGCATCACTTCATCCCGCACTTCCGGCGATCCGAATTTCGCCACCGAACGCGCGATCATTGCGGTGGTGCCCCAAGTCACCCAGGGCACATGCGCCCGCCGCTTCTCCAGTTCCCAAATGCGGCGGCGCAGCCGGGTGAAGCCGCCGTCAGCGTGCGGCTTCCACTCGCGTTGCGAGGTAGCCGGCGGCACCCAGCGCCAGGTGCACGCCTTCGTCGAAGTTGTCGCCGGTTTCCCGGTCGCGGCGTATGACGTCCTCGGTTACATGGGTTTTCAGGAAATCGCGAGCCTCATCGAGAAAGGCCTGATCGCCGTCGGAAAGCGTGACTCGGGAGAAATCCACCTATGTGTCCTTCCCTGAACGGCTTTCGCGCTCGGCGACGATCTCGGCGATGTATTTGGCGCTGGCGCCGGGGTCTCCGCCGGCCAGCGCCCAGCCGCGGGCACGCACCAGATACGCTGTCGCGGCGGCCTCCGCGGAAACGCCGAGACCACCTTGCACATGCACCGCCATGGTCGCGGCCTTTGCCGCTTCCTCGGCCATGAACACAAACGCCGACGGTGCCAACTCCGGGCGCTCGTCGGGCTCGTTGTCCAAGAACCACGCCGCACGCCGCGCCAGATTTCGACCGCCTTGTACCGTGATCGCGATGTTGGCAAGCGGATGGGAGATGCCCTGCAGCGTCGATATCGGCACACCCAGCGTGTAGCGGGTCTTGGCGAACTCCGCCGCGATCGTCATGGTCTCTTCAACCAGACCGGTCAGCGCCGCAGCGGTCAGCACTCGCCATTCATCGAGTGCCCGTTGGTATTCCGCTAATGCACCGGGCCCGCTTGCCAGCACGACGCTGGTGTCGGCGGCGGCCGGATCGACCCAGGCCATCGGCAGCCGGCCGATGTTGTCTACCTTTGTCGGCCGGGTATCGAACGTGAGTCGCACCACGTCCTCACCATCACGGACGATGATCTGGTCGGCGATCGATCCGGTCGGGATCAGCCGGACGCCGGTGATGCTGTCGTGTTGCGGGTCGAACGCCGCGAGCTGCTTGCCGTTGACGACGTCGGATTCCGCCGAGCCGAGTCGGGCCAGCAACCGCGCCGCGCACACGTGGTCAATCCACGGCACCGGTGCCAACGAGCGCCCGATCTCCTCGGCCACCAACGTCAAGTCGACCAGTGTCGCGTCGTCGCCCCCGACGGTGTGGGGCAACGCCATCGTCGTCGCACCCATCCCGCACAGCCGCTCCCAGAGGCTCTTGTCGAACCCGGATTCCTCTGCGGCACGGACGGTCTCGATCGGGCAGTGCGTCTTGAAGAAATCGCGGTACGCGGACTGCAAGGCCTGGTGATCTTCGGTCAGGCTGTAGTCGAGTCTGCGCAGTTCGTAGCGGTCCATCGTCAGTGTTCCTCCTGGCCCTGAAAGAAGAATTCGTGCGCGTTGTTGTAGAGGTAGTTCTCGAGGACGTCGGCCGGCAGGTCCAGAGACTGAGCTTCGGGGACGACGCGGCGCATTTTCAGCACCGGCCAGTCGGAGGCGAAGATCACTTTGCTGCTTCCGCGAGTCCGCATGTAGTGCAGCAGGCTTTCCGGTAGCCGCTTGGGCGACCACGCCGATGTCATCAGGCGCAGGTTGGCGTACTTGATGAGTAATCGGATCGCGATGTCCCACCAGGGATCCGCGCCGTGAATCATGCACAGCTTCAGTTCGGGGAAGCGCACGCAGACCCGGTCGAGGTGCATGGGGTTCTGCACCTCGCCGGGGATCGGCGGTCCGGGAATGCCGGTGTTGATGCACAGCGGTAGCCCAAGCTCGGCGCATTTGGTGTAGAGCGGATAGTAGACCGCGTCGCTCGGGGGGTATTGCCCGTCACCCCAGAAGCTTGGTCCCACAGCGGCATACACGACGGGGAGGTCGTTGACGACGGCACTGAGCTCGCGCAACGACGGCATCGGCCGCAACAGGTTGACACCGCCCATCGCCAGCGCGAACCGCTCCGGTTTGGCTTCGACGAACTTACGCGCGGTGACCGACGGCTTCGCGAGGTTATCCATCAGCACGGCCTTACGCACGCCTTGCTCATCCATCTCGTCGAGCAGCTCCGCCAAGTCGACCGGCGCGAACATCGACTCCGGTCCCTTGAAGTAGTCGTCGCGGACCTTCAGCATCCACGTGGGTTGCTTCTCGGTCTCACCGAAGTGGACATTGATCAGACAGTCAATCGCGTTCATGTCGACATCGGCGCCTTTTCTGTCGCTTGGGTTTTCGCCCACCGGTAATCGGCCTTCCCATTGCCCAGACGATGGACTTGCTCGACGAAGATGAACTCCTTGGGTGCCTTGAACCGGGCCAACTGCGAGGTGCAATGCGCGTGCAGCACGTCCTGGACCGCGTCGGCTGCATCGCGCAGTTCGACCAGAGCCACGAGTTCTTCACCCCAGCGATCACTGGGACGGCCCACCACCAAAGCATCGGCGACCACCGGATGCGCGCGCAGGACTTCTTCGACCTCTTCGACGAAAACCTTCTCGCCGCCGGTGTTGACGACCAGCGAGTCTCGGCCGTACAGCCGCAACGTGCCGTCCTCCTCCAGAGTGGCCCGGTCGCCGGAGATCACCACCCGCTTACCCTCCACTTCGGGGAAGGTCTTCCGGGTGGCGTCGGGATCGTTGAAGTAGCCGAGTGGGATTCGACCTTCTCTGGCAGCCCAACCCACCTCTTGCTCTCCGGGTCTCAGGAAGTGGCTGTAGTCCTCGGACAGGACCAGTCCGCCCTCGCGCAGCGTGAAGGTGTCGGTGCGGGTGTCACCCCTGCTGTTCCCGAATCCCATGTTCCCGGTTTCCGACGAGCCGTATCCGTTGATCAACGTCATCTGCGGCAGCAATTCCAGCAGCGCGTGCTGGTATATCAGATTCGTTGCGGCGCCGCCGGTTCCGATTGCGTTGAGCGACCACAAGTCGTACTGACCGCGCCGCAGCTCGTCCACCAGCGGAGCGGCGTAGGCGTCCCCGACCATCGTCATCATGGCTACCTTCTCGCGCTCGGCCGTCTGCCATACCATTTGCGGATCGAGTTTCTTGCTGGTGTCGTACAGCACCACGGTCGTACCGGCCATGATTGCCGCGAACGCCGTCCACATGCCGGCGGCGTGCATCAGCGGTGAAACGGCGAACCACGGCGGTGCGGCTGGGCGCACCTTGTCGTGGATCTCCTGCGCGGACGCATGGTCGGCGCCCAGCATCGACGACACGTAGATGTCGGATTGGCGCCACAGCACACCCTTGGGTCGACCGGTGGTCCCGCCGGTACAGATCATGAGCAGATCATCCGGCGACGCCGTCACGCGTGGGTCGCTATCCCCTTGCGCCAGCGCATCGTCCAACGACACTGCCCCGGGCAGTTCCGCTACGCCACTTCCGTCGTCGACGGACAGCAGCAGGTCAGCGCTATCAGGCGGAAACACGTCGGCGAATTTCGCTCCCAGCGACTTGTGGTAGATGACGGCACGCGGCTGCACGTAGTCGAGTAGTTCGGAGACTTCGCGTGGCGTGTAGTTGTAGTTGACGTTCACCGGAACGGTGCGGGCTTTGAGGCAACCGATGACCATGTCGGTATAGAGGTCGTTGTGCATGACCAGCGCAACGCGGTCCTGCCCGCATTCCCAGTTCTGCAGGCCTGCCCGTTCCCGGTGGGCGCCGAGGCCCTTTGCGGCGAGGAAGTTCGCCAGCCGGCGGGTGCGGTCCGCGGTTTCCGCGAAGGTGCTGCGGCGATCACCGCACACGGTGATCGTCCGGTCGGGGATGACCTCGGCGATCACGTCCAGGACCGCCCCTATGGTCCATTCGCTCATGGGTGTGCGCGACCTGAAACGTTCAAGCGACCGATCCGACCTTGATGCCTAGCAAATCCAACGCGTTGTTGCGCATCACCTTTCGGATGTCAGCGTCGCTGAAGCCGGCCAACTCCTCGGTGAACGACACCGGATCCTCCAGGCCTTCGCCATGCGGCCAGTCCGACCCGAACAGAATCTTGTCGACACCGATCGCCGACGCCAGTTCGGACAAGTCATCCTCGTAGTAGGGCGCGATCCATACATTGTTGCGCAACTGCTCCACCGGATCCTCGGGGAACAGTCGTGGGTGACTGTTAGCGGCTTTCTTCATGCGCTTGATCAGCCGGTGGACGAAGTATGAACCGTTTTCGATGCTGACCGCCTTGAGTTTCGGATGGCGGGTGAACACGCCGTGCACGATCATCGAGGCCATTGTGTCGTGGATAGCCCGGTCGTCAGTGAGTATCTGCTCCAGCGGCTCCGACCCGCCGAACCCCTCGAAAGTCGATCTGCCACCCCACATTCCGGCTATCTGCAGGTAGCCGCTGTCACTCAAGTGGAAGCCCACCGGAACGCCCGCCTCGGCCAGCGCGGCCCACACCGGATCATGGAGGGGATCGCCCAACGACCGGGGCTTGACCACACCGGGCACCGGCGCAGGCCGCACCAGTATCAGCTTCGCGCCGCGCCCCAAGACGAACTCCACTTCTTCGAGAGCCTTGGCGGGATCGGCCAGCGAAATGATCGGCGCGGCGATAACACGGTGGTCGGGCCGGTCGAAGCCCCAGTCTTCATCGAGCCACAGGTTGAACGCATGAAGCGACGCCATCGTCGCGTCGACATCGTGCTTGAGCGCTTCCTCCACGCCGCACGCGAATGTCGGCAACATGAACACCGTCTCGATGCCCTGGGTGTCCATCACCGTGATACGGGCGCCACGGTTCTGGTACTCGGGGTGCTGCGCGAGCCGCTCGACCTTCATCAGCGACGCCGGGTCGACGCCTTCGGGAATCTGGCCGCGGAACAACAGATCCAGGCAACCTGGCTCGATGATCGGGTCGAATGTCGGGTTGGGGACGAAGCGGTTGACCCGGTCTCCGATGACCGCCTGGGTGTGCCTGCCGTCGCTGAATATCTGCACGCCGCGTCTGCGGAACTTCTTGTCCAGATGCCGGGTGAAGGCGTCCAGCGGTTCGTAGTAGTGATTGTCGACGTCGATCGCCTTATAGCCGAGGTTCCCCATGATAATCCTTTCCGGTACCGCAAGATTCGTCCGTGGCGATTGCCGAGGCGCTCAGCCCGGGAAAACTCGGAGCTCGTTTTTCGAGGAAGCTGGCGATTCCTTCGATGACATCGGGACGTTGCAGCGACTCCTGCAACAAGGCTTCGGACCGCGAGCTGGCGTCCGCGACCTCGCGCATGGCATCACCGTAGGCCTGCCGCTTGATGACGGCCATCGATGCCGACGAGCAGTTTTGGGCGATGTCCTCGGCGTAGTCCATCGCGCGCTTCGTCAGCTGTTCGGGCGGGACCACTTCCTTCACCAGCCCCAGCTCTGCCGCCTCCTCGGCCAGGAAGGTCCGGCCGCTTAACAACAGGTCGAGCGCGACGCCCCAGCCGGTCAGCCGCGGGAGTATCCACGAGACCCCGTATTCGGCGATCAGCCCGCGCCGTGCGAAGGACGCCGCGAATTTGGCACCGGCGGCGGCGAACCGGACGTCGCACATCAGCGCCTGCGTGAGACCGATGCCCACGCAAGATCCGTTGATGGCAGCGATGACTGGTTTGCTCAGGGAGGTCAAATAGTACGGTTGCCGGTCGCCGACGAGGTTGGCCAGCTTGCGTTCGTCGGTCTTCTGAATTGATTGCGCGACGGTTCCCATCGAACCCAACTGGGCGCCGGCGCAGAAGGCCTTGCCGCGACCGGTCAGCACGATCACCCGGACGGCCGGGTCCTCTTCGGCGCGGTCCAAGCCTGCGTAGAACGCGGTTGCGATGTCACCGCCCCAGGTGTTGAGTCGCTCCGGTCGGTTCAGCGTCAGGACCGCGACGCCGGTTTCGGTGACCTGATAGATCACCGCCTCGTCCTGGCCAGGGTCGGCGACGAGGTCGTCAGCGGTGCTCATCGACCGTCCTCCCTGAGTTCAGGCGGCAACTTCGGTGCAGCTTGTACGCATACTGTATACCTATCGGTACCGCATTCTGCAACTGCCGTCGCTCGCCGTTTGACGCCGCCCGAACAGCCAAAATTCGCTGCCCGACATGTGATGTCAAGGCTTTTCACGCGCCATCGGTGAGGCATTAGCCAGCCGCCGCGACTCTGTGTTGCGCCGCCCGGCTAAGTGAAGTCCGAGCCACCATCGACGTTGATGTTCGCTCCGGTCATGTACGAGTTGCGCCGTGACGCCAAAAATGCGACGACTGAACCCATTTCGTCCGGCAGCCCGGCTCGTGGCAGGTGGGCCGGATGCCCGAAGTGTTTGGCAATGGCGTCCATCAGTTGGTACGGGTCGTTGCCGTCGACACCGACCGATGTCGCCCAGCCGACCAGCGACTCGGAGGCGATGCTGCCCGGGGAAACCACGTTGACCAGGATCTCGTCTTTGGCCAGCAAGAGCGACAAGTTTTTGGAGACGCTCGTCAGCGCCGCTTTGGCCGCGGTGTACGCCGGTAGCATGACACTTTGGCGCTGTGTTGAGTGCGCCGAGAAGTTGACGATCCGTGCCCACGCCGCCTTCCGAAGCAGCGGAAGGGCCGAACGCACGCAACGCACCATGCCCATCACGCCGTCGTCGAAAGCCTGACGCCACTGCTCGTCGGTCAGATCTTCGATGCCGCCGACCGCGCCCGGCCCGACCGCGTTGATGAGCACGTTGAGTTCGCCGTTCCAGCGCTCCCCAAGCTCGGCGAACACGCTGTTGACTTGATCGGCATCGCGGATGTCGGCCACCAGTCCGACCGCATCGGGGCTGCCACGGCGGGTCAAGACTTCGGTCGCGCTGTCGAGGTCAGCCCGGGACCGGGCGATGACCGCAACGCGGGCACCGTCGTCTGCCAGGCAGCGTGCGGCGGCCAGTCCCATGCCGCGGCCACCGCCGACGACAACTGCAGTGGCGTTTGTCAGCCCCAGATCCATGGCAAATGCCCGGTTACCCTTCGCTTGCCGCCGTGCATATCAAAAAGCCTACGATAGGTATTACAGTAGCAGGCGGGGATAGCGACACGGCTGCGTAACCGCAGATCACCGGGCAACTGCCGGTAGATTCGACTCCACCGGCCGCGAGGCCGGAACGGCATGCGCAGCATTGATCTTGATGGAGGTGCCCGCAGTGGCCAAGCAAGCAACCGCCGAAAAGCGTCAGCGGCGCGAGCGCGGGTCCATCAACCCCGATGACATCATCAGCGGTGCGTTCGAGCTCGCAGAGCAGGTGTCGATCGACAACCTCAGCATGCCGCTGCTCGGCAAGCACCTCGGAGTCGGGGTAACCAGCATTTACTGGTACTTCCGCAAGAAGGACGATCTACTCAACGCGATGACCGACCGCGCGTTGCGCAAGTACGTGTTCGCCACCCCCTACGTCGAAGCCAGCGATTGGCGCGAGACGCTGCGCAATCACGCTCGCTCGATGCGTAAAACCTTCATGGGCAACCCAATACTGTGCGATCTGATTCTCATCAGGTCGGCGCTTAGCCCCAGAGCGGCCCGACTCGGAGTTCAGGAGATCGAGAAGGCGATCGCTGGTCTAGTCGAGGCGGGACTATCGCCGGAAGAGGCCTTCGACACCTACTCCGCGGTGTCGGTTCATGTCCGAGGATCGGTGGTGCTGCATCGCCTCCAGGAGAAGAACCAGGCGATCGAGAACGGCGGACGCACAATCGAAGACGCCATGATCATCGATCCTGAAGCCACGCCGCTGCTTGCCCAAATGACCACGAAGGGCCATCACATCGGCGCCCCCGACGACAACAACTTCGAATACGGCTTGGACTGCATCCTCGACCACGCCAGTCAGCTGATCGAGGAGGGATCGAAGTCGACTGCCCGTCAAGGCAAGTCGACGTCGTCGCGGCAACGTAAGTCGCCCAGTTCACCCGGGCGGGCCAAGACTTCGCGCCAGTAAAAAGCGTTACGGTGCTGAGCTTTTTGGGGGCTCTGGTACGTCGAAGTGCTCGTCCCGCAGCCGGAACGCCTCCTTGGTACCGTGCTGTGCTCGCGTCTTGACGAAGTTGAACTCCCCCGGCGCGAATTGCAGATTTGTTCCGAACGCGTGGAACAAGTAGCTTGCGACTTCCTCACCTTGGTATGCCTGGCTCTGCTCCACGAGCCGAAATGCCTCTTTGGCGATGACGATGCCATCGGCTGGCATTTTGGCGGCCTTCTCCGCCCAGTACCGGGCTCGCGCCGCGACTAAGCCAGGATCGCAAGTGTCAGTGAAGATTCCGAGGTGTTCTATTGCACCGGCCTCGATGATGTCACCGGTCAACAAAAGGCGTCGCGCCAGCACCGGCCCCAACCGGTGGAAGAACATGTGCAGGCTGCCCAGCGCGGGCCCAAGGAAGCGGGTGGCCGGCATGCCGAGCTTGGTGTTACGGGCGATGACGGAAATGTCTGTCATCAGCGCGATCTCGAAGCCACCGCCGAGCGCGTAGCCACTGATCTCTCCCACGGTCACCTTGGGGAAGCCCATCAGGTTGTGGTAGAAGCCGAACGACTTGCGGTCCACTGTGAGCCGGCGGCGCTGACTGGGACGGGTCTGCGCGGATCGGGTTTCGCTCGCTATTGTCCCTTTGGCGCCCTGTTCCCCGTACCAGCCATAGGCTTTGTTCATATCGGCCCCGGTGCTGAACACCCCGTCGGCTCCGCGCAGCAGCACCACGGTGAGGTCGTCGTCTTCGGCGACCTGGTCCAGATACCGGGCAATGGCATCGCGCATGGTGGCGTCGTAGGAGTTGCGTTGTTTGGGGTTGTTTAACGTGATTGTGGCGATTCGCTTTTCGGGATCGACTTCGAAGAGAACGCGATCGTCGCGGCCGTCCGAGACCGTCATATGCCGGACCCCTTCCTTCTCTGTGGCCGCCCGTTATACCGGGAGCGCGGATCCAGTCGCGGACCGAGATCCGCCATCAGCTTGGCCTCAATGGTTTGGTCGGTGCCGAAGGCAAGCGTGCTGCGGCGCGCCGCGGCCAGATGGTCTTGTGCCAGCCGGACGGCCTTGCCGGCATTGCCGTCGCAGATCGCGTCGAGCAGGCGCTGGTGGTCGCGCAGCGCGGCTCGCCGGGTCTTGTCCACCATCGGCGCTGGTTGGCCGTCGTCATTCCAGACTGAGGACTCGTGTGCAGACCAAATCAGCTCCAACGATCCGATCAGCAGGATCATCGGCTCGTTGCCGCACCGGGAGACCAGCGTCTCATGAAACCGACGGGCATTCGGCACATACTGTGAAATATCGTCGAATTGCTCTGTCTGAATGTCGATTTCGTTCTGCAGGTATGGCATCACTTCGGTCATCCGGTCCTCCCGCGCGGCGCACATTCCTGCGCAGATCGGCTCGAGATGCATCAGCGCCTCGCTGACGTCCACCGGTGTCGCGGCCCTCGCCTGCAAAACCATGCTGATCATGTGCGCGGTCCTTTCGGCCGTCGGCCGGTGGATGACCGCTCCGCCGACATTGCCGCGACGCACCGAGATCAGCCCGTCGGTCTCCAAGATGTGGATTGCCTCGCGCAACGCGGGTGGGCTCACGCCGAATTCACCGAACAAGCTTTCCTGCGACGGCAGAACGTCGCCTTCTTTCAGGCGGCCGGACAAGATGTCGTCCCGCAACTTTGAGGCGACGATTTCCGCGACGCGTGGTTGACGAAAGCGTTGCGCTGCCACGTCAGGTCTTCTGGGCTCGTCGCTTGCCGAATCGGTGCCCGGTCAACTTGTCCGGAGGCAACGCGAGAGTATTGACTTCACCGATGCACAGCACCTCGTCGTCGAACAGCAACCGGGCCGTCGACGTGATGCCCCGGTCTACCTCGGACCGCGCAACGTCGAAGCGCAACTCGGTCAGCACAGGCGTCGGCCGCCGGAAGGTGACGTCCAGTGATCGGGTCTTGCCGGACAGTCCCGCAACGCAGTTGTGGTGCTGCATGACACAGTCGAAGAACACCGCGAGAAAGCCACCATGCACCAGTCCCGGCGGGCCCTCGTAGACCAGCGGGAAGGTGACTCGCCCCGATGCGATCTCGCCGTCGAGATGATCGAAGCGGTATTCCGGAAAACACGGGTTGAATGCGCCGATGTCTGTCGCGTGATCGAGGTAGACGCGCCGGTTGCCGTCGTCGTCGGCCCCGATCCGCGGCGCGCTGTCCGGCGGAACCGCCGCAGTCAGCTCGCCTTCCCACTCGCTGATCTGCGTGAGGATCGCGTCCACCGTCGGGTGAGGGTGTTCCAACGACAGCAGCAACGAGCTGAGTCGGCGGATAGCGCCGGCAGCGGCGACGGTCTGGGCAAGCGGGGCTTCGCCGAATCGCGCACTTGTCGGTCCGGGCCGCGCGGGAACGCCCGTCGCTTGGTGTTCGCCCATATGCCCTCTTCCCGATGCAACTGTTCCGTCGCAGCGCTTTCCTTGCTAAGTTATACAGCGTAGCAATCGTATAGCCTACTGTAGGGGTAACCGTATCGGCGGGAAAGGGCGGAACCGACCGTGAGTCAAGACGTGGACTCCTCAGCGGCCAACGGCTCGCTCACCACAAGCCGGGACGGCGCAGTTCTGCGGCTCACGCTCGATCGGCCGTCGCGGCGCAACTCGTTGAGTCACACCATGATCGAGACGTTGGTCGGCGCGCTGACCGACGCCGCCACCGACGACTCGCTGCGAGCCATCCACATCCAGGGCGCGGGAGACGACTTCTGCGCGGGCGCTGATTGGGTTGCCGTCAACAGCGGCGGCGACCAACGGCCCCGCACCGGCGACATCGTCCGCCGCATACCCCATACCGCTCATCGCGTGATCGAACTGGTCCACGGCATCCACCTGCCGGTTGTCTGCAGCGTGCGGGGATTCGCCGTCGGCCTTGGATGCAATCTGGCACTGGCCGCCGATTTCACCGTGGCTGCGACCGACGCGGTGTTCTGGGAGTCTTTTGCGACACGGGGATTCAGCCCGGATTCGGGTGCAACCTGGCTACTTCCCCGACTGATCGGGCTGGCACGCGCAAAGCAGATGCTATTGCTCGGCGACAAGGTCAGCGCAACAGACGCCGCCGACTGGGGATTGATCCACCGAGCCGTAAGCCCGACCGAACTCAACAACGTGACCGAGGATCTGCTGACCCGGCTGGCCTCCGGACCCACGGTGGCACTCGGACTGGCTAAGCAGGCGATCCATTACGGCCAGCATGCGACGCTGACCCAATCGATGACGCAAGAATTGTTCGGCCTCGAACTGTCCTGCAGAACCAAAGACTTCAAAGAGGGGCTGGCGGCATTTCGCGAACGACGCCCACCGCAGTTCGATGGCCGATGACCACCCGGCAGCGGTACTGAACCACTAAACAACGAGGAACGTTGATGTCTGCAAGCTCTGCACGGTCATACGACACCATCAAGTACGAAGTCGATGGGCACAAGGCCACAATCACCCTGAACCGGCCCGATGCTCTCAACGCGCTCAGCCCGCACATGATCACCGAGCTGCGGAGTGCTTACTCCGAAGCTGAAAACGACGACAGCGTATGGCTTCTCATCGTCACCGGCACTGGGCGGGCGTTCTGCACCGGCGCAGACGTCAAGGCGATTCCCGGCGACGGCAAGGTGATCAACGAGCGGGCGTACCTGTCCACCTATGAACAGTGGGAGGCGCCACAAGAAGGCACGCCGCCGTTTCGCACGATGGCCAAACCGGTGCTCGCCGCAGTCAACGGATTGTGTTGCGGGGCCGGGCTCGATTGGGTCACCACCGGCGACATTGTTATCGCATCCGACAGGGCGACGTTCTTCGACCCGCACGTCAGCATCGGGCTGGTTGCCTCACGTGAGTTGGTCCGGGTAGCCCGAGTGCTGCCACGCTCGATTGCGCTGCGCATGGCTCTGATGGGCAAGCATGAACGGATGAGCGCGCAGCGGGCATACGAGCTCGGCATGGTCAGCGAGATCGTCGAACATGACCGCCTGCTGGAGCGCGCCCATGAGATCGCCGACATCGTCAACTTGAATGCGCCGCTTGCCGTCCGGGGCACCCGGCTGGCCATCCTCAAAGGCCTGGACTTACCGCTGCACGAAGCCGAAATGCTGGCCGAATCATTCCGCGAACGCAACCTGCACACCGAGGATTCCCTCGAGGGGCCCAAGGCGTTCGTCGAAAAGCGACCACCGGAATGGCAGTGCCGATGAGCTTCCAGACCATCGACCTCGATGTGGACCGCGGCGATCGGGTCGCCACCATCACGCTGAACCGGCCCGATCAGCTCAACGCGTTCAACCGGACCATGTGCGAGGAGATGGCCCGAGCCTGGCGGATCATCAAGTCGGACGACTCGGTCAACGCCGTCGTGCTGCGGGCAGCCGGTAGCCGAGCGTTCAGCGCCGGCCTGGACATCAAAACGGCCTACGGCCAACCCGAAAACATCTGGAACCATGAGGATCCCGGCGAAGCGCTCAGCCCAAAGTGGCAGAAGATGTGGAAACCCGTGGTGTGCGCCGTACAGGGTATGTGCACCGCGGGCGCCTTCTACTTCGTCAACGAGTCCGATGTGGTCATCTGCTCGACCGACGCGACGTTCTTCGACTCTCACGTGTCGGCTGGGCTGGTCTGTGCGCTCGAGCCGATCGGGCTGATGCGACGCGTCGGCCTGGGTGAAGCGTTGCGAATAGCGTTGATGGGTAACGACGAACGAGTCAGCGCCGACACCGCTCTTCGAATCGGATTGGTGTCCGAAGTCGTCTCCCCCGACGAGCTGTGGACACGCGCGCACGAGATCGCCGCTACTATTGCGGCCAAGCCGCCGTCAGCGACCCAGGGCACCGTCAAGGCGATCTGGGAGTCATTGGACAAGCCCTACCGGGCCGCACTGGACCAGGGTCTCATTTACACCCGGCTGGGAAATCCGATCGGCACCGCCGAGCTGGCGGCACGCGGCGACAGTCCGGCACCGGATCCGACCATCCGCTGATGACGCACCCGCTCAGTCGGCGCATCGACGATGTTCTGGGTCTGCAACCTGACGCGCCGGCTCTGGAATATGACCGCCAATGGCTGTCGTGGGGAGAGCTCGGCAAAATGGCCGACCGTATCGGTTCGCTCGTTGGTGATGGTAGCCATCAACCTCAGATCGGGATCTTGCTACGCAATCGCCCTGCGCAGCTTGCCACGCTGCTCGGTGTGCTGCGGCGCGGTGCGACGGTGGTTGTCATCAACCCGGCCGGCGGCGATGAACGCACCAAAGCAGACGTCAAACGGCTCGCACTTCCCTTGATCATCGGCGAGCCAGACGACCTGGCCACGCTGGGCGAGCCGCCCGCCACGACGGTGATGTCCATCTCAGACGACCTGGCTGACGAGCCGAAAGTGGTTGCAGTCAGCGAGGCTCGAGTTCACCACGAGGTGCGGCCCGGCGTCGCGGTGCGAATGTTGACCAGCGGAACAACCGGACCGCCCAAACGCGTAGACCTCACCTACGACATGCTGGCGCACAGCGTTATGGGTCCGGAAGGCGACCGGCCTCCGGCCCCGCGGGAGCTGCGTCGCGGTGTTGCGATCGTCAACTCGCCGCTGGTGCATATCGGCGGCGTGTTCCGAGCACTGCAATGCGTTGCCGAGGCGCGGCCCTTCGTGTTGTTGGAGCGATTCGAGCTCAACCGTTGGGCCGAAGCGGTGCGCGAACATCGGCCCCGTGCGGTGTCGCTGGTGCCGACGGCGCTACGGATGGTGCTGCATTCCAACCTGGGCCGCGATGATCTGGCGAGCATCCGCGCTGTGACGTCGGGTACCGCGCCGCTGTCGGCCGAGGATTCCGACGCGTTCACCGAGAAATATGGAATCCCGGTGCTCACCTCATATGCCGCAACCGAATTCGGTGGAGGTGTCGCTGGCTGGACGTTGGCCGACCATCAGAAGTATTGGCGAATCAAACGCGGCAGCGTGGGTCGCGCCAACCCCGGGGCTCAATTGCGGGTGATCGGCGACGACGGCGGCCCACTCGAACCCGGCCGGGTCGGGCTGCTGGAAGTCAAACCAGGACAGCTCGGACCCCACGCGCAATGGATGCGCACCACGGATATGGCGCGCATCGATACCGACGGGTTTCTGTGGATCATCGGCCGTGCCGATCAGGCGATCATCCGCGGCGGCTTCAAAGTCATGCCAGATGACGTACGCAACGCGCTGGAAAGCCACCCCGATGTGGCAGGTGCGGCGGTGGTCGGCCGCGGCGACAAGCGCCTCGGGGAGACACCGGTCGCCATGGTGGAACTGCGAGAGCCAGGATCGGCCAACGCCGCTGCCCTCATTGACTATCTGCGGACACGGTTGGCGCGCTACGAGATTCCCACCGATATCACTATCGTCGACGAGCTCCCCAGGACACCGTCCGGCAAGCCTGATCTGGGCGAGATCCGTCGCTATTTCAGCGATACCATCTCCGCGGCGCAGGGCGACCATGCCGAGTGAATCGCCGACCGTCGGCAAAATACTGCGATCCCAGGCACGCAGGCGAGGCGATCACCCGCTGCTGATCTGCGACGCCGAACGCGTCAGTTACGCCGAAGCCGACCGGCGCTCCGCGCAACTGGCTCGTGGGCTCGTCGCTCTCGGTCTCGGTAAAGGCAGCCATGTCGGACTGCTCTATCCCAACGGCGTTGCGTTTGTCGTCGGCATGTTGGCAGCGGCGCGAGTCGGCGCCGTCGTCGTCCCGTTCTCCACGTTCGCCACCGCGCGCGAACTGCGCGAACAACTGGTCGACAGCGATACCGAGATACTTCTTGCTGCGGCGTCGTACCGATCCCACGATTACGTGCAACGACTGACCGAGGTGTTGTCGGGCTCGCTGGTGGAGTACGGCAATCGGCTATTCGACGCTGCCGCACCGCAATTGCGTCACGTGATCTTCGACTTGACGGGTGACTATCGGCAGGCTGAGGTAGTCGACGAAGCACTTTTGACGGCGATGGAAGATGATGTCGAGGGCTCTGATCCGCTGGCGATCATCTACACGTCGGGCACAACGAGCATCCCCAAGGGAGTGCTGCATACCCACGCCGCACTGCTCGACCACCAGAGAAACCTCAACAGCACCCGGAACCTGTCCGCCGCGGACAAGCTGTTCTGCAATTCACCGTTCTTCTGGATCGGCGGATTCGGATTTGCGTTGCTGGCCACGTTGATTGCCGGATCGACGCTGGTGTGTTCGAACACCGACGATCCCGGCCAGACGCTGGATCTGCTCGAGGCCGAGAAGCCCACCGTCACCAACGGTTTCGCTGCCGGGATCGCGCACCTGCCGCGGCACCCGAGTTTTGACAGACGCAACCTGTCGTCGATGCGGCGCGGCAACCTGTATCCGATCATGGCCCCCGAGGTACGGCCGGCCGACCCGGATTTGCGGCACAACATGCTCGGGCTGACCGAGGCCGGTAGCGTGGTGCTGATCAGCGACGACGAGACCGACCAAGCTGAGCGTCGACGTGGGTCGTTCGGCAAGCCCGCGCCGGGGTTGGCAGCCAAGGTCGTCGATCCTGAAACCGGAACACCGGTCGAGGACGGCGCACTCGGAGAGCTGTGCATCCGCGGACCGTGCCTGATGCAGCGGTACCACAATCGCAGCAGGGAAGAATGTTTCGATGCCGACGGCTGGTTTCACACCGGTGACCTGGTAGCCACCGACCGCGATGGGTTCGTCTATTTCATCCGCCGCGCCGGTTCGATGATTAAAACGGCCGGCGCCAACGTCTCCCCCGGCGAGGTGGAGCAAGCGATAGCCAAACTCACTGGCGGTGCCGTGGCGCATGTGTTCGGCATCCCCGATGCCGAACGCGGGCAGGTGGTCGCTGCCGTCGTAGCGCTGGAGACCGGCGCAGACTTCGACGAAACGACGCTTCGTCGCCAGCTCGCAGCCGAGCTCTCGGTGTACAAGATCCCCAAGCGGTTCGCGGCCGTCTCGACGGCTGAGATTCCGCTATTGCCCAGTGGCAAAGTCAACATGCAGGAATTGAAAAGGGTCTTCGATGCCGGATGACCTGTCGACCGGCCGAACCATCGACGAGCTGGTGAGGTTCCACTCATCCCGTGCGGCGGTCAAACCAATGGTGATCGACTCCGCGTGTCGGCTCAGCTACCACGAACTCGACGTCACCACGCTCGATTTGGCCGCAGTGTTCATCGAAGCCGGTGTCGGCAAAGGCACCCGGGTGGGGCTCGTTATGCCCAACGGTGTCCGGTGGGTGCAGATCGCGATTGCGCTCACTCGGATCGGCGCGGTGCTGGTTCCGTTGAGCACGCTGTTGCGGGCAAGGGAATTCGTCGCGCAACTGCGGACTGCATCGGTGCAGTTCCTGATCAGTGTCGAGGAATTCCGTGGGCACCGGTACCTTGACAACCTCCGTTCGGATCTTGGCGTGCGCGATCTGAGCGCAATGCTGCAGTGTCCCGAACTTCCGGCGCTGCGCCGGGTTTGGGCGGCCGACCGGTTGGCAGTGGCGTCCGCCGCCGAGTCGCACCGCCGAATCGTTGACGCGCTGACCGCGACGGTGACGCCTAGCGACCCGATGGTGATCATTTTCACTTCCGGCAGCAGCGGTGCGCCCAAGGGGGTGGTGCACTCGCACGGCAGTGCGCTGGGCGCCGTCCGATCGGGTTTGGCAAGCCGTTGCATCGATTCCGATACCCGCCTCTATCTGCCGATGCCGTTTTTCTGGGTGGGTGGCTTCGGCAGCGGTGTGCTCTCCGCGCTGGTGGCCGGTGCCACTCTGGTGACCGAGGAGATCCCGCAACCGGACACCACGCTGCGCCTGCTAGAACGGGAGCGGGTGACGCTGTTTCGCGGCTGGCCCGATCAGGCCGAGGCACTGGCTCGCCACCCGTATCGCGCCCAAGCAGATTTGTCTGCGCTGCGCCCCGGCAGTCTGGAAGCGTTGCTACCGCCCGAGCAACGTGCCCAACCCGGCTCCCGGGCAACACTGTTCGGCATGACCGAAGCTTTCGGACCCTACTGCGGCTACCCCGCCGACACCGACATGCCGCGCTCGGCCTGGGGCAGCTGCGGCAAGCCGTTCCCCGGAATGGAGGTCCGGATCACCGACCCCGACAGTGGACAGCCAGTCTCCGCGGGAACCATTGGGATGATCCAGATTCGGGGACCGCACACCCTGCGCGGGATATGCCGGCGCGGCCGCGAGGACCTGTTCACAGCCGACGGGTTCTACCCCACCGGTGACCTTGGCCGACTCGACGACGACGGCTTCATGTTCTACCACGGCCGATCCGACGACATGTTCAAAGTCAGCGGCGCGACCGTCTATCCCACCGAGGTCGAGCAGGCGCTGCGGGACATCGACGGTGTCGACAACGCCTTCGTCACCAACGTGACTTGCGCACAAGGTGATCAAGTGGGCGCGGTAGTGGTATGCGACACCGCCGCAAAGACGGCCGAGCAGCTCCGTGGATCCGCCCGCAAGCTGCTCAGCTCGTTCAAAGTGCCGACAATGTGGCTGCTGGTTGACTCCGATGACACGATTCCGCGCGGCCCAACCGGCAAAGTCGACGCCCGGCGGCTGCGCAACCTGCTGGCCGAGGCGAATGCCGAAGAGGCACAGACACGATGAGGACGCCAGTCAGCCGGCGATGACAACTGTTTGCCCGGCTCTCACTGGCTCCTTGTTTCGCTTCGATTGACATACACACCGGTCAGCTAAAGTGGTGTGGCGTTGGTTCGTTGCCGCGGAGGGGATTCGGGCGACAGTGGCAAATCGACCGGCGTGAAGGTGACCGGTACCCATGTGTAGCGGTCCGGATCGCGGCGAAGATGGCCAACACCGGGGAAGGGCAAGTGTGCGCCGCCCGCCCACCATTGGTTGGAGGACACGAGGTTCAAGGCCTTTCGGCGGCTGGCGACCGCCGCGGCTTCGTCGCTGTCGGCGGCCATCGTGACGGACGGACGTCGCAGCTGCACGGTGTGGCTATGGACGGTGTCGCCCCAGAACAGCACAGTGTTGACGCCCTCGCCGAACAGGTAGCCGGTGTGACCGGGGGTGTGCCCGGTTAGCACGACGGTACGCACGCCGGGGATCACCTCGGCGCCATCGCGAAAGGTCACGAACCGGCCTGTGTCGCGGTAGGGGGCAAGCACCCAGGCTGCGGTCTCGTATACAAGCCGCTGCACACCGGTTGCGCAAGCAACGCCCGCGGCATCCAGCCAGTGGTCGGCGTCTGCTTTGGCCGCGTGCACCGTGGCACGCGGAAAGACCGGCTGGCCGTCCGGTGATATCAGGCCGCCGGCATGGTCGGGGTGCATATGGGTGAGCAACACGTGGTCGATGTCGGCCGGATCGATCTGTGCCGTGGCCAGATTCGTTGCCAGACGGCCGGTGTCAGGTCCCAGCGAATCCCCGATGCCGGTGTCGATCATGATCTGTAGCCCGTTGTGCTCGACAAGGAAGGCGATGACCGCGGTGCGCTGGTCCCCTTCGGGAGGTAGGAATGCCTCGGCCAGTAACCGGTGGATCTCAGCGGGGGGCGCGCCATGGAGATCGTCGGCCGGGACGGGCACGAATCCGTCATAGAGCGCAGTGATCAACAGCTCCCCGATGCGGATCCGCTGAAATCCCGGCGACTGCCCACGGTGCGAAGCCCGTGCCTGCGCCTGCATGTCGTTGTCGCAACCGAGGCCGAAACTTGTCGTCATACACTACAGATATCATATTGACAATATTTAAATCAAGAGGCGAGCCGCTGCATACTCAGTGCCTACACAGTCTTATCTACTCCCTTCTTGCAAGAAACATACTGCCATGATATAAATTACCTTATGGAGAAAGAGCTCAGCTCAGACATCGCGGGAGGCATCGCCGAGGCCCTCAGGGTGGGGGCGTCGGTGATGATCCGTCATCTAGCGCGGGGCACCAGCCTCACGTCGAGAAATGTGTTGGCGGCGCTGGCTGTGGAGGGTCCTTCTCGGCTCACGGCGCTGGCGACGGCAACCGGCATTGCTCAGCCCGCGATGACGCAGCTGGTGGGCCGTTTGGAGCGAGAAGGCTTAGTCGTTCGGCTCATCGACCCCGAAGACGCGCGCGCCACGCTGGTGGCTATCACCGACGCCGGACGGGCACTGCGGGCTGAGCTGCACCAGTCGGCGCACGACCGCATGGCCGAACTGCTCGACAGGCTGTCCGCCGACGACCAGGCGACGCTGGCCTTGGCGATGCGCGTTGCTATGCCGCTGCTGGAGCAGCTGACCCGCGACGTCGCCGAAAACCCGCAGTCTCAACCGGCGCGGGCGTCCCTGACCACCTGACCCAACCTTTAGGAGGTTCCGAAAATGTCCACTGATATCGCACAGGAGCGGCTGACCCGCCGCATCCAGGCGCTGTACGCCAGCGACCCGCAATTCGCCGCTGCCCGCCCTGACGAGGCGGTGTCGGCCGCGATGGAGCGGCCCGGTCTGCGGCTGTCGCAACTCGTGCAAACCGTCATTGACGGCTACGCAAACCGGCCCGCGCTCGGGCAGCGCGCGGTGCAGTTCGTCAAAGACCCCGGCACCGGCCGCACCACAGCTGAGCTGCTGCCGCGATTCGAGATGGTCACCTACCGGGAGATGTGGCAGCGCGCCGGTGCGATCGCCGGCGCATGGGCGAACAAGCCCGTGCGGCCCGGTGATCGTGTGTGCGTACTGGGTTTCACCAGCGTGGACTACACCATCATCGATGTGGCGCTGATTCGCCTGGGCGCGGTGGCCGTTCCGTTGCAGACCAGTGCAGCGCTAACGCAACTGGCGTCCATTGTCGCCGAGACCCAGCCGAGCATAATCGCGGCCAGCATCGATCACCTTTCCGACGCGGTCGAACTGGTGCTGACCGGCCACACCCCCACCCGGCTGGTTGTGTTCGACCACCGTCCCGAGGTGGACGACCAGCGCGAGGCGCTCCAGGCCGCTCGTGAACGGCTGGCGAAGGCGGGCAGCCCGGTGATCGTGGAAACACTGACCGATGTAATCGCACGCGGTGAGCGCCTTCCCGCCGCGGCCCAGTTCATTTCCGAGGACACGAACTCCTTGGCGTTGCTGATCTACACCTCCGGCAGCACTGGGGCACCCAAGGGTGCGATGTACCCCGAGCGACTGGTGGCCAACTTCTGGCACCGGTCGCGGGGGTGGTTCGGGCCGGACACGGTCCCCTCGATCGTCTTGTCTTTCTTGCCGATGAGCCACGGCTTGGGCCAACTCGTCCTGTTCGGAGCGCTCGGCAGCGGTGGCACCGCCTATTTCGCCGCCAAGAGCGACCTCTCCACGCTGCTGGAGGATCTCGCGCTGGTGCACCCGACCGACTTGAACACCGTGCCGCGAGTCTGGGACATGCTGTTCCAGGCGTATCAAAGCGAACTGAACCGGCGATCTGCCGACGACACCGACAACGCGGCGCTGGAGGCGAAGGTCATGGCCGAGCTGCGCGGCAAATTGGTCGGCCCACGGATCCTCTCGGCGATGACCAGCTCAGCGCCGATCCCACCCGAGCTGAGGGCATGGGTCGAGGCGTTTCTCGACATGCACCTGATGGAAGGCTACGGACCGACCGAGGCGGGCCCCATTCTGGTCGACGGCGGCGTGCAGCGGCCGGCGGTGACCGCCTACAAGCTCGCCGACGTGCCCGAACTGGGCTACTTCCGCACCGACCGGCCCTACCCGAGAGGTGAGCTGTTGGTCAAGACGCAGAACATGTTCGCCGGCTATTACAAACGCCCGGAGGTCACCGGCGGGGTCTACGACGAGGACGGCTACTACTGCACCGGCGACATCTTCACCGAGATCGCCCCGGGCCGGTTCCAGTTCACCGATCGGCGTAACAATGTGATCAAGCTTTCCCAGGGCGAGTTCGTGGCGGTCTCGAAGGTGGAGGCGGCGCTCGGTGACAGCCCACTGATTCGCCAGATCTACGTCTACGGCAACAGCGCCCGCCCCTACCTGCTGGCGGTGGTCGTACCGACCGAGGATGCGCTAGTCCGCCACGACGCCGACGAACTCACGCCGCTGATCGGCCAGTCGCTGCAAGACGTCGCGAAAAAAGCGGGCCTACAGTCCTATGAGGTACCGCGCGACTTCATCGTCGAGACCACCCCATTCACCGCTGAGAACGGCTTGCTCACCGGAATCGGCAAGATGGCACGGCCCAAACTCAAGGAGCGCTACGGCGATCGGCTCGAACAGCTGTATGCCGAGCTCGCCGAGGGCCAGGCCAACGACCTGCTTGAGCTGCGCCGAGACGGCGCCACCCGGCCGGTGCTGGAGACGATCAGCCGGGCCGCGGCCGCGCTCCTGGGCGCGGCGGGCAGCGACATGCGTCCCGATGCGCACTTCAGCGACCTGGGCGGAGACTCGTTGTCGGCGTTGACGTTTGCCAACCTTTTGCACGAGATTTTCGACACCGACGTGCCCGTGGGCGTCATCATCAGCCCCGCGACCGACCTGCAGGGGATCGCCGACTACATCCAGACCCAGCGGCAGCCCGGGGCAAAACGGCCAACGTTCGCGTCGGTGCACGGCCGTGACGTCAGTGAGGTGCACGCCCGGGATGTCAAGTTGGACAAGTTCATCGACGCCACGACGCTCACCACAGCGCCTACTCTGCCGCGCTCGGGCGCGCAGGTGCGCACCGTGCTGCTCACCGGCGCGACCGGCTTCCTGGGGCGCTTCTTGGCCCTGGAATTGCTGGAACGGCTGGCACCCGTCGGTGGCAAGTTGATTTGCCTGGTGCGGGCCAAGGACGATACGGCGGCGCGCGAGCGACTGGACAAGACTTTCCGCAGTGGCGATCCGGCGCTGCTGGCGCACTTCCGGCATCTCGCCGGTAAGCACCTCGAGGTGGTCGTCGGTGACAAGGGGCAAGCCAACCTCGGGCTGGATCAGCAGACCTGGCAGCGGCTGGCCGACTCCGTCGACATGATCGTCGACCCCGCGGCCCTGGTCAACCACGTCCTACCCTACGGCGAGCTGTTCGGCCCCAACGTCGTTGGCACCGCCGAGCTGATCCGCATCGCGCTCACCACCAAAGTCAAGCCGTACACCTACGTGTCGACCGTCGGCGTGCCTATGCTCGCCGTGCCGCCCTTCCACGACGAAGACGCCGACGTGCGGGTGCTCAGCCCGTCGCGTCCTATCAATGACAGCTACGCCAACGGCTACAACAACAGCAAGTGGGCCAGCGAGGTGCTGCTGCGCGAAGCCCACGACCAGTGCGGGCTGCCGGTGGCGGTGTTCCGCTGCGACATGATCCTGGCGGACACCCGGTACGCCGGTCAGCTCAACGTGCCCGACATCTTCACCCGGACGATGCTGAGCCTGGTGGTCACCGGCATAGCGCCTGGCTCCTTCTATGAGCTCGACGCCAACGGAAATCGCCAGCGGGCTCACTACGACGGGCTGCCGGTGGATTTCATCGCCGAGGCAATCGCCACCCTAGGCGCAGGAATGGAGAACGGATATCAGACCTACCACGTACTCAACCCCTACGACGACGGCATCGGGTTCGACCAATTCGTCGACTGGCTCAACGCGGCCGGCTACCCGATCCAGCGGATCGCCGACTACAACGACTGGCTGCAGCGGTTCGAGACCGCGATGCGCGCGCTGCCGGAACGCCAGCGCCAGCATTCGGTGCTGCCACTGCTGCACTACTATCAACACCCCGAGAAGCCGCTACGCGGAGCGCTGGCGTCGACCGAACGATTCCACGCCGCGGTGCAGGAGGCGAAAGTCGGCCCGGACAAAGACATCCCACACATTACGGCTGAGCTCATCGTCAAATACATGACTGACCTGCAGCTACTCGGACTGTTGTAGCGCAATGCGTGGCGTGATCACAAGGGACGGTGACCAATGGGCCTGGGTCTTCATTATTGGACCTTCTCGGCTCCGGGTGATCCTCAGCGGATCGCAGACACGCTCGCCGCGGCTGCGAAGCCCAGCGGAGGCCGGTTTCGCCGAGTTCAGCGTGATGGACCACTACTTCCAGATCGAGCAGCGGGCCCGCGCCGAGGAAGCGATGCTCGAGGGGTACACCACGCTGGCCTATCTGGCCGCCTTGACCACGCGGATGCGGCTGGCAGCGCTAGAGTCGCCCGGCGTATAACCGAGAATCGGATGATGGTTACCGCCCAGCAGACCGCCGCATGCCGCAACGTCACCTGCCCCGCCCACCACCTCGAGCTTGGGATGGCATGACAGGGCCGCTGCGCGTCGGCATCATCGGCGCCAACCCGAATCGCAGCTGGGCCAGGGATTCCCACATCCCAGCGCTCCGCAGCCTGGAGGATGTGCAGCTTGCGGCGGTGGCGACCACCAGCCGGGCCAGCGCCGACGCCGCGGCGGAGGCGTTCGGAGTCGGCGCGGCCTACGACGATCCCCTCGCCCTGATCACCGCGTCCGACATCGACCTCGTCTCGGTATGCGTCAGGGTGCCGTATCACCGCGACCTGGTTCTTGCGGCGCTCGCGGCGGAAAAGCACGTTTATTGTGAGTGGCCGCTCGGACGTGACGGCGCCGAAGCCGCCGAGATGGCCGCCACCGCGCGGTCCCGCGCAGTCCATGTGGCGATCGGCCTACAGGCCCGCATGAACCCGGCCGCGCGGCGTGCGGCTGAGCTGATCGCCGCGGGCGCGATCGGGCGGCCGTTGACCGCCCGGATCTACTCAAGCACCGCCGGCTTCGCGCCGCGCCTGCCGGCGGCACAAACCTATCTCAACAGGACCGAGAGCGGCGCCAACGTGATCACGATCCTGGGAGGTCACACACTGGACCTGGCGATCCTGGTGCTCGGCGGAATCGACAGCCTCGATGCCCTTACCACCCTGCAGCACCCGACGGTCACGCTCACCGACACCGGCGAGCAGATCCAACGCACTGCACCCGACCACCTGCTGGTACAGGCTCGCATGATCAGCGGCTGCGCCCTGACCGTCGAAGTCGCCGGCGACAGAGCACCCGACACACCGTTCACCTTCGAAGTCATTGGCACCGAAGGAAGATTGCTGTTGGCGGGCGGTCACGCATACGGCTTCCAGGCGGGTCGGCTTACCGTCAACCTCAACGGTGAGCATCAACACGTCGACGAGCCGCCCGACACGCTGCCGGCCGCTGCGGTCAACGTGGCGGCGATGTATCGCGCGCTGGCCCGCGACATCTCCTCCGGTGAACACATCACCCCCGATTACGAACACGCAGTGCGGTTGACCCATTTGCTCGATGACGTCGTGCAATCAGCCAACACCGGTCACCGCCGCAGACAGCAGGACTGGCCCACTAACGACCGTTGACGCAATGGCACTGCGGTATGCGCGAGCATGCGTTCGCCCCGGCGGTCGACGCTCTGTGTGGCGTCCTACGTGCCAGCGGGCTCGCTGGCTAGCTGCGGCGTCCCCTGGACCAGCCGTCACCCGATTCGACCACGCCATGCTCGACGAGGTGGTTGATGAGCGGAGCCGCACCGGCGGCCAGGTGTTCCGACATGGTTTTGCGGGCAAGCTCGCTGTCGTGTTTTGCCAGCGCTGCCAACACCCTGCGATGGTCTTTTATCGACTGGTTGGGCCAGCCGGCGATAATGGGAAACACGGATTCTGGTGCGTAGCGGGTGATCTGCGACATCAGCTGTGCAAGCTTCGGCGACGCGGCGGCCACATTGATGGCCCGGTGGAACTCGTGGTTGAGACGAACCGTTCGCTCGATGTCGTTACCGGCATAGGCTTCTTCGAGCTGAGCCTGGATCGTTTTGAGTTCGCGCAGCTGGTCGTCGTCGATGTTGGTCGCGGCCCGCGAGGCGAGTTCGCCGCCCACGTGCGCCTGCACATTGGCGACATCGGCAAGGTCACGTCCGGTGACCGGCAGCACCACGAATCCACGGCGCGGCTGCTGGGCGAGCAGCCCCTCTGCGCGCAGCTCAAAGAGGGCCTCACGAACCGGTGTGACGCTGATCCCTAATTCGGCAGCCAACTGGTCCAGGCGGACATACTCACCCGCGGAGTAGGTGCCATCGAAGATCCGCTTACGTACATAGCGCGCAACATCTTCGGAGAGCTGAGGGCGCGCGGCGAAATCCGGGATGCTCACGGTCAAATCCGATACTCGGCGAGCAACCGCTTGCTGATAATGGACTTCTGTATCTCGCTGGTTCCCTCGCCAATGAGCAGAAACGGGGCGTCGCGCATCAGCCGCTCGATTTCATACTCTTTGGAGTACCCGTACCCGCCGTGGATGCGGAAGCTCTGCTGGGTGACCTCCGAGCAGAATTCGCTGGCGAGATACTTCGCCATGCCCGCCGCGACGTCGTTACGCTCACCGGAATCTTTCAACCGTGCGGCATTGACCATCATCAGGTGAGCGGCCTCGACTTTTGTTGCCATCTCGGCGATTTGGAATGCAATAGCCTGATGTTCGGCTATCGGCCTGCCGAAGGTATGGCGCTGCTGTGCGTAGCGCACCGCGAGTTCGAACGCGCGAACGGCCACGCCGACGGCCCTGGCCGAAACGTTGACCCGTCCGACTTCGATACCGTCCATCATCTGATAGAAACCTTGGCCCGGGGTGCCACCCAGGACGTCGTCGGCGCTGGCCACGTATCCGTCGAAGATGAGCTCCGTGGTGTCAATGCCTTTGTAACCCAACTTGTCGATCTTGCCCGGTATCAACAGACCGGGCGCTACCTCGCCGAAGCCCGTCGGCTTCTCGATCAGAAATGCGGTCAGATTGCGATGCGGGGCTTCTGCTCCCTCGTCGGTTCGGACCAACGCCGCCACCAAGGTCGAGCTGGCGCCATTGGTCACCCACATCTTCTGGCCGTTGATGGTGTAGTTCCCGTCGCTGTTGAGCGTGCCACGGGTGCGAATCGCGGCGACGTCGGAGCCCAATTCCGGCTCGGACATCGAAAACGCGCCGCGCACTTCGCCGATTGCCATGCGCGGCAACAGGCGCTGCTTCTGCGCGTCGGTACCGTGCTGACGCAGCATGTAGGCAACGATGAAGTGAGTGTTGAGCACCCCCGAGATGCTCATCCAGCCGCGCGCCAATTCTTCGACGCACAAGGCGTAGGTCAGCAGCGACTCACCCAACCCGCCGTATTCCTGCGGGATCATCAAGCCGAAGAGGCCCATCTCCCGCATTTGGTCGACGATAGCTTGCGGATAGGTGTCGGTGCGTTCGAGCTCGGGCGCGTTCGGGATGACTTCCTTTTCGACGAATTGCCTTACGGTGGCAATGATCTCGGTCTGGAATTCGGTCAGGCCGACCGTCTCGGCGAGTTTGGTCATGCGGCGCCTTTCTCCTTAGTCAGCAGGCGATTGTCTTCGCACTGGTCAGCCGCGTGACATCGGCCGCACTCAATCCCAACCGGGCGGTGAGCACGTCGGCGGTGTCGCCACCAAGTCTGGGCGCGGGTTCGCCTGCGAGATGGCCGCCGTCGAAGACGGTTGGCATCCCGGGCGCGAGATAGTCTCCCAGGCCGTCCTGGTGCAGTCGCGAGAACAACGGATTCGCCGTCACCCGTTCGTCTTCGGCGACCTCGGCGAAGCTCCGGTAGCGCTCGAACAATACGCTGGTGGTCGACAACGCCTCGGTGATCTCCTCGGCGGTGTGATCCGCGAACCACGTCGCGAATAGTCCGCTGAGCACTTCGCGGTACCGATAGCGCTCGCCCTCGTCGCTGAAGTCCGCGCCCAATGACTCGGCGAGCGCGGAAACGGCTGCACCGGTGCCGGATACCTCGACAAGGTCATGAAAATGACGTTTGGTCAGCGTGACGATCATGAACGCCACGCCGTCGCGACTAGTGAAATCCTGACCGTACTGACCGTAGATCGCATTACCCAGGCGTTGGCGTTCGGTGCCGTTGACCTGGGGCTCGGTCAGCAGTCCCAGGTTGCCCGCGGTGGCTAACGCGACGTCTTCCAACGCGATGCTGATTTGGGCACCGCCTCCGGACTGGTCGCGGCGCCGAACCGCGGCGACAACGGCGAGCGCGGCATACAGGCCACAGCAGACATCCCAGGCCGGCAGCACATGATTGATCGGGCCGGCATGGTTCGCCGGCCCGGTGACCAACGGAAATCCGGTTGCCGCGTTGACCGTGTAGTCCACGCCGGTAGAGCCATCACGGCGGCCGAGCAACTGGACGTGAATCACGTCAGGACGTTTCGCGGCGAGCCGTTCAAACGACAACCAGGACAAGCCCGCTGCGTTGGTCACCACCACACCGTCACCTTCGACGATCAGCCGCTGGACCAGCTCCTGTCCTTCCGGTGAGCGCAAATCGATGGTGGCCGAACGCTTTCCCTTGTTCAACCCGGTCCAGTAAATGGATGTACCATTGGCGGCCAGCGGCCACCGATGAATGTCGGACGCGCCCCCGATGGGGTCGACGCGTATCACCTCGGCGCCCAGTTGGCTCAACGTCATTCCGCACAACGGTGCTGCGACAAAGCTGGAAACCTCGACGACGGTGAGGTCGGCCAACGGCTTGTTCACCGCGGCCCGACCCGCTCGAAGACCGCGGCAAGGCCTTGCCCGCCGCCGATGCACATGGTTTCCAGCCCGTAGCGCGCGTCCCGACGATTGAGCTCGCGGGCCAGCGTGGCCAGCATCCTGCCGCCGGTAGCGCCAACCGGATGACCCAGTGATATTCCCGAGCCATGCACGTTCGTTCGCTCCCGGTCGGCGGCGCCGAAGCCCCACTCCCGCATCACGGCAAGAGCCTGCGCGGCGAATGCCTCGTTGAGTTCGATGACGTCGATGTCGCTCAATTGCAAATCCGCTTTGGCGAGGGCGATCTCGGTGGCAGGGACCGGGCCAATGCCCATCACGTTCGGCGCCACCGCCGCGACGCCCCACGACACCAGCCGGACCAGCGGGGTAAGGCCCAGTTCGTCGGCCTTCTCCGGCGTCGTCACCAGACACATCGAC
The DNA here is from genome assembly GCA_963723615.1 of uncultured Actinomycetota bacterium. Lineage (GTDB taxonomy): Bacteria > Actinomycetota > Actinomycetes > Mycobacteriales > Mycobacteriaceae > Mycobacterium. Next base: position 41,121 of record CAVRRV010000007.1, on the reverse strand, counting down.
GCCGCATCGTTTTGCCCGCTGGCATTTCCGGCCGTCACCGTCGCATCTGGATCATGCTCGAGTAAAACGGGTTTCAGCTTGCTCAACGACTCCACCGTGGTGTCGGTGCGCGGATGCTCGTCGGTGTCGATCAACTCTTCGCCACGGCGGCTGCGCACGGCCACCGGGATGATTTCTTCGGCCAGGATGCCGTCCTTCTGCGCGGCCACTGCCCGCTGATGCGACGTCACCGCGAGTTCGTCCTGCTCCTGGCGCGAGATGTCGTATTGCCGGCGAAGATTCTCCGCGGTCTCCAACATCCCGCCGGGCACCGGATAGTGACGACCACCCGCGGTGCTGCGCCCGCGCGCCAGCCCGTCGTGCACTCGCACACCGCCGCGGGCCCCACCCCAGCGCATATCGGTGGAATAAAACGCAACGTTGCTCATGCTTTCCGCACCGCCGGCGACGACGACATCGCTGTCGCCGGCGCTGATCTGCAAACAAGCCTGAATAACCGCCTGCAGACCCGATCCGCAGCGGCGATCGACCTGCATGCCGGGCACCGTCACCGGCAGCCCGGCGTCGAGTGCGACGACGCGCCCGATCGCCGGTGCCTCGCTGCTGGGGTAGCAGTGCCCGAGGATGACGTCCTGCACCGATTCGGGCGGGACGCCGGTTCGGTCGAGCAGCCCGGTGAGGGCGGCGACGCCGAGATCGACGGCCGTCTGCGACTTGAACATTCCGCCGTAGCGGCCGATCGGCGTCCGAATCGGCTCACAGATGACAGCCTCGCGCGTGCTCATAGGTGCCTTCCGCCGGTCACCTCGAGGACGGTTCCGGTCATGTATGACGACAGATCGCTCGCGAGGAACAATGCGACCTTAGCGACCTCTTCGGGCTCGCCGGCTCGTCCCATCGGTATCTCGGCCAGCTTCTCGTCCCAGATCCGTTGCGGCATGGCCTCGGTCATCGCCGACCTGATCAGCCCGGGCTGGATCGCGTTGACCCGAACACCGAGGTGGGCGAGTTCCTTGGCAGCCGCCTTGGTCATGCCGACGATGCCGGCCTTGGCCGCCGAATAGTTGGTCTGGCCGACCATGCCGACTTTCCCGGAGATCGACGACATGTTCACGATCGCCCCGCGCTTGTTCTCCCGCATGATCGCCGCGGCCTTGCGAAGCCCATTCCAGGTCCCCTTCAGATGCACGGCGATGACCTGATCGAATTGCTCTTCGGTCATCTTGCGCATCGTCGCGTCGCGGGTGATGCCGGCGTTGTTGACCATGATGTCCAGCCCGCCGAACCGGTCAACGGCAGCGGCGACTAGCCCGTCGACGTCATCGGCGGAAGTCACATCGCAACGCACCGCCGCGGCCCTGTCCGCACCACCGAGCTGCTTCGCAGCGACCTCGGTCGCTTCGAGATTCACGTCACCGAGCACTACCCGTGCCCCTTCGGCAACGAACTGTTGCGCTATGGCGAAACCCAAGCCTTGGGCACCACCGGTGATTACCGCGGTCTGACCGGTCAACAACGACACCTGATCACCGTCCTCTGTCTCCACCCCGAACCCGGGACATCATCGCACATCATATTTCATATATGATCGCGCCAGTTAGCCGCCATCCCATTGCCCGGAAGGAGCGTTGATTGATGTCTCCTGCGGTCGTCGACGACGACGACTTTCAGCAGATCCTCGCGCAGACCCGGCAGTTCGTTCGCACCGTCGTCGTTCCGCGGGAGCAGGAAATTCTGGCCACCGACCGGGTGCCGGATGATCTTCGCGACCAGGCCAAGAACATGGGCCTGTTCGGGTACGCCATCCCCCAGGAGTGGGGCGGACTCGGACTCGACATCACCCAAGACGTCGAGCTGGCGATGGAGTTGGGCTACACCTCGCTGGCACTTCGCTCGATGTTCGGCACCAACAACGGCATCGCCGGTCAAGTCCTGGTCGGATTCGGCACCGACGAGCAGAAGGCCACCTGGCTGGAGGCGTTGGCGTCCGGCAAGGTCGCCTCGTTCGCGTTGACCGAGCCCGGAGCGGGATCGAACCCGGCCGGATTGCGCACCAAGGCCATTCATGATGGCGCAGAAGGCGATTGGGTGATTTCCGGCGAAAAGCGGTTCATCACCAACGCGCCGGTCGCGGATCTGTTCGTGGTTTTCGCTCGGACCCGTCCCGCCGACGATGCCGGACCGGGCATCGCGGTTTTCCTGGTTCCCGCGGACGCGGCCGGTGTGGAGGTCGGGACCAAGGACGCCAAGATGGGACAGGAAGGCGCCTGGACCGCCGACGTCCGCTTCACCGATGTGCGCGTCCCGCCCGGCGCGCTGGTGGGCGGCAGTGAGGACATCGGCTATCGAGCAGCGATGACCTCCCTGGCACGGGGCCGGATCCACATCGCCGCGTTAGCCGTGGGCGCCGCGCAGCGGGCACTCGACGAATCCGTGGCGTACGCGGCCACCGCCACGCAGGGCGGTACCCCGATCGGGAACTTCCAGCTCGTGCAGGCGATGCTGGCCGACCAGCAGACCGGAGTGATGGCCGGCCGCGCCCTCGTCCGTGACGCCGCCCGGCTGTGGATCACCGACCAGGACCGGCGAATCGCGCCGTCGGCGGCGAAGGTGTTCTGCACCGAAATGGCCGGCAAGGTTGCCGATCTCGCCGTCCAGATTCACGGCGGAAGCGGATACATGCGCGAAGTGCCGGTGGAACGTATCTATCGCGACGTCCGGCTGTTGCGGCTCTACGAGGGCACCAGTGAGATTCAGCGGTTGATCATCGGGTCGAACCTGGTCAAGGCGGAGCAGCGCAAGCAGTGACGCTATTATCGTTCGCGTTACAGTGATGTTTACGATATGGAGCGCACATGAGCGGTCGGCTGGCGGGCAAGGTGGCATTCATCACCGGAGCGGCACGGGGCCAGGGCCGCGCGCACGCCGTCCGGATGGCCCGCGAGGGCGCCGACATCATCGCCGTCGACATCGCTGGCAAGCTTCCATCCTGTGTCCGTTACGACTCGGCAACACCGGAGGATCTGGCCGAAACCGTTCGGCTCGTCGAGGCCGCTGGCCACCAAATCATGGCTTCGGCCACCGATATTCGCGACTTTGACGGTCTGCGCCAGGCGGTGGAGGACGGCGTGGCTGCGCTCGGGCGGCTGGACATCATCGTCGCCAATGCCGGCATCACGGCGCCGCAGGCCTGGAACGAGATCACTCCCGAATCGTTCCGGGACGTTATGGACGTCAACGTGACTGGAACGTGGAACACGGTGATGGCCGGCGCGCAGAAGATCATCGACGGTGGTCGCGGCGGGTCAATCATTTTGATCAGCTCCGCAGCCGGCATGAAGATGCAGCCGTTCATGGTGCACTACACCGCCAGCAAGCACGCGGTGACCGGGATGGCACGTGCGTTCGCCGCCGAGTTGGGTATGCATTCGATCCGGGTCAACAGTGTGCACCCCGGTCCAGTCAACACTGCAATGGGCGGCGGCGACATGGTCGGCGCCTTAGCAAACTTTACCGAGACCAGTCCGCACTTGGCGAACACCCTCACACCGTTTCTGCCGAATTGGGTTGCCGAGCCCGAGGATATCGCCGATGCGGTGTGTTGGCTGGCCAGCGAGGAATCGCGAAACATCACCGCGGCAGCGATTCCGATCGATCAAGGTTCCACGCAATACTGATTCGCGTCTATGACGGCGGCACTTCGCCTGACGCATATTCGTCGACGAGATCTAATGTGCCGAGGTCCCGGATCGCCTGGCAGCCGCGAGCCAACATCGTCAGCACCATGTCGTCACCGCGGTCGGTGGCGGTGGCGAACGCGAATCCCAAAGCCGAGATCAGCAGAGCTTGCGGCGTGCCGAGTCGGTAATCCCGCCAGCAGGTTTCGCGGTCATAGTCGGTGACACCATAACCAGACAGGGCGCGGTGGTACTCGTCGACAAGGTCTTTCTCGATCGATGAACGCAGCTCGGGCTTGAGGCTGGTTGCGGTGAAGTAAGCGAGATCCCTTGCGGGCAGACCTACCCCGAGCGTCTGCCAATCCACCACCGTCACGCCGGCGGCGTCGGGATAGAACAGCATGTTGTCGAGGCGGTAATCGCCGTGCAACAGGGCGAACCGGTTGTACTCGGCGAGCAGCCACGGCGTCACCAAACCCATTGTCTCGGTGAAGGTTTCCCGGTCGGCTGCGCTCATGCGGTCACCGAGCTTGTCTAGTGTGATCTCGGCACTCATCCGCGCCACCTCGCCAAGACCGCTGGCTGACGCTTCGTCCGGCCGTGCGAAGGCGATCCCGGGGAAGTCCAACCAGACCGCGTCACACCAGCTGGGCCCGTGCAGGCCGGCTAACGCCACAACGGCCAGTTGCGCCTCGCGCTCACCGCAGCCCGCGATCTGATCGCCCTGCACCGCCGGTGCCTGATCGGCGAGAAGCAGCGCATAGTCGAGAGCATCGTCGCTGATCTCGCAGTAGAAGCACTGCGGCGTCGGCACCCGCACCCGGCCGGCTACCGCGGTGTAGAAGGCGCATTCACTGCGGTAGCCGATGGTCACCCTGTCGCGCACGGTGTCGTCCTGAGCGGGCAGTTTGATCACAAAGGTGTCAGGCAAGGGACCCGCATCGCTCGCGTATGCGACCGACACCCGGTATGTCGCGCCGGTTTGGCCGGTACCGATGGCCGCCACGTCCACTTCGGACACCCGCACCGATGTCTCGCCACGGTTCAGTACGGCTGAGAGCCACTCGCCGGTGATGTCGTCCGGGTATCGGGGAATGGACATCGGGATACTCGCCCCCTTCGTGCGTTCAGGACCCATCGCTGACTTCTGCCTGCGGGTGACACCGCTACTCGGACGATTCGGCTCGACCGACCGGACAACTGTAAGCCATACGGCATGAGTTGCGGCCGAGTTGTCCCGAACCCGGCCGCGCGGCATTGGCATGTGTAAAACCAGGAATTTGTTCCGCATAGGCTCAGCGTTGCCATAATGCTGGTAAGTCGCTGCGGGCCGACGGCAGTGACGGAACCTGACGGGCAAGGTGTGCGGTGAAGCGGCTGAACGGCATGGACGCGATGCTGCTGTATAGCGAGACACCGAACCTGCATACCCACACCCTGAAGGTCGCGGTGATAGACACCGCGCGCAACCGTGGTGAGTTCAGCTTCGAGTCGTTCCGACGCACGCTCGGCGACCGCCTGCAACTGCTCGACCCGTTGCGCTACCAGCTTGTCGATATTCCGTGGCGACTGCACCACCCGATGTGGCTGGAGAACTGCGACGTTGACCTTGACTATCACCTGCACCGAGTTGAAGTACCGGCTCCCGGCGGGCGGCGGGAGCTCGACCAGGTCATCGGGCAGGTCGCCAGTACTCCGCTAGACCGGGGCCACCCATTGTGGGAGTTTCACTTCGTCGAAGGCATGGCCGACCAGAAGTTCGCGCTCATCGGCAAGATCCATCATGCCTTGGCCGACGGGGTGGCATCAGCGAATCTCCTTGCCAGCGCGATGGATCCGAAAGAGCCCACGCGGTTTGGCTCCGCGAACGTCACCACTTGCGTAGCGCCGCCACGAGCCGAACTTCTCCGGGTAGCCGGGCGAGACCACGTGCAGCAAATCGCTGCGCTGCCAGGAGTGATTAAGGACGCGGCTTCGGGTTTTTGGCGGGTGAGGCGGCGTTCGCGGGAGCGCGTCGAGCAACCAGAGATGGCGCGGCCCTTGCAGGCGCCCCAGACATTCATCAACCATGTCGTCTCACCGGCGAGGACGTTGGCCACTGCGACATTCTCGCTCGCCGAGGTGAAAGAGACCGCTAAGCACCTGCAGATCACCCTCAACGCCGTGGTGCTGGCCATGGCGGCAGGAGCACTACGGGAGCTGTTGCTGCGTTACGACGGTAGGGCCGATCGTCCGCTTATCGCGTCAGTATTGGCGAGCACCGACAAATCACTGAACCGGATCACCGGCAACGAGCTGAGTGGAATGGCGGTGTCGCTCCCGGCGCACATCGATGACCCGATGGAGCGGGTCCGGCTGACCGCGTTGGCTAGTGCGATCGCGAAAGAAGACTACGAACTGCTCGGCCCCGAGACGTACGGCAGGTTAGTCGCGTACTTGCCGCCCCTCGCGACTCCCCCGGCGTTTAGATGGCTGTCGAAAAGAAGCGGCCGCAACCGGCTCTTCAACCTTCCGATCTCCAACGTGGCAGGCCCACGCGAGCTCGCCCACTTCGGCGGAGCGCCGGTCAGTGAAATCTATTCGGCTGGTCCACTGCCACCCGGATGTGCCATCAACATCACGGTGTGGAGTTACGTCGACCAGCTCAACATATCGGTGATCGCCGATGATCGCACGCTCGACGACACCCATGAGGTCACCGACGCGATGTTTCGCTCGTTCGCTGAAATACGGAGCGCGTCAGGGCTTTCCGGCGAGCTAACCGAGGTGCCCACGGCGATGCCGCGAGCCACCGCCGTTTAGGTAACCGTTCAGCCGAGCAGCGGAAGTCGCCGCTGGCGGGCCAACCGGTTGAGGGCTTTTTGCATCACCGATCGAACGTGCGCGTCAACCTCGTCGACATCGGGGCTCTCGCCGAACCGCGCGAAGATGTCGATCGGTTCCAGCACCTCGGCGACGATTTTCGTCGGCAAAGGTACGTTGACCGGCAGGAGCATACTGAGCCCGAACGGAAACCCTATGGTCACCGGCAAAATATCGGAGCGCAGCCGCTTGAGACCCAGTCGTTTTGCCAGCCAGGTCCCCCGATTCAAAAACAGCTGGCTCTCTTGACCGCCGATCGACACGGTCGGCACGATCGGCACCCTGGCATCGATGGCGGTCCTGACATAGCCGACGCGACCGTTGAAATCGATGACATTCTGCGCCAGGGTCGGCCGATATGCGTCATAGACTCCCCCGGGAAATGTCAGCACGACACCGCCCGATCGTAGTGCTGCGGCGGCGTTTTTCCCGCTGGCGTGAATGAGACCTACGCGCGTCAACCAATCAGACAACGGCCCGAGGAAAAGCGCGTCATGGCCGAGGGTGTACAGCGGGCGCTGGTATTGAAAAGCGTTGTAAAAGGCCGCGGCGAAGATCAGCACATCAGGGGTGAGCACGCCACCAGAGTGATTGGACACCGCCAGTGCTCCACCGCTGACCGGGAATGACTCCAAGCCCCGGACTTCGGGACGAAACCAACGCTTGGCTAAGGGCGTTGCTGCAGCGATCAACCGTCGCGTCAGGTCAGGATCCCAATTGGCGAAATCTTCGCTACCAGTGTCGTTTGCAGTCATAACTTTCCACGTTGCGATCGCGGTCGCGTGATTCGCCCGGCCGCTCTCACCGGATCGGGTTGAATTCGAGATGCAGCCCGGTCAGGCCCCGCATCTGCCAGGTCGGTTCATATGTGTAGCGACGCGCGTCCGCCGAGCCATGCTCCGCCGGGCAAATCGTGATGTTGGACATCCGATCTAGCGCGCGGTTAAGCGAAATCCGCCCTTCTGCTCGAGCGAGCGGTGCGCCGGGGCAGGAGTGGTTGCCGCGGCCGAACGCCACGTGCTCGCGGACGTTGGCGCGGTCGAGGCGGAACTCATCCGGGTTCTCGAATTTGCGTGCGTCCCGATTGCTCGCTCCGGGCAGGAGCATCACCGTGCTACCGGCCGGAACCTGGACCTCACCGATCGATGTTGATGTGCGCGCCATGCGGAAGTGACACTTGACTGGGCTTTCCGTCCGTAGTGTCTCTTCGATGAAGACCGGGATGCGGTCTCGGTCGTCGCGCAGCAAGGTTTGCAGCTCTGGGCGTTCAGCGATCACTCGCATCCCGAAGCTGAGCAACTTCGTTGTAGTTTCCTGTCCCGCGGCAAACAGGAACGTGGCGAGCCGGACCACGTCGATGACCTCGGGAGTCGAACCGTCGGAATACTTCGCCTGAGCCAGCTCGGTCAGCACGTCCTCTTGTGGCTCTCGGCGCCGTTCGCTGATATGGGCGGTGAACTTTTCATTGAGATACTCCAGCGGATTGTGCGCGCGCGTCAGCGAATCGTCCTCGATCCCGCCCACGACCTTGCCTGAAAAGACCGCGCGAAACTCCTCATGATCTTCTGGCGGAACGCCTAATAGATCGGCGATCACCAACCCGGAAAACGGTCGCGCGTAGTCGTCGAGGAACTCACACTTTCCATGCGAGACGAACTCGTCAAGCTGCCGATCGGCCAGCCGCCACATGAAGTCTTCGTTTTCCTTGAGCCGCTTGGGCGTAAGCAAACGGCTCAGCAACCCACGCGTCCGCGTGTGGTCCGGCGGATCTTGGGTGACGATGTGTTCGCTCATCGGGATCTGCGAACGATGCTGTTCGATCAGGGCGCCGATATCGTCACCCTCGGGCTCGAACGGCAGTCCCGAAAACGGGCCGGCGACCGAGACACAAGAGGAGAACGCGGGATCCTTGTAGACCGCGAGCGCTTCCTGGTGCCCGGTTACCGCCAGTACGCCCTGCTCGGCTTGCGACAAGACCGGGCAACGCTCGCGCAGGTGGTCGAAGTAGGCGTACGGGTCTGGGATCAGGGACGGGTCGGTGAAGAAGTCGACCGACTCGAAATCACTCAAGGGGGCCTCCCGGACATCTGCGTCATGGTCGTCCGCGACGAGCGGCGGCGCCATGGATTGATAGTCGTAATGTAGATCCGAACAAATATTAGGTCAAACTGAGGGCGTAGTTCAGCTGGCGGATAGCCGACGACGCAACAGTGGCAATCCCGGCCCGGCGAGCATGTGAAGCAGGGCTGTGCGGCCCGCGGCGGTCATCATTAAGGCGGCGACCGGTCCACGGATTTCAGCGCCCGTGCCCCAGGACTGATCGATGTCGGTGCCGTACAGAGAAATCCCCCGGAGTCGGCCCAGCGGCACGAAGCCAAACGGCCATGATCCGGTCAGAAAGTCCAGCGCCAACCCCGCCAATCCGGGATCGGGCCGAAAGGACAGGTTGAGGGGAATCCTGATGTCGCCGTCATGGATCAAGTTATCGGCGAGTGGGCTAAGCGGTCCGAACAGCGGCGGACTTAGCGGATGATCGGCGCACCGACGCAGCGTGCCGGCGATCTCTGCCGCTGGTAGCTTGGCGCGGCGGCGCGCAAGCTCGTCAATCGCGCGAGCCATACTTCTGCAGCGCATCGCCTGTCCCGTGAAAACCCAAAAACTGTCTGCGAATACGCTGACTAGATGGGCTGCGACCGTCTTGACATCCCAACCTGCACACAGACTCGTCGTCGCCAGCTGCGCATCATCTAGATCATCGATCAGATCGGCGATCTGACGTCGCTGGTTGCCCACAGCAGCAAAGACAAACCGACGTTCTACCTTAACCACTGCTGGGTCACCTCTTGGCCGGCGCATCGCAATTGCTCGACCATCGATAGCTCTCCCGTGCCGTGACGATTGGGCCAGACTACAAGTACTTTAGCCGGACCATATATTTGGTTCAACATGGATTTAGACCGACCCGACACGGCGAGGCCGTCGCGGTGGACCGGAGGGGGACTTACCCCTTTCGGCGCATGGGCTCAGCCATTGGCCGCTGGCGTGAAGACGTTGGTGGATTCCGAGCGGCCGCGCAGCACGGTCTCGCCGTTGGAGACCCAGAGCTGGCGCTCGGCCGCGTCGGCACGGTCAATTGCGGCGGCTGAACACACGATCCGTTGGTTGAGCGTTTTGGCGAAATCGGCCAATCGCGCCGCCTCGTTGACGGCGTCGCCAACGACTGTGTATTCGTAGCGGTTTTCAGCGCCGATGTTTCCGGCGAATACCTTCCCTGCCGAGACGCCTATCCCGAAGTCGACCAGCGGCAGCCGACGCAGTTGGTTGCGTAGCCCGCGGGCGGTCGCCAACGCAGCCGACGCGGACCCGTCCAAGGCCAGCGGGGCCCCGAAGACCGCCAGCGCGGCGTCCCCTTGGAATTTGTTGATCAGCCCATGGTGATCGTCAACGGCGCGGACAACAATTCGAAAGAAGTCGTTGAGTACCCGGGCTACCTCTTGCGGCGGGCGGCTCGCCGCCATCGTCGTCGAGCCCAGCAGGTCGATGAAAAGGATTGCCGCCTCTCGTACATCTCCCGAGAGCGAGGTGCCTTCTTCGATCGCACGACGGGCCACATCTGCTCCGACGTAACGGCCGAACAGATCCCGCAAGCGGTCACGTTCGCCGATGCCGGTGACCATTCGATTGAATCCGCTTTGCAGGCGCCCAATTTCAGACTTTTCGTAGACTCCGACAGAGGTGTTAATTTGGCCTCGCTCGACCTGTGCCATCGCGTCGACGACCTCGCGGATGGGGTCCGATATCGATCGGGAGGTCAGAATCATCGCCGGCAGTCCAATGAGTATCGCGACAAGCGTTACCACCAGAATGGCCATCTCGACGGACCCGGTCCTCTGAATGATCCAGCCGTTCGAGCGAATCAAAACCAGACCTGCGATCGCCAGGCATGGCAATCCGCTGCCTAAGAGCCACATGCCCACAAGTCGGGTAAGCACGCGGGGCGCTACCACAAGGCCTTCGGAACCCTGCGTGGCCGCAAGCAGAATTGGCCGAAGGGACCCCTGAGTGAGCAGAAGACTCACGCTTGCCGCCGCGGTTCCGCCGAAGACGACCGCCAACAGAGTCGGGACCGCACGGGCCGCAAGTTCGTCCAGGTTAAACAAGAGGTCGGTGACGCCGCTGACCGCCCACACCGCCGCCAGGATCATCGACTGCCGACCGAGCAGGCGCATGGCCGCTCGCCGTTGATCGGGATCCGGTTGCTGCTCACGGACGTACCATCGCAGGACCGGAACGAGGTTCGCGACACCGCCGACAGCGACCGCGACGGTTCCCAGAACAACGATGACCGTCACGATGATCAGGCTCTGCGGTGCGAAGTATGCCTGCGCACCCCTGGCGAATTGACCGTGCAACGGTACGACGATCGCGGCGGCATCGGCAGTACCGATCAGGTGGCCGCAAGCGAGGCCGGCTGCATAGTGAATCGCCATCCTGCGGCCGGTCGTCCGCTGCGCTGGTCCGGCTTCGGTCACGGGAACAAGGTAGCCGAGCGCCGGAACGGCGTGAGGTCGAAGCTGAATTCCTGCTTCTCTGTCAGCCCGCTGGGTACCCCACGGACTTGATCTCGGTGTACTGGTCGAACCCGGCCACACCGTTCTGCCGGCCCACACCGCTGTCCTTGTATCCGCCGAATGGCGTGTCGGCGCCGTAGGGTGCGCCGCCGTTGACGCCCATGAAGCCGGCCTTGATCCGACGGGCTACCGCCAGCGAATGCTCCAGGGAGCCCGACATGACGTTGCCGGCCAAGCCGTACGCGCTGTCGTTGGCGATCCGGATCGCGTCTTCCTCGTCGTCGAACGGGATCACGCACAGCACGGGACCGAAGATCTCCTCCTGGGCGATGGTCATCTTGTTGTCGACATCGGTGAAAAGCGTTGGCCGGACGAAATATCCCTTGTCGAAACCGGTGGGTGCATCGGGTCCGCCGACCAGCGCCGTGGCGCCCTCTTCCACACCCTTCCGGATGTAGCCCGTCACCCGCTCGAACTGCCTTTCCGAGATCAACGGACCGCACAACGTCCCGGGATCCTGCGGGTCGCCACACGTGACGTTCTCGTAGATGCTCTTGAGGATCGCCACGCCTTCGTCATAACGAGACCGCGGCAGCAGCATCCGGGTCGGGTTGGCGCAACCCTGCCCGGCGTGCATGCACGGCGCGATGCCGATTGCGCAGGCCAGCCCGAAGTCGGCGTCCTCGAGGACGATGGTGGCCGACTTGCCGCCGAGCTCCAGGAAAAGCCGCTTCATGGTGGCCGCGCCCTTTTCCATGATCCGCTTACCGACCACAGTCGAGCCGGTGAACGAGATGAGGTCGACCTTGGGTGACAGCGTCAGCTCCTCACCCACGAAGTGATCCGATGCGGTCACGACGTTGACGACACCGGCTGGGATGTCGGTCTTTTCGGCGATGAGGCGGCCCAGCCTGGTCGCGTTGAACGGGGTGTTCGGCGCCGGCTTGAGCACTACGGTGTTGCCGGTGCCCAGCGCCTGCCCGAGCTTATTGATCGTCACCTCGAACGGGAAGTTCCACGGCACGATCGCACCGACCACGCCGACCGGTTCCCGCCAAACCTTGCGGGTGGTCAGCGCGCCGGTGAGGCTGATCAGCTTGTCGCCCAGGTCGGTCTCCCACGGGTACTCGTCGATCAGCCGGGCGGGGTACTTCAGCCCGTCTTCCAGTGGGGCATCCAGCTGAGGGCCGAAGGTGATGGCTCGGGGGGAGCCGACCTCGAGGATGAGCTCCTCGCGCAGCTCTTCTTTCTCCGACTCGATCGCATCGTGCAACTGCAGCAGGCAGCGCTGACGCAACTTGTGGTTGGTCGACCAGTCGGTCTCGTCGAAGGCCCGCCGGGCGGCGTCGATAGCCCGGTGCATATCTTCCTTCGACGCGTCGGCGACTTCCCCGAGCGTCTCCTCGGTAGCCGGGTTGATGTTGGTGAACGTGCCGGCCTGGCCGTCGACGAGCTTGCCGTCGATCATCATCTTCGGCTCGAAGCGGACCTTTACAGCCTCAGTCATGTTTGTCGCTCTCTGTTGATGGGGCGCTGCGCAGGGCGCCGGGACGCAGAATACTATGGAGAGCCTTACCGGAAAGCAGCCGGTTGGCAACCATCAACCTGCCGGCGCCGACCAACAGGCCGAGTCGCTCCAGGCAAACGGTGCTTGTTTCGCCACCCGTCAACACGTCCTTCTTGCGCACTCCCACATTGGTTGACCAAATATCTGTTCCACAGTAAAGTTCCGCATTGCCCGCAGTCAATCGCCGCGAAGTCGACAGGAACCGTGGATTTCTCATACCCACCGGAGGTGGAACAGGTCCGCAAGGAGCTGCGCGGGTGGCTGGCCGCGAACCTGACCGACGACGTCGTGGCAGCCGGCCGTCGCCGAGGTAGTGACGACGCCGCGTTCGACACGCTTCGAGCTTGGAACGCGACGATGGCTGATGCCGGATGGGCCGCGGTCTCCTGGCCGCAGGAGTACGGCGGCCGCGGTGCGACGGTGCTCGAGCAGCTGGTCCACGCAGAAGAGACAACCCGCGCTCGGGTGCCCGTCCCACTCAATGTGATCGGGCTGAACAACATCGCGCCGGCGATCATGCAGCACGGGACCGAAGCTCAGAAGCGGACCCTTCTCCCCCGGATGATGCGAGCCGACGACATCTGGTGCCAGGGGATGTCGGAGCCCGAGGCCGGTTCCGATCTCGCCTCGCTGCGCACCCGCGCTGTGCGGGACAGCGAACACTTCGTGGTCAACGGCCAGAAGATCTGGACTTCACTGGGACACCGGGCCGACTGGTGCCAGCTCTATGTGCGCACCGACCCGGACGCGCCAAAGCACAAGGGCATCTCCTGCCTGATTGTCGACATGTCCTTGCCGGGCATCGAGGTGCGGCCACTTGTCACGCTCAACGGCGAGGCCGATTTCGCGGAAGTGTTCTTCAACGACGTACGGGTGCCCGTGGATGCCTTGCTCGGCCCGGTGAACGGCGGTTGGCGGATCGCCACGACGACGCTGAGTCACGAGCGGGCCGGCGCCGCGCGCCTGTACACCGAGATGCAGGTTCGGCTAGCGGACCTGGCATCCGACCTCGCCGATGTCCAGATCGACAATCGGCCCGTGCTCGAGGACCCCACGACTTTGCGGCGTCTCGGCGAAATCGCCTTGCGGATCAAATACCTCGAGGTGCTGTGTCAGCGATCGATCTCTGCGATCCTGCACGGCGGCGACGCGTTTGGGTCGGCGAGCCTTGCCAAGACGATCTGGGGTGAGGTTGGGCAAGAGATCGCTGCATTGGCCTTCGACCTGCTTGGGTCGCACCCTGATGGCCGTCGGTGGGCCGACTACCGATTGACATCGCGCTCGCTCACAATCGCGGGCGGGACGACGCAGATCAACAAGAACATCACCGCCCAACGGGTTCTGGGGTTGCCGCGCTCATGAACCTGGAGTTGACCGACGAGCAGATCGCGCTGCGCAACACCGTGCGGAGCTTTCTTGCCGAAAAGGCGTCGATCGCCGGTCATGTCCGCCCCCTGCTCGAAGACGAGACCGGTACGACCGAGGCGGTCTGGCGCGGTCTCGCGGACCTGGGCACCACCGGCCTGCTCGTGCCGTCGGAATACGACGGTGCCGGCATGACGATGGTCGAGGCCGGCATCGTCCTCGAGGAACTCGGCGCCGGACTGCACCCCGGGCCGTGGCTGTCCAGTGCCGTCGCCGCGACTCGCGCACTAATGCGATTCGGGGTGGACAGCGGCACGGCGGCCCCGCTGTTCACCGGGATCGCGAACGGCTCGATTACGGCCACGGTGGGCCCGCTCGACGGCGTTCACCCGACCGTAGTCGAACTCGGCGACGGCATCGCGCTGCAGGGCGCGATCGACGGCGTGTGGGATGCCGCCGCCGCTGACGTGATACTCGTGGTGGCTGATACTCGCGACGGCACAGGTCTTTTCGCCGTCCAGACTTCGAAGCCACGTATCGACGTCACGCTGCAAACCGGAATCGACCAGACCCGCAAGCAGTTCCGCGTCAGGTTCGACGATACGCCCGCGCAACGTCTGGCCATCGCATCGCCGGATGCCGTCGAGGCGCTCGTCGACGACGTGGTCATCGCCTGGGCGGCTGACGCGCTAGGTGCCGCACGGGCAGTCATGCACCTGGTCATCGAATACGCCAAGGTGCGGCGGCAATTTGGTCAACCGATCGGCGCGTTTCAGGCGGTCCAGCACCTGTGCGTCGACATGTACGAAACGGTTGAGCTCGCCCGCAGCGGCGTGATCCATGCACTGTGGGCCGCCGATGCCGGAGACCGTGCCGAAAGACATTCAGCCGCAATGCGGACCAAAGCGTTCGCCGGCCGGCTGGCCACCGTCGGTGATACTGCCATCCAAGTCTTCGGCGGTATCGGCTACACCTGGGAGCACGACGCCCAGCTATACCTCAAGCGCTTACTGAGCTGGAGCGCGTTTCTCGGCGGACCCGATCGCTACCTCGTGCAGCTCGGAGCGCAGTTCGCCGAATCCGTACATAGCTGAAAATCACTAGGAGGAGCCATGATCGACTTCGCCGGGCAGGTCGCGATCGTCACCGGCGCCGGCCGCGGCCTTGGGCGCCTGTACGCGATCGAGTTGGCGCGCCGCGGCGCTGCGGTGGTGGTCAATGATCTCGGCGGGTCCATGCACGGCGATGGTGCGGACACCAGCGTCGCCGACGCAGTGGTGGAAGAGATCGAGCGCGCCGGTGGTGTCGCGGTGGCGTCACATGATTCGGTGGACAGCCCCGATGGCGGAGAAGCGATCGTGCGCACCGCTATCGACAGCTTCGGTCGCCTCGACGCGGTGGTGAGCAACGCCGGCATCTTCAACAGCGTTGCGTTTGAGGAGCTGTCCCATGACGACTGGCGGCGGATGCTCAGCGTGCACCTGGATGGCGGGTTTTATTTGAGCCAGCCGGCATACCGAGAGATGAAGGCGGCGGGTTACGGGCGATTCGTCTTCATCTCCTCTTCGGGAGGCATGTTCGGACAGCCGCTGGAAGCCCACTACGCGGCTGCCAAGGCGGGTCTGGTGGGGCTGGCGAATGTCATCGCGATCGAAGGCGCCCCGCACGGGATATTAGCTAACACCGTTCTCCCGTTTGGCTTTTCGCGCATGGTTACTGAAACAGTCGGGGATCCAAAAGCACTTGAGGAAACCGGCTTTCTGAAACTGATCCAGCCTGAGCTGGTCGTGCCGATCGTCGTATTCCTGGCCAGTAGAGCCTGCGAGTTGACTCATCAGAACTATTCGGCCTGTGCAGGACGCTTCTCGAGGGTCTTCGTGGGCCTCGGCGAGGGTTGGCTGGCCGAGCCGGGCACTAACCCGACAGCCGACGACGTCGCGGCACATCTGTCCGAGGTCTCAGCCACCGAGCCGTTCACCGTTCCCGGCTCGATCTTCGAAGAAGTCTTCGCGGTCTGCGAAAGGCTCGGCGTCAACGTGTTCTCCCAGTGACGCCGCGGCTGCGTGTGATGTCGAGCTGTCATGGACATTGAGCACCTTCTCACCACCACAAGATCGGCGCGAAAGTCGCTCGACTTGGATGCGCGCGTCGACACCGATGACGTCCGCGGGTGCCTCCGGGTCGGATTGCAGGCGGCCAATGGCTCCAATGCGCAGTCCTGGCGGTGGCTGGTCATCGCTGATCCCGCGCTGCGCCAACGGCTGGCGGGGCTGTACCGCGAGGCCTATCTGCTGCGAGTCGGCGGGCAGATGCTCGCCGACCTGCTTCCGAGCGGCAGCCCGGAGAGCCGGCTCATGTCGTCCACCGAGTGGCTGGTCGAGAACCTGGCGAAGGTGCCACTGCTGGTAATCCCTTGCTACCAGCCGTATCTGCCTCGCATCGACGGCGACGAGTCCTTTTACCAAGCCACCCTGTACGGCTCGATCTTCCCGGCGGTGTGGAACTTCCAGCTGGCGCTGCATGCCCGCGGTTACGGGACCTGCGTCACGACGCTGCACCTGCATCACGAGGACGCCGTCCGAGAGCTGCTGCAGATTCCCGAAAGCTACGCGCAAGGCTGTTTGCTCCCCGTCGCCCGCCTCCGCAGCGGTCATCCTTTCCGGCCGGCTCACAGGCGCCCGCTGGATGAGATCGTCGCCGTCGACGGCTGGAATGGTCCGCCGCTGTAATACCGTTCAAGCTGCACGGCCAGCGAGCGGCAACCTGGTAGCGTGAAACCAAATATTGGGTCGCGTATCCCGCGACCTGGTCGGGGCGGGACCCGTGGAGGTGTCGTGGGGCTTCAGCAACCATCCGAGGCTGCAGCCGCCCGAGCCCCGGCGCGCCTAGACTTGCCCGATGCCGATTCGTTGGTGCGGGCGGGCCGACCTGGACGTTCTCGCATGACGCCGCGCGGACGAGGCGCATCTAAAAACATCCCGGGCTCGGCGGAGGACCGGGGAGGTGCGTACGACGACGGCACCCGGCGGACCGAAATCCTGCAAACCGCGGCCTCGTTGATTGCCTCCTCTGGCTTGCGGACATCACTTCAGGAGATTGCCGACGCCGCGGGCATTTTGCCTGGAAGCCTCTATCACCACTTCGAATCGAAGGAAGCGATTCTTGTCGAGCTGGTTCGGCGGTATTACGCCGACCTGGACCGTATCGGCGAGATTGCCCACGAGAAATTGGACAAGCCCGACTCGCGGTCCGCCGCCGAGAAGATCGTGGAGCTGGGATCTGCGATCGCACGTTGCGCGGTAGAGCATCGCGCCGCTCTGCAAATGTCGTTCTATGAAGCGCCGAGTGCCAACCCGGAACTCGTTGAGCTGCTTGAAAACCCGCCCACCGCCGTCCAGCAGGCAATGCTGCAAACGCTGCGCGCCGGCAGGTGGAGCGGGTACATCAGGTCCGATATCGATCTCCCGACGCTGGCCGACCGGATCTGCCAGACCATGATGCACGTCGGACTTGACATCATCCGGCACACCGCCGCAGCCGACGAGACCGCGATCGTTATGTGCCGCATCATGTTGCACGGGCTGGCAAGTCGACCACACAGCGACAAGGAATTGGATCGCTCCAGTGCATTCGCGGCCGCCCAGGCAGCAATCAAGACCTGGGGCGACGAGAGTGATTCCGACGCGAGCGACAAAGGCGCCCATGTCCGTGCGGTCGCGCGAGCCGAGTTCGGCAGGAAAGGCTACGAAGTCACCACGATCCGCGACATCGCTGCCGCAGCGGGCTTGGGTACCGGGACGGTCTATCGGCTGATCGGGTCAAAAGACGAACTTCTCGCCTCGATCATGGAGTCGTTTGGCAAGAAAGCCGGCGGCGGATTCGCCAGCGTTCTGCGCACGGATGCCACGCCAGTGGAGAAACTAGACGGGCTCAGCTGGGTCAACATCAATGCATTGGACCAGTTCCCCGACGAGTGGAAGATCCAACTCGCCTGGATGCGCCAGTCACCGCCAGACACCCCCAACCCGGGGCTGGCGTTCACCATGCGATTACGGCAGCTCAGAGCGCTGTTGTCGGAAGGGTTCCAGTCGGGGGATATCCGTATCGAAGATCCCCCCTCCCTGGCGATGCTGTCGCGTTGCGTGATGGACGTCTTGTGGATGCCGGAAAACATCGTGCGGGCTCAGGGCAAGCACGCCGCGCTGATCAACGCGCGTGACACCGTGGTACGCGGCGCGGCCAACCGTGACGGACGCCAGTAAAACTCACAATCGGGATGCACCCGAACATTCGAATACCCACCGGTAGACGCGTCCATCGACGCATACTTGCGGTGTGCATCGTCGCGGCATTCCCGTAGTGGACTTCCCATTCGGGCCGACGCTTTACCTAGGGCAGCGCGGAGCCACCCTTCTTGTACCAAATATCTGTTCCCCGTAAAGTACTCCCGAGCCTTACTGCTGGCGCCCCAAGAGAGGATTCAAATGACTGGTATCGAACAGTTCCGCTATGACGGCAAGCGGGCGCTGGTAGTTGGAGGTGCCACCGGCATGGGCGCGGCGGCGGCCAAGATAGTCGGTGCCCTCGGAGCCGAGGTCATCAACATGGATTACGCGCCGGTCGGGCCCGATCTCGGTCGCGGCATCCAGGTCGACCTCCGCGACCCGGCATCGATCGACAACGCGCTCGAGCAAGTCGGACCCGTCGACGCACTGTTCTCCGCCGCCGGTATCGCCGACGGCCCGGACCTGATGCGGATCAACTTCATCGGCCATCGGCACGTGATCGACCGTCTGATCAACCACGGCCAACTGGGCCGCGGTTCGGCCATCTGCTTCATCTCCTCAGTGGCCGGCATCGGGTGGGAAACCGATTTGCCGCGGCTTCAGGAGTTCTTGGCGACGCCCGACTTCGAGTCAGCAGACGCCTGGGTCAAGGCCCACGAGGCGGAAAACTTCGGCCATTACGGCACCAGCAAGCAGGCGATCAACGCCTATGTTGCTACGCACGCCTTTCCGTTCCTGGCGAAAGGCGTCCGGATCAACGCGATCTGCCCCGGTCCGACCGACACTCCCCTCGCCCGGGCCAACGCTGACTTGTGGCTGTCTTTCGCGCAGGACTACCGGGAGGCCACCGGCGCCGAGGTCCACACGCCGGAGCAGATGGGCAACGTGATGGCATTTCTCAACAGTGATGCCGCCGCCGGTATTAACGGCGTCACCCTTCTTGTCGACTACGGGCACGTCAATTCGTCAAATACCGGCACGTTCGCAGCCGGCAAGCCGATCATCGACTTGCTCATGGGCCGAATCTCGCTCACCTAGCCCCACCACGCACGTTTACCCCCGAAGACGACCGCAGGCTGATAGAAAAAGCGTGCGACGAAAACCCACGCGCGTCCAAGCGGCTGTCGGAATGTGGAGGTGCCCGGTGGTAAGACGGCTGGTCACCGCGACGATGAGCGCTTCGTTGGTGGCGGCATCCTGCTCGGGATGTTTTATCAACGAAGACAAAGTGACGCAGAAAACGGCTCGGATCACTGTCGACAACAACACTCGCACATCGCACGCCGTCTCGTGTAGCCAAGTTCAGTGGTTGTTGACCGCGAACATCAGCGCCGCACCTGCAAGTGTCCGGGTACTTCTCAAGCTGGACTCGGAAAAGCCCAAGCTCGAATCAGTCCATATCAATAACTTCGCGGGCTTCACCGGTATCGCCGACAGCGGAGCCGGCGACGCGACCGTTGTTTTCGCCGCCGACAACTACACCATCACCGGCAACGCCGAGGGATCTCAGCTCAACGATCCAAGGGTCTCAGTTACCACACCTTTCAAGATCGAGGTGAGTTGCTGAACGGACGCCGGTGGCGGTTAGTGGGCCGGCACCGAAGGCAACTCAGGTGTCGCCGTCAGGCGGCTCTTGGGCGTCTGGGCCAGAAGGCGGCGGCTTCAGCAGCCACTTCCTAAGCCGGAGAAGCGGAGCGACTACTATGCCGATGCCCAGCAGTATCAGCACCAGAACAATCGCGACGCTCACGCCCTCAATGGTGACAGGTCGGAGCCCAAACGGTTGGTCTGCCTTCCCCGCGTCCTAGGAATAGGTTGGCTGAAATGCGTCGGCAGACTGTGCTAAAGCCAGCGCAGTCCCGGTGCCGATGGCCTCGAGGCGATCGAACAGAGTTGCCGAGCCAGTCGCCACACCGTCGTTGCCGTAGTGGCTCTGCGCGGCCAAGCCGATGTACTCACCTTCGGGTAGCCGGCTAACTGCCACCGTGTAATCCGCATTGATGTACCGCAAGCCTCCTGTGCCCCAATGCGTGACCGAGCTGATGATGTCTCCTGCGAACGCCGCACGGGTAAACGGGGTGAGCGGGTGGCCTGCCACCATGGGTCGAAATAACCGTATCCACGCAAACTTCTGGGCGCTGGCCTGCTCCCACTCAATCCCAGTAATCCCCACGGTGCCGGTGTCAGACGTAGCGCAATAGGTCCATATGAAAAACGGTGCCTCCGATTCAAGTCCATCAGAGTTGACGGGCGCGGGGGGCATCATCACCGGCGCTGACCACACCTCACCGTCGGGTTCCTCACTACGGCGCAAAAACAGCGCGCTGGCCCGCGCGACAACCCTGTCGTTCTGCAGCAGCGCGCCGTCGACAAGCTTGATCCGGCGACCCTCCCGCTGAATGGCTGTGGCGATCGACACGGGTTCGATGAGAACCGGCCGCAGCAAGTCGACTGTCAGGCGCGCAGGTTGAAAGTCGGAGTCGCCGTAGCTATCCAGGGCCCAGCCCAGCAGCCCACCGACGACCTGACCACCCATCGTCTGGCCCCACGGTCCGCGGGTCAAATGTCCTGGCACATAGGAATCACCTTCGGCGGTGAAAAACGCGTCCACCACGCTCATGTTAGGGACGGGTCAAACCGCACGGCTTTCGTGTGCGACATCGGCTAGCTCTAATGCAGACGTACCAGACCCGCGTCGGATTCAACGGTCAAGCAGCGTAAACACGCTGTCAGCGATCGGTGCGGGCGGAGGGATTCGAACCCTAACCAGCTACCTGGCCGGAGCACCGAAACAGGCTCTAGCTGCTGAAAGAAATAGCGGTAATTCACACCAGTTATCTGTAACTGCGGCCACGGCGCGGCCAGGACGCACGCTTGTTCGGTTGCTTGGCCGCGCCTCCGCGTCAGGGAGGCACCAGGCCGCACCACCGCAGATATGGACGAGCCCCGATCGACCACGTGGATCGCCGCGTTACCCATTGACCCGCCGCGCGGCTTTCGAGACGGTTTTGCATCGGCGCAAGAACGCGCCGGGCGGACCTCACAGGCACCGTGCCGTGCGGAAGATTCCCGCTTGGTGCGGTGGCTGTGCGATGCGCTACTGCGCGGGCAGTTTCAGCACCCGGTTGAAGTAACCTTCCACGCGTATTGTTTGTGGCGTCATGGATGCGACAGTCCTCCTTCTCGTTTTATTTCTCGTTTCCTCTCTCCTTATCGGGGGGATCGTGTTCGCGGCGAAGGCCGCCGAGGCGAGGGCCGCGGCGGCGAGGGCCGCGGCGGCCAGGGCCCAAGCCGCATGGGCTGAAAATGCAGCCGCACGAGACGAAGCACATGAGAACCGTGCGAGCATTTCCCGCGCGGAGAAGATTCACGCAGACGATGATGCTGCCGCTCAGTTCTACGACAAGGTGCCGAAGCAGTTCCTCTACACCAAGCAGCAGGCAGCAACAGCGCTAGCCACGTCGACGGGCCGTCTCAACGATCTAATACGCGCCAGGAAGATCACGACGGTACAAGACGGTGGAAGGGTGAAGTTTACGTCCGCGGATCTGCAAGCCTATGTGGATTCCCTGCCCTCTTCGGGCGGTTCCCCGGCGGCTGAGCCGGAGTGCAACCCTGGGGCGGAATGACAAGGCGCTCCTGGCACTATCGGCAGAGGTACGGGCTGGAAGCAATCCCAATCTTCGACGGAAACGCAAGGGTGGCACCTGACTACGTGGCTGGCTCGCGCGCTCCAACACGACCATCAAGCTTCGCCACCATGCGCGACCTCGAGACCATCGACAGCGAACTGCGATTGCTGGCAGGCGTGCGCCGCTCAATCCGCGAGCACGGCGGCGAGCCGGGCGAGTCGTCAGATCGACGAATTGCTCGACGAGCGCGGTCGACCGCGGGGTCGATTTGGGGTCTTACCTCCAGTTTCCTAACTCGTCGTTGGTACAAAGGTAATTACTAGACGTCTCGCTGTGAGTTTGCTCTTGCGCATTGCCACGGGCCAAGCGGGACGTGCAACATGCTGACGTGAAATTGCTGACCATCCCTGAGCGCGTCGACTCGGCCTGTACTGCGATGAAGAAGATGAAGAATGAGCGTGAGGGGTGTTCATCTTCTTCTCTTGTCCACAAGGCGGCAGCGTGATGATCCAGCCTCGTTGGCAATTTAGCTGTGAATTGCGTGGCGCGGCTGGTTGATTCATAAACCTATCAACCACTCATGGCGAAAGTTACTCAATCACAAGCGGAGTGCGCCCGACCCGCTTTGACTCGATCGCGCCACTTGTGGCCCGTTTGTCAAAACTGCTGTGTTACAACGAAGCTGATAGGAAACAAGTGCTTCGTGGCCTGCTAATACCATGGAGGGGTTGGATGAAGATCTACGGAGCGATTGCTGTTCCGGTGGCCGCGATCATATTGGCAGCGCCCTGCCGGGGCAACACCTACGAATGGATCACTGCTCGTCCCAGGTGACATCGCGCCTGGTAACTGCTGGGCTACACCCACCGACTCGATAGGTGGCTACGTCGCAGTCTGCTCCGACTACACCTGCGAAGTCGGGGCTGGGATGATCGGAACTACGTCGTCAATCGTCGAACGATGATACCCATCCCCGGCAACGCACGGATGGCCAACGTCCAGCGCGCACCCCCGGACTCCAGCAGGATAGGGCCAGCGCCGATGACCATGTGTCATTCGATGTTCTTCCGTGCAACTCTCATCTCAGCAGCCATCGCGACCGCCGCGATTGGTCCGGCATCGCCGGCTAACTCGCAGCCCCCGGGGGATTGCTACATAGCTATATCCGGCGACTGCCTGCCATACCCAGAACCGGGCACACGACCACGATGCGCGACCGCCCTATGCAGAGATGGCGACTGGTCGTGCAGTGAACACCCCCACGCCAGTGGGACATGCCATGGCCATGGAGGCGTTGCACAGTACGTGTAGTAGAGGTCTGAAAAGTTTAGGTGCCTCGTCAATCCCTAGCGGGAAACTCCCATCGCCACCATTGGGAACCTGATCGCCCTAGACTGACAGACTGTGTCGCCGGGCTGGGTGTAAGTAGACGGACGGAGGGGCTGACCAGATGAGCAATGACACGGCCTACTACCGGGCTGATGCGCAGGGCCTTAATCCCGGAGACGCCGCTACCCGTACGCTAGACCCGCTCGATGGCAAGGAATACACGTACGCGACAACCCGGCTTGATGTAGCGCGCGGGATCGCCGCAAGACATCCTGACTTCTCTGTTTACCGCGTCACGCTCGACGAGCCCATCGAAGCAGACCCCGACGCTGTCCAGGACCACATTGGTGATTTGTTCGTCAGGTCTCCGTGGGGCGCGATCGTGGATGTCGTCGATGAGAAAGAAACATAATCCCGCCCATAGCTCGGCGGCCCGCAGTTCGAATCGAGGACATCCGTGCAGAGAGCGGCGGCTGAGGCAGCGTCCCAACGTTTTCCGAGCGTTGCAGGTTGCGGTACATCTCGACGGACGGGAGGCGGAGCGGCTCACGGGGCCGTTCGGGCACCAGCTAACGGTGTAGAAATTGCCGACGCCCAATTCGAGGCATCATCTGGCCAATCGATGCGTCCCGAGGTGGCAAGTCCCGGCACCTTGAAGATCACCCTGCGAGGGTCAGGCGGGCGGCGTCCATCCAACTTGCAGGCGTTTGATCCCGTGTACGAATCCTGATCGCAGGATGGCCGGTTCGGTGATAGCGACGATATCGGGAATCTGTCGATGGAGTTCCTCGAAGGCCAGCCGGACTTCCCGGCGCGCAAGGTTGGCGCCGAGGCAGAAATGTGCGCCTCCTGCGCCGAAGCCGATCTGGGGATTCGGCTGCCGCGCGACGTCGAACATCCACGGGTTGGCGAACTTTCGTTCATCACGATTGGCCGAGGAGTACCACATGGAGACTTTGTCGCCGGCCTTCATATGGGTGCCGCTCAGTTCGGTGTCCTCGGTCAGAGTGCGACGCATGAAGATGATGGGCGACGCCCACCGCACGATTTCCTCCACCGCGGTGGGAGCGAGCCCATCGAAGTCCGCCCACCATTTCTGCCGCTCGTCGGGGTAGCGGCTCAGTGCCACCAGGCCGTGGCTGATGGCGTTACGGGTCGTCTCGTTGCCGGCCGCCGTGAGCAGGATGAAGAACGAGGCGATCTCGTCGGACGTGAGACGTTCACGGTCAACTTCAGCGAGCACCAGGTTGCTCGTCAGATCGTCGCCCGGGTGTTCCCTGCGTTCCTCGGCGAGCGCAACACCGTAGGCGGCAAGCTCGAACACCATCTTCACAATGTCATCGAACTCGCCGGACACATCCGGATCACCGACGCCGATGATCGCGGTGGTCCAGTGGAACACTTTGTCATGGTCCTCCTCGGGAATGCCCATCATGTCGCAGATGATCTGCAGCGGCAGGGGCCCGGCGAGCTCGGTGACGAAGTCGCACTGACCGTCTGGGTGGTTGGCCACCATACCGGTCACCAGGCTGCGCGCCCGATCACGCACACTCTGCTCGATCCGGGCCACCACCTTGGGCGTGAACGCCCGATTCACGATCGATCGCAACCGCAGATGCCGCGGGTCGTCGAGCGTGATCATCGACCCGAGGAACTCGGCGATCTCGGGTGGAACCTCGTTGAGCGATGTGCTCGTGGGTCTGGAACTGAAGATCTCCGGGTGCCGGCTGGCATGGTGCACATCGTCGAATCTGGTCAGTGCCCAATGCCCCGCCCCTGCCTGAAATCCGGCGATCTCCAGAGTCGGGAAAAAGGAGATCGGCGCCTCGCGCCGCAACGTGGCGAAGGCGCCGTCGCGGAGATCGTCGTCCTGGTCCCAGAACTCCAAGGTGCCGAGGTCGGCGTCCGCGAGCGGCACGTCCGGTGGCGCCATCCCGTTCTTCCGCGGCGCAATCCCCGCCACGCTGTCTGTGGCCGTGTTTGCCTCCATATTGACCTCCGTGTCAACCAGAGTGTTTCACCGGTCGACGCCGCAGGTCCAGAGTAGACGGCTGACGTGAAAATGCTCACCACGGAAGGGTGCCCGCCATCGGGCCGGTAGACGAACTGCTGGATGAGCGCCGGGAGCTAACGGGAAGCTCACCAGGCTAAGCAAGACCCCGAGTCTTTGAAGTCTGACTGCATTTTTCGCCAATCACAGGGTGATCAAGCCCGCGGCCGCATACGCTGCCATCGAGTCGGCCGACGCTATGCCGTTACCTCCGCGAAGGAGTCGATATCATGCGGTGGTCGTGGTGGTCTCCGAGAATGATTATTAGTTGGCTGGATCGGGATCCGTGGGTCGGGGTGGGGTTCGCGGTGCCGCTGACGATCGTCGTCCTAGGCGCATTGGCCGGGCACCCATTCCTGTTCGTGTTCGTGCCGCTGCTGGTGCTGGCCGTGCTGGCCGGTGTGGTTTTTGTCGTGATGGATTTCTACAAGGGCCAGAAGAGAGAGCCTGAGCAACAGGCGCAGGTTGGTGCCGGCCCACAGAAGCGGAACCGCCAATCGCGCGCCGACCAAGCGAGGGCACGGGCCGAGCGGAATCTGTCGCGACTGGAGTTGGAAGCCGAGGTGCGGGTGCGGGCAGAAGCCGCCGAAGCCGAAGCTCTGATCGCCGAAGCCGAAGCTCTGACCGCCGAGGCGCGGGCGCAGGCGCGGACAGAAGCCGCCGAAGCCGAAGCTCTGGCCGCCGAGGCCGAAGCTCTGGCCGCCGAGGCGCGGGTGCGAGCAGAAGCCGCCGAGGCCGAAGCTCTAGCCGCCGAGGCGCGGGTGCGGGCAGAAGCCGCCGAGGCCGAAGCTCTGGCCGCCGAAGCCAAAGCTCTGACCGCCGAAGCCGAAGCTCTGACCGCCGAGGCGCGGGCGCGAGCAGAAGCCGCCGAAGCCAAAGCTCTGGCCGCCGAAGCCGAAGCTCTGACCGCCGAAGCCGAAGCTCTGACCGCCGAGGCGTGGGCGCGAGCAGAAGCCGCCGAAGCCGAAGCTCTGACCGCCGAGGCGCGGGCGCGGGCGCGGCTGCGGGCAGAAGCCGCCGAGGCCGAAGCTCTGACCGCCGAGGCGCGGGTGCGAGCAGAAGCCGCCGAGGCCGAAGCTCTGGCCGCCGAGGCGCGGGTGCGGGCAGGAGCCGTCGAGGCCGAAGCTCTGGCCGCCGAGGCGCGGGTGCGAGCAGAAGCCGCCGAGGCCGAAGCTCTGACCGCCGAGGCGCGGGCGCGAGCAGAAGCCGCCGAAGCCGAAGCTCTGGCCGCCGAGGCGCGAGCGCGAGCGCGGGCGCGGGCAGAAGCCGCCGAAGCCGAAGCTCTGGCCGCCGAGGCGCGGGTGCGAGCAGAAGCCGCCGAAGCCGACGCTCTGACCGCCGAGGCGCGGGTGCGAGCAGAAGCCGCCGAAGCCGAAGCTCTGGCCGCCGAGGCGCGAGCGCGAGCGATCCGACTGCGGGCTTGAGACGGAAGCCAGGGCCAAGCCGCTTCCCTACGACGATTGCCCGCCAGCAACGTATCGGGCCAAGAGCGGTGACCGCGTCGAAGATCCCGACGCGAACCCGAATAACGCAAGAGGCAAGTGCTGCGATGGCACCGACACCCACGCCGAGCATAGGACCGGCGCCTGCTCCCACCACGGCGGTGTCTGCCAATGGTTCGCAGCGGCGGGGAACGCGGGCTACCCCGCTACATCGGGCCGGTCGACGAACTGCTCGATGAGCGCAACGAGCTGACCGGAAGTTGACCGCCGCAAACACTACTTGTTCACCACTGCCACTAGACAGGAAACCGAGCGTTTTGCGTGTTACCCGCTTAGGTTGCGCGCGAGTCGATTTCGGACTTGACGCCATGCAGCCAATTTCAATTTCTGCGGCTCCCGTGCGTTGTAAAGGCGAATTATGCTGCCGAGCAGGGCATTTCACTCCAGCTGGTGTGCTGAATTGCATCACCGTAATTAACGGTAGTTATCTGTAAC
Organism: uncultured Actinomycetota bacterium; assembly: GCA_963723615.1. Lineage (GTDB taxonomy): Bacteria > Actinomycetota > Actinomycetes > Mycobacteriales > Mycobacteriaceae > Mycobacterium. The sequence goes on along the minus strand of CAVRRV010000007.1, from coordinate 13,845 downwards.
CGTGGGCAGATTGTTGGCACGGAGTGGGAAGCTGACCGTGAGCGCTGTAATCGTAGGAGGTTTTGTGGTCTCTGTGCTTAGGTCTCCTCGGAAGGCAGCATGGTACTCACGGTTAGGGGAGCTATGACTGCACCGTCGCAGCCAACAGGTTGGTTCCCTTATCCGGGCCGCGAGCCGGGCATGGCCGTGCCGCTGCCGAAGGATGATCCGTTCTACTCGTACGCCGGCAGCACGCCGCTGGCGAGCATCGCGCCGGGAAAGGTGCTGAACACTCGCAGCATTCATTACCGCGCATTCGGCGTCCCGACATGGCTCAGGGCCACGCAGCTGCTCTACCGGTCGACCAGCCAGACCGGCAACCCGACCGTCAACGTCACCTCGGTCATTCAGCCGCCTGACCAGGACGACAAGACGAAGGTGATCTCATACCAGTCCGCCTATGACTCGCTGAACCAAAACGATGAGCCGTCGTATGCGATCTCGGGCGGAGTCACGCTCGGCGGACTCGTCCCCAACGTCGAGCTGGCGGTCTTCGGTCCGTTCCTGGCCGACGGGTACACGGTCATCGTCCCCGACACCGAGGGTCAGCGGGCCGACTTCGCCGCAGGCCCCGAGTACGGAATGAACACGCTCGACTCGATCCGCGCCTTGTTTTCACCGTCGTCGACCGTGGGGCTCCCGGACGATGCAAAGGTTGCGATGCTCGGATACTCCGGCGGTGCGATCGCCACCGAGTGGGCCGCCGAACTTGCCCCAACGTATGCGCCCGACGTCAACGCGCGCATGATCGGCGCGGCGATGGGCGGCCTGCTCGTCGACCCGGCACACAACTTGCACTACATCGAGGGCACCTGGTTCTGGGCCGGCGTCATGCCGATGGCGCTCGTGGGCATCGCGCGCGCGTTCGAGAAGGATTTCACGTCATATCTCACCCCCACCGGCGTGACGGTCTTCAACGAGATGCAGACCACGTCGATCGTCGACGTCCTCGGCCGCTACAAGGGTCTGACCTGGCAGAAGCTGGTCAGACCCAAGTACCCGACTCCCGAGCGCCTACCGCTCTATGTGAGCTGCGCCAACAAGCTGATCATGGGCACCGGCGGTACGCCGACCATCCCGCTGTTCATCGGCCAGGGCGCCAACGGTGAGCTCGAGGGCACTCCGGGCAACAAGAAGGGCATCCGCGCCGGCGACGGCGTGATGATCGCCGGCGATGTGCGCACGCTCGCCCGCAACTACTGCGCGAAGGGCACGAAGGTCTACTACGAGCAATACAAAGCGCTCAGCCACATCACCAGCGTCGCGATCTGGCTGCCGAACTCGATCGCCTGGATTAAGGAGCGCTTCGCGGACCTGCCGGCACCGCAGAATTGTTCGTCGATCCGGCCAGGCAACCCGCTCGAGCCGATTCCGATCCCGTCGCCGCAGATCTTGTAGGACCGCCACCAGCGGCCCAGCCTCTGTTACCGATAGGCCGTCGATTCGGTGTGCTTGTAGATGTCACGGACAAGCTGCGTGACGTGCTTGACTGATGTGTCCCAGTCAGTGTTGTCGGGCTGCAAAGTAAGCAGGGCTGGCGAAGAATGGCCTGGGGGTTAACCCCCGTCAACTTGTTCGGTAAACGGCATGTTGTCTCGCCGCGGCGCTCCGTACGTTGAGAGTATGGTCGCAGTCGCGGATCGAGACGCCGAGCCGATCATGGCTGACATGGCGACGCCGCCAACGATCCGTCGCATCGGCCTGGTGCCCAGCGCGTCGATGATCGCCGGTGCAACGATCGCCGCGGTCTGGCTGTGGCTGCCGATCCTCATCGTGATCGTCGGGATCTTGTCGATCCCATCGGTGATCGGGTTCACGCTCGCCGTCGTCGTGTTCGTGTACCTCATGCGCGGCGCGGAATGGCTCGAGCGTGTCCGTAGCGAGGCCGTCTTCGGTATGGATATCCCGGTACCGTCCCGAAAGATGTCCCCCTACACCGGCTTTCAACGTTGGCTCCACCAGCTGTGGCTGGACATCAGGAGCGTCCGGTTCTGGAACGGTTGCGCACACCATTTTCTCCGGATGGTCTACGACTTCGCAGCCGCCGGTCTCGCGTCCCTTCTGCTGGCTTTCGCGTTAATGGCACCCGACGCCGCGATCAAACTAAGCCGCAGCGCCCACGCCGCCGGACTGTCATCCATTCCCCCCGTGCTGGCGTGGCTGCTGGCCTTGATCGCGTTGGCGGCCGCCGCCGCGATTGTGGTGTTCGCGCCCATTCTTGACGCCAAGATCGACCGCTGGCTGCTCTCGCCGTCGCCAACCGCCATGCTGCAACACGAGGTGAACGCGCTCGCGGACGCCAGGCAGGGGGCGGTGACATCGGCGCAAACCGAGCGATACCGCATCGAACGCGACCTGCACGATAGTGTGCAGCCTCGGCTCGTGTCGCTGGCGATGATGATCGGCCTCGCCCAAACCAAGCTTGACACCGACCCGTCCGCCGCCAAGGCCCTGATAGCTGAGGCCCATGAAGACGCGAAAACCGCTCTGGTGGAACTACGTAACGTCGTACGCGGCATCGCGCCGACGATCCTCTCCGACCGGGGCCTGGACGCCGCGCTCTCATCGGTGGTGCAGCGCGCCGCCGTCCCGACAACGCTGAACATGGACCTGCCCCAGCGCCTCCCCGATGAGATTGAATCCATCGCGTACTTCGTCGTCGCCGAGGCACTCACCAACGCTGCCAAACACGCACAGGCGTCGAAAGCCGTCGTCACGGTGCGACTCGACCAGACCGAAAATAAGCTCTACGTCTCGGTGTTCGACGACGGCCGCGGCGGCGCGCAGATTACGAACAGTGAGACCGCCACCGGCCTGCGTGGTCTGGCCGAGCGGTTGCGCGCCGCCCGCGGCACGTTCACGGTTTCCAGTCCCGTCAGCGGGTCCACCACTATCATCGCGGTGCTGCCATGCGCATCGTGATCGCCGAGGACTCCGCGCTGCTGCGCGGGGGCATCGAACGCATCCTGATCGACGCCGGCCACGAGGTGGTCGGCAGCGTGGCTGACGCCTCAAACCTGCTGCACCTGGTCAACGAGACCCACCCTGATCTCGCGATCGTCGATGTCAGGATGCCGCCAACGTTCACAGACGAGGGAATCCGCGCCGCCGCGCTGCTGCGCAGACAGAATCCCGAGTCGCCGGTAATGGTGTTGTCGCACTACGTCGAAGAGCGCTACGCCGCCGACCTGATTGCCTCGGACACCCGCGGCTTCGGCTACCTGCTCAAGGACCGGGTTGCCGACGTACCGGCGTTTCTGGACGCGGTCACGGTCGTCGGCGGCGGTGGGACTCTGCTCGACCCCGAGGTCGTGTCCCAAATCCTCGTGCGGTCGCATCGCCGGAGCGTGCTGGATCAGCTCACCCCCCGCGAACACGAGGTACTGCAGCTGATGGCCGAAGGCAGGACCAACTCGGCAATCGCCGCCAGCCTGCACATGTCGACCGGTTCCGCCGAGAAACACATCGCCTCCATCTTCGCGAAGTTGGGGCTGGTCCCCGATGACACCGAAAACCGCCGTGTCCTTGCCGTTCTGCGCTACCTCGAGTCGTAACCGAAAGGATTAGACATGATGACGACGACTGCCCCCCTCCGAGCCGCGGCTGCTGAGGGGATAAGGATGAAGACCGACCGAGAGGTGATCGAGGGCGCGCTCGCGCTCATCGAGGCCGAAGAGGGGTGGACCCAGGGCACCTACTGCCGCGACGCCGAAGGCGTCGAGGTGCACCCCGTTGTCGACTCGCCGGGCGACTGGGTACGGGTGCGCACCGAGCACGTCGGCGCGGGAGGCTACCGGGTGCGCACCGAGCCCGGGGCCACCCCGTGCAGCTTCTGCCTGCAGGGGGCGCTTCGCGCTGCGGCGGATTACTGGCACGGCGGATGGCCCGACGCGGCGCATGAGCTGGTCTATCGACTTGAGTGCCTGCTGCTGCGACTGGCCAATTCTGCCGCCGCGCGCAGCTGGCCGAGCGTGCAGGCCTACAACGACGACCCTCGCACCACCAAGGCCGACGCGGTGCTGATGCTCAAGCGCGCCGCCGCCCACCTCGAAGCGGAGGAGGAGGAGCGGTCGTGAGCGGCATCGACGTCGCCCACGAGATACCGCCCTACGCTCCGGCGCCGGCTGCCTCACCGCTGGCACTTTCCAGCAGCAGCCGCACGGCAGTGCGCGTCGTGCTCGTCGTCCTCGCGGCCTTGGTGACACTCGGCACGTTAAGCAGCCTCGGCGCTCTTGCGTTCGGGGTCAGCAGCATTCGGGTCGTCGATGACACCCAGGCGTTGCCGGCGAGCGTTCGATCGCTGACCATCGACATCCGTGGCGTCCCGGTGGCCGTAAGCGTGGCCACCGACCTCGGCGCCACAGAGCCCCGCGTCGTCCTGCGCGCGGTCACCACTAACGACGACACGGGACTGGTGGTCGCCAACGACGTCGCCGGCAGCCGGGTCACGCTTCGCGACAGCATGCCGGGATACATGCGGTGGGCCCACGAGGCGTATATCAAAGTCATCCTCCCGCCCGGTGCCGCACGAGTATTGAGCTTGACCGTCAACCAGCGGACCGGCTCGCTGTCCACCGACGCCAACCTCGATCAGCTGGTCGCCAATATCGACAACGGCGCCGTCACCCTCGGCGGCTCCGCCCGTAGGGTCGATGTCAAGGTCCGCCGCGGTGACATCAGGACCCGTACCCCGATCGCCGTCACCGAATCGTTCAAAGCAGACACCGAATACGGCGGCATCTCAGTGGAGTTCCGTGTGGCGCCCCGCACTACCGAAGCGATCGCTAACGACGACGTGACTGTGGGACTGCCCGTCCGGGGTCTGTATCGAGTGCGCGCTCAATCCGAGGTGGGTCATGGCGAGACGACTGTGACCGTGCCGGAAACCAGCGACCCGAGTGCGCCTGAGGTGATGGCTCACTCGAAAGGCGCCAACGTCGCAGTCACCGAATTACGCTAAGACGCTTCAGCGAGCATTACCACCAGGCGCCAAGCCACCGGCGAGCCGAGGAACCTCATTGGTGCCGATGAGGAAGGCGGGCCAGGCGCTACACCCGTTCCGCCGAATTCTGAGGCATCAAGACGCGTGAGGCTCGCCTACCGCTCCCCATCGAGCGGTCCAGCCATACAGGATCACGTGGGTGGGTGATATCTCGAGAGAGTCGATGCGAATACGGTCACGATGCGGGCGAATGCACGGTGCGGGCGGAGGGATTCGAACCCTCCGCGCGGCCCAGGTCAGAGCGCCGAAACGGCTGTGACCTGCGAAATAACATCTTGTAATTCATCGTAATTCGCTGGGTTTGTGCCCGAGTGTGCCCAGATTGTGCCCACGGCTCCCGCGAGCGATGACTACACCCAAGACTTCCCCCAAACCGCGGCCGACTCTGTTCGTTGCCGTACAACCTGCTGGGTATCGGCTGCGTTCCCGAACGCGAATGCTCGGAATTGCGTGTGTAGCCAAGACTTCCCGCATCCGCGGGTGGCCCCGACGACGGCAGGCACGCCGCCGCCGGGGTATTTGTCCAACTAGCTAGGAGTCGGACATGCCGAACGCCATCCCCGACCCGGCCGGCGCGACCCAGCGAATCCGACTGGCAGCAAGCGGGGCAGCGATGAGTGCCGACGACCTCGGCGCCGCCCTAGCCTTTGTGCGCTTGCCCGCGGTCGACGAGCTGCTCGCGCTAATGCGTCGCGTGAACGTAGCGGATCTCACCACGCCCGAAGTCGTCGCCCTCGTGGCCGTTTTCAGTGCCGCGGAGCAGCGGGTGAACGCAGGTACCGCGCCGGTTCTCGCGTTCGTTGCCCGCGACGGCGGTAGGCAGCCATGAGCCGGCCAGCCGCGTTCCTGATCGCCGACGCATACCCCGGCACGCCATGCCAAGGGCTGCGGCGCAGCACCGGCCATTGCCCGACGCCGGCGTTGTACGTGATACATGTCAGCGGCATCGTGTATCCGGTATGTGGTGGGCACCTGTGGGCATTCAAACGCGAGCTGGGGCCGCGCGATGAATAGGTTGCTCGTCGCCGTGGTGGCCGCATCGGCGATATGGGCGGCTGTCCCGGCCGCTGCCGACCCCGCCGCTGATCCCGGTACCGTGCAGACGCTTACGCCGCCGTCGAAGCCCTCCACGCCTGCGCTCGACGAGCAATTCCTCGCCGACCTCACTCGCGCAGGCATGCGTATCGCCGATGCCCCGGTCGCGGTCTACGGCGCGCATGACACATGCGCTTACCTCGCCGCCGGTCACGATGCTATCGAGGCCGTGGAGCAGGGGCGGCGCAACAATCCCACGATGACCAGAACCGACGAGATCGCATACGTCGACGCCGCGGTCAGTGTCTACTGCCCGCGGTACGTCGAGCTAAAGGGCACGGTGGCTTAGGGGACAGTTGCGGAGGATGCAGCCGGGCCGTAACTAGTTGCACGGGAACCAAGTCGACCTAGTCCACGTCTGGGCGGCCCGTGACGCCTACAAGCGGACTGGCACTTGAACAGCTATCACGCTGGCTGCGTGCGGCGGCGAGTTCGAGGTAGAGCCTGCGGTTGTCGGCGCGGAGCTGGTCGAGTGCGAGTTCGAAGTTGAGCCTGCGGTTGTCGGCGCGGAGCTGGTCGTATGCGGTCATGGCGGCCAGACTTCGTCGGTGCTGTTAAACATTTCCCATTCTTCTCCCTTAAACCGTTTGAATGACCCCTGGGAGTCGGGGCCAATGGCTACCGTTCGACGGTGCCGCGAAGCAGTTGCGATTGTCGCGAGTACCCACTACTCGTTCTTGTTTCGACGTCCACTCGATCGAGGTGTACTGGTTTGGTAGGGCTTTCGCCGCGTACTCTGCGGCGACATGACGGATAGCGACGAGCTGCTGAGAGTTCCCACGCCAGAGGACGTAAAACGACTGAATGCTTTTTGGCAGGCATTTGCCGACGGCCCGCAGCCTTTCAACATCAGCCCTCGAAACCGGATGGATGCGTGGGTCATCGAGCAGCAGATCCTCTCGGATCAGCGGGCAAACGACAGGATGACGAAAGCGACCTGGGCGCTCGTGCTGGCTACGGTCGTGGAGGTCTGCGTCACGGTCGGGCAGGTGGTTGTCGCGGTGCTCCACCATTGAGTTGTGACCCTGCTACAAAGGTAATTACTACACGTCTCGCTGTGAGTTCACCCTGATGCGTTGCCACGGCCAAACGCGACGCGCAACATCTGACGTGCCTGCGTCATCCGCCAAGGAGATCGACCGTACCGGTTCCTCTGCGGCACCCTTATCTCCATGTGCTTCAACTCATACCCACTCGCGGCTGAGCTACTGACCCAACAACGGACAGGTGTTGGCTGCCGTGTCACACCTGTCTGGGACACTCTCACCAACAGGAGTGAAGTGATGTCGACGCAAACACAGCCCGCAGCCCCCGACGACGACGAGCCCACCGCAGCCGCCGCCGCTCCCTCTGGCCACGCCATCGACCCCGTAGAGTCACGGGCCATCATTTCGGAGTTCTTCCGCCCAGGCGATAAGGATTACGCGCCAAAGGATTTCATCCAAGCCGTGAGCGCTGAGGCGCGCGAGGCCAGGGATGACACCGTCGCGGCGCTGGGCGCCCTAGGCGACGACGACACGGTCATCGTTCCGGACATCCGCCCCACTAAAGCCACCGCGCTTGCCGCGGTGGCGTGGTCGGCCGATGACGGCGACGATGCGACGGTTCTGTACGACGACGACGAGGACGACGCCGACCGCACGACATTCTGGCTGCGGCTGTTTGTCGCGACGGGCGCCGCCGTCGTTTTGGTTCTGGGCATCGTGCTGTGGTTCGTGCTGAGCAGTCATCACCAACCCGCTCGGGATGACGCGGTCCCGGCTTCCAGCGCACCGGATGTCGTGCTGCCGTCCTCGCCGGCGGCGGCCGCGCCGGTCCCGATGCCCAGTGCTGCGCCCGCGCCGACGCCTCCACCCGTAGCGGCGGCGCCGCCACCACCGTCACCGCCAGCCGCGCAGTCCAACATCACTCAGCAGCAGGCCAATACGATATGCGGCTGGTTGCGTGATCCGTCATGGACGATGCCGCAGATCCAGTCGTCGACCGGTGACATGCTGGCCAACGACAACCCCAGCTTCAAGGGCACACCGGACATCTTCAAAGCCATCGCAGCGGCCATGTCGAGCACCTGTCCGGACGTCGCTAACCAGCGACCGTTCTAGACGGATCGCCATCCGGAGCCCAGGCGTGTCGGGCGAGAAGGCGCATGCCGTTGAGTCCGACGATGACGGTGGATCCTTCGTGGCCGGCGACGCCGAGTGGCAGCGGTAGGTGTCCTAGTAGGTCCCAGAGCACGAGTCCGGTGATGAAGGTGGTCGCGATGGCCAGGTTGGCGATCACGATGCGGCGGGCGCGGCGCGATAGTGCGATCACCGCGGGGAGGGTGGCGAGGTCGTCGCGGACGATGACGGCGTCAGCGGTCTCGAGGGCCAGGTCGGATCCGGCGCGGCCCATCGCGACGCCGGTGTGTGCGGCGGCCAGGGCGGGGGCGTCGTTGACACCGTCCCCGACGAGCAGCACGCGCCGCCCGGCGTCCTCAAGCTCGCGGACAGCGGTGACTTTGTCTTGCGGCAGCAGCCCGGCGCGGATGTCGGTTATTCCGATTTGCGCGGCGAGTGTGGTTGCGGCGCGGGCATTGTCGCCGGTCAGCAGGACCGGTACGGCGCCGGTGAGTGCGGTCAGTTCGGCGACGGTGTCAACGGCTCCGGGGCGCAATTGGTCGGCCAGTGCCAGGATGCCGGCTGCGGCGCCGTCGGCGACGACGATCACCACGGTCTTGCCGGCGGCTTCCAAGTCGGCCACCGCGGCGGTCATCGGGCACGAGGTATCTGCGTCGGACAGCAGATGCCGGGGGCTGCCGACTTCGACGCTATGACCGTCGATGGTGGCACGGACACCGCGTCCGGGCGCGGAGTCGAAATCCTGAGCCGTAGGTGGCCGCAGGCCGCGTTCGGTGGCGGCGGCCACGATCGCTCGAGCCAGCGGGTGTTCGCTGGGGTGTTCGGCGGCTGCGGCCCAGATAAGGATGGTGTCGGTGTCGTAGCGCGCTTCGTCGAGTGTTTCGACGTCGGTCAGTTGGGGTGCGCCCTGGGTGAGGGTGCCGGTCTTGTCGAACGCCACGGCGGTGATCGAGCCGAGTTGTTCCATCACGACCGCGGATTTGACCAGGACGCCGTTGCGTCCGGCGGTGGCCATCGCGGCCAGCAGCGGCGGCATGGTCGCCAGCACCACCGCGCACGGGGACGCGACGATCATGAAGGTCATTGCTCGCAGCAGCGCCGGCTGCAACGCGGCGCCCAGTGCGAGCGGGATGAAAAACACCGCCAAGGTGGCGGCCACGACGCCGATCGAGTAGTACTGCTCGACCTTCTCGATGAACAATTGGGCTTTGGCTTTGGTGGCCGAGGCCTCCTGCACCATGGTCACGATGCGCGCGATGACAGTGTCGGCGGCGGCCCGGTCGACCCGAACCCGCAGCACCCCGGTGCCGTTGAGCGTGCCGGCGAACACCTCATCTCCGGGGTTTTTGGCGACCGGCAGCAGTTCACCGGTGATCGATGCCTGATCCACGTCGCTGGCACCGGAGATGACCAGCCCGTCGCCGCCGATCCGCTCACCAGGGCGCACCACGATCACGTCTCCGATCGACAGAGCGGCCGCATCGACCACGGTCTCGTGTCCGGATTCGGTGATCACGGTGGCACTCTCGGGGGCCAGATCAAGCAGGCTGCGCACAGAATCGGCGGTTCGCTGAGTCAGAAACGCTTCCAGCGCACCGGATGTGGCGAAGATGACGATCAACAGTCCGCCGTCGAGGACCTGGCCGATCGCGGCGGCCCCGATTGCGGCCACGATCATCAACAGATCGACATCGAGGGACTTTTCCCGCAACGCCTGCAACCCGGCCAACGCGGGTTCCCAGCCGCCGGTGACATAGCAAGCCAGATACAGCGACCACCACATCCACGCCGGCGTTCCACCGAACTGGGCAGCCAACCCCAGCACGAACAGCACTGTCGCCACAGATGCCCACCGGACCTCGGGCAGCCTGAACGGACGTGTCCGGGCCGTCGGTTGACGATCGGCGGCAACGGCGGCGCGGGAGCGGTCCAAGACCGGAGGCGACATCGGGAACTCCACTTTCGGGAAGACGGCAGGACATCGCCACCATACAGGAACATATGAACACGTCTTCATAAGAACATTAGGTAGGATGCACCCATGGGTCACGGCATCGAGGGCAAACCCACCCCGCCCGCGCAACTCGACGCCGACTCCGCAGCATCGGTCGCGGCGACACTGCAGGCGCTGGCGACACCGAGCCGGCTGCGGATCCTGACCCGCCTACGCCACGGCGCGTGCTCGGTTAACGACCTCTCGGCGGCCGTGGAAATGGAACAGTCCGCGGTCTCTCACCAGTTACGCCTGCTGCGCGCAATGGGATTGGTCACCGGCGCCCGCAACGGACGCAGCGTCATCTACGCGCTCTACGACAACCACGTCGCGATGCTCCTCGACGAGGCCGTCTACCACATCGAACACCTCGGGTTGGGCGTCCCCGACGAACCCTCCGCGACCGCCTAAAGGTGTTGAGGGCAAGTCCTGAAGGTGCGGCGGCGGCGGCTCGACGAGTGGCACTCGCGAGCGGCCTACTTCTAGCTTGTGACCCGCTCGATCCGGATTTCTGACCTAGCTGTGGTCCTCGACCGCGGCGGCGGGTGCGTGCGTCTTGATCGCCTCAATGCCCTTCTCGGCGATTGCCTTTGTCTCGTAACCTTGACTGGCGGCGATGATCTCGCCGTTCGGGGCCTTGAGGTGAAAGCGGAATTTGCCCGCGTGATCCTTGCTGATCTCGAACTTGGCCGCCATCGTAGTTCTCCTCGTTCGTTCCCTCGAGCAGCGGAAACGCTACCACCACCCAAGGCGCGTTAGGATCCGCCCAGTCGGGGCCACTTAGCTTGAACCGCGCTCGATCGCACGGCACTCTCGACACCGACCGTATTTTCTGCGGTATGCGACCTTGGCCTCCCATTCGTGGCCCCGCGCGCATCGGCAGCACCGGGGTCGTCTAGCAGAAGGAGCGCCGATGACCACGCGCGACATCTCGGAGGACGCGCTGCTTGCGCAGGAGGCGCGCTTCGCGCGGGCATTCGCGGACGGCGATCCGGCGCTCGCACGGGACCTCTATCAGCCCGAGGTGGTGTACGTGAGCCCGACGGTACGCCTTTTCGATTGGCCGGTCCGGATCGAAGGGATCGAGCGCACAATGGAATTCATTGCACTCACCATCCGTGCATGCTCGGCCATCCGCTACGAGGCGGTGGAGCAAGCCATCACGGCCGGCGGCGACGCGGCGTTCGTGCGGGTGCAGTTCGACTGGACGGGGGGCGGGGAACGTTTGCGCTCAACGTACGTGGTGATCTACCGCTATCGCGACGGCCGGATCGCTCGCCAGGAGCTGTACTACGACCCGAGCGGCACACTAGAGCGACTGGGCCCCGCCTAACGGAACCTCAGTCCAGGTAGTCGCGCACTAGGGCGCGGGATGCGCTGTGCATTAACGCTGTTGCCGCAGGCCGTCGATGTACGGTGTGGTGCCGAATATCTTGGAGTGAGTATCAGCTATCGCGGCGACGCCAGCGCCAAAGAATCTACGACTACTACACCCTTGTTGAACTCTCCAAAGGAGCGGCGACCGAGCGATGGCCCGCCGCTGGGCGCGGGCAGCTTAACCGGTATCGCTCAAACCGCGATCCCGGCTGACGTCGAGCGGGCGACGTCCGCCAGCGTCCACGCGACCGCGTGGATAACGACTTCGCCGGTTTTGCGACCGAGTGTTCCGGCCAACAGAAATCAGCACCACAAGCCGACAAACATCGGCATGATCTCAGGCTATGGGCAACGACCAGAACAGCGGTTTCGATTCTTTCCTAGCCTTTACCATAGGTGAACTAATCATCATTCTTACGCTCTGGGTCATCTTGGCTGTCGTGGCGTACGTTGTCGCCCCTGATGACAGGCGATGGACATTCGTCGGGCTGACGCTGCTTCTCCTAGGGCCATCGACCTCGATGCCGTCGCCTCGGCTCTTGATTTGAAGTGTGCCCATTCCGTGCCCAAACCGCGCCCAGTCGGCACGGTCGGAGCCTGAAATGACGCTCTCACCTGCGAAAACACCGCCGCAGCATCTGTGCGGGCGGAGGGATTCGAACCCTCACGCTCTTTCGAGCACCGGCACCTAAAGCCGGCATGTCTGCCGTTCCATCACGCCCGCGCGCAGCGATCCTACCGCTGCGCCCGCCGACGAATCTGTTCCAGCGGTCTTGTCGCACCCGATAGTGTGATGAGCCCCTACCCTCCCCCTGGGAGTACCTTCTAAGCGTGTCCACTACACGTCGTCGGAGACCCGCGCTGATCGTGCTGGTGATCCTCGCGGCGGGCGGCTGCCTGGCCTTGGGCTGGTGGCAGTGGACAAGGTTTCAGTCGGCGTCGGGCACTTTCCAGAACCTCGGATATGCATTGCAGTGGCCGGCGTTCGCCGGATTTTGTGTCTACGCCTACCGCAAATTCGTCCGCTATGAGGAAGCTCCGCCAGAGCCGTGGAAGAACCGTGCCGTGACCGAAATACCGGATGGACTGCTGCCCGAGCGACCCAAACCAGTACAGCAAAAGTCCGACGATCCGGCGCTCCGCGAGTACAACGCCTACCTGGCCGGACTTGCCAAGGCGGACAACGAAAGCCATCCAAGACAGAACAGGACCACCGCATGACCACACCCGAGACACCCGAAGCTCAGCAGGGAACGGCGGTCGAGAAGATCCGCACCGCACTGCTCGGCTACCGCGTGATGGCGTGGACGACGGGTCTTTGGCTCATCGCGCTGTGCTACGAGATCGTTTCTCACCTGGTCTTCCACCACGAAATCCGTTGGATCGAAGTCGTGCACGGCTGGGTTTACTTCATTTATGTATTAGCGGCGTTCAACCTTGCCATCAAGGTCCGGTGGCCGATCGGCAAGACGGTCGGTGTGCTGCTGGCCGGAACCATCCCGCTGCTCGGCATCATCGTCGAGCACTTCCAGACCAAGGACGTCAAGACTCGTTTCGCCCTGTAGCCCAACGTTTTAGGGGCTATACACGCGAAATAGACGCGATATCAACGCCGTCAAGAAGGCTATCCCGCAAGCGCTTGCAACGCTGGCAGCAACAGCCTGAGCGCGCGACCGCGATGCGACATCGCGTCTTTTTCCACCGAAGTCAGCTGCGCCGCAGTGCGATCCTCGCCATTCGGGATGAACACCGGGTCGTAGCCGAAGCCCGCGTCGCCGCGCGGCTCGCGCGCGATAACGCCGGGCCACTCGCCGCGGACGACGACTTCACCGGAGCCCGACACCAGCGCGCAAGCCGAGACGAACGCTGCGTTACGACGCTCATCGGGCACATCCCGCAGCTGGGCCAACAGCAACGCGGTATTGCCGGCGTCGTCGCCGTGCGTACCCGACCACCGCGCCGACAGCACGCCCGGCATGCGGTTCAGCGCGGCCACCTCCAACCCGGAGTCGTCGGCGACGGTCGGCAAGCCCGTCGCCGCGAAACCGTCGCGGGCTTTGGCCAGTGCGTTGTCCTCGAAAGTCGCGCCGGTTTCCGGCGCTTCGTCGAACGCCTGCACGTCGTCGAGTGACACCAACGTCAGCCCCGACACGGCAGCCGCGTCCAACACCCGGCGCAGCTCGGCGAGCTTCTTGCGGTTGCGGCTGGCGACCAGCAGG